>CAVSGL010000020.1:0-87462 GCA_963727465.1 uncultured Solirubrobacterales bacterium | reverse complement strand
GGAAACGAACGTCATCTCGGAGAGCGGGGCGGGCAGGACTCGAACCCGCGCGCCACGGATCATGAGTCGCGCGGGAACCCGTCTATGGAGCCGAATCTGGCCTGATAGAGCGAATCACGTCCCAGGAGTTCGGCCGAGTTCGGTGGAGCCGGGGACCAATTTCGGGACCAAGTTTTTGCCCCTATACGGTTGCCCACGAAAGAGGCGTTCTCCTCCGCCGGTTCGGACTACGCTGCGATCGGGTGGCCGCCCGAGTCGCGAGCCTCGATGTGGGCGCGAGGGGGCAGCTGCAGGGTGCCCCGATCGAGGCGGCGGAAGCGCAGCAGAAGCGCCGCTGCGGCCCGAGACCAGCGTGCGAAGCCGCGCGCTTCCTCGGGTTGGACCAGCAGCTCATGACCGTCTGAATAGACGATCACGACGGGCTCGCCGTCGAACAGTGCACGCGTCGCCATCTCCCCCTGATGAGGATTGTCGGCCGAGATGAAGTGCGCCCGGTTCGGATAGCGGGCAGCCAACTCTTCGTTCTCAATGCCGGCGAGAACCCTCTCGGTCGCGGGATCGATGTTGGCATCCTGGCGTCTCATGACTGCCGCCATTGTCTCACGATCTGAGAGTCGAAATCGAGAACGGCCGGTGCCTGCTTCCCACCGGCTCGCGTGTATTCGTGCTCATGGTGCTCATCGACCGCGTCGGCGTTGTCCCAGAGGCGCACGGTCGTCCATTCCCGGTCCTCAAAGGTCTCCAGCGTGATCGCATAGGACACCGGCGGCGGAGGCTCGCTACGCAAATACCGGATGCGAATGTCCGGCTCCACGTCGATGAAGATCTCTCGGTCGGTCGGGACCACAGACAGAGGCTCTCAAAGCCCTCGGCAGAACTTGGCGTCCGTCAAGAGCAGTCCCGCAATGCCTTCTCGTGGATGGCTTGCAGTGCCGGCTCGGGGAATTCGTCCTTGTAGCTGACGCCGGGGGTGCCGACGTGTTCCCCGAGGAGAGCTTCAAGGCAACCGCCGTAGGCGGCAGAGCTGGGACCGCCGTACTCCCACTTGCCGCCCGAGACTTCTCGGGCGTATGAACGCGCCACCTTGTCCGGGTTCGATTCGGCGCCCACCCTCTTCGCTGACTCCTCCTCCTTCTTCGCCCCCGTCGCCGTAGTTGACGATTCATCGGCCCCGCACCCTGCGATGGCAATTACCAACGCCGCCAGAACGGCAAGAATCGTGCTCCACCACGGGAGCCGCTTCCACCGGTTCATGGTGCCTCCTTGCTCACGTCGCTTCACGCCGCGACGATGTTGAGCGACTCGCTGCCGACGGCCCTGCCCTGCGGCTCATGCTCTATGCCGCGCGCAGCTTCAGCATTCCCGCGAGGGCGTCCAACGCCATCTCACGGGCCTCCTTCTTGGTGCGGCCCTGGCTGAGCACGCCGGGGACCTCGGGAATCGAGGAGACGATCCAGCCGTCGCCTCCCTCCTCGTAGAGGATCGTTAGGTCCAGGGGGTCGCCCACAACGCCGAGTGTAGTGCCGCGCGCGTCCTTGACCGAAGAGCACGGGCCGGAGCGCGTGCGGGGGAGTTCGGGGCCAATTTCGGGACCAATTCCTTCTCGCGCTCGCGACGTTTCGCTTTCCAGAGCCGTTTCTCGATGGGGCGGGAAGGACTCGAACCTGCGCTCCACGGATTCTGAGTCGCGCCGGAAGCCGTCCACGGAGGCGAATCTGGCCCGGTAGAGCAAATCGCGTCCGAGGAGTTCGGCTGAGTTCGGTGCAGTCGGGGACCAATTTCGGGACCAAGTTTCTTCGTCCCTAGCCGCTTTGCGGCGTTGATTTCGTCGCGGCCTAGCCTCGCTCCGACGTGTTTCGTCAGGCAGCCGTCTTCGCGTGCACGAGTGCGGCACCGCCCCGCATGAACCTCTGCCGCCGCTCGATGCGCTCGGCGAGAGTGAGACGCGCAGTCGCCGGAGGCTCGTCGACGCGGAAGCGCCCGGGCTCCAGCGTCCACTCCATCGCGTCTGCCACGTGTCGGGCGACAGCCTGCGCGAGCAACGGGGGGACCGCGTTCCCCACCTGTCGGTACTGCTGGAGCCTCGCCATCGTATCTGGCCATATGAACGTATCCGGAAAGGACTGGAGCCGCGCGCACTCGCGCACGCTTAGCACGCGGTCATAGCGGTGATGCACGGGTCGAAGGGGCGAGAAGTTGCCCGTCCCGGCCCTCAGGGTGTAACCGAGACGGTCCGGATGCAGGCGGTCGTGGCGAGACTTCGGATCGCGCTTGCCCGGCTCCAGCGTCGCGAAAACATCAAGCATTTGTTCGCTGTGGAAGGTCGGCTCGTGGTTGGGGACCGCCTCTGCCTCTGGCACCTCGACGTCTGGGAGGTCGTCCAAGACCTCGGATGCCGTCACGTACGGGCCTGTTCCGAGCAGAGAGGTTTCGCTCCCGTGGGTGGCCTCGGGCGGCATCGGTATCGTTCGGTCTCTAGCTCCTACGACGAATAGCCGCTTGCGCATCTGGGGAACGCCATAGTCGGCCGCGAAGAGAATCGCCTCGGCGGCCGAATAGCCGGCCTCGGCGAACGATCGCTTGAGCGTCGCCACCACCTCCCCTCCGCTGACGGCTGCCAGGTTGGGGACGTTCTCGAACACGAACGCGTCGGCCTCCGATTCTGCCAGCAGCCGCACAAAGTCGAAGATGAGATCGCCGCGGATGTCTTCGAGCCCGCGCCGCCGCCCCGCCACGCTGAAGGGTTGACACGGCGGACCTCCAGCCAAGAGGTCGATTGGCGCGCTGGCGAGTTCACGCAGATCAGCGCCGGTCATTGCCTTCACGTCTGCCTGTACCCCCGTCGCGCCCCGGGGAAGGTGGTTCAGCTCGAACGTTTCGACGCTCGGAGCGTTGCTGTCAATCCCGACCTTCACGGCGACGCCTGCGTCTAGCAGACCCGTGGAGAGCCCGCCCGCCCCACAGAAGAGGTCTACGCAAACCGGCGCGCTCACTTGGAACCCTCCGCTTCGCCGAAGTCGATCCGAGACGGCTCGACCGCCTCCCGGTCGAGGGTTGCCTGCGTCTCGCGGATCAGCTCAAGCTGCTTTTTCGATGGGTTGAGCCGATAACCGCACGAGTTGATCGCCCGCAGCCCCGCCAAGGCGGTCGTCGGGCGGAACTCAAGGAAGTGCACGACCCCGTCGTAGGTCAGCTTGACGACAATCGGCCGAATCTGGTGGCCCGAAAAGTACGTCTGGCAATACGCCACGGCGGTGGCGATCTGCACGCGGTTAATGACCTCGTCGGCCGCCTTGGCCTCGATCGGGAAGACGACCGGGATGTCGTCGTCGCGCATCGCGACCCCGACGTCGATCTCGTCCAGCTCAGCCTGACCGACATTCGGAACGGACTTGCGGACGTGCGAGCGCAGCCGGTAGACCGTCAGACCCGTGAAGTGATCGAGCAGCTTGCAGTAGCTCACCATCGTAAGGAGACCCTGCTCGTCGAGGTCCACCAGGCTCTCGGGAAGAAGGCGCCTGACCGGCAGCGGAGTCTGGTCGTTGTGGTCGAGGATTTCGTGCTCAGGGAGATGAACGACGGCCTCGCCGCCGACCTCCAGGGCATAGCGGCCACGGCCGACGCCGCGCAGGATGGTGAATCCCATATCGAGGATGTCGTCCGGTAGCCGAGTGCGTGCCCGCATCCGGTAGATAAGATCCGGCGCGTTGCCAATCTCGATCCCGATGTCGTCCGCGACCTCGCGTACGTCACGGACCGTGAACTCGACCCGCTGCGAACCCGGCTTGCGGAACCGGCGAACGAGCTCACGCAGGATCGGGACGTAGACACGGCTCCTGAGCCCGTGCTGCTGCTCTGCCTCGCGCCGTTTTGCCACGCGCAAATACTGCCGGTCGCAGCGGACATCTTCATAGGCCGTCGTCGCTGGACGAGCGCTCCGCACTACGATCTGATGCGCAGGATGACCGACACCCGCACACCGGCTCAACGCCGCCGGATCATGGCAGCGGTCCGCAGCGGCGACACGACCCCCGAGCTACGTCTGCGCAAAGCCCTTTATGCCCTCGGGGTGCGCGGCTGGCGATGCCACTACCGACGCGCTCCAGGCAAGCCGGACCTTGCCTGGCCCGCCCGCAAGGTCGCCGTCTTCGTTGACGGTGCCTTCTGGCACGGCCATCCGAGCAGGCACCGCCCCGGCCGCTCAGGCGACTATTGGGACCACAAGATCGCTCGCAACGTGGAGCGCGACCGCGAAGTCGATCGCGAACTCGATGAGCTCGGGTGGGCCGTCGAGCGCATCTGGGACTTCGAGATTAAGCGCGACCTTGAGGCTGTAGCGCAGCGAGTCGCAATCCTCGCCGAGAGCCGCAACCACTTGGCTTTTCGCGCGGGTTCCTTGAATTGATGGGGCGGGAAGGACTCGAACCTTCGACCGACGGATTATGAGTCGCGCCGGAACCTGCCCATAGAGTCGAATCTGGCCCGATAGAGCGAATCACGTCCAAGGAGTTCGGCTGAGTTCGGAGGAGTCGGGGACCAATTTCGGGACCAAGTCTTTCGAATCCCTCCTGTCGCCACCGCAGACAATCCGTCCCCTCGCCCTGCGAGACTGGAACCTATGCCGCGAATCAGCAGCTTCTACGGGATCGTGATCTGGATGTATTTCGACGAGCCCCAGCACGAGGGTCGGCCGCACTTTGGACCATCCCGAGTTCCACGGAGACCGGTTTATGTGGTTTCGGTGTCCTGCAACATGACGCTATCCGGTAGAGGTTCGGGGTGCTCGTCCGCCGCCCGGCGGAGCGAGCCCGTAGGGCGAGTAGAGCCGGGCGGCGGGTCGGCGCCGACCTGCTCGCGGTAGGCCTGCTCGAACTCGACCGGCGGGATGTCGCCGATCGAGGAGTGAAGGCGGTCGTGGTTGAACCAGCTCACCCACTCGACGATCGCCAGCTCGGCCTGCTCGACCGAGCGCCAGGTGCGGTCGGCGATCAGCTCGGTCTTGAATGAGTCGACAAAACTCTCGGCCAGGGCGTTGTCAAACGCGTCCCCGGTCGAGCCCAGGGAGCCCAGCACGTCGTTGTCGTCGAGCTCCTGGGTGAACTCCGCCGAGGTGTACTGCGAGCCGCGGTCGGAGTGGTGCACGAGGGCGACGTCGGCGCCTGGCGAGCGCAGGCCCAGGGCCATGCGCAGGGCGTCGAGGACGAGGTCGGTGCGCATGTTGGTGGCCAGCTGCCAGCCGACCACCTTGCGCGAGAAGACGTCGATCACGAAGCTGAAGAAGACCACCCCCTCCCAGGTGCGCAGGTGGGTGAAGTCGGCCACCCAGAGGCGGTTCGGGGCCTCGGCGGTGAAGTCGCGATCGACGAGGTCGGGCTTTCGCTTGCCCTCGGGATCGGGCGTTGTGGTGCGCCACGGCTTGCCGCGGCGCTTGGCGCCCTGGATGCCGTTCCTTCGCATCAGCCGCTCCACCGCGCAGCGGGCGCACTCGATCCCCTGCCTGCGCAGCTCCTTCCAGGTGCGCCGCGATCCGTAGGCCTCGTAGTTGGCGGCGTGCACGCGCTTGATCTCGGCGAGCAGGCGCTCGTCGGAGATCTCGCGCGCCGAGCGGTTGCCCTTCGCCCGCTCGTAGTAGGCCGAGGCCGACACCTCGAGGGTCCGCTTTGCGGCGTTGATTTCGTCGCCGCATAGCCTCGCTCCGACGTGTTTCGTCAGGCAGCCGTCTTCGCGTGCACGAGTGCGGCACCGCCCCGCATGAACCTCTGCCGCCGCTCGATGCGCTCGGCGAGAGTGAGACGCGCAGTCGCCGGAGGCTCGTCGACGCGGAAGCGCCCGGGCTCCAGCGTCCACTCCATCGCGTCTGCCACGTGTCGGGCGACAGCCTGCGCGAGCAACGGGGGGACCGCGTTCCCCACCTGTCGGTACTGCTGGAGCCTCGCCATCGTATCTGGCCATATGAACGTATCCGGAAAGGACTGGAGCCGCGCGCACTCGCGCACGCTTAGCACGCGGTCATAGCGGTGATGCACGGGTCGAAGGGGCGAGAAGTTGCCCGTCCCGGCCCTCAGGGTGTAACCGAGACGGTCCGGATGCAGGCGGTCGTGGCGAGACTTCGGATCGCGCTTGCCCGGCTCCAGCGTCGCGAAAACATCAAGCATTTGTTCGCTGTGGAAGGTCGGCTCGTGGTTGGGGACCGCCTCTGCCTCTGGCACCTCGACGTCTGGGAGGTCGTCCAAGACCTCGGATGCCGTCACGTACGGGCCTGTTCCGAGCAGAGAGGTTTCGCTCCCGTGGGTGGCCTCGGGCGGCATCGGTATCGTTCGGTCTCTAGCTCCTACGACGAATAGCCGCTTGCGCATCTGGGGAACGCCATAGTCGGCCGCGAAGAAAATCGCCTCGGCGGCCGAATAGCCGGCCTCGGGGATCGATCGCTTGAGCGTCGCCACCACCTCCCCTCCGCTGACGGCTGCCAGGTTGGGGACGTTCTCGAACACGAACGCGTCGGCCTCCGATTCTGCCAGCAGCCGCACAAAGTCGAAGATGAGATCGCCGCGGATGTCTTCGAGCCCGCGCCGCCGCCCCGCCACGCTGAAGGGTTGACACGGCGGACCTCCAGCCAAGAGGTCGATTGGCGCGCTGGCGAGTTCACGCAGATCAGCGCCGGTCATTGCCTTCACGTCTGCCTGTACCCCCGTCGCGCCCCGGGGAAGGTGGTTCAGCTCGAACGTTTCGACGCTCGGAGCGTTGCTGTCAATCCCGACCTTCACGGCGACGCCTGCGTCTAGCAGACCCGTGGAGAGCCCGCCCGCCCCACAGAAGAGGTCTACGCAAACCGGCGCGCTCACTTGGAACCCTCCGCTTCGCCGAAGTCGATCCGAGACGGCTCGACCGCCTCCCGGTCGAGGGTTGCCTGCGTCTCGCGGATCAGCTCAAGCTGCTTTTTCGCTGGGTTGAGCCGATAACCGCACGAGTTGATCGCCCGCAGCCCCGCCAAGGCGGTCGTCGGGCGGAACTCAAGGAAGTGCACGACCCCGTCGTAGGTCAGCTTGACGACAATCGGCCGAATCTGGTGGCCCGAAAAGTACGTCTGGCAATACGCCACGGCGGTGGCGATCTGCACGCGGTTAATGACCTCGTCGGCCGCCTTGGCCTCGATCGGGAAGACGACCGGGATGTCGTCGTCGCGCATCGCGACCCCGACGTCGATCTCGTCCAGCTCAGCCTGACCGACATTCGGAACGGACTTGCGGACGTGCGAGCGCAGCCGGTAGACCGTCAGACCCGTGAAGTGATCGAGCAGCTTGCAGTAGCTCACCATCGTAAGGAGACCCTGCTCGTCGAGGTCCACCAGGCTCTCGGGAAGAAGGCGCCTGACCGGCAGCGGAGTCTGGTCGTTGTGGTCGAGGATTTCGTGCTCAGGGAGATGAACGACGGCCTCGCCGCCGACCTCCAGGGCATAGCGGCCACGGCCGACGCCGCGCAGGATGGTGAATCCCATATCGAGGATGTCGTCCGGTAGCCGAGTGCGTGCCCGCATCCGGTAGATAAGATCCGGCGCGTTGCCAATCTCGATCCCGATGTCGTCCGCGACCTCGCGTACGTCACGGACCGTGAACTCGACCCGCTGCGAACCCGGCTTGCGGAACCGGCGAACGAGCTCACGCAGGATCGGGACGTAGACACGGCTCCTGAGCCCGTGCTGCTGCTCTGCCTCGCGCCGTTTTGCCACGCGCAAATACTGCCGGTCGCAGCGGACATCTTCATAGGCCGTCGTCGCTGGACGAGCGCTCCGCACTACGATCTGATGCGCAGGATGACCGACACCCGCACACCGGCTCAACGCCGCCGGATCATGGCAGCGGTCCGCAGCGGCGACACGACCCCCGAGCTACGTCTGCGCAAAGCCCTTTATGCCCTCGGGGTGCGCGGCTGGCGATGCCACTACCGACGCGCTCCAGGCAAGCCGGACCTTGCCTGGCCCGCCCGCAAGGTCGCCGTCTTCGTTGACGGTGCCTTCTGGCACGGCCATCCGAGCAGGCACCGCCCCGGCCGCTCAGGCGACTATTGGGACCACAAGATCGCTCGCAACGTGGAGCGCGACCGCGAAGTCGATCGCGAACTCGATGAGCTCGGGTGGGCCGTCGAGCGCATCTGGGACTTCGAGATTAAGCGCGACCTTGAGGCTGTAGCGCAGCGAGTCGCAATCCTCGCCGAGAGCCGCAACCACTTGGCTTTTCGCGCGGGTTCCTTGAATTGATGGGGCGGGAAGGACTCGAACCTTCGACCGACGGATTATGAGTCGCGCCGGAACCTGCCCATAGAGTCGAATCTGGCCCGATAGAGCGAATCACGTCCAAGGAGTTCGGCTGAGTTCGGAGGAGTCGGGGACCAATTTCGGGACCAAGTCTTTCGAATCCCTCCTGTCGCCACCGCAGACAATCCGTCCCCTCGCCCTGCGAGACTGGAACCTATGCCGCGAATCAGCAGCTTCTACGGGATCGTGATCTGGATGTATTTCGACGAGCCCCAGCACGGGGTCGGCCGCACTTTCACGCCACCTACGGCGACGACGAGGCGTCATTTGACATCGACAACCTTGAGTTGATCGCAGGCGGGCTGTCTCGCCGCGCCCAGAAGCTCGTTACCGAATGGGCGAAAGAGCATCAAGAGGAGCTGCGACAGAACTGGAACCTGGCTCGCGAGCACAAGCCGCCGCACCCGATTGATCCGCTCGGATAAGCCCTCTACCATCGATGCCATGAGAAGTACGCCAATGCTGATCGAGGCAACGCCCACGGAGGGCTGTACCGTGCACGTGCGCTTCGAGGATTCGACGAGCGCCGACGTCGACCTGTCCTACCTGCTCGACTACGGCGGCATCTTCGAGCCGCTGCGCGATCCCGAGTATTTCCGCCAGCTACGGGCAGACCCCGACGCCGGCACGATCGTCTGGCCCAACGAAGCCGACATCGCACCCGAGACTCTCTACACGCACGCCCGGCATCGCGCGGGTGCAACTGCATAGGAACCGCGGCCCAGCGGGCCGATTCATGAACGGGACAAAGCGCAGCAGCAAGTTCACCCGGGCGGGCGAAATCGCCAACGAGCGGCTGGTTGAGGCCGTGCTCAATCCCGATCGCTATCCCGAGGGAACTACCTTCATCGCCGCAGACCAACAGGGCTTCGATTCGATCCTTGCCGAAGCCGTGGAAGCTCGTCGGCCGCTTGCGATCGTCTGTCCAGACGGACGTGAGATCGTCGCCGCTCCTCGGGGTGGCCCGCTCGCCTTCTTCGCGCATTTGCTGACTCGACGTCGTGAGTCCAAGGAGAGCCAGACCGCCATCATCCTCCTGCCCGCCGACTACAAAGTAGAAATCCGCGGCACGCAGGTATTCGCGGCCTGAGACGAGTGGGGCGGGAAGGACTCGAACCTTCGACCGACGGATTATGAGTCGCGCCGAAACCCGTCTATAGAGCCGAATCTGGCTCGGTAGAGCGAACCACGTCCAGGGAGTTCGGCTGAGTTCGGTGGAGTCGGGGACCAATTTCGGGACCAAGTTCTTCAAGGCCCCGAGATCGGTGCTGGCCAGCGGCTAGGCACTGCACCACACCTCGAAACCACCGAAGGCAATCTCCTTGACGTAAAGGTCGACGCAAGAAAGCAATTCAAGATGCCGAGGTAAGGCAGCGGCGGCGCTTAACCCTGGCTGGGCAATCGTCACATGGAGTCTTGCTCGCCGGTATTGCGCCCAGTCCTGTAGCTCCACCAATACCTCGTTGCTTCCTACGAGCAATCCGTTGCGTCCCTTCGCTTGCCGGTTGCCCTCACGCCGAATAAGGTTCTTAATCATCTCTTTGACGTGGTGTCTGTGGTGAGCACTGCGTTGTGCCTGGCCACAGACTTCATAAAGATCGTCGAGCCGTGCGCCGACCTGCGCGTCCGACGAGTACTTGCAGTGGACGAGCTGGACGATGAGGTCTTCGTCTTGACGCGCGAGAGCGACCAGGTCTGCCACCTCTCCCGTTTCGTCGTCATTGATCACCACGTCCCACTCTCGAAGCCCGATCAGATGCTCTGCGCTTCGCGCCTGCACGGTACCTTGGTCACGATCTGCTCCCATTGACTCGCGCTTGATGTCGATCCCAGACCAATCGAGTTCTACGAGCTGCTCTGCATCAAGAGGCAGTCGATCACGGACGATCTCAAGCAATAGTTCCGGCGCCTCAACCGTGACCTCATCCTCAAACCAAATCGTGCAGCCAGCCTGATTGAGGTACTCGCTTAGAAGCTGGGAATCGCCACCTTCGCCCTCAACCCGGCCATCAGCCCCCAGCGGTCGATGGACAAGTTGTTCGTCTTCGACCACCGCCTCGTAGTCGAGGGCAAAATCACCGGCGCGGACCTGGTAGCGGATCGGGCCATCGACAGATCGATCAAGGAGGACCAATTCCGCGTCTACCAAATCTACCGACGTCTCGTCGCCAACAAGCCGGACGGCCTCGCCCATGCCGACGTATGCCGACCAAGTCCACCCAATGTCCAGTGGCACCAGAGACGGGCGTTCAGTCAAGGAACGCGGTCGGACAAAGTTCCGGAACAGCCCGTCGAGATTGATTGAGTCGTCTTGAAGCTTCGGCCCCAGGGAGCGCGCCCACCGAACCCACTCGTGAATTGATCGCGCAGCGCGCTGGCTCCAGATCCGACCCTTACGCGCCGCCCCCATCGTTGCGTGTTCGCCCTCAACGAATCCATTGACGAAAATGTTGGTCTTGACCCTGACTTGCTGCTCGGCGACCGAGAACCCCTCAAGGACGTCAGGTCCGACGTGCATCGAGAAGCGTCTGCCCCGATGACGGACACTCAGAACGCCAATATTGGTTGGGGTCGGACGATCAATATCTCCGAGGGCTCGATACGGAGTCTCATTGCGAAGGCGCGCCACACCTTCACCGCAAACCGCTTCCGCAAGATTTTCATGAAGACTGCCGAGGTCGGAGCTGTTGATGTACAGCAGGGCGCGATCCCTATCCCAGTGCAACAAGTGCAGGTGGTTTGCGAGATCCTCAACTGAACGAAGGTCGGCCCAGCGAACCCCCGCACGCCGCTCAACAACGATCCAGGCCACGTGCTCATTCTCATTGACCGTGGGTCCCGCCAGCACGTCCTCTGGACTGAACAGCTCCGCTAATGCGTGGGGGTTCCACTCCTCGCAGGTCGTGTCATAGACGACGGTGCTCATCTTGGGACGAAGCGCACTGACCGAGAGCTCATCGTCACCGGGACCGGAGAAGCCAGCGTCGAATTCATCCAAATCTCGAACGGCGTTGACGGCCGTCTCGGACAGCACCTGAAGAACCTCATCCCATTGCATCCGCTCGGCATACAGAGCTCTGAGGCGTGGGTCATAGCCGGGATCGGGACGCGCGACGATCGCCGTAGCCGCGCCAAGCCGTGGGTCGGAGCGAGCAAAGCGTCCGATGAATTGCAGGGCTGCGCCAAGGCTCCGCTGTGGATTGTGGAGGGCTGCGATCTTGAGCTCGGGAAAGTCGAAGCCCTCTCCAAACATGTCAACGCAAACCATGATTCGACTCTGGCGACTGCGAAGGGCGGTGAGACGGCGGTCCCGTTCCGGCCCGCTCAGTTTGCTGTGCAACGCGACTGGCTCGAACTCGCTGCCTAATTCCTCATATAGCGGGAGGACAAGCTCGACAGCCCGCTCGATCGTGTTCGTCCTGGCCATGATCAGATGGTCAAGTCCTTGCTCGCGATCGGCGCGCAACTGATCCAGTGCAACCTTGGCCACTGCCCGATCGGGATCGGCCAGCTCGACTATCGATCTGTATCGGATCGACTGGAAGTAGCCGAGGCGCTGTGCAAGACCAAGCGGAAACGAGTAGATAAGGCGTCCGCCAAGGCGACGGTCATCTCCGCGATATGGAGTAGCCGTGAACTGAACTACCGGCCCTCCATCGAAGGAATCACGAACCCGCGACTGAGCCATCCCGGCTTCCACGGAGACCTCGAAGCGAGGATTTTGCGTCCTCGCGAGAGGAGAACCTCCGCGAATGCCAGCCAAAAGGAAATACCCCGACGAGTTGCGAGAGCGAGGCGTCCGCCTCGCGCTTGAATCGAACCGCCCGATCGCCCAGGTCGCCAAGGATCTCGGCATCCAGCCCGAGTCGCTGCGCCGCTGGGTCCGTCAGGCAGAAGCCGACGAGGGCAACAGGCGCGACCTGCTCACCAGCGAAGAGCGCGAGCGCCTGAAGGAACTGGACCGCGAGGTCAAGGAGCTGCGGCGCGCCAACGAGATCCTCAAGGCCGCCTCGGTTTTTTTCGCCACCGAGCTCGACCCGCCCCGACCGAGGTGAGCGCGTTCGTCGACGAGAACCGCGACCGCTTCGGGGTCGAGCCGATCTGCAGGACCCTCGAGGTGTCGGCCTCGGCCTACTACGAGCGGGCGAAGGGCAACCGCTCGGCGCGCGAGATCTCCGACGAGCGCCTGCTCGCCGAGATCAAGCGCGTGCACGCCGCCAACTACGAGGCCTACGGATCGCGGCGCACCTGGAAGGAGCTGCGCAGACAGGGGATCGAGTGCGCCCGCTGCGCGGTGGAGCGGCTGATGCGAAGGAACGGCATCCAGGGCGCCAAGCGCCGCGGCAAGCCGTGGCGCACCACAACGCCCGATCCCGAGGGCAAGCGAAAGCCCGACCTCGTCGATCGCGACTTCACCGCCGAGGCCCCGAACCGCCTCTGGGTGGCCGACTTCACCCACCTGCGCACCTGGGAGGGGGTGGTCTTCTTCAGCTTCGTGATCGACGTCTTCTCGCGCAAGGTGGTCGGCTGGCAGCTGGCCACCAACATGCGCACCGACCTCGTCCTCGACGCCCTGCGCATGGCCCTGGGCCTGCGCTCGCCAGGCGCCGACGTCGCCCTCGTGCACCACTCCGACCGCGGCTCGCAGTACACCTCGGCGGAGTTCACCCAGGAGCTCGACGACAACGACGTGCTGGGCTCCCTGGGCTCGACCGGGGACGCGTTTGACAACGCCCTGGCCGAGAGTTTTGTCGACTCATTCAAGACCGAGCTGATCGCCGACCGCACCTGGCGCTCGGTCGAGCAGGCCGAGCTGGCGATCGTCGAGTGGGTGAGCTGGTTCAACCACGACCGCCTTCACTCCTCGATCGGCGACATCCCGCCGGTCGAGTTCGAGCAGGCCTACCGCGAGCAGGTCGGCGCCGACCCGCCGCCCGGCTCTACTCGCCCTACGGGCTCGCTCCGCCGGGCGGCGGACGAGCACCCCGAACCTCTACCGGATAGCGTCATGTTGCAGGACACCGAAACCACATAAACCGGTCTCCGTGGAACTCGGGATGGTCCACGACCAAGTATTGGCCGTAACGTGGTGGGCCTCGTCAACGAAGAGATGCGAGAAGCGCCGGAGCAGGGAATCAAGCGCTCTGCTCTCTTTAGGTAAGGCACTCGGGGTCGTGACGACCACGTTGCAGGCATCGATGAACCTGCGCATATCGTCTGAACTTTGGAACCGGTGGGCAATCCGCCCTACGACTGGTCGTGGAGCATCGGAGTCGAGGACGCCGTTGTCAACCAGCACACCCCAGGTCTCGAACTTCTCGGCTATCTGGGTCCGCAGATTGTCGGTGGGTACGACGATCAGAAGGCGTTTCAAGCGCTCGCTGGCAAACAAGGCGATCATCGTCTCGGTCTTTCCAGTGCCGGTCGGGAGTACGACAGTTGCCGGGTCCCTCGCTTCGGTCGACCAATGAGCCAATACCGCGTGCACCGCTCCCGCCTGGGGTATTCGCAAGCCCGAGCGGTGCTCGCTCTTGTCCTCAACGACCAGATGAAACCGTCTGAAAAGCTGATCAGTTACGGCATCGGGCTCGGTCGGCTTGTCGTCAACAACCCATCGCAGTTGGTCTGCCGTCAGGGTCGCGATCGTGACGCTTGCCGAGGCTGACGTTAGCTCCAGGTGGGTAGACGGCGGACGCTGTTTACCGGGCCGCCGCACCGGCACGATGGTTCCATCGGCGAGTCGCGCCACCCAACCATCGTCCTCACTCCGTATGACGACGGCCTGAGGCCCCGCAAGTAACTGACGAGCGGTGTTGCCGCTGATCACGATGCCCTGTGACCAGAGCGCCGGCAATTGGAGCGTAGTTTCATCCATCGCGTTGGCCGCAGGCAACGCCTTGGGCAGCGGCAAGCAGCTGGGAACAAGCTAGTAAATCGTTCGGCTTGATTTAGGAACGAGCTGGTGGTACCCACCTTTCCTTAACTGCTCAGGGAGTAGCAGCGCTTGGCTGGATTCGCGCATCGAAGGCAAGATCGGTGAATACTGACCAAAGGCCATAGAACCCCCTTTACCTGGCATACCCCCTCCGAGGCCAGGCAATGCGATGCAAAAATCTAGGTTCCTGAGGGAAGAACGACACATCGACGTCGATTTGCGCCGATTTCGCCTCGCTGATCAACGGTGGACTCCTGGCGACCTTCTCGCGGCCCCGAATTGCCGGGTATCGCGCCTTCGCCCCCTGTCGCGACAAGAATTTCGCCGCCGGTCCGCCGGCCGTCCGAATCCGATCCGAAGCCCCGATATGCCGTTAGGCCGGGGTCAGCCCCCGTCGCCCCTCGCGGGCCATTTTCCGGTTCAGCTATTGGGCGAAGGGCGTTCCCTCCCGCCCGTGTCGTTGGCATTGCCTACGACGTGGCGTCGGTCGAATATGCGCGTCATCCAAGCCAGCCTGCCGACCAGGCCGGATGCCAAATGCCTGATCGAGAGTGGCATTCGAGCGTGCAGCGGCTTCTCGGGGGCCGAGGCAACCGGGCGAACCTTGTGCCCACCGTCTGGAGGAGGCCCGTCCGGCTCCCTGCTGCACCCCGACCCCCGAAAAGCCGCTGTCAGCGCTCGTCGTCCTCTTGCGCCTCGAACTGCCCGCGCTGAGAGAAGCCCGGCGACCATTCGACTCCGGCGATCAGATCGGCCAAGGGGACGCCTGCTGCACCAGCGAGCTTGATCGCGGTTTCGAGCAGCACGCTGCGCTCGCCTCGCTCCACCAGGCCGATCTCGGTCCGGTGAAGCGAGGCGCGCACGGCCAGCTCTTCCTGAGAGAAACCAGCTTGCTTGCGGGCGCGTCTCAGGTTGTTGCCGAAATGCTCGGCGACGTTCACGGCGCGACGTCGAGCCGGGCAAAACACAGCGCTGCCCGAGTCGGCCTGACCACCCCTCCCTCGCAGGAGAGGAGCCCTGCGCCGTCGAGGTCGCGGATCGCCCGCTCGACGGCGTCGTCGCTGGCAAAGTCGCCGGGATGGGCGTAGAGCGCCCGACACAGCTCGGGAATCGTCAGCTGGTCCGGGTGCTCATCGAGGACGAACGCCAAGACGACGCGTTGATCCCGCTCGTCGCGGGTGAGGGAGTTGGAGGGATCGCGCTCGTCGCAATCCGTAGGCTGGTCACAGGACATGGGGAGCTTTGCCTCCTTGTGTCTCAGGCGGCCCGTCGTGTTAGAGCACGGCGGGTCGCCGCATCGTTATGTGTTCGGGAGCATAGCAGGTTTGGAGGGCAGCCCCTCCAAACGATCTAGTCGCGGCGGAGAATTTCGCCGACGCGGGTGTGATGCAGGCCGACGATCTCGCCGATCTCGCGGAGGGTCATCCCCGCCTCTTGCGCCCTTTCAAAGCTCTTGCGGCGCGCGCTCCCCGCCTTCTCGCGCTGGCTCTCGGCGCGCTCGAAAGCAGCCTGAGCCGCACGCAGCTCGGTGCGGGCCTTCTGCTTCGGGTCGCTCGGCATCGGTTGCAAGCCTATTCGCCATCCCTGTCCGCCTCAGATGTGAGGCTGCCGACCGTGCCCTACGAGCGGACAATCGACATCGAGATCGTCGCGGGGGTCGTCATCCGGTTCAGCCAGTCCGGACGGCCGATTGAGCGCTACTCGGTCGTCCTGCTCTCCTTCGAGGATGGCGACTGGCAGACCATCCGTGTCTATGACAACCACTTGGGTAGCCACCACATGCACCGCTACACTCGGGAGGGCGGAAAGCAGCCTGAATCCGCGTTCCACGAGGGTTCGACAACCGAGGCAATTCCGGCAGCGATCGACCACCTGAAGGCCCACTGGGAAGCGATAATCGAATCATGGAGAAGCTAGCCCGCAGCAAGAACACGCCCGGCACCGACGCCGCCTTTGATCTCCTGAGCGAGATTGCGGTCGACCCGGACAGCGATGTGCGCTACCCGGACGGGACCGTGCTGATCCCTGCCGATTCGCCCGATGCCTCGGTGTTGATGTCGCGGGCCATCGACAGGCGACGGCCCGTTGCCATTGTCTTCCCGGACGGATCGGACGTAGTTGCCCGACCCCCCACCGCATCCGGACCCGCCCTCCTTTTCGTGAGCGGCGTCCTTTGGTTCGCGGAACACATCCGGCGTAAGCGGGACCGGCCGACCTTTGTGCCCCGAGAGTGGGTTACGGAGTTTCACTCGGCTGGCGAGCAGAAGTTCGCCGCATAGGCACAACTTCCAGCGCACCACCCCTCCCCCGACCCACCCGCCGCCCCGCGCCGCGCGCAGCGGCTGTCAAGGGCGCAGAGCGCCCGACCCCCGCAGGGGGTTGATGCCATGAAGGAGCTGGCGCCCGGCAGCGTCCGGCGGCAGCCGTAGACCGAGCCTCACGTCCCCGATCACGGAGGTGTTCTCATGAACACGGTTGGCATCGACCTTCATCGCCGTCGCTCGGTCCTGGCGGTGATCGACGGGCAAGGAGAGGTACACCCGCCCGTTCGCATCGACAACGACAGCAAGACGTTCCTCGACCTTCTGGGCGAGCTCGAGGGCGAGACACAGGTCGCCGTCGAGGCGACCTACGGCTGGGAGTGGCTCGCCGAGCTGCTCGAAGACGCGGGCTATGAGATGCACCTGGCCCACCCGCTCGGCACCAAAGCGATCACCTCGGCGCGGGTCAAGACAGACGCCGTCGACGCGCGCACCCTGGCCCAGCTCCTGCGCGCCGGGATGCTGCCCGAGTCCTACATAGCTCCACGCGAGCTGCGAGACCTGCGCGAGCTCTTGCGTCATCGCGTCGCCCTTACGCAGCTGCGCACCGCGCTGAAAAACCGGGTCCATGGGACCCTGGCGCGCCAGGGCATCCCCAACGAGCACGCCGACCTCTTCGGCAAGGCTGGCCGGAAGTTCCTCGCGGGGCTCGATCTGCGCGAGCCCAACCGCCGCCGGATCGACAGCATCCTCGCGCTGATCGACGACTTCGACCGTGAGATCGGCGAGGCCGCACGGGAGATCGAGGCGCTGGCGGGAGAGGACGAGCGGGTGCCGGTGCTCTGCCAGATCCGCGGCATCGGGCCCTACACGGCGATGCTGATCATCGCCGAGATCGGCGACATCACCCGCTTCCCCGACGCGCGCCGCCTCTGCTCGTGGGCGGGGATCACCCCACGGGTCAAGAACTCGGACCGCACGGTGCGGCTCGGCCACATCTCCCGCCAGGGCTCGACCATCCTGCGTTGGGCGCTGGTCGAGGCCGCGCAGAAGGCGGCGCAGGGCGGCGGGCCGCTGCGCGAGACCTTTGAGCGCATCGCCAAGCGCCGTGGTCGCGGAATCGCCAGGGTCGCGGTCGCCCGCAAGATCCTCACCCTCTGCTTTTACGGCTTGCGCGACGGAGAGATCCGTTGCCTTGCGCCCCGCGCCCGGGCCGACGCTGAGCTCGCGCAGGAGTCATCGGCGTGATGCGCTTCGCGCGTCCCGGACGCGGCGGTGAGTACCGCGGACACTCAGGCGAGCTCGCCGGTAGTCATGGCCTCCCTGCGAAGGGACGGCCGCGGGGTTGATTGAGCCCTTGAGTTCCCGCACGACACCCTGGTCCGCCACGGGCGCGACCGAATGGATGACTGGAGACACTCCCCTGGCCCCGCCGGCGTCACCGGCCGGGCGACCGACCAGCCGCGGACCGTAGCTCTCCATCGGTCGGCCCCCGGCCGACCCACCCAGCCAAGAGCCGGAGGCGAAGTGCTGTCAAGGCCGCCCCGACAGGGGCGCGCCAAAGCGCGGGCGAAGCCCGGCCTTGACAGCCAGCGGAGCCGGAGGCTACTCGTGCCTGGAAGAGCATCGGTCGAGCCTGGAGGCCGCGAAAAGGGATCACTTGACACGAGACGCTCCTTCATGGATGACGGCCGCGAGCGCTGCGCGACAATCGCCGGGGTCGGGGATCAGCCGATGCCAAGGTCAAAGCCGTGGTCCATCTCCTGGCTGAGCTGCATCGAGCGCTCCGCCTGCTGGACGCGATCGAGGCGGCGCTGGGCCATACGAACACGATCCTGGGCGCGGTCGTGTAATGCCCGCTCGAACTCGTCCTCCGGCCGCTTGCCGAGGGCGCTGTCTTTGTCGGTGACGCCGCGCTCGTTGCGATAGGACTCGATCTCGCGTACCCCGCGATCCCACGCCCTCCCCTTCCCCGGCTCGTCGGGTCGCTCGCCCAGCTCGTTGACAACATAGGCCGGCGGCGCAAGGCGGGCGGCGAAGAGCATCTTCTCCTCGCGCTCGGCGAGGAGCTGCCCGACGATCTCGTGCTCGCGGCGGGCCTCGGTGCCGGCCGGCGCAAGTCCATCGAGCTTCACGGTCTGCTCGGCCAGCCGTTCGCCGAGCATCCCCTCTCTTTCTTTCGCGGCCGCCCCTGCGACCCGCCCGGTTGGGCCTCGAGCCCGAATCCGTCGATGTCGTTTGTCCACCGCCTCTCCGCCCACAACAACCAAGGAGGAGAGATGAGATCGATCGGCATCGACATCCACCGCGACTTCATGGAGGTCGCGATCGCCGAGGAGGGCCAGCTCCGCGGCTGCCCGAGGGTGGCCATGGACCCCGAGACGCTGCGGCTGTTCGCCGAGAGCCTCGGGGCAACCGACCAGGTGGCGCTGGAGGTGAGCGGCAACGCCTGGGAGGTGGTGCGGATCATCCGCCCCCACGTTGGGCGCGTCGTCGCCGCGAGCCCGACCGACACCGGGATGCGCTCCGCGCGCGCGAAGACCGACCGCCTCGACGCGCGGGCCTTGGCCAGGCTGCTGGCGAGCGGGCAGCTGGAGACGGTCTGGGTCCCCGACGAGGCAACCCAGGCGATGCGACGGCGGCTTCGCCGTCGCGCGCAGCTGGTGGTCACCAAGTCGCGGGCCAAGAACGAGGTCCACGCCGCGCTCATGCGTCGGCTCGTCCCAAAGCCCGGCTTCAGCGACCTCTTCGGTGTGGCCGGGCGGCGCTGGCTTGCCGAGCTTGAGCTGCCGCCGGCCGAGCGCGAGTCGGTCGACAGCGGTCTGCGCCAGATCGCCTTCTGCGAGGCCGAGATCGCCGCGATCGAGAAGGCGATCTGCGGCGAGGCTCTGGCCTCGGAGGAGATCCGCCGCCTGATGAGCGTGCCCGGGGTGGGCGCGATCACCGCGGCGGCGTTCATGGCGGCGGTCGGCGATATCCGCCGCTTCCCGAGCGCCAAGAAGCTGGTCGGCTATCTGGGCCTCGACCCGATCGTCCGCCAGTCGGGCTCCAGTGAGGCCAGCTACGGGCGGATCTCAAAGCAGGGCTCGGCCGCCGGCCGCTACGCCCTGGTGGAGGCCTCCTGGAGCGTGGTCAAAGCGCCGGGCCCGCTGCGCGCCTTCTATGAGCGGACCAAGGGCCGGCGCGGCGCATCGGTGGCGATCGTCGCCACCGCCAGGAAGCTCGCCTGCCTCTTTTGGACGCTGCTCACCCGCGGCGAGGACTACGCCTACGGACAGCCCTCGCTTCAGCGGCGCAAGCTGCGCCAGCTCAAGCTGCGCTCCGGGGCGCCGAAGCGCAGCCGCGGCGGCGCGGGAGTCTGGAAGGCCAACGCGGCCGTCCGCGATGCCGAGCGCAAGGTGGTCGAGCAGGCCGAGGCCACCTACCGCCGCAACGTCGCCGAGTTCAAGCGCGTGGAGGCGCTGCGAGCCAAACAGCGCAAGGAGGCCGAGGCACAGGAACGGCAGCAAGAAGAGGGCGCCGGCGCGACATCGGGGCGCGCATCTTGAAGTCACCCAGTTGGGGGCAAGCAGCGCGGCGGGCCCATGCCCCGGGCTCCGCTCTTTAGCTGGTCGTCTACCGGCGCCCGCCCCCGACTCTGCCACAGGAGGTGCAATCGGGCAAGTCGCACTTGACTTTCATCCGTCGCGCTAGGAAGCATCTGGCGGCGCGCCCGCCAGCCGAGGTCTTCGACCGCTTCGCGGTGAGCGATGGCCTGCGCATATTCGCGCTGGCGTTCTGCGACGTGCTGCTGCTGGCGCTCGTAGGTCTGTTCGGCTCTGGCCTCGGAGCGCGACGGCGCGTCCAGCTCCTCGCGGCGCTTCTCCAGGTCGGGCGTTGGCATCTGAGCAAGCTCCGAGCGCAGCGCCTCCTCGTGCGCCGCCGTCTGCGCCCGGTCGCGCACCGCCGCGTCCCCGATATGCCCGATGGCGTCTCGCTCGGCAGGCTTCGGCGCGTACTCGGCCCGCTCCGCCTGGATCTCCGGCGTCGCGTAGAGATAGGTCTCCTCCCGACTCCTCGACATCGCGACGTAGAGCTCCTGCTTGTCCATCGAGGGTCGGCCATCACGTAGGCGCGATCCACCGTCGTCCCCTGGGCGCAGTAGGTCGTCACCGCGTAGGCGTGCTGGATGGCCGCTGCCTCGCCGTGCGGGGTCGTCCGTGAGAGGTACTCGGGTCCCATCTCGACGCTTCTCTCCTGGTCGATGCCCGAGAGGACGATCCGGCCCTGCTCGGCGTTTACCTCGGCCACTTGCCAGCGCTCACGGTTGTAGATCTCGTTGGCGTGGTCGTTGACGCGGGTGACGACCTGATCGCCTGCGGCGAAGCGGGCCTCGCCGACTTCGATCTCATGGGCTCCCAACCGACCTTCGGCTGCGAGCAGCTCCCTCGCGGTCGCGTTCAGCCTTCCGACCTCGGCGTTTCGCTTCGCGACCATCAGCGCGTCCTGTCCCTCGGCGTAGGCCCGGTGCCAGTCGGCGACCATCGCCTCCCTGCGGACCTCTGCGTCGGGAGCGACCGTGACCCGCTGCTCGGAGCGGTAAAGCTCAAGCGCCGCCCGGCCTTCCCCCTCGCGGATCATCCGCGCCGCCTCGCGGTCGACCTCGTGGTTGTGGCGGATCACCTCGTCAAGGAGGATCGGGTCGCCTCGCTCGGCCAGGGCTCGGTACAGGCCGCCCGCCTCGATCTCCCCGAGCTGCTGATGATCGCCGACGAGGACGAGCTTCGTCTGCGCCCTATCCGCCGCCTTGATCAGCGCAGCCAGCTCGGCGCTGCCGACCATCCCCGCCTCATCGACCAGGAGCACGGTGCGCGGAGAGAGCAGCGAGGAGTCCGCCTCGGCTCCATCGCCTCCTCCGTCCATCTGGGCGAGCAATCGGGCGACGCTCGTCGCCTCAAGCCCCTCGGCTCGCAACACGTTCGCCGCCCGCCAGGTCGGGGCGACGGCGCGCAGCTCATAGCCCGCCTGCGCCCAGCCTTCGGCCGCGGCGACGATGGCGAAGGTCTTGCCGGTCCCCGCCTCCCCGACGACCACGGCGATCCCCTCGGGATCGGATAGGAGACGGCGGACCATCTCGCGCTGATCAGCCTTCAGGGTCGGACGGGCTTCGATCACCCTGGCGGCGACCAGCTCCCCGGCCTGACCGCGGGCCTCGCCCTGCATCCGCTCGGCAGTGGCGAGCGCCTGGCGCTCAAGCTCCCAGATGCGCTTCGTCGTGAAGCGCTCGGCGCGTGGGCTCTCCGAGACACCGAGCACCTGATCGGAGGCGAGGAACCCATCGGCCATCCGCACGACCTCCGACGCCGGCGCGCCGGACTGCTGGCTGGCGGCGACAGCCTGGATCGCGTCGCGGCGCTCGAAGTGGGAGGCGTGGGCGGTGACCGCCTCGCCGACCTGCTCGTGGGGTGCGGCTTCTGGCTCGGGGGCCGGGCGGTTGAGCGCCGCATTGGCGTCGAAGGTCCGCGAGATCGTCTCGGTGTCGAGGCCGATCTCCTCTCCTTTGGATCGCCAGCGCTCGTGCAGCTCCTCGCGGCTGACGTTCAGCTCCTTGGCCTGGCGGGTGGTGAGCGCCGCGACTTCCATCGAGCGCGCCGAGGCGTCGGGACCGACTGCCTCGAGTATCTCCGCGCGGCGGGTCGAGAACTCGCGTAGTTGGTCGTCGGAGAGGCCCTCGATCTCGGCGATTCCCTTGCGGACCTCCTGCCACTCGACGCCGAGGCGGCGGGTCAGCTCGTGGCGTAGCTCGGCTTGGTAGAGGTAGCTGGCGGTCTGGGCGTGCTCGTAGATCGCCGGGTGGTAGAGGCGGGTCCACTTGCCGTCCGGTCCCTGGGTGGCGTTGGCGACGAGGACATGCGTATGGAGCTGGGGGTCGCCGTTTCGCGAGGAGCGGTGCTCGAAGGCGGCGGCGAGGTAGCCGTTGCCTTTGACGAACTCGGCCCCGCCAGCTCCCCTGCGGGTCCAGCACGCCTCCTGTTGGAGGTAACCGAGCGCGGCCTCGACGGCGGAACGGTGGGCGGCGTTGACCTCGACGCCCGCGACAGGGCCGCCGAGGCCCCATAGGAGCGAGACGGACTTCGGCGCGGAGAAGGTCAGATCGAAGCCGGGGACCGGGCCACGGCCGCCGACCCCCCGTAGGCCCAGCGGCTCGCCGCTCGCCGGGTTGTTGGCGGTGAGCATCGCCGTGAGCTGGTCGGCTCCGACCTCACCGGAGAGGCCCAGCTCGGCGGCGGCGTCGCCCATCCACTGCCCGGCGACCTCGCCCTCGCCGGAGTAGTAGTCCTCCGCGCCTTCGGCGACCTTCGCCAGGTAGTACATCTCCTGGCCGGTTCCGAGCTTGCCGATGGAGAGCATGCCGGGTATGTCCGGTGGGCTGGCGTTTCGTCTCACTCATCTCGGAGAGTGATGAGATGTGGGGGTGGTTGCTGTTGGCTGTTGGGGTCTGACCTTCGGCTCTGGTTGGGAGTGCTGGCTCCGTCGAGCCTTGTCGATCGCTGCTGGTCGCCTTTCCTGTGCGGCCTCACGCTGGTTGTGCATTCGGCTAGCTGCTTCTGCGGCGTTTTCTTGGTTGCTGGCTTGGTTGCATTTCTTGTTCCGCACCGAAGCCCGCCACCTCAAGCACGACGCGTTGACCGCCTGAATCGCTGAGGGCCGCTCGACGGCGGCCCTCAGCGCAGCTCTCTACGTGCCGGCGACCTAGAGTGGTCGAAAGCCGGGGATTATCTGCGGATCGGTGTCCGCCGCCCGATCTCTCAGGGCGAGGCAGATCGACGCTCTCGGGCGTCGCCTGTCCGGGGCTCCGTTCGGAGCCGCAGGCATAGGAGCGACGAGATCCGCAATTCGACCTCGAACGGCGTCCATCGCAGCAGTGCGATCAAGCACAGCGCGACAATTTCGCCGCCTGAGAAGCCGGAGGGGATCGAGCCGACCGCAAGCCATTCGCTTGCGTGGCCAATCATCGTCTCTTATGCCTTTCCAATCTTGCATTTTGAACTCTGCAAATTTCTCCTAACTACCACCGTCATTGGTGGTCTCAGAAGCTTAAGTGCCCTGGCGGCGCAACTCTCCCCCCGGCTCGTACCGCAATGTGCGGGCGAGCGCTGGCGGGGCGTCAGCCGCGCTTTTCTGACGTATCTGAGGCAATGAGCGCTCGGTACGGACAAACAGGGGCGGACATGCCGGAACCCAACCTCCTAGGCGAGCATCTACTGGATGCCGACGAAGCCGCGCAGCTGCTCCACGTCCCGCGCAGCACGCTCTACGAGCTGGTGCGCTCCCGCGGCTTGCCGCATGTGCGAATCGGGGATCGTGGGCTGAGGTTCACGCGCTCCGGGCTACAGACCTGGATCGCCGAGAACACCTATGGGACGCGACGGCGCGGGTAGCTCGCCGTCAGGCCGCTGGAGCGGCTGCCGGCGTCTCCTGGGGGCTCTCCAGCCGGAAGGCTTCCGAGACACGCATGGCGGCGTCCTCGCGGTCTACGAAGGCGAGGTAGCGCCTGGTCGTCGTCAGGTCGGCGTGGCCCATCCACTCCATGACCTCGCGCGAGTCGGCGTGGCGGATCACGGTGCTGCCGAAGGTGTGGCGCAGGTTGTGGAAGCGGAAATCTTCGCGCAGGCCCGCCGCCCTCAGCGCGGCGCGGTAGCGCTCCTTGAGGGACTTGTAGCCGACGTGCTGGCCGCGCTCCGTGCAGAAGACGAGATCGTCTTCGGCGGTGAAGTGCGGGCGCTGCCCGAGTCGCGCCAGCCGTTCGGCAACCTCCTCGGCCATCGGCACGGCCCGCTCGGTCCCGCCCTTCGGCGTCGTCGTCTCGCCCTGGGTCCAGTTCTCGCGGACGTGGATCGTGCGGCGGGTGAAATCGACGTCGCGCCAGCGCAGCGCCAGCAGCTCGCCCATCCGCAGGCCGGCGAACGCCGCGGTGTGGAAGATCGCGGCGTCCTGCTCGGACTCGGCCGCCCGGACCAGCGCCAGGACCTCCTCGGGGCGCAACACGTCGATCTTCGCCGCGCGGCAGACGCGCGGGCGCTCGACCAAATCGGCCGGGTTGCGGGGAAGGCCGTAGACCTTCATCGCCCGCTTGAAGATCGAGCCGAGGCAGACGAGGTACTTCTGCCGCGTGCGGTTGGAGCCGCCGTAGCCGCTGATCCAGAGATCGATGTCCTCGGTCGTGATCGTCTCGATCTTGCGCTTGCCGAACTCGCGGTCGAGGACGCGGACCATGTTGCGGTAGTCGCGCAGCGTCGACGGCTTGCAGTCGCGGACGTTCTCGCAGTAGGCCAGCCACTCGGCGCTCGCGTCGGCGAAGGTCTTGCCGGTCTTGACCATCCCCGGCAGCGAGCCGTCGCGCGTCTGGCGCAGCAGCTCGTCCAAGTGCGCCTGCGCCTTGCCCTTCGTGAAGTAGCCATCGGGCGGCGCGGTCTTCTCGGTCCATGCCGGCCCCAGCCGCTTTTTCTGCTGCCGCCCGTCCGGCAACCGGAACTTCGCGTACCAGACCGCGCCGCGCTTCCCCTTGCGCTTGAACACGTGGCCGGAGATCGGGCGGGGCGCTGGCCGTCGCATCAGGACCCAAAATCTAGCACGTTTCGGGACCAATTCGGGACCAATTTGGCTACTTCGTGCCGAACGGCTCTAATCTATTTGGCTCTACGAAAGGCTTTTCTTAGTGGGGCGGGAAGGGCTCGAACCTTCGACCGACGGATTATGAGTCCGCTGCTCTAACCAGCTGAGCTACCGCCCCGTTGCGGCGAGAGTAGCGGGCGGGCAGGGGGCGCGGTGGCTACTCGGCGCCGGTCATGTCCTCGGCGATGGCGAGGAGCTTCTCGTCGGGGGTGTGGCCGAGGACCTCGTTGCGGGCCCAGTAGAAGAGGGGGTTGGTCGGCATCATCATCTGCTCGTTGCGGCGGCCGGTCTTCTCGATCTTGGTCACGTCGCCCTCGCGCTCCCGTTGAAAGGCCTCGAGGGCCTCGCCAAGCGACGCGGACTCGTCGAGCAGGCGAACCAGGTGGCCGACGTCCTCGATCGTCGAGCAGGCGCCCATGCCGGCGAAGGGCGAGAGGGTGTGAGCGGCGTCACCGAGCAGGACGACGCGTCCCTCGTGCCAGCGCTTCGGCGGATAGCCGTGCCGCACCTCGGTGCGCACGATCTGGTCCTCGTCGGTCGCTTCCAGCATGGCACTGACGATCTCCGGCATTCCCTCCACCCGCTCGATCAGATCGTCCTTGGAGAGCGGCGGATCGTCGACCAGCGCGATGCCGCGGCCGCCGAGAAACCAGCGCACGCTCTCGTCGCTGACCCAGCCGACGCCACAGCGCGCCTTCGATCCCCAAACCTGCTTGTGGTGGCCTCGCGGCAGGCGCCCCTCGTCGAACGGGGCGATGCCCTCGATCACCTCGTAGCGCGAGCGCTCGAGCTCGACGCTCTGCTCGAGCACGTCGTCGCGGACCACGGAGTGGATGCCGTCGCCGCCCAGAACCAGATCGCCTTCGGCGCGCGAGCCGTCGGCGAGCACGAGCGAGACGCTGTCGCTGCCTTCCTCCACGCCCGTCACCTCGGAGTCGAAGCGGTAGCGCTCGCGGCCGATCAGCTCGATCATCGCTTCCTGGAGGCGGCGGCGGTCCACGTCCATGCTCGGCGCCCCGACCTCGGCCGAGGCCTTCTGGACGGGCAGGGTCATCAGCGGCCGGTCCCGGTCGTCGACGATGTGGGACTCGACGATCTCGCGTCCGATCGAGTCGAGCAGCTCGCGGTCGAACCCCCATTCCTGTAGGCGTTTGATCGCGTAGGCCCAGACGGAGAAGCCGGTCGCCCTGCCCTGGAGCTCGCCGAACTTCTCATGGATCTCGACCTCGACGCCGCGGTCGCGCAGCGCCACGCCCGCCGCCAACCCGGCGATGCCGCCTCCGGCGATCTGGACCTTCTCCACCAGCATCGGATCAGACGCTGAAGAGCTGGGCGAGCGAGCGACCCACGTCCGGCGGCTCCTCTTCGCCTTCGGCCGCCGCGTTCGCGCCCTCGGCGAGGGCCTTGGCGGCGTCGGCGATCTGGTGTGAGCGGCCGCCGCGCAGCTCGCCGGACTTCTTCGCTTCGGCCAGGTCGGATTCCATCAGCCCCGCGAGCTCCGCCAGGCGGCGCAGGCCGACCGCTCCCGCGGTCCCCTTCAGCGCGTGCGCTTCGGAGCGCAGGGTCTCGAAGTCGTCCGTCTCGGTGGCGAGCCCAGCGGCGATCACGTCGCATCGCCGTCGCGCCTCTTCGGCAAAGGACTTGAGCAGCTCCGGATCGGGGGCCTTCGTCTCGCTCATTCGCCAGTCACCTCTTTCACGACCTTGGTCAGACGGTCGACGCCGAAGGCGCCCTCGACCTCCGCCCTGATCACACCGTTGCGGTCGATCGCGAACAACCACGGCTCGCTCGGCAGGTTGAAGGCCCGCACCTGCGGCCGTACTCCCTTGCTTGGATCGTTGTCCTTGTAGATCTCCATGTGAATGAAGGCCGCCTTGCCCTTGAACTGGTCTTTGACCTGCTCGGCCACGTCGACGACGGGGCCGCAGACCCGACTCTGGCAGAACTGGGGGGTCGCAAACAAGAGGAATATCGGTTCTTTGCCGAGCGCGTCCGCGTAATCGACCCGATTCTGCGTGTCCGGAGGCACCCGCGTGGTGATCTTGGCGAGGTCGCCGCCGGTATCGGCCGGCGTCGGCGTGTGGATCTTCGGCGCCTTCTGGCCGACCGGCGGCACGCCGTCGAATTCGCCAACGTTGGCGCTGGGCAGCAGGGTGGCCAGCGTTTCCCCGTCCTGCTTGATCAGCGCCGCGATCCGCCACTCTCCGTCGGCGGTGAAGTCGAGGTCGGTCGTGTAGACGATCGTCGCCGCATCGGGGTCGCTGGTCGTCGTCTGGGCGCGGTAGGCGGGCTTGGTGGCGAGGCTTTCGACCGCCGCGGGGAACGGGCCGCGCGCCGGCTCTTCCAGCGCTTCCCTGCGCGCCTGGGCAACCGCGCCCTTCTTCTGCTTGCCGTTCTTCGCCTTGCCGGAGCCGCTGCCCCTGGGGGCGGGCACTTTCGCTATGTAGAGGGCGACGTCGGCGCCGTCCACCTGGCTGCGGTCCGGGTGGAAGACGCCGAAGGGGTAACGGTTCACGCCCTTATGGAAGACGAGCGCCGCCGGCGAGACGACGAGTTCCGCGTGCGAGTCCGCCTCTTTGACGATTTCGCCGAGCGTCTTCCCTTCCGTCTTGGGAAAGTCGCTCTTCGGCGGGGCCGGCCTGCTGGAGGCCGTCGCGGCGGTCGAGCCGCCGGAGTTCGAGCTGCCGCCGCATCCCGCCGCAAGGGCGAGCGCGAGCAGGCAGGCGAGAGCGCTTGTGGCATGGCGCCAAGACATGCGGGACGGGCCATGTTATTGAGCGCCAGGCTTCGGACGACGTATAAGGTGCCTCGCGGTCACAACGAGCGTGAGGAGCTGGATCTTGGCGGAGCGAACTGCACTGATCACGGGGGCGTCGAGCGGCATCGGGTTGGCGATCGCCCGCACGCTCGCGGAAGAGGGCTATGCGCTGACCGTCTCGGCGCGGCGGCCGGAGAAGCTCGAGGCGGCCGCGGCGGAACTGCGCGAGAACGGCGCCGAGGTGCAGAGCGTCGCCGCGAACATGGCCGACGAGGAGGACGTGGTCGGCGTCTTCGCCAAGCACCGTGAGGCCTATGGGCGGCTCGACGCCCTCGTCAACAACGCCGGGGTCGGCATCGGCGCGCCGATGGAGGAGATCCAGACCAAGTACCTGGATATGCAGCTCGCGGTCAACCTGCGAGCGCTGATCATCGGCACCCGTGAGGGGGTGCCGATGCTGCGCGAGGCCGGCGCCGAGCACGGCAAGGCGCTGATCGTCAACACCGCCTCGATCGCCGGCAAAGGCGGTCAGGCATGGCTCTCCGTCTACGCCGCGACCAAGGGCGCCGTGATCAACTTCACCCAGTCGACCCAACGGGAGGTCGGCGGCGCCGGCATCCAGTGCACGGCGCTGGCGCCGGGCTTCGTCGATACCGCGATGACCGAGTTCGCCAAGGGCCAGGTGCCGGCCGAGGAGATGATCCGCCCCGAGGACATCGGCGAGGCCGTGCGTTTCCTGCTGCGCACCTCGCCGAACTGTCACGTGCCGGAGATTGTGTTCACCCGACCGAGCGAGGGGCTGGATACCCCCTGAGGGGTCGCCCATGCGGTTCCTGGTCGCGGCCTTCGGCGATCCCGGCCATGTATTCCCCGCGATAGCGCTGGGACGGGCGCTCAGCGGGCGCGGTCACGCGGTCACGATCGAGACCTGGGAGGAGCGGCGCGCCGCCGTCGAGGGCGCCGGGCTCGGCTTCGCGGCGGCCGAGGAATACCGGATGTTCCCGCCGCCGGACCCCGATTCGCCCGAGGGCGCCCATGCGGCGGAGGCCGCGCGGGCGCTGATGCCGCTGCTGGAGGAGATGCGGCCGCACGTCGTGGTCAGCGACATCCTCACCCTGGCGCCCTCGCTCGCCGCCGAGGTCGCGGGCGTGCCGAGGGCGACGCTGATACCCCACATCTATCCCGTGATCGAGCCCGGGTTGCCGTTCTTCGCGGTGGGACTGCGGCCGCCGCGGACGGCACTTGGACGCGGGGTCTGGAGGGCCGGCCAGCGGGCGCTGAACGTCGGGCTGGAACAGGGCCGCGACGACCTCAACAGGCAGCGGGCGCGACTCGGCCTGCCGCCGACCGAGCGCTTCCACGGCGGCATCAGCCCCGACCTGGCGCTGGTCGGGACCTTTCCCCAGCTCGAGTACCCCCGACGCTGGCCCACGGGAGTCGAGCTGACCGGGCCGATGGCGTTCGAGCAGCCGCATCCGGAGATCGAGCTGCCGCCGGGCGAGGAGCCGCTGGTCCTCGTCGCGCCG
Source organism: uncultured Solirubrobacterales bacterium (assembly GCA_963727465.1). Classification (GTDB taxonomy): domain Bacteria; phylum Actinomycetota; class Thermoleophilia; order Solirubrobacterales; family 70-9; genus VRUE01. The sequence goes on along the minus strand of CAVSGL010000020.1, from coordinate 58,016 downwards.
AGCACCGCCCACGACTCGCGCAACCACCTGGTGCGCACGGCGCTTGCGGCGCTCGCCAGAGAGCCGGTACGGGTCGTGGCCACCACGAACCGCGTCGTCCCACAGGAGCCGATCGAGGTGCCGCCGAACGCGATCCTCGTCGACTGGCTCAGCTACAGCCAGCTGATGCCGGCGGCGTCGCTGGTGATCTCGCACGGCGGCCACGGCACCGTCTGCCGCGCCCTCTCCGCCGGGACGCCGCTGCTGATCAGCCCCTTCATCGGCGACATGAGCGAGACCGCGATGCGGGTCTCCTGGGCCGGGGCGGGACTGTCCCTCCCCTGGCGCCTCTGCCGCCGGGCACCGCTGCGCTGGGCAGTCCGCGACATCCTCGATGATCCGAAGTTCACCGCCCGCGCCGGCGAGTTCGCCACCTGGGCGCAAGCGCACGACGGCGCCGAGCGGGGGGCCGACCTGGTCGAACAAGTGGGCGTCAAGGACAAGTCGGCCATCACCTCCTAGAATGCGCCGAAGCTCGATACTTTCGGGCACGGGCAATCCCCCGTGATGTAGCGGCAGCATGACTGACTGTTAATCAGTTCGCGGTGGTTCGAATCCACCCGGGGGAGCTACTTGATCGGGTCGTTGGTAAGGGTCGCTATCCCGTTCTCTACCTCCGCGTGGCAGTTCGCGCAAAGCAGCACACACTTCGCTGCCTCTGCTTTCAACTCAGAGAATGCTCTGGTGCAACCTCGCCGTGACAGTGAAAACAATTTCGCCGAGGGGTCGACGTGGTGAAATTGCAGTGCACCCTGGTATCGGTCGTAGCCGCACAATCGACACCTTCCTCCCGCTTCCTCAACGAGACGTTCCTTCGCCCGCCGACGCCAGGCAGACACATCGGCTCGCCGACACTTCACGCACCGATACGAGCCACGATTCTCAAGAACGAACTTTGTTCGGCCGTGTCGAGGGCAATCTCTCTCGATATGTCGATCCCCGCGCCGCTTGGCTTCTCGTGTCTCCCGTCGTCGCGATCCTCCAGTGGCCTTGAGGCCATACTGCTTCAGCCAATAGCGCACCGTCGAGATGTCTCGGTCCACCTGTTTTGAGATTTCATTGAGCGTCAATCCATCCTCAACCGCAACTACCAGCTGATTGCGCTCGAGCCCTCCGCGCGGAGAGAAGCGGTCTCGGCCAACTGCGTGTAAGTCGTGCTTCTTCAGCCAGTAGCCGACCGTCGAGGGATGTTTGCCGACCTCCCGGCCGATCGCTTCCAGCGACATCTCCTTCGCCAGACATTCCTCCAGGAACTCCTTCTCCATGGACCTATCCTGGCAAACGCCTCAGACAGAACTCCGCGAACATGCGTTCGTCTCAACTCGGGGCGTAGGGCATGATGTCCGCCAAGCGCTGGAGGCTCGTCTCCCGCTCGCGACGCGCCTCGCTCTCCGATTTTTCACGGGATGTCTCAAGCGGCGGGTCGGGCTCTGCGACCTTCTGGTCGTCCTCCCTGATCTTCGGTGCTTTGGTTCGAGGCGGCATCAAGCCCTGCACCAAGTCGCGATAGAAGTCGGTCGTGTGCCCTCGCGTTTCGGCCACGAATGAGCCGTCGGCCCTGCCCCTCTTCTTGCCCATAGGCCTGGACTGCGCAAGCAGGAACGAGCGAGGCTCTCGACTCGGTTCGTCATCGAGGAGCAGCTTCTCTGGTGCATCGCTGGCAGTCGCCCAAGAGCTCAGAACGCGTCGCGCGCACCTGACTGAAACGCACCTCGACCCGCAGGTCGTCAGGAGCGTCGGCGAGCTGCCGCAAGAGCCAGTTCACCCGGGTCTTCGGTCTGCCTTCCTTTGGCGCCGGCATCTCGATAGTCGTGGTGACCTGGCGGGTGCGCAGATCCGCCTCCAGCCCGATCGGGCCCACCGCGTCGGGGACGCGAATGGAGCAACCCAAAACGCCCTCGCGCGCCAGCCGATCGGTGATCCCAGCAACTCGTTCCTCGGGACTCTTGCCACGTGGACGCTGATGCTTGACTTCCACGCCCAGCTCCTGGCTCAGATGCAGGCATAGATACTCGACGAACTGCTCCCACCGTGCGGCGACAGCCTTGGCCTCGGGGTCGCTGGCTCGAAGGGTCTGATTGCGAGCGCTTTCGCGTACGCGCACCCACTCGGCCCCCATGCCTTCGAAGCCGCTCGCACCCGATCGGTCATCGTCCAGATAACGGATCAGCTCGTTCAAGATCCAAGCTTGGTCAGGGTCGTCGATTCCGCGAAATCGGTGCTGAACGATGGCCTCCGTCAGCACTCGCCACCAAGAGAGGTGGTAGACAGTCAGACCCCTGAGCTTGCGCTTGTCGACCGCGTAGGGAAGCGTCTTTGGATCGCTTCGAATCTCGTTGGAGATCGTGAGCAGACCATCGAACCCATGCTCTCGAGCCAGATCGAGGTAGCGAGAGACTTGCTCGGGTTCCAGCGCCGCGTTGCCGGTCTTGATCTCGACGAGGCAAGACCAGCGGGTCTTGCCTCGTTCGACCACAACTGCGCCGTCGGGAATATGAAGCTTGTCGTCTCCATCCCTGAAGCGCAGCTCGGTGAAAGTGGAGATCGCCCCCTTCGGCGCCTTCATCTGGGAGAGCAGGGCGTGGCAGAAGTCGGGCACCGCGCTCATCACGGCCAGCAGTGCCGAGGCGGCTCGACGCTCCTGCTCTTTTTGGTTGCGAATGCCAGCGGTAGGCAGCAGACGAGCCGGCGTCCATTCATCTTGATTTACGAGCACCGCGTTTCCCACCTCATTGCTCCCTTCGTACCGATCGAGGACGGGTGACTATTCGTCGAGCGGCAGAAGGACCCTCCCCGTCGCTCAGACCCGCTCGGTGCGGGCTATGCGTTCGACCAGGGCGGCGCGTTCGCGGCTGAGGGCGGCGCGGCGCTCGTAGTCGTCGGCTTCGCCGGCGGCGGCGATCTGGGACTCGAGGCGGCGCTGCTCGAGCAGGAGGTAGTTGAGCTCCATCGCCTCGGGGGAGGCGGGCTCGTCGTGGGCGAGGATGACGACCTCGGCGATCAGGCTGGCGAGCTGCTCGTCGTCGTGCGGAAGGTTGGATGCCGGGTCGCTCGGGTGCTCGCGCAGCCAGGCGGCGGCGCGGGCGCCGTTCGGCGAGAGGTGCTCGGCGGTCAGGCGCGCGAGGTAGTCGCGGCCCTCCTCCGGGAGCGCGATGCACATCGCCAGCAGCGCCCGCTCGCGCCGTTCGCGCGAGGTCAGCTCACCGCCGCTGCGCACCGGCGGCCGCGACGGCGCGGCGTCGGCCCCGCGGCGAGGCGGTTCCGCGGAACCGCCGCCGCTGAGCGGCTGCGCCGCCGTGACCCGCCCCATCACCAGCGCCGGCTCGAGGTCCAGCCGTCCCGCCACCCGCCGGACGAGGTCGTCGCGGCTCGCCGTCTCCCCCATCCCAGCGAGGATCGGCGCGACCTCGCCCAGCGCCCGGTCGCGCTCGGCCGGCGACGAGACGTCGGTGCGGTCGAGCGCCAGCCCGACCTGGAAGGCCGGCAGGTCCACCGCCCCCTCGATCAGCGCCCGGAAGCGCTCCGCTCCCCCCTCCGCCGCCAACATCTCTGCCGGGTCCTCGCCGGCCGGCATCGCCGCCACCCGCAGGCGCATCTTGCGTCCGGCGGCGACGCGCTGGGCGCGCAGCATCGCCTCCTGGCCCGCCGCGTCGGCGTCGAGCGCCAGCACGACCTCGTCGACCATGCCCGAGAGCGCCGCCACCTGTTCCTCGGTGATCGCCGTGCCCATCACGCCGACGACCTCGGATATCCCGCCCTGGTGCAGCGCCAGCACGTCGGTGTAACCCTCGACCACGACCACGCGGCCGCTTTTCGCGATCGCCTCCTTGGCCAGGTCGATCCCGTAGAGCATGCGGCTCTTATGGAAGAAGTCGGTCTCGGCGGTGTTGACGTACTTCGCCCCCTGGTCGGAGCGCATCGCCCGGCCACCGAAGCCGAGCGTGCGGCCACGGCGGTCGCGGATCGGGAACATGATCCGCTCGCGGAAGCGGTCGTACTCGCCGCCGCCGCGCCCGCGCTGCGCGAGCCCGACAGCGCGCAGCTCCTCGACCTCGAAGCCCGCCCGCTGACCGCGCGTCAGCACCGTGTCCCAGGCGCTCGGCGCGTAGCCGACGCCGAAGGCGCGCAGCGTCTCCTCCCCCAGCCCGCGCTCGCCGAGGTAGGCACGCGCCTTGCCCGCCTCCTCCGCGTCCCAGAGGAAGTGCGCGTAGAAGCCCGCCGTGCGGTCGAGCAGCTCGCCCAGCCGCCGCTGCTGCTGGCGACGTGCCTCCGCCCGCGGGTCCTCCTTCTCGCGCTCCAGCTCGACCCCGTAGCGGTCGGCGAGCAGCTCGACCGCCTCGGCGAAGCCGATCCCCTCCTTCTCCTCGACGAACTTGATCGTGTCGCCACCCACCCCGCAGCCGAAGCAGTGGTAGAGCTTCTCCCCCGCGTCAACGGAGAACGACGGCGTGCGCTCCTCGTGGAACGGGCATAGCCCTACCCATCGGGCCCCCTGCCGCCGCAGGTCGGTGTGCGCGGAGACGACCTCGACGATGTCGGCCGCCTGCTTGACCCGCTCCAGGCTCTCGTCGGAGATCAGCGCCATCAGAACTTCGCCGCCTCGGGGACGGTGAGCTCGGCGAAGCGGGCGATGCAGAAGCGGTCGGTCATGCCCGCCAGGTAGTCGGCGACGCGCTGGCAGTCGTCCGCCCCCGGCTCGCCCTCGGGCACCTCGTCGGGGTGCTCGATGTGGTGGGCGAAGAGGCCGCGGACGGCGCGCTGCGCCCGCTCGTGCTCGCTGCGCGCCGCTTCGCCCAGGTAGACCCTCCCGAACATGAACTTGCGCAGGCGCAGCATCGCCCCGCCGACCTCCTCGCTCTGGGCGATGTCGCCGGCCTCGTTCGAGCGCTCGACGATGTCGCGCACGAGCGTGTCGATCCGCGCCGATCCGGTCGGTCCGAGCAGCTCGATCTCCGCCGCCGGCAGATCGTCGGGCAGCAGGATCCCGGCCCGCAGCGCGTCGTCGATGTCGTGGTTGATGTAGGCGACGCGGTCGACCAGCTTGACGATTCGCCCCTCCAACGTCGCCGGCCGGTCGGAGCCGGTGTGGTTGAGGATCCCGTCGCGCACCTGCTCGGTCAGGTTGAGGCCGTTGCCCTCGCGCTCGAGCACGTCGACGACCCGCAGCGAGTGCTCGTTGTGGCGGAAGCCGCGGCCGCAGCGCTCGCGCAGCGCCGCGTCGAGCGCCTCCTCGCCGGTGTGGCCGAAGGGCGGGTGGCCGAGGTCGTGGCCGAGCCCGATCGCCTCGGTCAGGTCCTCGTTCAGCCCCAGCGCGCGGGCGACCGTGCGGGCGATCCCGCAGGCCTCCAGCGTGTGGGTCAGCCGCGTGCGGTAATGGTCGCCCTCCGGCGCGATGAAGACCTGCGTCTTGTGCTTCAGCCGCCGGAAGGCCTTCGAGTGGACGATCCGGTCGCGGTCGCGCTGAAAAGGCGTGCGCAGCGGGCTGTCGGGCTCCTCGACCCGGCGCCGCGCGGGGTAGGACGGGGTGCCGAGGTCGGAGAGGAACTCGGCCTCCCAGGCTCTAACCCGGTCCTCGAAAGTCGCCGTGGCCTGCACGGCCACGATCCTACGCCGCGGATCGCAGCTGCACGTGCGCGTGGTGCTCCAGGGTTTCCCCTATGGCTCGTTCGGCCTGGCGCAGCTCGCGCTCGCCGGCCTCCGGGGCCTCGGCCAGCGGCCGCGCGATCGCCTCGACCATGAAGCGGTGCGCCCCCTCCGACAGCGGGAAGGCGCCCGCTTCGCAGCTCGCGCAGACGACCCCGCCGGCGGCGCCGGAGAAGCCGACCAGGTGCTCGGCCTCGCCGCAGCGCGCGCAGGAGCCGAGCTCCGGCGAGAAGCCGGCGGCGAGCGCCAGCTTGAGACGAAAGGAGAGCGCCGTGGGCAGCGATGCGGCGTCCGGCGCCGCCGGGTCGTCGAGCAGCCCCAGGTAGCGGCAGAGCAGGTTGTAGGCGGGTGGGTTGGGCTCGGCCGAGTCGAGCAGGCGCAGCACCGCGTCGCAGGCGCGCGCGCCTGCGGTCAGCGCCGCGCCCGAAGCACGCAGGCGCGGGTAGCCGGCGACGGTCGAGACCTGGGTCACCGTGAGCAGCTCGCCACGGCCTTCGTGCAGCAGCAGGTCGAGCCGGAAGAACGGCTCCAGGCGGCCGCCGAAGCGGGACTTGGTCCGCCGCACCCCCTTCGCGATCGCCCCCACGCGTCCCCGCTTGGCCGTGTACAGGTGGAGGATCCGGTCGGCCTCGCCGTAGCGGATGCCGCGCAGGACGACCGCCTCCGTCTTCAGCGTCTTGCCGGCCATAACCGATCTAAGGTGAACGACGCGCCGGACGGCGCCGCCGCCGCGGCCTGCGGCGCAGGCGCACCTGGCAGGCCGGGCAGAAGTAGGTCGAGCGCCCGGAGACGACGATCCGCTCGACCGTGCCCTCGCAGCGCGGGCAGGGCTCGCCCTCGCGCGTGTGGACGAGGAACTCGTCCTGCATCCGGCCCTTCTCGCCGCGACCGTCGCGGTAGTCGTCGATCGAGGCGCCGCCGCCGTCGATGCCGGCCTCGAGCGCGGCGACGACGGCGTCGCGCAGCGCCTCCAGGTGCTCGGGCTTCATCGAGCCGGCCGGGGAGAGCGGGTGCAGCCGCGCTCGGAAGAGCGCCTCGTCGGCGTAGATGTTGCCCACCCCCGCAACCCCCTTCTGGGCGAGCAGGAAGGACTTGAGCGGCGCCGTGCGCCCGGCCGCGATCTCGCCCAGCAGCTCGGGCGTGAACTCGTCGGAGAGCGGCTCGACCCCGAGCCGCGGCGCGAAGTGCGCGTCGAGCTGCGCGTCGTCGAGCAGCAGCGCCTCGCCGAAGCGGCGCGGGTCGGTGAACCAGAGCTCGCGCCCGTCGTCGAGCAGGAAGCGGGCGCGCAGGTGGCGAGGATTCTCGTCGTCCTCGACCAGGACGAGGTTGCCGGTCATGCGCAGGTGCATGATCAGCGTCTGGCCGCCGTCGAGCCCCAGCAGCAGGTACTTGCCGCGGCGGCCGAGCCGCTCGATCGTCCTCCCGGCGACAGCCGCCTCGAGCTCGGCAGGCGCCATCGGCCTGCACCAGCGGGGATCGTCGACCTCCAGCCGCTCGATCCGCCGGCCTTCGAGCTCCGGCTCGAGCTGCCGGCAGACGGTCTCGACCTCGGGCAGCTCGGGCATCCCAGAGTTCTACCCCACCGCGGTCGAGGTTTTCGCCGCTATGCGATCAAAACCTCGACCGCGCTCAGTCGGTTGCCCGCGGATGCGCCTCGAAATAGACCTCTTTGAGGCGCTCGCCCGAGAGGTGCGTGTACATCTGCGTCGTCGCGATGTCGGCGTGGCCGAGCATCTCCTGCACGGCGCGCAGATCGCAGCCGCCGGAGAGCAGGTGGGTGGCGAAGCTGTGGCGCAGCGTGTGCGGGCTCATCCGGCCCGAGAGGCCCGCCTCGCGGGCGTGGCGCTGGACGATCTTGTAGAGGCCCTGGCGGCTGAGCGGGCCGCCGCGGAAGTTGACGAAGAGGCGCGCCTCGTGGCGCTCGGGCGGGACCAGCTTCGGCCGGCCGCCGCGCAGGTAGGCGGCGATCGCCGCGATCGCCTTGCGGCCGAGCGGCACGATCCGCTCCTTCGAGCCCTTGCCGCGCGCCCGCAGCAGCCCCTCCTCGAGGTCGATGTCGGTCATCTCCAGCCCGATCGTCTCCGAGGCGCGCAGGCCGCAGGCGTACATCGTCTCCAGCAGCGCCCGGTCGCGCAGGACCGTTGGCTCGCTGCCGCGCGGCGCCGCCAGCAACTGCTGCACCTCGGCGTAGTTGAGAACCTGGGGCAGCTTCTTCGCCCGGCGCGGCGCGCTCAGCGCCGCGGTCGGGTCGTCGCCGATCAGCTCGTCGCGGCGCAGGTGCTTGTAGAAGGAACGCAGGCAGGCGGTCTTGCGATGCACCGTCGAGGCCGAGCAGGCGGGCCGCCCGTTGCCGGTCGCCAGGTCGGCGAGGAAGTCGCCGATGTCGGCGGGCCGGGCGTCGAGCGCGTCGAGCTCGTGCTCGCCGAGGAACTCGCCGTACTGGAGCAGGTCGGTGCGGTAGGCGTTGAGCGTGTTGCGCGAGAGCCCTCGCTCCAGCTCCAGGTAGGAGAGGAAATCGAGGACCAGGCCCTCGAAGCGGGCATCGACCTCCGGCGGCGACTCGAGTGCGACTGCCATGCGGGACCGTTCTCCCGCGCCGGCCTCATTCCTCGCGGCGCAAGGCGCCGCCCGCGGCGAGCGGCGCGGCGAAGAAGAGCGGGTCCTCGGCGATGCCGCGCCCCATCGTGCGCGCCGGCAGGCCGGAGGCGGCGTAACCGTCGAGATCGGCCGGTGCCTCGCGGATCTCGTGCTCGGCGCCGGTCGCGGCCAGCCGTGAGGCGAGCTCGCGGTGACCCCCGGGCAGCACCACCTCCACCCCGGCGAGCAAGAGCTCGAGCACGGTCAGCGTGTGGTGGCTCACCCCGCGGTGGCGCTCGCGCGGGTCGGCCTCGGAGAGGCGCGGCGAGAGCAGCGTCGGCAGGCCGAGCGCGAGCGCCGCGTGGGCGTTGTCGAGCGCCGCCATGCCGCCGTGACCGAGGCGCGTGTCGGAGCCGATGATCCCGGGCCCCGGACCGACCACGGCGGCATCCCAGCCAAGCCCGTTCGCGGCCGCATCGAGAGCGCCGGCGACGCTCAGCGCCTCGTGCTCGCCGCCGTAGGCTGGCGCCGCGGTGACGTGGCCGCAGAGCAGCCCGCGCTCGCGAAGCTGCGCCACGTCGCGGCTCAGCGCGCCCGGCAGGGCGCCGCCCGCGGTCTGCACGTAGCCGAGCTTCAGCCCGGGCGCGGCCTGGTCGGCGGCCCAGGCGGCCGGCGCCAGGTGCCCGTGCAGCGGCAGGACCAGCACCGGCATCGATCGCGCCTTCCCCTCGCTGCTCTCGACCGGCTCGACCGGGTGTTGGAGCGAGGTGTAGTTGAGCTTGATCACGTGCTCGTCGCCCGCGGCGTTTGCCGCAAGGCCGCGCGTGAGGTTGACGTGGACGACGTCGAAGCCGCCCGAGCCGAGCCCGAGGTCGAGCGCGGCGACGTTGACGACGACCTCGTCGCCGACGCGCATCTCCCCCAGCAGCGCCTCGTCAGCCCAGGCGGGGCGGCATTCGCCGTCGATCTCGACCGTCAGCGGCCGCTCCTCGACGACGACGGCGCGGCGCAGCTTCAGCCGGCCGCTCACCCGGCCTCGGCGCCCGCCTCGGCGACGATCGCCTCGCAGACGGCGAGCATCGCGTCGAGGTCGGCGGCGGCGACGCGCTCGTTCGCGGTGTGGACGTCGCGCGGGCCGTTGGCCAGCAGCACGCACTCGAAGCCGTTGAGGCGCAGCGCGTTGACGTCGCTGCCGCCGCCGATCTTCGTGCGGACCGGCTCGTGGCCAGCCCTGCGCAGGCCGGCCTCCGCCAGGCCGAGCGCCTTCGAGTCGCTGGGGATCTCGTAGCCGCGGAAGAGCTCTTCGACCCGCACGTCGACGTCGCAGCCGTGCTCGCTCGCGCCCCAGGCGCAGGCCTCGGTGATCTCGCCCGCCACGGCGGCGGCGCGGTCGGCGCCGAGGCTGCGCGTCTCGGCGAGGATGTCGCAGTGCCCGGGCACGACGTTGCCCGAGGTGCCGCCGGCGATCGTGCCGACGTTCGCCGTCGTCTCCTCGTCGAGCCGTCCCAGCTCCATGCGGGCGATCGCGGCCGCGGCGGCGGCGATCGCGCTGTTGCCGTCGTCGGGTTCGATCCCGGCGTGCGCCTCGGCCCCGGCGAAGTCGGCGCGGATCTGCTGCTGGGTCGGGGTCGCGACGATCACCTCGCCGACCGGGCCGGCGTGGTCGAGGACGAAGCCGCAGTCCGAGCGCAGGGCGCCGGTGTCGAACGCTTTCGCCCCGCGCAGGCCCTGCTCCTCGGCGACGGTCAGCAGCAGCTCGATCCCGACCGGCGGCGGGTCCTCGGCGTGCCGCGCGACAAGCTCCATGAAGACCGCGACCGCGGCCTTGTTGTCGGCGCCGAGGATCGTCTCGCCGGCGCTGCGGAAGACGCCTTCGTCGTCCAAAACCTCGATCTGGCCCCTGTGCGGGACGGTGTCGATGTGGGCGCAGAAGGTCAGCCAGCGGTCGGAGCGTCCCGGCAGCCGCGCGAGGATGTTGCCGGCGCCCGCTTCGGCGGCCTCGGCGGCGTCGTCCTCTTCCGCTTCCAGCCCAAGCGCCCGCAGCTCGGCGAGGATCGTGTCGGCGACCTCGCGCTCCTCTCCGGTCGGGCTGCGGATCTCGCACAACCTGACGAAGGTCTCGTGCAACCGGTCCACGGCGGGACAGGCTAACCCGTCAGTGGGCTACGGAGGAGTCCTCGGCCGGCTGCGCGATCTCGCCGCCTTCGGCCGGGCGCTCGCCGGCGTGGCGGGCGGCGGCGCCGACGAAGTCGCGGAACAGCGGCTCGGCCCGGTTGGGGCGCGAGTTGAACTCCGGGTGGAACTGGGAGGCGACGAAGAACGGGTGGTCGGGCAACTCGATCATCTCGACCAGGCGCTCGTCGGGCGAGGTGCCGCCGCAGACCAGCCCCTCGTCTTCGAGCCGGCGTCGCAGCTGGATGTTGACCTCGTAGCGATGCCGGTGGCGCTTGTAGATGACCGCCTCGTCGAAGATCTCGCGCGCTCGGGTGCCGTCGTGCAGCTTGACCGGGTCGGCGCCGAGCCGCATCGTGCCGCCCATCTCGGAGACTTCCTTCTGCTCGGGCAGCAGGTCGACCACCGGGAACGGCGTCTCCGGGTCGAACTCGGCCGAGTTGGCTCCGTCCATGCCGGCGACGTTGCGGGCGAACTCGACCACGGCGATCTGCATTCCCAGGCAGATCCCCAGGTAGGGAATCGAGCGCTCGCGCGCGATCCGCGCCGCCTCGACCTTGCCCTCGATGCCGCGCTCGCCGAAGCCGCCGGGGATCAGCACGCCGTCGGCTTCCTCGAGCTTCTCCGGATCGAAGTTCTCCGAATCGACGAGCTCGACGTCGACCTCGACCCCGTGGTGGAAGCCGCCGTGCTCGAGCGCCTCGATCACCGACTTGTAGGCGTCGGCGAGCTGCACGTACTTGCCGACCAGAGCGATCCTGATCCTGCCCGCGGCCGCGTCGGCGCGCCGCACCATCGCCTCCCACTCGCTCAGGTCCGAGGCCGGCGCCTCCATGCCGAAGTGGTCGAGCACGAGGTCGTCGACGCCCTCGGCGCGGAAGACGAGCGGCACCTTGTAGATGTTGTCGACGTCGTTGGCGGAGATCACCGCATCGACCGGGAGGCTGGCGAAGAGCGCGATCTTGCTGCGGATCTCCTGGTCGAGCCGCCCCTCGGAGCGGCAGACCAGCGCGTGCGGCTGGATGCCGATGCGGCGCAGCTCGTTGACCGAGTGCTGGGTCGGCTTGGTCTTCAGTTCGCCGGCGTGGCCGACGTAGGGCACGAGCGTCAGGTGGACGAACATGCTGCGCTTCGGCCCGAGGTCGGTGTAGAGCTGGCGGATCGACTCGAGGAAGGGCAGCGACTCGATGTCGCCGACCGTGCCGCCGATCTCGGTGAGGACGAAGTCCACCGACTGCGACTCGGCGACGATCAGGATCCGGTTCTTGATCTCGTCGGTGATGTGCGGGATCACCTGCACGGTCGCGCCGAGGTAGTCGCCGCGGCGCTCGCGGTTGATCACCGTGTTGTAGACCGAGCCCGCGGTCACGTTCGAGGCGCGCGAGGTGTTCTCGTCGGTGAAGCGCTCGTAGTGGCCGAGGTCGAGGTCGGTCTCGGCACCGTCCTCGGTGACGAAGACCTCGCCGTGCTGGAAGGGGCTCATCGTGCCCGGGTCGACGTTGATGTAGGGATCGAACTTCTGTAGCTGCACCCGGTAGCCGCGGGAGACCAGCAGGCGGCCGATCGAGGCGGCGGCGATCCCCTTGCCGAGGGCCGAGACGACGCCGCCGGTGACGAAGATGAAGCGGGTGTCTCGCGGTTCGGGGCGACTCATTCTCTGCCGAGCGAGTCTAGCCAGCGCAGGGGCGGAACCGAATCGATCGTCGCGGAAAGAGATCGCAACTCGCCGAAAACGGTCAGCGCCGCCACCGCCGCGAGGGCGATCAGCCGCCCGGTCCCGCCCAGCGTCGTCAGCAGCCAGACGCCGCCGATCGCGCCGAGCAGGTTGGAGCCGGTGTCGCCGAGCATCGCCCGCTCGCGCAGGGTGAAGGCGGCGCCGACCAGCACCGGCCCGGCGAAGATCCCGAGCAGGTCGAGCGGCGCGAGGGTCCAGGCGCCGACGCAGAGGCCGAGCCCGAGCAACGCCAGTCCCTTCTCCGCCCGCCCCGGCCGCAGGTCGAGCAGGTTGAAGGCGTTGGTGGCGAGGATCAGCAGGGCGACGTCGGCCAGGTAGCGCCACGATTCCAGCCCGCGGCCGGAGACGACGTAGGCGGCCAGCGCCAGCGCGCCGATCGCCTTGATCGCGCCGGTCGAGAGCCGCCCCTCGCGCAGCGCCCGGGCGTGACCGCGCCAGCCGCGCGGCGTACCCGCCGCCTGTCCCTGGCCGAGCGAGTCGTCGAGGAAGCCGAGAAAGGCGACGCCGATCACGTAGGGCAGCCAGCGCCGCAGCTCGGGGTCGAGCAGTTCCAGGCTGCCGCGGTCGTCGAGGAAGGCGAGCGGCGCCAGCGCCACCAGCGAGGCGGTCGCCAGCACGGCGCCGAGCGGAAAGGCGAGGCGGGCGCCGCGGTAGTTCTCGCGCACGAGCCCCGCGTCGAGCAGCCCGCGCACGCCGGCCGGGACGACCAGCAGCGCGACCGCGATCGCCGACCGGGAAGCCGATCCAGGTCATTCGTGCGGGGCGAGCAGGTCGGGCAGCAGGCGGTCGGCGCTGCCCTTGATGCCGAAGCTGCCCTCGGCGCCGAGCAGGGCGAAGACCGTCGCCAGCCGGCCGGCGACGAGATCGATGTCGTCGACGCTGGAGAGGTCGTTGCCGGCGAAGAAGGAGACCGAGGACGGTTCGGTGCGGGTGCTCTCGACCCCGACCGCGGGCGCGCGCGTGCCGGTGATGCCGGCCGCCAGCCCGGACTCGATCCGCCCGGCGACCGCGCGCTGCTGCGGGCCCATGTCCTGCGGCTGGTCGCGGACGACGATCACCGCGTCGAGCGCGCCGAGGTTGCCGCTGGCGCGCGAGAACAGGTGGCCGCGGACGAGCTCGACCAGCGTGCCGCCGCGGACGAGCTGGCGGCCGAGCCCGGCCCCGAGCGCGGTCTGCGCGTCGGGTTCGCGCGCGAGCCGGGCGAAACGCGTCTTGGCGAGGTCGCCGGCGAGGCCGCGGGTGTCGATCGGCTCGCGCACGACCCCGACGCCGACCAGATGCCCGCCGGCCGGCGCCAGCGCCGCCTCGATCGCGCCGTAGACGTCGCCCGGCAGGTCGCCGAAGGCGATCAGGCCGATGCGCCGGCCGTGCAGGCGGTCGCGGACGAGCGCCGGATAGACGCGGCTGGAGAACTCGTTGGCGCGGCCCAGTTCGGTGCTGAGGTCGTCGGCCCGCTGACGCGCGTCCTGGAGGTTGCCGGTGAGGCTGTGCTCGAGGTTCTTGCGCGTGCTGGAGAGCGTGTCGCCGCCGAACTCGGCGCCGATCAGGATGCCGATCGCGAGCGCGAGGAAGACCGCGATCAGCGACGTGGCGTGGTAGCGCGCGCTGTAACCCATCGGCCCGGGAAGGCTAGACGGTCGCCGCGCCGCCCACTACAGCCCGAGCCAGATCTTGACCTTCAACCAGAGCAGTTCGAAGACGTCGTTGAGCGCCGGCGAGGTGATCACGACGATCGCCAGCAGGACCGCGAAGACGGCGAAGAAGAGCACCGCCGGAGCGAAGGTCGAGGGCGGTTTGTAGAGCCGGCTGACGCCCTTCGCGTCGACCAGCCTCTCGCCGATCCGCAGACGCGTGAGGAAGGTCGAGGACATGCCGGCGCGGTTGCGGTCGAGGAACTCGATCAGGTTGAAGTGGGCGCCGACGCTGACGATCAGGTCCGCCCCCTTCTCGTAGGCCATCAGCATCGCCACGTCCTCGCTGGTGCCGGCTGCCGGGACGACGGTGTGCATGAGCCCCAGTTCGATCAGTCGCTCGCGACCGGGCGCGCGGCCGTCCGGGTAGGCGTGGACGATCAGCTCGGCGCCGCAGCGCAGCGCGGCGTCACCGGCCGAGTCCATGTCGCCGAGGATCACGTCGGGCCTGAGGCCCGCCTCGAGGCAGCCGTCGGCGCCGCCGTCCACAGCGACGACCAGCGGCCGCACGTCGCGGATGTAGGCGTTGAGCGCCTTCAGGTCGCTGCGGTGGCCCTCGCCGCGGACGACGATCAGCACGTGGCGGTCGCGGAACACCGTCCTCGTCGGCGGCAGCTCGACCGCGCCGGTCAGCAGGTCGGTCTCCTGGCGCACGTGGGCGACCGTGTTCTCGGCGAACTCGGCCAGCGCCCGGTCCACCCGGGCGCTCTGCTCGGCGAGCCGCCGCTCCAGCTCCTCGACATCGAGCACGTGGCCGCGCATCAGCTCGCGCCCGCCGCGGCTGACCGCGCCCCCCGCGATCGTCACCTCATCGCCGTCGTCGAGCAACTCGAAGGGGTCGGCGCCTTCGATGTCGATCAGCGTCACGTCGGAGTTGACGAGCAGCAGCGGGCCGGCGTTCGGGTATCGGCCATCGCTCGACGGCGAGGCATTGAGCACCGCGCGGACGCCGGTTGCGATCAGCTCCTCGGCGGCGATCCGGTCGACGTTGACGTGATCGACGACTGCGACCTCGCCCGGCCGCAGGCGCTTGACCAGGTCCTTGGTGCGCCGCCCGAGCCGCACGGGAGCATGGATCGCGTCCTCCGCGCCCACCCCGTTGCGGCGCGAGAGCAGCGCGGGGAAACGACGGCGACTGGCGGTTGCCACCGTGTGAGGTTAACCGCTATTCAGGCCGCGGCGAGCAGCTCGCGGGCGTGGCGGTCGGCGGCATCGTCGTCGCTCTCGCCGCCGAGCATGCGGCGGATCTCCTCGACGACCGCCTCGCCGTCGAGGCGCTGGACGGTCGCGGCAGCGCGCTCGCCGCTCACGTCCTTCTCCAGCCGGAAGTGGGTCGGGGCGAGCGAAGCAACCTGCGGCAGGTGGGTGATGCAGAGGACCTGGCGGTCCTCGCCGAGAGCGCGCAGACGCTCGCCGACGACGCGGGCGGTTTTCCCCCCGACGCCGGCGTCGATCTCGTCGAATACCAGCGTGCCGGAGCCGGCCCCCTGACCGAGCCCGCTGAGCGCCAGCATCACGCGCGAGAGCTCGCCGCCCGATGCGGCGTCGCGCAGCGGCGCCGCAGCCATGCCGGGGTTGGGGGCGATTCGCAGCTCGACCGTCTCACGACCGTTGGGGCCGAAGCCGTCGGGGTGCGGCTTGAGCTCGACCTCCAGGCGCGCGCCGGGCATCGCCAGGCCGTCCAGCTCAGTCGCGACCCGCTCCTGTAGGGGCTCGACAGCCGCGGCGCGGCCCTCGCTCAGGCGCTCGCTCAGCTTCTGCCGCTCCGCCTCCGCGGCGGCGAGGGCCTGCTCGATCTCGGCGCCGCGCGTCTCCGCCCCCTCCAGCCGCTCGATCTCGGCCCGGCAACGCTCGGCGTGCGCGAGCACCGCCTCGACGCTGCCGCCGTGCTTGCGCTGGAGGCGGTCGATCGCTTCGAGGCGCTCCTCGACCGCGGCGAGGCGCCCCGGCTCGGCCTCGACCCGCTCGGCGTATGCGCGCAGCTCACCCGCGACGTCGCCGAGCTCGACCGCGAGCGCGCCGAGGCGCTCGGCCAGTCGATCGAGGTCGTCGTCGACGCCCTCCACCGCGTGCAGCGCCGATTCCGCCGCCGCGAGCGCGCTTACCGCGCCGCCGCCGTCCTCCTCCGCCCCGGCGGCGTTCGCCAGGGCGCCGAGGGCGGCCTCGCGCAGGCCCTCGGCGTGGCGCAAGCGCTCGCGTTCCGACGACAGCTCGGCCTCCTCGGCGGCGTCGGGCGCCACCGCCTCGATCTCGGAGAGCTCATAGCGGTAGAGGTCGAGGTCGCGCTCCCGGGAGCCGTCTCGCTCACGCAGCTCGACCAGCTCGGCCGCGAGCCGCGCGCACCCGCGATGCGCCTCGCGATAGCGCTCGCGCAGCTCGAGCTGGTCCGCCCCGGCGAAGCCGTCGAGGACGTCGAGCTGCGCCGAGGAGATCGTCAGCTTGCGGTGCTCGTGCTGTCCGTAGAAGGCGAGCAGCCGAGCGCCGAGCAGCTTCAGGTCCGCGGCGGAGGCGGCGCGGCCGGCGACGAACGCCGCGGTGCGTCCCGAGGCGGAGACACGGCGCCCGAGCACGATCTCCTCGGCGCCGTCGGGAAGGCGCGCGGCGATCTCCGCCATCTCCGGCTCGGCAAGCAGCCCATCCGGCAGGTCGAAGACGCCCTCGACCCATGCCTCGTCGGCGCCGGGACGGACGATCTGCGCCCGCGCCTTGCCTCCCATCAGCAGATCAAGCGAGTGGGCCAGAACCGTCTTGCCGGCCCCGGTCTCCCCCGTGATCGCGTTCAGTCCCTCCCCCAGCCGCAGCTCAGCCCGCTCGATCAGCAGCAGGTTCTCGATCCGGAGCTCGCGCAGCATGGGCTCTGTGTAGCAGCGCGGGCGGACCGACCCCGGCTCAGGCCGGGGCCGGCTCAGGCGCGACTTCGCCCGGCTGCACGAAGTCGCTGGAGCGGACGAGGGCGAAGCCGAGGGCGGCGCCGACGAAGCAGACGATCGAACCGATCAGGAGGATCTCGTTGAAGCCGCCGACGAAGGCGACCTTGGCGGCGTGGACGAACTCCGCGCGCTGGCCCGGCGGCGCGGCCGCAGCCGCGGCTTTCGAGCCGCCCGAGGCGACGGCTCCCCCCAA
Organism: uncultured Solirubrobacterales bacterium; assembly: GCA_963727465.1. GTDB lineage: Bacteria > Actinomycetota > Thermoleophilia > Solirubrobacterales > 70-9 > VRUE01. The sequence goes on along the minus strand of CAVSGL010000020.1, from coordinate 41,036 downwards.
CCCCGCCGGCGCTCCCGGCAGCAGGCCGGAGAGCTTCGAGTCGACCTGCGCCTGGAAGACCGCGCCAAGCGCGGCGACGCCGGTCGCGATGCCGACCTGGCGGAAGGTCGTGTTGATGCCCGAGCCCATTCCCGCCTTGGCGGGCGGGACGACGGCGATCGCGCCCTGGCCGATGCCGGGGTTGGTGACGCCGATCCCGATCCCGGCGACGAGGAAGCCCGGCAGCAGGACCGAGATGTCGGAGTCGGCATGGAGACCGTGCATCAGCAGCAGCCCGAGCCCGACCAGGCCGAGCCCGGTGCCGACGAGGATGCGGATCGGCACCCGGTGGGAGAGGTTGCCGGAGATCGGCGCGACGACGAAGGACAGCACCGTCATCGGCAGGAAGTGCAGGCCGGTTTCCAGCGGCGAGAAGCCGAGCACGCCCTGCATGTAGAGCGTCAGGTAGAGGAACATCGCGAACATCCCCGCCGAAAGGCCGAAGGCGACGGCCGAGACGCCGTTGAAGGCGGGTTTGCGGAAAAGGCCGAGGTCGAGCATCGGGTGGTCGCTGCGGGCCTCGACCACGAGAAACGCGGCAAGCAGCGCGACCGAGCCGGCCAGCGAGGCGACGATCGTCGCGCTGCCCCAGCCCTCGGGGTTGCCGCGGATCAGGCCGAAGATCAGCAGGAAGAGCCCGCCGGAGAAGGCGACGAGGCCGGGCAGGTCGATCCGCTCGGGGTCCTGGGCGGCGACGTTGGCCAGCCGCAGCTCGGTCAGCGCGATCGCGACGGCGCCGATCGGGATGTTGACGAAGAAGATCCATTCCCAGCCGAGGTGCTCGGTGATCACACCGCCGACCAGCGGCCCGATCGCCACCGCGCCGCCGACCGTCGCTCCCCAGACGCCGAAGGCCATCGCCCGGTCGCGGCCGTGGAACTCCTGCCCGATCAGGGCGAGCGAGGTGGCGAACATCGCCGCGCCGCCGATGCCCTGGAGCCCGCGCGCGAGGTTGAGCAGGGTCGGGTCGCCGGAGATCCCGCAGAGGAAGGAGGCGAAGGTGAAGAGCCCGAGGCCAAGCGAGAAGACGCGCCGGCGGCCGAGCCGGTCACCGAGCGAGCCGGCGGTGAGCAGGAAGACGGCCAGCATCAGCGAGTAGGCGTCAACGACCCACTGAAGGCTGGAGAGGCTGGCGTCGAGGTCGCGCTGGATGTCGGGCAGGGCGACGTTGACGACCGTGATGTCCAGCAGCAACATGAACGTCGCGATCGAGATCAGGACGAGGGTCCACCATTTGCGCTCCATCGGCGCACACCCTACGAAACTGCTGAGTTCGGTCTGCTCAGACCGCCAAGTGGCCGAACTTCTCGCGAATGCGCTGGTAGAAGCTCGTCCCGGGCAGCTGCGCGAGGCGGCCGACGCCGTCGGTGAAGCGCAGCTCCAGCGCCGCGCCGGACTCGAGGATGCCGGCCGGCGCGCCGTCGATCGCGACGTCGACCGACTCGCGGCCGCTCGCGTTGCCCACGTGGAGGACGTCGTCGGGGGCGACGACCAGCGGGCGGGCGGTGAGCGAGTGCGGGGCGATGTAGGAGACGACGTAGCCCTTGACGCCCCAGGCCAGGATCGGCCCCTGGTTGGCGAGGTTGTAGCCGGTCGAGCCGACCGGAGTGGCGGCGACGAGGCCGTCGCAGCGCACATGGCCGACCTCCTCGTCGGCGATCCGGTAGCTGAGCTCGGCGACCCGCTCGTGCGGCCGCCGGATGAAGCTGACGTCGTTCAGGGCGAGGCGCGACATCCCGCCGACCTCAACCTCGAGGCCGGGCAGGTCGACCGTCTCGATCTCGCCGGCGAAGGCACGGCGCATCCCCTCCTGCGCCTCGTCGCGCTCGACCGCGGCGAGAAAGCCGACGGTGCCGAAGTTGACGCCGAAGACCGGAACGCCGGTGCGGGCGAAGTGGCGCAACGCGTAGAGGATCGAGCCATCGCCGCCGAGCACCAGGCAGAGGTCGGCCTGGTGCGGCATCTGGTCGACCACCTCGATCCCATCGGCGAAGCCGTCGTGCTTGGCCGCCTCCTCGGCGGAGGCGACGAGCCGCCACTCCGCCCCGCGCGCGGCTTCGACCGCGAGCGCGACCGCCTCCGTCGTCGCCGGCGGATGCGAGTGGGTGATAAGTGTCGCCAGACGCTCGCTCATGCGGGGCTCCTTGGCGCTTTGTGCCCGCATAGCGGGAAGAAGGCGCCAGACATCAGGAATCGACCGTTTCGATTGCCGCCTGCAGATCGGCAACTTCCTCGCCGTCGCCGCCGCACCATACGAAGGTCTCGCGGTTGCCCTTCGGCCCGGGCAGCCCGGACGAGGCGAAGCCGCGAACCGGCAGGTCCAGCTCGACCGCGGCCCGGGCCACCCCGAGGACGGCCTCGCGGCGGTCGGCGGGATCGCGCACGACGCCCTTGCGGACCCGCTCGCGACCGAGCTCGAACTGCGGCTTGACCATCGCGAGGATCTCGCCGTCGGGCGCCATGCAGCCCGCGACCGCCGGCAGTACCTTCGTCAGCGATATGAAGGAGACATCCACGGTGGCGAAATCCGGGCGGTAGGGCAGGTCCTGGGGCGCGAGGGCGCGGGCGTTGAGGCGCTCGATCACGGTCACGCGCGGATCCTCGCGCATACGCAGGTCGAGCTGCCCGTAGGCGACATCGAGGGCGATGACGCGCTCCGCGCCCCGTTGCAACAGGCAGTCGGTGAAGCCGCCGGTCGAGGCGCCGACGTCGAGGCAGGAGCGCCCACTGACGTCGATTTCCAGGGCCGAGAGCGCGTTATCGAGCTTGATCCCGCCGCGGGAGACGAAGCGCGGAGCCCGCTCCAGCATGAAATCCGCCCCGGGATCGACCAGCTGGCTGGGGCGCAGCGCCACCGGGCCATCCACGCCGATTCGCACGTTGCCCGCCCGGACCGCGCCTGCGGCCGCCGAGCGCGACGGGAACAGCCCTCGCTCGGCAAGAACCGCGTCTATGCGGGCCTTTTGGCCTGCCGAAGCCACGCAGGAACGGTACAGGCGCTCAAACGGGCGTCCATAGAAAACCCTTGCCAGATGTTTAGCAGGTCATTAGAATTGGGTAGCAGAATCGCCTCAGCGGGCTGGGAAAGCCGAGAAACGAGGCTCTGTGACTCGCCTCACACACAAATCGCACGTATGTTCGTATCTTGAATTCAAGGATTCGCGAGAGAGGATCGATAAGGCAATACGAAATCTTCTTGGTCGGGCCCGGCGCCGCTCATATGGCAGGTCGACTTCCCATCGACTCGCCCCGCGGCACATAAGGGCTCACCTACCTCCCACGGATCCACATATATAGAGATACATATCTCTCCTCCCTGTAGTAACCCCAGAAACGCCCCGCCTCCCCGGCGGGGCGTTTTCTGTTGGATGGGGCTCTGGCAAGCGGTTTGCGGGCCGTTGCGACGGCGGCGCGCTCGGCGGTCAGGGCGCTCGCCGCGTTCTCGTGCCACCGTCGGTGCCACGGTCAGACGCCAAAGCTGTTGCGCGAGTTCGCCGTTCGATCCTCGATGACCGTCCGGATAGCAGTTGCACCAACGATCAAGAGGGCCGAACCGACCGCCCAATAGAGCGCGAACCACGCGATGTATGGCGCATCGCTGCCAAGATGCTCATTCGCAACTCCGAAGGGCACGGCAAAAGGGACGATTAAGAACGCTAACATGGCCCAACTGGGCCGGCCGGTTCCAAATCCCAGGAGGAGCGCGAACTCGCGGATCGGGCTCGCGGCTAAGTCAGCGGCAAGCTCCCGCGGCGGCATAAGCCAAAGCGGCGCGAACGTCGTCCCGTTCCAGGTATGGGTAGCTCACCAGCAGCTCATCCACGCTTGCGCCGGTGGCGAGCTGACCCAGGATCGCGCTGACGGTGACGCGGGTGTTGCGGACACAGGGAAGGCCCTTCATCCGACGTGGATCGATGTTGATTCGACCATTGCCCACTGGCCAAGGGTATTCCTCGCCCCGCTACGCGACAACACATTGCGCGGCTACCATTAGCCCGTGACCGACGCGCAGACAAATACAGTCGAACTGGATGCCAAGTTGGCGCAGCGCGCAAGGCGGGAGGCCGCCGCGAGGGGAATCAGCTTGAGGCAGTTCGTCGCGAACACGCTCGAGTGCGAGTTGACCAACAGGTCGCCGCAGCCCCCGTTTTCGTTGATTGGTGCTTTTCGCTCGGGGCGAAGCGATTTGAGCAAGCTCGCGAGCGAAGACGCTTTCGAGCCCGAGCCGTTCCGCTGATCGCGGGCGAAGCCATGACGGTGGCGATCGCAAATATCGAGTTCGATCGCGTCGAGTACGACGCCGATGCCGACGTTCTGTACCTCCACGTCGGCGACCCGTCCCGCGCGGTCGATTACGACGAGACGCCGGAGGGACACACCGCCCGGTTCAACCGCGACGGCGAGCTGGTCGGACTCACGCTGGTGCGCCCGAAGCTGCTATTTGAACGGCATGGCGAGTTGCACGTCACCATCCCGGTGCCTACCGCAGTACCCGCCTCTGAGCTGGCCCCGATCCTGAGCCAGTAGACGCCTCGGTCAAGCCGAGACGACCAGCTCGCGCTTCGGCGTCCGGCGGGACTTCGAGTCGGGGGCCTCGTCCTGAAAGCCGTAGACGAGATGCGTGTCGAGCGCCTTGGCGAGCTTGCGCATGGTCGCGAAGCTGAAGCGGTGCTGGCCGCTCTCGAGGCGGGAGACGACGGAATGGCTCGTCCCCATCCTCTCGGCCAGCTCCTGCTGCGTGAGGCCGAGCTGCATGCGCTTGCGGATCACCAGGCGGGCGAACTGCTCGTAGGGCTGCTGCTCTTCGAAGGCGGCCTTGTAGGCGGCGCTCTTGCGAGCCCGCCTCTCCATGCTCTCCGAGTGGGCAGCTCCTATTGGCGAGTCGTTCCTACGAGCCATTTCGTCCGATCTCATTCGACCACCTACATTGTCAATGTAGCAAAACTGCTAAGTCATCTGAGGGGCTCAAGGGGCGTCTCCCTCGGCCGCGCGAGGCCGTTCAGGCGGTCGATCTGCAAGTCGATCGTCATCCGCTTGGCAGAGGGCCAGTACGTGGCCATCGACGCGCGTAGCGGCGAGATCGTGATCGCCGATAAGGACCCTCGCGTGGTGCTTGAGAAGGCCAAGGGAAAAAATCATGTCGTCGTGCGCGGCCGCGTGCCTTACGCGGACGAGCCGATCTACGTCGGCCTTGGCTGAGCAACAGCCGCCGACGCGATCCTTGCCAGCGATCTGCTTGCCGAATCCCTCGGCATAGACCTGACCGACCACGAGGGCGAGACGCAGCACGCGATTGGTGGGCGCTCGCACCTGGCCCGCTACAAGACGATCTCGCTACGCCTGCATCCCCACGACGGCGAGATTCACGAATACCGCGAATGGCAAGCCCAGGTCGGCTTCATCGATGACTGGCACAGCTACAGCTTCGTCCTCCTCGGAAGCGTCGGCTTCCTCGACCGCTTCACAGTCACGGCGAGCAGGTTCGCCCAGGCCGTGGCTGTCGAGCAGCGAGAAACGTTCGACGATCGCTTCGGCATCGTCGCCGCCTGAGACGGTCGGGCCTTCGGCGCTGAAATCCCGCTCGTCTGGATCGCTGACTTCAGGCTGTCTCAGCGGCATAGCGGAGCGCGGCACATTCCCTCTGTCGTTGGTGGATACGATCCCCCATATGAGGCGTTGGCAGGGGATCGTCTTGGCGGCTGTGGCGACGGTCGCGCTGCTGCTGGCGATGTCGCCGGCGGACAACCGGATGAAGGACACCGGCGGGCCGGGGATCGTGCCGTTCGAGCTGACCGGGGGTCAGGGCAGGGCCGACGAGATCATGGCCGAATGGGGCGAGAAGGGACAGGACGCGGCGCGCGAGTCGCTCTGGATCGACTTTGGCTTCCTCGCCGCCTACGGGACCCTGCTCACGCTCGCTCTTCTCGCCACCCGCGACCTGGCACGACAGCGTGAGTGGAGGCGCCTCGCCGCGATCGGCGGTGTGGCGGTTTTCCTCGGCGCCGCCGGCGCCGCTTGCGACGCGCTGGAGAACACCTGCCTGCTGCTCACGCTCGACGGCGCCGGTGCCGCCTTCCCCCTGCTGGCGACGGTCTTCGCCTCCTGCAAGTTCGCCCTGCTGGCGCTGGCGATCGCTTACGTGGTCGCCGGCCTGACGATGCGACTACGCGACCGCGTCGCCCCCGCCTGAGGCCTCGAAGAGCTTGCCGGCGCGGATCCGCTCGGCCATGTCGGCGGATTCCTCGCGGTAGACGCGGCCGTCCTCGAACTCGATCACCGGGTACTTGCGCTGACCGGAGAGCTCGTTGAGCTCGTCGCGCTTGCCCGGACGCAGCGGCCCGGTGACCACCTCGTACTCGATCCCCTGCTCGTCGAGCGCCTTCTGCACCCGCCAGCAGGGGTGCATGTCGGCCTTGAACCAGCCGACCGAGCAACGGTGGAGCTTGACCGCCATGAGCGCAGCTTAGGTCGCTACTGCGCGCAAGGCAACCCGCGCGAATCGGGAAAGCGACAGTTTGAGTACTTGTGGAGTCATATATGGATATTTTATTTCTCCACCTGCGAAGACTGGAGGCTCCACATGAAGCGGCTCATCGCAATTGCCTGCATCTCCCTGCTTGCCGTTTTCGGCGCGTCGTTCGGGTCCCTCGCCCAGGCCGATACCGGTGGCGGCACCGCGCCCGTCGCCATCGCATCGCGCAGCTGCGGCTCCGGGTACACCCACGCCATCACGCCCGGTGGACACAAGTGCCTGCGGGCGGGCCAGTACTGCTCGCACAAGCGCGGCTATGCGAAGGCGTATCGCAAGGCCGGCTATCGCTGCAATGCCCGGGGGCATCTGGTCAGGCGCAGGAGTAGATGACCGAGCCCGACCCCTCGTCGTCCCGAGGCGAGGGCAAACCACCCCGGAAGACAGCAAAGAGCCGCCGAGGGCTGCCGACGCTACTGCCGCGCAAGCCGCGGACGGGCAAGGCCGATGCGCGCGACTGGCGCGAACTCGCAGGCCTCGGGGTAGCGGTGCTTGCCCTGCTCAGCGGCGCCCTCATCCCGCTGGCCATAGACCAATGCTGGCTCGGTCTCGGCTCCTGCCAAGACCGGCCCGACGTTCGGATCGACGCGACCTCGTCACTGTTCAACTCCCCCGGCTACGACGATCCCGCCGACGAATACGTCTGCCTGCTGAACGCGGAAAGCTCCGCCGTCCAACTCGGCGGCTGGCAGTTGCGCGAGGGCAACGGCGACGTTGTCAACACGCTGCCGTCCTTCTCGCTTGCTCCGGGCGCCTCGGTGAGGATCCACCCCGGCGAAGGTCGAAACACTGCCCATGACCTCTTTGGCGAGAGCGGGTCTCCGGTCTGGAACAACGGCGGCGACTCGGTGACCCTCGTCGACGCGGCGGGCGAAGAGATTGCCTCGGTCCCGTACGGAGAACAGGAGGAGCGGAGCGGCAACCACTGCAGCTAGCTCCGCGTCAGCACGGCCCACCCGCCGCGCTGCCGTTTGCGGGCATAGGTCCGCCTGCCCACGGACCCTGCATATCCAGAGATACGCGCCTCCACTCCCTGTAGTAACCCCAGAAACGCTGAAGAATCCGGTGGCTCCCTAGGAGGCCGCGGGCAGGCTATCCGATTGAGCGCTTTGATGCAAGCGCCGCCAGAAATTCCGTGAATCCGGTCGCAGAGATGCGCTCAGCGCAGCGCTGGCTCGCCCGCGCGCAGCGCCGCCAGCACCCGCTCGGCCACCGACTCCCCGGTCAAACCGACCTCCTCGCGCAGCAGCGCCGGCTTGCCGTGGGTGACGTAGCGGTCGGGCAGGCCGATCCGCATCACCCGAGCGCGGTCTTCGGCGCGGTCGGCGAAAGCGTCCTCGAGGTGCTCGAGCACCGCCGAGCCGAAGCCGCCGGGCAGGACGTTCTCCTCGATCGTCACCACCAGGTCGTGCCCTAGCGCCAGCCGCTCGAGCAGCTCGGCGTCGAGCGGCTTGGCGAAGCGGCCGTCGGCGACGGTCGGGTGCAGGTCGTGCGCGGCGAGCAGCTCCGCCGCCTGCCGGGCGACGGCGACGCCGTAGCCGTAGCCGAGCAGCGCCACCCGCTCGCCACTCGCCAGCAGCTCGCCGCTGCCGAGCGGGATCGCCTCCGGCTCCCGCGGCAGCTCGACTCCCTCCGCCGCGCCGCGTGGGTAGCGCAGCGCCGCCGGGCCCTCGTGGGCGATCGCCGTGTGCAGCATGTGGACCAGCATCGCCTCGTCGCGCGGCGCCATCACGACGGCGTTCGGCAGCGGGCGGAAGTAGGAGACGTCGAAGGCGCCGTGGTGCGTCGGCCCGTCGTCGCCGACGAGGCCCGCCCGGTCCATCGCGAAGGTCACGTCGAGCTCCTGTAGGCAGACGTCGTGGATGATCTGGTCGTAGGCGCGCTGGAGGAAGGTCGAGTAGATCGCGCAGACGGGCTTCGCGCCCTGAAGGGCGAGGCCGGAGGCGAGCAGGACGGCGTTCTGCTCGGCGATGCCGACGTCGTAGTACCGCTCCGGGATCTCGTCGGCCAGCTTCTGTAGGCCGGTCCCCCCCGCCATCGCCGCGGTGATCCCGACGACGCGCTCGTCGCGCTCGGCCTCGGCGACGATCGCGTCGGCGAAGACCTGCGTGTACTGCGGCGGCGCGCTCGGCGGCGGCGGCTTCTCCAGCCGCTCGGGCGCGATCGCGTCGGGCGAGTCGGACTCCTTGACCGGGACCGGCTTCGGCGCCGGCGCGCCGTTGACGATCGACTTCGGCTTCGCCGCGTGCCACTTCTCCATCCCCTCGAGCCCGCCCTCCTCGGCCGGCGCGAAGCCCTTGCCCTTGACCGTGTGGATGTGGACGACGACCGGCCGGTCGGCGGCGAAGGCCTCGCGCAGCGCCTCGCGCAGGGCGCCGACGTCGTGGCCGTCGATCACCCCCATGTAGGCGAGGTCGAGCTCCTCGAAGAAGAGGCCCGGGGCCCAGTAAGCCTTGATCGCCGACTTGAGCTCCGGACCGAGCCTTTCGATCCGCTTGCCGAGGCCGAGCGGCAGCCGGGTCAGCTGGTTCTCGACGCCCTCGCGGGCGTGGTAGAGGCGCGGGTTGAGGCGGACGCGGTTGAAATAGCGCGAGAGCGCGCCGACGTTGGGCGAGATCGACATGCCGTTGTCGTTGAGCACGATCACGATCGGCGTCTGTAGGCCGCCGGCCGCGTGCAGCGCCTCGTAAGCGACGCCGCCGGTCAGCGCCCCGTCGCCGATCACCGCCGCGACCCGGCCGTCCTCGCCGATCCCCTTGCGCATCGCCTCCTTGAGGCCGACCGCGTAGCCGATCGAGGTCGAGGCGTGACCGGCGCCCATGATGTCGTGCTCGGACTCGGGGATCGAGCAGAACGGCGCCAGCCCCTCGTACTGGCGGATCGTCGGCAGCGCCTCGCGGCGGCCGGTGAGGATCTTGTGCGGGTAGGCCTGGTGGCCGACGTCCCAGAGCACCTTGTCGCGCGGCGAGTCGAGCAGGCTGTGCAGGGCGACCGCCAGCTCGCAGGTGCCGAGGTTGGCGCCGAAGTGACCGCCGATCTCGCCGATCGTGTCGATGATGTATGTGCGCATCTCCTGCGCCACCTGCCGGAGCTGCTTGTCGTCGAGCTCGTGCAGGTCGGCCGGTGAGTCGATCCCGGCGAGGAGATTCTCTGGCGTGTCGGTCATTCGTTCCTCGTGAAGATGTAGTCGGCGACCCCGCTCAGATCGCCCGTCTCGCCCTTCGCCTCAGCCAGCGCCGCGGTCGCCGCGGCATGCGACTCGGCCGCGAGCTCGCGCGCCCGCTCGAGGCCGAAGAGGCTGACGTAGGTGAGTTTGCCGTGTCGCTCGTCGCTTCCATGGGGCTTGCCGAGTTGCTCGTCGCTTCCGGTCACGTCGAGGATGTCGTCGACGATCTGGAAGAGGACGCCAAGCTCGCCGGCGAACCGGCTGTACGGGATTGTCTCAGGTTCGGCGATTCCCTCCAACGCAAGCACGACGCCGACGCTGGCGGCGATCAGGCGGCCGGTCTTGAGCCCGTGTAGGGCGCGCAGCGCCTCGGCGTCCCCGGCCTCGCCGGCGACGTCCACGTACTGGCCGCCGACCATCCCGTCGACCCCGGTCGCCGCGGTCAGCTCGGCCAGCGCCCCGAGCACGCGCTCCGGCTCCCCCGGCTGCGTGCAGAACAGGCGGACCGCCTCGGCGAAGAGGCCATCGCCGGCGAGGATCGCCACGTCCTCGCCGAACTTCACGTGCGCGGTCGGCTGCCCGCGCCGCAGCTCGTCGTCGTCCATCGCCGGCAGGTCGTCGTGGATCAGCGAGTAGGTGTGGATCAGCTCGATCGCCGTCGCCGCCGGCAGGTAGGCGCCGGGGTCGGCGCCGAGGGCGCGCGCCGTCGCCAGCGCGAGCACCGGGCGCACCCGCTTGCCGCCCGCGAGCAGCGAGTAGCGCATCGCCTGCTCGAGCCCGGCCGTGGAGGGATGCGCGGAGAAGCGCAGCCGTTCCAGCTCGGCGTCGACCAGCGCTCGCAGGTCCTCCGGATAGCTCACCGCGGGCGCTGCCCGCTCACTGCGCGCTCTCCGACTCGCGGATGCGGCGGTTCGCCTCCTCGACCGCCTCGGTCGAGAGCTCGGCCGCCTCGTGGGCCAGCTCCGCGGCGCGCTCGTCGCTCGCCTCGCTTCCCTCCAGCTCGGCCGCGATCGCCTGTAACCGGTTCGATATCTCGCGCAGCCGCGCCTCCTCGCTCACCGCAGCGCACCCCCCTGCCGCTCGCGCACGATCGCGCCGAGCACGCCGTTGACGAAGCCGGGGGCATCGGCGCCGCAGTACTCCTTGGCGATCTCGACCGCCTCGTCGATCGCGACCTCGGCCGGCACGTCCTCGCTGTGCTCGATCTCGTACAGGGCCACGCGCATCACGTTGCGCTCCAGCGGCGCGATCCGCTCCAGCTCCCAGCCGCGGGCGTGAGCCGCGATCGCCGCGTCGAGCTGCTCGCGGTGGGCGTCGGCCGCCTCCGCCAGCTCGCGGGTGAACGGCCGCGCATCGGCCAGCAGCTCGTCCAGGGGAGCGCCCGGTGACGTCGTGCTGGTAGCAGGCGAAGACCGCGTCGCGGCGCTGGTCGGATCTGCGCATCTGCCTATTCTCGCGCTTCCGGCGGCCGGCGCAGCGACTAGGCGCGCGAGATGTACTCGCCGTTGCGCGTATCGACGCGGATCGTCTCGCCCTCGTCGATGAACAGCGGTACCTGCACGACCACGCCCGACTCCAGCGTCGCCGGCTTGTTGCCGCCGCCGGAGGCGGTGTCGCCTTTGACGCCCGGGGCCGTCTCGGTGACCTTCATCTCGATCGCGCTGGCGACCTGCACGTCGCTCGGCCGCTCGTCGACGAAGAGCACGTCGACCTCGTCGTTGGGCAGCACCCACCGCATCGCGTCGCCGATCGCGTCGCTGGGGATCTCGATCTGCTCGTAGTCCTGGCTGTCCATGAAGACCGCCGCCTCGCCCGAGTCGTAGAGGTACTGCATCTTGCGCGACTCGGTGTGGACCGGGCGGAACTTCTCCCCCGCCCTGAACGTCTTGTCCTGGACCGAGCTGTCGTCGATCTTGCGCAGCTTCGTGCGCACGAACGCCCCGCCCTTGCCCGGCTTGACGTGCTGGAACTCGAGGATCTTGTAGATCGACCCGTCGATTTCGATGTGGCTGCCGTTCTTGAACTGGTTCGTGGATATCAAGGTTTTGCCTGCTAATTAGTTGTTTATCGGCGACTCACCGCCAGCCAAACCCGGCAGTCCAAAGGTATCGGAAACGAACCGGGCAGCGCGGCCAAAGCAAAGCCTATGGAGTGTGTGCTCCAGGCTGATCGCGGAGCCGAACGTCCTCGCATTTCTTCTTGGCTTGCTCCCTTTCTCGACTTTCGCGATCTCGGGCCGCTTTGCAGGAAACCGGGAGCTGACGGCGACGGCATGACTCGCTGAGCACCGACAAGAGTGGGGCGACCGACGGCGAACCCCTCAGGTGTCAAAGCCAAGGAGGTCACCGCCGATGCCCGCTCTGCCATCTTCGCTCACCGCGATCCTGTCCCTGCTCCGCCCCGCCTTCACCGCGCCGACCTTCCAGGTCTTCGAGGCGCTCCTGGCGGGGCTCGTCTCCCGTGTCGGCGAGCACACGGTCACCGGCATGTGGCAGGCCGCCCGATTGGCCGGCAAGCTGCACCACAGCCGCGGCCACGACTTCTTCGCCCGCGCCGCCTGGTGCCCGGACCGCCTCGGCCTGCTCCTGCTCGACTTCCTGCTGGAGCGCTTCACCGACCCCGAGGCGCCGATCTCACTCGCGGTGGACGGCACCGTCTTCGGGCGCGCCGGGCGCAAGGTCTTCGGGGCGAGTTGGCACCACGACTCCCAGGCCCCCTCGGGCCGCGGCTTCAAGTTCGGCAACTGCTTCGTCGTCGTCGGGCTGGTGGTGCGGATCTCGGCCCTCGGCGAGCGCGCCTGGTGTCTGCCGGTGCTGTTTCGGCTCTGGCTGCCCACCCCGAAGCCAACCGAGGAGCACCCCGACCCGAAGCGCCGGCCCTCCCAACCCGACCTCGCGGCTGAGCTCGTGGGGCTGATCGCAAAGCGCCATCCCAAGCGGCGGATCGACATCGTCGGCGACTCGGCCTTCGCCTGCAAGGCGATGGCGCCTGCCTCGGCTCGCGTCACTCTGACTTCGAGGCTTCGCTCAAACGCCGTGATCCACGGCCCCAAGCCGCCGCCGACCGGGCGGCGCGGGCGGCCGCGGGTCAAGGGGGTGCGGCTCGGCACCCCAGGGGAGATCGCCGCGCGGGCCAAGGCGAGCGAGTGGCGGCGCCTCTCGGTGCCCGGCCGGGGCGAGGTCTGCGCGCTCGTCGTGGAGGGCCTTTGGCATTCGGTGCTCGGCGCCCGGGCGGTGCGGGTCGCGATCGTCCGCGAGCCCGACGACGCCGAGGGCTACCGGGTCGCTCTGATCAGCACCGACCTCGAGGCTCCGGCGGCGGAGATCGTCGCCCGCTACGCCGACCGCTGGTCGATCGAGGTCGCCTTCCAGGACGCCAAGCAGACGGTCGGGGTCGGTGAGGCGCGCAACCGGGTGCGGCGGGCGGTCGAGCGGACCGTGCCCTTCGGCCTCATCTGCCAGAGCCTGGCGGTTGCCTGGTACGCGCTCCACGCGGACCCCGCTGCCGATGTCGCCCGCCGGCGGCGGATCGCTCCCTGGTACTCACAGAAGCGAGACCCTTCGATGCTCGATGTCCTCGCCGCCCTGCGTCGCGAGCTGATCAGGGCTGAATTTCTACAAGGAGCGGGGCGGGCGCCCTTACCGCGACAAATACCGGCCCGCCCGCCGTCACGCCTGCGCGCGGCGGCGTAGGTCACGAAAGTCGAGTCCCTTTGATCGCCCATGAAATGAACCCGACCCGGGCTCAGATCCAGGCGTTTGGGAGCGAATTGGATACGGCCATCGGCCGCCGGCGCCGGGCTGACTGCAAATGCCTCGATTTGACCGGCCTCGGACACTCCCCCGATGGCAAATCTCAACCAGCCTTGCACTCTTCGGCCTCGCCACCCCGAGGCTGCGCACGTAGATCTCGGCAAGCGATCCCACGAATCCGGCGATGTCTTCATTTGAGGGACCCGATCCAGGCTTCATGCCCTCGTCGATCAGGCGATCCTCCCCGTCGCTGATGCGACTGTCGGATGCCATCCAGAGACAGGGAAACCCCGGTCTCTCATGACTCCCCATACAGCAGCCAAGCTCACCGGCGCGATCTTACCCGCGCCTTGCGAAACCGGGGAACGACGACAACGCATTTCAGCGAACGCCTAACGGTTGGACGTGCCGTGGCCGACTTGGCCTCACTTCGACTCACCACCGCCGTTCTCGCGGCCCTCGTAGTCGATCAGAGACGACGTCTTGTCGAGCGGCACCTCGGGAGGCGGCGGCGTGGGCGTCTTGGGCTCGTTCGACATTCAGATCAACGCCGAGATCACCGGGGGTCCTCAGAGCTGCATGTGGGGACTGGACCAGCCGCTGACGAAGTCCATGACTTCGAGCACGGTGTCCTCCTCAGCGGCCAGGTCGTTGCCGCGCAACTCGATGCGCAACGACTCCAGCTGGCCCAAAACCTCGCTGCGGGGCACCCCATGCTCCAGCTCGTCACGGACGAGCGCGCGAACCCGCGTCACCGGCTCCGCGGTGTGCAGAGCCTCGCGAAAGGCCGCAAGGATGTCCTCGTTGACAGCCACGTGTCAAATGTTAGGGGCTCGGCGGGCGTAAATCGAGCGCTCGGACCGGCGGGCGTCAATCATGCGGTTGCGCCAGCCGCCACATCGGCCGGGTCCCGGCGAGGGCATCCTGGTATTCGGCGAACGTCATCGGCCGCGCCGGCTCAACGAATCCGTGATGTCTGGCCGATCCGGGTCCGGTCGATAGACGAGGTCGTCGCCCAGCTCCCCCTCCGAAATTTCCCAGACCTGGTCGAGGCCGGTGCCGCCCCACTCAGGCGGTTTGCGATGCCGCGGCAGGTTCCTGGGGTGCCCTGGGCTGACCGACATCCCGCCGCTCGCCGGCTGCACGAGCGATCCAGTATCCGGCTCTATGTCGATCTCGGGGCGGACGCCGAGCCGCCGTGCGGATTCGCCGACGACCGGCATTCCGCCGTCGTCGCGCTGCATGCTGCGGAAAAGCGCTTCGCCGTTCTTCCCCCTGCCTGGGCTCACTGGCTCGGCAGGCTATCCGCCGCTCAGGCAGAAGTGCCGACCACGGTCACGGGCGATAATGTGCATATTGACCAGCTAGTGAACTGATTCGTGCTGATCACGGCGGCGAAGACTAACCGGCCTGCCCGGCCACCGCGAACAGGCGCCACTCGTCGGGGGCGCCCTTGAGGGCGTGCGAGCCGCGTTCGGCGAAGTCGAGGCCGGAGCCGACGACCAGCTCGCGCACGGTGCTGGAGACGAGCACCTCGCCGGGATCGGCGAGGGCGCCGATCCGGGCGCCGATGTTGACCGCCATGCCGCCGACGTCGTCGCCGATCAGCTCGACCTCACCGGTGTGAACGCCGGTGCGCACGTCGAGGCCGATCCCCCGCACGGCGTCGCGGATCGCCGCGGCGCAACGGATCGCCCTCGCGGGGCCGTCGAAGATCGCGAGGAAGCCGTCGCCCATCGTCTTCACCTCGCGGCCGCGGTGGACCTCGAGCTGGCGGCGCACGATCGCGTCGTGGCGCTCGAGCAGGTCGCGCCAGCGGCGGTCGCCGAGCCGAGCCGCGGTCTCGGTCGAGCCGACGATGTCGGTGAAGAGCACGGTCGCCAACGCCCGCTCGGGTTCGCGCGCCCGGCGGCTGCCGGTGAGGAACTCCTCGATCTCGTCGAGCAGCGCGTCCGGGTCGTCGATCCAGGGAAGGTGGTCGGCGCCCGGCAGTTCGACGAGGCGGGCGCCGCGGATGTGCTCAGCGAGAAAGCGGGCCTGGTCAACGCGGATCACCCGGTCGTCGGCGTGGTGGATGACCAGCGCGGGAACGTCGATGCTCGGCAGGATCGCCCGCACGTCGAGGTCCCGGTAGAGGTCCATCAGGGCGATCGCCCCGGCGGGACTGGTCCCCTGGCGCAGCAGCCGCGCCCACCAACCTTCAAAGGAGGCGTCGCCGAGCGCGCTCGGCGCCCAGAAGCGCAGGCCGACCGGCCCTCCCCACTCCTCGCGAAGGACTTCGCCCCAGCGATCGAGCGCCCGCGGCGGCACCCCGCGCGGGTAGTCGGCCGAGCGGATCATGCGCGCATACGTTCCGTAGAGGACCAGCGCGGAGACGCACTCGGGGTTGCTGGCGGCGAACAGCATCGACATCGGGCCGCCCTCGGAGACGCCGAGAATCGCGGCGCGCTTGCAGGCCGCCGCGTCGAGCACCGCCCGCAGGTCATCCATCGACTCTTCCAGGGTCGGGGGATCCGCCGGGCGGTCGGAGAGGCCCTGACCGCGCTTGTCGAAGACGATCAGCCGCGCAAACGAGGCGAGCCGGCGCAGGAAGCGGGACACCTCGGGGTGCTCCCAGAGCAGCTCGACGTGGGAGACGAAGCCCGGCACGAACACGAGGTCCAGGTCGCCCTCTCCGTGCACCTGGTAGGCGATGCTGACTCCATTCGAGTCGGCATAGCGAGTCGGAGCATCGACCTCCACGGTCGAGTCATCGTAGGCCAACGTGCCCGCCGGCGCCAGTGCCTAATCCGAAAGAGAGACTTCTGTTTCTTCTTCGATTTCATTGACGCCCGAGAGTGTCATCGCAAAGCGGATTTCGCCACTGCTGCTTGACCCTTCTCCACACGGGCCTTCTCTGGTCATTTCAACTTCTTCCGCTGCGCCACCAAGTGTGAGATCGCCATTTTCAGAGCCACTCAAGGTCGCCCCTGTGCGATGAAACTGTTCTTCAATTGACATTGTGCAAAATGCTTCGTCCGCTGCTTCGGCTTCTTTGCTGAGATATATGTGAAATTCAATCTTGTTCTGAGTTCCTTCGGTAAAGGGGCATGTGAAGTCGATGGCGGCTTCATAGCTGGCCGCTTCGACTGTGCCCCCGATAAACAGATCGTAGTCACAGCCATTGACTGTCACCTTAGTTGGCAATATGAAACCAAAGGCACATTCGCCATAGGTTGGCGTGATTGTCGCTGACGAAGAACCCGACTGGATGTATCCCCCCGTAAACCGGGCTTCCCCTTTGTAATGGGCGTTTTTGCACCTTATGCCATTGCCTTCACCCGCTTCATATGTGATTTGGGTGTTAAAGACTTCGAGCTCGTCAGACCCTGTCAATGTGAAATTTCCGTCTGCCGTGAATTGCCCGAATTCCGCCGACGCATGCGGGGCACTCACCGCACCTATCGCAATGACAGACACGAGAGCCAACCCCAGGACCTCAAGTCTCCGAATCATCTTCTCCTCCCCCAACGAGCGCTGCCTTGATCCGGCCGCGCTGGAATAGGACGAATATTAAAATTTAGCAGAACATGGCTTTCGTAGGGCTCTTCTGACGGCTGCCGGCGGGTGCCACTCTCTAATCTGTGTCTCGCCTGGGAGATGAAGGGAATACTGGGGACATTCGCCGCGGCCGCGCTGGCGCTGCTCGTCGTCGCACCGCTCGAGCGGCGCCGACGAACAGACCCGCGAGACCTACGTCGCACGGGTCGAGCCGATCTGCAAGGTGAACCGCGAGGCCAACGAACGGATCATGGCCGGCGCCAGGAAGCGGGTCAACACGGGCAGGCTGAAGCCGGCCGGCAAGCAGTTCATCCGGCTCTCCGGCTCGATCGGCAAGCTCGCGCAGCGACTCGCCAAGGTCCCGCCCCCGACCACCGACGTGCGCCGCATCCGCCGCTGGATCCAGATCATCCGCCTGCTGAAGACGCGCGTGCGCCTGGTCGGCAGGTACTACGGCGAAGGCCTGAAGATCAAAGGCAACCACGAGGCGATCCTGGCCGAACGCGCCGGCATCTCGGCCAACAACACGACGATCGTCCTGCACTTCCACTACTGCCGCTTCGGCAACCTCGACCGCGGCAACAACTAATCGCGCGCTTCGGCGGCGGTGCTGGTGGTGAGGTTCGTCGCGGCGCCGCCGGCGAGCACCCGCCGCACCAGGCGGGGAGCGAGGACGCGGGCCACGGCGGCCAGGGCGTAGGGACGCGGAACGTAGCGCTCCGCCTTTCCTCGCAGGCCGCACTCGACGATCGCCTCGGCGACCTTCTCCGGCTCGGAGACGATCCAGCGAGTGAGCGGGCGCTCGCGCAGCTCGGTCGCCGGAAAGCCCTCGGTGGCGACGTACCCCGGCAGGACGAGGCCGACGTGCACACCGTGCGCCCGCTCCTCGGCGTAGAGCGCGTCGGTCCACCCGACAAGGGCGAACTTGCTCGCCGAGTAGGCGCCCGTACGGGCACGGGCGACGCGACCCGCGGTGCTCGCGACATTGACGATCGCGCTCGGCGCGGAGGCGCGCAGCAGCGGCAGCAGCGCCTCGGTGAGGCGGGCCACGGCGTCGAAGTTGAGCTCCATGTGGCGGTGCAGGTTGGCGTAGCCCGTCTCGCCGAACGATCCGCGCCAGGCGGCGCCGGCGTTGTTGACCAGCAGCGTCAGGCGGTCGCCGCAGCGCTCGCCGAGATGGTCGCGGACGCGCTGCGGGGCATCGGGCGCGGTCAGGTCGGCGGCCACCCAGCTCGCCTCGCAGGGCAGCGACTCCGCCAGCGCCCGCAGGGGGTCCTCGCGGCGGGCTACGAGCACCAGCCGCATGCCCGGCTCGCGCGCCAGGCGCTTCGCCGCGGCCTCGCCGATTCCGCTCGAGGCCCCGGTGACCAGGGCGATCCGCTGCGCGTCGCTCATCGCGCGGGCAACTATTTCAAACGTGCGATTGCGGACATCTGTTCGACTCGACATACTGCTGCGTCCGATGGCCGAGACCCCGACTCTTCTCGACAAGCTGCTGCGTCCGGGCGCGCCATCCGGTCACGAGGGGCCGGCGGCAGCGGTCTGGCGCGAAGAGGCGAATTTCGCCGCGGTCTCCAGCGACGGGCTCGGCTCGTCGATCGCCCGCGTCGGCGCCAATCGTTCGCCGCTGCTCGCGGTGGTCGGTCACATCGACGAGATCGGCCTCGTCATCACCCATATCGACGAGAAGGGCTTCCTCTGGTTCGCCCCGATCGGCGGCTGGGACCCGCAGATCCTCGTCGGCCAGCGAATCGAGGTGCGAGGCCCCAATGGTCTTGTCCCCGGCGTCGTCGGCCGCAAGCCGATCCACCTGCTCGACGCCGACCAGCGCAAGAAGGTGGTCGAGCTGAAAGGGCTGCACATCGACATCGGCGCCGGCGACCGCGACGAGGCCGCCACGATGGTCCGTGTCGGCGATCCGGCGACGATCGCCGCCGAACCCGCCCGCCTCGCCGGCGATCGGCTCGTCTCACGCGCGATGGACAACCGGCTCGGCGCCTACGTCGTGCTGGAGGCGCTGCGCCGCTGCCACGAGCGCGGCTCGCTCACGGGAAGCTTCGCGGCGGTCGCCGCGGTGCAGGAGGAGATCGGCCTCTTCGGCGCCCGCACGGCGGCCTTCGAGGTTCGCCCCGACCTGGCGGTGGCGATCGACGTCACCCACGCCACCGACGCCCCGGGCATCGACGAGAAGGAGCAGGGAAGCCACCCGCTCGGCTCCGGCCCGGTGATCTTCCGCGGCTCCACCCTCTCGCCCAAGGTCTCAGAGCTGCTGATCGAGACGGCCGAGGCCGAAGGCATCGGCCACACGCTGAGCGCGACCGGCCGCTCCTCGCACACCGACGCCGACGCGATCCAGATCTCCCGCTCCGGGATCCCGACCGGCCTCGTCTCGATCCCGCTGCGCTACATGCACTCGCCGGTCGAGCTCGTCGACCTCGCCGACCTCGAGGCGACGGTCGAGCTGATCGCCGCCTTCGCCGCGCGGTTGGACGGCGAGATCGACCTCAGCCGCTAGCGCCGGCGCCGACCATCACCCGGTCGCGGCCGCCCGCCTTGGCCGCGTAGAGCGCCGCGTCGGCGTGGCCGACCATCGCGTCGGTGTCGACGAGACCCGGAGGGGAAACTGCAACTCCGATGCTGATCGTGACCGGCACGCCGACCGGGCGGCGCTCGCGCACCGCCCCGCGCAGGCGCTCGGCGATCTCGACCGCCCCGTCCTCGGCAGCGCCGGGGAGGACGACGAGGATCTCCTCGCCGCCGACCCGGTAGATCGAGTCGCCGGCGCGCAGCGCCGCCCGCATCGTGTAGGCGACGTCCTGTAGCACCGCGTCGCCCGCCGCGTGACCGAGCTGGTCGTTGACGCGCTTGAAGTTGTCGAGGTCGCAGAGCAGCAGCGCGTGCGAGAGACCCTCCTCGGCGCTGCTCGGCTGCCCGTCGAGCTCGCTGAGGCGCTGGTCGAGCGCGTTGCGGTTGAACAGGCCGGTGAGCGGATCGAGAGTCGAGCGGCGGCGGTGTGCCCGATCGGACTCGACCAGGGCGCCCGAGAGGATCACGGTGCTGATCACCAGCGCGATCGCGGCGACGAGCTCCTGGCGGTGCGCGGAGGCGGTCGCCGGGTCGAGGACGACGGTGCCGACCAGCATCAGGACGATGATGTAGACGGTGCCGAGCGCGATCCCGCGCGGCTCGAAGCGGGCGCCGAGCGTCACCGCCGGCAGCGCGAACCACATCAGCACCGGGCTGTCCGCGCCGCCGGTGACGACGACCGCGTCGAGCAGCAGCAGCGGCAGGATCCCCCAGGCGGTCGCCACCCAGAGCGCCGGATGGGCGCTGTGGCGCATGAAGCTGTCGGCGACGGCGAAACCCGCCAGGCCGGCGAGCAGCGGCGCGATCCACCACCAGCCGACCTCGCCGCCGACCGAGGTCAGGGCCAGAGCCAGGATCAGGAAGCAGGCGAACCGGTAGGGCCGGATCCGCAGCTCCATGTCGATCAGGCGCTCGCGGCGCGCCTCGTCGCGGATCGCGGCGAGCGACTCGGCGGTTGGCCGAGCTGTCTCGTCTTCAAGTCTCACAGGATGGCCATCGACGCGGCCGCCTGCGGACTTTAGGTTGCAGCTACTCGACCAGCTGAAGACTTTTGGGTAGCGAGCTGAGGTTGCGGCAGCCGTCCTCGGTGACAACGACGAGGTCCTCGATCCGCACACCGAGCTCGCCCGGCAGGTAGACGCCGGGCTCGATCGTCACCACCTCGCCCGCCTCGAGCACGTCCTCCGAGCGCGGCGAGAGGCGCGGCGCCTCGTGCACCTCGAGCCCGACCCCGTGCCCGAGGCCGTGGCCGAAATGCTCGCCGTGGCCCGCCGCCTCGATGACCTCGCGCGCGACCGCGTCGAGCGCCTCGCCGCCGAGCCCGGCCGTGACCGCGGCGAGCGCCGCGGCCTGGGCGTCGAGCACGGTCCGGTAGACCTCGCGCGCCCGCTCGCCAGGCTCGCCCACGGCGTAGGTGCGGGTGCCGTCGGAGCAGTAGCCGTCGAGCTTCGCCCCCATGTCGAAGACGACCAGCTCGCCGCCACCGATCTCGCGCTCCCCCGGCTCCGCGTGCGGCAGCGCCCCGTTGGGGCCGGCGGCGACGATCGCCGGGAAGGACGGGTCGCCGCCGAGCTCGCGGATCCGGGCTTCGGCCGCCTGCGCCACCTCGCGCTCGCGGCGACCGCCGAGACCGCGGTCGACGCTCCAGCGCCAGACCTCGTCGGCGAGCTCGGCGGCGGCGGCGATCGCCGCCAGCTCGGCCTCGTCCTTGACCCGGCGCAGCTTCTCGACCGCGCCGCCCGCGGCCACCGGCTCGACGCCGTCGGCGAGTTTGCCCCGCAGGCGCTCGAGCAGCCGCACCGAGACGTGGTCGTCCTCGAAGCCAAAGCGCCCCGAGAGGCGCTCGGCGATGCCGCCCAGCCAATCGTCGGCGATCGTCGCCGTCTCCCAGCCCTCGACCTCAGCGGCGGCCCGCTCGGTGTAGCGGAAGTCGGTGAGGAAGAGGCGGGTCTCGGGACCGCAGACGCAGGCCCCATTCGTGCCCGTGAAGCCGGTCAGGTAGCGGACGTTGACCAGGTCGGTGACCAGGAAGAGGTCGAGCTCGCGCTCGGCCAGGCCCGCAGCGAGGCGGTCGCCGCGGCCCTTCATGCGCCGCCGGAGACGCCGAGTCGCTCGGCGAGGGCGGCGAGGGCGTCGCGGTAGCCGTCCGGTCCCTTGCCGGAGACCTTCGCCAGGACCAGGTCGTCGAAGACCGAGACCCGGCGCCAGTCGTCGCGCGACTCGACGTCGGAGAGGTGGACCTCGACCGCCGGCAGGCCGGCGAGCTCCAGCGCATCGGCGATCGCGCGGCTGTAGTGGGTCCAGGCGCCGGCGTTGATCACGATCGCGTCCGCGAGCTCCGGCGCCCGGTGCAGGTATTCGGCGAACTCGCCCTCCGAGTTGGTCTGGAAGAAGATCGTTTCGAGCCCGAGCTCACGCGCCCCCAGCTCGATCCGGCGCTCCAGCTCGCTGAGGCCGATGCCGCCGTAGATCTGCGGATCGCGCCGCTCGAGCACGTCGAAGTTCACCCCATGCAGGACGGCGACCCGGTTGTGGGTGGAGGTCATCTCGCGTACAGCTCCTCGACGGCGAGCCTGACCTTAGCCGGATCGACGGTCTGCCCGACCTGCGGCGCGCCGGGCTCGGCCAGGAGCACGAAGCCCACGCCGGCCGCCGTGCGCTTCTTGTCGCGCTGAAGCGCGTCGAGTATCGGCGCCGCCTCGATCGCGGGGTCCAGCTCGACCGGCAGACCGTGTTGCCCAAGCAGCTCCCGCACCTGCTCGCGCAGCTCGCCCGCCTCGGAGAGGCGCAGCGCGGCCAGCAGGCCGAGGCCGACCGCCTCGCCGTGGCGATAGCGCGAGTAGCCGCTGGCCGCCTCGATCGCGTGCCCGATCGTGTGCCCGAGGTTGAGCACGTGCCGCAGGCCGGCGTCGCGCTCGTCCGCGGCGACGACCTCGCACTTGTAGCGGGCGCAGGCGAAGACGACGTCGTCGAGCTCGGCGGGGTCGAGCGCCTCGATCGCCTGCACGCGCTCCCAGAGCTCCCCACCCGCCAGCAGGCCCGTCTTCAGCACCTCGACGAACCCCGCCGCCAGCTCCTCCCCGGGCAGGCTCGCCAGCGTTCCGGTGTCGGCGACCACCGCCGCCGGCAGGTGGTAGGCGCCGGCGTAGTTCTTGCCCTCCGGCAGGTCCACCCCGGTCTTGCCGCCGTAGGCGGAGTCCACCTGGGCGACCAGCGTGGTCGGCGCCTGCACGACCGGGACGCCGCGCTGGTAGGTGTGGGCGCAGAAGCCGCCGAGGTCGCCGACAACCCCGCCGCCGAGCGCGACGACGTGGTCTTCGCGCGTCATCCCGGCCCCGGCCAGCTCACGCAGGACCCGCTCGGCTTCCGCCATCGTCTTCGCCTGCTCGCCGGGGGCGACCTCGATCGCCGACTGAAGCGGCGCCAGACGCTCGGCGTAGAGGGGTCCCACGGAGCGGTCGGTCACGCAGAAGCGACGCCCCTCGAGCGGCCACCACGAGGTCGCCAGAAGGTCGCGGCCGACGACGACCGGGTATTCGCCCGAGGCGCTCGCCGCCCAGAGCATTCTCGTGCCGGCGGGCAGGTCGGCCAGCGCCCGCAGCGCCGGCAGCGCCCGCTCGACCGCGTCGCGCTCGGACGGCATCAGGATCACGTCGGCCAGCGACTCGTAGAGCGCCAGGCGCTCGACGAGCAGCGCCTCGAAGCCGGCGCCGTCCTTGGCCAGAGGCCTGCCCGCCCCCTCGACCCGCCGCCAGGCCACGTCGGGATCGACCTGGAGCCAGACGACGGTGTGGCGAGCGAGCGCCTCCCGCACCGCCGGCGAGAGCACGCTGCCGCCGCCCAGCGCGATCACGCCTCCCTCGGCCGCCTCCAGCAGGTCGGTCGCCAGCTCCTCCTCCCGGCGCCGGAACTCCTGCTCGCCGCGCGCCGCGAAGAACTCGTCGATCGTCGTCCCGAGCTGCCGTTCGAGCAGGGCGTCGGTGTCGAGCGCCTCGACTCCGGCCTCGCGCGCCGCCGCCTCGGCGGCGGTCGACTTGCCGGCGCCCATGAAGCCGATGAAGACGATCGCCGGTCGCTTCACGGGGTCACCCCCGCCAGTCGATGCGCTGCTTGTACGCCTCCACCGCGGCGAGCACGTCGTCGATGTGGTCGCCGCCGAACTTTTCCCGGTAGCAGGAGGCGAGCGTGAGGCAGACCATCGCCTCGCCGACGACCGCGGCCGCGGGCACCACGGTCGAGTCGGTGCGCTCGCGCAGCGCCTGCGCCGGCTCCTTGCTCTCGGTGTCGACCGAGCGCAGCGGCTTGGTCAGGGTCGAGATCGGCTTGATCGCGGCGCGGACCGAGAGCGGCAGGCCGTTGGTCATGCCCCCCTCGAGGCCGCCCGCGTGGTTCGTCTCGCGGTGGTAGCCGCGCTCGGGCGACCAGAAGATCTCGTCGTGCGCCTCCGAGCCGGGCCGGCCGGCGACGTCCCAGGCTTCGCCGATCGCCACGCCCTTGATCGACTGGATCGAGACGACGGCCCCGGCGAGGCGGCCGTCGAGGCGCTCCTCCCAGGAGATGTGCGAGCCGAGGCCCGGGACGAGGCCGAAAACGCGCACCTCGAAGCTGCCGCCGAGGCTCTCGTTGGCCTTGCGCAGGCGGTTGATCTCCGCGACCATCGCCGCACTCGCCTCCGGGTCGAGGCAGCGCACCGGGTCCTCGTCGACCGAGACGAAGTCGCCGGGCATCAGGTCGGGGCGCTCCGGCGCCCGCACCGATGCGATCTGGGTGACGTGGCTGTGCACGCTGACCCCGAGCGCGCCGAGGAAGCCGCGCGCGATCGAGCCCGCGGCGACCCGCGCGGCGGTCTCGCGGGCGCTGGCGCGCTCGAGCACGTTGCGGATGTCGCCGTGCCCGTACTTCTGGGCGCCGACCAGGTCGGCGTGGCCGGGACGCGGCAGGTGGACCTCTTCGGGCTCGAACCCCTCGACCGGCCAGGGGTTCATCCGCTCCTCCCAGTTGGCGTAGTCGCGGTTGGCGACCAGCACCGCGATCGGGCTGCCGAGAGTGCGGCCGTGGCGCACGCCGGAGCGGATCTCGACCGAGTCGCTCTCGATCTTCATCCGCCCGCCGCGGCCGTGGCCGAGCTGGCGCCGCGCCATGTCGCGGTCGAGCGCCCCGCGGTCGAGCTCGAGCCCGGCGGGCACGCCCTCGACGATCGCGACCAGCCCCGGCCCGTGCGACTCCCCCGCGGTGGTGAATCTGAAGCGCGTGCTCATGCGCGCAAGGCTATAGCCGATAGCGCATCCAAGATTGACCACACCCCAGGTGGGTCAATCTTGGATGCGTCTATTCGCGGGCGGCCGTGCGCATGATGTCCAGCGGCGCGCTCATCCCAGTCCAGATCTCGAAAGACCGAGCGCCTTGCCGGACGAGCACCTCGAGCCCATCGATAACCGTGGCGCCTCGCTCGTTGGCGACTTCCACCAGGCTGGTCGGATGGTCGCCGTAAACCAAGTCGACAACCAGCCGGTCCCCCAGCAGCTCGGGGCTCAGGGGCAAGGATTCGAATGGATCCTCTCCGTGAAGACCGACCGAGGTCGCATTGACGATCAAGCCATACCTGTCCATGTCGGGATTCGGCTCAGGTCGGCCGCCCAACCGCGAAGCCGCCGCTTCCGCCTTGTGGAAGGTCCGGTTCCATACATCCACCTCACTGACGTCAACCACCGCCCCTTCCTTGGCCAACACCCAGATCGCGGCAAGTGCGGCGCCGCCGGCGCCGAGCACAAGCGCACGAACACCCCTTGGCGAAGACGGCACCGCCCGCAGCGCATCGATCAGTCCTCCGGCGTCGGTGTTGTCGGCGCGGACCCCGCCGCCGGCGAAGCTGAGCGTGTTGGCGGCGCCGATCTCCCTGGCCGTCTCGGAAAGCGTGTCGGCGAGCGACAGCGCCGCACCCTTGTGCGGCACCGTGACGTTGGCGCCGACGAACCCCTCCCCCTCCATCGCCCGCACCCGCGCCTCGAACTCG
This sequence comes from uncultured Solirubrobacterales bacterium, assembly GCA_963727465.1. Lineage (GTDB taxonomy): Bacteria > Actinomycetota > Thermoleophilia > Solirubrobacterales > 70-9 > VRUE01. The sequence continues at coordinate 15,411 of CAVSGL010000020.1, read as the reverse complement.
TCCGGGGCGAGGTCGATCGCCTCATAGCTCCACTCCCCGGCCAGCCCCAGCTCGGCAAGCGCCGCATTGTGCATCGCCGGCGAGCGCGAGTGGGCGACGGGGTGGCCGAGGACGGCGAGCCGCTTCATTCTCCGCAGCTGTCCGGCGAGTTGCCGCCGGCGGCTTCGCGGGCTTCGTCGTAGCGGGCGACGTCGGCTTCGAATTCCGCCGCGCTGGCCGAGAAGGAGTGTTCGCCGCAGGCGCCCGGCTTGACCACGTAGTAGAGGTAGCCGACCTTGGCCGGGTGCGCGGCCGCTTCGATCGAGGCCAGGCCGGGGCTGCCGATCGGTCCCGGCGGCAGGCCGGCGTTGGTGCGGGTGTTGTAGGGGGAGTCGACAGCCAGTTCGGATTCGGTCAGCGGCTTGTCGTAGTTGCCGGTGGCGAAGCGGATCGTCGCGTCGATCCCCAGCGGAATCCCTTCGTGCAGCCGGTTGTAGATCACGGCGGCGATCAGCGGGCGCTCCTTCTCCACCATCGCCTCCCGCTCGATCATCGAGGCGATCGTGACGACGTCGCGCGTGGTCAGGTTCTTCGAGCGCGCGTAGCGCATCGAGACGCCGGCGATCCGGCGCTTGAAGTCTTCGAGCTGAAGCCTGACCAGCTCGGCGGCCGGGGCGCCCCTTTCCAGTTCGAAGGTGTCGGGGAAGAGGAAGCCCTCGTGGCCCCTGCTCGCCTTCATGTAGCTGCCCTTCAGCCCCGCTTCGCGGGCGAGCTCGGCGGTCTGGGCGCGGCTGTAGCCCTCGGGAATCGTCAGCGTGATCGTCTTCAGCTCCGGTTCCGGCGGCGGCGCCGGATTGTGGAAGTGGCGGTAGGCCAGCGCGCCCGTCGCGAGCACGGCGAGCGCCACGATGGCCAGGCCGCCCGCCAGCAGACGGCGCCGCCTGATCCGGGCGCGCTGATCGTCCCTGCGCCGCTCGCGGCGCAGGGCGGTCCCCTCACTCATCCCCGTCGCTGCCCTCGATCGCCGCCTGGCCGGCGAGGTAGGCCTGCAACAGATGCGCAGCGGCGAGCGAGTCCGGCGGGGCCGTCGCCCCTTCGCGCCTGCTCGCCTCGGCCATGCGGGTGGTCAACCGCTCGTCGTAGGTCTCGACCGGGATCTTCAGCAGCGCTTCCAGTTCGGTGCAGAAGCTGCGCGCGAGCGCCGCCTGCGAGCCTTCCTCGCCGCTCAGGTGCAACGGCAGGCCGACGACGACCCGCTCGACCGCGTGCTTGGCGACCAGATCGGCGACGTCGCTGGCCGACGGCGGTTCGATCGTCGGCAGGGGCGTGGCCAGGGTGCCGCTCGGGTCGGAGATCGCGCAGCCGATCCGCGCCGTGCCATGGTCGAGCGCCAGCACGCGCACTATCCCGCCCCGGCTTCGATCGCCCGCCGCGCCGTCTCCAGCGCCTGCTCGAGCTTCGAAGCGTCCTTCCCCCCAGCCTGTGCCATGTCGTCGCGCCCGCCGCCCCCGCCGCCGACGACGCCCGCCGCGTCGCGCACGACGCTCGCCGCCGAGACGCCGCTCTGCACGGCGCCCTTGGAGACCAGGACGACCAGCCCGACCCTGCCGTCCGCGGCGCCGCCGAGCGCGATCGCCGACTCGCCGCCGAGCTTCGACTGCACCCGGTTGGCCAGCTCCAGCAACTGCTTCTGGTCGGCGGTGGGAGCGGTGGCGGCGACGATCCCGATGCCGGCAACCTCCTCGGCCTCGCCGACCAGCCGCTCCGCCTGATCGCCCAGCATCTGCTTCGCAGCCTGCTTCTCCCCCGCGCCGGCCTGCTCGAGGCGCTCGGCCGCGCGGCGGGCCCCGGCCAGCGGGTCCTGCGGGGAACCGAGCAGCTCACCGACCTCGCGCAGGCGGCGCTCCTCGTCGCGGAACCAGTCGATCGCGGCCGGGCCGGTGAGCGCCTCGACCCGCCGCACGTTGGCGGCGGAGGAGCCCTCGGAGGCGATCTTGAAGATGCCGACCTCGGCCGTGTTGGCGACGTGCGTGCCGCCGCAGAGCTCGCGTGAGACGCCCTCGACCTCGACCACACGCACCCACTCGCCGTATTTCTCGCCGAACAGCGCCATCGCCCCGAGCGCTTCCGCCTCGGGGCGCTCCATCTCCAGCCAGCGCACCGGCCGGCTCGCCTTGATCCAGCCGTTGACCCGCTCCTCGACCGCCTGCACGTCCTCGGCGGAGAGCGCCTGGCCGTGGGTGAAGTCGAAGCGCAGCTTGTCGGGGCGCACGGCGGACCCCGCCTGGCGCACGTGGTCGCCGAGGCGCTCGCGCAGCGCCGCGTGCAGCAGGTGGGTGGCGGTGTGGTTGCGCATCGTCGCGTGGCGGCTCTCGTGGTCGACCAGGGCCTCGACCGCGACGCCCGCCTCCACGGCGCCCTCGCTGGACTCGACCTCCAGCGCCTGGTCGTCTCCCACACGGTAGACGTCGAGCACCCGCGCCTCGCCGCCGTCCCAGCGCAGGAGGCCCGAGTCGGCGACCTGGCCGCCACCCTCGGCGTAGAAGGGACTCTCCTCGAGCTTGACCAGCGACCTGCCGTTGTCGGCGGCGACCGCCGCCAGTCCGGTCGTCGCGCGCAGCGTCTCGTAGCCGACGAAGCGGGTCGGCGGCGCCTCGGCCGCGAACGCGATCACCTTCTCGTGGCGGTCCTCGGAGCCGTGCGCGGTGGCGACGCCGACGCGGGCGCGCTGGCGCTGTTCCTCCATCAGCTCCTCGAAGCCGCCGTCGTCGACCGAGAGGCCCTGCTCGGCGAGCAGCTCCTTGGTCAGGTCGTAGGGGAAGCCGTAGGTGTCGTGCAGCTTGAATGCGTCGGCGGCGTCGATCCAGGAGGTGCCGGCGTCCTGCGCCTCGGCGATCAGGCGCTCGAGCAGCTCGGTGCCGCGCTCCAGCGTGCGGCCGAAGCTCTCCTCCTCGCCGCCGACCCAACGGGCGATCGTCTCCCGTTCGGCCGCGAGCTCGGGGTATGCGTCGCTCATGATCTCGATCGTGCGCTCGGCGAAGCGCCCCAGCCAGGGCGCCTCGAGGCCGAGCGTGCGGCCCTGCTGGATCGCCCGGCGCATGATCCGGCGCAGGATGTAGCCGCGGTCCTCGTTGGACGGGACGACCCCGTCGGCGATCAGGAAGGCGGCGCCGCGCGAGTGGTCGGCGACGATCCGCATCGCCCGCGTCACCGCCCCGCCCTCGTCGTAGGAGCGGCCGGAGAGCTGCTCGGCGAGGTCGACCAGCGGGCGGATCAGGTCGGTCTCGAAGACGGAGGGGACGTCCTGGAGGATCGCCGCCATCCGGTCGAGGCCCATGCCGGTGTCGATGTTGCGCATCGGCAGCTCGCTCAGCCCCCCCTCGGGCGAGAGGTCGTAGGACATGAAGACGTGGTTCCAGAACTCGAGGAAGCGATCGGTGTCGTCTCCCGGCCGCTGCCCGGCGCCGCCGAAGCTCTCGCCGCGGTCGAGATAGAGCTCCGAGCAGGGGCCGCACGGGCCGGACGGGCCGGCCTGCCAGAAGTTGTCCTCGCGGCCGAGCAGCACGATCCGCGCCTCCGGCATGCCGACGCCCTTCCAGATCTCGATCGCCTCCTCGTCGGGGCCGAGGCCGAGCTCCTCGTCGCCGCCGAAGACGGTCGCCCAGATCCGCTCCGGGTCCATGCCGAAGCCCTGCGTGGCCAGCTCCCAGCCCCAGGGGATCGACTCCGCCTTGAAGTAGTCGCCGAAGCTCCAGTTGCCGAGCATCTCGAAGAAGGTCAGGTGGCGGGCGGTGTTGCCGACCTCCTCGATGTCCGTCGTGCGGAAGCATTTCTGCACGTCGGCGAGGCGCGGCGCGGGCGGGCGCTCGCGGCCGAGGAAGTAGGGCTTAAAGGGCTGCATCCCCGCGGTGGTGAGCAGCACCGAGGGGTCGTGGACGGACGGGACGAGCGACGCCGAGGGCACGATCCGGTGCTGCCGCTCGGCGAAGAAATCGAGGTAGGTGTCGCGTATCTGTGCCGCTCTCATCGGAGAACGAAGCCTAAGGGGCCGGCACGACCTGCGCTGACGCTCGGCGGGCTGCGCCGTTGACTGGATGAATGGCTTCGTGGCTGCGGTTGACCGAATGCGGGACAATGCCGATGAGAGCGGGCCATGACCGAAGCCGCATTGCCGACCTCCGCGCCGCAATCGACGTCGATCGCTCGACGGCTGCTCTCCGACGAGCGCCTCGCGCGGCGGGCGGCGCAGGGCGACTCTCAGGCCTTCGAGACGATCTACCTGCGCTACCACCAGACGCTCTACCGCTTCTGCCTGGCGATGACCGGAAACCCCCAGGACGCCCAGGACGCGCTACAGAACACCATGCTCAAGGTGCTGCGGGCGCTGCCCGGCGAGAAACGCCGGATCAAGCTGAAGCCGTGGCTGTTCCGCATCGCGCGCAATGAGGCGATCGAAGTGCAGCGCAGGCGCCACCACGACGAGGAGCTCGACGTGGAACGCGTGACAGAGGGCGCCGTCTCCGACACGGCCGAGGTGCGGGAGCGTCTGCGCACGCTGCTCGGAGACCTCGATCAGCTGCCGGAGCGCCAGCGCGCCGTCCTGCTGATGCGCGAGCTCTCCGGCCTGGAGTTCTCCGAGATCGGCGCCGCCCACGGCACCTCGGAAGGCGCGGCGAGACAGGCGCTCTACGAGGCGCGCCTCAACCTGCGCGCGCTCGAGGAAGGCCGCGAGCGGGCCTGCGCGGAGGTGCGCCGCGAGCTCTCGGACGCCGACGGGCGCGTCATCCGCCGTCGCCGGACTCGCGCGCATCTGCGCAATTGCCCCGATTGCCGCGCCTTCGGCGACGAAATCTCCGCCCGGCGGCGGAGTCTCAGCGCGATCGCGCCGCTTCCGCTCGCCGCTTCCGCCAGCGTGCTGCGCGACGTTCTCGGTCAGTTCGGCGGGCCGGGAGCGGGGGCGGCGGGCGGCGGCGGGGCCGGCATCGCCAGTGCCCTTGGCGCCGGCGTCGGGCAGACCGTGGCGTCCTCAGCCGCGATCAAGTCCGGCGCCGCGATCGCGGCAGCCGCCCTGACCGTCGTGGCCGCAGACAAGAGCGGCCTGGTCGACCCGCCCGCCTTCTCCGGCAGCGGGCGTTCCGAGCTGAACCGGAGCGTCGACAGCGCTTCGAGCCCGAGCGGGAAGCCCGAGGCGCGCGGTACGGACGCGTCCGCCCGCGACGAAACCGGGCCTCCCCCAGGCCCGGCCGGCGGCTCCGGCGAGCTCGGCCGGGAACGGGAACACGCTGAGGAACCGGCACACGCAGGTGGTGGCTCGGCCGGTCCGGACGACGGCGGCGCCGCCCGGCCCGCCGAGGCGGCGGCCGGCGAGGGCGACGAACCGCAGGCCGGTGTGAGGCAGCCGGGCGGAGGCGATGGAAGTCTTGCTGCCGGGCAACCGGGGGGGCCGGAGCAGATGCCCGGCGCGGCTGCGACCGGGCAGGAGGCGGCAACCGAACGCAAACCGGCCTCGCCTCCCGAGCCGCCGGCGGAACCCGCGACGCCCGATAAACCGGCAATGCCGCCACAGTCCGAAAGGGCGCCCCCGCCGGGCAATCCCGGTGCTCCACCGGCCGGACAGCCGACCGCGCCCCCGGCGCCGGTCAACCCTCCCGTGCCCGAGACGAGCCCAGCGCCGAAAGTCCCCGCGCCGCCGAACCCCGGACAGACGCCGCCTCCCAGATAGATCATTCGTCCAGGAGTTCGGCCCCGGAAGCGCGGTGCCGCCTGACGACGGGCGCCCCGTTCCGTTCAACCAACGAGGACAGCTCGCGGGCGCGGCCTGCGCGAAGACACCGCCGAAGGAGGGTAGGTCGATGAGGTTCCAAACCAAGGTCGCCGTTGTCGCCGGCGCGCTCGCGCTGAGCGCCAGCCCCGCCGCGCTCGCGCTGGGCAAACCCCAAGGCTCGCCGCCGTACGGCCAGGCGCACGGGCACGAAAACGGCCCGCCCGCCAAGGCGAAGGCCTACGGTCGCTACTGCAAGGAAGAGAGCCGCAAGCACGAAGCGGGCGAAAAGGGCACGGCGTTCTCGCGCTGCGTGAAGAACATGGCTCAGGCGGCCAACCACAAAGAAATGGCCCCGGGCCGGGTTTGCAAGGGCGAAAGCCGCAAGCACGAAAAGGGCGAGAAGGGGACCGCCTTCTCCCGTTGCGTCCACGACGTCAACGCGTTGCGCCGGCAGGAACACAGGGAAGCCCGCGAAAGAGCCCGCGAAGAACGCGAAGCCGAAAAGGAAGCGAGCTAGCTAGATGGCCTGGACGATGGTCCCGTGGCCGATGATCGCCTCGCCGCAGAGCAGCACGGCCGCCTGGCCGGGCGAGGCGGCATCGAAGGACTCGCCGAGCTCCACCTCGACCTCGGCGAGCCTTCCCGCTCCCCCGGCGGCGACCGAGGCGGCAACCGGCTCGGCGCGATAGCGCAGCTTCACCGCGTCGACGCGGCTGCCGTCGCGATGCAGGACCACGTCGCGGATTCGCACGCGGCGGGTCGCGAGATCCTCACGGGTGCCGACCGTGACCGTGTTGGCTGCCGCATCGGTGGCGAGGACGTACAGCGGCTCCGGCGCCGAGACGCCGAGCCCGCGTCGCTGGCCGACGGTGAAGTTGTGGTGGCCGCGGTGGCGGCCGATCGTGCGACCGCGCCGATCGAGCACCGCTCCGTCGTGCGCGGCGGCGCCGCCGTGGCGGCGCAGGAAGCGCTCCTTGCCCTGTCCGGCGAGGAAGCAGAGATCCTGGCTCTCGGGCTTCTCGGCAACCGCGAGCTCGTGCCGGGCGGCGATCTCCCGCACCTGCGGCTTGGTCAGCTCGGTCAGCGGGAAACGCACCCGGCTCAGCAGCTCCGTCGGCAGGGCGGCAAGCATGTAGCTCTGGTCCTTGCCCCGGTCGGCGGCGGCCGCCAGCAGCGGACCGTCACCGTCGTCGACGATCCGCGCGTAGTGCCCCGTGACCAAGCGCTCGGCCCCGAGTCGCTCGGCGAGGTCGACCATCGCCGCGATCCGCACCTCGCCGTTGCAGACGATGCAGGGATTCGGCGTCGCGCCCGCCCCGTAACCGTCGAGGAAGGCGCCGACCACACGGCGGCGGAACTCATGCTCGAGGTCGAGCGTGAGGTGCGGGATGCCGAGCGAGTGCGCGACCGCGCGGGCGCCGAGCACGGCCTCCGGCGAGCAGCAGGCCTTCGCGCCGTCGGTCTCGGGGTCGGCCCAGAGCTTCAGCGTGACCGCAAGCACGTCGGCGCCGCGCTCGCGTTCGAGCAGCGCGGCAACGGCGCTGTCGACCCCGCCGGACATGGCGACGAGGACGCGCTCGCCCTCGCCTTCGCCGGCGCCGTTGGGTCCGTCGGGGACGAGTCGAAGATTCGACGCGGCGGCGCTGGCCAGGGCCCGGTGCAGGGCGTCGGCTGCGAGCTGCGCCGCGTGTCGCTTTGCCGGCGTCAGCCCCCCCACGGCCTCGTCCAGCTCGTCGGTTCCGATCCGCGCCGCGTCAATGACCGGCGCTCCCTCGACCAGCTCGGCGACGGCCGCGGTCGCCGCACGGGTGGCTCCGCAGCCCTCGGCGTCGAAGGTGACGGCGGCGATGCGCCCGCCGTCGATCATGAGCGAAACCCGCGAGAGATCCCCGCATGCGGCCCCGCCGGCGGCGCCCGTGAACGCGTCCTCCGGCGCCGGCCCAAGGCGCGAGTCGTCACGCAGATAGTGCTCGAAGAGCTCCCGGCTCATTGGTCAAAGCGTAGAGACGAGCCGGCCAGCGCGGCTCGGATGTCGGCTGCGAGCGCCTCCTCTTCGTCATGCAACTGCGCCCAGGTGACCCGCATGACCCGCCAGCCCTCGACGAGCATCAGCCGATCGCGCCCCCGGTCGCGCTCGAATGCCCTGCGGGTTTCATGGGCCGCGCGACCGTCGAGCTCGACCACGAGACCCGCGTCGGACCACAGGCAGTCCACGTTGAAGAAGCGCCCCCGAACGGCGAGGTCCGCGTTGCGGCGCGGCCGTGGAAACCCGTGGCGGTCGACAAACAGCGCAAACCGTTCCTCGAGTTCTCGCTTCGTGACTCCCCTGGTCTCGGCGGCCTCGTCAAGCAGCGCCCGCACCACGGCCGCGCCCCTGCGCCGGGGATAGCGCTGGAGCAGATCCCGAATCGACAACCGGTCGCGCAACTGCCGCACTTCGATCTCGTTCAGCGCCCGCTCGACCTCGCGCCGCGACGCCGTCGCCGCGTAGTCGAGAACCGTCCGCGGCACGATGGTGACCGAGATCCCCTCAACCACCGTCCGCTCGTCCGCGGGCGTTGGGCACCGGTGGACGACGACCCCGTCAGGCGCCCTCCACCCACTCGCCCTCGTCACCTCAATCGCCCGACTCGAGCCTGGCGCCAGACCCCACAGACGCGCGGCAGATCGGTGACTCAGCGCCGCTCCCGGCCCACAGGCAAGAACCGCCGCCATCCATCGCTCCTCCTTCGTCCGACGTCGATAGCCGAAGGCGTAGACCCCACGATGGATCGGATGAAGGATTCCTCGTCCGAGCCGCCCTTCAATCGCACGGCCGCTGAAGCCGAGCGCCAAGAGCTGCCGGCGCGAAACCACTCCATGCTGCTGCTGAGCGGTGTTGGCCGCCACGCGATCCAGATCATCGGTGCTCCGTTTTCCACCTGGACGGTGGTCAACGGAGCAGTCATTCGCCATGACTCCATCGTCCGGGCCTCGGACGCGCGAGTGGCGCGCACAAAGCGAAATCTCTCCCCAAAGGGCGTGTCGCACCCGACCGAGCCACGCCTACAAAAAAGGCTCCAGCCCGCCGTTGCCGTCCCTGGCTTTGATCCCTTGAAAAGAAGGGTGGGCGCCTCCTCACGATCCCACGGGACCACGAGAGATCGGCTCCCTAGCCGTTTGTGTTGGGTCAAACGTTGGAACGGCTCGCGTACGGACTCGAGCCTTGGCCCAACCGTACCACCGCGGCGCGGTCCCTGCCGACCGTAGATTTCCGCAGACGGCGGGCCACGCTGCGAGTCAGTCCATGTTGGAGAGCAGGAACTCTGCCTCGCTCCAGTCCTCGTCTCGAACCCGCAGGGCGATATCGCCGCGGCCGAAGCGGTCGACCGGCCAGTCGGCGGTCAGGACCGCTTCGATCCCGGCCTCTTCCACCGCCTGGTGCCAGGCCCGAGCGGTGCGCAGGTCGCCGAAGTCGCGCACCACCTCCCACGAGTCGAAGCTCGGGTCGTCGACGTGCACGGGGGTCGCGCCCGGGCCGGGGCTCCGGCTGAAAAAGGCGAGCTTGACCCGCTCAAACAGGCTCATGTGAGGATCGTAGGGCTCAGTGCCCGGCGAGACCGTGCCTGTGCAGGGCGATGCCGAGGTCCTTGAGCTGCATCTCCTCGACCGGCGCCGGGGCGCCGGTCAGCGCATCGGCGCCCGAGGCGGTCTTGGGGAAGGCGATCACGTCGCGGATCGACTCGGCGCCGGCGAGCCGCTGCACGATCCGGTCGAGGCCGTAGGCGATGCCGCCGTGCGGCGGCGCCCCGTAGCGCAGCGCCTCGAGCAGGAAACCGAAGCGGGCCTCGGCCTCGGCGGCCTCAATGCCAAGCGCGGCGAAGACCTTCTGCTGGACGTCGGCGCGGTGAATGCGGATCGAGCCGCCGCCCATCTCCTGGCCGTTCCAGACCAGGTCGTAGGCGAGCGCGCGCGCCTCCCCCGGCCGATCCGGGTCGAAGTCGCCGGCCGGTGCGGTGAACGGGTGGTGCAGCGGGTCCCAGCGCTCCTCGTCGGCGTTCCACTCGAGCAGCGGCCAATCGACGATCCAGGCCAGCCGGTGCTCGCCGGCCGGGATCAGGTCGAAGCGCTCCGCGAGCTCGACCCGCAGCTGGCCGAGCACGGCGTTGGCGACCAGCTCGCGGTCGGCGACGAGCAGCAACAGGTCCCCCTCCTGCGCGCCGAGCCGCCGGTTGAGCTCGGCGAGCTCTGCCTCGGAGAGGAACTTGGCGGTCGGCGAGCGCCAGCCGTCGCCCTCGCGAAAGGCCCAGACGAGGCCCTTGGCGCCGAGCTCCTGGGCGCGCGAGATCAGGCCGTCGAGCTCCGAGCGCGGCAGCTCGCGGCGGCCGGCGTTGAGGCCGCGCACCGTCCCGCCCGACTCGATCGCGCCGCTGAAGACCTTGAACTCGGTGTCGGCGAGCGCCTCGCTCAAGTCGACCAGCTCGAGGTCGAAGCGCAGGTCCGGCCGATCGGTGCCGAAGCGGCTCATCGCCTCGTCGTAGCCGAGCCGCTCGACCGGCAGCTCGATCGCCGGGCCGCCGACCCGCTCGAACACATGCGCCAGGAGCCGCTCGTTGACCTCGATCACGTCGTCGACGCCGACGAAGGACATCTCGATGTCGAGCTGGGTGAAGTCGGGCTGGCGGTCGGCGCGCAGGTCCTCGTCGCGGAAGCAGCGGGCGACCTGGTAGTAGCGCTCGAAGCCGGCGACCATCAGCAGCTGCTTGAACAGCTGCGGCGACTGCGGCAGGGCGTAGAAGGAGCCGCGCTGGAGGCGGCTGGGGACGAGGAAGTCGCGGGCGCCCTCGGGCGTCGAGCGGGTCAGCACGGGCGTCTCGACGTCGAGGAATCCCTCGCCGTCGAGGAACTCGCGCATTGCCGCGGTCACGCGGTGGCGCAGGATCAGCGCCTCGCGCATCGACTCGCGGCGCAGGTCGAGATAGCGGTGGCGCAGCCGCGTGTCCTCGCCGACCTCGCCGGAGAAGCCCTCGATCTGAAACGGCGGGGTCTCGGCGTCGGCGAGCAGGTCGGCCGCGGTCACGGCGAGCTCGACCTCACCCGTGGGCAGGTCCGGGTTGACGGTCTCCGGCGAGCGCCTGACGACGGTGCCGGCGGCACTGAGGACGTCCTCGGCGCGCAGCCTGTGGGCGAGCTCGAACGACTCGCCGGAGGAGTCGGGATGGAAGACGAGCTGGACGATGCCGGTGCGGTCGCGCAGGTCGATGAAGATCAGCCCGCCGTGGTCGCGGCGGCGGTGCACCCAGCCGGCGACCCGGACCTCGGTGTCGACGCGGTCGCCGAGCACCTGGCCGCACCAGGTGTCGCGCAGCTCGTTCGGGCGCAGCGCCGGGGCCTCGCTCACGAGCCCTCGCCTGCGATCGCCTCGATCAGGCTGCCGGTGTCGACCGGGCGCTGCTCGCCGCTCTGCATGTCGCGCAGCTGCGCCGAGCCGTCCGCCTCGAGGATCAACACGCGGCGGGCGCCGATCCTGTCGGCGTGCTTGAGCTGCCCCTTGAGGCCGCGCCCGGCGAGATCGACCTCGGCGGTCAGGCCGGCGTGCCGCAGCTCGCTGGCCAGGGCGAGCGCCCGCCGGCGCTGCTCGGGATCGGCCACGGCGAGGAAGGCGTCGCGGCCACCCCCCGCCTCGTCCTCGCCGAGCGCCAGGAGGATGCGCTCGATGCCGGCGGCCCAGCCGATCGCCGGCGTCGGCGGACCGCCGAGCTGCTCGATCAGCCCGTCGTAGCGGCCGCCGCCGCCGACCTCCGACTGGGCGCCGAGCTCGCTGCACACGAAGGAGAAGATCGTGCGCGTGTAGTAGTCGAGCCCGCGCACCAGGGTCGGGTCGATCTCGAAGGCGATCCCGGCGGCCTCGAGCAGGGCGCGCACCTCGGCGAAGTGCTCCGCATCCTCGCCGTCGAGGCGCTCGACGATCGTCGGCGCGCTCGCCATCACGCCCTGCGTGCCCTCGTCGTCGGCATCGAAGGCGCGCAGCGGGTTGAGCTCGATCCGCTCGCGCACGTCCCTGGACAGGTCGGATTCGTTGGCGCGCAGGTGCGCCTTCAGCTCTTCAAGGTAGGCGCTGCGGGCAGCGGGCGAGCCGAGGCTGCCGAGCCGTAGCTCGACCCCGGGGACGCCGAGCTCCGCGAGCAGGTCGGCGAGCAGCATGATCGTCTCCGCGTCCGCCAGTGGCGAATCCGTGCCGATCGCCTCGACGCCGATCTGGTGGAACTGGCGGTAGCGACCCGCCTGCGGGCGCTCGTGGCGGAAGAACGGCCCGACGTAGGCGAGCTTCACCGGCTGCGCCAGCTTGTGCATGCCGTGCTCGAGGTAGGCGCGGCAGATCGGCGCCGTCCCCTCGGGGCGCAGGGTGATGCTGCGCCCGCCCTTGTCCTCGAAGGTGAACATCTCCTTGCGCACGATGTCGGTCGAGCGGCCGACCCCGCGCTCGAACAGCTCGGTCTCCTCGAAGGCGGGCGTCGCGATCGGCTCGTAGCCGGCGCGAGCGCAGATCTCCGCCGCGGCCGCTTCGATCCGCCTCCTCGCCCGCGCGTCTGCCGGCAGCACGTCGAAGGTCCCGCGCGGCGCCTGGAATTTGCTCGCCATCGTGGCGCGACCTTACCTGCGCGGGAGGCAGGCCGCTTCAGCGAGCCAGCTCGGCGAGGAACGGATTGGTCGCCCGCTCGGCCCCGAGTGTCGTGACCTCCATGTGCCCCGGATAGACGCCGGTCTCGGACGGGAAGGTCTCGAGCAGCGTGCCGATCGAGCGCAGCAGCGTCGGCCCGTCGCCACCCGGCAGGTCGACCCGGCCGACCGAGCCCTTGAACAGCACGTCGCCGGAGAACATCGCCTCCTCGTCGCGGATCGCGTAGGTGACGTGGCCGGGGCTGTGTCCCGGCGTGAAGTGGACGTCGATCGTCAGCCCCGCGAGCTCGAGGGTCTCGCCGCCCTTCAGCGTCTCGTCCGCCTCGTAGTTGTCGTACGGGCCGATCCCGGGGATCGGCACGTAGGCCATGATGTCGGCGAGCAGCGGGCGCTCGATCTCCGGGCAGTAGACCGGCGCTCCGGTGACCGTCGCGACCGGCGCGACGGCGCCGATGTGGTCGAAGTGGCAGTGGGTGATCAGAATCGCCTCGACCTTGACGCCCATCGCCTCGACCGTGGCAAGGATGCGCTCGGGCTCGTCGCCGGGATCGACGATCAGCCCCCGGCCGGACCCTTCGCGGCGCAGGACGAAGCAGTTCTCCGCCACCGGCCCCACGGTGAGCATCTGGACGTCGAGGCTCATTCCCTGCTCCGTGCGCGGATGCGGGCGCGCTCGCGGCGGCGCCAGAGCATCGAGTCGATGTAGTAGCCCGCCGGTATGTAGATCACGAGCATGAAGGCGCCGAGCGCGAATGCGGCGCCCGGCGGGCGTTTGAAGAGCAGCAGCAGGAGCGCGGTGAAGATCGCGGCGGCGACGACGCCGCGGGCGGCCGAGCTGCGCCAGGTGGGCGGCGCATCGACCTTGGGGCCGGAGCGGCTGGAGCGGGCGCGGGCCTTCGCCTCATCGCGACTGCGCGGGCGGCCGCTGCGACGACCCGAATCGACCCGGCCGCCCTGGGTGCCGCGGTGCTTGCGACGGCGCTTCTTCCTCGTCTGTGCCATAGCGACGGAATCTAGCGGGCCGGCGCTGTCAGGACAGGTCCGCAAGCCGCGCCTCGATCGTTCGGCGGGCCGGGTCGAAGTCGCGGATCGGCACGTCTCCGGGGTAGCCGGCGAGGCCGGCGGCGGGGATCAGCCCGATCAGCTCGGCCTCCACCGGGCGCGCGCCCAGCGGCGCCGCGAGCTCGCGCACGCGCTCGACGACCGCGCCGAGCGGCACCGCCGCCGGGTCGTGGACGTTGGTCGAGACCTGCGTCCGGCCGCTGCTCAGCGCGAGGCCGATCGCCCTCACCCCCGCCAGCCCCCCGCCGGACTCGCGCACCCCGGCCGCGACCGCGCGGGCGAGGTCGAGGTCCGGGCTGTCGAGCTCGACGTTGAACGCGCCGAGCGGCGGACGGGCCGTGACGAGCGTCGCCCCTGCCGTGCGGTGCGGCAGCGCCGGACCGTGGTCCGGTCGCAGCTCGCCCGCCTCCATGCGCAGCCACAGCTCCGCGAGGCCGCCGTTGCGGAAGTAGGCGCGCTCGACATGGTCGGGCCGGGTGGCGAGCTCGCCGTAGAGGAAGACCGGCACGCCAAGCGCGCCGATCCCGGCGGCGGCCGCGCCCGCGGCCTCGCGGGCCGGCTCGCGCTCCGCCGGCGCGGGCCAGACCAGCGGGCAGACGTCGAGCGCGCCGATCGCCGGGTGAACGCCCTCGTGGTCGTTCATGTCGATCGAGGCGATCGCCGCCCCGGCGCCGCGGACCAGCGCCGCCCGCAGCGCATCCGGCTCGCCGGCGAGCGTGAAGACGGTCCGGTTGTGGTCGGCGTCGCTGTGCCGGTCGAGCAGGTGCACGCCCGCCGAGAAGGCCCCCTCGAGCGACTCGATCAGAGCCGCGTCGCGGCCCTCGGAGACGTTGGGCACGGCGAGCAGCAGCGGCGCCACCGCTCAGACGACCAGCTCTCCGGCCGAAACGAGCGTGGCGCCGTCGACTTCCACGGTCGGGCGCAGGACGACGCAGTCGAGATGGACCGGCACCTGCACGGTCCCGCCGATCGCCGCCGAGGCGCCGAAGGCGACGTGCGCGGTGCCGAGGATCTTCTCGTCCTCGAGGATGTTGCCGGTGAGGATCGCGCTTTCGTTGGTGCCGATGCCGAGCTCGGCGACGTTCGTCCCGTCGGCGCCGTGTTCGCTCAGCAGCTCCAGAAGCTGTGCGCCCTCGGGGCCGGTTGCCTCGGTCAGGTGCCCGCCGCGGACGGTGAGCTCGATCGGCTCGCTGAGCCGCCCGATCGTGGCGATCGAGCCGTCGACCACCAGGGTCCCCTCCGCAGATCCCTCGACCGGGGCGATGAAGGCCTCGCCGCAGGGGATGTTGCCGAAGGCGCCGCGCATGTTGAGCGCGCCGGCGTCGACGATCGCGGTCCGGTCCTCCAGCCCGATGCGCAGGTCCGACCCGTGCGCGCAGGTGAACCGCGCCTCGGCGCCGGCGCCGAGCGCCCTGCCGATCGAGGTGCCGCGCTTGCGCAGCGTCTGTAGGTCCGCTCCCATTACACGGGAAAGCATCTCCTCGGTGACCCCCGGCATCGAGGCGATCCGCACGCCGGCTTCGGTCGCGGCGCGACGGGCTTCGGTGTGGGAGATCGACTGGATCGTCGGCGCCGCGACGGCGTCGACCGCGAGCATCGCCGCGGCGACGGCCCGCGAGGGCTCGGCCGCGTGCGAGTCCCGCTCGGAGATCACCGCCAGCGTCGCTTCGCAGCCCTCGCCCTGGGCGTGGATTCGCAGCAGCGCTCCGAGCTCTTCGGTGATCGGATTGCAGATCACAAGCAGCTCTTCCGAGGGGCTCAGGTCCAGGCAAGCCCGGATCAAGGTGCTGACAGCCCTATCGAGGTCTCCCCCCATGATCGACAAGGCTAACCGCAACCGCCAACGAGGCGGTCATCTGCAACCGATCCCCCGCTAGCATCCCCCTCCCGGCCGGAGTAGCTCAGCTGGTTAGAGCAGCGGAATCATAATCCGCGTGTCGGGGGTT
>CAVSGL010000019.1:0-148787 GCA_963727465.1 uncultured Solirubrobacterales bacterium | reverse complement strand
CTCCTCTTTGCGCACCGCAATCGTGCGGGCCGGTTGGGCGCCGGCGCTCTGCCCGCTTGCCCGCTGGCGCAATAGCTCGGCCACCGCCGCGGGCGTCGGATGGTCGAAGACCAGGGTCGAGGGCAGGCGCAGGCCGGTGGCCTGGGAGAGGCGGTTGCGCAGCTCGACCGCGCCGAGGGAGTCGAAGCCGATCTCTTTGAAGGCGCGCTGTGGGTCGATCGCATCGCCTGAGGGGTGTCCGAGCACCGCGGCGACGTGTCCTTTGACCAGCTCGAGGACGAGCGCTTGGCGCTCTGACTCGGGCACCGCGGCGAGGCGCTTTGCCAGCGAGCCGCTGGGGGTGCGGGAGGTCGGGGCCGATGGCCCGGCGACCGCTGCGGCCTGTATCCAGCCGGCGACGTCGGCGACCGTAGGCGCCTCGAACACCGCCCGCAGCGGCACGGCCACGCCGAGCAGCTCGCGCAGCCTGGCGGTCATCAGCAGGGCGAGGTCCGAGCTCCCCCCGAGGTCGAAGAAGCTCTGGCTCGGCCCGACGCCCTCGACCCCGAGCAGCTCTTCCCAGAGCTCAGCGACCGGGCGCTCCAGGGAGGAGAGCATCGCCGGGCCGCTCGCCTCGACCGCGCTCGCCACCTCCGGCAGGGCGCGGCGATCGAGCTTGCCGTTCGGCGTGCGGGGGAGCCGTTCCAGCCTGACGAAGCTCGACGGCACCATGAACGCCGGCAGGCGCGCCACCGCGAAGGCGTGCAGCTCGGCCTCGTCGGGCAACGCCTCGCCGCCCACGTGGGCGACCAGGCGATTGCCGGAGAACTCGTCGGCCCTGGCGACGACGGCGCACTCCCCCACCCTCGCCTGCTCGCTCAGCGCCGACTCGACCTCGCCCAGCTCGACCCGGAAGCCCCGCACCTTGACCTGGCGGTCGCCGCGTCCGACCAGTTCCAGCTCGCCGTCGGGGAGCAGGCGCCCCAGGTCGCCCGTCAGGTACAGCCGCTGGCCGGGCGACCCGTATGGATCCGGCACGAACCGCTCGGCGGTCAGCCCCGGGCGATTCAGGTAGCCGTGGCTCAGCCCGGCCCCGGTGACGGCGACCTCGCCGACCGATCCCAGCGGCAGCCGCTGGAGGCCCTCGTCGACGACCTCCACCCGCATGTTCGCGATCGGCGAGCCGACCGGGACCACGCCTGCCCCCGCTGGCCCGTCGGCGGGGAGCCAGGTCGCGTCCCAGACCTCCGAGGAGCCGTAGAACTGGAGCACGCGGACGTGCGGCAGTCGTTGCTGCGCCTCTTCGAGCAGCGCGGCCGGGAACGGCTCGCCGCCGATCATCAGGCAGCGGAGCGAGCCGAGCTCGCGCTCCAGGTCCCGGCCGCCCGCGAGGATCGCCCGCAGCAGGGTCGGCACCATCAGCGTTCGCGTCACGCCCCCCTCTCCCAGCGCCCCCACCAGCAGGTCGGGATCGCGGCCGACCTCGGGCGGGACGACCAGCAGCGGCAGGCCGCGCGTGAGCGGGGCGAAGATCTCCCAGATCGAGTGGACGAAGGACGGCGCGGTCTTGTGGATGCCGACCTCGTCGGCGGCGAACTCGACCGGCTCGTTGACGATCCGGTTGACGATGCACCGGTGGGTGCCCAGCACCCCCTTCGGCCGGCCGGTCGATCCCGACGTGTAGAGGACGAAGGCGAGATCGTCCGGGGACGCGGTCGACGGGGGCTCCGTCTCCGGCGCTCGCTCGAGCTCCTGCTCGCGGTCGACCGCGACGACCGGCGGCGGCTCGGCCAGGCTCGGCGGCTCCAGCCCGGTGCGGGTGACCACGACCGCGGGCTCGGCGTCGCCGAGCAGCTCGCTGAGGCGCTCCTGCGGGTGCTCGGGATCGAGCGGCAGGTAGGCGGCGTCGGCCTTGAGCGCCGCGAGGATCGCGACGACCATCTCGATGCTCCGCTCGTGCAGGATCGCCACCGTGTCGCCGCGGCCCGCGCCGAGTTCGCGCAGCCGCCAGGCGAGCCGGTTGGCGCGCCGTTCCAACTCGGCGTAGGTGACCTCGCGCGAGCCTTCGATCAGCGCCGTGCGCTCGGGGTGGCGGCGCACCGCCTCCGCGACCAGCGCGTGGATCGGCTGGTCCGGGATCGGCGGCCGGGGACCGGACGCGAGCGCGTCGCGAGCCTCGCGCTCGGCGGCGCCGACGACCGAGACGAAGCGCGCCGCCCGGTCAGGGTCCGCCGCGACGTCCTCGATCGCGGTCGTTAGATGCACGGCCAGCTGCTCGATCGCCGCACGGGCGAAGACGTCCTCGGTGTACTCGAGCAGGCCGGCGACCCCCTCGCCGGCGCCGCGATCGGTGAGCTCGAGCACGAGGTCGCTGCGCGCGCCGCCGTAGCGGATCCGCGGCTTCCCCCAGCCGCCGAGGGGATCGCCCCAGACGAAGGCCGCCTGGAAGAAGGGCGCCGTCCCAGGCTCGCGCTGCACGGCGAGCTCGTCGGCCAACCGCCGCAGCGGAATCAGGCGATTCTCGCGGGCGGCCCGCAGCGCTTCGCGCTCGCGGCCGACCAGCCGGCGCACGGTCTCGCCGCCGTCGATCCGGGTGCGCAGCGGCAGCCAGTCGGCAAACGGGCCGACGGCGGTCTCAGCTTGCGGCAGCGACCGCCCGTCATCGGGAAGCCCGACGCAGACGTCGTCCTGGCCGCCGTAGCGGGCGAGCACGAGCTTGAACGCCGTCAGCAGCAGCTCGGCGAGCTCCGCCCCCTCTTCGTCCGCGATCGCCGCGAGTCGCTCGCGAGTCGCCGCGTCGAGCGCAAACCGGACCGCGGCGACCGTGGGCGAACGAACCGGCTGTCGCGGCTCCGCCAGCGGCAGCTCGAGGCGGCTCGGGACCCCGTCGAGCTGTTCGCGCCAGTAGGAGAGCTGCCGCTCCGCGTCGGGCCCGTCGAACAGCTCGGCCTGGCGGGCCGCCAGCTCGGCGAACGCGGGCGCCGCCGGCAGATCCTCGACGGCGCCGCCCCCGTACAGGTGCGAGAGCTCGTCGAGCAGGATCCGCAGCGAGCGCTCGTCGCAGACGATGCGGTGCGTCACCAGCGACGCCAGGAACTCGCCGTCGTCGAGCCGGAGCAGACGGGCGCGAAGCAGGGGCGCCGCTTCGAGGTCGAACGGCAAGCTCGCGAGCTCCGCGAGCAGGGCGTCGGCCCGCGCCCGCTTCGCCTCGAGCACGGGCACGGCGACGCGCACCGCGCCGACCGGCGCCTGCGACGGGCCGCCGCGGTCCGAGGCGAAGGCCGTGCGCAGGGCCTGATGGCGGCCGACGACCGCGTTCAGGCAACGCTCGAACCGGGCGGCGTCGAGGTCGCCGCCCAGCCGCAGCGTCAGCGCCAGGTTGCCTGCCGCGGTCCCCGGCAGCAGTCGCTCCTGGATCCACCAGGAGCGCTGCGCCGCCGAGAGAGGGATCCGAGCCCCCATGCGGCTTTCTCGCTACTGCTTGACGGGGAGCCGCTCGAAGGCGAGCTGCATCCGCTCGATGCCCTCCTCGAGCACCTCGTCCGGCGCTGCGTAGGTGAGCCGCACGTGGCCGCTGCCGCGGTCGCCGAAGGCGGACCCGGGAACGACCGCCACCGCGTGCTCCTCGACCAGGAAGTCGGCCAGCTCGCGATCGGAGAGACCGGTCTCGCGGATGTCCGGGAAGACATAGAAGGAGCCGGACGGCGTCGGGCAGGTCACGCCCGGGAAGCTGTTCATCGCTTCCACCATCCGGTCCCGCTTGGCCTCCAGCTTGGCGAGGATTTCCTGCGGCCGGTCCTGCGGGCCGGTCAGGGCGGCGAGCGCGGCCATCTGCACGAAGGCGGGCACGTTGGTCACCGAGTTCTGCTGGAAGATGTCCAGCTTGCGGATCAGCTCCTCGCTGGCCACGCACCAGCCGATCCGGAACCCGGTCATCGCGTACGTCTTCGAGAAGGTGTCGATGACGATCGTGTTGTCGGCGGCCGCGTCGATCGAGGCGATCGTCCGGTGCGACTCCGGCGGGTAGACGATGTGGCTGAAGATCTCGTCGCTGAGGATCGAGACCCCGCGTTCGGCGCAGAGCTCCGCGATCCCGTCGAGGTTCTCGACGAGCTGGCCGTTGGGCCGCTGCGGCGTGTTGACGATCAGCAGTTTGGTGCGCGGGCTCATCACCTCGGCCAGCGTGTCCATGTCGAACTGGAAGTCCGGCTCGAGCAGCGGCGCGTACTTGATCACGCCGCCGATGTAGCGCGTCCAGAACTCGTCCGGCGGATAACCGGGGTTGGGGAAGATGACCTCGTCCCCGTCTTCGACCATCGTCAGCAGAACCTGGGTCAGCGCGTGCTTGGCGCCCATCGTGACCAGCACTTCCTCGCGCCCGGTCGGCCGGCCCCGCGACTCCATCTCCGCGGCGATCGCGTCGCGCAGCTCGTCCAGGCCCGGGCCCGGCACGTAGCGCACCTGCCCGTCCAGCATCGCCTGGTGGCAGGCCTCGATGATGTGGTCTGAGGGCGTGAACTCCTCGCCCTGGTAATCGCCCTTCTCGAAGTGAACTATCGGGCTTCCGCCCTGCGCCTCCAGCTCCTTCGCCTTGCGCATCGCGCCCCACTGCGGCGGCAGCTCGAAGTGCGCGGTCCTGGCACTCGTATTCTCAAGAGTCGACAAGTCAATCCCCTCCCATGGAGATCCCGGTACGGATCTGTAGATGACGTCGACCTGGAATCTAGCTGAGCCGCGACCGGGAGGCAAACGAAAAGTGTCTTGGCGGCGCCGCCCGAGGCGATCCGGGGGCTAGTGTTCGCGGGCCGTGAGCACGCGCGCCTTCCTCGCCTTCCTCGCCGTCTGCGCGGTCATCGGCCTGCTCGGCTTCGGCCTGCTCAACAAGGGCGAGGCGAAGATCGCGGTCGGCGACCCGGCCCCCGACAGGGTGCTGCCGGTCCTCGGCGGTCCGGGCACCGGCTCGATCGCCGACTACCGCGGCCGCTGGGTGCTGGTCAACCTCTGGGCCTCGTGGTGCGTCCCCTGCCGGGAGGAGGCGCCGGAGCTCGATCGCTTCGCGCGCCGCTACCGCAAAGACGGGGTGACGGTGCTCGGGATCAACGTGCAGGACAACAGCGACGACGCGCTCGCCTTCCTGCGCGAGAACGACGTCCGCTATCCGCAGCTGCGCTCGATCGGCGACGAGCGCAGCGCCGCCTTCGGCGCCACCGGCGTGCCGGAGAACTTCCTCGTCGACCGCGAAGGGAAGCTGGCGCTGATCTGGCGCGGCCCGGTTGACGAGAAGTTCCTGCGCGAGCAGGTGGCCCCGCTGGTGAAGGGGAATCGGTGAACCTGCGTGGCGCCTTGTTCCCGCCATGCGGGAAGAAAGCGCCACGCGTGGCGATCGCGGCTGCGCTGATCCTCCTGGCACTCGCGCCGGCTGCCACGGCGACGCCCCAGACCAGCATCAACGACGTCGAAGACGAGGTGATGTGCCCGATCTGCGGCACGCTGCTCGAGCTGGCCGAATCGCCGCAGGCCGAGCGCGAGCGGGTGCTGGTCAAGCGCCTGATCGCCGAAGGCAAGAGCAAGGCGGAAGTCAAGGACGCGCTGGTCGCCCAGTACGGCCCCGAGGTGCTCGCCCTGCCCGCAGGCAAGGGCTTCGACCTCTCCGCCTACCTGGTGCCCGCGATCGGTTTCGTCGTTGCCGCCGTCGCCCTCGCGGTCGGGGTGCGGCGCTGGCGCCGTTCCGCGCGACGGCCCGCCGGACCCAGACGGCCCGGGGGCGACCGGTCCCAGCGGCGAGGACGCGGAGCGACTCGAGGCGGACCTCGCCCGCTACGACCTCTGACGACAGGCGTGGTCGAGGTTATCGCCGCATAGCGTAGATAACCTCGACCGCGCTCGGGCGGGGTCAGTTGACGACGACGAGCCCGGCCACCGGGATCGGCGGCCGCCGTGTGGATTCGCCCGCGGCGACGCAAGAGACGGTCGCGTCGGCGCTGCCGAGCAGCGCTCGCAGGGCATGCTCGTCGCGCAGCGGCGGGCCGGCGATCACCGCGACCTCGTAGTCGGCGCGCAGTCCCTGGATCGCCTGCCGGCAGCGCTCCGAGGAGAGCAGCGCTGAGGCGTCGGTTGCCGGCCGGCCGGCAACCACGCAGACGAGCGGCTCCACCGCGGCGCTCGACCCGGGGCCGGCGAGAACTACGGGCTTGAGGATCGACTCGACCTCCGCGGCGCCGCGGAGGTACTCATGCAGGCCGGGCGCGTTGGCGAGGCCGAGATCGTCGGCGAGTCCGGGGTCGCCGAGGTCGCACTCGAGCAGCGCGGCGCGCAGGCCGCGTGCGGCGGCGGTGGCGGCGAGGCCGATCGCGGCGCTGCGGGCCCCGGGTCCGTTGCCCGTCACGAGCACGCAACGGGCGCCGTCGAGCCGCTCCAGCAGCCCGCCGTAGGCCTCGAGGTCGCCGCGTCGCAGCGACCCGGCACGAAGCTCGGTCGAAGCGCGTGCCGGGATCTCCGCCAGAACCTTCACATCTGCTCGGGCGCCGAGATGCCGAGCAGCCCCAGCGACGCGGCGATCGTGCGCTGTGCCAGCAGGCAGAGCCCGAGGCGCGAGGCCTCCACCCCGTCGCCCTCGGCGCCGACGACCTGGCAGTCGCGGTAGAAGGCGTGGAAGTCGGAGGCGACCGCGGTCGAGTAGGCGCAGATCCGGTGCGGGGCGCGCCGCGCCGCCGCCTCGCGCACCTCCTCGGGGAATTCGAGCAGGCGCTTGACCAGGTCGCGCTCGGCGGGCTCCAGCGCCGTGCCCGGGGTCGGCGCCCCCGCCTCCCCGGCCTCGCCGCCGGCTTTGCGCAGGATGCTGGCGATGCGCGCGTGCGCGTACTGGACGTAGTAGACCGGGTTGTCGCTCGATTCCCGCCGCGCCAGCTCGACATCCAGGTCGACCGTCGTGTCGTGGCTGCGCCAGAGCATGAACCAGCGCGTCGCGTCGACGCCGATGTCGTCGACGAGCTCGTCGAGCGAGACGAAATCGCCGCTGCGCTTCGACATCTGCGCCCGCTCGCCCGACTCGACGATGTGCACGAGGCGCATGATCAGCGCCTCCAGCAGCTCGGGATCGTTGCCGAGGGCGGCGATCGCGGCGCGCAGCCGCGGCGCGTAGCCGTGATGGTCGGCGCCGAGCACGTTGATCAGGCGCTCGAAGCCGCGATCGAGCTTGTCGCGGTGGTAGGCGACGTCGGCGGCGAGGTAGGTGGGGTCGCCGTCGGCCCGGACCAGCACCCGGTCCTTGTCGTCGCCGAAATCGGTGCTGCGCAGCCACAGCGCTCCCTCGCTGCGGTAGGTGTGCCCGCGGCGCTCGAGCTCCTCCAGCGCCGCCTCGACCTCGCCGCCGGCGTAGAGGTCGCGCTCGGAGAACCAGCTGTCGAAGCCGACGCCGAAGCGCTCCAGCGTCTCCCGCACGCCGGTGAGGATCAGCTCGACCCCGCGGCGCCCGACCGCGTCGCTTTCCACCGGGTCGATCCCGTCGGCCCGCAGCTGCGCCGCGAGGTCCTCGACGTAGGCCCCTTCGTAGCCGTCCTCGGGCGGCTCGCCGCCGGTCATCGCCGCGGCGATCGAGGCGGCGAAGCGCTGCACCTGGCCGCCGGCGTCGTTGACGTAGTACTCGCTCTGGACCTCGTGGCCGACCGCCGTGAGCAGGCGGACGAGGGCGTCGCCGTAGGCGGCGTGACGCCCGCCGCCGACGTGCAGCGGCCCGGTCGGGTTGGCCGAGACGTACTCGACCAGGATGCGCTGGGGGGATTCGACGGGGGCCGGCCCAAGGTTCGCTCCGGCGGCGCCGAGGCGGGCCATCGCCCGCCGGTACCACTCGTCGGAGAGGAAGAGGTTGACGAACCCCGGTCCGGCCACCTCGATCCGGTCGAGGCTGTCCGTCGCCCCGAGCTCGCGCTCGAGCTCGGCCGCGAGGCGCGCGGCGACGTCGCGCGGCGCTTCGCCCAAGGGCGCCGCCAGCAGCATCGCGGCGTTCGAGCTGTAGTCGCCCAGGTCCGCCTTCGGCGGGCGGTCGAGGGTCGGCTCCGGCTCCACCGCCTCGCCGTCGCGCAGGGCGCGGGCCGAGCGCTCGACGGCGCCCCGCAGCTCGGCGATCGAATCCGTTGCAGTCACACGCGCATCGTATGGACCGCGACCCCGCCCGGGTACGCTGGCCGCCGTGAGAGTAGCCGTGGTCAGCGACATCCACGCCAACCTGCCCGCCTTCGAGGCGGTCCTGGCGGCGATCGACGAGGCCGGAGCCGACGAGATCTGGTGCCTCGGCGACGTGCTCGGCTACGGGGCCGAGCCGGACGAGTGCGTCGACCTGGTGCGCGAGCGCTGCGACCTCTGCCTGGTCGGCAACCACGACCTGGCGGTGCTCGGGGCGCTCGACATCGCCGCCTTCTCCGAGGCAGCGGCGGCGGCCGTCGCCTGGACGCGCGGTCAGGTCGCCGAGCGCACGCTGGCCTTCCTGCGCGAGCTCGAGCCGGCGGGCGAGCGCGAGCGCATCGGCCTCTTTCACGCCTCGCCGCGCGACCCGGTGTGGGAGTACGTGCTCTCGGCCGAGCAGGCCGACGCCTGCCTCGGCGTGCAGCCGCAGCGGATCGGCCTGGTCGGCCACTCGCACGTCGCGCTCTTCTTCGCACGGCCGGTCGAGGGCGAACAGGTGGGCGAGATCCGCGGCTCCCAGGCCGGCGACGACACCCTGCTGAGGCTGACCGACGGCGAGTGGCTGATCAACCCGGGCAGCGTCGGTCAGCCCCGCGACAGCGACGCTCGCGCCGCCTGGCTCGAGCTCGACACGGGCGAGCTGACCGCGCGCTTTCACCGCGTCTCCTACGACGTCGACCGGGCGGCCGCGGCGATCTCGGCGGCCGGCCTGCCGCGGCGCCTCGCCGAGCGCCTTCAGGTTGGCTCATGAAACGCTCATCCACGCTCATGTGCAGGCAATTTTTGCGCCGCAGGCGGTTCTCTAGACTCGCCCGAGTGCGCCGCGCAACCATGCCATCGCTTGCCCTCGCCGCAGGGCTCCTGGTCGCCCTCGGCCTGGCCGCCTGCGGGGGCGAAGACGCCAAGCTGCTGCCCGGCGAGACCGCGCGGGAGATCACCGCCAACCTCGACACGGTCAAGCAGCTCGCGGGCGAAGGCGACTGCGTCGGCGCCGAAAGCGCCGCCCAGCAGGTCGGCGAACAGATCGAAGCGCTGGAAGGGGTCGACGCCAAGCTGAAGCGGGCGCTGGAGCAGGGCGCGGCGCGGCTGGAAGAAGTGATCTCCGAATGCGAAGAATCGAGCAGCGAAGCGATCGCCCCCGCCGAAATACCAGCCGAATCCGAAGCAGACGAAGCGAGGGAACAGAAGGAAGAAAAGGGCAAAGGCAAAGCGCAGAAGCAGGAAGCCGAAGAAGCGGCTCCGGAAGAAGAAAAGTCGCTGCCGCCGCAGGCCAACGGCGAAGGCAAAGGCCTCGAAAACGGCAACGGGCCACCCGCGGCCGAAGAACCGAGCGAAGAAGGCGCGGGCGGAACCCCGTCCGGGGGCGTCAGCCCGGGCGCCCCCGCCGGCGGAGGCGAATGATGGCGGCAACCGCACTCTCAGGGCGCTACGAGCTGGGCGACCGGCTCGGCTCGGGCGGGATGTCGAACGTCTACCGGGCCACCGACCTGATCCTCGAGCGCACCGTCGCGGTCAAGGTTCTCGCCGAGCACCTCTCCGACGACGAGCGCTTCGTCGCCCGCTTCCGCCGCGAGGCGCTCGCGGTGGCGAAGCTGATCCACCCCAACATCGTCCAGGTCTACGACACGGGGATCGACGAGGGCCGCCACTACATCGTCATGGAGTACGTCGAGGGCCGCTCGGGCGCGCAGATCCTCCAGCGCCAGGGCCCGTTCGAGCCCGAGACCGCCGCCGAGGCGGGAATCCAGGCCTGCGCCGGGCTCGACTACGCCCACCGCCGCGGGATCATCCACCGCGACGTCAAGCCCGGCAACCTGATGATCGTCGGCGGGCCCGTCGGGGGCGGCCCGATGACCGTGAAACTGACCGACTTCGGCATCGCCCGGGCGATCGAACAGACGCGGATCACCCAGGTCGGCTCGGTGGTCGGCACGGCCGCCTACCTGGCGCCCGAGCAGGTGCGCGGCGAGGAGGCGACGCCGGCGACCGACGTCTACGCGCTCGGCGTCGTCCTCTACCAGTTCCTCACCGGCCGCCTGCCATACGAGGGCTCGACCCTGGCGGAGCTGGCCGTGCGCCAGCAGAACGAGCGCCCGCTGCCGCCCAGCACCTACAACGACGAGGTCCCCGAGACGCTCGGCGGCGCCGTCCTGCGGGCGCTCGAGGGCGACGCTTCGCGTCGCTACGCCAGCGCCGACGAGCTCGCCGGCGGACTACAGCTCGGGCTCCAGGGCGAGGACGTGACGCTGCCGCTTCAGGAGGGCGAGACGGCGACCCAGGTACTCGGCGGCGAAGAGGCGACCCGACGGCTCGACCAGACCGAGCGCACCGAGCTGCGCCCGCCCTCGCCGACCCGGCGCCCGGTCGCGCGCGCGCCGCGGGCGCCGGAATTCGAGCCGGAGCCGGTCGCGCCCGCTGCGCCCGCCCGGCGCGGCGCCTTCTCCCGCTTCGCCCGCTTCGTCATGGCCGCCGTCGCCCTCGTCCTGATCGCCGCCGCCGTCGCCGCCGCCGTGATCGTCGCCACCGACAAGGCGACCGGCGTGCGCGCCACCGAAGTCGCCGGCGACACCGTCGACAAGGTGGTCGAAGAAGTGAAGGAACTGGTCAAGAAGAACACCGAATAGCCCACGGTGCGGTGCCGTCGAGCACGGCAGCGGCGTAGGCCTCGAAGCTGCCCGCCTCGATCGCGGCGCGGGCGCCGGCGACGAGCTCGCGCATGAAGGTGAGGTTGTGCAGGCAGAGCAGGCGGACGGCGGTTAGCTCTTCGGCGCGGGAGAGGTAGCTGAGGTAGTCGCGGTCGTGGTGACGGCAGGCCGGGCAGGGGCAGCCGGCGGCGATCGGGGCGCGGTCGCCCTCCCGGCCGCCCTTGCGCAGGTCGAGGCGGAAGCGGTTGCCGGGATCGGGAACGAGGGCGGTGCCGTGGCGGGCGAGACGGGTGGGGATCGCGCAGTCGAAGACGTCGAGGCCGAGCGCGATGCCGGCGAGCAGGTCGTCGACGTCGCCGATCCCGAGCAGGTGCCTGGGCGCCTCGGCCGGCAGCAGCGGCGCGGTCAGCTCGAGCACGCCGCGCATCTCCTCCTTGTCGCGGCCGAGGGTGCCGCCGATCGCGATCCCGTCGACGCCGGCCGCGGAGACGGCCTGCGCGGACTCGCGTCGCAGGTCCTCGTGCACGCCGCCCTGGACGATCCCGAACAGCGCCTGCCGCGCCGGGCCGTGCTCGCCGTGCCAGTCCAGGCAGCGGCCGAGCCAGCGGTGCGTGCGCTCCATCGAGCGCGCCGTGTAGTCGCGCTCGGCGTGGTAGGGCGTGCACTCGTCGAAGACCAGCGCGATGTCGGAGCCCAGCTTCGCCTGCACCTCCATCGAGACCTCGGGCGAGAGGAACAGCTCGCGCCCGTCGCGGTAGGAGCGGAACCGCACGCCCTCCTCGTCGATCGAGACGACCGAGCCGCGCTCGCCCCCCGGGCGTCCCTTGCCCTTGACCTCGTCGGCGACGCCGCCGTGCGCCAGCGAGAAGACCTGGAAGCCGCCCGAGTCGGTGATCAGCGCCCGCTCCCAGCCCATGAAGCCATGCAGCCCGCCCGCCGCGGCGATCCGGTCGGGCCCCGGCGAGACGAACAGGTGGTACGTGTTGCCGAGGATCAGCTCGTAGCCGAGCGCGGCCAGCTCGCGCGACTCGAGCGAGCGCACCGTCCCCTTCGTCGCCAGCGGAATGAACGCCGGCGTCCGAACCGGACCATGCGCCGTATGAAGCACCCCAGCTCGCGCATTTCCATCCCGCGCCTCGATCTCGAAGCTCAGCCTCTGCGAATCGGCGCGCACGCGGTGGAAAGTGAAGGGTTGATGCCCCTACCGGGGGCTCAACCCTTCATCTGGGCGATCAGGGAGCGGCCGGTCATGGGGGGCGGCTGGGGGATCGCGAGGAGGTCCAGGGCGGTGGGGGCGACGTCGGCGAGGATGCCCCGGTCGCGCAGCGTCAGGCCCTCGCGGGTGACGATCAGCGGCACCGGGTTGAGCGAGTGGGCGGTGTTGGGCGAGCCGTCGGGCTCGAGCATGTGGTCGCAGTTGCCGTGGTCGGCGGTGACGATGCAGGCGCCGCCCGAGGCCTCGACCGCGGCGACGACGTCGCCGAGGCAGCCGTCCACCTCTTCGACCGCCGCGACCGCGGCCGGGATGACGCCGGTGTGGCCGACCATGTCGGGGTTGGCGAAGTTGATGATCCCGAACCTGAAGCCGTCCGCCGACCACTGCGAGACGAAGGCGTCGGCGGCGGCGCGGGCGCTCATCTGCGGCTTGAAGTCGTAGGTCGGGACGTCGCGCGGCGATTCGACCAGGCGCCGTTCCTCCCCCTCCCACTCGTCCTCGCGGCCGCCGTTGAAGAAGTAGGTGACGTGGGCGTACTTCTCGGTCTCGGCGACGTGCAGCTGGCGCCCGCCCGCCTCGGAGACGACCTCGGCCAGGGTGGTGCTCGGCCGCGCCTCGGGGAAGGCGACCGGGTAGGGCCAGCCCTTGCGGTACTCGGTCATCGCGGTCAGGTCGAGCTCGGGGCCGCCGGCGCGCGAGAACTCGTCGAAGCCCGGCTCGGCCAGCGCGCGGGTCATCTGGCGGGCGCGGTCGGGGCGGAAGTTGATGAAGATCGCGACGTCGCCCGGCGCGGCGCCGTCGTAGTCGCCGATCACCGTCGGCTTGACGAACTCGTCGGTCTCGTCGCGCTCATAGGAGGCGTCGATCGCCTCCGCGGCGCTCGCCGCGTGCAGGCCCTGGGCGTGGACGATCGCGTCGTAGGCGAGCTTCGTCCGCTCCCAGCGCGTGTCGCGGTCCATCGCGTAGTAGCGGCCGCTGACCGTGGCGATGCGGCCGGCCTGGCGCAGCCAGCGCTCGAGCTCCTCCAGGTAGCCGCGACCGCCGTGCGGCAGCGTGTCGCGACCGTCGGTGATCGCGTGGAAGACGAGGTCGGGGACGCCCTCCTGCGAGGCGAGCTCGATCGTCGCCTCGATGTGCTCCCAGCCGGAGTGCACGCCGCCGTCGGAGACCAGGCCGAGCAGGTGCAGGCGGCCGCGCGGGCTGCGCCGGGCGCTGTCGCAGGCGGCCCGCAGCGCCTCGTTGTCGAAGAAGCTGCCGTCGGCGATCGAGTCGTCGATCCGCGCCAGGTCCTGCTTGACGATCGCGCCGGCGCCGAGGTTGAGGTGGCCGACCTCGGAGTTGCCCATCTGCCCCTCCGGCAGCCCGACGTCGCGCCCCTGGGCCGAGAGTTCCGTGTGCGGGTAGCGCGCCCAGAGGTCGTCGAAGACCGGGGTCTCGGCAAGCGAGATCGCATTGCCCGGCCCCGGCGGCGCCAGTCCCCAGCCGTCGAGAATCACCAAGGCGACGGACTGGGTCATGACGAGATCCAGACGTTGCCAGGCAAGGACGCAGGGAGGCGCGACGAGGGGAGCGCACTATTCAGTGCGTGACCCGAGGAGGCCGACTGAGGACGCCGCATGGCGACGTCTGGGTCCGTCATGCAGCCTCCACGATCGCCGCGAATTCGTCGGGGTCGAGGCTCGCGCCGCCGACCAGGGCACCGTCGATGTCCTCCTGGGCCAGCAGCTCGGCGGCGTTCGCGGGCTTGACCGAGCCGCCGTAGAGGATGCGGACCGCGTCGGCTGGGCCGCCGCGCTCGCGCAGCACGTCACGGATGAAGGCGCAGGCTTCCTGTGCCTGCTCGGGAGTGGCGGTGCGGCCGGTGCCGATCGCCCAGATCGGCTCGTAGGCGACGACGACCTCGGCCAGCCGCGCGTCCTCGACGTCGGCGAGGTCGGCCTGGAGCTGGCGCTCGAGCACGCCCTCGGTCTGGCCGGCGTCGCGCGCCTGCTCGCTCTCGCCGACGCAGAGGATCGGCTCGAGTCCCGCCGCCAGCGCCGCCGGCAGCTTGCGCGCCAGCGCCTCGTCGGTCTCGCCGAAGTACTGGCGGCGCTCGGAGTGGCCGAGCACGACCGCCTCGACGTCGAGCTCGACCAGCATCGGCGCCGAGACCTCGCCGGTGAAGGCGCCCGAGTCCTGCTCGTGCATGTTCTGCGCGGCGACCCTGACCGCGGTGCCGTAGCGCCGCTCGACCACCGCGGTCAGCGCGGTGAACGGCGGGCAGATCACGACGTCGTGCTGGGTCGCGGCGATCCGCGGCAGCAGCGCGTCGACGAACTCGCCCGCCTCGGCGACGGTCTTGTGCATCTTCCAGTTGGCGGCGATGTACGGGGTGCGCTCAGGCATTGGCCAGTGCCTCCACTCCGGGCAGCTTCTTTCCCTCCAGCAGCTCCAAGGAAGCTCCTCCTCCGGTCGAGGCCCAATCCACCTCGTCGGCGAGGCCGAACTCGTTCAGCGCCGCCACCGAGTCGCCGCCGCCGACCACGGTCGTCCCCGGCCGCCGCGGCAACCGCCTCGGCCACGGCGCGCGTGCCGGCGGCGAACGGCGCCAGCTCGAAGGCGCCCATCGGGCCGTTCCAGAGCACCGTGCCGGCAGCGCCGATCGCCTCCGCGTAGGCGGCGGCCGTCGCCGGCCCGATGTCGAGCCCCATCCAGCCGTCGGGGACGACGACGCCCGCGCCGAGCCGCGTCTCGGTCTCGGCGTCGAACTCGCGGCCGAGCACGAGATCGGCCGGCAGCGAGAGCTCGCAGGCTCGAGCCCTCCGCCCGCCTCAGCGCCTGCTCGGCCAGCTTCACGCCCTCCTCCTCGACCAGCGAGTCGCCGGTGGCGATCCCCTGGGCGCGGAAGAAGCTGAAGCACATCGCGCCGCCGATCAGGATCCTGTCGGCGACCTCGAGGAAGCGGTCGATCACGCCGACCTTGTCGCTCACCTTGGCGCCGCCGAGGACGACGACCAGCGGCCGCCCGGGCGACTCGACCACCTCGGTCAGCTTCTCGACCTCGCTCTCGAGCAGCAGCCCGGCGCAACCCGGCAGCAGGTGGGCGACGCCCTCGGTGCTGGCGTGCGCCCGGTGGGCGGTGCCGAAGGCGTCGTTGACGTAGAGGTCGGCGAGCGCCGCCAGGCCGGCGGAGAGCTCCGGGTCGTTCTTCGTCTCGCCGGGCTCGTAGCGGGCGTTCTCCAGCAGCAGCACGTCGCCGGGGCTGAGGCCGGCGGCCATCGTCTCGACGTCCTCGCCGACCACGGCGGGCGCCTGGTGGACCGGCGCCCCGAGCAGCTCGGCGAGCCGTTCGCCGACCGGCTTCATCGAGAGCTCCGGCACGACCTCGCCCTTCGGCCGGCCGAGGTGCGAGACGAGGACGAGGGCCGCGCCGCGCTCGCGCAGCAGCTCGATCGTCGGCAGCGCCGCGCGGATCCGCGTGTCGTCGGCGACCGCGCCGCCCTCGAGCGGAACGTTGAAGTCGACCCGCACGAGGACCCGCTTGCCGGCGACGTCGGCGTCGCGGACGCTTGCCCTGTCGAAGCTCAAAGCGGCTGCGTCCCGCGCCTCAGAGGACCCTGCCGGCGAGCTCCACGCAACGGTTCGAGTAGCCCCACTCGTTGTCGTACCAGGAGACCGCCTTGATCAGCTTGCCGTCGCCGATCGCCATCGTCTGGCCGGCGTCGAAGATCGACGAGTGCGGGTCGCTGACGATGTCGGTGGAGACGATCTCGTCCTCGGTGTACTTGAGGATCCCCTTCAGCGGTCCCTCCGCCGCCTGCTTCATCGCCGCGTTGACCGCGTCGGGGTCGGTCGGGCTCGACGGGGTGAAGACGAGGTCGACGACCGAGCCGGTGATCACCGGCGCCCGCACCGCGAGGCCGTTGAGCTTGCCGTTGAGGTCCGGCAGCACCAGGCCGACCGCCTTGGCGGCGCCGGTGGTCGTCGGGATCAGGTTGACCGCGGCGGCGCGCGCCCGGCGCAGGTCCTTGTGCGGCATGTCCTGCAGGCGCTGGTCGGCGGTGTAGGCGTGGATCGTCGTCATCAGCCCCTGCTCGATGCCGAAGCTCTCGTGCAGCACCTTCGCCATCGGCGCCAGGCAGTTGGTCGTGCAGGAGGCGTTGGAGATGATCTGGTGCTTATCTGGGTCGTAGTCGCTCTCGAAGTTGACCCCGAGCGCGACCGTGATGTCCGGTTCCTTGGCGGGCGCCGAGATGATCACCTTCTTCGCCCCCGCCGAGAGGTGCTTGGCGGCGTCTTCGCGGCCGGTGAACAGGCCGGTCGACTCGATCACCACGTCGGCGCCGAGCTCGCCCCAGGGCAGCGCCGCCGGGTCGCGCTCGGAGAGCACCTTGAGCTGCTTGCCGTCGACCGTGATCGAGCCCTCCCCCGCCTCGACCTCGCCCGGGAAGCGGCCCAGGATCGAGTCGTACTTGAGCAGGTGGGCGAGGGTGCCGGTATCGGTGATGTCGTTGACGGCGACGAAGTCGAGGTCCGCGCCGGCCGCCTGGGCGGCGCGGAAGAGGTTGCGACCGATCCGGCCGAAGCCGTTGATTCCGACCTTCACTGCCATGAACTCATTCCTCCTGGATGTCGATGCCTGATTACCCGAGGCTAGTCGCTGCCGACCGTGACCTCGATTTCGTACCCGTCCGGGTCCCGCAGGAACGCCGAGTAGGAGCCGGATCCGTAGGAGCTGCGCTCGCCCGGCTCGCCGACCGCCTCGCCCCCCGCCTTCACGCCCTGCTCCCAGGCCGCCTTGACGGCGACGATCCCCAGCCCGGAGAAGCTGAGCAGTCCGAAGCCCGGCTTCGGCGGGTGATGGGCGGAGATGAAGAAGACCGGTTTGGCGATCCCCCAGCCGATCGTCTCGTCCTGCTCGAAGTGGCGCCGCCAGCCGAGCGGCGCGAGCAGCGCGTCGTAGAAGGCGGCGCTCGCGTCGAGGTTGGAGACCTCCAGAAGGACGTGATGAAGCATGGGGCCGGAGAGGCTATACGGGCCGCTGCTCAGCCGCTGCGCGGCACCCAGCGGAAATAGCGGATCGCGAGGAAGGCGCCGACCGCGCCCCAGATCGCGACCACCGCGAGGTTGTCCCAGGAGACGGTCGCGCCGCCGGGCACGTAGGCGTCGAAGAAGGCCTCGAAGAAGTGGCGGATCGGGAAGGCGTCGGCGAAGTGGATCACGCCGCTGGGCAGCTGGTCGTCGGGGATGAAGACCCCGGAGAGGAAGTAGAGCGGCAGCAGCAGCGCGTTGACGATCGGCGCCGCGGCGTCCTGCGAGGGGATCGCCGCGGTCAGCGCGATCCCCAGGCAGCAGAAGGAGGCGGCGCCGACGACCAGCGCCAGCAGGATCGCCGGCAGGCGGCTCCAGGGGATGCCGACCCCGTAGCCGACGTCGCCGATCGCCGCGATCAGCGCCAGCATCAGCAGCGCGACGACGACCGAGTTGCCGATCCGGCCGGCGATGAAGACCCAGGGCGGCATCGGCGTGCCGCGGCCGCGCTTCAGCCGCCCGTCCTCGCGCGCGATCACCAGCGACATCGCCAGCGACTGCATCGTCGCCGAGATCACCGAGAGGGTGATGATCGCCGGCACGTAGTAGGTCGTCGTCTTCACCCCGCCGCGCACGTCGACGGTCTGGTCGCCGAAGACCGTGGCGAAGATCAGCAGCAGGATGACCGGGAAGCCGACCGTGAAGAAGACCGAGGCCGGGTTGCGCCAGAAGGCCTTCTGGTCGTAGCGGAACTGGTGCAGGACGAGGCTCATACGCATAGTTCGCGCTTCGCTCCCGGCGCGGAGAACCAGATATGCACGCTTGGTCGCTCCGCGCTCATGGCTCGGTCAGCTCCAGGTAGACGTCCTCGAGGCTGGGCCGCCTCACCTCCAGCCCCTCGAGCTCCCTGCCCTCGGCCAGCGCCCTGCCGGTCAGCTCGTTCAGCGTCCGCACCGGGGTCGTCGTCTCCACCGAGACCTCGCGGCCGTCCTCGCGATAGCTGATCCGGGCCGGGCGGCTCTCGCGGTCGCCGAGGTCCTCGGGCGTGCCGCGGGCGACGATCTCGCCCTTGGCGATGATCGTCACCCGGTCGGCGAGCCGCTGCGCCTCGTCCATGTAGTGGGTGGTGAGGAAGACGGTCTTGCCGAGCTCGCGCAGGCCGGCGATCGTCTCCCAGGCCTGGCGCCGCGCCGAGGGGTCGAAACCGGTGGTCGGCTCGTCGAGGAAGAGCAGCTCGGGGTCGCCGATCAGCGCCATGCCGACGTCGAGGCGCCGCTGCTGGCCGCCGGAGAGCGCGCTGGCGCGGGCATCGGCCTTCTCGGCGAGCCCGACCAGCTCGATCGTCTCCTCGATCGGCCGCGGCGCCGTGTAGTAGCCGGCGTAGAGGGCCAATGACTCCCGCACCGTCAGATAGGGGTCGAGGCGGCAGCTCTGGAGGACGATCCCGATCCGCTCGCGCCAGCGCCGGTCGGCGTGCTCGGGGTCCTCGCCGAGCACGCTCACCTCGCCGCCGCCGCGGCGCCGGTAGCCCTCGAGGATCTCGACCGTGGTCGTCTTGCCGGCCCCGTTGGGACCGAGGAAGGCGAAGACCTCGCCGCGCCGCACCTCGAGGTCGATCCCGCGCACGGCCTCGACCTCGCCGTAGCTCTTGCGCAGGCCGCGAATTGAGATGACGTGATCGCCCAAAGCCGATGGAGTCTATGAAGACCGCGCCTCCAGGTCGCGATGCTTCACTCGCACCACGACGCCGTCGCGACTCTCGAGCGAGCGGCGGATGCGGTCGGCGACGGTCACCGAGCGGTGGCGGCCGCCGGTGCAGCCGATTGCGATCGTCAGGTGGCTCTTGCCCTCGGCGACGTAGGCGGGGACGAGGAACTCGAGCAGCGGCAGCAGGCGGCCGTAGAACTCGCCCGCCTGCGTGCCGGACTCGACGTAGGCGCGCACCGGCTCGTCGAGCCCGGTCTGCGGGCGCAGCTCGCCGACGTAGTGGGGATTGGGCAGGAAGCGCACGTCGAGGGTCAGGTCGGCGTCGCGCGGCGGCCCGTTCTTGAAGCCGAAGGTGAGCAGGGTCACGGCCAGCTTGCCGGTGTCGTGGCCGTCGAGCATCTCCTCGGCGATCCGCCGCCGCAGCTGACCTCCGGTCGAGCCGGTCGTGTCCATCACCACGTCGGCGCGGGCGCGCAGCGGCGCCAGCAGCTCGCGCTCGGCGCGGATCCCGTCGACGATCCGCCCCTCGGGCGCCAGCGGGTGGCGCCGACGGGTCTCCTTGTAGCGGTCGAGCAGCGTCTCCTCGTCGGCCTCGAGGAAGAGCAGCTTCGGCTGCACGCCATCGGCTCCGAGGTCGTCGAGGACGGCGATCAGCTCGTCGAAGTACTCGCCGCCGCGCACGTCGGAGACGACGGCGGCCCGCTCGACGCCGCTGCCCTCGTGGCGGAAGAGC
The DNA here is from genome assembly GCA_963727465.1 of uncultured Solirubrobacterales bacterium. Classification (GTDB taxonomy): domain Bacteria; phylum Actinomycetota; class Thermoleophilia; order Solirubrobacterales; family 70-9; genus VRUE01. The sequence continues at coordinate 129,316 of CAVSGL010000019.1, read as the reverse complement.
TCGCCGAGGCTGCCGATCATCCGCGGCGGCAGGTTGTCGACGCAGAAGTAGCCGCCGTCCTCGAATGCGGCGATCGCCTCCGACTTGCCGGCGCCGGAGTGGCCGGTGATCAGCACCAGGTCGACGTCGTGGGCCATCAGTGCCCTAGCCGCCGGTCCGGTGCAGCTGCTCGTGGATCTCGCGAGCGAGCTTGCCCGGGACGCCGGGAACCGCCTCGAGCTCCTCGCGGCTCGCGGCGAGGAAGCGCTCCGGCGTGCCGAAGTGCTTGAGGAAGGCGCGCTTGCGAGCCGGGCCGACGCCCTTCAGACCGTCGAGGACGGAACCGGTCATCGCCCGGTCGCGGCGGCCGCGGTGGTGCTCGATTGCGAAGCGGTGCGCCTCGTCGCGCACCCGCTGGAGCAGCTTCGAGGCCTCCGAGCCCGGATCGAGGTCGATCGGGTTGGGCCGCCCGGGGACGAACACCTCCTCCTCGCGCTTGGCAAGCGAGACGACGGTGACGCCGCGCTCGACGAACGGCCCCAGCGCCGCCATCGCCGCGCCGAGCTGGCCCTTGCCGCCGTCGATCACCACCAGCGAGGGCAGCGTGGCGAAGCTGCCATCGCGCTTGCCGTCGTGCGGGGAGAGGTCGTTCTGCTCCAGGTAGCGGCTGACGCGACGTTCCAGCACCTCCTGCATGGAAGCGAAGTCGTCGGACCCGTTCGGCCGCGCGCCGCGCACCTTGAAGCGGCGGTAGTCGGCCTTCTTCGTCGCGCCGCCCTCGAAGACGACCATCGAGGCGACGGTGTGCTCGCCGCCGAGGTTGGAGATGTCGAAGCCCTCGATGCGGATCGGCAGCTCCTCCATCGCGAGCGCCTCGCGCAGGGCGGCGAGCGAGTCGACGCGGCGCTGGCGCCGGTGCTCGCGCCGCAAACGGTCCTGGTCGAGCGCCAGCCGCGCGTTGCGCTCGGCCAGCTCGCGCAGGCGGCGTTTGTCGCCGCGCTCGGCGACCCGCACCTCGACCGCGCCCCCGCGGCGCTCGCCCAGCGCCGCCGCGAGCAGCTCGGCGCGCTCGCCCAGGTAGGGGCCGACGACGATCGTCCGCGGCATCGCCGGCGAGGCCGAGTAGTACTGGCCGATGAACTCCTCGGCGACCTCGGCCGGCGCGCGTTCGGCCTGGTTGTCGAGGTAGAAGCTCTGGCGCTCGGCGAGGATCCCGTCGCGCACCTGGAAGACCTGGGCGTTGGCGTCGGCGCCCTCGGTGGCCACCCCGATCAGGTCGGCGGTGCCGACCGAGCCGCCGGCGATCCGCTGGCGCTCGAACAGCGACTGGATCGCCTTCAGCCGGTCGCGGTGGATCGCGGCGCGCTCGAACTCGCGCGCCGCCGCGGCCGCGTCCATCTTGCCCTGCTCCTCAGCCTCGACCTGGCGGTAGCGGCCGGAGAGGAAGTCGACGATCGCCTCGACGTTTCGCCGGTACTCGTCCTGACTGACGTAGCCGACGCAGGGCGCCCCGCAGCGCTTGATGTAGTAGTCGAGGCAGGGGCTGCCCGAGTGGCGGCCGGGCTCGGCGCCCTCGCAGGTGCGGAACTGGAACAGCTTGCCGAGCAGGTCGAGCGTCTCGCGCACCCGCTTGGCGCTGGAGAAGGGGCCGAAGTAGGCGCGACCGCCGCGGTGCTTCTCGCGGGTGAAATAGACGCGCGGGTAGGCCTCGTCGAGGCTGACGCAGACATAGGGGTAGGACTTGTCGTCGCGCAGGCGGATGTTGAAGCGCGGCCGGTGGCGCTTGATGAAGCTCTGCTCGGCGAGCAGCGCCTCGGCCTCGTTGGAGGTGACGAGGAAATCGATCCGCTCGACCCGCGAGGTCAGCCGCGGCTCGCCGCCGGAGAAGTGCGAGGCGACCCGCTTGCGGACCGAGACCGCCTTGCCGACGTAGAGCAGCTCTTCGCCGGCGCCGTAGAAGAGGTAGACGCCGGGCGAGTCGGGCAGTTCGCGGATTCGTTCCTGCACGCGATAAAGGGTAGGCTGCGCCGCGCATGAATCCGCCTGAGCTCGAGACGCTGAAGATCGAGGTCGACGGGGAGATCGGCACGCTGACGCTCGATCGCCCCAAGGCCTTCAACGCGATGAGCCCGGACATGATCCTCGAGCTCGGCACCGCCTTCGCCTGGTTCGCCGACCAGGCGCCGCTGCGCGGCCTGATCGTCACCGGCAGCGGCGACGCGTTCTGCTCCGGCGGCGACGTCAACTGGTTCAAGACCGGCGTCGAAGACGACTCGATCGACCTGCCGGCCAACGTCCGCCGCGGCGCCGAGGCGCTGCACACCGCGATCGTCGACCTGCGCCGGATCCCCTACCCGGTGATCGCCGCGCTCAACGGCCCGGCCGCCGGCGCCGGCTTCTCGCTGGCGCTCGCCTGCGACTTCCGCATCGCCTGCGAGAAGACCTTCCTCGCCTGCGCCTACGGGCGCATCGGCGCCTCGCCCGACGGCGGTATGACCTACTTCCTGCCGCGCGTGGTCGGCCCCAGCCGGGCGCTGGAAATCCTGCTCGAGGACCCCAACATGAAGGCGGACGAGGCGCTCGCGGAGGGCCTCGTCTCCGAGGTCGTCGCTGCGGACGAGCTGCTCGACGCCGCCCGCGCCAAGGCCGGGAAGCTGGCGGCGATGGCGCCCCACTACGTGAAGACGGCCAAACGGCTCTGCGGCGTCAGCATCGAGAACGGCATCACCGAGCACCTACAGCTCGAGCGCCACGGGATCGCCGACAGCATGGCGACCGAGGATCTGCGCGAAGGCGCGATCGCCTTCTTCAGCGGCGAAAAGCCGGTCTTCAGGGGACGCTGAACCGAGGCGCGGCGGGCGGCCGTATTCGCTCGCAACCGTCTAGAGTCTCCCTGAGCATTCCCCGAGGAAAGGACCCCGCCCGATGAAGAAGCTCAGCGCGTCGCTCGTCCTCGCACTGGCAGCCCTGACGCTGGTCGCCTGCGGCGGCAGCGACAACTCGACCACGAGCGAAGGCGAAGCCGCGGGTGGCGGCGCCGCCGAAACGACCGAAAAGGCCGGCGGCGAAGAAAAGGCCGGCGGGGGCGGTTCGACGGTCGACCTCGAAGCCGACCCGAACGGCGAACTCGCCTACACGACCACGGAAGCCACCGCCGAAGCGGGCGAAGTGACGATCGACTTCAAGAACCCCCAGGCGCTCACCCACGACGTCGCGATCGAAGACGAAGCCGGCGAAACCGTGGGCCAGACCGAACTGATCGGCGAAGGCGAAACCTCGGAAACCGTCAACCTCAAACCCGGCACCTACAAGTACTACTGCACCGTCCCCGGCCACCGCGAAGCCGGGATGGAAGGCACCCTGGTCGTCAAATAGGCGCCTGCACAGCGGGTGCCCACCGCGTAAGATGCTATCTTACGCTAATGAAGACCACCGTCTCCACCAAGGGGCAGATCGTCCTGCCGGCCGAGCTGCGCCAACTCGACCGAATCGAGCCAGGGCAGGAATTCGAGGTTGAGCGAATCGACGCTGACGAGTACCGGCTGACCCGGGTGGCTCCCGCCCCCAACGAGGGCTTGGTCGACTGGCTGCTGGCCTGTCCGGAGAAGGGTTACTTCGTGGCGATCGACTCCGAGTCGACCGACACGCTGTGAAGCACCTCGTCGACGCCAACGTCCTGTCCGAGGCGACCAAGCCCCATCCAGACCCGCAGGTGGTCGAGTGGCTGCGCCACAACGAGCGCTCGTTGGTCGTCGATCCGATCATCCTCGGCGAGGTTCGCTTCGGCATCCTGCTGCTGAAACACGGCGCGAAGCGGACGAGGCTGGAACAGTGGTTTGAGCAGGGGATTCGAAAGATTCAGTGCCTCCCGTTCGACTCAGCGGTCGGGATGCGCTGGGCGCAGCTGCTCGCAGACCTACGCCGGCGCGGCACCCCGATGTCGATCAAAGACAGCCTGATCGCCGCCACGGCGCTCACCCACGACCTCGCCGTGAGCACGCTCAACGGCCGCGACTTCGAGCCCGCCGGTGTGCGGCTCGTCGATCCCTCGAGCTGAGACTCGAGCGCGTGGTCAGCCCGCCGGCGCCATCACTCGGGTTACCGAGTCGCCGACGAAGCAGGGCTTCTCGCTGCCCTCGACTTCGAGCGTGAAGCGGGTGATTACCTCCCACCAGCCGCCGCCCTTCTCGTCGACCGAGACGACCTCGGCCTTGGCGCGCACCTTGGAGTCGACGGGCACCGGGGCCGGAAAGCGGACCTTGTTCCAGCCGTAGTTGATTCCGAGGGCGAAGCCGGTCGAGGAGATCAGCTCGTCGCGGAAGCCGTCGACGAGCGAGAGCGTCAGGTTGCCGTGCGCGATCGTCGTCCCGAACGGGCTCTCGCTCCTCGCCCTCTCGACGTCGACGTGGATCCACTGGTGGTCGCCGGAGAGCCCCGCGAAGGTGTCGATGTCCTCCTGCGTGACGGTGCGCCACCCGCTCGGGCCGATCTCCTGGCCGAGCAGCGCCTGCATGCCCTCGACGCCCTGTACCTCGACGGTTGCCATGGGCCGGAGTCTAGATGAAGAATGCAGTCCTGACCGCACCCAGGCGTCGTCGCGGGCCCGTTCCCACGCCTCGACCTCACCCCGGCTCCATGCGCCCTCAGCCTCAGACATCGATAGCCACCGAGACGACCTCAAGACCCTCGATGCCCTCGAAATCGTCGGGGTTGCAGCTGTAGAGAGGAAGGCCGTTGGCGATCGCCGTGGCGGCGATCATCGCGTCGTAGGTGCGCGCCGCGGTCTTGCGGCCGGCGCGGCGCAGCGAGGCGGCAACGCCGCCGAACGCTCTCGCGGCGGCATCGTCGAACGGCAGCGGTTCGAAGTCCGCCTCGGCCTGCTGGAGATGGGCCTGCCGCCTCGCCCGCTCGTCCTCGTCGGCAGCGACCAGCGGCCCGACCGCCAACTCGGCCAGGGTGACCGCGGCGATCAGCGGCTCGTCGGGCAGCGCCGAGGCGTCGGGCAGGCGCCCCAGGAGGATCACCGTCGACGTATCGAGCAGGCCGCGGCTCGGCGGTGGCGCCCCTCCGCTCACAAGCTCGAGTCGAGCAGGCGGTCGAGATCCTCCCGCAGGCCGGCCGGATCGACCTTCGGCAGGGCCCTCCACCGGCGCACCAGCGCTTCGGCGGAGAGCGCCGGGCGCAGCGGCCGCAGCTCGGCCACCGGGTGGCCGGACCGGGTGACCGTGATCCGCTCGCCGCGCGCGGCGCGATCGACGATCTCGCCGCCCTGGTTGCGAAGCTCGCGGATGGTCACTCGGCTCATCGTCGCGCGAGTGTATCACGCGTGAGACGCGGTGAGACCTCGACACTCCCATTACGCCACCAGCCTCACTTCGAAGCTCGGGATGGCGAGCGCCCCGGCGCCGCCGAGCAGGGCGAGGATCCTGGTGACGTAGGCCTGCGTCTCCGGATACGCCGGGACGCAGTGGCAGGCTTCGACCGGGGCGGGACCGGCGTTGTAGGCGGCCAGGGCGAGCTGGGGCGAGCCGAGGCCGCGGATCAGATCGGCCATCAGGTGCGCCTGGGCATTCATCGCTTCGACCGGGTCGAAGGGGTCCCTGAGGCCGTAGGAGGCCGCGGTCGAGGGGATGAACTGGGCGATGCCCTGGGCGCCGGCAGGCGATACGGCGAAGGGGTTGAAGTTCGACTCGGCCATCAGCTGAGCCGCGAGCAGCGCCGCCGACACGTTCCAATGGGCGGCGGCGCGCCGCAGCGGCGCCCGGAAGCGTGCCGGGACGAAGGACGGCAGGCCGCCAGATCCCGCCAGCGAGCCGTCTCCCCCTCCCCCGGTCCCGACTCCGCCCACCTCACCTGCCGCCGAGCACGGCGCCGGACCCGCCACGAATCCGTAGTGCCACGCCTCCCAGTCGTAGCGCTGCTCGAAGCCGAAGCGCGCGGCGTGCGCCGCCAGCCAGCCGTACGCCGATTCGGGCCCGAGGTCGAGCTCGGTCGCGCAGCGGTGCAGCGAGTGGCCGGGCGGCGCCACCCACTGCGGATCGGGATGGGCGGCGAACAGCGCCGCCTGCTCGGCGTCGGAGCGAAAGCCGGAACTGACCGTCAGCGTCACGCCCGTCCGCCTCGCGGCGTCCGCCATGCGATCGAAGGCCGCGGCGACGTCCGGCCTCATGCCCTCGCCGTCGCGGTAGACGAGCGGGCCGCCGTAGCCGCCGCCGCTGGCCGTTGCGGGCGCCGCGCCGGTCCCGCCGGCGGGCGCCGCCGCTTCGGCAACCGCCGAGCTCTCGGCTCGATCGCCGACCACGTCGGCGATCACCGCCGCCTTCGCCCGCAGCGGCGCGAACGACGCGGCGTCCGGAAACGAGAGCCGCAATCGCTCGGGCGAGACCTCATTGCCAAGCGCCACGTCGCGCGCGGCCGCCCGCGCCCGCGCGAGATAGGCCGCCTTCTCCAGGTGCGCCGGATTCGGCAGCCCGTTGGGCAGCGTCGGCGGCGCCAGCAGGCGCGGCAGGTCGTCGCGCATCGACCGGGCGGCCGAGATCGCCGCGAGGTCCGCGGCTCGTTGCACCCGCCCCTTCCCGGTCACCGCCGCCGCGATCGCGACCAGGGCCAGGGCGGCAAGGAGCAGGACCCCGGCGGCGCCGATCGCCAGCAGCAACGCCTGCCCGCGCTCATCCTCGCCGTCGACCCGCCTGCGGTCCATGCCGCGACCCTGCCTGGCCCCGACGCACGCGTGGCGCGCTCAATCCAAATCTTCAGCGACGCAAGTCGCGCAGAAGCGATACGGCGCTACGGCTGCCCCAGGGGCAGGCCCTTCTTTCTGATCGCGGTTGCCGCGTCGGCGACTCCCTGTTCGAGCTCGTTCGCCTGGCGCGAGATCGCGATCTTCGGCTTGCGGTGCAGGAAGGGAACGTGGTCGACGATCCACCCGATCGCTTCCCAGAGGAACTCGGCCGTGCGCTCGGTCTCGAGCGCGTCTTCGTCCTGTAGCTCGAGCACGGCCGGGACCTTCGCCAGCGGATCGACCAGGCGCTCGCCGATCTCGTGGCCCCACCAGTCGGTGACCTCCCCGATCGTGCTCTCCGGCACCGCCGGCCCCTCGCGCGGCTCGTCCCGCGTGAGCAGGTGACCGAGGTGCGCGGCGGAGGCCACCCGCGCCGGCATGCCGCTGAAGTCCCCACCCGCGAAGCGCAGCAGGATCGTCTTGATCAGCGAGGTGTGATCGAAGACCAGCTCGACCGGGCTGCCCTGGGCCGAGCCGTAGGCGGCGCCCGGCTCGGCGAACGGGGAGACGACGATCGCCGGCACCCGCGGACCGAACACGCCGAACTCGGCCCGCCGCTTGAACTCCGCCGGCAGTTCTTCGTCTTCCGGGCTGCGGTGGTCGTAGAAGCCGCCGTGCTCGTCATAGACGATCACGAACATCGTCTTCCGCCACAGCGCCCGCTTCGAGCGCAGCATGTTGTAGATCTTCAGCACGAAGCTCTGCGCCGCCATCGCGTCGGTCGGCGGATGGTCGTCGTCGGCGCCGCTGAACCCACCCAGTTCGACGAAGTTCGGGTCGATCCAGGCGACGTTGGGCAGCTCGCCGTTGCGGATGTCCCCGTACAGGGTGCGGGGCTGGATCACCGTCGGCGCTTCGACGTGGGCGAAGTTGTCGACCCAGCCGACCCGGTAGCGCCTGTCGACCATGCGCAGCGTTCCCGGATCGGAGGAGTACCAGCGCCAGCTCACGTCGGCGGGCAGCTTGCGCACGAAGGAGCGAGCCGAGTAGAGCGGGACCTTGCGGTTGCTCGCTTCCCTGGCCTCACCCGCCAGCGAGGCGATCCGGTTGGGGAAGGTCGCGCCGGGCACCGAGCAGAACCAGCGGTCGCAGATCGCGAAGTTGCGCGAGAGGAAGTCGTAGACGGGCACGTTGCCGGCGGTCTGGTAGCGCAGCGGGTCGCCCGGCGAGGTCGGCAACGGCCCGGACTCGCGCGTGGTCGCGTAGTTGGCGGCGAAGCCGCCCATGTCGTCTTCGATCTGTTCGGCCACACAGGGGCCCGAGTGGCACGGGTCCTGCGCCTCGTTGAGGCTCTCCGCGTCGTCGAAGGGCGCGATCGGGTATTTCACGCCTTCGAACTCGTTGTGGTCGGTCGCGGGCCCGCGCAGCCCGTCGACGTCGGTCCGCCCGGCGCCGCCGGACTCGGCCGGCAACGACAGATACCCGAGCATGTGGTCGAACGAACGGTTCTCGAGCATCAGCACGACGATGTGCTCGATCTTCTCCAGGTTCGCAGCCGCGTCCATCTCGCCACCTCCGGGTCGCCTTGCGACCGCGAGCCTATACTCAAACCATTCAGATCGCTAGATCTGCTCCGGAACCATCTCTATCGCCCCACACGGGCACTCCGCGGCGCAGAGGCCGCAGCCCTTGCAGAAGTCGAGGTCGATCTCGTAGCGCTCGCCGGGCTCGCCGAGCTTGATCACGGCGTTGTCCGGGCAGACGCCGTAGCAGTTGTCGCAGGAGAAGCAGTTGCCGCAGGAGAGGCAGCGGCGGGCCTCGAAGACGGCGCTCTGCTCGTCCAGCCCGGCGACCACCTCGTCGAAGTTCGATGCCCGGCGCGCCGCCTCGAGCTCGGGCTGCACGGTGCGCGGCGCGTCCGAGTAGTACCAGGTGTTGAGCCCCTCGAAGGTGGCGAGCTCGTGGCGCGGCCCGGGGTCGTAGGCCTCGCCGCGCAGCCAGCGGTCGATGTGGCGCGCCGCCTTCTTGCCGTGGCCGACGCCGACCGTGACCGTGCGCTCGGCCGGGACCATGTCGCCGCCGGCGAAGATCCCGTCGCAGCCGGTCATCATGTTCGGCCCGACCTGGACGACGCCGTCGGAGACCTCGATCCCGGGCACGCCCTCGAGCAGCGAGAGGTCGGCTTCCTGGCCCAGGGCCAGGACCAGCGAGTCCGCCTCCAGCTCCTCGACCTCGCCGGTCGGCTGCGGGAAGCCGGTCTCGTCGAGCTCCATCCGCTCCAGCGCCAGCCTGCCGCCCTCGAAGTGCTTGACGGTCGAGAGCCAGCGCATCTCGATCCCCTCCTCCGCCGCCTCCTCGACCTCGAAGTCGTGCGCCGGCATGCGCTCGCGCGTGCGCCGGTAGACGACGACCGCGTCGCTGGCGCCGAGCCGCTTGGCCGTGCGGGCGGCGTCCATCGCCGTGTCGCCGCCGCCGTAGATCGCCACCCGGCGGCCGAGCTGGGGACGCTCCTCGCCCTCCATGCTCTCGAGCAGCTCGACCGCGTCGACGATCCGGTCGGCCTCGCCGGCGGGCACGTAGGCGCGCCGGCCGATGTGGGCGCCGACGGCGAGGAAGGCCGCGTCGAAGCCGCCCTCGCGCATCGCCTCCAGCGCGTTCTCGACCTTCGTGTTCAGCTTCAGCTCGACGCCGAGGTCGAGGATGCGCTGCACCTCCGCTTCGAGCACGTCGCGCGGCAGCCGGTACTGGGGGATGCCGAAGCGCATCATCCCGCCGGGCAGCGAGCCGGCCTCGTAGATCGTCACCGCGTGACCGAGCCGGGTCAGGTGGTAGGCGGCGGAGAGCCCCGAGGGGCCGGCGCCGATCACCAGCACCCGCTTGCCGCTCGGCTCGGCGTCGAGCTCGATCCGCCAGCCGCGGCGGATCGCCTCGTCGCCGAGGAAGCGCTCGACCGAGTGGATTCCCACCGCCTCGTCGAGCTGGGCGCGGTTGCAGGCGGTCTCGCAGGGGTGGTAGCAGACGCGGCCCATGATCGCCGGCAGCGGGTTCTCCTCGACCAGCTTGCGCCAGGCGCGCTCGTAGCCGCCGTCCCCCTCCTCGGCCTCGTACAGCCAGGCCTGGATGTTCTCCCCCGCCGGGCAGGCGTCGTTGCAGGGCGGCAGGCGGTCGACGTAGACGGCGCGCTCGGTACGCCAGCTTCCGGTCTTGTTGGCGAGGCTGGAGCCGACGTCGAGCGTGATCGCGTATGGCTTATCCATCGGGCAGCAGTCCGTAGCGGTCGATGTTGGCGTCGGCCTGCTCCTGGAGGCGCTCGATGATGTCGGTGCGGGGCGGGTCGCCGAACAGGTGGGCGTAGCGGCGCTGCGGGCGCAGATACTCCTCGACCGGCACCCGGCGGCGAATCGGCGAGACCGCGGTCACCTCGCCGCGCTCGGCCTCGAAGACCGGGAAGAGGCCGCTGGCGACGACCAGCCGGGCGAGCTTGATCGTGTCGGCCGAGTCGGAGCCCCAGCCGAGCGGACAGGGGACGAAGACGTGGATGTAGCGGGCGCCGCGCAGCTCGATCGCGCGCTCGACCTTGCGCTCGAGGTCGTGCAGGTCGGCGACCGTCGCCGTCGCCACGTAGGGGATCCCGTGCGCCATCGCGATCCGCGGCATGTCCTTGCCCTGGCCGAACTCGTTGCCGGGGTGCTCGCGGCCGATCGGCTTGGTGTTGGCGGTGCGGGCAGCCGGTGGGGTCGCGCCGGAGCGCTGCACGCCGGTGTTCATGTAGGCCTCGTTGTCGTAGCAGATGTAGAGCACGTCGTCGCCCCGCTCGAACATGCCGGAGAGGCAGCCGAAGCCGATGTCGACGGTGCCGCCGTCGCCGCCCTGGCCGATCACCCGCACGTCCTCGCGCCCCTTCGCCCGCAGCGCCGCGGCGACGCCGCTGGCGACCGCCGGCGCGTTGCCGAACAGCGAGTGGATCCAGGGCAGCTGCCAGGAGGACTCGGGGAACGGGGTCGAGAAGACCTCGAGGCAGCCGGTCGCGTTGGCCGCGATCAGCTTCCCCTCGGTCGCCCGCATCGCCGCGTCGAGCGCGTAGCGGGCGCCGAGCGCCTCGCCGCAGCCCTGGCAGGCGCGGTGACCGGAGGTGAGCGTGTTGGAGCGGTCCATGCGCGCCTGCACCGTGCGCTGCTCGGGGTCGACCAGCCGGTTGCCGGCGGCGAAGCTGCCGACCTGGTAGAAGCGCACCCGCTGCCCGTCCGCGCCGGCCATCAGTGCGACCTCGCGGCGACGACGCCGGTTTCGCGCAGGATGTTCTCGGCGTGCGGTCCGCTGCGGCCCCCGGCCGACATCCGCCGCAGCTCGGCCTCGACCCGCTCGCGGTCGAGGTCGAGGAAGGTCAGCGGCTCGAGCCGGTCTTCGATCGCCGTGGCGAACAGCTCGCGCAGCGAGCGCTTGGTGATCGCCCGGCCACCGAGCCCGGCGATCACCGTGTAGCCGTGCAGATCGATGCCCGAGAGCGCCATGCGCACGTTGGCGGAGACGATTCCGCCGATGCCGACGGCCAGCGCCTTCTCCAGCACGACGACCCGCTTCGCGGCGCCCAGCGCCGCCCGCACCTCCTCCAGCGGGAACGGCCGGAACGACTTGATCGCGAGGGCGCCGATGCTCACTCCCTCGTCGCGCAGCTCGTCGATCGTGTCCTCGATCGTCCCCAGGACCGAGCCGAGGGCGACGACGATCGTCTCCGCGTCCTCGATCCGGTAGCCGCGCACGAGGCCGCCGGAGGGGCGCCCGAAGGTCGTCTCGAAGTCAGCCGCGATCTCGGGGATCGCGTCCAGCGCCTGCATCTGCTTGGCATGGGCGAGGTACTTGACCTCGGCGAACGCCTCGGGGCCGACCATCGCCCCGATCGTCACCGGGTCGGCCGGGTCGAGCACCTGGTGCGGCTCGAACGCCGGCAGGAAGGAGTCGACCTGCTCGGCCGTCGGCATGTCGACCCGCTCGTGGGCGTGGGTGAGGACGAAGCCGTCCATGCAGACCATCACCGGCAGCGAGAGCCGCTCGGCGAGGCGGAAGGCCTGCACGTGCAGGTCGGCCGCCTCCTGGTTGTCCTCGGCGTAGAGCTGCACCCAGCCGCAGTCGCGCTGCGACATCGCGTCGGAGTGGTCGTTCCAGATGTTGATCGGCGCCCCGATCGCCCGGTTGGCGACGGTCATCACGATCGGCAGGCCGAGACCGGAGGCGTTGTAGAGAGCCTCGGCCATGTAGAGCAGGCCCTGGCTGGCGGTCGCCGTGTAGGCGCGGGCGCCCGTCGCGGAGGCGCCGATGCAGACCGAGAGCGCGGCGAACTCCGACTCCACGGTGACGTACTCGCAATGCTCCAGCCGGCCGGCGCGGACGAGGTCGGAGAGACCCTCGACGATGTGCGTTTGGGGCGAGATCGGGTAGGCGCAGACGACCTCGGGGCGGCAGAGGGCGACGGTCTCGGCGACCGCGGCGGAGCCCTCCAGCTGCCTAAGCACTCGCCACCTCGGCGGGCTCGCCGGCGACCCGCTGGAAGCACGCCGCGGCGGCGGCGGCGTTGCGCTCGCCGGCCTCGCCGTGGAAGCGCTCGCGGATCGCGGCGATCACCGAGCTCAGCTCCAGCGTCCGGGTCTGCGCGGCGAAGCCGCCGAGCAGGGCGGCGTTGGGCAGCGGCCGGCCGAGGTGCTCGCGCGCCAGCTCGGTCGCCGGCACGGTGAGCAGGCGCTCGGGGCGGACGCGCTCGCCCAGCTCGGCCAGCCCGAGCCCCTCGATGCCGTGGCTGCTGTTGATCAGCACGAATCCGTCGGGGCGCAGGCCGCTGAAGAGATCGACCTGGTGGAGCAGGGTCGGGTCCTGGACGATCAGCGCGTCCGGCTCGGCGATCGGTTCGCGGCTGCGGATCGGCACGTCGCCGAAGCGGCAGAAGGAGACGACGGGCGCGCCCGTGCGCTCGGAGCCGAAGCTGGGAAAGGCCTGCGCGTGGCGGCCCTCGTCGAAGGCGGCGACCGAGAGCAGCTCGGCGGCCGTCACCACGCCCTGGCCCCCACGGCCGTGGATGCGCACCTCGAACGTCGGTCTCAACCCCTCCATCGAATGAAACGTAGAGACGGCAACCGGGCCTTTCATCCGTGGTTGACGACAGTCCAGGCGCGGCGAATTACGGAGTCCGAGGCCGGCAGCGCGCCGAGCAGGGCGGCGCGGGCGGCCAGCCGGCCCGGCGGGCGCTTGAGCACCGCGACGCGCAGGCCCCGCGCGATCAGGTCGCGGGCGGCAAGCGCGGTCAGGGAGCGGTCGGCGCGGAGGTCGGCGCGCAGCACGACGCCGCTCGGCCGCAGGCGCGGCTCGGATAGGAGCGGACGCAGGAGGGCCGGCGGCAGGTGGATGACGGCCGCCGACTCGCGCGCGAGCGGCAGGGCGGCATGAATGGCGTCGGTGGACTCCGGGCGGGAGCCGAGCGTCAGCTGGCAGAAACGGCCCCGCGAGGCGACCGCGGCCTCCGGCATATGCGCCGCCAGCCGCCGCTCGAACGCCCGCGCGCCGGTCGTAGCGACGAGGGTCGAACGCGGCGGAGCCCCGTCCGCGAAGTCGATCAGCAGCGCCGCCCGGTCGGGCTCCGAGGCCGCGCAGGCGAGCGCCGCGGCGGCCGCCCGCGATCCGCGCGCGGCGCCGACCCGGGTGACGAGCACCACCGGGCTCATCGCGCCCTCTTTCACCTCGGCCTCGCCCGGGCCGACGAGCTGACCGCGAGGCGGTCGGCGAGCGCCGGGATCGGCGAGAGCGGCCGCACGCGCACGCTCACGCGACCGCCACGGACGGCGACCTCGACGTCGTCCTCCGCCCAGCCGGGGAGCGCCCCCCGCGCGGCGGCCACCGCCGGACGGCCGGAGGCCAGCGCCAGCGCGCCCGCCTCGGCCGCCCCGTCGGCCAAGCTCAGCGCGTAGCCGGTCGCCAGCAGCTGTAGCGCGAGCAGCCCGGCAAGCAGCAGGACCGGCAGCGCGCCGATCAGCTCGACCGTGCTCTGACCCCCCTCCCCCCGCCACGTCCCCAGCGAGGTAGAGGTTTTCCACGCTATCCGGGGAAAAGCTCTACCGCGCCTATTCATCGGTGGGCTCCAGCGCCGCTCTCGCCCCGACCCGCAGCGACGGCATCGCCGGCACGATCCGCGGCACCGGCACGCGCACGGACACGTCGCCGTCATCGCTCACCTCGGACCCGTCGCGCAATCCGTTCGGCAACGCCTTTCTGGCGACCCGATCCGCATCGCCGCCGACCAGAGCCGCCCGCGCCCCGGCGCGGGCGGCGTTCCCAGCCGACCAAAGGGCATACCCCCCGAGTCCAACCTGTGCCGCAACCAGAACCGCCAACAGCAGGAACGGCACAACCCCGATCAGCTCGACCGACGCGGTCCCGTCCTCCCTGCGAACGCTGTCAACGGCCTGGCGCGACATGCCACGACCGTCCCAGGCCAGGACGCGCGTGTGTTGCCATCAATCAAAAACTTGAGTGTTGAATCTGTCTCGGAAGACGAACGTGTGCGGCTGACGAGCGCCGGAGCAAGCAAGGCAAGGACGCAGGGCTCGTCAATAGCAGCGCTATTGACGTGACCGAGGACGCAGAATTGCGCCGGTCCGCCGCCGCCAGACGTGCGCGGGCGGCTTGCGAGCCAGGTTCAATACGAATTTGCCTCCGACCACACTTTCCAGATCGCGGCGATCGAGGCGCCGAGCAGGAGGATCCAGGCGAGCGTGCCGCCGCCGCTGGAGAACATCTCGTCGCTGCCGGCGACGAGCAGCGCGATCAGGCCGAGGGCGCCGTAGAGGATCGCCCGGCGGCCGTCGCTGAGCGCCGCCAGGGTGAGCTGGTTCTGGCGGCTGAGCACGAACAGCGTCCAGGCGATCGCGGCGAGGAAGCCCATCGTGATCGCGGTCAGGATCGTGTCGGCGGCGTTGCCCCCGTGCGGGGCGAAAGCCACGAGCAGGGCGAGCAGCAGCACAATCGCGACGTTTCGCACGTTCTGCATGGAGAAATTGTACGCCCGCGGAGCTACTTGCTCGTCATCACGACGATGCCGACGACGACCGCGGCCACGGTGAGGACGAGCGCCAGGGCGCCGAGCGCCGCCGCCGCGCCGGCCGCCCCGGGCCGCCCCTCGCGATTCAGGTCGACGAAGCGGATACCGCCCCAGATCGCGACCGAGAAGATCGCGGTGACGCCGACGCCGGCGACGAATGAGGCGATCACCGTCTCGATCAGCTCCTTGCTCTGGACGATCGTCGCCATGGCGCGGCTAGCCGGCGGGCACCGGCGCCCCCTGCTGGGCGCGCCGGGCGAAGATCGCGGCGATCAGCGCCACCGACATCAGCGTGACCAGGACCGGCCCCAACGCGCCGCTGCCGAAGATCTGGGTGAGGCCGTAGGCGACGGCGCCGATTGCGGCGGCCGCGGGCAGCGTGAGCAGCCAGGCGACGACGATGTTGCCGGCGACGCCCCAGCGCACCGCAGAGACGCGCTTGCCGGCGCCGGCGCCCATCACACCGCCGTTGATCACGTGCGTGGTCGAGAGCGGAAAGCCGAAGTGGGTCGAGGCGAGGATCACCGCGGCCCCCGCCCCCTGGGCGGAGAAGCCCTGGGCGGCGTCCATCTTGATGATCCGGCTGCCGGTCGTGCGGATGATCCGCCAGCCGCCGATGTAGGTGCCGAGCGCGATCGCGGTCGCCGCCGAGACGATCACCCACAGCGGCGGGTCGGATCCGGCGCCGAGCGTGCCGTTGGCGATCAGCGCCAGGGTGATCACGCCCATCGTCTTCTGCGCGTCGTTGGTGCCGTGGGCGAGCGCCAGCAGGCCGCCGGAGACGACCTGGCCGTAGCGGAAGCCGCGCGTGACCGGGCCCGGCCGCTGACGGCCGACCAGCCTGTAGGCGAGGCCGATGCTGAGCCCGGCGACGGCGAAGGCGACGAGCGGCGCGACGACCGCCGGGATCAGCACCTTGCCGACCAGGCCTTCGGCGAGGATCACGTCGATCCCGGCGGCGGCGACAGCCGAGCCGACGACACCGCCGATCAGCGCGTGCGAGGAGCTCGAGGGCAGCCCGAACCACCAGGTGATCAGGTTCCAGGCGATCGCTCCGATCAGGCCGGCGAAGACGATCGTCGGCGTGACCACCGATGCGTCGACGACCTCGTTGGCGACCGTCGCCGCAACCGAGATCGAGATGAAGGCGCCGGCGAAGTTGAGCAGCGAGGCGAGCCCGATCGCCACCTGCGGCCGCGCCGCCCCGGTCGAGATCGAGGTGGCGACGACGTTGGCCGTGTCATGGAACCCGTTGGTGAAGTCGAAGGCGAGCGCCGTGCCGACGACAATGACCATGACGACGTCGGAGCTCATGAATTCTTGATGACGATGCCCTCAAGAATCTGCGCCGCGGTCTCGGTCGCGTCGATCGCGTTCTCGAGCACCGCGAACATGTCCTTCCAGCGGATCACGACCATCGGGTCGATCCCGTTCGAGAAGAGCGAGGCGACGGCGTCGCGGGAGATCCGATCGCCCTCGTTCTCGAGCCGGTGGATCTCGATCCAGTAGCGGTCGAGGCCCTTCAGCTCGCGCAGGTGCTCGAGCGCGGTGGCGAGCTGCTCGCAGGAGCCGACGAGCACCCGCGTCAGCGCCTGCGCCTGCGCCATCGGCGCTTCGATCTGGTAGAGCCCGAGCAGGTCTGCGGCTTCCTCGGTGTAGTCGACGATGTCGTCCATCTGCGTCGCCAGCCCGTAGATGTCCTCGCGGTCGAGCGGCGTGACGAAGGTCGTGTTGAGCCGCTGCACGATCGCGTGGGTGATCCGGTCGCCCTCCTGCTCGGCCTTGAGGATCTCGCGCGGCAGGTCGCTCTTGTCGGGCCATCTGCCCATCATCTCGTCGAGCAGCCGGGCGGCCCTCAGGGTGTTCTGGCCGGCCTCGGTGAAGAGATCGAAGAAGGCGCTGTCGCGTGGGAGGAGCGAGAGGCGGACCACGCGGCGCATCCTAATGATCCGCCCAGCCTCCGACAGGCTCAGCCGGGCGCCGCGGCGAGCTGTTCCGCGGTAAGTGCGGAGTGACTCTCGCGCAGCTCCTCCTGCACGCTGCGCCGCTCGCCCGCGGGCGTATCGATCCGGTTCCAGACGCCTTCGCCATCGAGCTCCCAGGCGTTCGAGTTGTCGGCGAAGCAGCGCTCGAGCACGTCGAGCAGCTCGGTCCGCAGGCCCTCGTCCTCGATCGGCGTCACCAGCTCGACCCGGCTGTCGAGGTTGCGCGGCATCAGGTCGGCGGAGCCGGTCAGGACGCGCGTCTCCTCGCCGCGCCGGAAGGCGTAGATGCGCGAGTGCTCGAGGAAGCGTCCGACGATCGAGACGACCCGGATGTTCTCCGAGACCCCGGGCACGCCGGGGCGCAGGCAGCAGACGCCGCGCACGTTGAGATCGACCCGCACGCCCGCCCGCGAGGCCTCGTACAGCGCCCGGATGCAGCGCGCGTCGACCAGGGCGTTCATCTTCAGCGCGATCCGCGCCTCCTCGCCAGCGCGGTGCGCCGCGACCGTCGCCTCGATCTCCTCGAGGATGCGGTCGCGCATCGTCGTCGGCGAGACCAGCACCTTGCGGTACTCGGTGGGGCGGCCGTAGCCGGTGAGGAAGTTGAACATCTCGGCGACGTCGGCGCCGATCTCCGGGTCGGCGGTGAAGAGGCCGAAGTCGGTGTAGAGGCGGGCGGTGGTCGGGTTGTAGTTGCCGGTGCCGATGTGGACGTACTCGCGCACCCGGTCGCCCTCGCGGCGGGCGACGAGGATCGCCTTCACGTGCGTCTTCAGCCCGGGGATGCCGTAGACGACGTGGACGCCCGCCTCCTCCATCGACTTCGCCCAGTGGATGTTGGCCTCCTCGTCGAAGCGCGCTTTCAGCTCGACCATGCAGACCGCCTGCTTGCCGCGTTCGGAGGCGCGGATCAGCGCCGGCACCAGCGGCGAGTCGTCGCTCGTCCGGTAGACCGTCTGCTTGATCGCCAGCACGTCGGGGTCGGCGACGGCCTGGACGACGAAGCGCTCGACCGAGCTGGGAAAGGAGTCATAGGGATGGTGGACGAGGATGTCCCCCTGGCGGATCGCGGCGAACATGTCGACCGGCTCGTCGTCCTCGCCCTGGAGGCGCGGCTGGGTGACCGGGGTCCAGGGCTCGTAGCGCAGCTCGGGGTGGGCGCCGGCGGCGTCGACGACGTTGCCCAGGTCGGCGAGGTCGATCAGGCCGTCGACGTCGTAGACCTCGCGGTCTTCGAGCCGCAGCGCGTCGATCAGCTGTTCGCGCAGCTTCGGGTTCATCCCGGCGGCGACCTCGAGCCGCACGACCTCGCCGAAGCGGCGGCGCCGCAGCTCGTCCTGGACCGCCTGCAACAGGTCGTCGGCCTCGTCGGAGATCGTGAAGTCGGCGTCGCGGGTGACGCGGAAGTAGCCGTGGTCGATCACCTCCGCGCCGGGGAAGAGCGCATCGAGGTTGGCGGCGATCGCCTCCTCCAGCGGCACGAAGACCTCGTCGCGCTCGCCGACCCGCAGGAAGCGGCCGAGCAGCTCCTTCGGCACCTTGACCCGGGCGATGATCTCGGTGCCGCTGTCGGGGTCGCGCAGCAGCACCCCGAGGCTGAGCGAGAGGTTGGAGATGTACGGGAACGGGCGGCCGAGCCCGACGACCAGCGGCGTCAGCGCCGGGAAGACCTGCTCGTGGAAGCGGGTATCGATTTCGCGCCGCTCCTGCTCGCTCGCCGTGTCCAGCGAGACGATGCGGATCCCGTGCTCCTCGAGCGCCGGGCGCAGGGCGCCGTCGAAGCAGCCGTGCAGGCGCCGGTCGAGCTCCAGCACGCGCGCCTGGATCGCGTCGATCTGCTCGCTCGGCGCGAGGTCGTCGGGGCCGCGCGCGTCGATGCCGGCGTCGAGCTGGTCGAAGAGCCCGGCGACGCGGACCATGAAGAACTCATCGAGGTTGTTGGCGTAGATCGCGCAGAAGCGCACCCGCTCCAACAGCGGCGCCTCCGGGTCCTCGGCCAGCTCGAGCACGCGCTGGTTGAAGTCGAGCCAGGAGAGCTCGCGGTTGAAATAGAGGGCCGGGTCGTCGATCGGCCAATCGTACTGCCGCGGTGGCACCTCTCCCCCTGGACCTCTAGCCTCAGGCGGCCCGGGAGGCGGCTTGCCGCGCGCTCGCGCTGTCGGCGAGCGCCTGCCCGTAGCCGGCGGCGAGCTGCTCGAGGGCGCGCTGCCAGGAGCGCGCGCCGGCGTGGCGCACGGCGGCCTCGCCGAGACGCCGCCGCAGCGCCGGCGAGGCGGCGAGCTGGAGGACGGCGCCAGCGAGGTGATCCGCGTCGGGCCGGCAGAGGATCCCCGTGTGGCGGTTCTCGATCAGCGCCGCCGGTCCGCCTTCGCCGACGGCGACCACCGGCAGGCCGCTCGCCCCGGCCTCGAGCACCACCTGCCCGTAGGTGTCGGTCCGCGAGCAGAAGAGAAAGAGGTCGGCGCTGGCGTAGGCGCGGGCGAGCTCGTCGCCCTCGAGCCAGCCGAGGAAGCTGGCCCCCTCGCCGAGGCGGGCGCGCAGCTCGTCCTCCTCGGGCCCGCCGCCGGCGAGCTGTAGGTGCAGGCGCGGCTCGATCCGGCGCGCGCGCAGGAAGCTCTCGGCCAGCAGGTCGACCCCCTTCTCCCTGGTCAGGCGGCCGGCGTAGAGGACCTTGATCTCGCCCGGGTGGGCGTCGGGGTCGGCCTTCGCAGGGGTGAAGCGGTCGCTGTCGCAGCCGCGCTCCCAGCGGCCGATCCGCTGCTCGGCCGTGCCGAGACCGAGCAGCGAGCGGTCGGCCGCGGGGCTCGGGGACAGGACCCGCGCGGGGGCGCCGTAGAAGGCCGCCAGCGCCGCCCGCGAGGCGGCCTCGAGCCCGTCGTCGCCGCTGCGCAGGCCTGCGTAGGCGGCGAGCTCGGTGTGGTAGCTGGCGAGCAGCGGCGTGCCGGCGACGCGGCTGAGCAGCGAGGCGGCGACGCCGGCCGGGCCGGGCGCGGTGACGTGGACGAGGTCGTAGCGGCCCTCGGCGAGCGTCTCGGCGAGGTCGGGCAGGCCGGGAACGCCAAGCTCCATCCCCTCGTAGAAGGGCACGTGCAGCGAGGTGGCCGCGGGCAGGCGGCGGTCGACCCAGGCGTCGGTGCCGACCACCTCGACCTCGAAACCGGGCACGCCGCGCTCGCGGATCTGCTCGATCGTGTGGGTGACGCCGTGCATCGCCTCGATCCCGTCGGCGATCAGCGCGACGCGCGGTCGCCCCCCGCCGCGCTCGGCCAGCTTCGCTTTCTCGCTGCCGAGCAGCACGGTCGGCGGCGCGTAGGGATCGCCGGCAGCAGCGCGTCGAAGACCCCGCTGACAGCGGAGTGCAGGTCGCCGACGGTGACCGACGTGGTCGCGTCCCTGATCGCCGTACGCAGGCGCCGGTCGTGAACGCGGCGGGCGCGGCGGTAGAGGTCCGCGTGCGAGAAGCCCTCCGACTGAAGATGCCGGATCAGCTCGCGCCCGCGCGCCTCGACCCCGATCGAGGCGAGCCAGGAGTCGAGCAGCAGGCGGGCGTCGCCGGGCCCGATGTCGGCGGCGACCGCCCCCTCGCGGGCGGCGCCCTGCCCGACCACCCGCTGGGCGATCTTCAGCACAGTTGCCGGGTTGGGACCGGACGTGCCCGGCACGTCCTCCGCCGCGTCGATGACGAGGGCGCGGGTGGCGAGCGCGATCGCCGCGTGCGCCCACTTGGCGGCGCTGCCCTGTTCGCCGCGCGCGGTCGCTTCGCCGGCGCGCAGACGGGCGAGAAACTCTTCCGGCGAGGACACCGCCGGCACCTCGGTGAAGGTGCGGCCGATGTCGACGCCGGCGTGGTCGTCGGAGCCGCCGATGCCTGTGCTGCCGTGGGTCTCGACGTAGACGACCGCGGGCATGTTGAGCTCCGCGGCGCGCGAGCCGTTGCGCACCTCCCAGATCGGGAAGAGCTCGGCGAGGCGGCGCCGGTGGCGCCGCCTCAACGGCGCCGCGACGTTGTAGAACGGATGCGCCAGGGCGCAGGCGATCTCGTGCTCGTGAAGGTATGCGGCGCAGGCCTCGACGTCGCCGGCGTGTGCCTGTAGCCACTCATGGTCCCCGGGAGTGACCCCGTAGCAGAGGATGTGAACCGCCTGGGGCTCGCCGGCGAAGCGGGCGGTCAGCTCCTCGGAGACGAAGCAGTCGCGACGGCCCGCCAGCTCGAGGCAGCCGTCGATCGTGTCGTGGTCGGTGATCGTGACGAAGTCCATGCCCCGTCGCTTCGCCAGCTCGTAGACCTCCTCGGGCGGCGTCGCGCACTCGGGCAGGCCGAGCGAGCGCTGCACACCCAGCCGCGAG
This sequence comes from uncultured Solirubrobacterales bacterium, assembly GCA_963727465.1. Taxonomy (GTDB): domain Bacteria; phylum Actinomycetota; class Thermoleophilia; order Solirubrobacterales; family 70-9; genus VRUE01. Next base: position 108,201 of record CAVSGL010000019.1, on the reverse strand, counting down.
AGCTGCGAGGCGGTGGAGTGACAGTGCATATCGACACGGGAGGTCATCGGCGCCTTCCTCTCTACTCGATCGTCATTGCACTCCCAGATTCGCCCCTGAGCAGGGAAAACATGTGACGATCCAGTGAACCCGCCCCGCCGACGGGACTGAAATACGCCCTATCGGCGTATTTCAGTCCCGTCGGCCCCGAGGGTGCGTTCGAGGGCGGCCCAGGTCGGGGCGGAGTCGCGCCAGAGCTCCGTGAACTCGCCAAAGAGGCGCTGGCGACGCTCGCGCAGCTGCGCGCGCATCGACTCGATCCCCCAGGCGCGCGGCAGCATCACGTCGCAGTCGTGGATGTCGCCGAGCACGCCCTGTAGGCGCTTGGCGGCTTCACGGGCGGCCTCGGCCTCGGGGCCGAAGCAGGGGCTGACGATCTCCAGCACGTAGCGCAGGCGCTTGGCGGCGATCCGCATGTCGTGCTGGGCCCGCGCGGCCGGCGGCTCCAGCGCGAGCGGCGCGAACGAGCGCAGCTCGTCGAGCCGCGTGCGCACGATCCGCGCCGCGTTCGGCCGCAGCGGCGCCGCCGGATCGAGCCCTTTGACCTGCCGCGCCTTCACGTCTTCGCCGCCTTCACCAGCCTGCGCAGCCGGCGCCGCAGCCTCTTCAGCCGCTTGCCCTCCACGTGGGGGGCAAGCGCCTCGTTGGCCTCGCGCTGCTCGCCCCGCAGGCGCTCGATCAGCGCCTCCAGGCCCGCCCGGTCGGACTCCGGCGTGTCTCCCTCGAGGCCTTCGAGGAACTCGATCGCCACGTCGCGGTCGCGGCGCTCGCCCAGGGCGTCGGCGAGCCGCTTCACCCGCTTCAGCGCCTTGCGGTGCCGGCCGCGCGGAAAGCAGGCGTCGAAGACCTCGAGCGCCGCCCGCAGGCGTCTGGTCGCGACCCGCATGTCGTGCAGGCGCTCGATCTCGCCGGTGTCCAGCACGCCGTCGGAGCTCGCGAAAACCTCCGCCGCCCGCACCTCGACCACCCGCGCCGCCGTCGCTGCGAACGACTCCTCGCAGTCGAATCCGGGAACCTCACGCGCACGCGCCACAGTGAGCGCAGGCTAGCCGAACGCATCCAACATTCACCACAGCAGAGGTGGGTCAATGTTGGATACGCGCTATGCGGCGATGCGGGCCAGCGAGGAGCCGTTGGCGTCGCCGTTGAGCAGGTCGAGGACGACGCCCTCGCGCAGGCCGCCCTTGCCGATCTGAAGGGGCTGGCCGAGCAGCTCGGAGAGCTTCTCCAGCAGCAGCACGCCGGTGGCGAGGATGCGCACGCGGCGCGGGTCGAGCTCGAAGCGCCGCGCGACCTCCGCCGCGGGGTCGCCGCAGAGGACCCGCACGCCGCGCTCCAGCGTCTCGTACTCGAGCACGGCGCCGACCAGGCGCCGCAGCGAGGTGGCGCTGCCGCCGACCGCGACCGCCTGCGCCGGGCGCTCGATCTCCACCCCGGCGAACAGGTCGTCGATCCGGTCGCGGACCTTGCGGATCTCCGCCGGCGAGGGCGGGTCGGAGGCGATCAGCTCGTCCGCCAGCACGCCCGAGCCGATCCGCCACGAGCGCACCTCCTCGACCCCGCCGGGGACGGTACCGAGGATCGCCTCGGTCGAGCCGCCGCCGACGTCGACCACGCCGACCCGCCCCTGCACCGGATGGCCCAGGGTCTTCGTCGCGCCGATGAAGGAGAGCCGGCCCTCCTGCTCGTCGCTGAGGATCTCGACCGGCACCCCGGCCTGCTCGCCGATCTGCTCGGCAACGGCGGCGCCGTTGCTCGCTTCGCGCACGGCCGCAGTCGCCACGGCGCGGATCGTCTCCGCGCCCAGCTCGCGCGCCAGGCGCACCTGCGTCGCGACGACCTCGGCGACCTCGACAGCCTTCTCGCCGGGAATCTCGCCGGAGTCCGCGATCGACTTGTTGATCCGCGTATAGGCCCGCTGCTCCATCACCTTCTTCAACTGCCCCTCGATTGGCTCGGCGACCAGCAGGCGGGTGGTATTGGACCCAATATCTATGGCGGCACAAAGCGTCATGGGCTCACCCGCAATGTTCCCAGAAGCCCCGGATCGCAACCGCTCGGCGAGGAATGGGGCGTCCGCGGGTGTCCCCGCAGAAAACATTGGAGCCCTTCCCGGCAAGAGCCCTTCAGGCCGCACCTATGCGGGTTTTCGGAGGGGACACCCGCGGACGCCTCACCCCTAATCGTTCGGGTGCGAGGCGTCCTCGAACTCTTTGAACAGCCCGGTGACGACGAAGGCGACCTGCTCGCCGATGTCCACCGCGTTGTCGCCGATCCGCTCGATCGCCCGCGCCGCCAGCAGCATCGTCATCGCCCATTCGCGGCAATCGGGATCGTCGCCGATCTCCAGCGCCAGGCTGAAGCACTCGCGATTGAGGTTGTCGACGACGTCGTCCTGGCGCACGAGGTCGCGCGCCATCTCCACGTTGCGGTCTTCGAAGGCCCGCTTGGACTGGCTGATCAGCGTGCGCGTCTGCCGGCCCATCGTGAGGATCAGCTTCACCATCTCCTCGTCGGCGGGCGGCTCGTTGCCGGTCAGCGGGATCAGCTTGCAGATGTTCACGCATTGGTCGCCCATCCGCTCGACGTTCTTGAGCACGTGCAGGAGCGCCGAGATCAGGCGCAGGTCGGTCGCCACCGGCGACTGCGTGGCGAGCAGCGTGATCAGGCTCTGGTGCACCTCCAGGTAGCGGCCGTCGATGCGGTCGTCGTCGGCGATCACGAGCTGCGCCAGCTCGACGTCCTGGTGCTCGACCGCCTCCAGGGTGCGGCCCAGCGCGTCTGTGACCAGGTCGAGGCCGCCGAGGCCACTCGCCTCGAGCCGCTCCAGTTCCTCCTGGTATTCGACGCGCGCGACTTCGGCCATCAGCCGAACCGGCCGCTGACGTAGTCCTCGGTGGCCTTCTCCTTGGGGCTGGTGAAGATCGTGTCGGTGTCGTCGATCTCCACCAGCCGGCCCGGCTTGCCGGTTTCCTCCAGGTTGAAGAAGGCGGTGATGTCGCTGGCCCGCGCGGCCTGCTGCATGTTGTGGGTGACGATCGCGATCGTGAAGCGGCTCTTCAGCTCGCCGATCAGGTCCTCGATCGCCAGCGTCGCGACCGGGTCGAGCGCCGAGCAGGGCTCGTCCATCAGCAGGACCTCCGGCTCGACCGCGATCGCGCGGGCGATGCAGAGCCGCTGCTGCTGACCGCCGGAGAGACTCGAGCCGGGCTTGTCGAGCCGGTCCTTGACCTCGTTCCAGAGGTGGGCGCCGCGCAGCGAGCGCTCGACGATCTCGTCCTTCTCGTCCTTCTTGATCCGGCTGCCGTTGAGATTCAGGCCCGCGGCGACGTTCTCGTGGACCGACATCGTCGGGAACGGGTTGGGCGACTGGAAGACCATGCCGACCAGGCGTCGCACCTGCACGGGGTCGACCCCCTTCGCGTAGATGTCCTGGCCGTCGAGCTCGATCGAGCCCTCGACCCGGGCGCCGGCGGTCAGCTCGTGCATGCGGTTGAGCGAGCGCAGGAAGGTCGTCTTGCCGCAGCCGGAGGAGCCGATCAGGGCCGTCACCTTGTTCGGCTCGATCTTCACGGTCACGTCTTCGACCGCGTGGAAGTCGCCGTAGAAGAGGTTGACGTCACGGACGTCGATCGTCTTCGCGCGGCGGCTCTCGCGCGGCGCTCCCGTCTCCGCCGGAGCGGCACCCGGCGTGGGCGCGGGCCCGGTCGACTGCGTCCCCGCCTCCGCGGGCTCGACCTCGGCCCGAGTGGCGCCTGCGGCTCCTTGCATCGGTCGTCGTCTCCTTATCTCCACTGGGGCGCTCGTTATTTGATCTCGGTTTTGTAGCGACGGTAGACCAAGCGGGCGACGATGTTGAGGATCATCACGATAGCGATCAGCGTCAGGGCCGCCGCCCAGGCCCGGTCGTAGGAGGCCTGTTTCATCACGCCCGGGGTCCGGTACTCGCTGTAGGCGTAGACCGCGAGGTTCTGCATGCGGCCTTCGAAGGGGTTGGTGTTGATCGAGTCGACGATCCCGGTCGTGACCAGCAGCGGCGCGGTCTCGCCGACGATGCGGGCGACCGCGATCATCACCCCGGTCACGAGGCCGGCGAAGGCGGTCGGCAGGACGACCTTGACGATCGTCCGCCATTTCGGCGTGCCGAGCGCGTAGGAAGCTTCGCGCAGGTGGTTGGGGACGATCTTCAGCACCTCCTCCGAGGCGCGGATCACGATCGGGATCATCAGCACCGAGAGCGCCACGGCGCCCATCAGCCCGAGCCTGATGCCCGGGCCGAGGAAGATCGCGAAGAGGGCGAAGGCGAAGAGGCCGGCGACGATCGAGGGAATGCCGGTCATCACGTCGACGAAGAAGGTCAGCCAGCGGCGCAGGCGGCCCTTGCCGCCGTACTCGGTCAGATAGATCGCGGCGAGGATCCCGATCGGCACCGAGATGATCGCGGTCACCCCCGTGATTACGACCGTGCCGACGATCGCGTGCGCCGCGCCGCCGCCGCCGACGACGCCGCGCGGCGTGCCGGTGAGGAATTCCCAGTCGAGCCCGGGCAGGCCGCGCTTGACGACCTCGAACAGCAGCGAGAAGAGGGGGATCAGGGCGATCGCGAAGGCGGCGACGATCAGCCCGGTCATCACCCGGTTGAACGCCTTGCGCCGCCACAGCGGCCCGCCGACCGGCGGGGACGTGAGCAGCGCGCGGGTGTCGGCGGCGGAGGACTCCATCTACTGGATGTTCTGGCGCGAGATGATCGCCCGCGCGGCGAGGTTGGTGACCAGGGTTATCGCGAAGAGGACGAGCCCGGATGCGATCAGGGTGTTAACCGCGAGCCCGGAGGACTCGGGGAAGTCGAGCGCGATGTTGGCCGCGATCGTCGAGGGGTTCGCCTGGCTGATCAGGTTGAAGGTGACGATGCCCGAGACCGAGAGGATGATCGTCACCGCCATCGTCTCGCCGAGGGCGCGCCCGAGGCCGAGCATCGAGCCGCTGATGATCGAGGATTTGCCGAACGGCAGGACGGTCATCCTGATCATCTCCCAGCGCGTCGCGCCGAGCGCCAGCGCCCCTTCCTGGAGTTTGCGCGGCGTCTGCGAGAAGACCTCGCGGCAGACGGCGGAGACGATCGGCAGGATCATCACCGCGAGGACCAGGGCGGCGACCAGCATCGTGCGGCCGGTGGCCGAGGCCGGGCCCTTGAAGAAGACGATGAAGCCGAGCTTCTGTTCCAGCCATTCGAGCACCGGAACCGCCGCGGGGCCGAGCACGAAGATGCCCCAGAGGCCGTAGACGATGCTGGGGATCGCGGCCAGCAGATCGATCAGGAAGCCGAGCGCGAGCACGATCCTGCGCGGCGCGATGTGGCTGATGAAGAGCGCCGCCGCGACCGCCAGCGGGACCGCGATCAGGACCGCGATCGCCGCCGCCAGCACCGTGCCGAAGGCGAGCGGCGCGATGTAGTCGACCAGGCTCTTGCCCTCGGGCAGCCGGTCGGGGCTGGCGCTGGCCGCGGGCAGCGCTTCGATCAGCAGGAAGAGCGCGACCCCGGCGAGCAGCCCGAGGACCGTCAGCCCGGCGCCGATCGCGAGGCCGGAGAAGGCCCGGTCCCCCCAATGGCGGCGGGGCCCCGCCGCTGCTGCCAGCGGTGGGGCCCCGGTTGCCTGACTCGACTCCAACGTTCCCGCTGCCTAGCTGGTTTCGATCGCTTCGATCGCGGGAGTGATCTTTTCGCGCAGCGATTCGGAGAGCGGCGCGGAGCCGGCGTTTTCGGCCGCGGCTTCCTGGCCTTCCGGGCTGATCGCGTATTCGAGATAGGCCTTGACGATCGCCGCTTCGTCAGCGGAGCCGTACTGCGTGCAGGCCATCAGGTACGAGGTGAGCACGATCGGGTAGGTCCCCGTGGCTTCGGTCTTGCGGTCGAGTTCGAACGGGAACATGTACGGGCCCTTGCTCAGCGCCTTGTCTTCGGGCGACTCCTCGAGGATCTTCGCCGCCGCTTCGGAGCTCGGTTCGACGTATTCGCTGCCGACCTTGATCTTGGCGATGCCGAGTTCGCCCGCCTGGCTCTCGTCGGCGTAGCCGATCGCGCCTTCGCCGGCGCCGACCGCTTCGACGACACCCGAGGTGCCCTGCGCGGCCTCGCCGCCCTTCACCGGCCAGTTGCCGTCGACCGGGTACTTCCAGATGCTGGGCGCCGCCTTGGAGAGGTAGTCGACGAAGTTCTCCGTCGTGCCCGACTCGTCGGAGCGGTTGACCGGGGTGATGCGGGTGCTGGGCAGTTCGACGCCGGGGTTGTCGGCGGCGATCGCCTGGTCGTCCCAGCTGGTGATTTCCTGGTTGAAGATCTTCGCCAGCGTTTCGGGAGAGAGCTGCAGCGTTTCGACGCTCGGCAGGTTGTAGACGATCGCGATCGGCGAGATGTAGTCGGGGATCTCGATCAGCTGGCCGGGCTTGCAGCGTTCGATCGCGCCCTTCAGCTCGCCTTCTTCTTCTTCGAGCGCCGCGTCGCTGCCGCCGAAGGCGGTGCCCCCGGCAACGAACTGCTCGCGACCGCCGCCGGAGCCGACCGGGTCGTAGGAGATGGTCACGTCCGAGTTTTCGCTCTCGAAGTTCGCGATCCAAGCTTCCTGGGCGGCCTCCTGCGCGCTCGAGCCGGCGCCGGCGACCTGACCGGAGAGTTCGCCGGAAGAGCTTCCGCTGTCGCTGCTTCCACAGGCGGCCACGCCGACCGCGAGCACGGCCAGGGAGACGATGACTGCCAACCATCTCGAGGGACTCACTTGCACTCCTTCTGTCGTTTGGGAATGGCGGGGCGGAGTACGGCCGCCCGCGGCGCACACTCTCAGCGGGTCAGCGACAGCTTGTTACGCGCTTGTGTCGGAGTTGTGAAAGAGCTGTGAACGGGCTCTGCCGCGACCGCATCGGCGGGCTCCGGGTCGAAGCGGTAGCCGACGCCGAAGTGGGTGTGGATGTAGCTCCACCCCGGCGAGAGCTTCTCCAGCTTCTGGCGCAGCTTGCGGATGAAGACGTCGACCGAGCGGTCGCCGTGCGCCATCGCGTATCCCCAGACGCGCTGGTAGATCGCCTCGCGCTCGAGCACCTGCCCCTGCGAGTCGGCGAGCAGCTGGAGCAGCTCGAACTCGCGCCGGGTCAGGTCGAGGCTGACGTCGCCGACGAAGGCCTGGAAACGGTCGGCGCGGATCTCCAGCTCGCCGGCCGTAACGGGCCCGGACTCCGCCTGCGGGCGGGAGCGGCGGCGGCGGCGCGAGACGGCTTCCAGCCGCGCGATCGCCTCTTCGGGGTGGCAGGGCTTGGTGATCCAGTCGTCGACCCCGAGGCGCAGGCCGCGGACGCGCTGGGCGACGGTCGAGCGGGCGGTGCAGACGACGACGCCGAGGTCGGGGAGCATTCCGCAGACGCGCTCGATGTAGGGCCACGCCTCCTCGCCCAGCACCGTCGGGTCGACCAGCAGCGCGTTCAGCTTCATCGCCACCAGCTCCTCCGGCGGGATCGCCCCGGCGAGGGTGCGCTGCTGCCAACCGGCGGCCTCGGTGCGCTTGGCCAGGACGGTCACGAAGCCGCTGTCATCGTCGATGACGGCGAGCCTGATGGTCTGCTGCTGGTTCACCGGCGGGGGAATTCTATGCACGCCGGACGGCGGGCCATCGACGAAGTGCCTGCTTTTACAGGATTTTCACAGGCGTAAATGCGTAATTTGCGGAATCGGGGCGCCGAACCCGGCGCCGCCATTATCGAAATGTTCACCCGAGCCGGGCGGGCGCCGTCCATGATGAAGCCTCACGAGACTCCTCTCTCGTCGCAAACGGCCCGCCTGCCCCGGGCCGTTTGCATTTCCTGGGGCCGCCCGTGCCCCTCATGAAGCCTTGTGTCCCTCACCGGGGACACAAGGCTTCATCTTCCGTCAGAACGTGGCGGGACGGAGGCCGGTGGCGATGATCAGGAGGACGGCCACGCCGACGACGTAGCGGTAGTAGACGAAGGGGGCGTAGGAGGAGGTGCGGACGAGGCGCAGGAGGAAGGCGATCGCGAGGTAGCCGGAGACGGCGGCGGCGATCGTGCCGACGATCATCGGGCCGGCGACGCCGCTCGGCAGCCCTTCGTGCGCGGCGCTGAAACCCTTGTAGATCGCGGCGCCGGCGACAACGGGGATCAGCAGCAGGAAGGAGAAGCGCGCCGCGGCGTCGCGGTCGAGGCCGAGGTAGCGGGCGGCGGTGATCGTGATCCCCGAGCGCGAGGTTCCCGGCGCGAGCGCCAGGACCTGCGCCAGGCCGATGTAGAAGCCATCCCTGATCGAGGTCTGCTCGAGCGAGGTCCGCTGCGGCAGGCGGTCGGCGTAGAACAGCAGCGCGCCGAAGAAGATCAGCTGTAGGGCGATCATCCAGGGCTCGCCCAGGGTGTCTTCGAAGAACTTGGCGCCGAGGCCGCCGGCGATCGCGGCCGGGATCGTGCCGACGGCGATCGCCACCGAGAGCCGCTGCACCGGCGTCTCGACCGCGCGCAATCGCAGCGCCTCGACGAAGCCGCGGATCAGCGCGATCACCTCGTTGCGGAAGTAGCCGATCGCCGCGACCAGCGTGCCGACGTGCAGGGCGACGTCGAAGGTCTTGTTGAAGTGCGGGTGTTCGATCAGGAACGTGTAGTCCTGTAGCCAGGGGACGAGAATCAGGTGGCCGGAGGACGAGATCGGCAGGAACTCGGTCAGTCCCTGGACCACGCCCAGCAGCAGGGCCTCTAGCTCGGACATTGGCGGGGCATCCTAGGGCAACAGGCGGGTATCCCCTGCTGGAAGCCCGCATAGAAGCGGCCTAACGGGTTCTTGCCGGGAAGTGCTCCAATGCTTCCCGCAGGGGACACCCGCCTGTTGCTATAGATTCCCCGCTGCTATGAAGCTTTCGCTCCGTCAAAGCATTCCCGCCGCACTGGTTGCGGTGTTGGTGATGCTGCTTCTCGCCGCGCCGGCGGCTCTGGCGGAGAACGGGGTGGGGCTTGCGGGGCCTACCACCGACAAGACGATCACGTTCTTCTGCTTTGGCGTGATCGGGTTCTTTGCGCTGCTGGTGATCGTGCTGTCGCTGATCCAGGGGCGGCTTGAGAAGCGCAAGGAAATGCGCAAGCAGACGCTTGAGCGTCTCGGTTAGTCCAGCCGGAAGCCGCTGAGCAGCCTTTTCTCCGTCTCGCCGCTGATCTCGGCGACGACTTCGACCCGGCCCGCCAGCGGCGTGTCGCGGATCTTCGTTGCCAGCAGGTCGTCGACCTGGAAGATGCCGGCCGAGTTGTTGAGCTCGATCTCGAGCCGAACCGGCCGCTCATCCCCCGGCTCGATCCGCACCTCGTCGACAGCCGCAGCGGAAATCGAGTGGATCCCCTCCTGGCCGGCCTCCAGCGGTATCCGCGTGCGCCCCTGGGCCATGTCGAGCGCGTCGGCGACGCGCACGACGCCGGCCTCGAGCGTGTAGGGCTCGCCCCGGCGGCGGTGGCCGATGATCGCGTGCAGGATCTCGGCGGCGACGATCGTCCGCTTCGGCTCCTTATAGGGACCGGTGAGCAGCCGTTCGAGCGCGCCGCTGGCGAGGAAGAGGCTGTAGGCCTCGTGGTCGGCGCGGTGGATCGACATGCCGACGTCGTGCAGCAGCGCCCCGCCGGCGACGACGACCTCGGCGTCGCGCGCCGACATCCCGTGGTCGGCGACAACCGCCGGCTCGACCCCCGCCTTGACCAGCAGCCGCAGCAGCCGCAGGGCGATGTTCAGCACGATCTGGGTGTGCACCCACGAGTGATCGGACATCCCGAGCCGCTCGGCGTGGACCTGCGCCATGTACCACCACGCCCGCACCTGCTCGTCCCCGTTGACCGCGTCGAGGAACTGCTCCAGCTTCCGGTTCCCCCGCGTCGGCGCCCGAACCCGGGCCTCGGCTATCGCCTCTTCGGGAGGCTTGCGACGAGGACCGTCGGGATCGGGCGCGGGGATGGCCTCGTCATTCATCGAGGCCATCGTAGGAGCGCGGTCGGTCAGCCGCAGACCGGCCAGGGGCTGGAACCGGAGCGGGCGTAGAGCAAAGCCGCCCGGTAGTCCTGCTCCGCCTCCGAAGCTACCGCGGGGTCGCCCGTGCCGCCAACAGACGCCCAGGTTCCGGCGTCAAATTGGAACTTTCCCCTGTAGGTGCCATCCGCGCTGACGGCAGCGGGATTCCCGCCGGACTCGCAGGCGCCGATTGCGTCCAGGGTGGCTTGCGAGACGCCGCCGGGGAGCGCGGCGAAGGTCTCTTCCCGTTCGCGCTGCTGCCGGGCGGCGCGGCGGTGGCGGGCGAGGCGGATGCGGTGGACGCCGACGCGGATCGCGCGGTGGAAGCGCTTGACCGGTGCGGTCAGCGGCGCCAGCGCCGGCCGCGCCTGCCCGAGCCCGATCTGCTCGCCGCCGTCGCCGCCGGGGGCGGCGAGGGCGACCGCTGGGACGACGAGCGCGAGGACGAGGACGAGTATGAGAAATGTGCGAGTGGAATATGTGTGTTTCATGAGCAGCGCGGGACCGTGACGGACTTCCCGGCGCCGCAACGTGACCCCGCTCACAGACCTCACAAACGCGTGCGCACCCGCACAAGCTCAGGCACGGCGCGCGGCAAAACACCGAACCTCTACATGAAACTGTGCAGCAAAAGTCGCGGAAATCTCCCCACCTCGCTGCGGCCGATCTCTGATGAACCGACCCGATGGATATGAGTGGATGGCCGCAACGAGAAAAAACGGCGCGGCGTGGGAGGCAGACTGGCCCCGCCCCGACCGATTCGAGGTGGATGATGAAGATCTCACGACACACACCGCTGATCCCACTGGCGTTGCTGGTCGTCGCGGCACTCTTCATCGCCGGCTGCGGGGGCGACAGCAGCACGACGACGACGACGACCGAGAACGAGAACGCGGGCGCGGCGAGCGGCGGCGGTGCGACCGCGACGCTGACGATCGACATGGGCGACTTCTACTTCAGCCCGAAAGACGCCACGGCGAAGGCCGGGAAGACGAAGATCGAAGCCCCCAACGAAGGGTCGATGGAGCACGAGCTGGTGCTGTTCAGGACGAACATGAACCCGGCCAAGCTCCCCACCGAAGCCAACGGCGACGTCGATGAGGAGAAGCTCGACGAGACGGCCGAAGAGGCCGGCGAGATCGCCGACGTCGAGCCGGGCGAGACCAAGTCCGAAGAATTCAACCTCAAGCCGGGCAAGTACGTGATGTTCTGCAACATCCCGGGCCACTATGCCCAGGGCATGTACGGCACGCTCACGGTCGAATAGAGGCTTGGGAGGCGCACTGCCGCCTTTCCCCTATACGTCGGGGGGAAAGGCGGCAGCCGTCCGGCGCGTACTCAGTCGACGGCGTGAACGGCTTGCAGCACGATTTGACCGGAAGCGTGCGTGAAATAGATCATCAGGATCGGCGAGAAGTCTTCGGGCGTCTGCATATAGAACGTTGCGCCTCCGACGTGGAACGCGTCCGCCTCTACGTCACAGATGACCATGAAAGCGTCAAGCTGCTCGAAGAATCGCTCCTTCGCGACGCGAGGATGAGCCGCCTCGATCTCGACACGACATTCTTCGTAGAGCGTGCTCCGCTTGACCCTATTCGTCCTGGTCGTTGCTCCGTTCCCAGATCCATTCCCCATCGTCGGACTGCCACCCGAGACCACGCGCCACCTCCTTTGCGCGCGAAGCCTCGTAGCCGGTTGGACGCGACTGAGGCAGAACCGCGGTCTCATAGGGAATCGTCTCCCCGTTTCTTTGGGCAAGCCGCCACCCTGGATGGTGATGTGACATCTCCGAGATCTGCGTCGCGGTCGCGGCGGCCACCCGGTCGATCCAGTCGTTGACGACCTGAATCTGCCAGTCCTCGAAAAAGTCCCGCAGATCAGGGGGGCTTTTCGTGGGGATGATCCGCTTCTCCTCATATTCGCCCTCGCCCTCGTGAGCAAGTACAGCCAGGCCCTTTGCCTCCAGCGCCGTCTCCGTTTCCTCGAGCGCCTGAGGAAACGGCCCGAACGGCATACGGATATAGGTAGCGCCAGTGAGCGGTTCTCCCTGGTCCTGGTAGATGGAGAAATCAGAGTAGAAGAGCACCTTGGCGAGCTTGGTACGGCCAAACCGCTCATCGTCTCTGCGGCGATGAGCTACGTGGAGGACCAGCGCCTCAAAGCGATTTCGATCGAATCCGGCCATGCGAATACCTTGCGAAGAAGAATAATTCCCGCACATTGCGGGGGAATCCCTTGAATTCATTGTAGGGCTCTGCTACGGACGCGAATCCACGTTGGCCGCTGTTGACAAATAGCTACACCCCGCTTTCGAGCAGCTCGAGGAAGGCGCGGGCGGCGGGGGTTGGGTGGACCTCGGCGGCGGCGATCTCGAGCAGGCCGGCGCCGGTCAGGTCGCGGACGGCGCGCTCGACGGCGTCGGGGCGGCTGAAGTCGCCGGGCGCGGCGTCGAGCGAGCGGGCGAGGTCGAGAACCGTCAGGTGCTCGGGCTCGATCGCGAGGACGTGGGTGAGGACCACCGCCCAGTCGCGAACGTCCCGTGCGTGCTCGGTACGGGTGGCCGTTTTGGCTGCGTGACTACGCTTGCGTTGCATGGGAGCGACTACCTCCTATGTCATGCCCCCGGCAGCTGCAACTGCGCGGGGGCGCTTTTCGTCTGTCCCTTGAAGCTAGAGGATGCATCGGACGGCTCTACAGAGCCATTTGCGCCAATTCCCCGCTCCGGATATCCGTGTCCAAATCGCACGCCGGCCACCCCGCAGTAGAGCTTTTCGGCGCTATCCGATCAAAACCTCGACCGCACCCCGGGGGTTCGGTGCGAGGCCCGGGGGGTCCCCCGGAGAAAACTTGTGAGCACTTCCCGTCAAGAACCCTTCAGGCCGCGGCAATGCGGGTTTTCGCAGGGGGACCCCCCGGGCCTCGCTCAGTCCGTCAGAGCTCGCAGGGCGTTGAGGATGACCGCCACATCAATGCCCTCCTGCAACAGGGCGCCGGCCAGCGGCGGTATGTAGCCGAACGCGGCGACGACCATCGCGACGGCGCTGAGCCCGATCCCGAAGACGACGCTCTGGCGGGCGATGTGCAGGGCGCGGCGGCCGACGGCGACGGCGCTGGCGACGCGGTCGATGCGGTCGACGGTGATCACCGCGTCGGCGGTCTCGGAGGAGATCGTCGCGCCGGGGCCGGCCATCGCGATGCCGACGTCGGCGAGCGCCAGGGCGGGCGCGTCGTTGACGCCGTCGCCGACCATCACCACCGGCGCCCGCCCTGGGTCGGCGCGCATCGTGCGCACGACGTCGAGCTTCTGCTCGGGGCTCTGCTCGGCGAAAACCTCGTCGAGGCCGGTCTCGGCAGCGATCCGCTCGGCGACGGCGGCGCGGTCGCCGGTCACCATCGCCACCCAGCCGACGCCGGTCCCGCGCAGGCTGCCCGCCAGCTCGCGCGCGTCCTCGCGCAGGCGGTCGGCCATCACGACGACCGCGGCGAGATCGCCGTCGATGCCGACCAGCACCTTGGCCAGGCCAGCGCTGTCGCCGTCGCCGCCGACCCCGGCCGCGGCCTCGACCGGGTAGCCGCGCGAGCGCAGGAAGGCGGCGCTGCCGACCGCGACCCGCCGCCCCTCCACCCCGCCCTCGATTCCCTGGCCCGGCTCCTCTTCCGGCGCGGCCGGCTCGGCGAGCTCGAGCCCGCGCCGCTCGGCGTCGTGGACGAGCGCCTCGGCGAGGACGTGGGCCGAGAGCTGGTCGAGCGACGCGGCCAGGCGCAGGATCTCCGCCTCGCCGGCGCCCGCGCCCGCGTCAAGCACGATCACCTCGCGCACGGCGGGCGTGCCGAGCGTCAGCGTGCCGGTCTTGTCGAGCAGCACCGTGCGCGCCTCGCCGAGCCGCTCGATCGCGGCGCCGCCCTTGACGATCACCCCCGAGCGGGCGGCGCGCGAGACGCCGGAGACGATCGCGATCGGCGCCGCGAGGATCAGCGGGCAGGGCGTGGCGACGACGAGCACGGCGACGGCGCGGACCGGGTCGCCGCTCAGCGCCCAGGCGAGGGCGGCGATCGCCAGGGTGAGCGGCAGGAAGAACGCCGCGTAGCGGTCGGCGAGGCGGACGAATGGGGCGCGCTGCGTCTCCGCCGCGCGCACGAGGCGGACGATGTTGGCGTAGGCGCTGTCGGCGACCAGCCGGGTCGCCCGCAGCTCGAAGGCGGCGCCGGCGTTGGCGCTGCCGCTGCGCACCGTCGCGCCGCGCGCGTGGGCGACCGGCAGCGGCTCGCCGGTCAGCGCCGACTCGTCGACCGTCGCCTCGGGACTGAGCAGCGCGCCGTCCACCGGAACCAGCTCGCCCGCCCGCACCAGCACCTCGTCACCGACCATCAGAGCGCCCACCGGCACCTCCTCCCAGCCTCCCCCGGGTGCGGTAGAGGTTTTCCCCGCTATGCGGTCATAACCTCGACCGCGGTCGGGGGAGGAGTTGGCTGCAACGCGCCGGTGGGCCACGGTCGGCATCCGCTCGAGCAGCGCGGTCAGCTCCTGGCGGGCGCGACGCGCCGCCGTCGCCTCCAGCGCGTTGCCGCCGGAGAGCATCAGCGCGATCACCGCCCCGGCGAGGTATTCGCCGACCGCCAGCGCGCCCGCCATCGCGACGAGCGCGATCGCGTCGACCCCGACCCGGCCGGAGGCCAGCGTGCGGGCGATCGCCACCGTCAGCGGCACGAGCATCGCGACGACGGTCGCCGCCCAGACGACGTCGCCGGCGGTCGGCGCCCCGGCCAGGTGCAGCACGCCTCCGGCGGCGATCAGCGCCAGCGTCGCCAGGGGCAGCAGGCGCACGCGGCTCTCCGCGCTGAGCGTCGGGTGGGGCAACGCCGAGCGCGGGGGCAGGCTACGCATCGCGCGTCCTGACGAAGGCGAGCCGTCCCGCCGCGATCGCCGCCGCGCAGCCGCAGATCAGCGCCAGCGCGGCCGGATCGTCGCGGGCGAGCTCGTAGATCAGGCCGAGCGAGGCGACCCCGCAGGCGGTCCCCCCGAGGTAGGCGAGGCCGCGGTCCCAGCCCGGCGCCGCCGTGTGGCGGGCGTGCAGGAGGTTGACCAGGGCGAAGACGAGCAGGAAGGTGAGCGAGCCGAAGGCGACGACCTCGACGATCCCCGGCAGCAGCGCGAAGGCGCCGCCGAGCAGGGCGATCGAGACCAGCGCCGTCGCCGGCAGCCCGCCGCGTTCGCGGCCGAGCCGCGCCGGCAGCTCGGCGGCGGCGCTGACGTCGCGGATCAGGCGCGCGGTCGAGAACAGCGTCGCGTTGATCGCCGAGCCGGTCGAGAAGACCGCGGCGACCGTCGCCGCCCAGAGGCCGAAGGTCCCCAGCGCCTCCTTGCCGACGATCGCGAATGCGACCTCCTTCTGGGTCGCCAGCAACCGGTCGGAGACGAGCATCTGCGAGGCCAGGGTGACGGCGACGTAGACGAGCGCCACCAGGGCGACCGAGACATAGAGGGCGCGCGGCAGCGTGCGGCGCGGGCGGTCGAGGTCGTCGTAGTCGTAGGGCAGCAGCTCGAAGCCCTCGTAGGCGACGAAGATCAGCGAGGCGCCGAGCAGCACCCCGAGCAGGCCCCTGTCGTCGAGCGGGGTCAGCCTGGCGCCCGAGATCGCGCCGAGCCCGACCAGCGAGATGCCGCCGAGGACGAGCAGCTTGACCGCGACGACGAAGTCCTCGGTCCGGCCCGAGGCGCTCACGCCGCGCAGGTTGACGGCGACGAAGGCGGCGAGGACCGCGACGCTGAGCAGCCGCGAGACCGCGCCGCCGGCGCCGAGCGCGTGGGCGAGGTAGTGGCCGAAGGTGAAGGAGTAGACGGAGAGCGCGAAGACGTAGCCGGCGATCAGCAGCCAGGCGACCCAGGCCGCCGCGGTCGGGTGGCCCTCCTCGCGCAGGTAGGCGAACGGCCCGCCGGAGCGGCCCGAGCGCAGCGCCAGGCGGGCGTAGGCGCGGGCGGTGAGCATCGCGATCGCGCCGCCGAGCAGGAAGGCGGCGAAGGCGAGGTGGCCGGCGAGGTCGATCGTCACCCCGAGCACGCTGAAGATGCCGCCGCCGATCATCCCGCCGACCGCCATCGCGATCGCCTCGCGCAGCCCGAGCCGCTCGCCGCTGCGCCGCCGGGCGTGGGCCCGGGGGTGGTAGGGGGACCGGCGGTGCACGGGGTTGCTCACGCTGCGGATCATCGCCTCAACCGGGATCATCCCGGCATCGACGGTCAACCCGACACCTCGCGGCTGCTGCTCGCCTGCCCGGACCAGCCCGGCCTGATCGCCGCGGTCAGCGGCTTCCTCGCCGACGCCGGGCGCAACATCGTCGACGCCGACCAGCACTCGAGCCGCGAGGGCCGCTTCTTCATGCGGATGGCGTTCGATCCCGCCCCGGCGGACGAGCGCGAGGATCTCTATCGTCGCTTCGCCGAGCAGATCGCCGGGCCGCTGCGGATGGAGCACCGCTTCGCCGAGTCGAGCGAGCGCAAGCGGGTGGCGATCATGGTCTCGCGCGAAGACCACTGCCTCTCCGATCTGCTCTGGCGCTGGCGCAGCGGCGAGCTCGGCGCCGACGTCGTCGCCGTCGTCTCCAACCATCCCGACCACGCCGACCAGGCGAACGCGCTCGGGCTCCCCTACCACCACGTGCCGGTCGACGGCGGCCGCGACGCGGCCGAGCGGCGCCTGCTGGAGCTGCTCGGCGACGAGGTCGACCTGCTGGTCCTCGCCCGCTACATGCAGATCCTCTCCGCCGAGTTCCTCGCCGGGCTGAACGCGCCGGCGATCAACATCCACCACAGCTTCCTGCCCGCCTTCGTCGGCGCCGACCCCTACGCGCGCGCCCACGAGCGCGGCGTCAAGCTGATCGGCGCGACCGCGCACTACGTCACCGAGCAGCTCGATGCCGGCCCGATCATCGCCCAGGACGTGACCCCGGTCAGCCACCGCGACGAGATCGACGACCTCGTCGGGATCGGCCGCGACGTCGAGCGCCTAGTCCTCGCCCGCGCCGTCAAGGCGCACCTGGACGACCGGGTCCTGCTCGACGGCGCGCGGACGATCGTCTTCTGACGAGGGAACTCGGTGCAGTTCGACGGCCTCGCACCCATCCCGTCATGAAAGGCCGGCTGAGATGAACGTCGATTTGGTCGTTGGCGGGCGGGGAACCGGCGTCAGGCTGGACGCAACATGCGCCATACGGGCGGAGAGCCCGGCAAACCGATCTCTCCGATCTCCTCAAAACCAAACTTCCGGTAGAAGGGAACGTTGGCGCGACGCTGGGTCTCCAGGTAGCAGGCCACCCCATCGGCCTCAGCCCTGCGCAAGCCCGGTTCGATCAGGGCGCTGCCGATGCCCCGACGCTGTGCGGAAGTCCTAACTGCGAGGCTGTTCAGCCGCCAGTGGGGCTCGTGCGGCAGGTTCGCGTGGATCAGTTTCTCCCAACGGGCTCCCTTCCAGAGGCTACCTACACCCTCGGGCAACAAGCTCAGTCCCGTGCGCAGCTGCTCGCCTACGTTCAACTCTGCTGCTCCCGGAGGGAACCAGAGAGCGCCTCCGGCAGTATCGCTGGTGGTCCAGGCAGCTCCACGCGGAGCGAACACATGCCGGATCATCGCTTCGTAGTAGCGGGGCAACACCCTCGGCAGCTGCCAACGCCTGGGCAGCAACCAAGTCCAAATCTCATCGTCGTGAAAGCCATCGGCAAGCGCCTCGGCCGTGGAACGAACACATTGATCGGCCACCGGGACCGCTTCCCTCGCCATGTCACCCATCCTCGTTGACGTGCTCAGCTTGGTCAAACACAGCCACCCGGCAGCCCCGGCTCCAGTGGCCTATGCAGCCAAAAGAAGACTACCTGGCTGACCAGCCAGTTTTGTATGGTGAGAGCAGGATGGAGCAGGCGACCCTTCAGCGACCCGCGGCAACCTCACGACCGCGACGTGCGCCGGGCACCCGAATGCCGGCGGCGCTCCAGGTGCTCGCCTACGCGCGCGACCCGCTCGGCTTCCTGATCGGGTTCCAGCGGCGCTACGGCGACGTCTTCCGCATCTCCTTCCCCTTCTACAGGGACCTCACCTACGTCGCCGACCCGGCGCTGGTCAAACAGCTCTTCACCACGCCGCCCGAGCTGGCGCACGCCGGCGAGGCGAACGCGACCGTGCTCGAGCCGGCGCTCGGCCCGCACTCGGTGCTGACGCTCGACGAGGCGCCGCACATGCGCCAGCGCAAGCTGCTGCTGCCTCCCTTCCACGGCGCGCGAATCGAGCGCTACGGCGAAATGATGCGCGAGGCGACGCTCGCCGAGATGGAGAGCTGGCCGGTCGGCGAGCCCTTCGCCCTGCGCCCGCACACGCAGCGGATCACCCTGGCGGTGATCATGCGCGCCGTCTTCGGCGTCCACGACGAGGCTCGCCTCGCGCGCTTCGAAGCGCTGATCGAGCGCTTCGCCGGGCGGCTCAGCCTCGTCACGGCGCTGCCGCCGCTGCGCCGCAGCTACGGCCGCTGGAGCCCCTGGGCGCGGTTCCTCGAGGCCCGCGAGGCGCTCGACGCCTTCGTCTACGAGGAGATCGCCCTGCGCCGCGCCGAGAACGCCGGCGAGTTCTCCGAACCCGAGGACGTGCTCTCGCTGCTGCTGTCGGCGCGCCACGAGGACGGCAGCCCGATGAGCGACGCCGAACTGCGCGACGAGCTGGTCACGATCCTCGCCGCCGGGCACGAGACGACCGCGACCGGGCTCGCCTGGGCGATCGAGCGGCTGCTGCGCAACCCGGGCGTGCTCGGCCGCCTGCATGAGTCGCTCGCGGCCGGCGAGGACGACTACCTCGAGGCGACGATCAGGGAGACGCTGCGGGCGCGGCCGGTGATCGTCGACGTCGCCCGCAAGCTGACCGAGCCGCTCGAGATCGGCGGCTACGAGCTGCCGGCCGACACCTACCTGATGGCGGCGATCGCCGCGCTGCACTACCGCGAGGACCTCTTCCCGGAACCGCAGCGCTTCCGGCCCGAGCGCTTCCTCGGCGGCAGGGCGGACAGCTACGCCTGGATCCCCTTCGGCGGCGGCGTGCGGCGCTGCATCGGCGCCGCCTTCGCCGAATACGAGATGCGCGTCGTGCTGCGCGCGATCCTCGAGCGGGCCGAGCTCAGCGCTCCCGACCCGAAGCCGGAAAAGGTCAAGGTACGGAACATCACCCTCGCCCCCGGCAGGGGCACCCAGGTCAGGCTCGACCGGCCGCTGGGCTAGCGCCCTCGCCCTCCGCCTCGGCCTCGCCCTCGGCCGTCTCCCACTGCTCGTACAGCTCCGCCACCGCCCGCTTGGCCTCGGCGTGGCTCGCTTCCGCGCGCTCGGCGCGCCCGGGGCTCGACCACGCTTCCGGGTCCGACAGCTCCTCCTCGACCTCGCGCAGCGTCGGCCTCGGCGCGCTCGATCCGCTCGGCCAGCCGGCCCGCCTTGCGCGCCGCCTTCTTCGCCGCGCGACCGGCGTTGCGCCCGGCGGCCGAGGCCGGCGCCGGCCTCGCCTCCTGCGCCGCGGCCTCGGCCGCGGCTTCGCGTTCGTCGCGCGCCCGCTGGTAGGCGGCCCAGCCGCTTTCGTGCGAGCGCAGCTCGCCGTCCTCGCAGACGATCGTGCGCGTGCCGACCGCCTCCAGCAGCGCCCGGTCGTGGGAGACGAGCACGACCGCGCCCTCGAAGGCCAGCAGCGCGTCCTCGAGCGCCTCGCGGCTCTCGATGTCGAGGTGGTTGGTCGGCTCGTCGAGGATCAGAACGTTGGCGCCGGAGGCGACCAGGATCGCCAGCGAGAGCCGCCGCTGCTCGCCGCCGGAGATCTCGCTCAGCTGCTTCTCCACCTCGGCGCCGGAGAAGAGGAAGCCGCCGAGCAGGTCGCGCGCCTTCTGGCCGCTGAGGCCGGTCTCGCGCTGGGCCGCGTCGAGCACCGTCCCCTCCCCCGCCGCCGTGTCGGCGTGCTGGGAGAGGTAGCCGATCTTGACGTTGTGGCCGAGCCGCACCGAGCCGGCGGCGGGCTTGCGGCGCCCGGCCAGGGTATCGATCAGCGTCGTCTTGCCGGCGCCGTTGGGGCCGACGAGGACGACGTGCTCGCCGCGCTCGACTTCCAGCCGCGCGTCCTCGAGCAGCGTCCGGCCCGGCACCTCGATCGTCGCGCCGACCAGTTTCAGCACCACCCGGCCGGGGCGCTCGGGCTTGACGAAGGAGAAGCGCAGGTTGCGCGAGTCGCGCTGCTCGGCCTCGACCCCGTCGCGCTTGATCTTCTCGATCTGCTTCAGCCGCGACTGCGCCTGGCGTGCCTTGGTCGCCTTGTAGCGGAAGCGCTCGACGAAGCGCTCCATGCGGTCGATCTCTGCTTCCTGGCGCTCGATCGCCTTGCCGCGGGCGATCTCCCGCGCCGCCTGCTCGGTGCGCCAGGCGTGCCAGGGGCCGGCGAAGAAGCGCGCCCGCCCCGCCTCCAGCTCCAGCACCGAGGTGCCGACCGCCTCGAGGAACCAGCGGTCGTGGGCGACGAGCACGACGGCCGCGTCGAGATCGGTCAGGTAGCGCTCCAGCCACTCCAGCGAGGGGATGTCGAGGTGGTTCGTCGGCTCGTCGAGCAGCAGCAGGTCGGGCCGGGTCGCGAGCGCGCGGGCCAGCGAGGCGCGGGTCAGCTCGCCGCCGGAGAAGGTCGAGAGCGCCCGCTCGCTCTCCTCGCCGCCGAAGCCGAGCCCGCGCAGCACGGCGAGCACGCCGTCGCGCCAGCGGTAGCCGCCGCCGTGCTCGAGCCGCTGCTGGGCGGCGGCGTAGGCGTTCAGCGCCTCCTCGCCGGTCTCGCCGCCGGCCATCGCCGCCTCGAGCCGCTCCAGCTCGGCCTCGGTCTCGATCATCTCGGCGCGGCCGGAGAACACGTACTCGCCCAGCGACACGTCCGTCCCGCGGGGCGGGCGCTGGTCGTGCAGGGCGACCCGGGCGCCGCGCTGAAGGACGAGACTGCCGCCGTCGGGCGCGGTCTCGCCGGCGAGCATCCGCAGCAGCGTCGACTTGCCGGCGCCGTTGCGGCCCGAGAGGGTCATCCGCTCGCGCGGCTCGAGCTTGAACGAGACGCCTTCGAAGAGCAGCTTGCCGCCGACGTGCATGTCGAGGCTGGTTGCGGTCGCGATTGCCATCGGCGCCTACGTTACGAGACCCGGCGTAGCCGGCGCAGCCGGCTACGCGAGCAGGGCGATCACGCCGCGGGCGATCATCAGCAGGCCCAGGGTCGCCGCCGCCCGCACCGCCCAGACGCGGCCGCGTTCGCGCAGCTTCGCCTTGAAGCGCTCGATCGCCCGCGGCGTCCACTCCGGGGCGAAGGTATAGGCGAGCAGCGGGATCTCGAGCAGCATCAGCATGATCGCGTTGAAGCCGAGGACGACGGCGACCGTCGCCGGGTCGGCCAGTTCCTCGTCGGCGATCCGGTAGAGCGCGGTGATGTAGGTGGCGCCGGGCAGGGTGAGCACGGCGCCGACCGCGAAGGTGACGCGGGCCGAGCCGCGGTTGAGGAACTGCTGCCAGCGCGGCGGCCCCGACGGCCCCTTACCCGCCTTGCGCTCGCGCCGCCGCTCGCGCAGCCGCTCGTCGCGGCCGCTGCCGAGGACGAAGGCGACGACGAGAGCGATGCATCCGAGCACGATGTCCTCGCCGGGTCCGAGCGTCGTCTTCGCCGTGTGCGCGATCCCCGAGTGGCGCAGGCTGAAGACGATGACCAGGCCGAGCGTGATGCTGGTCATCGCCGCGCCCAGCAGGTACCCCAGCAGCAGCCGCTTCGGGTGCGGCAGCATCAGCATCACGGTCGTCGCCGCGAGCAGCGTCGGGTAGAGCGCGGCGAGGAACGCGAGCAGGAAGACGTGGCCCAC
Source organism: uncultured Solirubrobacterales bacterium (assembly GCA_963727465.1). Classification (GTDB taxonomy): domain Bacteria; phylum Actinomycetota; class Thermoleophilia; order Solirubrobacterales; family 70-9; genus VRUE01. Next base: position 86,241 of record CAVSGL010000019.1, on the reverse strand, counting down.
AAGCGGACTCTACTCGGACGTGCCGAGGCTGATCGAGCGCGTCGATTGCCACGAACGCGCAACGAAGAATTTTCATTCTGCGCGCCACTCGCGCGTCTGAGCCACCTACGGTGCCAGCGTGGCATCGATCGACGCCGACAACGTCCGCGCGCTTCTCGAAGCGATCATCGCCGGCTTTGCCGTGCTCGGAGGGACGATGGCCTACTTCAGCGGCTTCGAGGCCTTCCTTGCCCTCCGACGGAACGTCTCGCCGACGGATGCGGCTGCGCGAATCAATCAAGGGATCGGATGGGGATTTGGAGTAGGAACCCCCGCAGCGCTCATAGCTCTTATGATCATGGGATGGAGCAGGTGAACAAGTTTGTCGAAATGCCGTCCAGCTCGCTGATCGTCGGAACCGTGACATCGACGCTGGTTGGGATCGCAGTGTTCTTTCTCGGCGCGCCGCCAGTGATTCTCCTGCCGGCGATTTTGATCGTCGGCACCATATATATGGTTCTGCATGACCGAGCGCTTTACGGCTCCGACCGCCGCTGAGCTTCAGCCGAAGTACTTCGCGGCTATCTGATCGATCGTGCCCTTGGTTCTCTGGGTGGTGGGTCCGAGGATCGACTCCAGGGCCTTCAGGTCGAGATCGGATTCGGAGACGCCGCCGGCCGGCAACCAGTAGAGCTCGCGGCCCTCGATCGCCAGCCGGTCCTCGTCGGTGGCGTGGGCCAGCACCTGCTTCGCGGCCGACGCAGTCGGCCTTGCGGTCATCATCGCGATCTGCAATTTGCCCTTCGACGTCTCGTGGCGCCGCGCCGCAAACGGCTCGTGCGCGGCGATCGCGCGCAGCTCGTCCGCCGTGCGCAGGAAGACCGGCACCGCGTAGCCGAGCCGCTCGCCGAGACCCGCTTCCAGCCGCGCCGCCAACCGCTCCTCGCTCGCCTCGCCGGCGCTCAGGATCACGTTCCCGCTCGCCCGAAAGGTCGCGACGTCCTCGCATCCCAGCGCCTCGAAATGCCCGCGCAGCGCCTCGTTGGTGATCCTGCGCCCACCGAGGTTCATCCCGCGCAGAAAAGCGACGTAGCGGTCCACGCGGGAAAGCCTATGACGACCTGCCCTCCCTCGTCTCAACCGAACGGTTATCGCGAAGGAGGGGAAGTGAAGACTTCGACGAGGTGTCCGTCGCGGTCACGCAGCCGAAATCGTTCCCCGTTGCGTCCCGGGTTGACCTCCGACGGGCGATATCCGGCGTCGGCAAGTCGCTCGCGCAGCGGGAGCAGCGAGTCGGGGCCGACGAAAACGCCCACCACTTGCGGCGCTTTGAGGTCGCCGTCATCGGCTGGTTCGGGATGGCTCGACTCTTCCAAGACGATGTGTCCCTCTAGCACCACCGAGCGATCCCGGCTGCGAATTATTGGAATACCGAGGATGCCGTTGTAGAGCTCGACCGCCGCAGCGAGCCTGCTCACGAAGAGGATGCTCCAAGTCGACCGTGCGGGTCCGTCCTGGTCCTTCGGCGCCGCTTCCATGGTCAGCTGCTCCGCCCGTCCCCGATCTCCCGCATCGGCACCCTGCCGCTCGGGCGACGGAGGGGTCTTCGCGATCCTGGTGACCGCCAGAGTCTGTCCCAGCTGCGTGGACAACCACCAGATCATCACCTCGTTCGACGATTTGGTCTCGGGTCGCTCGAGATCCGTTACAACGCTCTCCCCGAAGAGCGGCAGGGAGACGCTTCCTCCGGGCGATAGACCGACGAGACTGGCGACGATTCGACTCCTGGTCTTGGAGGTCCATTCGCTCGAGGTCGAGACATCGGGGTCGTGTCGCACAAGCGAGCCGGCAAGCTCGCGGATGTAGTCGGCGTCTTGGAGATCCGCCACGAGACCGCCGACCCGATCGTCGCCGGAAAAGGCTCCCAGCATGGCGCCTGCGATGCAGGCGATGGTGTCTGCGTCCGATCGCTTGCCGAAGGCGGCCGCCAACAGCCCGGCCGTCGGTTTGGCGACGTAGCGAGAGGCCAGGTAGATGGCGACGGCGGCCGTCCTGGTTCCCGCGCCGCTTTCCTTGCCAAACGCCCCGAGGTCCTCCAGAACGTCGTTATCGCGGGCAAGCGAGCCTCGGCCGATCGCCTCCCGGCACTGACCCAGCAGGCCCGTCATCTCTTCGCAGGTCAGGTTCCAAACGTCCTCGTAGGAGCTTCCGTGGGCTGCTTCGACCGCCTTCGTCCAATCGGAGATGAGTGCGCCGGCGTGGAATCGACTCCATGCTCGTCGCTGATCGAGGCAGTCCTCGATCAGCTCTCCATAACGAACTTTCCCTCTCCAGCGGAGAGCGGCCCACATTGCGTATCCAGCAGCCAGGGCACCGACCAGAGCTCGGGGATGCCCATGAGTCGTGAGGCAATCCGCGACGATGCGCTCGCCGACCCCTTGGAAGTCAGAGTCTTCTGCGCCAAGTATGGCGTGCGGAAGGACTCGCATCGCCGCTCCGTTCCCTCCGGCGGCGAAATACCTTTCTCGGTCGGCGTCGTTCTTCACGCGCCAGGGGGGATGGCCTTTTGCCCAGCCCCTGGCCGCTCGCTTGACGGCGCCTCCTCCGCCCAGCTCGTAGAGCGTCCAGGCAGGCAACTCGAACCTCGTCAAGTGCTCCCACCAGCCTTCGCCATGGAGAAGGCTGCGCGCGACCGCCAGCGTGAGTTGGGTGTCGTCGCTGTAGGCGCCTGCCGGCACCCGACGTTGAAATGGGGCGTAGCCGCCGCCCTCGCGGCGCTTCCACTCGATGAACGACAAGCTCGGCTGTAGGTTCGCCGTGCCCCCCACCCGATTGCCGCGCGGCTCGATCGGCCAGCCCAGAGCATCGCCGCACGCTGCCGAAAGCATTGCCGCCCGCGCGCGCTCCGGCAGCTGGGAGAAGGGTTTGGAGTCAGCCATCTCCTCCACCAACGCCAGCCTCGAGGTCTGCATCGGCCGGAGGATGCCACGTCTTCTCGACAGGACGGCGGCCGGAACGCAGCGTGGCAGCAAGCCGGGGGGCGTCGTAGAACTCTGGGCACAGGACGAGAGGCAGGCTGTCCACCGATGCCTGAAGCTGGTCGAGCAGCGCATACGTGTCGGCGGCGCGATTCGCAGACTCCACGACGATGCCGAGGACGTCCGCGAGGGGCACCTGGCGATGCACGAGAACCTCCGCCTGGATGTCGGTTGGGCAACAAGCCGGCTGACCGCGCCGTCTCCGGGGGCCTTGGGGCGCCTCAACCTCGTTGTCGAACATCGACATAAAACACTCAATGCCCGAGGCGACCGCAGTTCCCCCCCTCCCGGCCGCATTATGCGGACAAAGCAGCGTGTCCTCGGCCCAAAGGTGCTTCGGCGAGAGCAGGAGGCAGACCCAGTTTGGGAAGATCCGTGCTTCGCCGCGGGCGTTTGCCCGCTTGTGCTTGTAGTAGTAGGCGTTGGGGTACTCGATCGTGCAGGAAATGTGGTCGGGGTACCCGTCGAGACGTTGGAGATCCTGCTGGTTGAACTCCGAGCGCTCTTCGTCGGACATCATTTTCGTCGACCTCAGCCCGTCGCCGCTAACGATATGGACCAGGTTTCGTACCGGCGTGAAATGCGCCAGGCGCGAGATCTCTCGGCGTTCCGCCTCGGCTCGAATGGCCTCGATGTCGCTCACGGGCGCTGCTCCTGCCAAAGGCCATCGTTCGCGGGGAGAAGCTCGCTCGGCACGCCCACGGAGGTCATGATCAGCTCGCGCCGGGCGCGGGTGACGCCGACGTAGAGGAGTGGGCCGTCCTCGGCTGCTGCCGCCTCTTCCCCGCGCATCGCCGCTATCTGCGGCTCAGGCCAGCGATCAGCCGACAGCCCCGCGAGAATGACGGTGTCGAACTCGTAGCCCTTGGCCGCGTGAACCGTCCCCCAGCTGATTCCGGGGCCGGGATCCCAGATTTGCATGTACTTCTCCAGGCGCTGACCGCCCTGGAACGCGCTGTTGAACCGATCCGCATCCTCCTGACGACGCGTCAGGACGCCGACGCTGCCCGTTTGAGCCGCCGCCAGGGCGGTATCGACGATGAACTTCTTCTCCTCTGCGAACGAGCGACAGCGAGCGAGAGATGGAAGCGGTCCCGAGGGTTCGAACTCGTCGGGCTCGACCATGTCGGGCACGTCGCCGTAATAGGGCATCGCCGCGATCGCCAGCCCGAGGGAGGCGATCTCCGGGGTATTGCGGTAGTTGCGGCGAAACCGCCAGACGGCGTTGACGTCGAGGCCGGCGCGGCTCCAGGAAACCTGACGGCCGTAGATCTGCTGCGCCATGTCTCCAAAGAAGGTCAGCGATCCATTCGGCGGGATCGCGGCGGCCAGTGACCGCAGCATCTGGGGCGAGAAGTCCTGGCCCTCGTCGATGACGACGTGCCGATACCTGCGCTCGGACTCGTCACCGGAGAGCTCCTCGAGCACCTTTCCCGGCATGTCCTCCCAGTCGCACAGCATCCCCTCAGCCGCTCGAAGACGCCGGTACTCGTCGCGCACCTCGAGCAGAGCCGGGCGCAGTTGGCGGGAGAAGCCTGCGCCTCGACCAAACCGATCCGACCGTACGTAGTCTTCGCCGTCAAGGCCGTAGCGCGCCAGGAACTCGATCTCGTCGACGAAGAACTGGGGTGGCCGCTCGAACAGCGCTGACGCCTCGTCCCGAAGCCGGTCCGAGACATTCTCGACGGCCTCCGCGATGAGGTCTTCCCGTCGCCTGCCCTCGCAAACCGAGTTGCCGCCCATCTTCCCCCTATAGGCGAGGTAGCCGCGCGCGAACGCATGGTAATTCTCGATCGCGACATTTGCGAGCGCCGGGGGGCGCCAGTAGTTCAGATAGGCCAGCAGCGTCCGGTTGTAGGTGGCAAGCAGGACTCTGCCTGAACTTGGTTTGACCGGATTGGCAAGGTTCGCGGCCCGGTGGATCGCCATGGTGGTCTTTCCCGAACCGGCAGTGCCGAGCACCACCGTATGTCCCTCTCCCGGGACCGCCAAGACCTCCTTCTGCCTACCTTTCGGAATCGGGAGATTGCCAATCGAGCTCATCTGATATCCGAAGTCGGTCGAAACCCCTCCCAAGGGCACAAGTGCAGACGACCTTTCAAGAAACCCTGCCGTGGACATGCTCTCAAGAACTTTTAACGGCAGCTCAATCCCCCCGCTCAGCGCATCAATCGCGACGAACTCGTGGCGAAGAATTTGCATTGTGCGCGCCACTCGTGCGTTGAAGTCGCCTACGGTGGCGCCATGGTGCCAATCGATCCAGCCGGCGCGAGGGAATTCCTCGAAGCGATGATCTCTGGCTTCGCCGTTCTCGGCGGAGGAATGGCGGTATTCAGCGGATCCGGAGCAGCCGAGGCGCTCAACGAATTGCAGCCGCCGGAGGTCGTTGCCCACCGCATCAACCAAGGCATCGGGCTCGGCTATGAAACTTTTTCGCCTCTGTCCATCGTCGCGCTTATCATCACGCTATGGACCTGATCGAACGTCTGTCCGTCACGCACCACGCCGGGTTCAAGGTCGGTACCACGTTGGCGACGATCATCGCCTTCGCCGTGTTCGTCGTTGGCGCACCGCCCTGGATCTTCATTCCGGTGAGCATCGTCGGCACCGGCACATTTGGAGCGGTTCACAGTCGGGCGATTCGCAACCTCGAACACCAAGGCGAACGCTAAAACGGCTAGGCCCTAAGAGCGAAGTCGGTGCCCGATTCAAACGGATGGAGGCGGTGGGATTCGAACCCACGTCTCCGGTCGTAGCGCGAAGGCATCTACAGGTTTAGCCGGCGCTTGAGTCTCGTCTCCCGGGGTCCGCGCCGGCGGGCACTGCGGGAGACAGAGCCCCTTTGGTGTCCCCTGGCGGACGGGGCGCGCCGCCCGGGTGAGCCCGCAGTTGAAGCCGGGATCCCCCTCCGCGGGCGGGAGAGGGCCGACTCTCACTCACTTAGATCTAACTAAGCAGCGAGGGCGAACTCATGGTCCGCACGTATTGGTTGGTGCCGGTGTTTAACGAGGCCTCCGGCCACCTCGACCTGCAACCGTTCGCACGGACCGACCGGATCGAAGCCTGTCGCCCCCGTGCTATGTCGTTCCGATTGTACGGCGTCGGGTACGTTGGGGGCAATGGCCGAGCAGGAGTTCGACGCGATCGTGATCGGCGCCGGAGCGCCGGGAGAGGTCTGCGCCGGGCGGCTCGCCGACGGCGGCCTCTCGGTGGCGATCGTCGAGAGCCACCTGGTCGGCGGCGAGTGCTCCTACTACGCCTGCATGCCGTCGAAGGCGCTGCTGCGCCCCGGCGAGCTGCTGGCCGAGGCGCGTCGCGTTCCGGGCGTCAACGCCGCGGTGACGGGCGAGCTCGACCCGCAGGCGGCGCTCGACCGGCGCGACGAGGTGATCCACGACCTCGACGACTCCTCGATGCTCCCCTGGCTCGACGAACGCGGGATCGAGCTCTTCCGCGGCGAAGGCCGGCTCGACGGCGAGCATCGCGTCGCCGTCGGCGAGCAGACGCTGACCGCGCGCCGCGCGGTGGTCGTCGCCAACGGCAGCGGCCCGGCGATGCCGCCGATCGACGGGCTCGACTCGGTGCGGACCTGGAACAACCGCGATGCGACGACCTCGAAACGGGTGCCCGCGAGCATGGTCGTGCTCGGCGGCGGCCCGGTCGGCTCCGAGCTGGCCCAGGCCTGGTCGACGCTGGGCACGGAGGTGACGCTGATCGAGGGCGAGCCGCGGCTTCTGCCCCGCGAGGAGCCCTTCGCCGGCGAGCAGGTCGCCGAGTCGCTGCGCGAGAGCTACGGCATCGACGTGCGCACCGGCACGCTCGCCGAACGCGTGTCCTCGGGTGGCCCCGGGGTCGTCGTCGAGCTGGGCGACGGCGGACGCGCCGAGGGCGAGGAGCTGCTGGTCGCGGTCGGCCGCGTCCCCCGCACGCAGGGAATCGGCCTTGAGACCGCCGCGGTCGAGGCCGGCGAGCACGGGTTCCTCGAAACCGACGACCGGCTGCGCGTCGGCGGCCGCGAGTGGCTCTACGCGGTCGGCGACGTCAACGGCCGCGCCCTCTTCACCCACATGGGCAAGTACCAGGCCTGGGTCGCGGCCGAGAACGTGCTCGGGCGCGAGGTCGAGGCCACCGCCGAAGCGACCGCCCTCCCCCGCGTCACCTTCACCGACCCGCAGGTCGCCGCGGTCGGCCGCACCCTCGCCCAGGCCGAAGCGGCGGGCATCGACGCGCGGGCGTTCGACGTCCCCACCGACGGCACCGCCGGCGCCAGCTTCCAGGGCAAGAACACCGGCGGCACCTCCCGCCTCGTGGTCGACGAGAACACGAGAGTCATCGTGGGGGCAACGTTCACGGGATTCGAGACGGCCGACTTCTTGCACGCGGCAACCATTGCCATCTCCGCTGAGGTTCCGCTCGATCGCCTGCGCCACGCAGTCGCGGCCTACCCAACCCGCTCCGAGATCTGGCTGAAGCTGATCGAAGCCTACGGCCTGTAGCTCGGGCTCAGACTCGCGAGCGGCGCTTCAGGTCTTCGGCGAACTCGCGCGGCAGGCCCGGGATCTCGTCCAGTTCGTCGATCGACTGGAACCGCCCGACCCGCTCGCGGTGCGCCAGCAGGCGGGTCGCCTGGGTGACCGAGAGCCCGTGCCCGCGCAGCTGCTCGAAGGTCACGTTGTTGAGTTCGATCGTGTCGCCGGCCTGGGCGGCCGGTGGCGGCGTCGGCTGCTCTGCCGGCGGCGGCGCGGGAGAGGGCGGCGGCGGACCGGGCTGGGGCTCCGGCTGCGGCGGGGCCGGGGGCGGGCCGGGCTGGGGCTCGGGCGCCGGGGGCGGTGGCTCGGGCGCCGGCGGTTGCGGCTCCGGCGGGAGCGGCGGCTCGGGTGCGGGCGGCTGCGGCTCGGGAGCCGGCGGCGGTGGGAGCGGCGGTTGAGGTGGTGGCGACGCCGCCGGCTGCACCGTGCCGAGCACCGCCTGCTCGGCTTCCATCGCCTTGCGCTCGGCCTCGCGGGCGCGTTCCTCGGCCTGGGCCACGCTTTGCTCGATCTCGCGCAGTCGCTGCTGCCGCTCATCCTCCTGGGCTTTCAGCTGTGAGAGCCGCTCGGCCTCGGCGGCGCGCCGTTCGGCCGCCTTGGTCCGCTCCTCGATCTGGCGCAGGCGATCCTGCGCCTCGGCCAGCGAGCGCTCCTGCGCCTCGCGCTCCTGCTGTAGGCGCTGTTCGGCCGTCTGCATATCCGGGGGCGGCGTGCTCGGGGCGGCCTGGGAAGCGGGCGGAACCGCTGCCATGCTCTGCGTCGCCTGACCCGCCTCAGCCTGCGTCTGCCGCGCCTCGGCCTCGCGCTGGAGCCGCTCGGCCTCCTCGATGCGCCGGTCGGCCTCGGCTCGGATGCGCTCCTCCTCGCGCTGGATTTCGGCGACCTTGTCGTGCACGCGCTGTTCGGCGGCAGCCGGGTCGTAGGCCTCGGGCGGCGGCGGTACGGGCGGAGGAGGGGGCGTCGCGGAAGCCTGTGGAACTGCGCCCGCCGCCGCCGGTGGAACCGGCGGCGGCACCGCTGCCGGCGGCGGCTGGGGTGGCGAAGGCTGCTGCGCCTGCTGCGCGGGCGCCTGCGTCGCCTCGCCGCCTGCCGTGCTCTGCTGCTCGTACAGCGCCCGCTCCTGGGCGGCGCGCGCCGCCGTCAGCTCGCGCTCGGCCTTCTCGGCTTCCTTCTTGGCCCGGCGCCCGGCGCGGCGTCCGCCACCCGGCTTGCCGCGCTTCTCGGCCCGCTTGAGCGAGCGCTCTTCGCGCCGCCGCTGGGTCTCCTCCTTGCGCCGTTTGCGGTGTTCGGCGCGGGCGGCGCGCTGCTGCTCGCGCGCCAGCTTGCGCTTCTCCTTGCCGCTCGGCGGCGGACCGCCGGGAGGTGGCGCGGAGCCGCCGGCCTGCGCCGCCTGCGCCTGCGGGACGCTCGGCGGAGGCGGCGGCGCGGCCCCGGGGGCGCCGGACTTCTTCTGCCCGCGTTCCTTGCTGCGCCGCTGGACGACGCTGATCACCAGCAGAAGGAGCAGGATCGCCACCACCAGACCGGCGACGAAATACTCGACGTTGTCGCTGACGAAGTTGGCCGTGACCATGCTGGAGCCCCGACGCTACCTCATTCGGCCCTTGAATTCGCGCTCGACTTCGCGGCGCACGTCGCGATCCGCGATCTCGCGCCGCCGGTCGCGTCCCTCCTTGCCGCGAGCCAGCGCCAGCTCGACCTTCGCCCGCGGGCCCTTGAAGTAGATCCGGGTCGGAATCAGGGTCAGGCCGCGCTCCGCGGTCTTGCCCACCAGCCGCTCGATCTCGGCCCTGTGCAGGAGCAGCTTGCGCGGCCGCTCGGGCTCGTGGTTCTCGCGGCTGGCCGGCTCGTAGGGCGGGATGTGCAGGTTGCGCAGCCACACCTCGCCGTCGTCGACCACCGCATAGGCGTCGGTCATCTGCGCCTTGCCGTTGCGCAGCGACTTGACCTCCGTGCCCTGAAGGACGATCCCCGCCTCGAGCTTCTCGACCAGCTCGAATTTGTGCCGGGCGCGGCGGTTGGTCGCGACGTCGCCCGAAGCGGGCTCACGCTTTTTCTTGCCCTTCTTAGCCATCGGTCAGACGTCCACGGGTTCGAGATCGACGCGGCCGCGGGGTGCTTCGATCCCGCTCACCCTGACCGCGATCGGGTCGCCGAGGCGCAGCTTGCGGTGCGATTCCTGGCCGACCAGCGCCGTCTCGCTCTCGTTCAGCTCGAAGCGCTCGGTCCCGCCCAGGTGGCGGGCCGGCAGGAAGCCCTCGTACACGTCCCCAAGGTCGCCGCCAAAGCCGACGAAGGCGCCGGCGCGGATCAGCCCCGCGACCTCGCCCTTGAAGACGGGTGCTCCATTTGCCCCCCCATGCGTGGTCAACGGAGCACTCGTCTCTCTGCGGCGCTCGCGCAGCTCGCGTTCGAGCAGGAAGGCGGCGCAGATGTCGTCGGCGCGGCGCTCGATCCGCATCGAGTCGCGCTCGCGCTCGCTGGAGTGCCAGGCCGCCTCGCGCGCTTCCGCCGCGCGCGGCGCCGGCTCGCCCTCGCCCAGCGCCGCCAGCAGCGCCCGGTGGACGAGCAGGTCGGGGTAGCGGCGGATCGGCGAGGTGAAGTGACAGTAGGCGGCGCTGCCGAGCCCGGCGTGGCCGCTGTTGCGATCGCTGTAGGAGGCCTGCTTGAGGGAGCGCAGCACGAGCGTTGTATACGCGCTGCGGCCGTGCCCGCGTCGCGCCGCCTCCCTGCGGACCAGGCGGCTCGCCTCCGCCGCGAGCTCGGCCGCTTCGCGCGGCGCCGGCGTGCCGCGCAGCGGCGGCGTCGGGATCTCGAGCTCGTGCAACTGGCCGATCAGCCGCTCGATCCGCAGCGGGTCGGGCTCGGCGTGCACGCGGAAGATCGCCGGCACCCGTTTGCGCTCCAGCAGCTGCGCGACCTGCTCGTTGGCGAGGATCATCAGGCGCTCGATCAGGCGGTGCGACTCGGTCTGCTCGACGCCGCGGGCGCCGATCGCCTCGCCGCGCGAGTCGAAGCGGAACTCGGGCTCGAAGGACTCGACGTCGAGGCTGGTCGTCCCGCGCCGTTCGCCCAGGGCGGCGGCCGCAGCGCGGGCGACCGCGAGCGGCTCGGCGACCGCCTCGGGCGCTTCCGCCCTCGCGGCGAAGACGACGTCGAGCTGGTCGTAGTCGAGCCGCGCGTCGGAGCGGACGCGGCTGCGGTAGAAGGCGGCGCTCGCCGGCCTTCCCTCGGGGCTGAGCTCGATCTCCGCGGTCACCGCGAGGCGCTCGACCCCGGGCGCGAGGCTACAGGCGCCCTCGCTGAGGGCGTGCGGCAGCATCGGCTCGACCGTCCCCGGCGCGTAGGTGCTGTTGCCGCGGCGCAGCGCCTCGCGGTCGAGGGGCGAACCCGGCGGCACGTGCGCGGCGACGTCGGCGATGTGGATCCACAGCCGCGTCGAGTCGCCCTCGCGCCGGGCCGAGACCGCGTCGTCGAAGTCGCGCGCGGTCGCCGGGTCGACGGTGAAGGTGGGCAGCCCGGTCAGGTCGCGGCGCGGCCCGCTGCGCCGCTCGGCGAGCTCGCCGGCCGCGGCGGCTTCGTCCTCCAGCGCCGTGGGGAAGCCGCGCCCGCCGAGCTCCTCCTCGAGCAGCGCCTCGACCGCCTCGCGCGCGGTCTTCGGCTCGGCGCGCCGGCCGCGCCTCCCCCGCCCCCGCTGCCTTGCCCGGTAGTAGCGCCAATCGCGCTTGGACGAGCCCTCAGGCACGAGCGATCACGAGGCTTCGCCTGCCAACACGTCCAATGCCTTTTCGAGCGCAGCGTCGCTCGCGTCGCCCGGCGGCTGGACGACCTTCACGTCAGGCTGGATGCCCTTGCCGGCGAGGTTTTCGCCGTTCGGCGTGAAGTACTCGCCCACGGTCAGCTTCAGCGCGCCGCCGTTGGAGAGGTCGATCTCCTGCTGGAAGACGCCCTTGCCGTAGGAGCGGGTGCCGACCGTCTTCGCGCCCAGGTCGTCGGCCAGCGCCGCGGCGAGGATCTCCGCCGCAGAGGCCGTGTTGCGGTCGATCAGGACGACGAGCGGCTGCGCCGGAAGGTCGTCCCCCTGGGCCCTGTAGACGGCGTCGCCCTGGGTGCGCGACTTGGTCGTCACGACCACCTTCCCCTTCGGCACGAAGATGCTGGCGCTCAGCACCGCCTCATCGAGCAGGCCGCCGCCGTTGCCGCGCAGGTCGAGCACCTGTCCCCGCGCGCCCTTGCGCCGCAGCTTGCGCACCGCGCGGCGCAGCGCCACGTCGGCGCCTTCGCTGAACGCCGCCAGGTGGGCGTAGCCGAGCTTCTTTCCGTCCACCTTCTCGATCCTGCTGCTGACGACGGGCACGGCGATCTGCGCGCGCGTCACCTGCACCTGCCGCGTCTTGCCGCCCCTCGGAGCGCGCACGCCAAGCGTCACCTCGGTGCCTTCCGGGCCCTTGATCCGCGCGGTGGCGACGGTTGAGTCGAGGCCGGCGATCGACTTGCCGTTCACCGAGACGATCGTCTCGCCGACATCGATCCCCGCCCGTTCCGCCGGCGAGCGCTTGAACACGCGCACGACGTGCAGGCCCTGCTTCGTCTCGGTCACGCTCAACCCGACGCCGGAGAAGCGGCCCTCGATTTCTTCGTCGAAGCGGGCCAGCATCTGCGGCGAGAAGTAGTCGGAAAAGCGGTCGCGGTAACGCCGCCGCAGCCCGCGGACCATCCCGTTCAGCGAGGAGTCGATCAGGTTGCCCTGCCGCACGCTGCGGAAGTAGTTGTCTTCGATCAGCTCGCTCGCTTCCGCGGTCAGGCCGGCCGATTCGTCGACGAAGAGGTCGCGCAGGACCGGCGGCATGTTGGCCGGGTGGCCGCCGACCCAGAGGCCGGCGGAGAGCACGGCGACCAGCGCGACCGCGAGGCCCAGCGTCCGCGCCAGGCTCACGAAGCCGGCCCCGGTACCGCCACGTGGCTGCCTAGACCTTGAGGAAGCGCCGCAGGGTGACGCCGGAGCCGACGGCGGAGACCAGCACCGCGGCGCCGAAGAGGATCGCGACCAGCGCCGGGAAGGAGAGCGTGGTGCTGTTCTGCGCCGCGAGGAAGCCGATGCTGTCGCTCAGCGGGTCGACGATCGTCAGCTTGCCCAGCCACAGGATCAGTATGGCGATCAACCCGCCGAAGAAGCCGACCACGACCCCCTCGATCATGAACGGCCAGCGGATGAACCAGCGCGTCGCGCCGACCAGGCGCATCACCTCGACCTCGCGCCGGCGCGTATAGATCGAGAGCCGGATCGTGTTGCCGACCAGCATCAGCGAGGCGACGATCAGCAGCGCCGTGATCACCGTGAGCACGATCTTCAGCGCGCTCGTCACCTGCTCGATCTTCTTCGAGTCTTCCTGGCGGTCGAAGACGTCCTGGACGATCGGCGAGATCGGCTTCGGCTTGCCGTTCGGCCCCGGCGGCGTCACCGCCGCTCGCACCTCGTCGAGGTTGCTCGCGTCGTCGGCCTTGACCCGGAAGTTGGCCGGCAGCGGGTTGGAGTGCAGCTGGGTCAGCAGTTCGCCGCTCTTGTCCTTGCCCAGGTCCTGCTTCAGTTCGTTCAGCGCCTGCGCCTTGGTGATCAGGCTGGCCGAGGCGACGTGCGGGATCGCCAGCAGCTTTTCCTGTAGCTGGTTGATTTCGGCCCGCGTCGCGTCGTCGTAGATCGCCACCCGGAACTCGAGGCTGTCGCGCACCTGGTTGCTCTTCGCCTGCGTCGTCTGGAAGATCGGGATCAGCACGCCGAGCAGGATCACGGTGACGATCGTGGTCACGACCGCGGCCATGCTCGGGGCGCCGTTGCGGCGCAGGGCGCGGAAGGCCTCCTGGGTGAAGAAGATCAGGCGGGACATTTAGAAGAGCGACTCGTTGGCGTGGCCGTTGGTCTGCCCCTCGGGCGCGACCCCCATCTCGGCCCGCATGCGCAGGCCGAACTCCGAGGTCGACTCCTCGGTGTAGCCGCCGGAGACCTCGTCGCGGACGACGCGGCCCTCGTAGAGCTCGATCACGCGGCGGCGCATGTTGTCGACCATCTCGCGGTCGTGGGTGACGACGAGCACCGTCGTGCCGGTCTTGTTGATCCGGTAGAGCAGCTGCATCACGCCGATCGAGGTGACCGGGTCGAGGTTGCCGCTGGGCTCGTCGGCGAGCAGCAGCGGCGGGTGGTTGACGAAGGCGCGGGCGATCGAGACGCGCTGCTGCTCGCCGCCGGAGAGCTCGTCCGGGTAGCTGTGCAGCTTGGTCGAGAGGCCGACCAGGCGCAGGATCTCCGGCACCTGGCGGCGGATTTCGCCGCGGTGGGCGCCGAGCACCTGCAACGCGTAGGCGACGTTGTCGTAGACGGTGCGGTCGGGCAGCAGCTTGAAGTCCTGGAAGACGGTGCCGATGTTGCGCCGCAGCTGCGGGATTTTCTTCTCCGGCATCGTGCCGATGTCGCGGCCGGCGATGCGGACGCTGCCCTCGGTCGCCGCCAGCTCGCGGATCAGCATCTTGATCAGCGTCGACTTGCCGCAGCCGGTCGGGCCGACGAGGAAGACGAACTCGCCGCGGTCGATCGCCAGCGAGACCCGGTCGAGCGCCATGTGGCCGCCCGGGTAGACCTTGGTCACGTCGCGCATCTCGATGATCGGCGCGCCGCCCTTGCGGCCGCGCCGCGGCTGCGGCTGCTCGCCGCCCTGCCTCTTCTTGCGTCTGCCTAGCGCCATTTGTCGCGGGGGTCCTTCTGCGGCTGAAGGGTGACTCCTGCGCGCCCGATCGTGCGCAACACCCCGCCCAGAAGCGATGTGCGAGAGCTTAGCGAATTCCCAGTGAATGCTCACAAACCGTTTGAGGGGGGCGAACCCTCCGCCGCTGTGCCCTTGGAAGGCCATGCGAGTGAGCGGCGCGTACGACGGCGAAGTGTCTTGTCACCATACAGATCAACACAACAAAATCGTTTTGTTATGATCCCGCCTTTCGACGAGAGGGGCAACTTGCCGCCGGGGATCCACAAAGCCGACTGGGATGAACTCGAGACCAGGCTCGGGGGAACATCGTGGCGTGAGTTCCTGCTCATCGGACTCCGAGATGCGCTTGAATGCCTCCGGGCCGCTGGCTGTCGCACGGCATACGTCAATGGCAGCTTTGCCAGCGCAAAGGAAAGCCCCGCCGATTTCGATCTCTGTTGGGAGTCGGAGGGCGTCGACCTCGACGCGCTCGATTCCACTCTGTGCAACTTCAGCGAAGGTCGACAGGCTCAAAAGCATCGCTTTGGCGGGGAGGCCCTCCCAGCGGATGCGATTGCCGAGCCGGCCGGCACGCAATTCCTCGACTTCTTCCAGGTCGATCGCGCCCGCCATGCCAAGGGAATCATCGAAATCGACCTGGGGAGCGAGCTGTGATCTGCAACGAGCGCGAGTACCGGATCACGCGGTCGGAGCTGCGCAAGTTCGAAGTCGCTGCTGCGGAATACACACCAAGCAAGGGTGTCGATCCGCGGATGAAAGCGGTCATGACCGACGCGCTGAACAGCATGGCGGAGACCCTTCGAAGCGAAATGCGGCGCTACGAGGAACTGCGCAATGGGCGGGTCAACCACCGAGAGATCGAAAATCTGAAAGACCTCCCCACCGCCCTGATCGAGGCCCGTATCGCCGCTGGTCTGACCCAGAAGGGCCTGGCCGAGCGCCTCGGACTCAAACAGCAGCAGATCCAACGCTGGGAGTCGAACCGTTACTCGGGAGTGGGCATAAACCGCCTACAGGAGGTAGTCGACGCCCTCGGCATGCGCATCCACGAGACCGTTCGCTACGCGGCCTCGACCTGAACGGGGCGTTCGGCGCTGTATCCGCTCCTTACGCGGCTCAGGCGGGCTGGCGTCCGGGCGGGCGGTTAGGAATGGCGCATGACTTCCGGACCGGATCTCCCCCCGTCAGCCGATCGCCGTCCGATTCGCCTCGTCCTCAGCGACGACCTGGAGCGGCGGCGCCTCACCGTCTTCTTCCGCCTCTTCATGGCGCTGCCGCACCTGATCTGGCTCGCGCTCTGGTCGATCGCCGCCTTCTTCGCCGTCGTCGCCAACTGGATCGTGGCGCTCTTCCAGGGCGGCCCGGAGGAGCCCCTGCACGGGTTCCTCGCCCGCTTCGTCCGTTACGGGACGCACGTCTACGCCTACCTCAACCTCGCCGCGGAGCCGTTCCCGCGCTTCGACGGCAGGCCCGGCTACCCGGTCGACCTCGAGGTGGACCCGCCCGGGAGGCAGAATCGCTGGACCGTCCTCTTCCGGCTGATCCTGGCGATCCCGGCGCTCGTCCTGCTCTCGGTCCTCACCGGCTACCAGTACCAGCGATCCGAAGCCGACTACACCGGCGCGATCGGCCTGCTCGTCGTCGCCGCCGTGCTCGGCTGGTTCTTCTCGCTCGCCCGCGGCCGCATGAACCGGGGGCTGCGCGACGCGGTCGCCTGGGTCGTCGCCTACGGGGCGCAGGTCTGGGGCTACCTGCTGATCCTCACCGACCGCTACCCGACGGTCGACCCGGAGACGGCGATCGGGCCGCTGCCGGTCCGCGACGACCCGGTCCAGCTCGACCCGAGCGGCGACGACCTGCGGCGCAGCCGCCTCACCGTCTTCTTCCGGCTGCTGCTCGCCGTCCCCCACATCGTCTGGCTGCTGCTCTGGGGGATCGCCGTCTTCTTCGCCGTGATCGCGAACTGGTTCGCGACTCTGTTCACTGCGACCCCGCCGCGGGGGCTGCACCGCTTCATCGCCGCCTACGTGCGCTACGAGCTGCACGTCTACGCCTACCTGTACCTGATCGGCAACCCCTTCCCCGGCTTCACCGGAGCGCCGGGCAGCTACCCGATCGAGCTCCGGGTGGCGGAGCGCGCCCGCCAGAACCGCTGGGCCGTGTTCTTCCGCCTGATCCTCGCGATCCCGGCCTTCCTGCTCAACGCCGCCTTCGGCACCCTGCTCGGCGTCATCGCGATCTTCGGCTGGTTCGTGGCGCTGTTCACCGGCCGCATGCCGGAAGGGCTGCGCAACGCCGGCGCCCAGGCGCTGCGCTACAGCTCGCAGACCAACGCCTACCTCTCGCTGCTCACCGGCGCCTACCCCTACAGCGGTCCCTGCCTGGCGCCGGCGCAGCCGCCCCCGACGCCCGCGGCGGCGGTCGCGCCGCCGGATGAGCCGTAGGAAGTCCTGGGTCGCCGCTGCGGCCCTGCTCGCGGTCGCCGCGCTCTGGGCCTGGGCGGCATACGCGCTCTGGGCTTCGACCGACCCGGGGCCGGCGCATCTCCCCCACGTCGAGGTGGACCGCTTCTTCAGCGACTCTTTCCTCGCGCGCAGCGCCGACTACGAGCGCTTCCTGGCGATCGACGGCCTGCTGGCGACGCTGACGCTGCTCGCCGTGCTGATCGTCTACGCCCGCCGCGGGCACCGCCTGATGCGCGAGTCCGCCGCCGGCCGCGTCGGCACCGGAATCCTGCTCGGCATGCTCGGCTTCGCGATCGTCTGGCTGGCCGAGGTGCCGTTCGGCCTGGCGGCGGTCTGGTGGCAGCGCCGCCACGACGTCTCGCACCAGGGTTACGTGACCTGGATCGTCGACAGCTTCCTCTCGCTCGGCTCGGAGTTCCTCTTCGTCTCGGCGGCGCTGGCGGTGGCGATGGGCCTGGCCGGCCTGCTGCGCCGCTCGTGGTGGGCGGTCGCGACGCCGATCTTCGCCGCGCTCGCGCTGCTCTTCGTCTTCCTCGGCCCCTACCTGATCCCCGGCGCCCACCCGCTGGAGCGGCCGCGCCTCGTCGCCGCAGCGAGACAGCTCGAACGCGAGCAGGGGCTCTCCGGCACGCGGCTCGAGGTCGAGGACGTCCATCGCTTCACGACCGCGCCGAACGCCGAGGCGACCGGCCTCGGGCCGACCGGCACGGTGGTCCTCTGGGACACGCTGCTGGACGGCCGCTTCGACAATGCCGAACTGCGCGTCGTGCTCGCCCACGAGTTCGGCCACCTCGCCCGCCACGACGTCCTCAAGGGGGTCGGCTGGACGGCGCTCTTCCTGATTCCCGCGACGGCGCTGATCGCGCTGTTCACGCGGGGGCGCGGCGGCCTCGCCCGGCCCGAGGCCGTGCCGGTCGCGCTGCTCGTCCTCGTCGCCCTACAGCTGCTCGCCACGCCGCTGTTCAACGTCGTCAGCCGCCGCCAGGAGGCAGCCGCCGACTGGGCGGCGCTGGAAACGACCCACGACCCCGCCGCCGACCGCGAACTGCTGCGCCACCTTTCGACCGCCAGCCTCAGCGACCCCGACCCGCCGACCTGGATGTACGTCCTCTACGGATCCCACCCGACGATCGCGCAGCGGATCGCGATGGCGAAAGCGTGGAAAGAAGGGGTGCGTTAGGGACAGACGACTCGAGCGCGGTCGAGGTTTCAACCGCTATCCGGCGAAAACCTCGACCGCGGTGGGCCGTTCACGGGAAGACGGTCTCGCCCGTCTCGCCGTCGAGGATCGAGATCGCCACCGCCGGGCAGGCTTCGGCGGCCTCGAGCATCAGCTCGTCGGGGCCGCTGCCGATGACCTCGGCGACGTCGTCGAGGCGGAATACCTGCGGGGCGACGTCGACGCAGTCGCCGTGGGCGCTGCACTCGTCGGGATCGACTTTCGCGATGTAGGTCATGCTGCTCGCTCCTTTCTCTGGGCCGCGGCGGGGAAGTGGCCGCGGTCGATGCGCTTGCGCAGAGCCGGGATCGCCCGCGGGCGACCGACCGCGAGACCGGCGACGGGGACCCCGGATCGGGTGAAGACCGCCTCGAAGTCGCGCTCCGCCGGCTCGCCGTCGAAGGCGACGGCGTCGGCGTGGTGGGCGTGGCCGACGTACTGGATCCGCAGGCCGTACTGGTCGCTCCAAAAGCTCGGCAACGGCGGCGTGCCGGGGTGCCCGCCGAGCATCGCCCTGGCCGCGGCGGAACCCTGCCAGGCGGCGGCGTCCCAGTGCTCGGTGCGGGCGTGGACGCCGAAGCGCGGCTCGAAGGGAATCGAGGCGTCGCCGGCGGCGAAGACCGCGGGCAGCCCGGTGCGGCCCGCCGCGTCGGTGCGGACGCCGCCCTGCTCCAAGCCGCTGCCCTCCAGCCAGGCGGTCGCCGGAAGGGTGCCGACGCCGACCACGACCGCGTCGCAGGCGAGCCGCCTGCCGTCGGCGAGGACCAGCTCCTCGGCCCTGCCGCCGCCGCGCGCGCCCTCCAGCATCGCCCCGGTCAGCACGGTCACGCCCTCCTCGGCGTGCAGGCCGGCGAACCAGGCGCCGAGCTCCGCGCCGAGGATCGGCGCCAGCGGCGTCTCGAGCGCCTCCAGCATCGTCACCTCCGCGCCGAGACGGCGCGCCGTCGCCGCGACCTCCTGACCGATGAAGCCGGCGCCGACGATCGCCAGGCGGGCGCCGGCGCGCAGCTCTCCGCGCAGGCGGCGCGCATCGGCGAGCGTGCGCAGGTAGTGGACGTTCTCGAAGCCCTCGAGAAACGGCAGGCGGCGGGCCGAGCCGCCGGTGGCGATCAGCAGTTGCCCGTAGCGCAGCTCGGCGCCGGAGTCGAGTCGCAGGCGCCGGGCCGTCGGATCGAGCCCCGCGGCGCGAACGCCGAGCAGCAGCTCGACCCGCTTCTCCTCGTACCACCAGGACGGCCGGTGGGCGAGGTCCTCCGCCGCGCTCTCCCCGGCCAGCATCTCCTTGGAGAGCGGCGGCCGGTCGTACGGCGGCTCGGGCTCGGCGCAGACCATCCGCACCGGCCCCTCGTAGCCGCGACGCCGCAGGGCCTCGGCGCAGCGCTGCCCCGCCAGGCCCCCTCCGACGATGACGACACCGGAATCGTTCATTACGCCTCCTCAGTTAGGGGAAAAGACCGCCCACGGCCTAGCGGGTCGTCCACTCCGAGCACGGGTGCTCGCGGGGGCGCGGCCTCGCCAAGCCGGGTGGTGCGCGCCGACGAGCGAATAGCAGCGCTATTCGTGAGGAGGCGCGTGCCGATCCGGCGCCGGTGAGATGCGTCATCCGCGGGTGCCCGGGCGATGGAGTGGGCGAGCCGATAGGCAAAAAGTCCACCGATCAAGGGTGCGGTAAAGACAACCCACCAGCGGAACCAGACGGCGGAGGCGTCGGTGCCGCTGCCGAAGGCGTGCACGAGGCCGAGCAGGTAGACCAACACGGTCGCCCGGTGCGCCTTGCGCCAGAGCTTCGCCCCGATCCGCTTGCGGAAGTAGAAGCTCAGCCCGAGCAGCGCCGCGAGGTAGCCGCCGACGATGCCGAGGCCGGTGAACAGCGGCTTGAACGACATCGTGAACGGGACCGCGATCCCGGCGACGCCCGGGTTGAGCCAGGGGTCGCCGAGCAGGGTGATGCCGTGCACGGCGATCGCCACGATGCCGGCGACGGCCGTGTGCTCGTGCAGCGCCAGCAGCTTCTTCGAGAGGCCGGGACGGCGCATCACCCTGCCCGCCATCGCCAGCCCGATCCCGACCGAGATCGTGATCAGGACCATCGCCACCAGCCCCGAGGCGCGGCTCGCCAGCCACCAGCCGTGGGTGGCGAGCGTGGTTGACGCTTCGGCGCTCATGCGGACGCTCCGTTCGGCTCGCGCCGCGGCAGGCGGACCCGCGGCGGTTTCGCCAGCGGCCCGATCGGCTCGACCCGGCCGCTGTCGTGGACGATCAGGCCGCCCTGCCCGGCGAGCGCTTCGCGCGCGCCCTCCGGACCGGAGAGCAGCGCCGTCTTGGAGAGCGTCTCCGCTTCCACCGCGGTCTCGCCGAGCGCGGTGGCGCCGATCAGCCCGGTCCAGACGGGCTCGCCGCTCGCCGGGTCGAGCAGGTGGTGCGCGTAGCGCCCCTCGGCGTCGCGCCAGATGCGGACGTTGAGCCCGGAGGTCGCGACACCGCCGCGGCTGAGCCGCAGGACGAAGGCGCGCCCGCCGCTCAGCGGGTGCTCGACGTAGACCTCGTAGGGACGGACCAGGGCGTCGCTGCCGCCGATCCGGATGTCGCCGCCGCAGTCGACGACGAAGCGCGAGTAGCCCTTCAGCCGCTCGGCGACCAGGTCCGCGGCGAGGCCCTTGCCGGTGCCGCCGGTGTCGAACAGCACCCCCGGCGGCCGCACGACCTCACCGCGCTCGTCGTCCACCGCGATGCGGCGCCACCTGGCCTCGGCAGAGGGCCTGGCGGGACGGCGCGGCGGCGCCTGCGCCAGCGCGGCGTCGAGCGGCGCGCCCGCCATGCCGGCGCGCGAGCCGGTGTAGCCGGTCGCCTCGATCTCGCGCACGAGGGTCGGATCGACCAGGCCGCCGCTGCGCTCCGCGGCCTCGATGCCGGCGCTGACCGCGCGGCGCAGCAGCTCCGAGGCCGGCACGCGTTCGCGCTCGTCGGCGTTGAGGCGGGAGAGCTCGCTGTCCGGCTTGAAGCGGGAGAGCTCGCGGTCGAACCCGGCGATGAACTCGCGCGCCGCCTCGGCCGCCTCGCGGGCCGGGGGCGCGCCCTCGGGCGGATCGCCGATCAGGAAGCGGACGTGGCTGCCCATCGCGTCGAAGCTGACGTCGTGCTCGCTCATGATGCGGCGGTGGTGACCGGGGCGGCCCCGGCGCTGGACTGGGTCGAGCTGACCGCCGGACCGGCGGTCACGGTCGATTCGCCCGGCGTCGGCACGACGGTGGTGACGACCCGCCGTTTGATCACCTTGCGCACGAGGACATCCTGGCGCGGCTGGGCGGGCGTGCTCAGCTGGTAGGTGAAGAGCGCGAAGAGCACCGCGAAGAGGGCGACCGATCCCCAGATCACGGTTGCCGGCCCGGGCCGGCGCGCGCGGGGCGCCCTGGCGTTCGCCTGCGACGGGTTCTCAGTCATCGCCGCCGCCCTCGCCCCCGCCCTCGAACTCGGCCTCCGACTCTCCGCCGCCTCCGCCCGCGCCGCTGGTCGCGGTGGTGACCGGTTCGCTGGAGCCGGAGCCGCTGGTCGCGGTGGTCACGGGTTCTTCGGAGGCGCCGCTTCCGCTGCTCGCGGTCGTCACCGGTTCTTCGGAGTAGCCGCCGCCGCTGGAGCCGGTGCTGACCGCGGCGGACGGCGACGAGGACGATTCGGCGGCCGGCGGCGGCGCCGCGACCGGGTGCTTGGGCTTGGCGTGCTTGGTGACGTGGATCGTGCGCCGGATCACCTTCGTGCGCACGATCGGCTTCTCGGCGACCGCCTGCGCGGCCTGCCGGCGGTCGGCGCTGATCGCCCAGCCGGCGAGGCCGGCCAGGCCGACGATCGTCACCGCGGTCGCGATTCTCATTCTCGTCTTCGTCACTTCGATACCCCCTCGGCTGAGCTTGCGAGGCGAGTTTTCCCGGTCGCCGTTGAAGCCGGTGTGAGGGCCCGGTAAAGCCTTGGCAAAACCTGCGGATAACCCACATGAGCAGGGCAATTCCGCCGCTACAGTGGCTCCATGCCAGCGGCGGTGAGCGCAAAGATCCTGGTCGTCGAGGACGAGCAGTCGATCTCCGGGCCGTTCGCCGAGGCGCTGGAGCGGGCCGGCTTCGAGCCCGTCGTGACCGCCACCGCGGCGGGCGCCCTCGAGCTCGCCGAGCGGAGCGGAGCCGGACCTGGTGATGCTCGACCTCGCCCTGCCCGACGGCGACGGGCGCGACGTCTGCCGCGAGCTGCGCCGCCGTTCCGACGTGCCGATCGTGATGCTGACCGCACGCGGCACCGAGATGGACAAGATCGTCGGCCTCGAGCTCGGCGCCGACGACTACGTGGTCAAGCCGTTCAGCGCCGCCGAGGTGATCTCGCGGATCCGCGCCGTGCTGCGGCGCAGCGGGAGCCGGGACGGCGACACCGGCTCGACCCCGATCCAGATCGGCGAGCTCGAGCTCGATCCGGCGGCGCGGATCGCCCGCCTGCGCGGCGAGGAGCTCGAGCTCTCGCGCAAGGAGTTCGACCTGCTGGCCGAGCTGATGCGCCACGCCGGCCACGTCGTCACCCGCGAGGACCTGATGTCCCGCGTCTGGGACGTCAACTGGTTCGGCTCGACCAAGACGCTCGACGTGCACATCGGCTGGCTGCGCCGCAAGCTCGGCGACGACCCGGCCGACCCCGCCTACATCGAGACCGTGCGGGGCGTCGGCTTCCGCTTCGCCGCGCCCGGGAAGTAGACGGCGATGAGCCTGCGCGCGACGCTGCTGCTGGCGCTCGCCTACGTCCTGCTGCTGGCGCTGATCGCCCTCGGCGTGCCGCTTGCGGTCAGCCTGCGCGACCGCGTCGACTCCGAGGTCAAGGGCCAGGCGCGCAGCCAGGCAGACGTGGTCGCGGCGACCGCGTCGGAGCTGATCGACCCGCCGCAGAGCAGCGGCCTGCGGCGGCTCGCCCGAATCTCCGCCGAAAGCGTGCGCGGCAGGGTGATCGTGGTCGACGGCAGCGGCCGGCTGCTCGCCGACTCGGCCGGCGCTCCCTCCGGGCGCAGCTACGCCAGCCGGCCCGAGATCCGCGCCGCGCTGCGCGGCAACGGCGAGCAGATCAGCCGCAACAGCAGCACGCTCGGCGCCGAGATCCTCGCCACGGCCGTGCCGGTGCTCGAGCACGGCCGGCCCGCCGGCGCCGTGCGAATCACCCAGAGCGTCTCCGCGGTGAACCGCGCCGTGCGCACCTCGCTGCTCGACCTCGCGGCGCTGGCCGGAGTCGTGCTGCTGCTCGGCCTCGCCGCTGGAGCGCTGATCGCCCGCCAGATCGCCAAGCCGATCCGGCGCCTCGACCGCGCCGCGCACCAGGTCGCCGAGGGCGAGCTCGACACCTCCGTCGCGATCGAAGGCAGCTCCGAGCAGCGCTCCCTCGGCCGCGCCTTCAACGAGATGACGCAGCGGATCAAGCGCCTGCTGCGGGTCCAGCAGGACTTCGTCGCGGACGCCTCGCACCAGCTGCGCACGCCGCTGACCGGGCTGCGGCTGCGGCTCGAAAACCTCGCCGCGCGGCCCGCGGGCGACGCGGCGACGGCGGCCGAGCTCGACGCCTCGATGCGCGAGATCGACCGCCTCTCGCAGATCGTCGACGAGCTGCTGATCCTCAGCCGCGCCGGCGAGCACGAGCTTCCGGGCGAGCGGGTCGACCTCGGCGACGCGGCGAGCCGCGCCGCGGAGCGCTGGCGGCAGAGCGCGGGGGAGCACGGGATCGAGCTCGCGGCCGCAAACGACGGCGCGGCGAGCGCCTGGTGCGCCCGGCCCGACCTCGACCGCTCGATCGACGCCCTGGTCGAGAACGCGCTGCGCTACTCGCCCGCCGGCTCGGCCGTGACGATCGCCACGGGGCCGGGACGGGTCGAGGTCCTCGACCGCGGCCCGGGGCTCGAGCCGGGCGAGGCGGACGCGGTGTTCGAGCGCTTCAGCCGCGGCAGCGCCGGCCGCCACGGGCCGAGCGGCACCGGGCTCGGGCTGCCGATCGCCCGTGAGCTGACCCGCCAGTGGGGCGGCGACGTGACCCTCGCCAACCGCGACGGGGGCGGCCTGCGTGCTGTCATAGAGGTGCCGGAACGATGACCTCCGCCGCGACGCTCAAATGGATCGGCCTCGCCCTGCTCGGCATCGCCGTGGCGGTCGTCGTCGCGATCGCCGCCAGCAACCTGGCGAGCCGCCAAATCGGCCTCGCCTCCGAACCGATCTCCGCCGGCGACGCGCTGGCGCCGACCGCGAGCTCCAACAGCGGTCGCGGCTCCTCAGGTTCCGGCTCCGGCGGCGGCACCACCTCGCCGACGACGCCCGAATCCCCGCCCGAAACGACGCCGCCACCCGAAACGACGATTCCGCCGACCGAAACGCAGCCGCCCCAGGAAGGCGACGACTCACACGGCGGCGGCGGACATGGCGGCGGCGGACATGGCGGCGACTCCGGCGGCCACGGCGCCGACGACTGAGCGCAGTCGAGGTTTTCACCGCTATGCGGCGAAAACCTCGACCGCGGTTGGCTGAGGCTTGCTCAGTCGTCGGTCGGAGTGAGGCTGCCGGCGCCGCCGCTGGCGCGGGTGACGATCGGCGCGCGGGCCACAGCGCCTTCGCTGAGCGTCGCGGGCTGAGCCGTTGCGGCGCCCGTGCCGCTGGCGCCGGTGGTGACCGAGGCGGTCTTCGCGCCTCCGGTCTGAGTGGGCAGGCCCTGGTTGGTCGCCATCGCGGCGCCGCCGAGCGCGCCCAGCCCCAGCACGGTGGCGGTCGCCGCGGCCTTGGCTCGTCTGTTGTTCATGGCGTTCTCCTTGCTTGGACAACGCCATTCTGCGCTTCACCGGGCAAGCCCCCGGCCAAGCCAGGACCAAGGCTTGGTGAAGTCGACGCGCCGGGTTAAAGCGTCTTCTCGACCGCGGCGACGATGCCGGTCGCGTCGATGCCGGCGGCGCGGAGGAGGTCCTCGGGCGGGCCGCTGCCGGGGCGCTCGGTGACGGCGAGGCGGGTGAGCGGGGTGCTCGCGCCGGCTTCGGCGAGGACGCCGGCGACGGTCTCGCCGATACCGCCCTCGGCCCAGTGGTCCTCGACCGTGATCAGGGCCTCGGTCGCGCTCGCCGCGGCGAGGATCGCGTCGCGGTCGACCGGCTTGACCGAGTAGAGGTCGATCACGCGGGCGGCGACTCCCCTGCCGGCGAGCTGCTCGGCGGCGGCGAGCGATTCGTGCAGGGTGATGCCGGCGGCGATCAGGGTCACGCGGTCGTCCTCGCCGGAGCGGACCGTGCGGCTGCCGCCGATCTCGAAGCTCTCCCCCGGCTCGTAGATCACCGGCGTCGCGCCGCGGGTCGTGCGCATGTAGCTGAGGCCGCGGTGGCGGCGCATCGCGTCGAGCAGCGCCACCGCCTGGTTGGCGTCGCTCGGGTAGAGGACGACGCTGTCGAGCACGGCGCGGAAGGCGGCGATGTCTTCGAGCGCCATCTGCGAGGGGCCGTCGGGGCCGATCGAGACGCCGACGTGGGAGCCGCAGAGCTTCAGGTCGGCGTCGGAGATCGCCGCCATGCGGATGAAGTCGTAGGCGCGGCTGAGGAAGGCGCCGAAGGAGGAAGCGAAGGGCTTCCACTCGCGCGTCTGAAGGCCGACGCCGGCGGCGACCATCTGCTGCTCGGCGATGTACATCTCGAAGAAGCGCTCGGGGTGCTTGGCAGCGAAGCGTTCGGCGTAGGTCGAGTTGCCGACCTCGCCGTCGAGCGCGACGACGCGCTCGTCGATCGAGCCGAGCCAGGCGAGCCCGTCGCCGTAGGCGCCGCGCGTCGCCACCTTCTCCCCCAGCTCGTAGCTCGGCCGCTCGACCTGCGCCGTCGCGACCTCGTAGGGCTTCTCGGCGGGCGGGCCCTGGACCTCGATCCGCTGCGAGCGCTCGCCGCCCAGCTCCTCGACCGCGGCCTCGGGGTCGGCCAGCGGCTTGCCGTGCTGGCCGTCCTTGTCCTCGACCGCGGCGACGCCGGAGCCCTTCTTGGTGCGGGCGAAGATCACCGCCGGCCTGTCGGCGGCCAGCGCCCGCGCGTAGGCCGCGTCGATCGCCTCGGCGTCGTGGCCGTCGATCTCCTGGGTGTCCCAGTCGCAGGCGGCGGCGCGCGCCGCCCAGGAGGCGGTGTTCCACTCGTGCATCGTCGGCCCGCGCTGGCCGAGCCGGTTGACGTCGACGATCGCGATCATGTTGTCGAGCCCGGCGTTGCCGGCGTGCTCGAAGGCCTCCCACATCGAGCCCTCGGCGAGCTCGGAGTCGCCGCAGAGCACCCAGACGCGGAAGTCGGCCCGCTCCAGACGTTTGCCGGCGAGCGCGATCCCAACCGAGATCGGCAGGCCCTGGCCGAGCGAGCCGGTCGCCACGTCGACCCAGGGGATCTCCGGCGTCGGGTGGCCCTGTAGGCGCGAGCCGAACTCGCGGAAGGTCAGCAGCTCCTCGTCGTCGATCGCCCCGGCCAGCTTGTAGAGGCTGTAGAGCAGCGGCGAGGCGTGGCCCTTGGAGAAGACCAGGTGGTCGTTGGCGCGGTTCTCCGGGGCGCCGAAGTCGTAGCGCAGGTAGCGCGTGAAGAGGACTGCCATCAGGTCGGCGGCCGACATCGAGGAAGTCGGGTGACCGGAGCCCGCGGCCGCCGCCGAGCGCACCGAGTCGACCCGCAGCTGCTGCCCGATCTCGTGCAGCTGCTCGCGGTCGATCGCCCTCTCCGAAGTGGCCTGCTCCATCGCCCTCTGACTTTATCTACCCCTAGCCGATCGCGACCATGCGCTCGATCGGCACGCGCGCCCGCTCGGCGATCTCCGCCGGCACGCTGACCTCGAACTTCATCTCGCGCAACCCGTCGCGCAGCTTCGGCAGGGTGATCATCTTCATGTACTTGCAGTAGGCCATCCGGTTGGCCTCGATCAGGCTCGCCCCTGGCGCCGCCTGGTGCAGCGGGTGCAGCATCCCGTTCTCGGTGGCGACGATGTACTCGCCGTCGGGGCGCCGCTGCACGTAGTCGAGCATCTGCCCGGTGGAGAGCATGTGCACGCCCTCCTTCTCGACTTCGCCGGCGGCGACGAACTCCATCACCTGGGTCACGCAGCCGCACTCGGGATGGACGAGGAACTCGGCGTCGGGGTGGGCGGCGCGCTGGGCGCGGATGTCGTCGGGGCGGATGCCGGCGTGGACGTGGCACTCGCCCGGCCAGACGTGCATCGAGTGGCCGGTCTCGCGCTCGACGTAGGAGCCGAGCCACATGTCGGGCCCGAAGAGGATCTCGGTCTCGGGGCCGTGCTCGCGCAGGATGTGCTCGACCACCTTGACCGCGTTCGAGGAGGTGCAGCAGTAGTCGGTCTCGGCCTTGACCTCGGCCGAGGTGTTGACGTACATGACGACGACCGCGTCGGGGCTGTGGCGCGCCTTCCAGTTGCGCAGCTCGCTGGCGGTGATCGAATCGGCGAGCGAGCAGCCGGCCTCGAGGTCGGGGATCAGCACGGTCTTCTCCGGCGAGAGGATCGAGGCCGTCTCGGCCATGAAGTGGACGCCGCAGAAGGCGATCGTCGCGGCGCCCGACTCAGCCGCCCTGCGCGAGAGGCCGAGCGAGTCGCCGGTGTAGTCGGCGACCTCCTGGACCTCGGGCACCTGGTAGTTGTGGGCGAGGATCACGGCGTCGCGCTCGCGCGCCAGCTCGCGCACCTCGCGCGACATCGCCTCGACCTCCTCCGGGCTGAGGTCGAGCATCGGGACCGGCTCGTTTATCGTCGGCAGCTCTCTCATTTCGGTTGCCTCGAAAGCCCCCGAAAGGGCTTTGCTGGTCGTATGTTCGCTGGCATGGCCTTGGCCTGAGTCCAGTCGAATGAACTGAGGACAAGTCTACTCTCTCGGCATGCCCGAGCTTCCGGAGGTCGAGATCACGGCGCGCCGACTGGACGCCGCCGTGCGGGGCGCGACCGTCGAATCGGCGCTGGCGCCGGGGATGAACGTGATGAAGACCTTCGAGCCGCCGCTGGAGGAGCTGGCGGGCCGCGAGATCACGGCGATTCGGCGCGTCGGCAAGATGCCGGTGGTCGAGCTCGGCGACCTGGCCCTGCTGATCCACCTGATGTCGGCGGGGCGGCTGCGGGTCTTCGACAAACGGGCCTCGCCCAAAGACCGCGCCTCGCGTGTGCTGCTGCGGCTCGGGGACGGCCGCGAGCTGCGCCTGCGCGAGTTCGGGACCAAGCAGCGCGCCTGGGCGAAGCTACTGCCGGTCGGAGCGGTGGACGAGGACGAGGCGGTGGCGACGCTGGGGCCGGAGGCCTGGCCCCCACCGCCGCTCGACGCCTTCGCCGCGGCGATCGACCAGCCGCGCCACCTGCACCCGCTGCTGCGCCACCAGCGCGACATTGCCGGCATCGGCCGCTCCTGGGTCGACGAGATCCTCTGGGAGGCACGCCTCTCCCCCTTCAAGCAGGGCTCGGAGCTGGACCAGGCGGAGGTCGGGCGCCTGCACGCCGCCCTACACGTGCTCGGCGACGCGATCGAGCACTACGAGCGCACGATCGGTCCCGAGCTGCCCGACAAGTTGCCGATGCCGCTGCGGATCCACAAGCGCGAGGGCGAGCCCTGCCCGCGCTGCGGCACGGCGATCGAGGCGGTCTACTTCGCCGAGCATCAGACGAACTACTGTCCGAAGGAGCAGACCGGCGGGCGCGTGCTCAAAGACCGCCGCCTCTCCCGCCTGCTCAAGTAGACGTGCCGTCAGGTGAGGGGGAAGGTCGATTCAAGGCTGTTGTCGGCGGGGTCGCGCACGCGGGCGCTGTAGGCGAGATCCCGGCGCTGGGGACGCCCGTCGTCTCGACATCCGGCGACCAGGGCGGTCCGGTGGAAGTCCTCAACCGTCTCCTTGTCCAAGGCGGGAAAGGCCATATGCAAGCCCCCGGTCGGCGGGACGTCGTCGTCGACCAGCGAGAGGGTCGCCCAAGCGCCGCGGAACTGCCGGCCATGATCCCAACGCCGGCCTTCACGCAATCCGGTGTGCGGCGCGATCGCTTCGTATAAGGCTGCTGCGGCATCGAGATCGGGCACGCGGATCCAGAGATGGTCGAGGCTGCCGCCACCTCGCACGTAACGATGGCGGACAGCCTCGGCGCTGTTGCCGTCGGGGTCACGGAGGAAGGCGCCGTAATAGTCCGGCGTGTACTGGGGGCGCTCGCCGGGCGCGCCGGCGTCCTCGTACCCGGCCTCGATGCCCACCCGCCAGAACTCATCGATGTCCTCCCGTGAGGCAGCGACGAAGGCCAGGTGCAGGTTGCGGGTCGGCGGACGATCGGGACGTGCGGGCGCGACCTCGAACTCCCTCCAGCGCAGCGCCGCGCCGTCTGTGCCCGCGCCGGTCGACTCGAGGCCGAGGGTCGCGAGAGTCGTGTCGTAGAAGCGCTTCGAGGCGGCTATGTCGGCGGCCCGGATCGTGACGTGGTCGAACACAGCTCAACGGGGCAGCCGATCGAGCAGCAGGCTGAAGTCAAGCGTCGGGGCCGAGTGGGTGAGCGCACCCACCGAGATGAAATCGACGCCGGTTTCGGCGATTTCGCGCACGGTTTCGAGCGTCGCGCCGCCGGAAGCCTCGAGCGTCGGCTTGCCCCCGTGTTCGTCGCGCAGCTTCACCGCCTCGCGCAGCGCCGGCGGCTCCATGTTGTCGAGCAACAGGCGGTCGGCGCCGGCGCCGAGAGCGTAGGCGACCTCGTCGAGGTTGCGGCACTCGATCTCGAGCGGCATCTCGGGCTGCGCGGTGCGGGCGGCGTGGATCGCCTTGGCGGTGCCGCCGGCGAGGGCGACGTGGTTCTCCTTGATCAGGATCGCGTCGTAGAGGCCCATGCGGTGGTTGACGCCGCCGCCCGCGGCGACCGCGGCCTTCTCCAGCATGCGCAGGCCCGGCGTCGTCTTGCGCGTGTCGAGGATCCGCGCGCCGGTGCCGGCGACCGCCTCGACGAAGCGCGCCGTCAGCGTCGCCACGCCGGAGAGATGCCCGAGGAAGTTGAGCGCGACCCGCTCCGCGGCGAGCAACCCGGCCGCCGGACCACTCGCCAGCGCCACGTCGGCCGGCACCCCGTCGCGCCACTGCCCCTCGACCACCAGCCTGTCGACCTCCTCCACCCCACACTGCCGCATCGCCTCGGCAACCACGTCCAGGCCGAAGACGACGCCGGGCGCCTTCTGCAAGATCCGTGCCCGACCCCGCGCCCCCTCCGGCACCGTGGCGGCCGAAGTCACATCCCCGTCACCCCCATCACCGACGTCCTCGGCCAACGCCAGTCGGACCACCGCGTCGGTTGCAAGTAGATCTTTCGATTTGCAGGGATGTTTCAAGTCTTGTTGCAAGCGGTTGCTAGTAGTCGCAAGGAGGTTGCAGGTACCGTGCGATGCGGGACCCCAACCGACAACTAGTTACATGAAGCCTACTTGCAATTTTTGCATGTAGGTTGCAAGTAGAACCACGGTGCCACAACCAACCCGTTCAGCTCGCCCCACGCCGGCGCAGATCAAATGGCGCCGCCACGCGGCGGTCGCGGCCTGCATCGTGGTCGCAGTCGCCGCCATCTACATGGTGCTGAACTTCACCGTCCTCGCACCGGCGGATACCCACGGCGCGAAGGTCGAGGAGATTTCGATCCAGAGCCAGGCCGTAGACGCAAGTCAGCCCGTGACGATCGTCATCCCGCCGGGCGCGACCCCCCGGCGCAATCGGCCGCTTCTCATCTTTCTGCACGGCAGGAACGAGACGCGCGGCACCTACACGGAAGACGAACCGTTCTTCGAAGCCCTGGCGAGGCTTGGCAAGGCGGCGCCGATCGTCGCCATCCCAGAAGGGAGCGCCGACAGCTACTGGCACAACCGCGACACCGGCGACTGGGGAAGCCTCGTCATCGACGAGGTGATCCCGGCGGTCACCAGGCAGGTCGGCACCGATGCGACCCGCGTGGCAATCGGCGGCATCTCGATGGGCGGCTTCGGAGCCTACGACCTCGCCCTGAAGAACCCCGGCCGTTTCTGCGCGGTCGGTGGCCATTCCCCGGCACTCTGGCTGCGCGCCGAAGACACCGCCCCGGGCGCATTCGACGATGCCGAAGACTTCGAACGCAACGACGTGCTCGCCACTCTGCGAGCCAATCCCGACGCCTTCGGCCCCATTCCGATCTGGAACGACGCCGGCGACGCAGACCCCTTCCTCATCTCCGACATCGCCCTCCGCGAAACGCTCGAATCCGCCGGCGTCGACCTCACCGCCCACACCTGGCCCGCCGGCCATGAACGCGGTTACTGGGACCAGCACTGGACCTCGTATCTGCGCTTCTACGCAAGCGCGCTCGCGCATTGCGCCACCGGGTAGACGACATCATCGTCCTCTTCGACGCGCCCTCCAACGCAGACCCCGCTCAGCCGCCCGCGGTCCTCAGCCGAAGCGAGCGAAACCCAGTCTGGCCTTCGCCCCCCGCTCGCCTATCGCCAGCGCCGCCCTTACCGGCCCGCACGCTCGAGCCCCGAGCTCGAGTCTCAGGCGATCGGGTAACGGAACTATGCCCCGAAGAGAGTAGGCCCCAGGCCAGCGCTATGCAGAGCAGGGCGATGACTACGACCAGACCGCCGACCAGGAGATTCAGCGGAGTATCAGCTCCCCGAAGAGCCCGGGGCCCAAATCTCACTATACGGGGCATGGCTTTTCGGTGATCGTCAGACAGAATTTCTCGTTGATTTCGGTCGCCATGCGGCTCGCCTCGTCCCACTGGGCCTGCGTGTGGAATTGCGGTGCGGGCACCCAATGGTTCGCACCCGTTTTTACAAATTCGTTGTTAGTGAATCGGAAGCCGTAACCTCCCACTGCTTCGAACACACCAGCGTGAGGCACCGGGACCGGTTCGGCGTTCTTACCGATTGCAATGCCGAAATCAAACCACGTGCGATGTGGTCCGTACACGCGGCCCGCAACCGCGGCACTCGCACCCACTGGCAGGTGAACACGGCGAAATTCATACTGATAGGGCAGCTCTCGCAAGATCGCCTTGGCTCGGGCAGCGGTCATTGAGTCGATCCTCGCGTCCTCGGCGCTAACCCCACAACCCGCCACTACGCCGCTCACTGCGATACCAACAAGGCAAATCTGGACTGCTCGTAGAAGCATGTCGGCTCGCCCTAAACTTCGCACGCTTTACCCGTAAACGCGCGGCAGAGAAGTCAAGTCGGAAGTTGTGGTGTAACTCCTCGTCGGTCCCTTCACGCGGTATGTAGCTGAGCCACCTCCTCTCGTCCTTCATCGCCCTGGTCCTTGAGGACCAGGGCGAGCGACTCCTCGGAGAGGTAGCGGCGGCTGACCAGCCACTCGTCGTTCTGCTCAATCAGCAGAGCGCCGGAGAGGCGGATGGCGGAGGCGTCGTTGGGGAAGATCCCGACGACATCGCTTCGCCTTCCGATCTCGCGGTTGACCCGCTCCAGCGGGTTTGTGCTCCGCAGCTTCGGCCAGTGCGCCTCGGGGAAGCGGTAGAAGGCGAGCAGGTCCTCCTCGGCTTCGGCGAGCAGCTCGGCGACCTTCGGCGCCGGCTCGGCGAGCCGGCCGATCACCTCCCCGCAGAGCTCGCGCGCCGCCTCGTGGCTCTCGGCCTTGAAGATCTCCCGCAGCGCCGCGGAGACCATGCCGCGCTGGGAGGGGCGGCAATGGCGCAGCATGTCGCGGACGAAGTGGACCACACAGCGCTGCCAGGGACAGGCCAGCACGCGCTCGATCGCCGCCTTGAGGCCCTGGTGTTCGTCGGAGACGCAGAGCCGCACCCCTTCGAGCCCCCGCTCGCGAAGCGAGCGCAGGAAGGCGACCCAGAAGGCCCCGGTCTCGGTCTCGCCGATGTCCAGGCCGATCACCTCGCGCCTTCCGCTCTCGTGCACCGAGTAGGCGATCACCAGCGCCTTCGGGTAGACATGGCCGCGGTCTCTGACCTTGACCACCTTGGCGTCGAGCCACAGGTAGGGGTGCTCGCCCTCCAGCGGGCGGCTGCGGAACGCCTCGACCTGCTCGTCGAGCGCCCGGCAGAGCGCCGAGACGCGGTCCTTGCTCATCGCACCGATTCCCAGCTGGGAGACCAGGCGGTCGACCTTGCGCGTGGAGACGCCGTTGACATAGGCCTCCATGACGACCGCGACGATCGCCTGCTCGCTTCTCTTGCGCGGCTCCAGGAAGCTCGGGAAGTAGGCCTCGCCACTGCGCTTGCGCGGGATCTGCAGCTCGATCTCGCCGGCCCGGGTCTCCCAGACGCGGGGGCGGTAGCCGTTTCGGTGCGTCGAGCGCTCCGGCGAGACCTCGCCCTTCGCGGCGCCGATCTCGCCGGCGATCTCCGCCTCCATCAGCTGCGCGGCAACCATCGCCACCGCCTCGCGCAGAAAGTCGGCGTGCTCGTCCAACAGGGTCTTTCGGACGACCTCGGCGGTCGTCATGCTCTGGCTCTCGGCCATCGTGGTGTCTCCTTCGTCAGTTGGGGTTGGTCCTTCAACCGACGAGTCTGGGGCCCACGGTGGCCGGAACTTCTTCAAGGCGGTTCCGGGGAACCGCCTCCGGCTACAACGGGCCAGTTACACCACTTCTACCGACATGACCGGCAGAGACGCTCTTCCATTGCCGTCGCCATATCCGCTGCTATATGCAGCTGCTTGGTCGAGTGGATTTGTGGCGCATATTTCCACTTGCTCGGACTAATTTGGACAAGCAGGTTTGACGTAAACACGAACCCGCCATTTCCCACCACCTGAGATACGCCCGTTAGTGGAACCGGAACCGGGGCTGCGCCTTCTCCCAAAGCGATCCCGAAGTCGAACCAGGTGCGTTGCGGACCAAAGGCCCGGCCAGCGATTACCGCCTTTGCATCGTGCGTCGGCTTCGGGGTCTTGAATTGATACCGATAGGGCAGTTCACGCAGTATGGCCTTAGTTTCGGCGGAACTCAACGTGTTAGATCCGTCGCTCTTTGCAGCAACCCCGCAGCCAGCTACCGTGAAGCCAACTATGAGCAGCCCGAGGCAGCATCCAGGTACTTTCGCTAACCAGCGGTGAGATACGCTAGCCACGAAATAGCCCATTGGAGTTATATAAGTTGTCCGGGTCATGCTTCTTATCGTGCAGGTTAGCCTTGGTGTGCTTCATTGCAAGAGCGGCTCGCGTCCATCCCGGTTCTCCCTCCGCTTCCTGAATCCGTCGTCGCACTTGCCACCAGATAAGACTCGGGTAATTGCGGCCCGGGCTGGACTCATTGGCGATTAGGGGTTCACGTGCGTGTCCAGCGGCATTGGTCGTTCCCACCACATACTGTAGGTGGTTGAAATCGCCTTTGCCGTTCGTCCCAAACCAGTCCTCGGCAAGAATGTCCCCACGCGTCCAACCCCACGGCTGCTGTACTCGATCAATGTGAGCAAGCCCATATTGCCATAGATGCCGAGGGAGCTTGTCGGCGAGCCTCCAAGACTCGGTCGAATCCCAGCCCACGCCTTCAGGTGGTACGCGCTGGCCACCTGGGAAGTTGTTGTGGTACCACCAGCTTCCGTCAGCGTGGTCGAAGGCCCGCATGAACTTCACGTTTCCGGCTCGAATGATCTGGCTTAGGAAATTCGTACAGTTGTTGTCGCCGTAGTTGTGGTATCCCGGGTTACGGGCCTTTTCACCAAATGCGTTCACGTGATGTTCAGTTCCCCAGTAAGTCGCGTAGAGGTTCGCGGCTAAAGCGTCGTAGTCTCCACACGGACTACGCCCGTCACAGTGTCCGTTTTTAACAACCGAGGCGGTCACATCCAAGCGCAGGAACACGGGGAAGAACTGAGCCTGTTCTTCGTCGGCAGGCATGATTACGTGGATTTCGTATTCGGTCGGAATTTCTACGTCCGGCACGACTTCAATCGGGGCGGGCACAATGATGTTGGTTCTCAGGACAACCCAGGGTTCGGCGATGACGGCTAGAACTTCGTGGTCGGTTTCGGCTTGGGCGCTGGCGAGCTGGTATTCGTCCGTTTCGAGCTGGGTCGCAGCGTCGTTCAGGGCTTCGGTCGTCATCGCGCCTTCGGGTTCGGGCAGTTCGGCAACTCCTTCGCCTTCTTCTTCGGTCGCATTGACGATGGCGATAGCGCCCGATGGGAGTTTTTCGAGTTCGGTGCCCACCGGAACCGTGACATTCCAGGAGAAGCCTTCCGGCGCTTCCGGACCTTCCACGGCCTGAATTACGCTGGCCCCGCCTGAGGTGGGCCGGACGATCGTGCTGGTTTCCGGAGCGGTATTCGCGAAGACGGCCGAGTCTTCGTGCACAACACTCGCGCCGGTGGCGGCCGTCGTGACGCTCGATGGCGTTATACAGGCGACACCGGCGAGGGTCACTCCCCCTTCGGGCGAGACTGAGGTTTCCCCTTCCGCGAGGTTGCCCGTCGATTCGAGGTTCGGCTGCGGAGGCGTGTATGAGGGATCGATTTCGTCTTCGGTCGTTTCTTCGGTCATCGGGACTGAGGTGGCGACCGCGCGCGGCAGCGTGCTTTCGATTTCGGCGACCGCTTCCGGCGCTGAGACGGGTTCTTTCGGTGCGACAGACGTCGTTTCCTGGCTGCAGGCGGGCGTTTCGGCGACTTCGTCGGGGACGTCGACATCGATTGACTTGACGGCGGTGGCCCCGTACTTGTCGATCGCTTCGACCGTGATGCGATGCGAGTCTTCGCTGGGCGCCTGGCTCTCGATCAGGGCATGGGTACCCGATTCGTCGTAGGACCCGACAGCGACGCACGCGAAGCCGCTGGAGCACGAAGCATCGTTCGTCTCGGCGTCGCCTGATTCGGTCGGGTCGGGCGCCGGCTGCAAGGCCCATTCCGTCCCATCCCAGCTCTCGGCCAGAGGCTGCGTTTCTTGCGCCATGCTTCGGTAGGAGCCAAAGGCCGTGCACGACATGGAACTCGTGCAGGACACGCTTTCGAGCACCCCAACCGGACTCGCGGCCTGCGAGCCCTCTTCTTCGATGATTCCGGCCGGATCGACACTGTCGTCCACGGACCAGCTACTTCCATCCCAGCGCACTATGGCCGGAGCCGTATGGCCACCGCGCGGGCGACTGCCGACCGCCGTACAATCATCAATCGCAACACAGGAGACGGCGCGCAGTTCCATTCCCCCGTTTTCTGGAATACCGCCCAGCGCCGACCAGGAACTTCCGTCCCATATCTCCGCGTAAGCCCAGCTGCTACCGGCCCAATAGAGGTTGGCGGTCGCAAAGCAGAAGTTGA
This sequence comes from uncultured Solirubrobacterales bacterium, assembly GCA_963727465.1. Taxonomy (GTDB): domain Bacteria; phylum Actinomycetota; class Thermoleophilia; order Solirubrobacterales; family 70-9; genus VRUE01. The sequence continues at coordinate 49,981 of CAVSGL010000019.1, read as the reverse complement.
CAGAGGGACATTCAACGTCAGAGAGGCGACTATTATTGGTTTCGGCAGGCACCGGCGGTTCTTCAGTGCTCCATTTACTACCGTTCCAGTGCGCAGTAAATGGACTAACCCCGCCACCCTCAACCTTGGTCCCGACAACCGTGCAATCCGTTGATGACGTGCACGAGACTCCAGAGAGCTCGGTGGATTCGTTGTTGGGTATGCCGCCGAGCAACCAGTTGCTTCCGTCCCAAACATCTACGTACGCCCAAGTCTGATAGCTGTAGAGCGTCGCGGCCGCAAAGCAGAAGCCTTCCGAAGGGCAAGACACGTCATCGAGGCGATTGTTGTTCGTTTCCGGCGGCACGGGGGGACTTTTGACCAGCCATTCGCTGCCGTTCCAGTGCTCTGCCAAAGGCCAGGTGCCGCCGGTTTCGTCGACCTGATAGCCAACTGCCACGCAATTACCGGTGTTCACGCACGACACCCCACTCAGGCTGGTCGCCGTCGAGCCGGGTGGCTCCGGGGGATCCTGGACCGAGCGTTCGGTCCCGTCGCGCGCAGCGCTGTAGCGGTACGACGCGGTGACATCGCCGCAATTCCCGGCGCAATCGTAGGGATACGTCGCCACTCGCTGATGATCGCGTTCTACGTTGATCGTCTTGACGCCAGAACCGGCGGGATCACTGGCTTCTATTGTCAGGTCGCCACTCGGTTCGTTGAGCGGTTTGTTGGCACGTTCGGCGAGGGTCCCCGATAGCGAGATCGTCGGCGGGGTCGGGTCGAGACCGATCACCTTGTCGACCCTGCGAACGTGTCCTGCTTCATCGGTGGCCGAGAAGGTGAGCACGTAGGAGCCGGCCGGCTTTTCGGACAGATCGGGTTCTGGAAGGCTCAGCGAGAGCGGACATTGGCCTTTGCTGCATGACTGCGTCGTTTCGCCCAGGATTTCCGTTTCGCCGCTTTCGCTCGTCAGCTCGGCAGTAACCGAGCTGACGCCAAAACCCGCATCGGTTGCTGCCGCTTCTATCGGATCGAGTTGTCCAGTCACCGTTGCGTTCGGGGCAAGCCATCGCTGGACTCGATCGTTTTCGCCATCAGCTACCCACAGACTTCCCTTGGAGTTGGCGGCAATGCCTACAGGCACGCCGAGGTCGAGTTGGCCTTTACCGGACCCGGGCGTACCGAACTCGGTGACGTATTCACCAGCCTGGTTGAGCCCCTCAATCCGATCGTTGCCGGTATCCGTGACCCAGACGCTTCCGTAGCCGTCGACGTCGACCGCGTCCGGATGTGCAAATTGGACCTCACCGGTGCCTTCTGAACCAAACTGCGCCACATATTCGCCTGCTTCGGTGAACTCCTCAATGCGACTATTACCCCAATCGGCCACCCAAAGGTCTCCGTCGGGGGCAATTGCAACGCCGGCAGAGAAATTGAACTGCCCGTCACCAGCGCCTGGCGAGCCCACGCTCGCGACAAATTCCCCCCCATGGGTAAACTTCTCAACGCGGCTGTTAAGAGTATCGCTCACCCAGATGTTGTCTTTTGCATCGACGGCTATGCCGTAGGGTTCTTTGAGCTGACCGGGCGCTGATCCTTCGGAGCCGAACTGGCCGAGATAAGCCCCATTCCCGCTGAACTCCTCAACGCGGCTGTTGCCGGTATCCGCAACCCAGAGATTGCCTTCCGAGTCGACGGCAGCATCAGTCGGCCGGCTCAATTGGCCATTGCCCGCACCAGGAGATCCCAGCGAGCCCAAATATTCGCCTGCCTCGTTGAACTTCTCGACCCGACCGTTGTCCCCATCGACCACCCAGAGATTGCCCGTGGAGTCCACCGCCATGCCAGCGGGGTGAGAGAACTGACCGGCGCCCACCCCAGAAGACCCAAAGGACTCCCAGTAGTCGGCGTAAGTAGCCCCCGACGATTCCGCCGGCAGCCCGGACAGATTCACATTGGGCGCGACTTTGTCACCCGTCGTAAAGGTGATTTCTTTCGTACCGACATGACCCAGCGCGTCAGTCGCCTTGACAATCACCGTATGCGAACCGGCCGGAAGTTTCGATGCTGGGACTTCGATGGTCCTCCTGGCGTTCCCGTGGGTCGAAAAGCGCCTGATCTGACCTGAAGGGCCTGCAAGTCGAGGGGTTCCATCGAGCTGAAGCCGGCTCGGAACCTGCACAGCCTCCAACGGCGAGGAGCAGGTGGACAAGGCACGCAAACTGCGCGAACGCAGAAGACGCGCAGCCGCCCCCGCCTGAAGGCTGCTGGCTGTCAAAAGGTCAGCGACCCAGAAGGGACGGACATGCGCGTCAGCACGGCATTCAACAAGCTCCTGCGACTCCAGGGGGCCACGGTCGGTGGAGTCACCTTCGGCGCCGAGGGGGTGTTGGTGGCGGTGCGCCCGAGCCGGCGCCGACCGCGGTGCTCGCACTGCGGGCGCAAGGCGCCGATCCACGACCGCGCGACGCGACGCTGGCGCCACCTCGACCTCGGCGCCCAGCGCTGCCACCTCGAGGCCGAGATCTGCCGCGTGCGCTGCTCGGAGTGCGGCGTCAAGGTGGAGGGCGTCCCCTTCGCCCGCCCCGGCGCCCGCCACACCCGCGACTTCGAGGACCTGACCGCGTTCCTCGCCCAGCAGGCCAACAAGACCGTGATCGCGAAGCTCCTGCGGATCGACTGGGCGACAGTGGGGAGGATCGTCGAGCGCGTCGTCGCCGATCACCTCGACTCCGAGCGACTGGCCGGCCTGGTGATGATCGGCGTCGATGAGGTGAGCTGGCGCAAACGCCACCGCTACCTGACCTGCGTCGCAGACCACGTCGGAGGCGGCGTGGTCTGGGTGGCGGAGGGGCGCTCTGCGGCGACGTTGCAGGGCTTCTTCGAGGAGCTGGGCGAGGAGAAGGTGACGATCCAGGCGGTCTCGATCGACATGTCGGCGGGATACGAGAAGGCGATCCGCGAGGCGATCCCCCATGCCGAGATCTGCTTCGACCCGTTCCACGTCTGCCAACTCGCCTCCAAGGCCGTGGACAAGGTTCGCCGTGAGGAGTGGAACGCCCAGGGCAAGTCGAAGACCAGGCGCGGGCGCTGGGTGAAGGGGACGCGCTGGGCGCTGCTCAAGGCGCCCGAGAACCGCACCGAAGGGCAGGACGCCGCGCTGGCCGAAGTGCAGTCGGCCAACAAGCGCCTGTACCGGGCGTTCTTGCTGAAGGAGCAGTTGCGCGAGCTCTACCACCAGGTCGAGCCCGCCGCGGCCGCCGCCTACCTGGAGGACTGGCTCGCCTGGGCGCAGCGCTCGAAGCTGAAGCCCTTCGTGAAGCTCGCCCGCACGATCCGCGAGCACCGCGAGGGCGTGATCGCCGCCGTCCGCCTCGGACTGTCGAACGGGAGGCTGGAGGGGCTCAACTCGAAGGTGCGGCTGATCAGCCACCGCTCCTTCGGGTTTCACTCCGCAGCTCCCCTGATCGCGCTGGTCTACCTCTGCTGCGGGGGGATCGAGATCGATCTCCCCTTCTCATGAATCAGAGAAACGAACCACGGAAAGCCGTGGAGACCCACTTCGATTTCCTGTTCGATCTCGCAACTCTGGCTCCCCGGACACGCTTCTTCCACTGGTTGCACTACATATTCGTTGTTTTCCTGAAACGTCAGTTTCACTACGCCCGATCGCGCCTTTGCGTCGCTTGGACTGTTGGGCACACCATCCCTGGCATCGGCGGTAAGCGTGTAGCTCGGAAGTTCGGCGCCGAGTTTCTGCTGTTCGGTCACGGTGCCGCTCAGACTTATGGTCGGCGGAGAGTGATCAACGCGCACGGTCATTTCGTTCGTCGTCGAAGAAGGCTTCCCAGTGGCGTCGTAGGCCTTGACGCTGAGCTTGTCGATTCCCTCCGGCAGGACGCTGGGGTCGTAGCTCAATGCTGGTTGGCTGCCATCGCCAAGGTTCCAGGTGGTCGGGCACCGTGATCCATACAGGCCGGTACATGAACTGCCGGTAGTCCAAGCTGATTGATTGCCCCAAATATCGGTCGCCCAAGCTTCAAACGATTTCACCCCCACACCGGCGTCGGATGCCGAGACATTCAGCCGGATGGGAGAATTATCCATCCACTGCGCCGATGAACTGGTCGTCAATTCCGGTAGGTCTTCGTCATCTAACCAGATGCCCACGCCGCCTGAATAGAGAATTCGCGGGCAGCTGATCCACACGCCCGGCGGTCCGGTGCTCTCACCAATAACTAGTGCTTCTCCGCGGCTGTCGGCGCTTATGTATCCGTCATCCTTGGCCTTGTTGACCCGCAGAGGGCTCCAGCCGGCTCCTTCACTCCACACCCCAGCATAATCATGGGGTTGATTGGAGAACCCGCAGCTTCCGTCTGCTCGATTGAACGGGATCAGCCAAATATGCGAGATGATCACGTTCGGGTTTTCCGTCCTGTAGACCCATTGTCCGTATTGTTCAGGGCCGTAGAAGACATTCGCCTCAGTCCAGGTCAGCAGGCCAGCATGTGAGCCTTCCCAGCAGCAGATGTCGTGACGGAGCTGCGAATTTTCGGGCTCGAATTTCCACGCACCGTTGCTGAGCGCTCCCCAGTTTGCTCCTCCGTACCAGTTATTCCCCTGATTGACCCAATCCTCCACGATCGGGTCGACGAGAATGGGATAAGCGTAGTCACCGGTGCGGTGGGCGACGTGGAGGACGAGCGATTGGCCATCAAGTTCCGTTTGAACGGGTACCTCGGTGCCCTGAGCGTCTTCCGCGGTAGGCGCGGGTATCTCGACCAGCCTTTCGCCTTCCCGCACCACTTCGGCTCCTCCGTGTTCATCCGGACGCAGTTCGGCGCCTTCCGGCGCGTTGATGGCAAAGGTGAGGTCCTCGGGGCTTTCCTTTGAACGCAGCAGATCGAAGAGCTCCGCCCCATAGCTGCTGGCGGCAACGAGCAAGTCGGTGTCGGGTAGCACTGCGGGATAGAGGAGGTTCTTATCGCCGAAAGGGCTGGCGCCGCTTTCGGCCGCGCCCGACTGCGCGATTCCAAAGCCTTCTTCGCCGACCTGAATCGGCGCGTTTGCGGTATCCGGCAGATGGAGGTCGGCGATGGCGTTTTCGGTTTCGAAGCCTTCCGTGGTGGCTTCGAGCGAGAGGTCGACTTTGGCGAGTTCTCCCGCTTCGTCTTCGGTGCGCACGGGTACCGTCGTTTCGAGCAGTGAGCTTTCGCCTTCGTCCTTGACGACAGCTCCCGATTCCTCGAGTGGGCGAACGAGTTGAGCGTCGCTGAGGAAACGGCTCGGGTCGGTGTTCAGCGCCGCGAGGCGTTCGCCGAAGACCGACTGCAGCAGTTCCTTGGATTCGGCTACCCCGCCGTTGCTGTAAGCAAGCTTAGAGTCTTGGCGCTGCTTTTCCGCCTCGGGGCTCACAAGCCATTCCTCGTGTTCCCGTTCTTTGCGTTCGTATTCGCCGAGAGCCTGCGCGACGTCGTGGGCGTCGGGTACCTGGGTGGCCGCTATTTCTTCTTCCTTCGCAGTGGGAGGCACGAAATTCGCCGACTGCGCAGTCGATTCAGCGGTCGGTTCCTCTGCAAAGACAGGCACTGCGGAACAGGCCAGGAGCAAGAGCACAAATACGGCTATCAATCGAGCGCGGCCTGCCGCCGGCTGTCTGCGCTGCCCCATCTAACGAGACCTCCCTGCCGAAGGACGCTGGAACGCTTCGATATTTATCACAGTACGGAGCTTGCAGTCAATCGGCTACATCGGGGTGGAGCCGCAGCGAGTCCTTCTCACGTTTCAAGGCGCAGACGCGTTTAATCCCCTGAGTGACCGCGCTGCCGCCGTTTCAGAGCCTGCTTGGACGACCACGCCGCCGACGTGATGGCGGTGCTGCGGGGCGCCGTCGGGCGGGCCGACGCCGAGGACTGCTTTCAGGAGACCTTCCTCGCGGCGCTGCGCGCCTACCCGGGCCTGGACGACGACCGCAACCTGCGCGGCTGGCTGCTGACGATCGCGCACCGCAAGGCGATCGACCATCACCGGTCCAACGGGCGGCGGCCCGTGCCGGTCGCCGAGCCGGAGGAGCTCGGCGGCGTCACGAGCGAGCCCGAGCTCGACGAGGGCCTATGGGCGCTGGTCGGGGGGCTGCCGCCGAAGCAGCGCGCCGCTGTCGCCCTGCGCTACGCCTGCGACCTCCCCCACGCCGAGATCGCCGCGGCGCTCGGCTGCTCGCCGGAGGCGGCGCGGCGCAGCCTGCACGAGGGGATCAAGCGACTGAGAAGGGAGCTGGCATGAAGGCAAGCCTCGAACGTCTCGCCGACCGCGCCGCCGCCGAGGGGCTGCTCGACGTCGCCTACGCGATCGCCGACTCCCCCTTTGGGCCGCTGCTGCTGGCGACCACGCCGCGCGGCCTGGTCAAGCTCAGCCTGCCCAACTACGACCCCGAGGAGGCGCTCGACGATCTCGCCACGCGGATCTCGCCGCGCGTGCTCGAGGCGCCCGAGCGTCTCGACGAGGTCCGCCGCCAGCTCGACGCCTACTTCGAGGGGCGCCTGCACGAGTTCGACCTGCCGCTCGACTGGCGGCTCAGCAAGGGCTTTCGGCGCCGGGCGCTGCGGGCGATCGACCGCATTCCCTACGGCCGCACGCGCAGCTACACGGACATCGCCCGCAGCGCCGGCAACGAGCGCGCGGTGCGCGCCGCCGGCACGGCCTGCGGCGCCAACCCGATCCCGATCGTCGTCCCCTGCCACCGGGTGCTGCGCAGCGGCGGCGCGCTCGGCGGCTACGGCGGCGGCCTGCCGATGAAGGAAGCGCTGCTGGAGATGGAGGGGGTGCTTCCCGGAGGGGAGTAGCATTCGTCGCTCAAGCGGGTCGGTCGCAGGGCCGATAGGCGAGGCGTGAACCGGAGCACCGAGACGACCGCGCCTCAAAACAGCGACCGCATCGCCCGCGCAGCCTGGTTCTGCGCCTTCGTCCTGCCGCTCGTCCTCGCGGCGCTGCTGCTCGGCGTCAAGTCGGCGCAGGCCGCCTCCCCGCCCCCGGGAGTCGTCCCCTTCGCCTTCGAAGAAGGATTCGAATTCGAAGCCGAAGCATCCGAAGAAGGCGAAGACGAAGCCGAAGAAAACGAAGCGGAATTCGCCGAAGCGGAATGCGAAATCGCCGCAGAAGAAGCCGCAGAAGGCGAAATCAGCGACGCGGAAGCGAAGGCGATCTGCAAGGAAGCCGAAGAATTCGTCGGCGAAACCAAGGCGGGAAACAGCTCCTCCTCCGCCTCCGCCGCCGCCGCCGAGTGCCCGATACGCAGCGCCGGCGCCCACGCCTCCACCCACCACGGCAAGCTCAAGCTGACGCTCGGCTACACGACCAACTCCCCGGTGACCGTCGTGATCCAACTGCGCGGCCGGCTCAAGGCCTCGTTCAAACGCCACCTCGGCCGCAGCGGCGTCCTCCGCTTCACGCGCAAGGCGCCGAAGAAGCGCCGCCCGATCACCGTGCGCATCAAGCTGCCGCGCGGCGAGCGCGCCGCCTGCCCGTCGCGGCGGCTCGTGCTGCTAGCGCGCTGACGAAGCCGCGGTTTTGTTCAGGTAATCGCGGATGAAGTCGTCGAGGTCGCCGTCGAGGACGCGCTGGGCGTCGCCGGCCTCGTGCCCGGTGCGGTGGTCCTTCACCCGCTGGTCGGGGTGGAGGAAGTAGCTGCGGATCTGCGAGCCCCAGGCGACGTCCTTGACCTCGCCGCGCTCCTTCGCCAGCTCTTCCGCCCGTTTGCGCTCCTCCAGCTCGATCAGCTTCGAGCGCAGCAGCTGCATCGCGACCGCCTTGTTCTGCGTCTGCGAGCGCTCGTTCTGGCACTGCACGACGACGCCGCTGGGCTCGTGCGTGATCCGCACCGCCGAGTCGGTCTTGTTGACGTGCTGGCCGCCGGCGCCGGAGGCGCGGTAGGTGTCGATCCGCAGGTCGGCCTCGTCGATCTCGACGTCGACCCCCGCGTCGACCAGCGGGCCGACGTCGACCTGGGCGAAGCTCGTGTGCCGGCGCGCCGAGGAGTCGAAGGGGGAGATCCGCACCAGCCGGTGCACGCCGCGCTCGGCCGCGAAGAGCCCGTAGGCGTTCTCGCCGCGGGCGACGAAGGTGGCCGACTTGAGGCCGGCCTCCTCCCCCGGCGAGGCCTCCTTCATCTCGACCTCGAAGCCGCGCCGCTCGGCCCAGCGCAGGTACATCCGCAGCAGGATCTCCGCCCAGTCCTGGGAGTCGGTCCCCCCCGCCCCGGCGTGGACCGAGACGACCGCGTCGCCGGCGTCGTAGGCGCCGCTGAACAGGCGCGCCTCTTCGAGCTCGGCGAGGCGCGATTCGACCGAGCCGAGCTGCGTCTCCAGCTCCGCCGCCATCTCCTCGTCCTCGGCCGCCATCTCGGCAAGCTCGCCGAGGTCGTCCGCCTCGGATTCGAGCTGCTCGAAGGTCTTCAGCTTGCGCTGCGCCCGGGCGTGCGCGGCCGAGGTGCGCGCGGCGGCGTCCTGGTCGTCCCAGAAGCCGGGCTTGCCCATCTCCCGCTCGAGCCGCTCGGCTTCCTCCCGCAGCGAGGCCGGGTCAAAGATAGTCCGAGAGCAGCTTCAACTGCTCGCGGATCTCGGCGAGCCGCGCCGGCACCGACTCGGTCTGGGCGACATCGGCCATCGGCGCAGCTTACCCCGGCTCGGGGCGCCTTGTTAACGCATAGCGTCAGGAAGGCGCCCGGTGCCGTGGTCGAACCCCCCGGCGCGCAGCGCCGCCGACCTGTCTTCGTAGGGCCGCCAGCTGCGCACCTTGTGGTCGTGCAGCTCGAACATCCACGCCATCTCGTCCGTCGATGCGTGCGAGCCGTCCTCGTCCCAATGCCACACCCGCCTGATCAAGGCGACGGCGGTGCCGCCCCCCGACTCCGTCCCTTCCTCGTACAGCTCCTCCAACTCGATCGTCTGCTGCACGCCCCCCGGCTTGCGCGTAGCCCACATCCGCGCCGCCTCCCTCCCTTTGCGGAGTCCCTTCATGGAGTGAAGCTCCACCTCGGGATCGAGCACGGAAACAAACGCATCGAGGTCCCGCTCGTTGAAGCTCCGGATGAACTCGCGAATCGGGTCGTGGCTCACGGGCGCCGGCTAGGCCCCATGGCACTTCTTGAACTTTTTCCCTGAGCCGCACCAACACGGGTCGTTCCTGCCGATGTCTTTTTCGCGCTCGTCCTTGACCACCGTCTCGATCGCCTCCTGTGGCGGGGCGCCATTGCCGCCGCCACCCGGGACCGCCGTGCCTTCGGTGACGCTGACGCCGCCGCCGGCCGCGACCTCCTGAAGCGCCGAGGGCTGCGCTTCCGGGGTGCCGCCGGAGTAGTCGAGCGCGGTCGGCGCTCCACCGCCGTTGCCGCCGAAGACGCCTTCGATCTGCTGGCCCGGGTCGATTTCGATCTCGGCGTTGAAGACGAGTTTGCTGAATTCCTCCCAGATCGAGTGCATCAGCTCCTCGAACATCGCGAAGCCTTCGTTTTTGTAGGCGACGAGCGGGTCGATCTGGGCGAAACCGCGCAGGTGGATGCCCTCGCGCAGGTAGTCCATGTCGTAGAGGTGCTCGCGCCAGCGGTTGTCGATCACCTGGAGCAGGATCGAGCGCTCCAGGTAGCGCATCAGCTCCTCGCCCATCTCGCTCTCGCGCTCGTCGTAGGCGTTCATCGCGTCGTCGTCGAGGGCGTCCTTGAGCTTTTCGCGGTCGACCGTCTCCGGCGACATCGAGCCGACCTCGACGCCGACCGGCCAGATCTGGCGCAGCTGCTGCTCCATTCCCGGCATGTCCCACTCCTCGAGTTCGTCGCCGGGGGTGTACTCGTCGACGAGGCGCTCGATCACCCCCTCGAGCTCGTCGCGGGCGATGTCCGAGATGTCGCGGCCCTCGAGGACCTCGCGGCGGTATTTGTAGACGACGCGGCGCTGCTCGTTCATCACGTCGTCGTACTCGAGCACCCGTTTGCGGATCAGGAAGTTCTGTTCCTCGACCTTCTTCTGCGCGCCCTCGACCGTTTTGGTCAGCATTTTGGCCTCGAGCGGCATCTCCTCGCCCTCCTCGTCGACCGGGCCGAGCCGATCGAGGATTTTGAAGATCCGGTCGCCGGCGAAGAGGCGGATCACGTCGTCTTCGGCGGAGAGGAAGAAGCGGGTCTCGCCGGGGTCCCCCTGGCGGCCGGAGCGGCCGCGCAGCTGGTTGTCGATGCGCCGCGATTCGTGCCGCTCGGTGCCGCAGATGTAGAGGCCGCCGAGCTCGCGCACTTCGTCGGCCTCGGCCCTGCACTGCGGCTCCAGCTCGGCCACCTTCGCCGCCAGCGCCTCCTCGTAGCCCTCGTCGCCGGGGTCGAGGCTCTGCTTCTTCAGCTCTTTCGCGGCCATGTGCTCGGGGTCGCCGCCGAGCTTGATGTCGACGCCGCGGCCGGCCATGTTGGTGGCGATCATCACCGCGCCCCTGCGCCCCGCTTCGGCGATCCGCTCGCCCTCTTTTTCGGCGTGCTCGGGCTTCGCGTTGAGCACCGCGTGCTCGATCCCGTTGCGCTTCAGCTCGCCCGAGATCATCTCCGAGACCTCGACCGAGACGGTGCCGACGAGGATCGGCTGGCCCTTTTCGTGGCGGGCGACGATCTCCGCCAGGACCGCCTTCCACTTGCCGTCTTTGGTTTTGAAGATCTGGTCGTTGAGGTCGGCGCGGACCATCGGCCGGTTGGTCGGGATCTCGACCACCGGCACTTTGTAGATTTTCATGAACTCGGTCGCCTCGGTCAGCGCCGTGCCGGTCATCCCGGCGAGCTTGTCGTAGAGGCGGAAGTAGTTCTGGAGGGTGATCGTCGCCAGCGTCTGGTTCTCCTCGCCGATCGCCACCCCCTCCTTCGCCTCGACCGCCTGGTGCAGGCCCTCCGACCAGCGCCGGCCCTCGAGGATGCGGCCGGTGAACTCGTCGATGATCATCACCTCGCCGTCGACCACCGCGTAGTCCTTGTCCTTCTTGTAGAGGGACTCGGCTTTGAGCGCCTGGCCGAGGTGGTTGACCAGGGTGCCGTGCTCGCTCAGGTAGAGGTTGTCGACCCCGAGGAACTCCTCGGCGCGCTTGACGCCCTTCTCGGTCGGCGAGACGGTCTTGTGCTTCTCGTCGTATTCGTAGTCGTGCTCGGCCGCGGAGGTGTCCTTCGATTCGCCCAGCGATTTGAGCCGGTCTTTCGCCGGCACGCCGTCCATCTGGCGGGCCAGGCGGGCGAACTGGTAGTAGATCTGCGCCGCCTGTTCGGGGGCGCCGGAGATGATCAGCGGCGTGCGCGCCTCGTCGATCAGGATGTTGTCGACCTCGTCCACGATCGCGAACTTGTGGTCGCGCTGCACGCAGTGCTCGATCGCTTCCGCCATGTTGTCGCGCAGGTAGTCGAAGCCGAACTCGGAGTTGGTGCCGTAGACGACGTCGCAGGCGTATTTGACGTGGCGGGCGTCGTGGTCGTCGGAGTCCTGGATCGCGGCAACGGTGACGCCGAGCGCGTCGTAGACCGGCTTCATCCATTCGGCGTCGCGGCGGGCGAGGTAGTCGTTGACGGTGACGACGTGGACGCTGTCGCCGCCGAGCGTGTTGAGGAAGACGGCGAGCGTCGCGGTCAGCGTCTTGCCCTCGCCGGTCTTCATCTCGGCGATCGCGCCGTCGTGCATCGCCATCCCGCCGACGAGCTGCACGTCGAAGTGGCGCTGGCCGAGCGCCCGTTTCGCCGCCTCGCGGGTCAGCGCGAAGGCCTCGGGCAGCAGGTCGTCGAGCGACTCGCCCCCCTTCGCCCGCTCGCGCAGCGCGTCCGCCTCGGCCCGCAGCTCCTCGTCGCTGAGCAGCTCCGTCTCGGGCTCGATCGCATTGATCTGCTTGGCCCGCTTCTCGTAGGCCTTGAATTTCCTTCCCTCGCCAACCCGCAGCGCACGGGTGACCATGTCCCTCGCGTTAGCCATCCGCCCAAGGGTAGCGGGGCGCCCTAGGTCGTCGCGCTCCTCCCGCGCAGCTGGTTGACCAGCCGCCGCGTGCGGCTGCGCTTGCGCCGCTTCTCGCGGTGCTTCTTGACCTGGCGGCGGATGTCCTCGGCCAGCTCGTGGACCGTGTGGGCCATCTCGGGCGAGGCCTCCTTGGCGTGCAGCGTCACGCCCTTCAGCCTCAGCGTCGCCTCCGCCACCTGGCTGTCGGCAATCGCTGGATTGCGCTCTTCCCAGACCGTCACGTCCAGCGTCGCCAGCTCGGAGACCTGCCTGCCGACACGGCTGAATCGCTTCTGCACGTGCTCCCTCAGCTCGTCGTCAACCTCGACGTTGCGGCCCCGCACCTCGATACGCATTTCTCTCAGCCTCCTTTTGGTCTCTGCTTCGATGCTACGCCGCTACCCGATTCTCGGCAATGGGGACAACTACGGACGCCGCAGTTGCTCGATGAAGGCGTGACGGAAAAATGACATTCAGCGCGCCACTCGCGCGTCGGCGCCGCGCAGGCTCGCGGCATGAAGCTCCTCCACGCTGTAGCCACCGCCGTCGTCCCGCCTCTCTGCGCCGCCTGCGGCCGTAGCTGTCGCCGCGAGGCGACGCTTTGCACGCGCTGCTCTCGGCGCCTCGCCTCGATGGATCCACTCGAGGGGGCTGGGCCGCCGGGCATCGACCGCGCCTGGGCCTCGGCGCCCCACGAGGGCGTCGCCCGCGACCTCGTGGCCGCACTCAAGTTCCGCCGCCTGCTCCCGGTCGCCGAGCTGATCGCCGACCGCATCGAGTGGCTCGCCCCCGGCGCGCTGCTGAGCGGCGCGGTCGTCCCGGTTCCCACGGCGCGCCTGCGCTCCTTCGCAAGGGGCTTCGATCCGGCGGCCGAGATCGCGCAGGCTCTCGCGGCCAGGACCGACCTGCCGCTCGCCGCCTGCCTCGCCCGCCGCGGCGGCGGCCGCCAGGTCGGCAGGCGCCGAGCCCAGCGCATCGGCCACCCCCCGCTGATCCAGACCCGCGGCGAAACCCCGAAGAGCGCCCTCCTGATAGACGACGTCCAAACAACCGGCGCCACCCTCTCATCCGCCGCTCAAGCTCTCCGCTCAGCCGGAACCGTCCGCGTCGCGGCAGTGACCTTCACACGGCGACTGTGAAGCAGCTCCGTGCAGCGCCGGCGGGGTGTCCCCCGGAGAAAACATTGGAGCCCTCCCCGGCAAGAACCCGTCAGGCCGTATCTATGCGGGTTTTCGCAGGGGGACACCCCGCCGGCGCCCCACGCGGGTTTTCGCAGGGGGGCACCCGGCCCCGCTCTCAGACTACGTATGAGCGGCGATTCCGCCGACGAGGACCGATTTCGGCGCCAGCTCGGCCCCTTCGAGCAGGATCGCGTCGCGCACGATCGAGCCGGCGCCGATCCGGCAGCCGTCGGCGACGATCGCCGGACCGTCGATCCTGACGCCGCCGCCGAGCTCGACCTCGGCGCCGATCAGCGCCGGCCCGGTCACCTCGGCGTCGCCGAGCGGGCTGGCGCTGCGCACACCCTCGGCCACCTCGGGCGCCCCCGGCTCGACCTCGACCTCGCCGCGCAGCGCGTCGAGGTTGCCCTGGCGCAGCTCGTCGAGGTTGCCGATGTCGTTCCAGTAGGCGTCGATCTCGTGCGAGTAGAAGGGCACGTCGGCCTCGAGCAGCGCCGGGAAGACGTCCTTTGCCCAGTCGGCGAACTCGGGCGGGTCGTCGGGGCCGGCGTCGTTGCTCGTCCCCGGCTCGGGGAAGTGGTCGAAGACCTCGGCGCGGAACATGTAGATGCAGGTGTTGGCCAGGTCGGAGAGCGCCTCGGCCGGGTCGGGCTTCTCCTGGAAGCCCTGGATGCGGCCGTCGGCGGCGGCGATCACGACCCCGAACTGGTCGGTCTCGGCCACCCGCTTGGTCGCCATCGTGACCAGCCCGTCGTGCGAGTCGTGGAACTCGCGCATCGCGCCGAAGTCGATGTCGGTGAGCGCGTCCCCGGCGACGACCAGGAACGAATCGCCGAGGAACCCGGCGGCGTTGCGCACGCCGCCGGCCGTGCCCAGCAGCTGCTGCTCGAAGCTGTAGGTGAGCTCGACGCCGAAGGCCGCGCCGTCGCCGAAATGGCCTTCGATCGTCTCCGGGAACCAGTGCAGGTTGGCGATCGCCTCGGTGAAGCCGTGGCGCGCGAGCAGGCGCACGGTGTGCTCCATCACCGGCCGGTTGAGCACCGGCACCATCGGCTTCGGCATCGCGTAGGTGACCGGTCGCAGCCGGGTGCCGAGCCCGGCTGCGAGGACCATCGCTCTCATCGGCTCAATAGCGGTAGTGGTCGGGCTTGTAGGGGCCCTCGACCGGGATGCCGAGGTAGGCGGCCTGCTCCTCGGAGAGCTCGGTCAGGTTGACGCCGAGCGCCGCGAGATGGAGGCGCGCGACCTTCTCGTCGAGGTGCTTGGGCAGCACCGTGACGTCCTTGGCCGTGAACCCCTCGGGCTGGCCGAAGAGCTCGATCTGCGCGATCACCTGGTTGGTGAACGAGTTCGACATCACGAAGCTCGGGTGCCCGGTCGCGTTGCCGAGGTTGAGCAGGCGCCCCTCGGAGAGCAGCACGATCGAGTGGCCGTCGGGGAAGCGCCACTCGTCCACCTGCGGCTTGATGTTCACCTTCTCGGCCGGCGAGGCCTCGAGCCCGGCGACGTCGATCTCGTTGTCGAAGTGGCCGATGTTGCCGACGATCGCGTTGTGCTTCATCCGCGCCATGTGGTCGGCGGTGATGATGTCCTTGTTGCCGGTGGCGGTGACGAAGATGTCGGCGGTCTCGACGACGTCGTCGAGCGTCTTCACCTCGTAGCCCTCCATCGCCGCCTGTAGGGCGCAGATCGGGTCGATCTCGGTGACGATCACGCGGGCGCCCTGGCCGCGCAGCGACTCGGCGCAGCCCTTGCCGACGTCGCCGTAGCCGCAGATCACGGCGACCTTGCCGCCGATCATCACGTCGGTGCCGCGATTGATCCCGTCGATCAGCGAGTGGCGGCAGCCGTAGAGGTTGTCGAACTTCGACTTGGTGACCGAGTCGTTGACGTTGATCGCCGGGAAGAGCAGGTCGCCGGTCTCGGCCAGCTGGTAGAGCCGGTGAACGCCGGTCGTCGTCTCCTCGGTGACGCCCTTGATCTGAGCGGCGAGGTTGGTCCAGCGCTGCGGGTCCTCCTCGAGCGAGCGCTGGAGGGTCGCGAGCACGACGCGGAACTCCTCCGAGTCGGCCGACTCCGGGTCGGGCACGGCGCCCGCCTTCTCGAACTCGACGCCCTTGTGGACGAGCAGGGTTGCGTCGCCGCCGTCGTCGAGGATCATGTTCGGCCCCTCGCCCTCGGGCCAGAGCAGGGCCTGCTCGGTGCACCACCAGTACTCCTCCAGCGTCTCGCCTTTCCAGGCGAAGACGGGGATGCCGGCGGCGGCGATCGCTGCCGCGGCGTGGTCCTGGGTGGAGAAGATGTTGCAGCTGGCCCAGCGGACCTCGGCGCCGAGCGCGACCAGGGTCTCGATCAGGACGGCGGTCTGCACCGTCATGTGCAGCGAGCCGGTGATCCGCGCGCCTTTCAGCGGCTGCGCGTCGGCGTACTCCTCGCGGGTCTGCATCAGGCCGGGCATCTCTACCTCGGCGAGAGCGATCTCCTTGCGTCCGAAGTCGGCGAGGCCGATGTCGGCGACTTTGTACTCAACAGCGGGTGAGGTGGCGGTTGCCATGATTCCTTTCGTCTTTTCCGTTCGGCACAAGGATACGTAGAACGCCTCGCGGCAGGTCAGGAGGCGTCGAGCGAGGCCTTGAGGCGGTCGATCGCCGCGATCGGCAGCGGGTCGACGTCGCGGGCCGCGGCGAGCTCGAGCGAGACGAGGTCGCCGAGCATGACCGTCCAGAGCAGGCGCTCGGCGCGGCTCTCGCCGGCCGCCTCGATGCGCACGGCGGGAGCGCCGTCGCGCTCGACCTCGGCCGCGGTCAGGTCGAAGCGCAGCTGCTCGCGCGGGTGCTGGTCGCGATCCTCCAGCAGCACCGCCGCCAGACCGGCGGCGCCCGCTTCCTCCCAGGCGCAGATCTCGTTGTGGTCGACCTCCGGCAGCTCGCCGCAGAAGGCCGGCTGCTTCGCGTTCTCGTTGATCTGGGTCTTCCAGCGCCGCGCCGCCGCCGCGGTCGGGCCGGCGCCGTAGACCACCGGCAGGCGCTCGCCGAGCGCGCCGGCCACCTCGCCCGCGAGGTGGCGCAGCGCCTCGCGCTCCCCGTCGAGGAACTCGGCGGCCGCCTCGATCTCGTCGGCGACGCGGGGAGCGACCCCGACCGCGGCCGCCACTTCCAGAGCGCAGACGAGCATGTAGGCGACGGCGGTGCGCGGCGCCGGCAGCAGCCCGGGCAGGCCGATCACGGGATCGCCGGCGGCTCGCGCCCGCTCGGTCAGCGCGCCGCCCGTGCTGGCGACGACGCGGCGCGCGCCGAGCCGCTCGGCGGCGGCGAAGCAGGCGAGCGTCTCCTCGGTCCCGCCCGAGTAGCTCGAGCAGAGCACCGCCCACTCCGGCGTCAGCCAGCTCGGCGGCGCGTAGCCGCGCACGGTCAGCAGCGGCGCGGAGAGGCGGTCGCCCAGCACCGCGGCGGCGAGGTCGCCGCCGACCGCCGAGCCGCCCATCCCGCAGACGAGCAGGCCATCCGCCTCGCCGCGCGGCAGGCGCGCCGACTCGACCCGCCAGATCGCGTCGCGCAGGTGGTCGGGGATCGCGAGGACGTCGTCGAGCATCAGCCGGCGACCCTTTCGCTCTCGGCCGCCACGGCTCCTGCCACTTCGGCGTCCGCGGGCACCTCCGCGCCGGGCGAGAGGATCGAGTCGACCACGCGTGCGTTCTCGCCGACCGTGGCGCCGTCGAGCAGGACCGATCCGGTCACGACCGCGCCCGCCCCGATCCGGCAGCCCGGCCCGACGACCGCGCGCGGACCGACCGTCGCCCCGTCCTCCACGGCCGCGCCCGGGTCGATCAGCACGTCGGGCCCGGACGGCTCGACGCAGGTCGCGACCCGGCGCTCGAGGATGTCCCAGCTCGCCTGGAGGTAGCGCTCCGGCGTGCCGATGTCCATCCAGTAGCCGTCGAGCAGCAGGCCGTGCAGGCGGTTGCCGACAAGGCGCGGAAAGACGTCGCGCTCGATCGAGACGTTCTCACCCGGCGGGATCAGATCGAGGACGGGGCGCGTCAGCGCGTACATCCCCGCGTTGACCTCACCCGGCCTGCGCTCGCCGGTCTTCTCGAGGAACTCGAGCACCTCGCCGCCCTCGCCGCTGCTGACCAGGCCGAAGGCGGAGGAGTCCTCGACCGGGTGCAGGCCGATCGTCGCCGCCGCGTCCCAGCGCTCGTGGGCGCTCAGCAGCGCGCTCAGGTCGAGGTCGGTGAGCACGTCCCCGTTGAGCGCCAGGAAGCGGTCCTCCAGGTCATCGCCGAGCTCGTCGGCGGCGAAGCGGATCGCCCCGGCGGTCCCCAGCGGCGCTGGCTCGACCGCGTAGCGGATCCTCACCCCCGCCCTCTGCTCCTCGCCGGCAAGGGCCTCGCGCAGGACGTCGGGCAGGAAGCCGCAGGCGAGCACGACCTCGCTCACGCCGTGCGCCGCGAGCCACTCGATCATGTAGGCGAGAAACGGGCGGTCGACCAGCGTCAGCGCCGGCTTCGGCACGCGCTCGGTCAGGGGACGCAGCCGCGTCCCCTTCCCCCCGACGAGAACGATTGCCTGCATCGCTCAGTCCGCGGTCGCGGTCGATGCGGCGCCTGCCAGCGCGCGGCCGATGCCCTCGTACTCGAAGCCCGCCTCAACCAGCTTCCGCGGGTCGAGGAAGTTGCGGCCGTCGATCAGCAGCGGACGGGCCATCCGCTCGGCCGCATCGCTCCAGTCGAGCTCGCCGAACTCGCCCCACTCGGTGACCAGCACCGCCGCGTCGGCGCCCTCGAGCGCCGCGAGCGCCGAGTCGCGGAGCTCGACTCCGTCCAGCAACGCGCTTGCGGCATCGGCGGCAACCGGGTCGTAGGCGACAACCTCAGCGCCCTCGCCCTGCAACCGTGCCGCCAGCACCAGGCTCGAGGCCTCCCGCATATCGTCGGTGTCGGGCTTGAAGGCCAGACCGAGCAGTGCCACCCGCCGCCCGACGAGCGAGCCGAGGTGTGCCGACAGCTTCTGCACCACCCGCCGCTTCTGTAGCTCGTTCACCTCGATCACCGCGTTGAGCAGCTGGAAGTGATAGCCCGTATTACCAGCAAGCATCTTGAGTGCTGAAACATCCTTCGGAAAACAACTACCGCCGTAGCCGATGCCGGCGCGCAGGAAGGATGGGCCGATGCGTTGGTCCAGGCCCATGCCGCGGGCGACCTCGCCGACGTCGGCGCCGACCTCCTCGCAGACGTTGGCGATCTCGTTGACGAAGGAGATCTTGGTCGCGAGGAAGGCGTTGGAGGCGAGCTTGATCATCTCGGCGCTGGCGACGTCGGTGCGGACGGCGTCCCCGCCCAGCGGCTCGTAGAGGCGCGCGACCGCGTCGCCGGCTGCCTCGTCGCCCGGGTCGGCGCCGATCACGACCCGGTCGGGGCGCATGAAGTCGGCGACCGCGGTGCCCTCCTTGAGGAACTCGGGACAGGAGACGTAGGCGAGGCCGGGCCGATCGCGCCGGATCGCCTCGCCGGTGCCGGCGGGAACGGTGCTCTTCATGATCAGCACGTGCCCGCCGTCGGCCGGCAGCTCCTCGACCACGGCGCGCACGCGCGAGAGATCGGCGTCGCCGGAGGGAGTCGGGGGCGTGTCGACGCAGACGAACAGCAGTCGCGCCGCCTCGAGCAGCTCCGGCATCTCGGTCGTGAACGTGAGTCGCTCGGCATTGCCGCGCAGCAGCTCGTCCAGGCCGGGCTCGTGGATCGTCGTCTCGCCGCGGGCGAGCGACTCGACCTTCTCCGGCAGGATGTCGCGCGCCACGACGGGGTGGCCGAGCTCTGCGAAGCAGGTGGCCGTGACCAGGCCGACCCAGCCGACGCCGATCACGCCGACCGGCTCCCTGCTGCTCTCCTTCATCGCTGCGCGCTCCTCAATTCCCTCGTCCTCCTTGGCTTGCGGTTGGGGATTATCACCTTTGCCGAGCGCGCCATGCCGACCATCTGGTCGTTGGTCAGCGACTGCAAGAGGCTGTTCGAGATCCAGTAGACGTTGTCCCCGCGGCGCCAGGCGACGAGTTTGACCCGGTCGCCGTCGACGAAGATCTCGTATTCGCGGCCGTGGATGTCCTTGGTCAGGCTCGGGTTGTTGAGGATCGGCGGGTCCGACCAGCCCTTGACCCCCTGCACGCCGAAGTAGTGGACGCCGTCGGGCAGTTCCAGGTAGGCCGTCATCCTGTAGGCGGCATGGCGCTTGCCGCCCGTGTCCCTGAAGTGGTAGAAGCGCGGATCCCGCACGTGCAGGTAGGAGTTGCTTTCGACGTAGGCGGCGCCGGAGGGCAGCCTCGCCGGGTAGAAGACGGGGAAGCCGTGGCCGGCCTTGCGCGCCACGGTCTTCGCCTCCAGTTCCCCGGCTTCCGCCGCCGGCACCAGCCCGTCGCTGCCGGGCGGCTGGAGTTCCAGCTTCGGCTTCGGCCTCTGCTTCTTCTTGCCCTGCTTCGACTTCTTGTTCTTCTTCCTGTGCTTGCGCTTGCCGTCGCCTTCGTCGAGCGAGCCGCGCGGACCGCCGCTCGCTTCGATGCCGAGGAATTTCTCGACGGCTTCGTGGATCGCGCTCTCGGAGGCATAGACGAAGCTCGGCCCCAGTTCGGCCGGGAAGTGGACCTCCTTGATCGAGGCGCCGCGCGAGGCGATGAACAGCTTCAGCACCTGGAGCATCGTCTCCTTGTCGTGGATGTCGGAGGTGGTGTATTCGGTGAAGATGTCGATCAGGTCGTTGCGGCCCAGCACCAGGTCGGCCACCGGCACCCGCTGGCGCGCGGCGCTGAGGAAGTCCTGCTGGCGCGCGGCGCGGACCAGGTCGGTGTCGGTGTGGCGGTAGCGCACGTACTGCAACGCCTTTTTGCCGCAGAGAAGCTGATAGCCGGGCTGGATGTTGATTTCCGAATACTGTTCGGATGGCGGCACGCCGACGTTGGAGTGGTAGTAGCGGCGATCGATGTCGACGTAGACGCAGTCGATCGCGTCGACCGCGCGGACGAAGCCGAGGTAGTCGACGTTGACCACGTGATTGACCGGCAGCCCGGTGAGTTCCTTCACGACCTGGACGGTCAGCGTCGGGCCGCCGTAGGAATAGGCTTCGTTGAACTTGCCCGTCCCGTAGCCGGGGATTTCGACCTTGAGGTCGCGCGGAATCGACATCAGCGCGATCGCGTTGCGGTCGGGATCGAGCCGCAGCAGCAGCGTCGTGTCGGAGCGCCCGGGGTCGCCCGGTTCGCTGGCCCGCTTGTCGGAGCCGAGGATGACGATGTTCTCCGGTTCGCCCCCGGTCGTCTCCTTCAGCGCCCTACAGACCTTCCGGCACAGCACGTTGTTGTGCGAGAGCGCCGTGGCGATGCTGCCGACATAGAGAAGGACGCTGGCGGCCGTCGCCGCGGCGACGACGCTGACGATCACGACCGAGGCGAGAGTGAAGCGCCACCAGTAGCGCCTGCGCTTCGGCGGCGGCTCGTGGTCGCCCTCGGGCGGGGGCTTCTTGAACGGTTGCTCGATCACGCCGCCCTCAGCTTTCCAGCCGCGCCGGCAACGCGCGCAGGAACTGCTCCAGCGTCTGCCGGTAGGCGAGCAGCGAGGGCACCGAGACCCACTCCGCCGGCCCGTGGTGTCCTTCGCCGACCGGCCCGAACTCGACCGCCGGCACGCCGGCACGCAGGAAGGAGACCGCATCGGAGGCGCCGTCGCGACCGACGCTCATCGGCTCTCCGTCGTGGTGCGCCTGCGCCGCCTCGCGCAGGCCGCGGACGAAGGGCGAATCGCGGTCGACGACCGCCGGCGGGCGGCGCAGCAACGGCGTCGCCTCGACGTCGTCCAGGGCGCGGATCTGTGCGAGCAGCGCCTCGGGGTCCTGGTCGGGCAGGTAGCGGATGTCGACGTCGATCGCGCATCGGTCGGGCACCTTGTTGAGCGCGTCGCCGCCCAGGATCCTGCCGAGATTGATCGAGGGGCGGTCGAACAGCTCCGAGCTGTGCCTAGCGAAAGGTAGCGACTCGATCCTGCGGAAAACGTCGTGTGCCTTGAGCACGGCGTTGTCGCCCAGCCACGGGGTCGCCCCGTGCGCGGCGATGCCGCCGACCTCGATTCGCAGCGCCAGCACCCCCTTCGCCTCGACCCCGATCTGCAGATCGGTCGGCTCGCCGGTGATTGCGAAGTCGCCGAGGAAGCCGCCGTCGACCAGCGCGTCGCTGCCCCGTTCGGCCTCCTCCTCGGACTCCTCGTCGCCGACGATCCCCAGCCGCACCCGCACCCCGTCGCCGTCGCGCAGCGCCGCAGTCGTCACCAGCATCGCCGCCAGGGCGCCCTTCATGTCGTAGGCGCCGCGCCCGTAGAGCCGCTCGCCCTCGACCCGCGCCTCGAACTGCCCCGACCGCGCCGGAACCACGTCGAGGTGCCCGTGCAGCACGACCGTCGGCGCGTCCTCCGGCCCCACTTCGGCCTTCAGCACCGGCAGCCCCCGCACCTCTTCGGTGGCCACCTCGATCCCCCGCGCTTCCAGCCACCCCTCGACGAACCCGGCCGCTTCCAGCACCCCGTCCGCCCCCACCGTCTCGAACCCGATCAGCCTGCTGGCGAGAGCGACGAGCTCGTCGCTCACGAGCCACGTCCCTCGCATCGGGACGGCTCCCGTCGTCCAACCCTCGGATGCCTGCCCGGAACGCGCATGCCGAGACGGTATTTCAACCGGGCAATGGCCGCCGTGACGCTCATCGAGCGGAAGTCGCCCGACGGGCGGTGCTCAGAGTGGGTTGCGCTGCTGGTTGGGGAGCAAGTAGTCTTTACCTATGGCTGAAAAGGTAAAGAATCAAACGAGGGTGTCCAGCAAGCATCAGGTGACGATACCCGCCGCCCCGTTCCGCAAGGCCGGCTTCGAGCCTGGGGACACATTGCGGGTCGAAGCCGAGGGAGCCGGTCGCGTGGTCCTGACGCGGGTCGGCGAGCTGATCGACCGCTACTCCGGCTGCCTCGACACCGGCGGCGATCTGCGCGAGCGCGTAGACGGATTGCGCGACGAGTGGCGGTAGTCCTCGACTCAGATGCGGTGGTCGCGTTCCTCGACCGCGGCGATGCCCTTCATGAGACCGCCGACGAGACGATCCGAGACCTCCTCGGCAAGAGTCAGCTGTTCGCTTCGGCGGTCACCTACGGGGAGGTGCTGACCGGGGCACGACTCGGCCGCCACGACGAGAAGCGCGTCCGAGACTTCTTCGCCGACCTCATCTCCGAGATCCTGCCTGTCGACGCCAAGGTGGCCGACAAGGCCGCCGACTTTCGCGCCCAACGCAGATCCCTGCGGATGCCGGACGCCCTGATCCTGGCGACAGCCGACCTCCACTCCGAGGTCGATCTGCTCGTGACCGGCGATCAGCGGGCCGCGAAGATCACCGGATCGACCTTCAAGGTCAAGCTCCTCGCCCTGGACCCGGCGTCGGCGTAGCTCTGCCGGCGAGCGACTACCCAACCCTTCGGATCGTCCGCCACAGAGCATCGGTGTCGCCGACTACCCAGGCCTCCTCGATCACGCCGGATCTGAGCCGGAAGAAGGAGGCACCGCAGTATTCGACCGCCAAACCCGTTGGCTTGACGTCGTCAAGCACCCCGCGGTGCGTGCCTGTCCACGTCATCCGGGTGACCACCCGGTCGCCAATGGCAATCATCTCGTCGATCTGGTTTCGCCAATCGGGAAATGCTCGTCGTACGGCCTCGACATAACCCCTGAATGCATCTCTGCCATAAGCCTTCGTACCCAACGACCCTCGGAACTCGATCGCCTGGGAGATGATCTCGTCAGCCACCTCCAGCCGCCAGCGATTCCAGAGCTCCTCGTAGAAGCGGTGCACCACCGCTTCGTTCGCTTCGGTAGACACATCGGCAAATCTAAGGCTGGAAGGCAAAGGAGTGCCGTGACGCCTCTACGAGCAGAAGGTGCTCGACCTTTGCACTGGGGACCGGTTTCGCAGGCCGGGAGAGAGCCGGTGTCCCTTCGCGGGAATGTCGCGAGGGACACCGGCTCCCTCGTGATTGGACGTCCTGTGGCGAGTTTCCCCCCGAAAAAGAGGGGGTAACTCGCCACACCGCTCAGCCGCTGGCGATCGCGAGGAAGGCTTCGGTGCGCTCGCGGTCCTTTTCGGCCCGCGAGCGCTCGCCGCTGGCCTCCTCGGACTCGGCCAGGCGCTGCTCGGCGTCGGCGAGCTGCTCTTTGAGCACGGCGGGGTCGAGGTCGTCGGGGGCGATCGCCTCCTCGAGCAGCAGGCGGGCGTGGTTGCCGAACACCTGTAGCCAGCCGTGCGCCTGGGCGTAGCGCTGGGTCTCGCCGCCGATGTGCAGGCGCAGCTCGGCCGGGCGCAGCGCCGCCAGCAGCGGCGCGTGGTTGGCGAGGATGCCGATCTCGCCGACCGCGGTGCGGGTCGAGACCTGGCTCACCTCGCCGTTGAAGACCTCGCCCTCGGGGGTGAGGACCTCGACCTCGAATTTGGCGTCGCCGGCCACGCTGCTCCTACGCCGCGGCCTTGGCGTTCTCGGTGACCTGGTCGATCGAGCCCTGCATGTAGAAGGCGCCCTCGGGCAGGTCGTCGTGCTCGCCGTCGAGGATCTCGCGGAAGCCGCGCACCGTCTCCGCGACCGGCACGTACTCGCCGGTGCGGCCGGTGAACTGCTCGGCGACGAAGAACGGCTGGCTGAGGAAGCGCTCGATCTTGCGCGCCCGGCTCACCGTCTGCTTGTCCTCGTCGGAGAGCTCGTCGATGCCGAGGATCGCGATGATGTCCTGGAGCTCCTTGTAGCGCTGGAGCACCTGCTGCACCTCGGTCGCCGTGCGGTAGTGCTCGTCGCCGAGGATGTCGGGCTTGAGGATCGTCGAGCTCGAGTCGAGCGGGTCGACGGCCGGGTAGATCCCTTTCTCGGAGATCGCCCGCGAGAGCGCCGTGGTCGCGTTGAGGTGGGCGAAGACCGAGGCCGGCGCCGGGTCGGTGTAGTCGTCGGCGGGAACGTAGACGGCCTGGATCGAGGTGACCGAGCCGCGCTCGGTCGAGGTGATCCGCTCCTGGAGGCCACCCATCTCGGTCTCCAGCGTCGGCTGGTAGCCGACCGCGGAGGGCATCCGCCCGAGCAGCGCCGAGACCTCCGAGCCCGCCTGGACGAAGCGGAAGATGTTGTCGACGAACAGCAGCACGTCCTGGCCGCCCTGCTCGCGGTAGTACTCGGCCATCGTCAGGCCGGACAGAGCGACGCGCAGGCGGGCGCCGGGCGGCTCGTTCATCTGGCCGAAGACGAGCATCGTCTTCTCCAGCACGCCCGACTCTTTCATCTCGAGCCAGAGGTCGTTGCCCTCGCGCGAGCGCTCCCCGACGCCGACGAAGGCCGAGAGCCCGGAGTGCTCCTCGGCGATGTTGCGGATCAGCTCCTGGATCAAGACGGTCTTGCCGACGCCGGCGCCGCCGAACAGCCCGACCTTGCCGCCTTTGGCGTAGGGCGCGAGCAGGTCGATCACCTTGATCCCCGTCTCGAGGATCTCCTGCGTCGGGGCGAGGTCCGAGGCCTGCGGGGCGGGGCGGTGGATCGGCCAGCGCTCGCCGGCCTCGACCGGGTCGCCCTCGTCGATCGGCTCGCCGAGCAGGTTGAAGATCCGGCCCAGGGTCGCGTCGCCGACCGGGACCGTGATCGGTTCGCCCGTGTCGACCACCCTGTCGCCGCGCTGTAGGCCGTCGGTCGCGTCCATCGCGACCGTGCGCACGCGGTCGTCGCCGAGGTGCTGCTGCACCTCGCAGACCAGCTCGCTCGTTTCGCCGTCGTCGCCGGCCATCTCGATCTTCACCGCCGAGTAGATCTCCGGCAGCTGCTCCGGGAAGACGGCGTCGACGACGACGCCCGTCACCTGCTCGACCCGTCCTGCGTTCGCTCCGTTCGTGTCAGCCATCTCTTCCTTTTTTCGTCTCCAAATCTCCGCCGACGGGCCGAAAATACGCCGTAGAGGCGTATTTTCGGCCCGTCGGCCTAACCAAGTGCCTCCGCGCCGGCGACCACCTCGAGGATCTCCTGCGTGATGTCGGCCTGCCTGACCCGGTTCATCTCCAGCGTCAGGTCGTCGATCATCGTCTCCGCGTTCTCCGCCGCGTTGCGCATCGCGGTCATCCGCGCCCCCAGCTCGGAGGCGGCCGACTCGAGCAGCGCCCGGTAGACGGAGATGTTCACGTACTCCGGGATGAGCTGCGCCAGCAGCACCTCGGCCTCGGGCTCGAACTCCCAGAGCGCCTGGCTGTGCGCCTGCTCGATCGCGGTCTCCTCGGCGTCCTCTTCCTCCTCGACGGCGCCGGCGCCGATCACGTCGGCCTGCTGTAGCGGCAGCAGCGTCTGCCGCCAGACGTGCTGGGTCAGCGGCGAGACGTAGTGGTTGTAGACGAGCTCGACCCGGTCGAGCTCCTCGTCGACGTAGCGCGCGGTCAGCTCCTCGCCGATCTCGCGCGCGTCGGCGAAGCCCGGCCGGTCGGTGAAGCCGACGTAGGAGGTGCGCACCTCGTGCTTGCGGAAGGTGAGCGCCGAGACGCCCTTGCGCCCGACCGCCGAGAAGGCCGTCTCGGCCCCTTCGGCGGCGAGCTCGTCGCGCAGGCGCAGGCCGTCGCGCAGGACGTTGGTGTTGAAGGCGCCGGCGAGGCCGCGGTCGCCGGTGATCAGGACGACGCCGACCCGCTGCACCTGCTCGCGCTCGACCAGCACCGGCACCCGCGGCAGGCCGTTGGCCTGCTCGGCGGCGCGGCGGGTCAGCTTGCGCATCCCCTGCGCGTACGGGCGCAGGGCCTCGATCCGCTGCTCGGCGCGCCGCAGCCGCGCCGCGGCGACCATCTCCATCGCCCGCGTGATCTTGTTGATGTTCTTGACCGACGCGATGCGGGCCTTGACGTCCTTCTGCGAAGCCATCGTGTTGCCCTCCGCCGGCCGCTAGGCCGCCGCGGTCTCCCTCTCGGCCTCCGCTTCGGCCTCGTCGTCGGCGACGCGGCTCGGCTTCTCGCGCTCCTCGGCCGACTTGACGCGGTCCGACTCGCCCGCCTCGAGCGGGTCGCCGTGCTCGTCGAAGTCCGGGCCGAAGTCGTCGACGAAGTCGCGGATCGCGTCCGCGAGCTCGTTCTCGTCGTCTTCCTCGAGCTTGCCGGTCTCGGCGATCCGCCCGAGCAGATCGGCCTTCTCGGAGTGCAGGCGGATGCGCAGGTCGCCGAGGAACTCGCCCACGCGCTCGGTCTTGATCCGGTCGAGGAAGCCGCCGGTGCCGGAGTAGATCGCGGCGACCTGGTCGGCCATCTCCAGCGGCTCGCGCTCCTTCTGCTTGAGCATCTCGACCAGGCGCTCGCCGCGGTTGAGCGTTTTCTGCGTCTCCGGGTCGAGCTCGGAGCCGAACTGGGCGAAGGCCTCGAGGTCGCGGTACTGGGAGAGGTCGAGGCGCAGCTTGCCGGCGACCTTCTTCATCGCCTTGGTCTGCGCGTTGCCGCCCACCCGCGAGACCGAGATGCCGACGTTGATCGCCGGCCGCACGCCCGAGTTGAACAGGTCGGACTCGAGAAAGATCTGGCCGTCGGTGATCGAGATCACGTTGGTCGGGATGTAGGCGGAGACGTCGGAGGCCTGCGTCTCGATGATCGGCAGCGCCGTCAGCGAGCCGCCGCCGAGCTCGTCGTTCAGCTTCACCGCCCGCTCGAGCAGGCGCGAGTGCAGGTAGAAGACGTCGCCTGGGTAGGCCTCGCGACCGGGCGGGCGCCGCAGCAGCAGCGACATCTGCCGGTAGGCGTAGGCGTGCTTGGTCAGGTCGTCGTAGACGCAGAGCGCCGCCTTGCCGTTGTAGAGGAAGTGCTCGCCCATCGCGCAGCCGGCGTAGGGGGCGATGTACTTGATCGGCGCCGCCTCGTCGGCGGGCGCGGCGACGATGATCGAGTTCTCCATCGCGCCGCTCTCCTCGAGCACCTCGCGCAGCTGCACGACCGTCGACATCCGCTGGCCGATCGCGACGTAGATGCAGACCAGGTCCTTGTCCTTGTTGTTGATGATCGTGTCGATCGCGATCGCCGTCTTGCCGGTCTGGCGGTCGCCGATGATCAGCTCTCGCTGGCCGCGGCCGATCGGGATCATCCCGTCGATCGACATCAGCCCGGTCTGCACCGGTTCCTCGACCGGCTGGCGCTGGACGACGCCGGGCGCCTTGAACTCGGCCGGGCGGGTCTGCGTGGTCGAGAGCTCGCCCTTGCCGTCGAGCGGGCGGCCGAGCGGGTCGACCATGCGGCCGAGCAGCTCGTCGCCGACGGGGATCTGGAGCAGGTGGCCGGTGCGCTTGACCGTGTCGCCCTCGACGACCTTGTCCCACTCGCCGAAGAGCACGGCGCCGACGTTGTCCTCCTCGAGGTTGAGGGCGAGGCCGGTGACGCCGTGCGGCAGCTCGAGCATCTCCAGCGCCATGCAGTTGTCGAGGCCGTGGATGCGGGCGATCCCGTCGGCGACGGACAGCACGGTGCCGACCTCCGCGAGGTCGGCGCTGCCGGCATCCAGTCCCTCGATCCGCTCGCGCAGAATCGATGCGATCTCGTCGGGCTTGATCTCCATGGGGCTGCTCTATTCCTCCTTACGCCGCCTGGGCGACGCTCTTTCGAAGTTTCTCCAAGCGACTGCGGATGCTCGCGTCGAGCACCATGTTGCCTACCTGTAGGACGATGCCGCCGAGGATCTCCTCGTCGACGCGGCTCGCCAGGTCGACCGTCTGGCCGGTCTGGCGCTCGATCTCTCCGCCGATCTTCTCGACCACCGCCGGGTCGAGCTCGGTCGCACTGGTAACGGTTACGTCGATCCGCTGCCGCTCCTTCTTCCACAGCTCCTCGAACTCGCGGCGGATGCGGAAGACCTCGGGCATGCGGTGCTTCTCGACCAGCAGCTCGAGGAAGTTGGTCAGCTCCGGCTCGGCGCCGCTGACCGCGCGGCGCAGGCCCTCGCTCTTCTCGGCCGAGGTGAAGTGCGGGCTGAACAGGAAGACCTGGAGGTCGCGGCTCGCGTCGACCGCGTCGGCGAACCGGCCGAGGCCCTCGCCGATCGGGTCGAGCTTGCCCTTCGCCTTCGCCACCTCGAAGAGCGATTCGGCGTATACGCGTGCCGGGTCCTGCATCGTCCTAGCTCTCCGCTCCCGAGAGCGAGGTGAAGTCGACCTCGCTCAGCGCCTCCTCGACCAGGCGGCGCTGATCGTCGGGCGTCAGCGTCTTGCGCGTCACCTTCTCGGTCGCCAGCACGGTCAGGTCGGCGACCTCGCGGCGGATCTGCTCCAGCGAGCGCCGCGTCTCGGCCTCGATGTCGCGCTTCGCCGCTGCCACCAGCTCGTCGCGCTTCTCCTTGCCGGAGCTGGCCGCCTCCGCTTCCGCGGTCTCGGCCGCCTTGCGCGCGCGGGCCATGATGTCGTCCGCCTGCTCGCGCGCCTCGGCCAGCCGGCCGCGGTACTCCTCGAGCAGCTCGTCGGACTCCCTGCGCTGCCTTTCGGCGGCCTCGATCGACTCGGCGATCGTCTTCGCGCGCTTGTCGAGCGCCTCCTGGATTTTCGGGAAGGCGAGCTTGCTGAGCACCCACATCGTGAACAGGAAGAGGACCAGCGTCCAGATCATCAGGCCGAGGCCCGGCGAGACCAGGAAGCTGCCGCCTTCTTCCTCGGCGGCCTCCGCCGCGAGGGGGATGAAACCCGCTATGTGGCCGAGTAGCTCCACGTTCGCCGGCCTAGAGGAAGAAGGCGATCAGGCCGAAGATGAAGGTGTAGAAGGCGACCGCCTCGGTCAGCGCGAAGCCGAGCCAGCGGATGCTCTGCAGCTCGTCTTTCATCTCCGGCTGGCGGGCGACCGACTCGATCTCCTTGCCGAAGATGAAGCCGATGCCGATGCCGGCGCCGATCGAGCCGAGGCCGGCGCCGACGCCGAGGGCGATTGCCCTGCCGGCCGTTTCGATCCCTTCGTCGGAGATCGCGGCGACTACTGGGGACAGGTCCATTTGCTTACAGCTCTCCTTTGGTCATTAGTGGCTGGCGGCGGTCGCGCCGCCGATGTAGATCGCGGTGAGGGTCGAGAAGATAAACGCCTGCAGGGTGGCGATCAGCCCCACCTCGAGGATGAAGAAGAAGAAGGCGAGCGGGAAGGTCAGCGCGCCGAGCGCGGCGATCCCGAGCAGAACGGCCAGCCCGCCGCCCATGAAGAGCAGCAGCAGGTGGCCGGCGAGGATGTTGGCGAAGAGTCGCACCGAGAGCGAGATCAGCCGGGCGAAGTGCGAGATCGCCTCGATCACGAAGATGAAGCCCTTGGCGACCGGGTTCATGTCCTCGAGGCCCGGTGGCAGCCAGCTCGCCAGGTACTTGAACAGGCCCTTGGCCCTGATCCCTTCGACGTGGTAGGCGATCCAGACGACGAGCGTCAGCACCAGCGGGATCGAGAGGTTGGCGGTCGCCGCGTAGAGGGCGAAGGCGGGCAGCTGTAGGCCGAAGATGTCGACCGTGTGCTCGGTGTTGATCGGCAGCGGCAGGAAGCCGATGATGTTCGAGAACCAGATGAAGAAGAAGAGCGCGGCGAGGAAGGGGAACCAGCGCACCGCGGTCGCGTGGTCGAGGTTGCCGCCGGTGATGTTGTTCTTGGTCAGGTCGTAGGCGACCTCGACCGCGGTCTGCACCCGGTTCGGCTTCTGCGCCATGCGGCGCGAGATCCAGGTCATCGTGAAGATCGTCAGCCCGCTCGCCAGCAGCAGGTAGAGGACCGCCTTGTTGAAGCTGAAGTCGATGCTGCCGAGGTGGATCGAGATCCACGGTTCGAGCTTGAACTCGTTCTGCGGCTGGAAGGCTTCGTTCTTGCCGGCGCTGCCGAAGACCAGCAGCAACAGGATCGCCAGCGCCAGGTACGAGCCGAGGCCGATCAGGACTTTGCTCTTGGTGCTCACGCGATCCTGCCCCCCTCCGGCTCGAACAGATGGGCGATGCCCTGGGCGGCGAAGGAGACGGTGAAGAGCACGGCGAGGGTGACGGCGGCGGCGAGGCCGGCTTCACGCTCGACCACCCCGGCGAGCAGCGCCGCGGTCGCCATCAGCCAGACGCGGCCGAGCGTCGTCGCGGCGACCACGCCCATCGCCCGCTGGCGATTGCCGGCGGCGAGCTCGGCGGCGGCGCGGCGGCCGGCGAGCGTCTGGACCCCGCGCTGGGCGAGCCAGGCGGCGGCCGCGACGGCGTAGCCGGCCAGGGGCAGACCCCCGATTGCGAACACGGCCAGGGCGGCGGCTAGCACCACGAGATCGACATGCTTGGGAGGAGACATAAATCCGCTTTCAGGCCCGGCGCACGGTCGGGCGAGCGGAAGCCGGACTATACCTCAACGGGCCGTCGATCCGCTTTCTAGAGCCACTTCGTGCCGGTTGTAACAACCTCGCACAAAGTCGCGGCGCGCTCTTATTCCTGGAGCGCCTCGAATTCGCCGGTCTCGGGATCGATCCGGCTGAAGCGGCGCAGCTTGAGGATCTCGAGCACGTAGATCAGATAGACGCTGGCCGCGAGCGCGAGCAGGCCGAAGGCCGCCATCACCGCGGTCCAGAGGGCGTCGAAGTGGCCGTGGTTGTCGCTGTAGGGGACGAAGCGCAGGGCGAGCGCCAGCGCCGCCATGATCAGCGTCCAGCCGTAGAGGTAGGCGAGCGTGCGCCGCTGTGAGAAGCCGATGTTGGCCATCCGGTGGTGGAAGTGCCAGCGGTCGGCTTTGTAGATCGGCCGTTTGTACTTGAGCCGCTTGGCGACGACGAAGCCGGTGTCGAGGATCGGCACGGTGAGGATGATCAAGGGCAGGAAGAGGGCGATCACCGCGTTCGTCTTCAGCGCGCCCTGCACGGCGACGACGCCGAGCAGGAAGCCGAGCAGGTTGGAGCCGGTGTCCCCCATGAAGGTGCTCGCCGGCGGGAAGCCGTGGCGGAGGAAGCCGAGCGCGGCGCCGGCGGTGAGCGCGGCCAGCACGCCGGCGGGGTTGCGGTCGAGCGAGAGCGCGATCACCGCCAGGGCGACGCCGGAGATCACGCAGACGCCGGCGGCGAGCCCGTCGACGCCGTCGATCAGGTTGATCACGTTGATCATCGCGACGATGCCGATCACGGTGCCGACGTCGCCGAGGTCGATCGCGCCGCTGCCGGGCAGGCCGAGCAGCTCGACCGAGCCGGGGTTGAGCTGGCCGAGGAAGGGGACGGTGAAGCTGTCGACGGTGACGCCGGCGGAGACCGGCAGGATCACCGCGACCGTCTGCCCCGCCAGCTTCGCCGCGGCGTTGAGCTCGTAGACGTCGTCGAGCATGCCGACCGCGGTGATCGCCGCGGCGCCGGCGACGATCGCCCGCGTCTCCGCGTCCCAGGGCAGGAAGATCAGCGCCGCGGCGAGCACGGCGACGAAGATCGCCAGGCCGCCGAGCCGCGGGGTCGGCGCCGCGTGCAGCGAACGGCCGCCGTCGGGCAGGTCGATCGCGCCGATCCGCCGCGCGACCCGATCGGTTACGGGAACCAGCAGCAGCGCGAGGATCGCCGCGAGGAGGAAGGCGAGCAGGGCTTCGACGCCGGCGGGCACGGGTCCAGGCTATGTCCGCGTAGCGGTCGAACCACAACGTGAAGGCGAGCAGGCCCCAGAGCTGGCGGCTGAGATCCTCGCGGCCGGCGCAGTGGTCGTCGAGCACGCGGGTCACCGCGGCGGGGTCGAGCCAGCCCTGGCGGGAGAGCGTCTCGGCGGAGAGGGTTTCGCGGGCGAAGCCCTCCAGCGGCCCGCGCAGCCATGCCGCGACCGGGATCGAGAAGCCCTGCTTGGGCCCCTTCAGCACCTCGCGCGGCAGCAGCGGCGCCAGGGCCTGGCGCAGCAGCCGCTTCTTCGCCCCGCGCCGCACCTTCAGCGGCGTTGCCAGGCCGAGCGCGCTCGCCGCGACCTCGTTGTCGAGGAAGGGCACGCGCAGCTCCAGCGAGTGGGCCATGCTCGAGCGGTCGGTCTTGACCAGCAGGTCGTCGACCAGATAGACGCCGAGGTCGACGTCCTGGAGGCGGGCCAGCGGCTCCGCCCCGGCGGTCTCGGCGTAGCGCTCGCGGTAGAGGTCGACCGGGTCCCAGCCCGGGTCGCGGCCGCCGAGCAGCGCCGCCTGAGTCTCGCGCGGGAAGATCTCCTTCCAGGCGTGGTGGCGCTCCAGCGGCGGCAGGCCGGCGCCGCGGGCGAAGCGCTTGGCTTTGTAGTCGAAGCTGACCTTGGCGTCGGAGCTGGGCAGCAGCTCGGCCAGCGGCGCCGCGAGCGCGGCGAGCCGGCCGACGCGGGCGGCGAGCAGGTCGGCGACGTAGGTGTAGTAGCCGCCGAACAGCTCGTCGCCGCCCTCGCCGGAGAGGGCGACCTTGACCTCGCCCGCCGCCAGCTCGGAGACCAGGTAGGTCGGCAGCGCCGAGGAGTCGCCGAAGGGCTCGTCGAAGGCCTCGACCAGCTTCGGGAGGAGCTCGACCGCGTCGGGGCGCAGGACGATCTCGTGATGCTCGGTGCGGTAGCGCTCGGCGACCAGCCGCGCCCGCTCGAGCTCGTCGAAGCTCGCCTCCTCGAAGCCGACCGAGAAGGTCTTCACCGGATCGGCCTGCTCGCCGGCGGCGAGCGCGACCAGACCGGCCGAGTCGACCCCGCCGGAGAGCAGCACGCCGACCGGCACGTCGGCAACCAGGTGGGCGCGGACGGAGTCGCGCAGGGTCTCGCGCAGCTCGCCCGCGAGCTCGTCGGCGGGGCCGCGCTTCGCCCGCTCGGCCTCGACCGGCGCCGGCCGCGCGTAGCGGCGCAGGCGCAGCTCGCCGTCGCGCCAGACGGCGAGCGTGCCGGCCGGCAGCTTGCGCGCCTCGGCGAAGATCGTCAGCGGCGCCGGGATCGAGTTGAAGGCGAGGAAGGCGGCGACGGCGCGCGGCTCGATCTCGCGCGAGAAGCCCGGCTGCTCGAGCAGCGCCTTGAGCTCGGAGGCGAAGGAGAGCGTGCCCTCGCGCAGGCGGTAGTAGAGCGGCTTGATCCCGAAGCGGTCGCGGGCGAGCAGCAGGCGCTGCTCGCGCTCGTCCCAGATCGCCACCGCGAACATGCCGCGCAGCCGCTCGGCGAAGCCCTCGCCGTGCTGCTCGTAGAGGTGGACGAGCACCTCGGTGTCGGAGGCGGTGCGGAAGCGGTGGCCGCGGCGCTCGAGCTCACGGCGCAGCTCGCGGTGGTTGTAGATCTCGCCGTTCTGGACGACGACGACGCTGCCGTCCTCGTTGGCGATCGGCTGATCGCCGCCGGCGAGGTCGATGATCGAGAGTCGCCGCATCGCCAGCGCCACGCCGTCAGCGGCAAAGCTGCCCTCGCTGTCCGGCCCCCGGTGCACGAGCCGCGCGTTCATCCGCCCCACCGCCTCGGCGTCCGCGCCGGGCCCGACCACGCCACAGATCCCACACATGGCCGCGCAGTCTCTCACCCCCAACCGCGGTCGAGGTTATGCCCGCTATGCGGAGATAACCTCGACCGCGGTGACCGGTCCCAAATCCGCGGTCGAGGTTTTCGTCGCTATGCGGAGATAACCTCGACCGCGCTCAGTTGGGGGCGGCGGGGCCGCGACCGAGGACCTTGAGCACGGTGGCGAAGAGGACGCTGACGTAGAGGGTCACCGAGCGGTCGGCGATGTACTCCATGTCGTGGGCCAGCTTGTCGGCCCAGGACTCCTCGCGGGTCATCCGCGTCTGGGCGAAGCCGGTGACGCCCGGGCGCACGACCAGCCGCTGCCAGTACTGGGGGATCTCGCGGCAGAGCTCGGTGAAGAAGGCGGGGCGGATCGGCCGCGGGCCGACCACGGCCATGTCGCCGCGCAGGACGTTCCACAGCTGCGGCACCTCGTCGAGGTGGATCTTGCGCAGCGCCCGGCCGATCCGGGTCACCTCGAGCTCGGTGCGGCGAGTCAGCTCCTCGCCCAGGTAGGGGCCGAGCCGGTCCTCGGCGTCCGGCTTCAGCGTGCGGAACTTGTACATGCGGAAGAGCCGGCCGGCGCGGCCGACGCGGGCGCCGTGGTAGAAGACCGGCCGCCCCGAGGTCAGCGCGATCGCCGCCGCGGTCAGCGCCAGCAGCGGCGAGAGCAGCAGCAGGGTCGCCGCCGAGAGCAAGATGTCGAGGCCGCGCAGGACGGTGTCGACCGGGCGCGGCTCGCCGTCGCCAGCGAGCGCGATGAAATGCTCCAGCTCGGCCCGGACGTCCTCCGGCAGGGCAAGCGGGTCAGCTTTGGATGTCGGTGGCCGCGGCGGGATGGTCTGCTCCGACGGTACCCAGGATCGTCTCGACCAGAAGGCTAGGGTCCCGCCTGGTCGGAGTCGCCTCGGCGCCGCGCTTGCGCAGCTCGATCGCCCGCGGGTCGGTCAGTGGCCGCAGCCTTCCCGAGCGGATCAGCGCTTCGTCGACGCCGCCGAGCCGGCCGCCGTAGGTGGTGTAGACGGGGGTGCCGAGCGCCGCCGCCTCGCGGTTCATCGTGCCGCCGGCGGAGACGACGAGGTCGGCGAGCGCGACCAGGCTCTGCGCCTCGACCGCGCCCGGCGGCACGATCAGCGAGGGCAGCGCGAGGCTTTCGACCAGCTCGCGCTGGGCCTGCGTGCGTGGCAGGACGACCGCGTGCACGCCCTCGTCGCCGCCCAGTCGCTGTAGCACTTTCGGAAACAGCGGGTTCGACTTGCGGTGGTAGAGCGAGACGTCGGGAGGCGGCCGGACGACGACCACGACCCGCGCGGTATCGACCGACAGACGCTTCAGCGCCTCCGGGTCGGGCTCGAAGTCGTAGAGGTAGTACTCCTCCTTCAGCCCCGGATAGGGGAAGAGCTTCTCCGGGCCGACGCCGAAGCGGCGCAGGCGCTCGGCCGGGACCGAGTCCGGGAACATCACGCGCCGCGCCAGCCGGCAGCCGATCCGGTGCTGGGTGACCGCGTACTCGTAGTCGTGCATGTTGCACTCGGGCACGCCGAGCAGCTTCGCCGCGATCGCCAGGTCGTTGGAGCCGTGGGCGAGCGCCAGGTCGAAGGAGCGG
Source organism: uncultured Solirubrobacterales bacterium (assembly GCA_963727465.1). Taxonomy (GTDB): domain Bacteria; phylum Actinomycetota; class Thermoleophilia; order Solirubrobacterales; family 70-9; genus VRUE01. Next base: position 14,745 of record CAVSGL010000019.1, on the reverse strand, counting down.
CCGCGGCCGAAGTTGACCATCCCGGCGGTGCGCGCCCCGAGCCGCATCGCCTTGCGCACCCGCGAGGCTCCCCCGTGGCGGCCGATCGGCGTGTGCGCCATCCCGTGCAGCTCGAGCAGCGCCTGCGTCTGCGCGTAGTCGCGCGAGGTCACCTCGACCGAGTGGCCCTGCGCCCGCAGCCGCTCGATGATCGGCCGCAGCACGAGAACGTGCGCGGGGGCGCTCATGTCGACCCAGATGTTCACCGCCCCGGAGACCCATCCCGGCAGGGGTTCCACTTAACTTTTTCTGAAGACAGTTGTCGACTGTCCGCCCACGTCGCCGCAGAAAAAGTACAAGACGTTCCACCCCTACCGGGATGGGTCCTACGCCGCAACGGCTGCAAGATCTGCGTACAGGGGATAACGCTCCATCAGCGTCTTGGTGCGCTCCGAGAGGGTTTGCTTGCGGGCTTCGAACTCGTCGCTGAGTGCCGCCGCGATCACGGCGGCGATCTCGGTCAGGTCCTCCTCGACCAGACCGCGGGTGGTCAGCGCCGGCGTGCCGATGCGCAGGCCGGACGGGTCCATCGGCGGGCGCTCGTCGAAGGGGATCGCGTTGCGGTTGACCGTGATCCCGACCTCCTCCAGCCGGTCCTCGGCGGCCTGGCCGCCGAGCCCGCTCGGGGTCAGGTCGACGAGCACGAGGTGGACGTCGGTGCCGCCGGTCAGCACCGGCACGCCGTTCGCTTCGAGGCCGGCGGCGAGCGCCTGGGCGTTGGCGATCGTCTGCCGCTGACGGTCGCGGAAGGGCTCGCTGGCGGCGATCCGCAGGGCCACCGCCTTGGCCGCGATCGTGTGCATCAGCGGCCCCCCCTGCTGACCCGGAAAGATCGCTTTGTCGATCGCCTTGGCGTGCTCCTCCGTGCAGAGGATCATTCCGGAGCGAGGCCCGCAGAGGGTCTTGTGGATCGTCGTCGTGACGACGTCGGCGTGCTCGACCGGGTTGGGGTGCTCGCCGGCGGCGACGAGGCCGGCGAAGTGGGCCATGTCGACCATCAGCTTCGCCCCGACCGAGTCGGCGATCTCGCGGAAGGCGGCGAAGTCGAGCTGCCGCGGGTAGGCGGACCAGCCGGCGACGATCAGGGTGGGCCTGTGCTCCTCGGCGAGGCTCGCGACCTCGTCCATGTCGACCCGCAGGTCGTCGCGGCGCACGTGGTAGGGCACCGGGTTGTAGAGCTTGCCGGAGACGTTGATCTTCATTCCGTGGCTGAGGTGGCCGCCGTGGTCGAGCGCCATCCCGAGGAAGGTGTCGCCCGGTTCGAGCAGCGCCATGTAAGCGGCGTTGTTGGCCTGAGCCCCGGAGTGGGGCTGAACGTTCGCGTGGTCGGCCCCGAACAGCTCCGTGGCCCGGTCGATCGCCAGCCGCTCGGCGACATCGACCTCCTCGCAGCCGCCGTAGTAGCGCCTGCCGGGGTAGCCCTCGGCGTACTTGTTGGTCAGCACCGAGCCGACCGCTTCCAGCACCGCCTGCGGGACGAAGTTCTCCGAGGCGATCATCTCCAGCGTGCTTTGCTGGCGCCGCAGCTCGGCGTCGAGCACGCCGGCGATCGCCGGGTCGACCTCGGAGAGAGGCGCCGCCTGGAGGTTCTCGGGTAGCTCGCTCACCGTGCAGCGACGATACCAACGGCCCGGGATACCCTGCCGCCGGTGAAGCTCCGCGCATCACTTGCGATCGCCGCCCTCCTCCTCGTCGCGGCGGCCCCCGCGGCAGCGGGCGGCGTGAACGACCCCTGCGAAGGCCCGCAGGCGCGCGAGCTGCTCTGCCCCAACCTGCGAATCGGCAAGCCGTCGGAGATCTACGAGGAGCACTACGAGGGCAGGGCGCTGCTGCGGGCGACGAGCGACGTGAAGAGCCGCGGCAAGGGCCCGATCGAGCTGCGCGGGCACCGCGACGGCTGGCACTCGATGCGCGTCAACCAGCGCATCCACCGCAAGGGCGGTGGGCGGCTCGTCCTGCGCACCGACGCGAAGCTGCACTTCACCGACGTCGGCGAGTACTTCGGCGGCGGCTACTGGAAGGTCCACCAGCTCGCCCGCTTCGAGCTGCGCCGGGTCGGCCCCAAGGGCAACGCCGGTCCGGCGATCCGCACCGGGCCCAAGCTCAACTACTGCCTGCGCGACCTCGAGCGCACCCGCCCCGGCAAGCGGTCGCCGCGCGTCCGCCACTACCCCGGCTGCGACCAGGACCCCTACACGAAGGCGGTTACGCTCGGCACCTCGGTCGGCTGGTCGGACATCTACCCGGCCGACTACGACAAGCAGTGGATCGACGTCAGCGGTCTGCGCGGCTGCTTCCTCTTCACGATGACCGTCGACCCGATGCGCCTCCTCTACGAGTCGAACGAGCGCGACAACTCAGCCCACCGCCGGGTCCGCCTCCCCTACCCCGGCCACCCCGGCTGCTGATGCCCCAGATGAAGCGTTGTGCCCTCTATAGGGGCAACAACCCTTCAATTTCCGTGCGCGACAGGGCGCCCTCGCGCAGGATCGTCCACTTGCCGTCCGTGTCGAAACCGGTTAGGTCGACCAGCGTCGAGGGCAGCCCGGTGAGCGCGCCGCAGTCGATCGCCAGGTCGACCGCGGCGACGATCTGCTCGGGCACGGCGGCGAAGCTGCCGGGCGCCGGCTCGCCGCTGACGTTGGCCGAGGTCTGGAAGAGCGGGCACATCGCGCCGGCAAGCGGGCCGCCGATCAGGCGCACGCCGAGCCGCCCGCGGTCCTCGCGGCAGGCGAGCGGGTAGCGACCCTCGGGGTTGGCGACGACCAGCGTCACCGGGCCCGGCAACAGCGCGCCGACCACATCCCGGGTGCGCGGACCGAGCCCCTCGACCAGCTCGCGCATCGCCAGCGGCGAGAAGTACATGACCGCCGAGGGTTTGCCGTCGTCGCGGCCCTTGATCCGGTGAATGCGCCCGATCGCCGCCGCGTCGAGCGGATCGCAGGCGAGCCCGTACAGCCCGTCGGCGGGAAAGACCGCGACGCCGCCGGCGCCGATCGTCCGCTCCAGCGCCGCCTGGGCCGCCTCGGCCCCGTCGCGCTCGATCGAGACGAGCTCGGTCATGGCACGTGTGGCGAGTTGCCCCCCGAAAAACGGGGGGAAACTCGCCACACCCCCTTCACTGGCGTCCCCAGACGACGCGCGGGATCCCGGCCAGGTCGGCGCGGGTCTCGACCGTGGCGAATCCGGCCGCGAAGAGCAGCTCGCTGACCGCCCGCGCCTGGCCGGCGCCGACCTCGAGCGCCAGCGCCGGGGCGACCGCGGCGGCGAGCGGGATCGCGGCGCGGATCACGTCGAGGCCGTCGGGTCCGCCGAGCAGCGCCTCGCGCGGCTCCCACTCGGTCAGCTCGGGCGCCAGCCCCTCCCACTCGTGCTCGGGGACGTAGGGCAGGTTGGCGACGATCAGGTCGAGCCGCGGCGGCTCCGGCGGCAGCATCGCCTCGACGAACTCGACCCGCTCGGTGAGGCCGAGCCGCGCAGCGTTGCCGCGCGCCACCTCCAGCGCCGCCGCCGAGGTGTCGGTGGCGATCAGCTCGCAGCCCGGCAGCTCGCTGGCGATCGCCAGCGCCACGGCGCCCGAGCCAGTGCCCATGTCGAGCACCCGCCGCGGGCGCAGCTCCAGCGCCAGCTCGACCAGCAGCTCCGTCTCCGGCCGCGGCACCAGGACCCGCCGGTCCACGCCAAGCTCGATGTTCCCAAACCCTTTGCGCCCGAGGATGTAGGCAACCGGCTCGCGCCGCAATCGCCGCCGCACGAGCTCGCCAAATCGCCGCGCCGCCCCCGCCGGAACCCCCGCCTCCGGTTCGGCCACGAGTCGCGCCCGCTCCCAACCCGTCGCCTCGGTCAGCAGCAGTTCGGCGTCGAGCCGTGGCGTTTCGACCCCCGCCGCCGCGAGCGCATCGACTGCCCCGCCCAAGGCGTCGCGCACGCTGCCGGCCGTCGCCGCCTCGGACACGCTCAAGCGGCGGAAGCCGCCGCGGCCTCGAGGCGTTGCCGCTTCTCCTCGGCCGCCAGAGCGTCGGTGAACTCGGAGAGGTCGCCCGCGAGCACGGCATCGATGTTGTGGGACGTCAGCTTGATCCGGTGGTCGGTGACGCGGCCCTGCGGGAAGTTGTAGGTGCGCACCTTCTCCGAGCGCTCGCCGCTGCCCACCTGCGCCTTGCGCTCGGCGGCGACCTTCGCCTGCTGCTCGGCGATCTCGCGCTCCAGCAGCCGTGCTCGCAGCACCCGCATCGCCTTCTCGCGGTTCTGGAGCTGCGACTTCTCGTCCTGCATCGAGACGACGATCCCGCTCGGCTTGTGCGTGATCCGCACCGCCGAGTCGGTCGTGTTGACCGACTGGCCGCCCGGCCCCGAGGAGCGGTAGACATCGATCTGAAGGTCGTTCTGATCGACCTCGACCTCGACCTCCTCGGCCTCGGGCAGCACCGCCACGGTCGCGGTCGAGGTGTGGATGCGGCCCTGGGACTCGGTCTCGGGAACCCGCTGCACGCGGTGGGTGCCGCCCTCGTACTTGAAGATCGAGTAGGCGCCCTCGCCCTTGATCGCAAAGGTCACCTCCTTGAAGCCGCCGACCTCGGCCGGCGACTGCGAGAGCACCTCGGTGGCGAAGCCGCGCTCCTCGGCGTAGCGGGTGAGCATCTTGTAGAGGTCGCCGGCGAACAGCGCCGCCTCGTCCCCCCCGGTCCCGGCGCGGATCTCGACCAGCACGTTCTTGGCGTCGTTGGGGTCGCGCTCGACCATCGCCAGCCGGATCTCCTCCTCGAGCTCGGCAAGCCGCCCGGGCGCCTCCTCGACGACTTTTCGCAGCTCGGCGTCATCGCCTTCCTCCAGCAGCTCCCGCGCCCCCTCCAGGTCGTCGCTCAGGGTCCGGTACTCAGCTGCCAGCTTTCGCGCCGGCTCCAGTTCCCGGTATTCCCTCCCGACCTCCGCGTACCGCTGCCGGTCCGAGATCACGTCAGGGTCAGACATCAAGCTCTCCAGCTCGGAGAACCGGCCTTCAATCTGCTCAACGAGCGCGTCGATCATGCGAACAACATAAAGGGAGTCGGATGCCCGACTCCCTACGCGACGATCTCGATCGGCGACTCGCCGGGCTCGGCCGGCTTCTCCTCCGCCAGCACCTTCTCCAGCGACGCGATCGCCACCGCGAGCTGCTCTTCGTCGGGCTCGCGCGTGGTCAGGTTCTGAAGCATCAGGCCGGGCCACATCACCGCCCGCACCCAGCGCTTGCGCCGGTTCTTGCCCGCCCACTTGATCACCTCGTATGAGAGCCCGGCGATCAGCGGGATGCCGAGGATGCGCGAGGCGAGCAGCCAGTACCAGGCGGGCAGGCCGATCGGCGCGAAGACGAAGATCGCCAGCACCATCACGATCAGGAGGAAGCTGGTGCCACAGCGCGGATGCAGGCGCGAGTAGAGCTTTGCCCGCGCGGGGACCAGCTCGTCTTCGGCCTCGTAGCAGGAGATCGTCTTGTGCTCGGCGCCGTGGTACTCGAAGACCCGCCGCAGGTCGGGCAGGCGGCTGATCGCGGCGATGTAGCCGATGAAGATCGCCGTGCGCAGCAGCCCCTCGATCAGCCAGAAGAGCAAGGGCGAGCCGAGCTGGTCCTTGATCAGGCTGGTGAGGCCGACCGGGACGACGAAGAAGAGGCCGATCGCCAGCGCCATCGAGAGCACGATCGTCGCCCCCCAGATGAAGCCGCCGATCTCTTCCTTCTCGCCGTGCTCGTCCTCCTCCATCTGGGCGTTGGCCGAGATCGCCAGCGCCCGGAAGCCGATCTTCAGCGACTCGCCGAGGGCGACGACGCCGCGCAGCACCGGCACCCGCCAGAGGCGATGGCGCTTCGCCCACGGCACCAGCCCTTCGGAGCTGATCTCGATCTGGCCCTCGGGGTTGCGCACGGCGACCGCCCAGGTCGAGACGCCGCGCATCATCACCCCCTCGAGCACCGCCTGGCCGCCGACCGGCGCGTCGCGCTTGGCGACCAGCGCCCCGTCGGGCATGCGCAGCGGGTCCGCGCCGTTGGCGGAGGTGGCCTCAGGCGACCGCGGAGAGACTGTCTCCGCGCCCATCGCTCAGCGTGAGGCCTTGGCGTGCTTGGCGGCTCGCCGCTGGAAGCGCTCGACCCGCCCGCCGGTGTCGACGAGCTTCTGCTTGCCGGTGTAGAACGGATGGCACTCCGAGCAGAGCTCGACGTGCAGATCCGCCACCGTCGAGCGGGTGTAGAAGTCGTTCCCGCAAGAGCAGTGCACGTGGGCGAGCTGGTACTCGGGGTGAATTCCTGCCTTCATCGCCTCCAAGTCTAGAGAAGTGCGCAAGCGGTGCCGATAGAGACGTGTGAGCACGGCGGCGCAGACAAGCATGGCGCCCGGCGCGAGGGCGTCGCGCCTGCTGCTTGCGACCGTGCTCCTCGGTGGCACGGCCCTGGTCGCCGCGAGCGACTGGCTCGGCGTCGGCGGAGCCTGGCTCGCGCGCCTTGCCGCTGGACATCTCTACGACGCGGTGGTCGTCGCCGCCGGGGTCGCCCTGCTGATGCGCTCGCGCGCCGCGCGCCGCGAGCGCTGGGCCTGGCTGCTGCTCGGCCTCGCCGTCCTCTCCTGGGCGGCCGGCGAGATCTACTGGACGGAAGCGATCCTCGACAACCCCTCGCCGCCCTACCCCTCCCCCGCCGACGCCTTCTACCTCGCCTTCTACCCCCTCGCCTACGCCGGCCTGGCGTTGCTGGTCCGCGCCCGCGCCCGGGAACTCGACTGGCGGCGCTGGAACGACGGCGTCATCGCCGCGCTCGGCACGGCCGCGCTCGGCGCCGCCTTCGTCTTCGACTTCGTCGCCGAGCAGACGACCGGCAGCTCGCTGGAAGTCGCCACCTCGCTCGCCTACCCACTTGGCGACCTGGCGATGCTGGCGCTGATCGTCGGCGTCGTCGCGCTGACCGACTGGCGCCCCGGCGTCGCCTGGTCGCTGCTGCTTGCCGGCCTCGCTTTCCAGGTCGTCGCCGACATCGCCTACACCCTCCAGGCCACCGGCGGGGTCGTGCCCGGAGGGAACTGGATCGACCCGCTCTATCTGATCTCCGCCGTCTTCCTCGGCGCCCTCCTCTGGGCCCCGAACGCAGCGCCGATCCGCCCCGCCGAGCGCTCCGACCGCTGGCGCGAGCTGGTCGTCCCGGCGATCTACGCCGCCGTCATGGTCGGCTTCGTCGCGCTGGAGCTGCTCGGCGACGCCAGCGACCTCTCGATCCTGCTCTGGACGGCGACCACGGCCGCGGCGATCGTGCGCCTGGCGATGAGCGGGCGCGAGAACCGGCGTCTGCTCGAGCAGGTGAAGACGGACCCGCTCACCGGGATCGGCAACCGGGGCGCCATGCAGGTCGACCTCGAGGCGCTGGCCGCCCATGCCGACGAGCTCAACCCCGCGGCCGTCTACATGTTCGACCTCAACGGCTTCAAGCGCTACAACGACACCTTCGGCCATCCCGCCGGCGACGAGCTGCTGCGCCGGTTCGGCCGCCGCCTGTTCGAGGCCATCGGCGGCGACGGCCGCGTCTACAGGATCGGCGGCGACGAGTTCTGCGCCCTGCTCACCTGCTCGTCCGACCAGGTCGACGCCGCCGTCAAGCGCATCGCCGAAGCGCTGACCGCGGAGGAGCACGGCGTCTGCGTGACCTCGGCCTGGGGCGGCGCGGCGATCCCCGCCGAGGCCGGCGACCCCGGGGAGGCAATGCAGCTCGCCGACGTGCGCATGTACGCCCAGAAGGAGTCGCGCCGGGCGCTACCGAACGCTGAGCCCGGCGAGCAGGGAGTCGAACGTGCGCCCGACCTCGACCCGCATCCGGTCCGGATCCTCGGCTCGGGCGACGAGCATCGCGGCCTCGTCGAGGGCCCCCATCAGGACGTGAGCCAGCGGCCTTAGCGGCTGCTCGGCGATCGCCCCCGCCTTGACCGCGGCCGCCAGCGTCGCTTCGATCAGGCCGAGGCCGTGCTCGGCTGCGATCTCGCGCCAGCGGTCCCAGCCGAGCACCGAGGGGCCGTCGAGCAGGACGATCCGCTGCGTCTCCGGCTCGGTGCTCGCCTTCAGGAACATCTCGGCGCCGTCGCGCATCGCCGCCAGCGGCTCGGTGGCGCCGCCGCCGAGCGCGCCCTCGGCGATCCGCTGAGCCAAGTCGACCTCGACCTGTTCGTAGACCGCCTCGAACAGCTCCCGCTTGCCGGCGAAGTGGTGGTAGAGCGCGCCCCGGGTGACCCCCGCGGCGCGCACGATCTGCTCGGTGCCGACGCCGGAGTAACCATGCTGGGCGAAGAGGCGGCGGGCCGCCACGATCAGCGCATCTCGGGTCGCCTCGGAGCGCTCGGCCTGGGTCCGTTTGACATTCATACTGTCTGTATGTAACTCTACACCGCCGACGGGACGAAAAAGGGCCTATATGGACCGTTTTAGGCCCATCGGCGCCGACGATGATTGAGGAGGACGCAATGAGCCAGTCAGACCAGCGCCGCGAGATCGAGCTGCCGGCCGGGACGATCCGCTATCGCGAGGCGGGTGAGGGGAAGCCGGTCGTCTTCGTCCACGGCTACCTGGTCGACGGGCGGCTCTGGGACGGCGTCGTCGACGCGCTCTCCGGCCGCTGCCGCTGCCTCGCCCCGGACTGGCCGTTCGCCTCCCACCAGGTGGCGATGAAGCCCGACGCCGACCTCTCCCCCTACGGCGTCGCCGCGATCGTCGCCTCCTTCCTCGAGGCGCTCGAGCTCGAGGACGTGACGATCGTCGGCAACGACTCCGGCGGCGCGATCTCGCAGATCCTCGTCACCCGCCATCCCGAGCGCATCGGCCGGCTCGTGCTGACCAACTGCGACACCCACGACAACTTCCCGCCGAGCATGTTCAAGCCGCTGCCGGCGCTGACCAAGGTGCCGGGGGTGATGTCGGCGATGCTTGCCCCGGTCCGCATCGGCGCCGTCGCCCGCGCCGCCTACAGGCCCTTCGCGCGCACGCCGTTCCCCGCCGACCTCGTCGCCTCCTGGGCGCGGCCGGTGCTGGATAACCCCGGCGTGCGCCACGACGCGAAGAAGTTCACGATCGGGATGAACAAGCGCTACACCGAAGAGGCGGCGCAGAAGCTGAGCCGCTCCGACCTCCCCCTCCTGCTCCTCTGGGCGCCCGGCGACAAGATCTTCCCGCTGAAGTACGGAGAACGACTCAGGGACGAAGTCCCGAACGCCCGCCTGGTCGAGATCGAGAACGCGAAGACCTTCGTCCCGCTCGATCAGCCCCAGCGCGTCGCCGACGAGATCGCCGCCTTCGTCGCCTAGCAGCGGCCGAGGCCGTTGGCGTTTTCCTCCCGCTATGCGGGAAGAACCCGCCAGGCGGGTTTGGGCGATTTTCGCTAGTTGCGGGTTTTTCGTCCGATCGAGGGGCGATTGTTATGTCAACGCCCCCTACAGGACGGAGAGAGACTCCATGCCAGGAGAGATCTTTGACCAGGAACGGCCCCAGAGGAGGAGCGCGATGGCGCGGCGGCTCGACGAAGCCTTCGCAGGCTGCGAGCAGTGGACCCTCGCCCCGCCCTCTCAGCGGCGCAGCGAGGAGATGCCAAGCCCGCGCTCGCCGAGCTCCTCGAGGATGATCGGCAGGGCCGCCACGGTGCGCGCCCAGGAACCGGGGGCGCTGTAGTAGTCGGCGTCGTGTAGGAGCACGATGTCCCCCGCGCGGGCCGTGCCGGTCGCCAGCCGGGCGATCGAACGTCCCGTCGCCCGTCCGCGCCAGTCCCTCCCCCACTGCGACCAGAGCACCGGTCGCCAGCCGCGCCGGCGAACCCAGCGCAGCGCCGCGCCGCTGTAGATCCCGTAGGGCGGCCGGTGGTCGCGGATCTCCCGGCCGCTCGCCGCCTCGATCGCCGCCCGGCCGCGCTCGACGTCCTCGGCGAACTGGCGACCCGTCAGCCGCAGCGCGTTGCGGTGGCGGTGGCAGTGCAGCTCGACCCGGTGGCCGGCGGCCGCGATCTCCGCCGCCAGCGCCGGCCGGCGCTCGACCTGCTCGCCGGCGCAGAAGAAGGTCGCCTCCGCCCCGGCCTCGCGCAGGATCTCCAGCACCAGCGGCGTCCCCTGCGGGTGCGGCCCGTCGTCGAACGTCAGCGCCACGCCGTCGCTCGCCTGGCGCCGCAGGATCCCCAGCCGCGCCGCGATCCGCGGCGAGTGCGGGGCCAGCGGCGCCTCGATCAACGTCCCGCGTGGGCGGTGTCGCGCGCGGGGGCCGGTCGCGCTTCCTGCACGGCCGGCACCTGTTCGTCTTCGTCGCGGCCGAAGTGGATGCGCCCCTCGAGCGGTTTGGCGACGACCTTGTAGGGAGCTTCGCGGTCGATCACCGTGAACAGCAGGACGATCGCCAGCGCGGCGACGCTGACCGCCGCCACGACCCGCTCCATCCGCAGCCGCCACACCGGCTGCGGCTTCACCCGCGGCCGCGCGGCCAGCGCCCGCGACGAGATCGAGGGCAGCGAGGCGAAGCTGGAGTCGGGCGAGCGCCGCTCGCGGGTCAGGTGGCGCAGCACCGACTCGAGCTCGTGCTCGGAGCGCGCCACCTCGGCCAGGCCGAAGCGCTCGAAGGCGGCGTTGTTGGCGCGCAGGTGGCCGGCGGAGAAGCCGTAGGAGACGACCGGGCAGCCGCGGATGTGCGCCTCGAGCACGGTCAGCCCGGCGGTCGAGTGGACCATCGCGTCGGCCGCCGCCATCCAGTCGCTCATCTGCTCGGTGAAGCCGAGCACCCGCACCCGCTCGTTTCCGCCGAAGCGCTGCTCGAGCTTCTCGCGCAACCCGTCGTTGCGGCCGGCGATGCAGGCGACGAGCGTGTCCTCGTCGGCGAGCGCCGCCTCGATCGCCCCTTCGAGGTTGCCGATCCCCCAGCCGCCGCCGGAGACGAGCACCAGCCGTCCATGCGCCGGCACGTCGAGCGCCTCGCGCGCCGCTGCCCGCGTGCGCGGCATGAGGAAGTCGCGGGCGATCGGCGGCCGCAGCCACTCGACGCTGCCGGGCCCGACGAGGCGCTCGACCTCCTCGATCGACTCCGGGTGGGTGACGTAGTGCAGGTCGACCCCGGGGTGCGCCCAGTAGCGCAGGCCGGCGAGGTCGGTGATCGCGGAGTGAACGGGCACCAGCAGGCGCCGGTTCTCGCGCAGCATCCCGAGCACCGCCGTCACCCCCGGGTAGGTGGAGATGACGATGTCCGGCTGCCGCTCCTCGATCGCACGCATCAGGCCGCGCGCGCCGAGCGCGTAGCTGAGGTGGTGCATCAGCCAGCGGGTCGGGGCGAACTTGGTGATCAGCCAGTACTGAAGGTCGAAAAGCCAGGGCATCCAGTTGAAGGTGAAGCGCGAGCCGTCGCGCGCGACCGAGGACGAGATCCTGCCCATCGCCTTCAGCCCGTCGACGATCTCCACCTCGGCGTCGGGCAGGTCGCGCTCGACCTCATCCTTGATCATCCGCGCCGGCAGGTCATGGCCCTCGCCGATGTCGGCCGTCAGCACCAGCACCCGCGGCGGCCGCTCCTCGGCCTCTTCCTCGGCGCCGTTGCGGCTCAGCACCGGCTTCAGACCGGGGACGGGATCGGGTGGGCGGGTCGTCGTGCGCACCCACTCGACGTAGCGGCGCACGCCCTCGCGGAAGCTCGTTTCGGCCTTCCAGCCGAGCTCCTCGAGCGCCCGCGCGTTGGAGATCTCCTTGCCGGGGAAGTCGCCGGGGCGCGGCGGCGTGTGCACGATCTCGCAGCCCTCGGTGTTTTCCTGCACCCGCTCGGCGATTTCGAGGATCGTCACGACCTCGTCGCCGGAGAGGTTGTAGGTGCGGTTCGCCCCGGCCGGCGCCAGCGAGGCGACGATCCCGTCGGCGAGGTCCTCGACGTAGATGAAGCTGCGGCACTGGCTGCCGTCGCCGGCGATCGTCAGCGGCTTGCCTTCCAGCGCCAGGTCGGTGAACTTGGCGACGACGCCGGCGGCGCGGGCGCGCGGACCGTAGGGGATGCCGAAGCGCAGCACCGTCGACTCGAGCTCGAACAGCTCGGCGTAGCCGGCGCAGTAGGTCTCGCCGGCGAGCTTGGTCGCCGTGTAGAGGTGGCGCGGCGCCGGGATCGGCGTGTCCTCGTCGACCGCCTGCTCGGCGCAGTCGCTGTAGGCCCAGGTGGTCGAGCCGTAGACGACGCGGCCGACCTTCGCCCGGCAGGCCGCCTCGAGCACGTTCAGCGTGCCGCGCGTGTTGACCTCCTCGGCCAGCACCGGGTCGGCGTGCACGTGGGCGACGTCGGCGACCGCGGCGAGGTGGATCGCGGCGTCGCAGTCGCGCATCGCCAGGTCGAGGTTGGCGGGGTCGGTGATGCTGCCGGTGAACGTCTCCACTTCCAGCGGCGAGTGGTAGGGCGAGGCGCTGAGGTCGAAGATCCGCGGTGTGTGACCGGCGCGCATCAGCCGGTCGACCACGTGCGAGCCGATGAAGCCGCCGCCGCCGGTTACCAGGACCCTCATGCTTCCTCCTTTGCCAGAGCCGCCTCGCGGCTCTCCGGTCGGTAGTAGAGCGGCACGCACCAGTGGTTCTCGGCCACCCACTCGGTGTTCGGCAGATCGTCGTCGCGGCCCATGATCGTGTGGCAGGGCTGCTCGTAGACGCGCCCCGTCGACTTCTCTATCGGCGCGAAGACGAGGTACTTGTAGAGGCCCGAGGTCATTCCATCGGGCAGCTCCAGCCGGGCGGGGTGCTGCGGGTCGAGGTGCTCGCGCGCGTAGGCGTTCTTCCAGGCGACGATCTCCTCCATGCGATCGGCCTGCACGAGGCCGAGCGCCGCGGTGAACTCGCTCATGCGGAAGTTGAGCCCGTCGACCTCGTGCTCGAACTTGCCGTAGTTGCGGAACTTCGCCGCGAACTCGAGCAGCTCGGGGTCGGCGGAGACGAGCACGCCCCCCTCGCCGGTCGAGACGGTCTTCGTCGCGTACAGCGAGTAGACGCCGGCGTCGCCGAAGGACCCGGGACGGCGCTCGCCCCAGCCGGCGCCGTGCGCGTGGGCGCAGTCCTCGAGCAGGAAGATCCCGTGCTCGCGGCAGTAGGCGGCGATGCGCTCGGAGTCGAAGGCGATGTGGCCGCCGATGTGGACGAGAATCGCCGCCTTCGGCTTGTGGCGCTCGGCCTTGCGCTCGAAGTCCTCGAAGGACATGCAGAGATCGCTGCGGTTGCAGTCGACGAGCTCGACCTCGGCGCCGGCCCCGATCGCCGCCAGCGGCGTCGCCATGAAGGTGTTGGAGGGGCAGAGCACGGTCTCGCCGCGCACGCCAGCGAACTCGAGCGCGGCGAGCGCCCCGCCGGCCCAGCTCGAGAGGCCGAGCGCGGGCAGGCCGTTCCACTCGGCCCAGCGCCGCTCGAAGGCCTCCAGCATGCGGCCCTCCGACCACTGCTCGGAGTCGAGCACCTCGGTCCACAGCTCGAAAAGCCGCGCACGGTCGCGATGGTCGAACCCGATCGCGAAGCGGCTCGCGTCGAGCACTGGGCTGGCTGAGGAGGGCACGGCGCGGGGCAGGCTAGCAGCGAAACCGGTCAGCTACCTAAATTCGCGCTAATCGCGGTTGGCGCTCTCGATCACCGCCGCGACGGTCTTCGAGCCGGCCAGCAGCACGGTGCCGAGGACGGCGATCGCGATCGAGGCGACCAGCGCGAGGCCGCCGGCCGGCGTGGCCGACCAGGACTCGCCGAAGATCAGCGGCGCCAGCAGCACCGGGACGACGATCTGCACCGCGAACATCGTCGGCGCGACGCGGGTCGCCGGGCGGCGCTGTAGGGCGCTCATCTCGCTCAGCAGGGCGAGCCCCTCCGAGGCCGCGGCGCTGGCCAGCCAGACGACGGCGACCAGCAGCGCGCCGGTGGCGAGCTCGTCGGTCAGCAGCTTGCTGGCGATCGCCGTCCAGGCGTAGCCGCAGCCCGCGGCGACCGTCGCCAGGCCGCCGAGCGCGGCGGCGTCGATTGCCGCCCTTCCCCCACCCCGGCGTGGAAAAAGGCGCAAACGCAGCGCGTAGGGCGCCAGCATGGGGATCGCGACCAGCACCAGCGCGAGCGTGATCCCTGCCGCCCCGGCGTGCTCGGTGGTCCGCTCCGGCGCCGCCCACGCGACCCCGGCGACGCCGAGGACGATCGCCGCGACGGCGGCGACCTCGCGCCGGCCCGGCGACTCGTCGAGCCGGGTGACCCCGAGCCAGAGCAGGAGGATCAGCCCACTGGCCAGGCAGGGCTGGACCACCGTCAGCGGTGCCAGCAGCAGGGCCACGATCTCCAGCGGCCAGCCCAGCAGGCCGAGCGCGGTCGCCCCCAGCCAGCGCCGGTTGCGCACGAGCCGCCCGATCAGCGACAGCCGCAGCCCGTGCTCCTCGGGCACCCGCCGCGCCTCCAGGGCCTGGAGCGCGATCGAGGTGTTGTAGAGCAGCGAGGCTCCGACCGCGGCGACTATCCCCAGCGCCAGCACGCCGGGGAAGCTACTGCCCGTCCCCGGCGCCTACCGCGAGAGGATCTACGTCTCCTGGTACAGCGGGCCGTCGCCGCCCTCGGGGAGGGTCAGGCGGCCGCCCTTGGCGGTGATCGCGCCGCACTGGACGCAGTTCGAGGCGGTGACGTGGACGTCGACCTCGGCGGCGCCGTTCTCGAGCTGCTCCTCGGGGATCTCGTAGACCTGCGCCGGGCA
>CAVSGL010000018.1:0-143572 GCA_963727465.1 uncultured Solirubrobacterales bacterium | reverse complement strand
TTTCGCAGGCCGTGGCCGAGGGGACGAATTCGAATTCCGTGGTTGGAGTGGGCAGCTTTTCGTTGCGGTAGCCGCAGCGGCCGCGCAGGTGGTCGTGGCCGGGGTCGGAGGGGTTGCCCCAGAGCTGGAACTTGGAGCCGTAGACGTATTCGAGCTCGGAGACGTTGGGCACGCGGGCGACCGGTTCGTGGGGGTAGGCGGGGTTCACGCCGACGTCGACGATGACGTTCTGAAGCACGACGCGGAAGCCGAGGCGCACCAGCACCCCCGGCGGCGGCACCAGGTTGAAGACCGGCGAGGTGTACCAGGTGCCCGGTTCGCTCGCCTCAGAGCCGGTGACGCCGAGCGCGGTGTCGTCGGCGCAGAGGTTGTGGCTGGCCACGTAGGTGACGAAGTCGGTCGTCGAGCAGCGCGGATAGGCGGTGGTGTCGCCCGCCAGGCCGGCGACCTGGGCGATGATCGCGTCTTTGATCCGCTCGTCGGTTTCGGCGCTGGGCCCGGTGCCGGTGTAGTTGACGCCGAAGGAGGTCGTCATCGCGTAGGGGTGCGAGCCCGCCTGGGTGGCGGCGCTGCCGTCGGCTTCTTCGAAGGCGACCCTGAAGTTGTTGAGGCCGAAGGCGGCGTTGGCCGCCGGCGCGCTCGCCGCGAGCGCCAGCGCGGCGCAGGCGCAGACGAGCGCCGCCCTGATCGTCGTCTTGCTCATCGTCCCGCCCTCCGGTTGGCGCGCCTACAGCGCTTTGCATTGCCGCTCTGCCTGCGGGCGCGGTGGGCCAGGCGGCGGGCCTTGCGGCGCATGCGCTTACCCGCGCGCGGGTTGTGTGAGCGCTTCGCCTGGCGCCGCAGGCGCTTTGCCCGGCGGCTCAGCTTTGCCGCGCGGCGGGCGCTCGTGCGGCAGTCGCGCCGGGCGGGGACGTTGCCGGGCCCGCGGTAGGCCGAGGAGGACCGCGTCTGCTGCGCCGGCGCTTCCTGCGTGCCCTGGCAGGCTTCTCCGGCGCATTCGGCCGCTTCGGCGGGGGCCGCGAAGCCGCCTTCCACGCGCGCGTCGTAGAGGTCGATCGAGCCGGGGTCCTGGGGCACCAGGCTGGCTTCGGTCGTAAAGAAGACGTCGCCGCCGTCTGCGGAGGCCTCCCAGAATTCGGCTTCATGGGGGTTCTGCCCGGAGCTGATCAGGTATATGCAGCCGCCGTTTGAGGCGAAGTAGTTCGGATCCTCCTCGTCTTCTCGGCACTCCCCTTCGCCCGGCGCCTCCCACTCGTACACGTCCTGGGCGCCGTTGGCATCGCGCGGCAAAAGCGCGTCGTTGGAGTTGAAGAAGAGGCGGCCGCCGTTTGCCGAGAGCAGATTGGAGGCGTGCAGCGGGTGTTCCCAGGCGGGGATCCAGGCCGCCGCCCAGACGCCGGTCGGCACCGCGTTGCCTTCGTGGGGCGGGTAGTTGTAGGAGACCGGCAGTTCGCGGCCCTGCGGCCGGGCGCCGCTCGGGTTGCAGGACACGCACAGCAGCGCCCCGCCCGCTTCGTATTTGTATACCTCGATGTCGGCTTCCCCGTTGGCCGCGTCGCGGTTGTCGTATCCGGTCAGCGCCGCCCGCGACTCGAAGGCCAGGTGGCGCCCGTCCGCGCTCACCCGCGTCGCGTGATAGAACGGTTTGCGGATCGCCACGCTGTAGGTGCCGGTGCCCGCGTCCACGTCCCCCGCCGCCAGCGTCCCGATGAAGCTGAAGGCGCCGCCTTCGTACAGATAGAGGTTCGGTTTGCCCCCGCTCGCCGCCCCCGCCAGCGCCTTGGTCGAGACCAGGTAGATCCGCGTGAGGTCTTCGCTGGCCCCCGCCACCCCGATCAGCCCTTCGGCGATCAGCTGCGGCGCTTCGCCCGCTTCCGCGCCGGCCACGTCGAAGCGGTAGAGCTTTCCCCCTTCGCTGTAGATCGCCTGCGAGCCGCTCGGCGTCGCCGCCCAGAAGGTCGCCGCGCCGCCGGCCGAGACCGCGATCGTGCACGCCAGCACCGGGTCGGGCACGCAGTTGCCGCCTTCTTTGACCGTCGTTTCCGCCGCCGCGGGGTTCTGGCGCAGGTAGATCTTCCCAGTGCCCGTGGTCGTCAGGTGGGCCGTCCAGTAGGCCCGGCGCCCGTCGCTGGAGGTCGCGTTCTGGAGGCTGCCCGCGAGCTTACCGAGACCCGCCGCCGTGGCTCCGCCTCCCCCCACTTCGTCATCCGTCGAGCCGACCGGCACGTCGGCGGTGCCGTTCGGCAGCACGCTCACCAGCCGGATCTGCCCTCCCCTGCGCACGTAGACCTGCGAACGTTTGGTCGCCGTTGCATCGGCGGTCAGCGCCGCTTTCGCCGCGAAGAAGACCGTGCCGCCGTCCGCCGAGACCCCCTGCACCGAGTTCTGGTTCACATACAGATCGCCCGTGCCTTCCGGCGGCGCCACCGTGGTAAGCGCCTCAAGGCCGCCCGCCCCCGGCTCGCAGTTCTGCCTGCGGTAGAGGTTCTGGTAGCCCGCCTGCCCCTCCGGGGTCGGCGGGGTCTTGTTGTGGTCGGCATACCAGTACTGGCACAGGTCCGCGCTGAAGGCGCCGATTTCCCGTACCGTCCAGCCCGCGCCGGGCGGCGGCAGCTGGGCGCCCAGCGGCGCGTTGATCGCCGCGTTCTCCCAGCCGCCCTCGTGCGGCGCGCTCTCGCTGCGCCGAGCCAGGTACTGGTTGTAGAATTTGGCGCTCACCTGCCCGGCGAAGGCCTGCGCCGCAGAGTAGGTGATCGCCCCCCCGTCCGGGCGGCTCTGGATGTAGGCGGCATGCGCCGCTTCGCCGCCGACTTCGTTGACGATGTCGCCGCCGTTTTTGTCGACCGGGCTGACCATCTCATAGGCCCGGCAGTCGGGCAGCAGGGCCCCCGCGCCGCTGCGGTAGGCCTGGTTGGGGCAGTCGGTCCGGGGCGAGACGTTCGGGTAGGCGGTGAATGCGCGGTCTTCGCCTTCGCTCACACAGGGGGTTCCTGGCGCCGTTTCGGGGTGGCATTCGTTTTCGGCCACGACGCGGAAGTGGTAGGCGGCCCCGGGGGTGAGGCCGGCGAGCTGAACGCCCACCGTGCGGGGGCCGGCGGCAGACGGGATCGAGCCCGCCTCGGCGTGCTGGTAGGGGCTCCCCGCGGGACCCCATTCGAAGCGATAGGAGGTGGCGGCGCCGTGAGGGTCGATCTTCGCCTTCAGGCTCGTCTCGGTAAACAGCACCGCTTCCGCCCACTCGCCCTCCAGCTCGGGTCTGCTCACGGTCTGAAAGCTCACGTCTTCGCCCAGCGGGCTGGCGGTGCCGTTTGCGTTCTTGGCGACGAGCCGGTAGTGGTAGACGGTTTCCGCTTCCAGGCCGCTGAGGTCGGCGTGCACGGAGCTGGTGCCGGTTCCGATCTGTGCCGGCGTCTCCGCGCAGGGCTCGTGCGTGTGTTCGTAGGGGGCCGCGGTCTTGCCCCATTCGAAGAAGCATTCGCTCACCAGCTGGCCGTTGGCCTTGACCGTTCCGTTCAGCGTCGCGGTGGTCTCGCCGATGCCCGAGGCCGCATCGGTGCTCACGTCGGGCAGCGGCACGAGGCCGCTCCAAACCTGGACCCGCGATTCTCCGGAATTGACCGAAAGGTACACCCGGCCGGTCGACCCGTCGACCGCAACACCGTCGGGGGACGGCCCGAAGCGGGACACCACAGAAGGGAATTCGGCGTTCGGGGCATCGACCTCCTGCGTGCCTGCGTTGTCGGTGGCGACGAAAAGGTGGCCGGATGCGGGGTCGACGCTCAGGGTGTTCGTGTTCGCCGCTTCGCCCGTTTCTTCTTCGCCGCTTTTTCTCAGGTTAATTTGAACTGGCACACCGCCATCGAGCTTGTAGACGTTATGGAAGAATTCGGCCGCAAAGATGGAACCGGCGCTCGACCCAGCCCCGGCCGCCACGGTACAGGGATGTTCGACCTCGCCGGAGAAGGGCGAGCCGTCGCCGTTGACGGGCGGGTTCGCGGCGGGAGCGAACTTGTAGATCTCGTCGTTGGCGTAGTCGCCGACGTAGACGTTGCCGCCGGGGTCGACGGCGACCCCGCACGGTTCCCCGAAGCCCTCCCCGCCCGCCCCGGTCAGCCTGCCTATGTATTCGCCGCTGGCGGCGAATATGTCGATCGCCGGGACCTGCGAATCGGTTAGGTAGATGTTGCCGTCGGTGGCGGCGCCGGATTCGTCGACTGCCACCTGAACTTCGGCGGGATTGCCTTCGAAGGAGCTGAGCGTGCCGTTGCTGGGGGTTTCGTCGCATTCGGCGGAGGGCGGAACGCAGGTCCCGCCCGAGCCCGGCCCGCCGCCCGAGCCCTTGCCGTCGATCGTGTTGGCGCCGAGGGCGGTGAACGGGTCGGGTTCGCCATTGGGCTTGAAGCGCCGCAGGGTCTTGGCTTCGGAGTCGACGACGAGCAGGTCGCCGCTTTCCTGCTGGACGGCGAGCGAAGCAGCCTTCGTGAAGCTCGGCTGTTCGGCCGGGCCGAAGACTCCTTCGGCGACGTGGGTCTGACCCGCGGAGGCGGAACTCGCCCCGGCCAGCATTGCGAAAAGCGCCGCCGTAGCGACAATTAACGCCAGCGCTACTCCTGCCCAATTTCTCACTTCGCTCCCCTCGTTTCCCCTGAGGACCCGGCGGCTGGAGATGCGCCGCGCCTGCTCCCTGCGTACCGGAGTGTATCGGAACGGAATTATCGCTGTCAAGAAACCGCCCGATACTTGCGAAGGGCCGGGATCGCTCCCGGCCCTTCGCCATTCGACTCTCTCAGTTTCTCTGGTCTATTCGAGACTGAGGGATGTTCCCGGTTCGCCGGATTCGTTCAGGCCTTCGATTGTGACGGCCGTCCTGAGTTCGCCAGTGGTACTCGATGCGGTGCCGCAGGCACCTGATTTCTGTCCTTCGATGCCTTCAATCGTGCCGCCGAGTGTGACGTGACCGTTTTCCTCGTCGGTCAGCGTCGCGCCTTCGAGTTCGGTTTGGTTAGCCGTGATGTCGATTGTGCAGAGTGGTTCGTCGCCTGTGTGTGCTGCATGGCTGATGTAGATGTGAACCGTCGGATGCTGGCCTTTCGGGCAGGAGAGGTCCGAGCTCACGTTGGTTCCCACCAGATGCAAAACGTAGCTACACCCGTTCATTGTCACTGTGGCGTCGAGACCGGCAAATGTGCATTCTTCGTACGTTGGGGTCACTTTCGCTGTTTCGGCACCAGGCGAAAGATCGCCGCCGCCCACGGCTTCCCCGTGGTAATGCGAATTGTGGCATTCGACCCCGTTGGCTTCGCCTTCTTTGAAGATGAGGATGTTGGAGCCCGAGCCGGGTTCCCCCTCATCCGTGCCTTTCAATGTAAACGGGCCGTCGGCCTGGATGGACGCCGCGGAGGCGGCCGATGCGGCCATCGCACTCAGCGCAAAGACAGCGACCAAGGCGAGACCCATAGCCTTCAGATTACGAATCATCTCTCTTCCTTTCTGTTTCTTCCCATGCCCCCTCTGGGCAAGGGGTCTCGGTAGGAGACGAATCGAATCGATAGCGCCTAAGACCGGCGACTTACAAGTTTTTCCTGAATATTTTTTTAAATCTGGGCGCCGCTTCATGGAATCCCCTGCAAATTCCGTGTGCGGGGATTTCGCGTGCGTCGATCCGCGCACGCGTCAACCGGCGCTCCGCCCGCTTTGACGGGCTCGCGCATCCGGCAGACGTCCGGCCGGTCCGGGACGGCGAGGGATCGACACCCGGACCGACCGCGAGAAGCTCATTGCGCGACCTGGGAGTTGTTGCCACAGTCCGGAAAGCCATATGCCTTGGCGATCTTGGCGCCCTGGACGAAGTGGCGTTCCAGGTCAAATCGGCCCTTGATCGACTTCTGCTTCTTTGCGACGTTCACGCCCTGCTGCTCGGCCTCGAGGAAGGCTTCGATCTGGGCCTCGTCGCCGGCGGGAGCGCCCAGTTCGCGGATCTCGGCGAGTTCCTTTTCGATCGTCGGCAGCAGCACGGCTCGCATCGAGTCGGCGAAGAATTCGCTGCTCGACTTGCCCTTGTTCGGATGGCTCTGCACGTAGGTCGCCAGCCGAGTGATGAAGTCTTCCCGTTCGCGGTGGCAGATTTCGGTCGCCTGCTTGATGAATTCGGCCTTGCTGATCGACGAGGTGGTGACGGTCGTCGCGCCACCGCCGCCTGACCCGCTGCCGCCTCCGTTGCTCGACCCGTCTCCGCTGTTGTCGCCGCTGCCGCCCCCGCAGCCGGCCGCGAGGATGGCGATGGCCAGCACACCGGCCGAGATGGCCCTGAACCTTTCAAACACGATCTCTCCTTTAGTCGAAAAAAGCCTAGGAAAGATTAGCCGAGTTCGGCCTCGTCCGCGCCATCGACCCCCGAGAGGCGGAACCAGTTCGAGAGCGCGATCGCATCGTCCCTGTGGGTGGGCGAGTCCAGGTCGGGGGACATCTCCAGCAGCCGCCAGAACTCGCTGGGGTAGGCGAGGGCCGCCGCCTCGGGCGGCAGGTCGCGCAGCGCCGCGTCGCGCCCCTCCTTCACCCCCGCCGCGCCGGCGGAGGACTGCTTGTACTCGACGCATGCCGCCTGTAGGGCGAGCAGCGCGCCCAGGTCGTCGCCGAGGTGCAGGAGGGCCGGGTAGCGGTAGCCGATCAGGAGCGTCTTGAGCAGGGCTCCGAGGGCGCCCGGGTCCCCCTCGCCGAGCAGGATCGTCGGCGCGGGACGGCCGATGTCGACGGCTCTGCCGGTGAGCGCGATCTGGACCTTGAGCAGGTTCAGGAAGCGCTTGACCCTGCGCGGGTTGCGGCCGAGGCCGACGGCGATCAGCTCGCGATGGCCGGCGTTCAGGGTCAGCGGCAGCTCGGCCGAGGCGATCAGCTCGCCGACGTCCTCGGTGGAGAGGTGCGGCACGTCGAAGGAGACGCCGATCGTCTTCTCGATGTACTCGTTGGCGTCGATCGCGGACCGGCCCGGAACCGGCTCTCCCGCCGCGTAGCGAATCGCCAGGCCCTTGCGGATCATGTCGCGGTCGACGGCGACGATGAAGCTGCATCCGGGCGCGTCGAGGTAGAGCTTGATGCTCTCGAAGACCTCGATCGCGGCGTCCGGCAGGCAGCGGTCGAGGTCGTCGACGAAGACGACCAGCTCGCGCCCCGACCGGCGCAGCCCCTCGACCGCCTCGGCGAACGCTCCGAGGAACTGCTCGATCGACTCGACCCGGTGCAGATGCCGCGTCACCGTGCGCCGCTCGAGCGCGCCGCCGATGCGCTCGACGTCATCCGCGCTCAACCCGTCGCCCTTGCCACGGCGCTTCACCCCGAGGACCCCGCGCAGCATGCGCCCGGCGAAGCCGAGCTGGAGCACCTCGAGGCCGACGGAGGCGACCTCGATCGCGGCGGTCCGCCAGTTGACCGACCAGGGACCGGTCTCGCTGACCTCGAAGGCCCGGTAGAGGGTCTGTTCGAGCTGCTCGAGGCGCTCCGCGTCGCCGCCGTGGCGGCCCAGCTCGCCGACGAGGCGCAGGATCAGCGCCCGCGACAGCGCCTCCCGGGACTCGAACTTCCAGGCGTTGAACTCGACGAAGATCGGCTCGCGCGCGGGCTCGCCCCGCCGCAGCGCCTCCCGGATCGCGTAGGCGAGCGTCGTCTTGCCGGACCCCCAGGGACCGTGCAGACCGACCACGGTCGCCCCGTCGGTCGGCTGGACGAGCACATCGGCGAGGGCGGCCCCGAGCAGGCCGAAATCGAACAGGGCGGGCGACGCCGGGCCGTCGTCCAGGTACCCGTCAGCCACGACGATCCTCGCGGTCTCGTCTGGCCCCGGACGCGAGCCCGGCGTCCTTGAGGGCGTCGGGCACCTCGAGCAGCGCGTAGCCGGACCCCCGCCGCACGAGAACGTCCTCGATCAGCCGGTTGGTCTCGATCAGGTCGGACAGCGGCAGGTCGAGCACGTAGACGTCTCGCAACAGTTCCGTCTTCAGGGTGTAGAAGCGATCGAGCATGACGAACTGCCTGAACACCAGGTAGAGGCCTCCGACCACGGCGAAGGCGCCCGCCAGGTAGAAGATGGCGCGGTTGAGGCCGTACGCCGTTTCGGTTGCGGAGATCGCGGTCGAGATCGTCGCCGCAAGCGTGATCGAGCCGATGCCGAGCACCAGCAGGAGCACCGCGGCGAACAGGCTCGGGCCGGATACGAGGCCGAGCCTGCGGGTGAGCGGGGGGCGCCTCGTGAGGCTCTCGAACACGGTTCGCCGCGTGTCTCGCACGTCCTCGACGGCGGGCGGGCGAAACTCGAGGCCCGCCGCAGCGCCGGACTCGGCATCCGTGCCGCGCTTGAGCCCCTCGTAGGCGTCCCTCTGGTCGAGCTTGAGCGCTTCGATCTCCTCGATCAGCGCGGCGAGCGCCGCGTCGCGAGCGAGCGGGTTGGCGTCCTCTCCCTGGCGCGCCAGGGCAGCCCGCAGCACCGGCTCGAGCGTCCGGCGCACCGCCTCCGGGAAGTCCGCGTCGGTGAGGTCGAACCAGAACACGCGACCCTCGGAGGAGTCGACGCTCAGCAAGCCCGGGTCGAGGCCGCCGGCAGAGACGAAGACTCCGACGCAGTGCGGGGAATCGCGGTTGACCACGCGCAGCTTGTCGATGAAGCGCTGCGCCTGCTCCTGCTGCTTCCTGCCGAACAGGGCGTGCTTGACCTCGACGACGACGACCGGCCCGTCGGGACCTGAGGCGACGAGATCGAAGGAGATCCCCCCCACGGCGGTGCGCCGCGCCACCCACAGCCCGAGCTCGCCGAGCGACGCCGCGAGGCGCTCGGCCGCGTGCTCGGGATCCACCGTCGCCGAGCGCTCGGCGGATGCCTCCCTCACCTCGCCGTCCGAGAGCGGCCGGGAGAAGCCCTCGCTGCGCGCGAAGAGCGCGTGAAGGACGCCGAGGACCTGCCGGATGCTCCCCCCCGCGCACTCGGCGACCAGACGCGCGTCATCCGGCCCGAACTCCGTGTCGCCGCCGGCGAGCTGCGCGACGATCTCGGTGACCTGCTCGGCGCTCACCGCGGTGAGCGTCAGCGCGGCGCCCGGGGAGAAGCGATCCTCGAAATCGGGGTGCCCGTCCCACGCGGACGCGCGGCCGGCGACGAAAACGAGCGCGCTCCACGACGCGAGGCGCTCGAGCAGGCGCTTGAACCAGGTGACGTTCGAGCTCCGGCCCGCGCCTTCGTCGAAGCGCACCAGGTGTTCGAGCTCGTCGACGCAGAGCATGAACGGACGGCTGAGAAACGCGTGCATCGCGGCCACCGCGGCGAGGGCGTCGGCGGCGCAGCGGTGCGAGGACAGCACGCGCGGCAGGCCGGAGGCAATCGCCTCCCGGTCCGACAGCTCCTCGCCCTCCAGCCAGCGCGCCGCCGGCCTCGATCCGGCCATCAGGCCCTCGAGCGCCCGGCGGACCTCGCCCCCGGCGCCGGGCGCGATCCGGTCGAGCACGTCGGCAAGCTCCATCTCCACCGAGGTCGAGTTGAGCAGGTCGCGCTGCACGAGCCCACGCGCGCTGGCGGGGTTCTCTTCGAGGTGCGAAACGGCGGAGGCCGTGAGCATGCTGCCCCCTGCGACGGCCTTCGCCGCCTCCGCGTGGACACACGTTGCGAGCTCGTCGAGGTCGAGCGCGGCGAGGCGGGGGCCGATGGCCGCCCGGTACCACTCCGCCGGCGCGGCCTCCATCGCGGTCACGCTGACGAGGCCGGGCGCAAGCCCGCTGCGGCGCGCCGCGGAGCGCAGCGAGGACTCGGCGTATCTGAGCAGGAACGTCTTCCCGGTTCCAAACTCGCCCCTGACCGCCACGTTCCTGCCGTGAGGCGGCTCGCCCAGCTCGAATGGCCGCAGATACGCGGCGGTCAGCTCCTCCGCGGCGAGGATCCCGGGGGTCACAACGGTCAGTCCACGATCGGGTTCGTCCCGTTCGTGCAGCGCAGCGACGGGAAAGGCCGGGAACGGGTTCGGCGCGATCTTCATGCGAGGGTCTCCAGCGGCTCGGCGATCGCGTCCCGGTAGACATCGCGCAGGCTGATCAGCCGCTCCCGCAGCCCCGCCGCGTCCAGCTCGTCGATCGGCTCGTCGGTTCGCCTGTTGACCAGCTCCGCCTCGACGGCTTGGCTGACGATCCGGTTCAGCGTGCGCAGGGTCAGCGTCTCCACTCCGCCCTCCGCCGCCGCGACAACGGACCTGATCTCGGCCGGATCGAACGGATACATCGCGAGATCGCCGCTGAACCTGGCGGCGTGCTCCCGGCAGCGGAAGAGATCGATCCGCGAGCCGAGGAAGTCGCTTGCATGCTCCGGCTTGAGCCAGGACGTCTTGAGTTCGTGGGCGTAGACCCGCGACGAGGGGCGCGGGCGGCGAATGTCCTGGGCGTGGTGGATGACCTCGAACATCGTCACCGCCATGCGCGGCCGCAGCTGCTCGAACAGCTCGTGGAGCCGGCTCTCCATATCAAGGGTGACTTCGTCGAAGATCAGGCAGCAGCCCTCGCTCGACCGGGCGCCGACGAGGTCGCGGACCTCGGCGAGCGTGGCGTCGAGGTCCGCCGGCCTCGCGTCTCTCTTCACCACGGGCAGGTCGTCTTCCGCCGTGCATTCCGCGAGGCGCCTGACCAGCATGTTCGTCAGCGTCGACTTGCCGCTCCCCTCCGGGCCGACGATGCGAAACACCATCGACCTGCCGCCCGCCGACCTCCCGGCCGGCATATAGCCGGCCGCCGCCAGCTTCAGCTCGAAGCCCTCGAGGTGCTCCTGAAACGGGCCCGCGGCGGGAACGAACAACGGGTCCAGACCCGGCTCCTCGTCGAGGGCCAGAGGAAAGGCGCAATGCCGTCGAGCGCACGGACACTCACTCCGTCGAAGGACGCCGGACTGAACGGATTGTCGCTGAGACCGAACACCGACTCGTATGCGGGCAGCCGCAGCACCGATCCAGCATCCTCAACCCCGCCAGGCTCAGCCACGCGTCGATGATAGGTACGGGTTGAGTCCTGCGCAAGGCGGCGGGCCCGGCGGGAGAACCGGATCGGGCTCGCCGGCGAGAGGGTGGTGCCCCCCCGGCGCACGCGCTGAGCTACTACTTCAAGGTCGCGCGGCCGGCGATCCTGCGCCTCTTCCATCCCGTTCCGCCAGCGCCTCTACACCGCCGACGAACTGGCCGAGATTGAGGCGGGTCCAGCATCCGGCTCGACCGCTCGTTTACGCCGCCATCCGCGCAAGCGCCGGCCGCTGCCAGCACGAGCTCCTGGACGTCTGCTCGAAGCCGAACTCGAGCAGGTTGCGCCTGGCCGCCTCAAAGCTCACCGGGTCCTCTTCGTCGAGCTCGGCGAAGACGAGGCGGCAGCCGGCCTCGGCCGCGTCGGCGAGGCGGCGGCGCAGCAGGGCGCGGTGGCAGCCCCGGCCGCGCGCCCGCGACAGGGTCGTGTCGAGGGCGAGCAGGGCGACATCGCGCTCGATCATCGTCGCGCCGGTCGCTGCGATCAGGTTCTCGTCGCCGAGCAGGGCCGTGTAGCAGCGCCAGTTGTCCTTGGAGGGCAGCATAATCGCCAGCTGCTCGGCGATCGACGGCAGGTCGAGCGCCTCGCGGGCGAGCATGCTGAAGCTTTCGCCTTCCCATTCCTCGGTCAGCTCGAAGACCTCGCCGTCGAACGCCTCCGCCGCCGGCAGCGGCGCCGTCGTGTCGCGCGCGAACACGACCCGGCCGCCGCAGCGCTCGTAGCTGCGCGCTTCCAGCCACGCCTCGGCCTCCCCGGCACCGCGATCGCGCTCGGGAACGACGATCCGGTACTCGACCTCCCAGGCCCGCATCCATTCGACCGCGTCGGCGAGGTGGCCGGGCTCGATCGCGCCGCGGATCTCGTTGAGGCGACGCTCCTGCGGCTCGCCGCCAACCACGGTCGCCTCGAGCGGGCCGAAGCGCCGCACCTCGATCCCCCACTCTTCAATCGCCTCGGGCGCCGCCGATTCCCACATCTGGCGCCGCGCGAGCGCCGCGACGCGCTCCAGCTCGAGGGTGGGCTCCAGCTCGACCGCTGGCTCAAATCCCATTCGCTTCCTCCTCGCTGCCGCAAAATGGACGGAAGATCGAGCCTATTGGTACGAGACAGGATTTGTCAAGGAACTTAGTGTATTCGGAGGACGGACGTGCCGCATCGTCGCCCGGCGCCCACCGACGCCGTGACGCCATCTGCCTGCCCTTCCTGCTCGAGGCGGCCGCAGGAGGCAGGTAGCGCTACTGTCTGGTGATGTGTTGTCTACCAGACACCCGACAGTCAGCGGCGACGCTGTTGGCGGGGGAGTCGCCGCCGCCTAGCCTCTCGGCGCCACGATGTCAGAGGAGCTGGGGCAAAAGGGGTACGTGCACAGGGGCGGGGTGCGCGGCGACGTGGCGGGGCCGTTCGAGTCGTTCAACATCGGCGGCACGAGCCTCGCCCAGCTCGCCGGCGACGGCGTCGTGCCCGCGCGCGACTATGGCTCCAGGAGCCGGCTGAGGCCGGACGGCCTCGTCATCTCCCGCAACGGGGGCGAACCGCGCGTGCGGCTCGTGGTCGAGTTCAAACGGGCGAAGGCGCTACAGCGCGAATCGGTCCTCGACGCCGCTGTGGCGAAGCTCGCGACGGGGTACTGCGGGCCGCTCGGCTGCGGGCTCGGCGCCGTCAGCGACGGCGAGATCGTCCGCTGGGTGGCGGTGACGCCGGCGGCGCCGGACGGACGGGTGATCCTGCGTGAGGACGGCTACGCGCTCGACGCGCCGGTCGACCTCGCCAGCGAGGCGGGCTGCGAGGACGTCGCGAAGACGATTACGCGCATCGAGCGCGAGCTGGACCCGGGCACGGGCCGGCTGACGCCGCCCGTCCCGGTCGACCCGACCGAGCTGGCCGACCGCACCTGGCAGGCGATCTGGCTGGCCTCCGGCGAGAACCCGGAACGCTGTCTGGCCTCGTTCGTCGAGATCCTCCTGTTCAAGTTCCTCTCCGACCTGGGCACGCTGAGCGAGGGCGAAGCCGGACAGCCGGCCACCTTCGAGCACGTGGCCGGCCTCCCTCCGGCGCACGCGCTGGACTACTACTTCAAGGTAGTACGGTCGGTGATTCTGCGCCTCTTCCCGCCCGGCGAGGACGGGACCGGGGTGATCGGCGGTCTCGCCCTGGAGCCGGAGAACCGCGACCACGGCCGGCTCTTCGCCGAGATCCTCGCCGGCTTCGAGAAGGCCGGCCGCCTGCGGCGGATCGACCCCGAGTTCAAATCGCGGATCTTCGAACGCTTCCTGAAGAAGAGCATCAGCCAGAAGAGCTGGGGCCAGTACTTCACGCCGCGCAACGTGGTCAAGGCGATGGTCGAGATGAGCGGAATCGAGCACATGCCCTCCGGCGAGGTCGTCGCCGACCCCTTCTGCGGCGTCGGCGGCTTCCCGCTCGAGCCGCTGCTGCACAAGCGGATGCACGACTTCCGCGGCGAGCTCCACGCGGCGCTTCTCTACCGGGGCTATGACCGCGACCCGGCGACGATCTCGCTGGCCAAGGCGAACATGCTGATCCACCTCTCGGAGGTGCTCGAGCGCGACCCCGAGGGGAGCCCGCACTGGCTGGCCAAGACGCTCAACGAAACGTTCGTGGCGAAAGGCGAATCGATCGCCGGCTCGCTCGCCGACACGCCGCACGAACAGTGGGACCTGGTGATGACCAACCCGCCCTACGTCGTCAAGGGGACCGAGGCGCTGCGCAGGCTGCTCGCCGAGAACGCGGCGCTGGCGGATTACTACGCGGTCGTCGGCTCGGGGCTGGAGAACCTCTGCCTCCAGCAGGTCATCGCCGGCCTCAAGCGCGGCGGCCGCGCCCTGGCGATCGTCCCCGACGGCCTGCTGCTGCGCCATTCCGGGGAGGCGCTGAGACGGCATCTGCTGAACCAGTGCGTGCTCGAGGCGGTCGTCTCGCTGCCCAAGGACACCTTCTACTCGACCTCGAAGAAGACCTACGTCCTCGCCTTCCGCAGGAAGCAGGACCCGCACGAGCCGCAGCGCGACGGCGTTCTCACCTACCTCGTGGGCGAGGTCGGCGAGACGCGCGACGCGAAGCGCTTCCCGATCGAGCGCGACGACCTGCCGGCGATGGCCGCGGCCTTCAGGCGCTTCGACGCCGACCCGAAGGCCTACAGCGGCCCCGAGCCGAAGGAGCGGATCGAGGACCCGCGGGCGCGGGTCGAGCCGATCGACGCCTTCCGGCCCGAGGACCACTGGCTGGTCGACAGGTGGCGGACCGAGGCCGAGCTGCTGGAGCTCGGCGACCTCGACCGGGCGGAGACGATCTCGGCCGAGGACCTGGCGCCGCGGCTGCGCGAGGTCTCCGGCGCGCTCGGCGGCCTGGCCGACCTGGTCGAGGAAGCGACCGGCTTCGACGGGCCGCGCTCGTTCGCGAGCGTCTCGCTGGGCGACCGCGCGCGCTTTCGCCTCTCGATCGGCAGGCGGGTGCTGAAGGAGGATCTGTTCGGCAGGGACGCCGGGCCGGTGCCCCTCTACAGCGCCAACGTGACGCAGCCGTTCGGGCACGTGTACGACTCCAACATCGCCGACTTCTCCCGGCCCTCGGTCCTCTGGGGCATCGACGGCGACTTCCAGCTCGCCGTGAAGCAGGCCGGCGCGGTGTTCGCCACGACCGACCATTGCGGGCGGATCGAGATCCTCGACGACCGCCTCGACGCGTCCTACTGCCGCATGGCGATCGCCCTGGCCCACGCGCGCGGCTTCGACCGCACCCTGCGCCCCTCGCTGCGGCGGATCGCGGCCTTGGAGATCGCCGTGCCGGTGGCGACCGACGGCGCCCCCGACCGGGCGAGCCAGCAGGCGCTCGCCGCCGTCTACGACTCGGTCGAGAACAGCCTGGCCGAGGCCGCCGACCAGCTCCGGTCCCTCGCCTCCCTGAAGCCGGAGGCGATCCTCGGGTAGCCGGCCCTACACGTGGCCAAGAACGCCGATCAAGGCGGCGATCAACACCATTACGCCGCCGAGCAGCGTCCGCTGCAAGAGGGCGAAGCGATCCTCGAGACCTTCGAAGCGGCCCTCGAGGCTTTCGTAGCGCCTGTCGACCTGCTCGAAGCGCTTGTCGATCTGCTCGAAGCGCTTGTCGATGCTCTCCGCGAGGGCATCGATCTTCGCCCCAAGGGCATCGAGCCTGGCGTCTGTCGCTCCGGCCTGCATGGCGTGCTCTATTGTTGCATCGTAAACATTTCGGCGCCTGCCGGGGTCATCGGCCTGAATCGGATCTTGCGCGGGCATTGGAGGTCAAAGGCCGCGAGGAACATCGGTTCTCCCCCCTTGACGGATGCGATTGCCGCATGTTGCGGACTCAGCCGCCGAGCTGGAAGTCGTGATCGTCCCCGGCGTCTCCATCGCCGGGATCCCAGTCGCCCCCGCCCCACTCGTCGTCGTCCTCGTCGCCCGGCCGGCGGGCGACCAGATCCTCCGGTGCAGCAGGGCGAGATTGGGCGCCGCGGCCACGCGCCTCCTCCCTGGTGGCGGCGAAGGCGAGCTGCGGCATCTCGTGGTGCATCATCGCTGCCGCGGCGGTACCCGGAGCCGGATGCGGCAGTCGAGACCCAGCGCCTCGGTCCATTCGAGCGCCGCGGCGAGGTGACCGTTGGATACCGCGCGCGGGCGGTCGGCGCCGAGCAGGAGGTTGAAGGTCGTCTCCCAGGGGAGCTCGGCGACCGCGAACGCCAGGATCGGGCCGTAGTGCCGCCGGCGGATCGCGGACGTTCTTCGCGGTTGGGCGATCGCGTGCGGAGATGGAGAGCAACGCCCTGCGAGATGCCTTCTGGGGCGGTGTCTTGGGAATATCTTGTCTGTGCGTGGACCTGATGCTGAGGTATGCTGTCTGAGATGATCACGCGCAACTTCTACTTCTCGCTGTTGGTTGCCAACGTCATCCTCTTCGGAGGCGGCTGGCTGCTCAGACATTCCGAAGCTGGAGTTCAGGCGGTAGTGGTCGCCTCATTCGCCATCGGCCTCACCTTGCTCCACGTGCTGGACGACCGCGACCGCCGGCGCGGTCGCGGCTGAGCGAGATCCAGGCCAGAGGGCGGCAAACGAGTGCTCGGCCTCACCTGCGGCATCGGGCGGCACCAGCAACAGCCTGGCCGAGGCCGCCGGCCGGGGCGGCCTCGGCGCTTGCCGGCTGCTCTACTCCTCCAGCCGCCGGAAGTAGAGCGCCGCGCGGGTCGGCAGGACGTGGCCGCAGCAACAATGCAGCAGGCCGGCGCCGACCAGCTCGCGGACCGCGCGCTCGACCTTGCGGTCCTCGGCCGTAATCTTGATGTCAGCCATTGGGAGCTCATTCTCCTTGTGGTCAGGCCCTCGGTTGGCGTTGCTGCGCCGCCGGGGGCCGCTATTGGATTGAGGGACGGAGGCTAGCGGGGGCGGCGGACGGCTCAGGCCGGCTCGGCCCAGAGCTGTTCAGGCGCGATCTCCAGGGCCTCGGCGAGGCGCAGGGCCGCGCCGAGGCTCGGCTCCCGGCGGCCCTCCTCGAGCCGGGCGACGGCGGTCCAGTGCATATCGCAGCGTTCCGCCAGCGCGACCACCGAGACGCCGGCTGCCAACCGCGCCGCATGCAGGTTGGCGCCAAAGCGCCGCTTGAGGTCCGGAACCTCGTCGACCGGAGCCATGCGGCCGATTATAGGTACGCACGGGGTTTCGCGCAAGCGGCTGAATGGCTCAGCTGCGGTCGCTCCCCCCTCCCAGCAGGTCCCCGACCCGAGAGAACCCGCGCTCGATCCGCTCGGACAGGTGGCGGTACTCGCGCTCCGCCCGGCCCGAGGAGAATTCGAATTCCCGCTCGATCCGCGCGGCGAGGTAGCCGAGTTCCCGCTCCAGCTGCCCCCTCAGACGTTCGACCTCCCTGTTCGTTTCTTCAAGGCGCCACTTCATCTCCAATATCTTCATGGTGGGCACGATAGCAGTTTTGAAGACAAAAGAATTCGAAATTCATCGTCTCACGACGTCGCTCAGGCCTGCTCGAGCTGCTCGATGCCGCTGGCGCGCTGGCCGCCGGCGGCGAGCATCAGCTTGAAGTCGTGCGGGCTGGAGGCGTAGTCGAGCGCGACCTGCTCGGCGACCTTGCCCTCCATCACGTAGGTGAGCAGCGACTGGTCGAAGGTGCGCATGCCGTAGTACTCGCCCTCGGCGATCACCTCGGTGATCTTGCCGGTTTCCTCCGGGTTGAGGATCAGGTCCTGGACGCGGCCGGTGACGACCATCACCTCGGAGGCGGGCACGCGGCCCTCGCCGGTCACGTCGGGGACGAGCCGCTGGGCGATCGCCCCCTTCAGGGTCGAGGCGAGCATCACCCGCGCCTGGTGCTGGAGGTGCGGCGGGAAGAAGTCGATGATCCGGTTGATCGTCTCGGTCGCGTCGAGGGTGTGGACGGTGGAGAGCACGAGGTGGCCGGTCTCGGCCGCGGAGAGCGCCGTGCGCACGGTCTCCTCGTCGCGCATCTCGCCGATCAGGATCACGTCGGGGTCCTGGCGCAGGACGCGGCGCATCGCCCGGGCGAAGCTTTCCGTGTCGGCGCCGACCTCGCGCTGGTTGACGATCGAGCCTTTATCTTCGTGCAGGTACTCGATCGGGTCCTCGAGCGTGACGATGTGGTGGCTGCGGGTGCGGTTGATGTGGTCGATCATCGCCGCCAGGGTCGTGCTCTTGCCCGAGCCGGTGGTGCCGGTGACGAGGATGATCCCGCGCTGCTCCTCGGCCAGGTCGGTGACCACCTGGGGCAGCCCCAGCTCCTCGACCGAGCGGATTTCGAAGGGGATCGCGCGGCAGACGATCGAGGTCGAGCCGCGCTGCTTGAAGGCGTTGACGCGGTAGCGGGAGACGCCGGGGAGCGCGTAGGAGAAGTCGGCCTCGCCCTCCTGCTCGAATTCGGTCAGCGAGCGCACCTCGGCGATGTCGTGGAAGGCCTTTTCGGTTTCCTCGCCGCTCAGCGGCTCGTGCCCCTCCAGGGGCGTCAGCTCGCCGTGCAGGCGGATCGTCGGCGGCGCCGCCACCTTCACGTGCAGGTCGGACCCGCCTCGCTCGACGAGGGTGCGCAGGGCTGAGTCGATTTCGAACATCGCCGCCTGTATCGGCAGCCGCGGCGAGTTTCGTTAGGACCGCACTACTTGCGGTATTTGAATTTCTGCCCCTTGACGTCCCAGCGCATGCCGACGCAGAGGCTTTCGGCGCTGACGCCGAGGGCGCCCGCCAGCTTCACGATCGTGCCCAGGCGCGGCTCGCGGCCGCCCCGCTCGAGCAGCGAGATCTCGGTCCGGTGCAGGTCCGTGCGGTCGCCCAGCTCCTCCTGCGTCAGGCCGGACTTGCGCCTGGCGTCTCGCAGGTTCGAGGCAAAACGGTGACGGGGATTCAACTTGGCGCCTCCAAAGGAATCCGGGAGAAGGTAATGGTTCCAGGCCGCCAATGCAACCTGCACGTACCAAAAGATGCCCTTTGTGTGTCCTGGAATAGGCCGCCGGGCACGGTCTCAGGCCGAGGCCAGCTCGCCCAGCGCCGCGAGCACGACGTCGTCGTGGGTCTTCGGCGAGACCTTGGGAAAGACCCTGGCGATCCTCCCGCCGGGGTCGATCAGGAAGGTCGCGCGCTGCACGCCCATGTACTTCTTCCCGTACATCGACTTCTCGCCCCAGGCGCCGTAGGCGTCGGCGACCGCGTGGTCGGCGTCGGCCAGCAGGGTGAAGCCGAGCTCGTACCTGTCGGCGAACTTCTTCACCGCCGCGACCTCGTCCGGCGAGATCCCGATCACCCGCGCCCCCGCCTCGGCGTAGTCGGCGCCGTGGTCGCGCACGCCGCAGGCCTGGGTGGTGCACCCCGGCGTGTCGGCGCGGGGATAGAAGTAGAGGACGACGGTCTCGCCGCGCAGGTCGGAGAGCGTCAGCTCGCTCCCGTCCTGGTCCGGGAGGGTGAAGTCGGGCGCCTCCTGGCCTGCCTCGAGCACATTCGAAGCCTATCTGAGCTGCCGTTCCTCGCCCCGGCCTGCATCCCGGTATTCGTGAACGTGGGGTGCAGCAAATAGGGTTGTTTCGTGCTCTATTTCGTCGACGAGAGCGGTATCGATCTGAAGGAAGCTCCATGCTTGGTGCTGGCCGGTGTCGCAATTGAGGAGGCCGACGTCTGGCCGCTCACCCAGGCCTTTTGGAGGCTCAGCGCGGAGATCTTGCGATTCCCGGCTGAGATGAGCTACGAGATCAAAGGCTCAAAACTCCTGAAGAAACGTGTCTTTCACCATGCGTCGCTGGTGGACCCTTTGCCTGGCGAGCAACGAGATGCAGCTATCGACCAGCTGCTCAAGAAGAACAGCGAAGGCCAAGCCGTTGGCCGCGAAGAACTGGCGGCCCTTGCCCAGGCCAAGCTTCTGTTTGTCGAGCGGGCGCTCGGACTCGCCGCTGACTTCGGCATGACCGTCTTCGCGTCGATAGTGCCGCGAGACGCTCCACAGCAACGAGATAGAACGTTCCTGCGCAAGGACTTTGCCTATCTATTCCAGCGAATCCACTGCCACGTCTGTGATCAAGACGACGACGTCCACGGCGTTTTGATCTTTGACGAGCAGGACCCCGCCCTGTCCCAGCGACTAATGGACCAAATACACAAATACTTTCGCGAGACCGACCGGGGGCAGCAACGCGCCGAGCGAATGATCCCAATGCCGTTTTTCGTGCACTCCGACCTAACGCCCGCCATCCAGATTGCCGACCTCGTCGCCTACATCGTTAACTGGGGGCTGCGACTCGATCGGATGCCGGAGCCTGCACGCACCGAGCTGAAGCCCTTTGCAGACAGGGTCTTCCAACTCCGCTACAGCGGACGTGAAGTGCCTCTCAAGCGACGCATTGGGAAGCGCGGCAAGCATATTTCTCGACTTTCGTGACCTACGCCGCCGCGCGCAGGCGTGACGGCGGGCGGGCCGGTATTTGTCGCGGTAAGGGCGCCCGCCCCGCTCCTTGTAGAAATTCAGCCCTGATCAGCTCGCGACGCAGGGCGGCGAGGACATCGAGCATCGAAGGGTCTCGCTTCTGTGAGTACCAGGGAGCGATCCGCCGCCGGCGGGCGACATCGGCAGCGGGGTCCGCGTGGAGCGCGTACCAGGCAACCGCCAGGCTCTGGCAGATGAGGCCGAAGGGCACGGTCCGCTCGACCGCCCGTCGCACCCGGTTGCGCGCCTCACCGACCCCGACCGTCTGCTTGGCGTCCTGGAAGGCGACCTCGATCGACCAGCGGTCGGCGTAGCGGGCGACGATCTCCGCCGCCGGAGCCTCGAGGTCGGTGCTGATCAGAGCGACCCGGTAGCCCTCGGCGTCGTCGGGCTCGCGGACGATCGCGACCCGCACCGCCCGGGCGCCGAGCACCGAATGCCAAAGGCCCTCCACGACGAGCGCGCAGACCTCGCCCCGGCCGGGCACCGAGAGGCGCCGCCACTCGCTCGCCTTGGCCCGTGCGGCGATCTCCCCTGGGGTGCCGAGCCGCACCCCCTTGACCCGCGGCCGCCCGCGCCGCCCGGTCGGCGGCGGCTTGGGGCCGTGGATCACGGCGTTTGAGCGAAGCCTCGAAGTCAGAGTGACGCGAGCCGAGGCAGGCGCCATCGCCTTGCAGGCGAAGGCCGAGTCGCCGACGATGTCGATCCGCCGCTTGGGATGGCGCTTTGCGATCAGCCCCACGAGCTCAGCCGCGAGGTCGGGTTGGGAGGGCCGGCGCTTCGGGTCGGGGTGCTCCTCGGTTGGCTTCGGGGTGGGCAGCCAGAGCCGAAACAGCACCGGCAGACACCAGGCGCGCTCGCCGAGGGCCGAGATCCGCACCACCAGCCCGACGACGACGAAGCAGTTGCCGAACTTGAAGCCGCGGCCCGAGGGGGCCTGGGAGTCGTGGTGCCAACTCGCCCCGAAGACCTTGCGCCCGGCGCGCCCGAAGACGGTGCCGTCCACCGCGAGTGAGATCGGCGCCTCGGGGTCGGTGAAGCGCTCCAGCAGGAAGTCGAGCAGGAGCAGGCCGAGGCGGTCCGGGCACCAGGCGGCGCGGGCGAAGAAGTCGTGGCCGCGGCTGTGGTGCAGCTTGCCGGCCAATCGGGCGGCCTGCCACATGCCGGTGACCGTGTGCTCGCCGACACGGGAGACGAGCCCCGCCAGGAGCGCCTCGAAGACCTGGAAGGTCGGCGCGGTGAAGGCGGGGCGGAGCAGGGACAGGATCGCGGTGAGCGAAGATGGCAGAGCGGGCATCGGCGGTGACCTCCTTGGCTTTGACACCTGAGGGGTTCGCCGTCGGTCGCCCCACTCTTGTCGGTGCTCAGCGAGTCATGCCGTCGCCGTCAGCTCCCGGTTTCCTGCAAAGCGGCCCGAGATCGCGAAAGTCGAGATATTTGGGGGATCGCCTATATCCCGGATCTCCGGCCCAGAAACGAGCGCACGACGCCCGACGAGGAAGGCGCAGATCTATCCGAAACAGAGGCGATCAGTGCATAAAAAAAGGGAGTGCCCCGTCGCCGGGACAAACCCTTCGGACGGGACGATAGCGCCTCCGTGGGTCACAATCAAGATTTAGGCTTGCGCTAGGCGCAAGCCTACCGAAAAAACTGACGCATATAAGAAAGCGTGACGCAATAACGTGAAGGAGTAGTGCCCGTGGTATGGAATCACGGGCACGGTGATTGATGAGCGCGCGATCGGTGAGCGGTTCCGTGCGATGGCAGGCTCGCTCGACGAGCGGCAGCGACGTCGCTGGGTGGCGGCAGAGGCCCGCTCGCACGGACGCGGCGGGATCGCGGCGGTGGCGCGTGCAACCGGGGTCGCCGAGAACACGATTCGCAAGGGCCTGCGAGAGCTCGACTCGCCCGAGCAGCTGCCGGCGGGCAGGGTGCGAAAAGCGGGAGCGGGCCGCAAGCGGCGCGCGGACACCGACGAGACGCTGATCGACGATCTCAAGCGACTCCTCGACGGTGACACGCGCGGGGACCCGGAGCGGCCCTTGCTGTGGACATCAAAGAGCGTGCGCGAGCTGGCCAAGGCGCTGCGCGAGCTCGGGCACGAGGTCAGCTACCGCACCGTGGCGCGGCTGCTGCACGAGCTGGGCTACAGCCTGCAGGCCAACCGCAAGACCAAGGAGGGCTCCCAGCACCCCGACCGTGACGCGCAGTTCCGCCACATCAACGAGAAGGTGGCCGCCGCGATCGAGGAGAACCGGCCCGCGATCTCGATCGACACCAAGAAGAAGGAGCTGGTCGGCGAGTACGCAAACGGCGGGCGCGACTGGCGGCCCAAGGGCGAGCCGGTCGCCGTCAACGTGCACGACTTCCCCGACAAGACGCTCGGCAAGGCGATCCCCTACGGGGTCTATGACATCGGCGCCGACAAGGGCTTCGTCAACGTCGGGATCACCAAGGAGACCGCCGCTTTCGCGGTCGCCTCGATCCGCAGCTGGTGGCAGCAGCTGGGCAAGGCGCGCTACCCGCGGGCAAAGTCCCTGCAGGTCACCGCCGATTGCGGCGGCGGCAACGGCAACCGCACACGCCTGTGGAAGACCGAACTGCAACGCCTGGCAGACGACACCGGCCTCGAGATCGACATCTGTCACTTCCCGCCCGGCACCAGCAAGTGGAACAAGATCGAGCACCGCCTCTGGAGCTTCATCTCCAAGACCTGGCGCGGCCGCCCGCTGGTCAGCCACGAGGTGATCATCAACTCGATCGCGGCCACCACGACGAACACCGGCCTGGAGGTCTACGCCCAGCTCGATACCCGCGACTATCCCCAGGGCGTCGAGGTCAGCGATGCCCAGCTTGCCGCGGTCAATCTCGTGCGCGACGACTTCCACGGCGAGTGGAACTACACCATCAAGCCATCAACTAACTGAGGCACGCTCCCTAAGCACCTTGAAGTTCGAATTTCCCCGCCCCCAATATGGGACGGCGGTGGCTTCAGTCCTCGCGGCCGGGGTCCTGGCCGCTCTCGTCCTCGTCGACCTCGTCGTCGCCCTGTTCGAGCGCCGTGCCGGAGACCGAGCCGGACGAGCCCGGGTGGTAGTGGGTCTGGAAGCGCTCCAGCGCCTCGTCGCGCCTGTCCTCGTCGACCGGGACGTCGTCGGAGATCCGCACCCAGTCGGAGCCCTCGTAGTCCTCGAGGTTGAAGACCTCCTGGTCGAGCGAGGTCGAGTCGTCGACCACGACCAGCACCTCGGTCTGCGGGTTGAAGTAGGTCCCGGGCTGGTTGAGCAGCTCCTCGACCTCGTAAAGGTTGTCGGGATTGGCGGCCATCGCCGACGATCCTACAAATCCGCGAGCTGTCGCTCCATCTCGGCCTCGACGTCGAGCGGCTCCTCGCCGCGGCGCATGCGCCGTTCGTTGCGGGCGACGACGAGCTGGCGCACCTCCTCGCGCAGCTTCTCGTCGATCCCCGGGCCGGCGGCGGCCGGGTCGTCGAGCAGGTTGCGCACCTCCGACTCGACGTCGAGCGGCGCCTCGCCGCGGCGCCGGCGCCGGTACGACTTCGCCTCCAGCATCTGCCGCGCCTCGGTCTCCTGCAAGCGGCGGTCGACCGGCGGCTCGGGCTGCGAGATCCGGCTCGGCGGCGGGATCTCCTGCTCGATCGCGAAGCGCCCCTTGCCGACGCTCTGCCACAGCGGCCCGGTGCGGGCGAAGGCGATCAGCGCGATCGGCAGCACCAGCAGCACGATCACCGTCAGCACGTAACCGGCCTGGAGATCGGTCAACCCCATTGATCCCAGCCTACGCCCCTCCCCCCGGGCGCGGTCGAGGTTTTCCTCGGATAGCGGTGAAAACCTCGACCGCGCTCGGGTTGCCGGCCCTTGCGCTACCCTTTGGGACTGGTTGACTGACCAGTCAATCGGCCCGGACACGAGAGCGGGCCGGCCCCGACTCCCACCGAGATAAAGGAGCACGCAGCAGTGGTTGACTTCACCCTGACCGACGAGCAGAAAGACCTGCGCGAGCTGGCGCACAGCTTCGCGGAGAAAGAGATCCGCAAGGTCGCCTGGGAGTACGACAAGGACGGCACCTGGCCGCAGGACGTCATCGACAAGGCCTGGGAGGTCGGGTTGATGAACACCCACATCCCCGAGGCCTACGGCGGTCCCGGCCTCGACTACCTCTCCGGCTGCCTGATCGAGGAGGAGATCGGCTGGGGCTGCTCGGGCATCGGCACCTCGCTGATGGCCAACGGCCTCGCCTCCGCCCCGGTGACGATCGGCGGCTCCGAGGAGACGAAGAAGAAGTACCTCGGGAGCCTCACCGAAAGCAACAAGCTGGCCTCCTTCTGCCTGACCGAGCCCGACGCCGGCTCCGACGTCTCCGGGATGAAGACCCGAGCGGTCAAGAAGGGCGACAAGTACGTCCTCACCGGCTCCAAGTGCTTCATCACCAACGGCTCCTACGCCGATTGGTTCACGGTCTACGCCAAGACCGACCCCGAGGCCGGCCACCGCGGGATCACCGCCTTCGTCGTCGACGCCGACGCCCCCGGCGTCACCGTTGACAAGAAGGAGGACAAGATGGGCCAGCGGGCGTCCAACACCGCGACGATCTCCTTCGACGAAGTCGAGGTCCCGGCCGAGAACATGCTGGGCGAGGAAAACCACGGCTTCAAGCTGGCGATGATGACGCTCGACCGCACCCGCCCGGGCGTCGCCGCGATGGCCGTCGGCATCGGCCGCGCCGCGTTCGAATACGCCGCCGAGTACTCGAAGGAAAGGGTGCAGTTCGGCGTGCCGATCGCGATGCACCAGGCGATCCAGTTCATGATCGCCGACATGTCGACCAAGGTCGACGCCGCCCGGCTGCTGGTCTGGAACTCGGCCGTCCTGCTCGACCAGGGCAAACGCAACACGCTGGTCTCCTCGCAGGCCAAGCGCTTTGCCGCCGACTCGGCGATGGAGATCACCGTCGACGCCGTGCAGGTCTACGGCGGCTACGGCTTCATCAAGGAGTACCCGGTCGAGAAACTGATGCGCGACTCGAAGATCATGCAGCTCTACGAGGGCACCAGCCAGATCCAGCGCCTGGTGATCGCCAAAGAGGTGCTGCTGCCGCGCAACATCGACGAGACCACGCCCGAGGCCGAACAGAAGGCCAAGGAAGCCAAATCGGCCGAGGACAGCCAGGCCGAGCAGGCCGCGGCGACCGTCTGAGCGCCCAGCCCGGTGCCCAGTGAACGCTTTGCCCCCGAAATCGGTGGGCAAAGCGTTCACTCATCGTCCAGTGCGGGTCTTGACTCCCGTCCGCGTGACCCGATTAGGGTGGGCGGCGATGGAGGCTGCTCAGCCACCCGCCCCCCAGCCCCCGCCAAGCGCATCGGCGTCGGCGAGGTCATCAGCGAGACCTTCTCGATCTACGGCGGGAACCTCGGCGCGCTGCTCGGCAGCGCGCTCGCCGTCTTCGTCGTCGTCGGCCTCGTCTCCGGCATCCTCCAGCGCACCGGCGGCGTCATCCTGGTGCTGCTCGGGGTCGCGGCGATCGCCTTGCCGGGCAGGCGCTCTACACCGGTTTCGTGGTCGAGCTGGTCAAAGACGTGCGCGACGGGCGCCGCGACCAGGCGATCGGCGACCTCTTCTCCGCGGCGGCGCCGTTCATCCTGCCGCTGATCGGCTTCGGCATCCTCTTCGGCATCGGGGTCGCGATCGGCTTCATCCTGATCGTCATCCCGGGCCTGATCCTGCTCACCTTCTGGTCGGTCGGGGCGCCGGCGATCGTCGTCGAGGGCATCGGCCCGATCGACGCGTTCGGCCGCAGCTGGCGCCTCGTGCGCGGCAACGCCTGGTCGGTCTTCGGCGTCCTGCGCTGATCTTCATCATCGTCGCTCGTGATCCAGGGTCGTGCTGCGCGGCGATCGCCAACCCGATCGGCAACGGCGACGCCTCGACCTGGGTCGCCTCGATCATCTCCGGCACGATCACCGCGCCGATCTACGCGCTCGCCGTCACCGTCCTCTACTACGACCTGGCCGGCGGCCCGCCGCCGCGGCGCCAGGAGGCGCCCCGCCGATGCAGCAGCCGCCCCCGCCGCCACCCCCGGCGAGCGAACCGCCGCCTCCCCCGCCGAACGCGCCCTGACCAAGCAGTTCAAGGACGCAGGGAGGGAAGTGTGCTCTGCACATGACCGACCGAGGACGCCGAAATGCGCCGGTCAGCGGGCGCCCTGGCGCGCTGCCTTCTGGCGCTGCGTCTTGTCGAGCTCGACCTTGCGCAGGCGGATCGAGTCGGGGGTGACTTCGACGCACTCGTCCTCGCGCAGGAACTCCAGCGCCGCTTCCAGCGAGAGCCGTTTGGCCGGGGTCAGGCGGACGAGCACGTCGGCGCTGGCGGCGCGCATGTTGGTCTGCTGCTTCTCCTTGATCGCGTTGACGTCGAGGTCGTCGGCGCGGGCGTTCTCGCCGACGATCATCCCTTCGTAGACCTCCTCCCCGGCCCGACGAAGAGCGTGCCGCGGTCCTGGAGGGAGAGCAGCGCGTAGCTGGCGCTGGCGCCGCGCCGGTCGGCGACGAGCGAGCCGGTCGGGCGGGTGCGCAGCTCGCCCGCCCAGGGCTCCCAGCGGTCGAAGACGTGGTGCATGAGGCCGGCGCCGCGGGTCTCGGTGAGGAACTCGGTGCGCAGGCCGATCAGGCCGCGGGCCGGGATCAGGTAATCCATCCGCACCCAGCCGGTCGCGTGGTTGATCATCTGGTCGAGCCGGCCCTTGCGCGCGGCGAGCAGCTGGGTGGCGGCGCCGACGTGCTCCTCGGGCAGGTCGAGCACCAGCCGTTCGACCGGCTCGCAGAGCTCGCCGTCGATCTCGCGGGTGATCACGTGCGGCTGGCCGGCGGTCAGCTCGAAGCCCTCGCGCCGCATCAGCTCGAGCAGGACGACGAGCTGTAGCTCGCCCCGCCCCTGCACCTCCCAGGCGTCGGGCCGGTCGGTGTCCTTGACCCGGATCGAGACGTTGCCGACCAGCTCCGCGTCGAGCCGCGAGCGGATCTGGCGCGCGGTCAGCTTGCTGCCCTCGGTCCCCGCCAGCGGCGAGGTATTGATCCCGACGACCATCGAGAGCGAGGGCTCGTCGACGGTGATCACGGGCAGCGGCCGCGGGTCGTCGGGGTCGGCGAGGGTCTCGCCGATCGTCACCTCGGGCAGGCCGGCGACGGCGATGATCTCGCCCGGTCCCGCCTCTTCGGCGGCGACGCGGTCGAGCGCCTCGGTCACGTAGAGCTCGGAGAGCGTCGCCCGCTCGATGCTGCCGTCGGCGCGGCACCAGGCGATCTGCTGGCCGGCGCGGACGGTGCCGTGGCGAACGCGGCAGAGGGCCAGGCGGCCGACGTAGGGGTCGGCGTCGAGGTTGGTGACGTGCGCCTGGAACGGGTGGCCGGGGTCGAACTCGGGCGCCGGGATGCGCTCCAGCATCAG
Organism: uncultured Solirubrobacterales bacterium; assembly: GCA_963727465.1. Lineage (GTDB taxonomy): Bacteria > Actinomycetota > Thermoleophilia > Solirubrobacterales > 70-9 > VRUE01. The sequence goes on along the minus strand of CAVSGL010000018.1, from coordinate 116,114 downwards.
CTCCATCAGCGGCTTCAGGTCGGTCCCCTCCGCCCCTTCCTCGAGCGCCGCCCAGCCGGCTTTGGCGTTGGTGTAGACGATCGGGAAGTCGACCTGCTCGTCGCTCGCGTCGAGCTCGAGGAAGAGCTCGTAGACCTCGTCGACGACCTCGGCGATGCGGGCGTCGGGGCGGTCGACCTTGTTGACGACGAGGATCACCGGCAGCTCCGCCTCGAGCGCCTTGCGCAGGACGAAGCGGGTCTGCGGCAGCGGCCCCTCGGAGGCGTCGACCAGCAGCAGCACGCCGTCGACCATCGTCAGGCCGCGCTCGACCTCGCCGCCGAAGTCGGCGTGGCCGGGCGTGTCGATGATGTTGAGCTTGACGCCCTCGTGGGTGACCGTCGTGTTCTTGGCGAGGATCGTGATCCCCTTCTCGCGCTCGAGGTCCATCGAGTCCATCACCCGCTCGGCCACGTCCTGGCCCTGGCGGAAGGCGCCGCTCTGCCACAGCATCGCGTCGACCAGCGTCGTCTTGCCGTGGTCGACGTGGGCGATGATGGCGATATTGCGGAGGTCGTCTCGGGTCTGCATAGGCGAGCGCGGTCGAGGTTTTCACCGGATAGCGATCAAAACCTCGACCGCGGTGGCGAAGCATAAAAAGGGCCCGCCGTGGGCGGGCCCTGGAAGCTACCTGCGGTCCGCGACTAGGTCGTCTGCTGGACCTGCGCGGCGGCCGGGCCCTTCGGGCCTTCTTCGGACTCGTAGCTCACCTTGGCGCCCTCGGTCAGGGACTTGAAGCCCTCGCCGAGGATGGCGCTGTGGTGGACGAAGACGTCCTTCGAGCCGTCGTCGGGCGTGATGAACCCGTAGCCCTTGTCGTCGCTGAACCACTTGACAGTTCCGGTTGCCATTCAATGCCTCCACTTCATGTGCTGCGAACGCGGCACATGCGGTGAAGCAACGACGCGAGCGCTAGACACAACTTTTGTGCCGGTATTCCGGCCTAACGCCGGGGACCGTAGCAGGGTCAGGGGGCCCGATGTCCTTTACATGGCGCTTACAAAGCGGTGACCGTCACCGAATCCGGCCGGCCGATCCTGGGTTTGTCAATCCAGACGAGACCGATGAGGTCGGGAGGAGAGGGACTCGATGAGGCGCTTCCGCCGCAGCCAGATATTCGCACCGCTCGCGCTCTGCGCCGCGATCACCGCGGTCACCGCGATCGCGATGGGAGGCGTGACGCTCGGCGCCGCCTCGCCGTCGGCGACCAATCCGTCCTTCCTCCCCCTGGGCGACGGCAAGGTGACGACCTCGAGCCCGCGGCGCGGCTACGTCTACGCCTGTCGCACCGGCTTCATCCCGGCGGGAGGTCCGCATCCCGGCGGCGGCGCCCAGGTCGAAGGACCGTGGATCCACGGCGATACCTACGACCTCACGGCGAAGGCCACGGTCGACGGCAGGGTCCACTGGCGCAACGCGAAGCTGCACAGGTCGGAGACGAAGCGGCGGCTGAGCATCAGCGGCAACGGCCTGCCCAAGTGGGCGACGACCGGCAAGTTCCCGATCTCGCCCAGCGACGACGCCTACACCTACGACCGCAACCCGAACTCGATCCGCTCGCAGCGGGTGAGCTACTCGCTGCCGCGCCATCCGAAGAAGGCGGCGCACGCCGGCTGCCTCTCCGGCGGGCCGATCGGGATCGCCAAGAACGGCGTCGCGATCTTCGACGCGCTCGACGCCGAAGACCGCGACGCGGTGGCCCACGAGACGCAGGACAGCTGCGGCGGCCATCCGCAGCGGCTCGGCATCTACCACTACCACGCGATCCCCTCCTGCCTGACCAAGGGCGAATCGAAGCACCGCGCCTCCGGGCTGGTCGGCTGGGCGCTCGACGGCTACCCGATCTACGGCCCGCGCGGCCACGGCGGCAAGCTGCTGACCAACGACGACCTCGACGCCTGCCACGGCCAGACCAGCAGGGTCTACTACGAAGGCCGCTGGCAGCGGATCTACCACTACAACGCCACGCTCGAGTACCCCTACACGCTCGGCTGCTTCCGCGGCAGCACGAGCTGACGCGCCGCGGCGCGCCGCCGCGGCGCACCGAGAGGACGCTCGGAGGGTTTAGGAGCCGTGATCGGCGGCCGATACCGTAAGCAGTGATGCAGCCGGGGAATCCGCTTCGACGTGCGCTGTCGCCCGCGCTCGCCGCCGCCGCACTGGCCTGCGTGGCGGCCTGCGTGGCGGTTCCGGCCTCAGCCGGGGCCGCCGCGGCCCCGCCGGGCGCCGGCGACCTCTCCGCGCGGCTGGCCGAGCTGGCCAAGCCCTCGCTGCGCTCGGCCCCCCCGGCCAAGCAGGCCCGCGAGCTCGGCCTCGCCGCGGAAGGCCCCGGCAGCCTGCTGCGCGACGGCAACCGCGTCCTCGTCGAAGTCCGCTTCGACCACGGCGCCGCCGCCGGAGTCGAAGACCTGCGCCAGGACGGCGCGAAGGTCGTCGACGTCAGCCCCCGGTATCAAACGGTGACCGTCGCGGCGAAGCCCGCGCAGCTGCCGAACCTCTCGGGCGTCCCGCGGGTGGCTGAAGCAAACGAGGTGCTCACGCCAATCACGGCGGCCGTGCCCGTCTGCCCTTCAGGACCCGTTGTCTCCGAAGGAGATATCCAGCTTCGCGCCGCAGAAGCCCGCGAAGCCTTCGGGGTCGACGGGCGGGGCGTCGAGGTCGGAATTCTCTCCGACTCGTTCGACATGGCAACCGGCGTCGCCACCAACGCAACCCAGGACGCAGCAGACGGAGATCTGCCCGGAAACAGCTGTGGACCCACGCCGGCGGTGGACGTGCTCCAGGATTATTCGTCGAGCAAAGAACCACCGTCCGACGAGGGCCGTGCGATGGCCCAGATCGTGCACGATCTGGCGCCCAGGGCGAACCTCGACTTCGCCACCGGCTTCACCGGCATGACGGGGTTCGCAAGCAACGTGGAAGCTCTGGCCGCGAACGGCGCGTCGGTGATCGTCGACGACGTCAGCTACTTCGAAGAGCCGTTCTTCCAGGAAGGGCCGATCGGAGCTGCGGTGAGCAGAGTCACCGCAGGAGGGGTCACGTATGTGTCGTCAGCGGGCAACAACAACCTTCGCAGCGAAGGGAAGGACGTCGCCTCCTGGGAAACGCCGCACTATCGCGACGCAGGCGAATGCCCGCCCGGCCTCGTCTCGCTGTCGGAAGCCTACGAAGAATTCGAAGAAGAACTCAAAGCCGAACACCCCGAGCTTGAACTCCCCCTGACCGGCCTGAACGCAAGCCACTGCCTGGACTTCGATCCGGACGAATCGCAAAAAGACACGACGTACGGGATCAGCGTTGAAGACGGCGCTGAACTGGTGGTCGATCTGCAATGGGCGGAACCGTGGTTCGACGTGGAAACCGATCTCGATGCCTTTCTGCTCGACAGCGGTGGAGAAGTCATCGCGGAAGAAACCAAAGACAACGTGAACGGCACCGAACGGCCCTACGAGGTGCTCGGCTGGGAAAACGCGACGGGCGAAGATCAGGAAGTGCAGCTGGTCATCAACCGCTACAGCGGCGAAGACCCGCGGTTGAAGTTCGCGCTGCTACAGAACGGCGGGGGCGCCGAACCGACCGAGTACAGAGAATCCGCGGGCGAAGACGTCGTCGGACCGACCATCTTCGGTCACAACGGCGCGCAGGACGCGATCACGGCGGCGGCGATCTCGCACAACACGGTCGCGGCGCCCGAGCCCTACTCGTCCCGCGGTCCGGTCACCCACTATTTCGGTCCGGTGGACAGCGTCGCGCCGGCCGAACCGCTGGCCACGCCCAGCGTGCTCTCCAAGCCCGACGTCACGGCAACCGACTGCGGACGGACGAGCTTCTTCGTGCCCAGCGGCTCCGTGTACCGCTTCTGCGGAACCTCTGCCGCGGCGCCGCACGCAGCGGCTGTCGCGGCGCTGATGCGCCAGCGCAATCCGGCTTTCACGCCCACTCAGATCCGTGCCGCGCTCACCGGTTCTGCCCGGCCGATCGACGCGCTCGGGTCGAGCGCCGTCGGCGCCGGCCTCGTCGATGCAGTCGGTGCGCTGAACCTCGAGCCGGCGCCTGAAGCGGGCGGCAGCGGCACGGTCATCGTCTTCCCGCCGCCGGAAACTTCCACTCAAACCGAGCAGCCCGCACCCAGGCCGGCCCCCAACACCTTTTTCCGCCACCACCCGGCGCGGATCGTGCGCACGAGGGCGCGGACGGCGCGGGCCGTGTTCAGGTTCGGCTCCGACCAGTCCGGCGTGACCTTTCTCTGCAAGGTGGACCGGGGGCGGTTCCACCGTTGCGGGAGGCGGTTCGTGCGCCGCTACCGGCTCGGCCGTCATGTGCTGCGGGTCAAGGCGCGCAACTCGGACGGGGGCGTCGATCCCACGCCGGCCGCCTTCCGCTTCCGCGTGAAGCGCGTCCGGCACGGCGTGCTCAAGCGCCGCCACACGCGCCATCACCACCGCCGCTGATACGGCGGGCGCGGAGAGCTCGCAAACTGCGTGGTTTTTGCGCCTGTGCGGGGGAGAATTGCGCCACCTCAGGGACTTTGAGTCATCGATGCCCGCGCACGACCCGATTTCCGCCGATGACCCCGGCGAACGCCGAAATGTTTACGATGCAACAATAGAGCGCGCGATGCACACTGGAGCGACAGACGCCAAGCTCGACGCCCTCGGGGCGAAGATCGACGATCTCGCTGCGAGCATCGATCAGCGCTTCGAACACGTGGACCAGCGGTTCGAACACGTGGACCAGCGGTTCGAACAGATTGACAAGCGGTTCGAACAGATGGATCAGCGGTTCGAACACGTGGATCAGCGGTTCGAACGGCTCGAACTGCGGCTCGAGTTCCTCCGAGGAGCGCTTCTTTCGCATGCAGCTCACACTGATTGCCGCTCTCTTCGCAGCTGTGACCGCTCTGATCGCGACGTCTCCTCTGTAACCGTTGAGGCGACAGTCCCAGCGCTGTGTCCTCAGTCGCGCGAGTCGGCAACCTTCGGGGTGCCGCCGCCGCGGCGCATGACCCAGTGGCCGATGCCGAGCAGCGCGAGCAGCGCCGCCGCGCTGCCGAGGACGAGGGGGTCGGTGAGGCTGAGGCCCTCGAGGCGGGTGCCGAAGTAGACGGCGAGCGCGGTGATCGGGATGTAGCCGACGACGGTCGTCCAGGCGAAGCGCCAGAGCGGCACGCGGGCGGCGCCGGCGGCGTAGGAGACGAGGCTGAAGGGGACGATCGGCAGCAGCCGCACGGCGAGCAGCAGGGTGGCGCCGCCGCGCTCGATCGCCGCCTCGGTGCGCTCGAAGCGCTCGGCGCCGAACCAGCGGTCGAGCAGCGGCCGCGCCAGCGAGCGGCCGACGGCGAAGCAGAGCAGCCCGGAGAGCAGCCAGCCGAGCATCATCAGCGCCAGCGCCGGGAAGAAGCCGTAGACGAAGCCCGCCGCCGCGTCGACGATCTCGGCCGGGTAGAAGACGACCGAGTGGATCACGGCCAGAGCGACGAGCAGCAGCGGCCCGCCGACCCCGAGCCCCTTGACGTGGCTGCGCACCCCCGCCGTGTCCCCGTGCACCGCGGCGTCGAAGGCCGCCCGCAGATCGGGGATCGCCAGCACCAGCGCTGCGAGCAGGGCAAGTCCGCCGAGCGTGACGGCGACGGCGGTCAGTGAGGGTCGCGGCGACTCCATCGGCTTAATGAAGGATTGTGGCCCCCATGGGGCACACAATCCTTCATCTGGGCTCGCGGAGGCGTTCGGCGAGGGCCGAGTGGCGGGCGCCGCTGTCGTCGTTGGCGATCGCGCGCTCGAGCGCGGCCCGGTCGCCGATCAGCACGCAGTCGCGCCGGGCGCGGGTGATCGCCGTGTAGAGCAGCGGGCGGCTGAGCATGCGGGCGTGGGAACGGTGGCAGACGCCGACGACGACCGGCACCTCACAGCCCTGCGCCTTGTGGACCGAGATCGCGTAGGCGAGGCGCAGGGTCGCGGTCTCGTCGTAGGGGACGGTGAGCGTGCCGCCCTCGTCGGTGTCGACGACGATCGCTTCCTCGTCGGGGTCGTCCTCGCGCAGGAAGACGATCGAGCCGTTCATCAGGCCGAGCTCGTGCGAGTTGCGGGTCTGGATCAGGCGGTCGCCGAGGCGGAAGCGCTCGCTGACCGCGAGGGCGCCGTCCGGGTTGAGCCGCTCGCGCAGGCGCTCGTTGAGCGCGTCGATCCCCACCGCCCCCTTGTACATCGGCGCCAGCACCTGCACGTCGCGGATCGGGTCGACGCCGAAGCTCGCCGGCGCCCGCTCGGCTACGACCTCGACCACCGTCTCCAGCGCCCGCTCGGGGCTCGGCCGCTCGATGAAGAAGAAGTCGCGCTCCTGGTCGGGGCCGGGCTCGGTGTGCGGCGCCCGGCCCTGGTTGATCTCGTGCGCGGCGGTGGTGATCATCGAGCGCGCCGCCTGGCGGAAGATCTGCGTGAGCCGGACGACCGGGGCGATGCCGGCGGCGATCAGATCCTCGAACGGCTTGCCGGCGCCGATCGGCGGCAGCTGGTCGGCGTCGCCGACGAAGACGACGTGGGTGGTCTCGGCGAGCCCGCCGAGCAGCACCTCGATCAGGCGCAGGTTCAGCATCGAGGACTCGTCGACCACGACGAGCTCGGCCGGCAGCGGGTGGCCCGGCCGGAAGCCCGGCTCGCGCCCCGGCATCCACTCGAGCATCCGGTGGATCGTCTGCGCCTCGTGCCCGGTCGCCTCCTCCAGCCGCCGCGCCGCGCGGCCGGTCGGCGCGCAGAGCGCGATCGAGGCACCGGCGCGCGCGGCCTCGGCGACGATCGCCTGCGTGCAGGCGGTCTTGCCGACCCCCGGGCCGCCGGTGAGGACCGAGATCCGCGCCCCGAACGCGGCCCGCACGGCGGCCCACTGCTCGTCGGTGAGGCGGCGCCCGACCTCGGCGTCCGCGGGCGGGTCCTCGCCGGGGTCGTGGTCGAGGTGCGGCGGCGCCGCGACCCGCCCGGCCAGGGTCGCGGCGACGGCGAGCTCGCTCGCGTGCGTCGGCTCGCGGTAGGCGCGCCCTTCGTCGAGCAGCAGGCCGTCGGCGCGGACGATCGCGTCGGGGTCGGGCCGCAGGCCGATCAGCTTCGCCGTGCGCCGCGCGAGCTCGTCGAGCGGCAGGAACGTGTTGCCCTGCTGCTCGGCCTCCGAGAGCGCGAAGACGGCCGCCGCCTGGGCGCGCCGCTCGGACTCCGGCGGCACGTCGGCGGCGAGCGCGATCCGGTCGGCGCGGGCAAAGCCGACCCCGGCGACCTCGGTCAGCCGGTAGGGATCTTCGTGCAGGACCGCCATCGAGCGCTCGCCGAAGCGGGCGTGGATCGGCGTCGCCAGGTGCGCCAGCCCGTGCGGGGCAAGCTGCACGTGCAGGTCGCGGATCGCGCGCGAGGCGTGCCAGGACTCGGCCGCGGCGGCGGCCTGGTCGGCGCTGACGCCGCGCAGCGACTCGAACACCCCGACCGGGTCGGCGGCGATCGCTCCCAGCACCCCCTCCCCGTGCTCGTCGACGAGACGCTCGGCGCGCGCCGGGCCGATGTGGCGCAGCGAGGTCAGGTAGGCGACCTGGCCGGCGCGGTCGGCCGGGTCGAGCGGCAGCGCGCCACGTGCCTTCAGCTGCCGCCCGTAGCGCGAATGGGTCTGCCAGTCGCCGCTGATTTCAGCGCGGTCGCCGGCGCTCAGGTGCGCCACCGGCCCGACCAGCGCGAAGCCCTCGCCGGACTCGGCGTCCTGCACCTCGAGCACCGCGTAGCCGTCGTCCTCGGCGCTGAAGATCACGCCCAGGACCTCGACCGTGCCGCTGAACGCCGCCGCGTCGGGATCGAAGAGGGTGGTGGCGTCGCTCACGCAGTCGAGGCTAGCCGCTCGCGCAGCGTGGGCAGCATGCTTGGAAATCCAAAGTACGCCAGAATGCGTGGTCAATCGGCCTCCTCAGGGCCGTGGAGCGCCCGATCCGGGGCCAAGACACCGGGAGGAGAGACGGATGGCTGACTACGCAGTGAAGAAGATCGACGAGATGGAGGGCGCCTACCGAGGCGCCTTCAAGCGCGCTCGCGCCGAACTGGGAGTCGAGTCGTTCGGCATGCAGATCCTCGACATGCCGCCGAGCTACGACGGCTACCCCGAACACGACCACGCCGAGGACGGCCAGGAGGAGGTCTACCTGGCGCTGCGCGGCGGCGGCGAGATCGAGATCGACGGCGAGCGCTTTCCGCTCGACGGCGAGCAGGTCGTCCGCGTCGCCTCGGGCACGATGCGCAAGGTCTGGCCGGGCGAGCAGGGCATCCGCCTGCTGGTGCTCGGCGGCAAGCCGGGCGAGCTCTACGAGGCCCCGGAAATCACCCAGCTGGGCGCCCCCGACCCGATGGCAAGCTGACTCCCCCCAACCGCGGTAGAGCTTTTCCTCGCATAGCGAAGAGAACCTCGACAACGGCCGCAGGGCGGCGCCGGCCATTGAGCGCGGTCGAGGTTTTCTCCGGATAGCGGCGAAAAGCTCTACCGCGGTGGACCGGGACTGCTGGGTCACGCGACATGTTGCTGCGTGCCGCGCCGGCGTAGAAGCCGGGACACGCGCTCGATCACCTGCTGGGGTTCGCGGTCGAGACGATGGCCGGTGATCCGCAAGGTCTCGACACCCGCCAGCTTGAGCGTCTCATCTCGAAGGCGGTCGTCCTCGAACGACTGACGAGTGCCATGGGTCTCGTAAACGTCCAGTTCGACCCCGAAGCGCGCCGCTGGCCAGTAGACATCGAGCTCATAGCCTGCCTCGACGAAGCCCGTCGCAGGCCGAGGCATGCCTGCCTCGGCGAGCAGCTCCAGGAAACGCCGCTCGAGGCCGGAGCGACTGAATGGAGCAGGACGATAGATCGCTATTGCCCGGCGCAGGCGCTGCACCCCACGGTGCCCTCCGGCGCGCTGGAGCAGGTCCTCAAACCGGCGCAGGTCGAACAAATCCCGCTCCTCGGCCCGCTGAAGCAGCCGGGTGAGCTGCTGGCTGCGAAGCGTCGCCGCAAGGTCGAGAGCGGTGCGCGGCACGGCGGTGACATCGATGCCCTCGATGGAATCGCGGTCGTCGTCGGTGAGGATGGTCGAGTGGTGCAACCGGACGGGCGGTCGCGGCCCGCGCCGCACCGGTCCGGTCACCGACACGGGAGCGTGAGGCCACCGCGCGATACCCCAGAGCCAGGCGGCCGAGTGGTGGCTCAGCAAGGCGCCGGGACCAGATGCGAACACGCCTGCCAGGCACTCGCCGTATGGCGACAGTCGGGTGTGTCCCACGGCGTAGACACCGCGATGCAACCGGTGCAGACGACCCGCCGCGGTGGCGCGCTCCACAGCGGCGTGCGAGTACCCAAGCGGCCCCCGCAGCTGGTCGATGCCGACGACCCCGTGCTGCTCTCGCGCAAGCTCCGCGAGGCCGCGGTCCCGTCCCCCGACTTGAGCCTCTTTGGGTAACTGCGGTCGAGCTTGCGATCGCATACCGACCAAAGGCTCGACCGCACCTCGGTTCTCCCCCTCGACCTCGGAGTTTCCGACATTCCATGGTGCGACCCGCACCGCAGTCGAGGTTTTGCCCGCATAGCGATGAGAACCTCGACCACGCTCGTCGGGGCAGCGCCGGCCCTCCGAGCGCGGTCGAGGTTTTGATCGGATAGCGGGGAAAAGCTCTACCGCGCTCGGGGGTTTGGGGCGGCGGGGTCCGATGGCGACGTCCGCGGCTCGTAGCCGGCGCACTCGCGCACCGGCAGGCGGGGATAGCGCGGGAAGGCCGGGTCGCTGCGCGAGCGGTGGCAGAGGCTGAAGACCGAGCCGCGCGTGTTGGGGACGAGCTGCTGGTGGGCGCAGCCGTCGCAGAGGCCGCGCTCAGCCACGGATCGCGACGACGACGATGAAGGCGACGTAGAGGCCGAACCAGCCGAGCACGGCGGGCAGCTCGAAGCGGCCGCGGCGGTGCAGCGCCTCGTAAGCGAGGAAGCCGCCGGCGAGGCCGAGCACGACCGAGAGCGCCGCGTTGAGGCTCAGCGCCCAGTCGGTGAAGAGCAGGCCGATGCCGAAGGGGATCGTCGACTGGAAGACCATCGCCCCGGTGATGTTGCCGAGCGCGAGCGAGTCCTTGCCCTCGCGCACCCAGAAGAAACTGTTGACCTTCTCCGGCAGCTCGGTCGCCAGCGGCGCGAGGATCAGCGCGAGCACGACGGCCTCGACCCCGAGGTCGCCGGCGATGTTGAGCAGCTCCTCGACGAAGAGGTGGGCGCCGCCGACCATCGCCCCGAGGCCGACCAGGAGCTGGATCGCCGAGAGCAGCAGACTCGGGTTCATGCGGCGCTCGGGCCGGCGCTCGAAGACGAGCGGGTCGAGCGTCTCGTGGTCCTGCACGTCGCCGCCGCGCCGCAGCGTGCGGCGGATGTAGAGCGGGTAGGCCAGCAGCGCCAGGATGCCGACCGGGATGCGCAGCGCCGCCGGCGCCCCCCAGGCAAGCGCCAGCGAGAGGGCGAAGAAGCCGAGGAAGAAGATCAGGTCGCGCTCCAGCGTCTCGCCGTGGGCGTTCAGCTCCAGCCCCTGTCTGCGCCGGTCGCGGTAGAGATAGGCGAAGAGACCGACCAGGCCCATCGCCAGCGTGCCGAGCAGGAAGGGCGCGCCGACGATCGCCCCGATCGCGACCTGGTCGGCCCCTTCCTTGGCGCCGATCAGGGCGACGATCGCGATCAGCGTCTCCGGCATCGCCGTGCCGACCGCGGCGAGGACGCTGCCGACCGCGCCTTCGCCGAGCGAGAGCCGGTGCCCCATCCACTCGACCGCGTTGGTGAACAGCAGCGCGCCGGCGAGGATGACGGCGAAGCTGACTGCGAGCAGCAGAAAGCTCAAGGGGCGATTACTGTCCCGCTGCTTTTTCGCCCAGCCCTTCGAGCAGTTCGCCGAGGCTTTCGCCGCTTTCTTCGCCCTGCAACAGTCCCAGCAGTTCGATCGGGTTGACCCCCAGCTTGACGAACAGCTTGCTCAGCGGCTGCGCCTTGCCGGGGGCGGAGATCGTCTGTTCTTCGTTGACGCCGGTGAGCTTCAGGTCGAGCTTCATTTCGATGCTCTTCGGGCCCCTGCCGCCGCGCTGCGGCTCGATCTTCAGCTCGGCCGAGATGCGGCGCACGATGCCGTCTTCGCCGACGTAGACGGAGACCTGGGGGTTCTGGACCGAATTGGCGATTTCGTCCTTCGCGCTTTCGATTTCCTCTTCCGAGGGCAGCGGGCCGGCGGCGGCGAGCTGAGCGCGGCAGGCGCCGCTTTCGACCACTTCCAGCACCGCGTCGATCGCGCCCCCGACGTCCAGTTCGCCGCTGACCTTGGTCGTGCTCGTACCGTCGACGTCGGCGCTGCCTTCGTTCGTGCCCCCTTCGAGGAAGTCGGCGACCTTGAGCTTGCCGAATTCTTCCTGGCAGGCGGCCGCACCTTCGGCGCCGGTTTCGGCGCCCGCTTCGCGCTGCGCCTGCTTCAGCGTCTGTTCGACGAAGCTGAACGTGGTCGGGTCGACTTCGTACTCGGTCCCTTCGTAGTTGACGAAGGCGGTGTTGGGCAGCAGCACGAGGCCGCCTTCGAAGTCCACCTTCCCGCCGTTGTAGTTGCCCTTCGCCCTGGCGGTCATGTCGAGCTGCGGCAGGCTGCCGGCGCCTTCGCCCTGGAACGGCCCGGACAGGCTCGACGTTCAGCTTGCCGCCTTCGGAGCCGGCGGCGTTGAGGTCGAGCGAGAGGTCGATGACCCCGCTTTCGACCCCCTGGAGGGTCGCCCCCTCGAGCACTTCCTGGGCGCTCTTGTCGTTCGAGCCGCCACCGCCGCCGCAGGCGGTGAGGGCGACGCCGAGCGCGAGCGCGGCGAGCAGAGCGAGGGCGATGCGAGGTCGGCTCATTGCGGGGGCCGTAAGGCTAGACGATGCGGCCTCAGCGATTCTTAAGCTGCGGTGGCGTCGACTCGGTCAGGTTGAGCGCCAGCGGGAAGAGGAAGGCGCCGAGGAAGATCAGGACGACGCCGACGACGACCAGCCAGCGCGAGCTGCTCAGGTGGCCGAGGATGCCGACGCCGAAGCCGATCAGGACGAGGGCGATGTAGGGGCCGGCGCTGTGCGGGAGCAGCGTCGCGAGGGACAGGGCGAGGTCGGGCACGGGCGCGGATTATCATCGCCGCATGGCTGAGACGCGTACTCCCGAATCCGTGGCCGAGACCAAGCAGGCGCTGGCGGAGGCGAGCTACCTCGCCGACGAGCCGGCCGCGCTGGTCTCCTTCCTCGCCCAGCGGCTGGGCAAGCCGATCCTGGTCGAGGGGCCGGCCGGCGTCGGCAAGACCGAGCTGGCCAAGGCGCTCTCGCGGGCCAGCGGCCGGGAGCTGATCCGCCTCCAGTGCTACGAGGGCCTCGACGAGGCGAAGGCCCTGTACGAGTGGAACTACCGCAAGCAGCTCTTGCGCATCCAGGCCGGCGGCGAGGCGGGCTGGGAGGACGTCCACGGCGACATCTTCAGCGAGGAGTTCCTGCTCGAGCGGCCGCTGATGCAGGCGATCGCCAGCAGCGAGCCGGTGGTGCTGCTGATCGACGAGATCGACAAGACCGACCAGGAGTTCGAGGCGATGCTGCTCGAGCTGCTCTCGGACTTCCAGATAACGATCCCCGAGCTCGGCCAGGTCGCCGCCAGCTCGATGCCGATCGTCGTCCTCACCTCGAACAACTCGCGCGAGCTGACCGAGGCGCTGAAGCGCCGCTGCCTCTACCTCTGGCTCGACTACCCCGAGCTGGAGCGCGAGATGGAGATCGTCCGCCTGCACGCGCCCGAGCTGCCCGAGGCGCTGGCCAGGCGGCTGGTCGAGGTGGTGCGGATGGTGCGCGACCTGGACCTGAAGAAGCCGCCCTCGATCGCCGAGACGATCGACTGGGCGCGGACGCTGCTGCTGATGGGCGCCGAGGACATCGACCGCGAGACCTTCGAGCAGTCGATGTCGATCATCGTCAAGCACCGCACCGACATCGACCTCGTCGCCGAGCGGGTCGGGATGAAGCTCTCCGCGCCGACCCAGGCGGGGTGAGCCCGACGGCCTCGCCCTACGGGCAGCGCGCCGACGCCGGCCCGCCCGGGCTGGCGCCGAAGCTGCTCGGCTTCTGCGAGGAGCTGCGCAGCGAGGGGGTGGCGGTGGGCACCTCGGAGATCCTCGACGCCTTCGCCGCGCTCGAGCAGGTGCCGTGGGAATCGCAGGACGACTTCCGCGAGGCGCTGGCGGCGACGATCGCCAAGTCGCAGGAGGACCGGCGCCTGTTCGAGCTGCTGTTCGAGCGCTGGTTCTTCCGCGCCGCCGAGGCCGAGGCGATCGAGCGCGAGGTCGCCGAGGGGGGCGAGCGCCACGAGGGCGCCGAGCGGCTCGACATCGACGAGCTGCGCGAGCAGATCCGCCAGGCGATCGTCGAGGGCAACGACGGCGAGATGCGCGACCTGGCGCGGCTGGCGATCGCCGCCTTCGGCCGCGAGGGCGAGGGCTCGGGCGTGGTCGGCGTCGACGTGCAGCGGATCCGCCGCACGCTCGAGCTGACGGCGGGGCCGCAGCCGCAGGTCGAGGGCACCGACGGCGCCGCCGAGCGGCCGCCGATCGACCGCGACCAGCTCAACCGCTTCGAGCGCCACCTGCGGCGCGAGCTCGAACGCGACCTGATCGAGCGCACCGAGACCCTTCCCCCCTCGCGGCCGCTGGCCGAGCTCGACCGGGCGCTGCCGACCAGCCCGACCCAGGACCTGGCGGCGGTGCACCGCGCGGTCTCGCAGATGAAGCGCCGGCTGGCGACGCTCGGCCACGAGCAGCGCGGCCGCAAGCGGGCGCAGACGGTCGACGTGCGGCGCACGATGCGCGCCTCGCTCGAGACCGGCGGCGTGCCGATGCACCTGCGCTACCGGCCGAAACGCCCGCGCCGGCCGGAGATCTACGTGCTCTGCGACGTCTCGACCAGCGTCACCTCGGCCAGCGTCTTCTTCCTCTCGGTCCTGCACGCCCTGCACGACTCGTTCCGCAAGCTGCGCAGCTTCGTCTTCATCGAGCGGATCTCCGAGGTGACCGAGATCTTCGAGCACGAGCGCGACTTCACGGCGATCGCCAAGCGCGTCTCCAGCGAGGGCGGCGTCGCCGACGTCTCCGGCTACACCGACTACGGCCGCGTCTGGCTCGAGTTCCTCGCCGAGATCTCCGAGGACCTCGACCCGCGCTCGACCGTGATCGTGCTCGGCGACGCCCGCACCAACGGCCGCGAGCCCCACGCCGAGGTCTTCGCCCAGGTCGCCGAACGCGCCGGCCGGCTCTTCTGGCTCAACCCCGAGCCGAAGCTCTACTGGAACTACGGCGACTCGGTGATGGCCGCCTACGAGCGCTACTGCGACGGCGCCTTCGAGTGCTGGACCACCCGCCACCTCGAGAACTTCGTCAACGTCGTCGCCGGCGGCGTGCCGGCGGCGGAGTGACGCGCACGCTCAGACACGGATCAGCCCGAGATCCTCGCCTGGTTCGACCAGGGCTTCTGTGTCGTCGGGATCCGAGGTGAGGATCGCGGCTTCGCGCTCGGCGGCGCAGCAGACGACGTGGGCGTCAACGACGTCTCGTCCCCCGCGAGCGCCGAGGCGCCGGCCAACCTCCTTCGCGCGGCTCTCGCTCAGAGCGTCGACCTCAGACGCATTGACGAGCTTCGCCAAGCGGGCGACCGTCGGACCGCCGCGCCATGCCTGCGCGAGCACGCTTGCGGGAATCACGACCTCGTCGCCCCATTCCTCCGCGTCCTCCAGCAACGCGGAGACCATTCCGCTGCCTCGCTCGAAGCCGATCAACGCTCCGGCGTCGAGGACGAACCGCGACTCCGAACCCTGCTCATTTCCCTGCGTGCCCATTCTCTTGCCTCCTTGGGGATCGGACCGAACTCGTCTTCCCAGAGTGCGATCGCTTCCCGCAGCGCCTGTCGCTTTTTCTCCTTCGTGAGCCGCTTTTCCACTGCCGCCGAAAGGTTCGGCGACCTTCCCGCAGCGACGTCCGCACGCGCCTCTTCAAGCGCCTCCGGCGCGACCGAGATCGTGACTCGTTCTTTCATAAGCAGCATCATACGCTCCTAGGTTTGATGCTCACGCTACGTGCGCGCAGGCGCACGCGTGGCGCGCACAAACAAAGAATTCAGCGGCGAATTCGTGCCGAAACCGTCACGCCAAGCCGGTTTCGCGGAACCCGTCGCCGCGACTAACGGGCCGGCTCGGCGCGGGCGGCGACGATCGCGGCGCCGAGCAGGCCGAGGCCGACGACCACGGCGGCGAGCCAGACGAGCAGGCCGAGGAAGGGGATCAGGGCGACGACGCGGAGGATCGCGAGGCCGGCGAGGAAGGCGAGGAAGCGGTTGGCCGGCGGCTTGACCAGGACGCGCCCCAGCGTCCACGCGCTCGTCGCATAGGCGACCGCAGCGAGCGGCAGCAATGCCAGGGCGACGCCGATCGCGAGCGGCAGTCCGATCAGGGTGATCGCGGCGACGAAGGCGAGCAGCGGCAGGGCGACGAAGACCCCGGCGCCGATCGCGGTCGCGGTCCAGAAGCGCGAGTGGGCCTGCGCGACCGTCGCCTCGGCGGCACGCGGGGCGAGCAGGAGCAGCAGGACGCCGAGGATCGCGACCGAGAGCGTGACCGCCAGCCAGAAGACGAACGCGGCGACGAAGGGCAGCGCGTCGATCCCGTCCCAGCCGACCTTTTCGGTCTCGCCGGTGACGATCGCCCGCGGCGCCACCAGCGGCCGCTCGCCGCCGTAGAGCAGCTTGCCGTCAACCCGGGCGCCGGGCAGCAGCCGGGCACGGCCGCCGAACGTCACCACGTCGCCGTCGACGCGGCCGCGGATCGTCACGTCGCCGGAGGCGAGGACGATGTCGCCGTCGACCCGCCCGCGGACATCGGCGTCGCCGGCGGCGATGAAGACGCCCTCCACGACCTCTCCGGGGCCGACCTGCACGTCGCCGTTGATCACGACGACGGCGTCGTCGTCGGATCCGGGGGTGAGCGACGCAGCGCCGGCGGGCGCCGCCGTCAACAGCAACGCCAGCAACGCAACCGCGAGGATCGGACGAGATCTCACCTACGCCCAGATTAGCCCGTACCGGCCCGCGATTGAAGGGTTGTGGCCCCTCCAGGGGCCACAACCCTTCATCTGGGCATTTAGCGGGGGGCCCAGGCGTCGGGCTGGGCGGCGAGGCCGCGGACGGTGGTGGGGAGGTCGCCGCTGACGAGGTCGGCGAGAGTGACGTGCTCCAGCACCGCCCGCAGGTTGGCGCGGACGGCGATCCAGACCTCCTGTAGGTGCTCGGCGTTGCCGCGGTACTCGATCGACTCCGGTGGCGCCGACTGGACGTGGGCGATCGGGCCCTCGACCGCGCGCACGACGTCGGCGATCGTCACCGTGTCGGCCGGCTTGGCCAGCCAGTAGCCGCCCTTGGCGCCGCGCCGGGCGCGGACGATCCCGTGGTGCTTGAGCTCGAGCAGGATGTGCTCGAGGAACTGAAGCGGGATGTCCTGCGCCTCGGCCAGCTGCTCGCCCTTGATCGGCCCGTCCTTCGCCGCGGCCAGCTCGGCGGCGGCGCGGACTGCGTAATCGGCCTTGGCGGAGACGCGCACGCCCGGAAACCTACCCGCTGTACTCCGGCGCGACCCGCCCGCCGCGCTCCAGCCGCTGCCGCTCTTCGCGCTGGCGGCGGCGGTGCAGGATGCGCGGCGCCGCGAGGATCGCGCCCATCCCGATCGCCGCGACGAGGGCGGCGATCGGCCAGACGTTCGGGTCGCCCTTCTGGATCGTGACGATCCCCGAGCCGACCAGGACGACGCCGAGCGCGGTGCGGATGAAGCCCTGCGGCGCCTTGCTCGACAGCGACGCGCCGATCACCACGCCCGGGATCGAGCCGATCAGGATTTCGCCGGCGAGGGCGAAGTCGACGTTGCCGCCGACCCAGTGGGCGATCCCGGCCGCCCAGAGCAGCACCGCGGCGTGGAAGACGTCGGTGCCGACGACCTTTTTCGGCGCCAGGCGGTAGACCGCGATCAGCAGGATCGCGATCACCGTGCCCGAGCCGGCAGAGGTGATGCCGATGACGAAGCCGGTGGTGGCGCCGATCGCGACCGCGGCGACCTTGTGCCGCCGCTCGACCTCGAAGCGGTCGCGCTCGTCGACCAGGTTGCGCAGGATCAGCGCCCGCGTCAGGGTCACGATGCCGACCATCAACAGGGTGCCGCCGAGGACGGCGTAGACGAGCGAGTCGAGGCGCGCTTCGCCGATGTGGTCCTTGATCACGGAGACGAGCGCGACCCCGCCCACCGCGGCGGGCACGCTGCCCAGCGCCAGCCACTTGACCAGCTCCATGTTCACGGTCTTCATCCGCAGGTGGCGCCAGCCGCCCACCGTCTTGGTCACCGCCGAGTAGAAGATGTCGGTGCCGATCGCCGTCGTCGGCTGGATGCCGAAGATCAGGATCAGCAGCGGCGTCATCAGCGAGCCGCCGCCCATCCCGGTCATCCCGACGAGGATGCCGATTCCGAGTCCGAAAAGGATGATCGCTGGGTCCATGATCTCGGCCGCGCCAACTGGTTATCGACTTTCTTGACCTTCTAAGTCAAAAGCGCGGAGTGCGCCAGGATAGCAGCGTGTCTGCCGAATTTGGGCAATTCGCCGCCGAGGCCGCATCGCCTGCCGCCGGGGCCGCCGTCGCCGTGCGCGGACTGGCGCACCGCTACGGCGAGCTGGCCGCGATCGAGCGCCTCGACCTGGAGGTTCCGGCGGGGGGCGTGCTCGGCCTGGTCGGCCCCTCCGGCTGCGGCAAGTCGACCCTGCTCGAGCTGATCGCCGGCCTCCAGGAGCCGAGCGGCGGCGCGATCGGGGTCGCCGGCGGCGGCAACGCGGCGGAGCGCCTGGCCCACTGCGCCTTCATGCCCCAGCGCGACCTGCTGCTCCCCTGGCTGAGCGCGATCGACAACGCGGCGCTGGCGCTGCGCAACCGCGGCGTGGGACGGGGGGCGGCGCGGGCGGAGGCCGGCCGCCTCTTCGAGCGCTTCGGCCTCGCCGGCTTCGAGCGCACGCGCCCCGCCGAGCTCTCGGGCGGGATGCGGCAGCGGGTCGCCTTCCTGCGCACGCTCGTCGCCGGCAAGCCGGTGCTGGCCCTGGACGAGCCGTTCGCCGCGCTCGACGCGATCACCCGGGCGGAGATGCAGGGCTGGCTGGCGGCGGCGCTGCGCGCCGACCCGCGCACGGTCGTGCTGGTCAGCCACGACGTCGAGGAGGCGCTCTACCTGGCCGACCGCGTCGCCGTGCTCTCGGCCCGGCCGGCGCGCGTGGTCGAGCAGCTCGAGACCCCGGCCCCGCGCGCCCCCGACCGCGACGCCGCCGTCACCGCCCCGGAGTTCGTCGCCGCCCGCGAGCGGGCGATGGCCGCCCTGCACCGGGGGTCCCGGTGAACGTGTGGCGACTTACCCCCCCTTTTTCGGGGGGAAACTCGCCACAGGGGCATCGATGAGGCGCTGGGCGCCGCCGATGCTGGCGCTGGCGACGCTGATCGGTGCGTGGCAGGTCGCCGCCTCGACCGGGCTGCTCGCCGACGTGCTCGGGGTCGAATCGTTCCTCGTCCCCTCGCCGGCCGAAATCGCCTCCGCCCTCTGGGACAACCGCGGCCTGATCGCCGAAAACGCCTGGGTGACGATCCGCGAGGTCCTGATCGGCTTTCTGATCGCGCTCGTGGCCGGCGTCTGCTTCGCCACCCTGCTGCGCCTCTCGACGACGCTGCGCCACGCCTTCTACCCGCTGCTGATCGCCTCGCAGGCGGTGCCGATCGTGGTCTTCGCGCCGATCCTCGTCATCTGGCTCGGCTTCGGGATCGGCCCGAAGCTGGCGATCGTGGCGCTGGTCTGCTTCTTCCCGATCACCGTCGCGACCCTGGACGGCATGCGCTCCGTCGATCCGGAGACGGCCAAGATGATGCGCACGCTCGACGCCTCGCGCTGGCAGCTGCTGTGGCGGGTCGAAGCTCCCACCGCCCTCCCCTCGCTGTTCAGCGGCGCCCGCATCGCGGCGGTGTTCGCCCCGATCGGCGCCGTGTTCGGCGAGTGGGCGGGCGCCGACTCCGGTCTCGGCCACATGATCCTGCTCGACAACGGGCAGCTGGAGACCGCGCGCGAGTTCGCCGCGGCCTTCGTGCTGATCGCGATCGCCCTGGCGCTCTTCGCCCTGCTCGCCCTCGCGGAGCGTCGCATCGTCACCTGGCGATAGAACTCAGGGGGATGAAGCGCTTCCGCCTGCCGGCAATCGTCCTCGCCGTCGCCGCGATCTCCCTCGTTCTCGCCGCCTGCGGCGAGAAGAGCGACAGCGCCACCGGGGGTGCGGCCGAACCGTTCGGCCTGACGCTCGACTTCTATCCCAACCCCGATCACGCCGGGATCTACATGGCGCAGAAGCTCGGCTACTTCGAAGACGCCGGCCTCGATGTCTCGATCCACACCCCGTCCGACCCGGCGGCGCCGATCAAGCAGGTCGCCGCCGGCCAGACCGACCTGGCGATCTCCTATGAGCCCGAGGTGCTGCTCGCCCACGAACAGGGCCTCGACGTGGTCGCGGTCGCGGCGATCGTCGACCGGCCGCTGACCTCGATGATCTGGCTGAAGAAGTCCGGGATCGGGGGCATCGCCGGGTTGCGCGGCAAGACGATCGCCACCGCCGGCATCCCCTACCAGGACGCCTACCTGAAGACGATCCTCGCCCGTGCCGACCTCACGCCCGCCGACGTGAACACGGTCAACGTCGGCTACGGACTGCTGCCGGCCCTCGTCGGCGGCCGCGCCCAGGCGATGCTGGGCGGCTTCAGCAACGTCGAGGGCGTCGACCTGAGGCTGCGCGGCAAGAAGCCGGTCGTCACCCCGGTCGACCGGCTCGGCGTGCCGACCTACGACGAGCTCGTGCTCGTCGCCAACCGCAAGCGGCTGGAAGAAGACCCGCAGGCGGTCCGCCTCTTCCTCGGCGCCCTGGCGCGCGGCACGACGGCGGCGAAGAAGAGCCCCGGCGCGACGACCAGGGCGCTGCTGGCCGCCAACTCCGACCTCGACCCCGAGCTCACCCGGGCCGAGGTCGAAGCGACGCTGCCGCTGCTCTCCGAGCGCGGCACGATGGACGCCGCCGAGTGGAAGGCGTTCATCGCCTGGATGAGCGAGAACGAACTGATCGCCGGCCGGCCGGCGAGCGGCGAAGTGCTCAGCAACGAATACCTGGCCGGCGAGATCCCGGGTTAGAGCGCCTGCGGCTGGCGGGCGACGCTGCCGATCGTCTCGAAGCCGCCGTCGCGCAGCAGCTCTGTGACCCGCTGCGGCGCCAGCGGCCGCGAGAAGAGGTGCCCCTGGGCGAAGTCGCAGCCGAGCCGGCGCAGCTCCGAGAGCTGCTCTTCGCTCTCCACGCCCTCGGCGATCGCGTCGAGCGAGAGCGCGCGGGCCATCCCGATCACCGCCTCGACGATCGCCGTGCGCTCCTGCTCGAGGCCGAGGCCGTCGACGAAGGAGCGGTCGATCTTCAGCGCGTCGAAGGGGAAGCGGTTGAGGTAGGCGAGCGACGAGTAGCCGGTGCCGAAGTCGTCGAGCACCAGCCGCACGCCGAGCTCGCTCAGCGCTTCCAGCGTCGCGGTCGCGCCGGCCGCCTCGTCCACCAGCGCGCTCTCGGTCACCTCGAGCCGCAGGTTGACCGGGTCGAGCCCGGTGCGGGCGAGGATCTGGCGCACCGAGTCGGCGAGGTCGCGGTGCGCGACCTGGCGGGCGGAGAGGTTGACGGCGACATCGAGCGGCCGCTGGTCGGGGCGCAGCTCGTGCCAGCCGAGCGCCTGGCGGCAGGCGGTCTCCTGCACCCAGCGCCCGATCGGCTCGATCAGGCCGCTCTCCTCGGCGATCGGGACGAACGCGCCGGGGTCGAGCAGACCGCGCTCGGGATGGTTCCAGCGGACCAGCGCCTCGAGGCCGACGATCTCGCCGCTGCCCAGCGCGACCACGGGCTGGTAGTGCAGCTCGAGCTCGTTGCGGTCGAGCGCGTGGCGCAGCTCGCGCTCGGTCTCCAGCCGGCCGATCGCGCGCGCCCGCATCGCCGCGTCGAAGAGCTCGCAGCGGCCGCGGCCGCGCTCCTTGGCCTTGTACATCGCGGCGTCGGCGTCGCGGATCAGCAGCTCCGGCTCGACCGGGTCGCGGCCGCTCGGGCGGGCGACGGCGATGCCGATGCTGGCGCTGACGAAGTGCTCGGCCCCCTCCATCGAGTAGGGCTCGGCGAAGGCGCGCGAGACGCGCTCGGCGATCGCCAGCGCCTCTTCCTCGTCGGCGAGGCGGTCGACGAGGATGCCGAACTCGTCACCGCCGAAGCGGGCGACGATGTCGCCCGGGCGCAGGTGGGCGCGCAGCCGCGGCGCGACCTCGCGCAGCAGCTCGTCGCCGGCGTGGTGGCCGATGCTGTCGTTGATCAGCTTGAAGTGGTCGAGGTCGAGGAAGAGGATGCCGACGGGCGAGCCGGAGGCGGCCCCGCGGCGCAGGGCGTCGTGCAGCGAGTCGACGAAGCTGTGCCGGTTGGGGAGGCCGGTGAGGGGATCGTGCAGGACGCGGTGGCGCAGCGCCTCGTCGGCGCTGTGGCGCTCCAGCGCGTCGGCGAGGACGTTGGCCGAGGCCTGGGCGAAGTGGACGTCCTGCGGGGTGAAGCGGCTCGGCTCGGTCGAGTGGATGTCGAGCACGCCGTAGGGGCGCTCCTTGCCGGCGATCGGCACGGCGAGGCTGCTGCGCACGCCCAGCACCCGCAGCGCCGGGGGCATTGAGTAGCGCCGCTCGCTGGACCAGTCGTCGACGATCACGTGCAGCCCCGACTCCAGCGCTGCGCCGGCGTGCGAGTCGCGGGCCGCCGAGGCGCGGCGCTCTGCGCCCCCGCCGCGCTCCTCGAGACCGGCGCGCAGGTGGAGGCGGCGCCCCTCCCGCCCGGCCTCCCAGACGCAGGCCGTCTCGACCCCGTCGATCTCGGTCATCAGCGGCACGACCTGCTTCGCGAGGCGGGTCGGGTCGCCGTCCTGTAGGGCGAAGCGCCCGAGCCGCGCGACCGCGGCCTGCTGGGCCGCGGCGCGGCGCAGCTCCTGCTCGGCGAGCTTGCGCTCGGTGATGTCGTAGAGGACCCCGTGCCAGACCGGGGTTCCGGTCCTGTCGGGCTCGAGCACCGCCTCGTCGAGGATCCAGACGACGTCCCCCGCGCGGGTGATCATCCGGTAGTCGACCGGCGGGCTGGGACCCTCGCGGCCGGCGGCGCCAGCCTCCTGCTCCAACGCCCGCTCGCGGTCGTCGGGGTGCAATCGCTCGGCCCACAGCGCCGGGTCCGCCATCCACTCGTCCGGGCTGTAGCCGAGGATCTCCTCGATCTGCGGGCTGACGTAGCGCCAGCGGCCGCGCTCGCCCAGCTCGCACGAGTAGACGATCGCCGGCAGGCGCTCGACCAGACGGCGGTAGTCCTCGCCGGCCGAGGAGATCTCACCGAGGAACTCCGCGATCCGCTCCTGCGACCAGCCGTCCGGCCAGCTCCCACCCCTCGATCCGATCTCGTCCGGGCCCATGCGGGCGTATCGGCGGACAGCTCGAAATTCTTTATCTACGGGCCGTCAGACCAGGCCCGCAACAAACCGACCGTCCAGATTCCGGCAAGGCCGCGATAGGGGGCGTAGGGCGCGTAGAACTCCTCGACCTCCTCGACCGTGGCGCGGCGCCCGAGCCGCGCCAGGCGGCCGACCAGCTTGAGGTAGATCAGATCGCCGGCCGGCAGCGAGTCGGGATCGCCGCGGCCGAAGAGGCCCAGGCACTGCACGGTCCAGGGCCCGACCTGGGGAACCGCCAGCAACCGCGCGTCGCCCGCCGCATCGCCGGGCGCAACGCGGCCGGCGGCGATCTCGCGGGCGACCGCGCGCAGGGCAAGAGCGCGGGCCGGCGAGAGGTCGAGCGCCGCCAGTTCGGCCGGCGCCCGGCCGGCGATCGTCGCCGCGCCGGGCACGTCCCGCAGAGCGCGGTCGAGGTTATCGCCGCTATGCGGCGATAACCTCGACCGCGCCCGCTGGTGGTTTTGAGTGTCGTCGAGGTTTTCGCCGCTATGCGGCGATAACCTCGACCGCGGGCGGGTTGGGGGGTGATGGCCGAGGCGCATGCCCCAGCGGCCGACGATGCGGCGCTGGATCACGGCGGCGCGCTCGGTCTCGATCAGCTGCTTGACCACGGCCCAGGCGAGCGCCTCCCAGGGCCAGGGCCGGCGCCGCGGCCGCAGCCACGGCCGGCGGCGCAGCTGCGGCCCGAGCAACGGGTCGCGGCGGAAGCGGCGGTAGAACTCGCCAAGGTCGTCGTCCACCCCGAGCGCGAAGCGCATCCGCTCGATCGCGAGACGCAGCTCATCGGCGCCGGCCGGGCGGCTGTCCGGCGGCGGCAGCGACGGCGGCGCGATCAGCGAGCCGGGCGCAACCGGCTCGGCCCGCAGCGCGATCCGCTGCCGGCCCGCTTCCCAGGCGCGCACCAGGACCGGGCTCTCCCCCACCCGCAGCAGCCGCGAGAGCACCCCGTCGCGCACCGACATCGTCCGGTCCTCGCTGCTCCAGGTGGGCAGGCGGAAGGGAGACGGGGGTCGCGCCTCTAGCTCGAGGACGCTCAACGCCCGAGCAGGTGCACGTCCACCAGGAAGGAGCGGCTGGCGACGACCTTCGGCGCCCGCCTGCGTCCCGGCAGCAGCCGGCCCTGCGAGTTCTTCGCCACGGCGCCGACCGCGCGCACGGCGGCGACGGCGGCGGCGCCGGCGAGCACGCCGCCGACGGCGGCGACGGCGGCGGTGCGCACGTCGCCGCGCAGCGCCGGCGGGCGGGCCTGCGGCTGCTCCACGACGCGTACGCGGACCGGCTCCAGCTCGAACTCGCTCACCGCCCCGACCATAGCGATGCGACCAGCGCCAGCCGGCGGCGAAACCGGAAACTGCGTACTTATGCGGCCCCCAGCGGCCGCTCGTAGACGCGGTAGCGCTTGCAGATCTCGGCGCTCATCGCTTCCAGGCCGCGGTTCATCGCTTCGTTGGTCTCGAGGATCCAGCCCGCCTCGCCGTATTTCTGCGGCACGCGCGCCGCCGTGTTGAAGTGCTCGACGTAGAGCGAGGCGGCGACGCCGGTGTGCTGGTACTCGGGCTTGACGCCGAGGAAGCCGACGCGGACCCGGTCGCAGATCTTCCTGCGGCGCAGGTAGTGCCACCAGCCGAACGGCAGGATCCGCCCCTTCATCTTCTTCAGCACCTGGTTGAGGTCGGGCAGGGTGATCGCGACGGCGATCGTCTCGCCGTCCTTTTCGGCGACCATGAACCATTCGCGGTCGAAGATCAGGTGCATGTCGACCGTGTAGGCGTCGAGGTCCTCCTTCGAGTAGGGGACGAAGCCCCAGTTCTGCGCCCAGGCGGCGTTGTAGATCTCGGCGAAGCGGTCCATCTCCTTGCGCAGGTGGCGGCGCGACATCTTGCGCAGCCGCACCCCGTGCTCGTCGCGGGCCTTCTCGTCGAGCTCGAAGAGGATCGGCAGCATGTCCTCGCGGTCGCCGATCTCCAGCGCCCAGGAGTAGAGGTCCATCGCCTTCTCCAGGCCGGCCGCCCTCGCAGAGGCGCTGGTAGTAGGGCGGGTGCCAGGGCTGCCTGATCAGCGGCTCGAGCTCGAAGCCCTCGGTCAGCACACCGCTCTCCTCGTTCATCGAGAAGTCCATCGGCCCGAGCATGCGATCGCAGCCGCGCTCGCGCAGCCAGCCCTCGGCGGCGTCCAGCAGCGCCGCCATCGCCTCCTCGTCGTCCTCCAGCTCGAGGAAGCCGAACATCCCCCAGCGGCTGTCGTGGAACTCGTTGAAGGCGTGGTCGACCTGGGCGCTGACGCGGCCGACGACGCGGTCGCCGCGCCGGGCGAGGAAGTACTCGGCCTCGCCGTGCTTGAAGTAGGGATTGAGCCGGCGGCTGAGGAACATGCGCCGCTCCAGCTTCAGCGGCGGCACCCAGGGCGTCCCGGCGTGCAGCCGGTGGGGCAGGTCGACGAACTGCTTCAGCTCGCGCCGCGAGCGGGCTGGGCGGATCTCGACGGCCGACACGGGACGCTGAACCTACACTTTCGGCATGAGCGATACGACGAAGGCCCCGGTTGACGTCTTCGAGAAGGCCCGCAGCCACGACCGGCTCGAGCAGCTCGAAGCGGCCAAGCAGCACGACCTGCTCCCCTACTTCCGCCTGCTGACCTCCGAGGCCGGCCCGGTGGTGGAGATGGAGGGGCGCGAGACGATCATGCTCGGCTCCAACAACTACCTCGGCCTGACCGGCGACGAGCGGGTCAAGCAGGGAGCGCGCGACGCGCTCGAGACCTACGGAACCGGCGTCACCGGCTCGCGCCTGCTCAACGGCACGACGCCGCTGCACGTGGAGCTCGAGGGCGAGCTGGCGGAGTGGATGGGAACCGAGGAGGCGATCGTCTTCACCACCGGGTACCAGGCCAACGTCGGCTGCATCGGCACGATCCTCGAGCCGGGCGACACGGTGATCTGCGACTCCGGCGACCACGCCTCGATCCTCGACGGCTGCAAGCTCTCCGGGGCGAAGCTGCGCCCCTACCGCCACAACCGCATCGACAAGCTGGAGAAGATGCTGGAGCGGGCGGCCGAGGACGGCGGCGGCGCGCTGGTCGTCGTCGACGGCGTCTTCTCGATGGAGGGCGACGTCTGCGACCTGCCGCGGATCGTCGAGCTCTGCCGGGGCCACGGCGCGCGGCTGATGGTCGACGAGGCGCACGGCGCCGGCGTGCTCGGGGCGCGCGGGGCCGGGGCGAGCGAGCTGTTCGGGCTCGAGCACGAGGTCGACCTGCGGATGGGGACCTTCTCCAAGAGCCTCGCCTCCTGCGGCGGCTTCATCGCCGGGCCCGCCGACGTGGTCGAGTACCTGCGGATCGCCTCGCGCTCGTTCGTCTTCAGCGCCTCCGCGGTGCCGGCGGCTGTCGGGGCGGCGCTGGCGGCCCTGCGGGTGATCCGCAGCGACGGCCCGCGGCTGTTCGAGGCGCTGCTCGGCAACGCCGAGTACCTGCGCGAGGGCCTGCGCGAGCTCGGCCTGAAGGTGGTCGAGCCCGGCACGCTGCCCGACGGCAGCGTCGCGACGACGCCGGTCGTGCCGGTGATGGTCGGCGACGACTGGCAGGCGGTGCTGCTCTGGAAGGCGCTGTTCGACGCCGGCGTCTACACGAACGTCGCGATCCACCCGGCGGTGCCGCCCGGGGGGGCGCTGCTGCGGACGAGCCTGATGGCGACCCACGAGCGCGAGCAGCTCGACCGGGCGCTGGCGATCATCTCCCAAACCATTGAGGACTTTCCTGAGCTTCCACGTACCTGAGCGTGTGCATCTACCCCGGCCGGGGTAGTTTCGACCTTGTCCGTTTCGGGACAAGGGCGGGCCGTGCGAGAAAAAGATGCTCTTAGCGACCGGGGCGTGGACGCATCGCCGACTGCGGGTTGACGCTCGGCGGGGCCAGCGCTTAGCGTGCCCACCTCGCCGCGCATCCGGGTCAGGAGGAGGCGGCGGGCACTTCAAACTCAACCGCGCCGGAGCCGTCACCGGCCGGCCCAGAGACCAGTCAACAAACCCCGATAGGGAGGAGTCCCAGTGGACGCTGCAACGATCGCCCCTGCCCCGACGAGCCGGTCCGCGGCCCAGACACCGCAGCACATGCAGGCGCTGGCGCGCGCGAACCGTGTGCGGCTCGCCCGGGCGGAGCTGAAGCGGGCGGTCGGTCGCGGCGAGGTCGACGTGACCGAGGTGATCCGCGACGTGCCCTGGGAGACCGAGAGCATGACCCTGGCCGAGCTGCTGACCAGCCAGCGCCGCTGGGGCCGGACCCGCGCCCGCAAGCTGCTCCAGGCGCTGGCGCTGAGCGAGAACAAGCGGATCGGCACGCTGACGCCGCGCCAGCGGGCGTTGCTGACGAGCGCGCTGGCGCCGCGGTCGAGGGACACGGTCCTCGCCTGAAACGTCTGCCGGGATCGCCTTAACGTGGCCGTTGCGATCGGGTCGCGACCTTGATCTACACTCAGTATGGGTATGCGGGATCTGCTCGATCGACAGACGCACACCGAGTTCGTCGTCGGTGGCGATGAGCGACTGGCGCGGGATGAGCTGCGGCGGCAGATCGGGCGGCTGGAAGCTCAGCTGGCCTCGCTGCTTGCCGAGGGCTTCCCGCGGATCGAGGTCGACACGAAGATCTCGGCGGTGTCCGGCGAGCCGCGGGTGCTGGGGCTGGGGGAGCTGGAGGCGGTGCGGGATTCGCTCGCCGACCGCATCGCCGATGCCCGTATCCAGCTGCGCGAACGGAACGAGCTCGAGACCCGCAACCGCGAGCTGCTCGAGCGGATGATCTCCGCGCCGGCAGAGCACAAGTGGCTGCGGATCTCGCGCGCCGACGTCGGCGAACCCGGCTGCGGCCACTGGCACTCGCGCCCGCGCCTCGGCCCGCTCGGCATGCTGATGGGCTGGTGGCGGGTCAAGGTCTCCTCTGGATGCCCGTTAGCCGGGCGGCTTGCGGCCGTTGAGCGATAGGGCGAGGAAAGCCCCGCGGGCCGACGAGCGCCCGCCCGCTCCCTGGGGCTCGTTCCCCCTGGCCGAGCTGACGATCCTCGCCGGCATCGTCGCGCTCGTCGTCGGCATCGCCGGCAAGCACCCGACGGCGATCGGCGTCGGGGTCGTCCTCGCCGCGATCGGCGGCCTCGAGGTCTCGCTGCGCGAGCACTTCGCCGGCTACCGCTCGCACACGACCCTGCTCGCCGGCTTCGCCTTCGTCGTCGTCACCGGCGGGCTCTTCTACCTCGCCGGCCTGGTCCTCGCGGTCTGCCTCGCCGCGGGCGCGGTCGCCTTCGCCGTCGCCTTCTACTTCCTGCGCCGCGCTTTCCAGCGCGCCTCCGGCGGCCTCTCGTTCAAGGCCGGCGGCCTGCGCGGCTAGCCACCCCCAGCGCGGTCGAGCTTTTCTCCGCATAGCGACGAAAACCTCTACCGCGCTGGGGGTGGGGCGGGGCTCAGGCGGCGGAGAGCGTCGTGGAGACCTGCCAAAGGGCCTCGTCGACGGCGATCTGGGGGACGCCTTCGACCTGGATCGCGGCAACCGCGATGCGGCGCGTCTCGCGGCCCACCTCGCGGCGCTCGCCGGTCGCCCCGAAGAGCAGTCCGGCGGGGGCGCGCTCGTCGGCGATCACGAGCGTGCCGTGGGAGAGCTCGCCGGGGCGGCCCTCCAGCGACTCGCCGGGGGCCGAGTCGCGGATGCAGAGCAGACCGTCGAGCTGCTCGGCGTCGAAGGCGCGCAGGGCGATCCCGGTCTCGATCATGGCGATCGTCAGCGCGTCGGCGGGCAGGCCGCGGGTCTTGAAGCCGCCGTCGCGGAGCCGGTCGAGCGCGAGCTGCTCGACCGGGGTGCGGGTGCGGTCGGGGTCGAGGCCGATCTGACGGAAGAAGACCCGGTAGGCCCAGGGGATCGGCCGTTCGCGCATGTGGATCGCGTGCGAGCCGTAGAAGCGATCCGCAGCCTCCCGCAGGCGGCGCTCGATTCCCTCCGGGCTGCGTCCCGGCCTGCCGTCGACCTCGATCCAGGAGATGCCGAGGCCGGGGAACTCGGCGGCGACGTGCGGCGCCACCCAGCCGGTTGTCGTCGGCGGCTCCCAGCGCGAGCCGAGGCTCGTGGCGGCCATCAGCTGCCCTCCGCCCGGCGGGTTGCCTTCAGCAGCCGCTCGATCCGCTCGCTCAGCCCACGCGCGTCGAGGTTGCCGATCGAGGCGCTCTCCAGCGCCCCCCCCGGGTAGACGTAGGCGAAGGTCGGGCAGCCGCCGACGCGGTAGAGGCTCGCCACCGCGCCGTCGCGGTCGTAGCCGACCGGCATCCGCCAGCCGCGCCGGCGGATCAGGTCGCGGACGCTGCCGCGATCGTCGCGGATGTTCAGCGAGAGGAAGCCCACCTGTCTACGGTAACGCCCGTACACCTGGCTGACCACGTCCTGCTGGGTGACGCAGTCGCCGCCTTTGCTGAACCAGAACGAGATCACGGACGGCCGGTCGAAGAGGTCGCAGACGCGGATCGCCCCGGGCGTGCGCACGCGGCAGGCCGGGGTGCGCCGCGCTGCGGCCGGACAGGGAAGCTGCGAGGTCGAGCAGTCGTCCTGGGCGACGTTGGCGTCGCCTTCGAGCCGGCCGGCGGCGTCGGGGACGGCGAACTCGGGGAGCGGCCAGCGCGACGGCTGCTGTTCCAGCCCCAGCGTCCCGCTGTCGTGCGGCACCCCCTCGATCAGCGCGACGGCGATGATCGCGGCGAAGATCACGCCGACGACGATCGAGTACCGGTCCCTCACGCCCCCTCCCCTCCGCCGATGGGCCTAAAACGGTCCCTATAGGACCGTTTTAGGCCCATCGGCCCCACCTCGGCCCAGGTGAGGGCGGCGGGGAGGGCGATGACGACGCCGAGCAGGGCGACGGCTAGGTCGATCACGGTCACGAAGCCGAAGTCGCGCAGCATGCCGACGTCGCTGACGATCAGCACGGCGAAGCCGGCGATCGCGGTCACCGCGGAGGCGAGCACGGCGGCGCCGGTGCGCGTGTAGGCGGCGTCGAGGGCGGCCGCGGGCTCGCGGCCGGCGCGGCGCTCCTGCCGGTAGCGGGCGGCGAGGATCACGCTGAACTCGGTCGCGATCGCGATCGTCAGCGCGCCGAGCGCGGCCGACATCGGGTTGAGCGGCACCCGGGTCAGCCACAGCACCAGCGCCGACCACCCCGTCGCCAAGACGATCGGCACGAGCGGCACCAGCGCCCGCGACCAGTCGCGGTAGACGAGCAACAGCACGAGGGCAACCGCGATCAGGCCGGCGGCGGTGAGCAGGTAGCGACTGCCGTCCAGGTCCGATGCGGCCTGCGCCGCGATAACCGGCAGGCCCGCCATTTCGACGTCCACCCCGGGCGGCGGCCCGCCTTTCGTCCCCGGCTCGCCGACGGCACCCCGAACGCGTTCGATCAGCTCCTGCTGCGAGTCGAGCGACTGCGCCCTGATCCCGAAGCCCATGAGCGCCGTCCCCGCCGGCAGCTTCGTCTTCGGATCGAGCGTCGCGACCTGCCGCAGGTCGTAGGCAGGTATCTGCTTCAGCCCCGCCCTGATGCTCTTCTTCGTCAGCGGCCCCTCCGAGCTCGCCGTGAGCCCGCCTCCGGTGAGGAAGTCCGACAGCGCCGGCCCCGGACAGATTTCAGCTTCCTGACAACTCGCGTTCTCGCCCGCGAACCCGCCGGCTTTCAACGCCCGCCGCTTGAACGCCGCCATCCACCTGATCGTCGCCGGATCGGTCAGATCCGGCGCGGTAACACGTGCATCCAACTCACCCGACACCCCCGTCGTGTCCTGAAGCTCATTCAGTTCCTTGACCGCCTCCAGATTCTGCGGCGCCAGCTTCCTGATGTCGGTCTGCGTTTCGATCTGGGTCCCAACCGCCCATCCGATCACCGCCAGTCCCAGGCCCACGGCCAGGACCCTTTGCGGGCGTGCCCGAGCAAGCTCGAGGACCCGGCGCATCGAGGGCGGGAGTGTCGGGTCCCCCGCAGCGACGCGGCGTCCCGTTTTTCGCCCCAACCACTTCCTCGGACGGCCGAAAAACCCGGAGGCGAAAAACCCAGCGTCCGGAGGGGGACCCGGCGATCCCGCCCCCCGAGGTGGGCCGTCCGACACTCCCGCCTGCGCCCGAAACCTGAGAGCCGCGAAACCGACCAGAAACGCCAGTGCGAAAGCTATGGCGACACCCGCGACCAGCAGCAGGCCGAAGCTGCGCACCATGGGCGTCGGCGAGAGCTGGAGCGCGAGAAAGCCCGCAGCCGTTGCGAGGCACGCGGTGGCAATTGCCGGACCGCCCCCCGAAGCTGCAAAGCGCGCGGCATCGACGCCCGGACTGGCGCCAAGCGCCACGGCCTCGTCGTAGCGGGCCTGAAGCTGGATCGCGTAGTCGACCGCGAGGCCGATCAGGATCGGGAGGACGGCGATCGAGGCCATCGTCAGCGAGCCGCCGGCTATTCCGAAGAGGCCGAAGGTCAGGGCCGCCGCGGCGAGCGCGATCGCCAGCGGCAGGAGGCGCCAGCGCGAGCGGAAGACGAGCATCAGCACGATCGCCATCACGACGACCGCGGCGGCGAGCAGGACCAGCAGCGCGTCCTTCAGCGCCCGGGTGACGGCGTCGACGACGACGGGCACGCCGGAGATCACGTACTCGGCGCCGTGCAGCTTGAAGCAGCGCTCCGGCTTGCCCTTGAACCTGCACTGCTTGCGGGCGACCGGGTCGCGCACGACGGCCCGGATCGTCTCGATCGCGCGGTGGCGCTCGGCTTCGCTCAGATCCGAGCGCAGGCGGAGGATGATCTGCGCCGATTCGCCGTTGGGGAAGAGGTAGGCGAGCCGCGCCTTCGGCGTCCCCCGCTTCCTTTCGATGTCGAAGACGATCGCGGCGAGGAAGTTCGGGTTGGAGAGCGAGGGCGCGCTGGTGATCCCGTACTGCGCCGCGATCTGCAACAGCAGTTCGCGCAGCTTCGCCGGGGGCACGGTGGCGGCGAGCCGTTCGAGCTGGCGACCGATCTGGATCACCGCCTCGTTGAGGAAGGTCGCCGGGCCGATCAGCGAGCGCACGGGGTCTTCACGGGCGAGCCGCGCGCACGGCCCCGGAATCGACCGCGCCCCGTTCGGCACCTTGCCCGAGAGACAGCCCTCGAGCCGCAACAGCCGCCCGAGGTTCGCGGTCAGGACGATCCGCTGGAGGTCGCCCTTGGCGAGGACGACCACCGGTTCTTCGCCGAAGTCCCGCCGGACCTCCTGCGTCGCCCGGTAGCTCGCCGTGTCGGAATCGACCAGCGTGTCGGTAGCCGCGTCGGTCGGCAACCGGGTGGCCGCCACCGCCGCCGCCACGGCGAGCAGCAGCGCGACGGCAAGCACCGCCCGCGCGTGGCGGACCGCCCAGGCGGCGACTGAGCTCAATCCATCGAGAGCGGGCCGGTTACGTCAGCGTTGAGGAACTGGTGCACGAACTGGTTTTCGGAGTCGAACAGTTCCTCTTTCGGGCCCGACTCGACGATCTGGCCGTTCCAGAGCACGGCGATGAAGTCGGCGATGCGGCGGGCGGTGTTGAGGTCGTGGCTGATCACCAGGTAGCAGCCGCCGTTCTCCTGGTGGACCTCGCGGATCAGCTCGCAGAGCAGCGCCGTGCGCACCGGGTCGAGGCCCGAGTCGGGCTCGTCGAACATGACGATCGCCGGTTCCAGCACCAGCGCGCGGGCGAAGCCGGCGCGCTTGCGCATCCCGCCGGAGAGCTCGTTCGGCATCTTGTAGATCGCCTCGATCAGCCCGACCTCCTTGAGCCGCCGGTTGACGATCTCGCCGATCTCCTCCTCGCCTTTGTCGGTGTGCTGGCGCAGCGGGAAGGCGGTGTTGTCGTAGATGTTCATCGAGCCGAACAGGGCGCCGTCCTGGAACAGCAGGCCGAACTTTTTGCGCACGTCGAAGAGTTCGTCGTCGGTCATCGCCGGGATCGATTCGCCGTGCACGAGCACGTCGCCCGAGTCGGGGTAGAGCAGGCCGACGATGTGCTTGATCAGCACGCTCTTACCCGTGCCCGAGGGGCCGAGCACCATCGAGACCTGGTCTTCGGGAAGTCCCAGGTTGAGCCCGTTGAGGATGCGGGCGCGGCCGAACTGCTTGACCAGGTCGATGATCTCGATCGCGTCGGTGCTGCCGTGGTCGCGCTTGCGGCCGGTGTGGTAGCGGTAGGGATCGGTGTCGGACGGGTCGACGCCCGGGATGACGAAGTCGCGGCCCATCGTCGCCCCGTCCTCGCTGATGTAGGGGCCCGAGGGCGCCGGCTCGGCGGCGGCCTCCTCGGCCAGCGCCCGCTCCTCCTCGTTGTCGTGAATCTGGCTCGGATCGTCCATTGCCATAAGCGTAGCTATCCCCCTATTGGAGCTCGCGGGTTGGCGCCCCAGAAGACGAGGGTGCCGAGCATCCCGATGATGTGGACCAAGATGATGTTGACGACCATCGATTTGGCGGTCGCGGTCCCCACCCCGACCGGTCCGCCGGAGGCGGTGTAGCCGTAGTAGCAGCCGACCATCACGATCGCCGTCGCCATGACCATGCCCTTGATCAGGCTGAAGATCAGGTCGGGTGGGTTCTGGAACATCCAGAAGATCAGCAGGTAGCCGCCGGAGGAGACGTCGCCGACCTGTTCGACGACGGCCAGGTAGCTGGCGAAGTACATGACCCCGACGCCGACCAGGTACATGAAGGGCAGCGCCATCCAGGCGGCGAGCAGCCGCGTCGCGGCGAGAAAGGCGACCGGCGGCACGCCCATCACCTCGAGCGCGTCGATCTCGTCGGAGATCCGCATCGCGCCGAGCTCGGCGACGATCCCGGTGCCGACCTTGGCCGCGAGCATGTAGCCGAAGGCGTAGGGCAGCACCTCGCGCAGGTCGCACCAGGCCGAGAAGACGCCCGAGTAGGCGGGCGCGCCCTGCGCCCGCACCAGGTAGGCGCCCTCGATCCCGCACTGAAGGCCGAGGATGAAGACGGTTCCCCAGATCACCAGGGCCGAGCCGAGGATCAGGATCCCGGCCTGGCGCAGGCTCTCGCCGAAGAAGCGCAGCACGCGGCCGCTGTAGACGAGGCCGGCGATGCGCGAGCCGAAGCGGGCGATCTCGCCGAAGGAGTCGAGCCAGTTGCGGGGGACGTCGAGCCAGGCGTTCATCGGATCGTCTGTAGGTCGGGGTTGGTCGCCAGCAGCGTCTGCGTGAAGACGTAGTTGAAGGAGAAGACGCCGAGGAAGGAGATCACCACGGCCTGGTTGACGGCGCGGCCGACGCCGGCGGCGCCGCCGGAGGCGGTCATCCCCTTGTAGCAGCAGACGACCGAGATGATCGCGCCGAACAGGGTGCACTTGATCACCGATCCCCAGAGGTCGGTGACCGAGGCGTTGGAGAAGAGCGTCGCGAAGAAGCCGCCGAGCGGCTGCTTGTAGAGCAGCTCGGTGATCACGCCGCCGCTGAGCCCGAAGACCAGAGCGTAGATGTCGAGCAGGCCGGTGATCACCATCAGCGCCAGGAAGCGCGGCACGACCAGGTTCTTGATCGGGTCGACCCCGAGCACCTGGAGGGCGTCGAGCTCCTCGCGGATCTTGCGCGCGCCGAGGTCGGCGGTGATCGCCGTGCCGGCGACGCCGGCGACGACGACGGCGGTGACGAAGGGGGCGATCTCGCGGATCGCGGCGAGCACGAAGAAGCCGCCGAGCCGGTCGAGCGCGCCGACCAGGGTGAGGAAGTTGGCGGCCTGGAGGCCGGGGGCGCCGAAGCAGATCGCCACGGTCGAGACCAGCAGCGGGAACCAGCAGAGCTGGAGCGCGAAGAGGAACTGGCCGATGAACTCCTCGCCGTAGGGGTACGGCGGCCTGACCGCGGAAATCATCGTCCGCGCGGTGAGGATCATCATGTCCCCCACCTGTTCGAAGAACGACTTGGCGGGGGCGATCCTCCTGCCTATCGATGCGGCTGCTTCCATCAACTCCTCCGGCCGGGCGGATCGCATCGCGCAGACCTCTCCCCGGTGCTCTGAGTCTATGGGATGCGCCAGCCGCATCGGTTAGCCGAGTGTTGAGATCCGGCTAACCCTCGCCCGCGCCCCGCGAGGCGCCCGGAGGCGCCGAATCCCCGTGGTATGTTCGCCCCGTTTTGGAGGAACCGGGGGGTCATCCCAGACACGGAGGATGCTTGCGCGGGCGGGTCGTCGCGGTCGCCGCCACGGTCGTCCTTCTCGCGGCCGCGGTCACGGCCTGCGGCGGCGAAGAATCGGCCGACTCCAACGAGGCCGCCGGCGACTATCAGGTCAAGGTCGTCAAGGCGGAGTTCCCGCCCAGGCAGCGGCTCGGCGAAACGACGCTGCTGCGAGCTCGGCGTGCGCAACACCGGCAGCAGGGCGCTGCCCTCGCTGACGGTGACGATCACCGGCGGCGGCGAGCAGGAGCGCAAGTCCTCGCTGCCCTTCGGCTATCGCGATCCCGCTCCCGGGATCGCCCAGCCGGACCGTCCGGTCTGGGCGCTGGCCGCGGGCTACCCCAAACTGGCAGGCTCCGACAAGCGGGGAGGCGCCGAGACCGCCAACCCGAAGACCTTCGCCTTCGGCTCGCTGGAGCCGGGCAAGACGATCGAAGCGGTCTGGAAGCTGAGCGCGGTGAGAGCGGGCAGCTACAGGCTGCTCTATGCGATCGGCGCCGGCCTCACCGACGAAACCAGGGCGGAGACCAACGGGACCGAAGCGGGCGGCTCCTTTACCGTCGAGATCAGCAATGAACCGCCGGAAACCGAAGTCACCGACAGCGGCGAAGTCGTCGAAATCGGCGGCAAGAAGAACAGCGGCAAGTAGCCTCGTCGCGCTGCTGCTGGCGCTCGGCCTGCCGGCCTGCGGCTCGGCCGACCAGTCCCCGCAGCCCTCGCCGTCGCAGTCCGGCCAGGCGCAGCGCAAGGCGAAGACCGGCGTCGGCCTGAAGCGGATCGGCAACTTCGACTCGCCCGTCTACGCGACGGGCGCGCCGGGCTTTCCGCGGCTGCTCTTCGTCGTCGAGCAATCCGGACGGGTCGTCGTGCTGCGCCGCGGGCGCCGGCAGCGCCGCCCCTTCCTCGACATCCGCGGACTGGTCTCCTTCGAAGGCGAGCGCGGGCTGCTCTCGATCGCCTTCCCGCCCGACTACCGGCGCACGCGCCGCTTCTACGTCTATTACACCGACCGCGGCGGGAACATCCGGGTCGACGAGTTCAAGCGCAGGAGCGCGACGCGAGCCGCGCGGGGCTCCCGTCGCGCAATCGCTCAGATACCCCACCCGGTCAACGCCAATCACAACGGCGGCCAGCTCCAGTTCCTCGGCAACTGGCTCTACTTCGGGACGGGAGACGGCGGCTCCGCCGGCGATCCGCCGAACAACGCCCAGAACCGCCGCAGCCCGCTCGGCAAGCTGCTGCGGGTCGACCCGCGCGAAGCGCGCCCGCACGTCCAGATCTACAGCTACGGCCTGCGCAACCCGTTCCGCTTCTCCTTCGACCGGGTGACGCGGCCCGGCCAGCCGCGGATCGCGATCGGCGACGTCGGCCAGGACCGCTACGAGGAGCTCGACTACCTGCCGGTCGGCGCCGCCCGCGGCGCCAACTTCGGCTGGGACGCCTTCGAGGGCTTCGCCCCCTACCGCGACGCCAACAGCGGCACCCCCGACCCGGGCGGCACGGTCAAGCCGATCTTCGCCTACCCGCACAGCCGCGGCGGCAGCTGCTCGATCATCGGCGGCTACGTCGTCGGCGACCGGCGCCTGCGCGGCCTGTACAAGCGCTACGTCTACGCCGACCTCTGCGAGGGCGAGCTGCGCAGCCTCGTCCCCCACCTGAAGCGGGCCAGCGGCGACCGCAGGCTCGGCCTCCGCGTCGCCAGCCCCAGCTCGTTCGGCGAAGACGAGCGCGGCCGGATCTACGTCTGCTCGCTCGACGGTCCCGTATTCCGTCTCGTTCCTCGCTAGGAGCCGCCCCCGGACGCGGGAGTGAATGCCTGTCCATATCTGATTCTTCAGGCATTCACGGGAGCAGAGGAGGCGGCGCCGTGTATCTTTGGCCAGCCAGCCAATGTACGACCAGACGGCGAGCGAGCAGATCGAGGTCCTCAACCCGGCGACCGGGGAGACGGTCGGCAGCGTCGCGGTCGACTCGCCCGAGCGGGTCGCCGAGGTCGTCGCCCGGGTGCGCGCCAACCAGGCCGAGTGGGAGGCGCTGGGCAACGCGGGCCGCTACCGCTGGCTCGGCCGGCTGCGCGACTGGATGCTCGACAACAGCGAGCGGGTCGCCGACACGATGCAGGCCGAGACCGGCAAGGTCCGCGCCGACACCGGCACCGAGATCTTCTACCTGGCCGACCTGATCAACTTCTACGGCAGCAAGGCCGACAGGTTCATCGGCGACGAGACGGTCCGTCCCCACTCGCCGCTGATGGCCGCGAAGAAGCTGATGGTCCAGCACCGGCCCTACCCGGTGGTCGGCGTGATCAGCCCCTGGAACTTCCCGCTCGCGCTGGCGCTGGGCGACGCGCTCCCCGCCCTACAGGCCGGCGCCGCTGTCGTCGTCAAGCCCTCCGAGTTCACCCCGCTGGGGATCGACGAGGTCGTCCGCGCCTGGCGCGAGGAGATCGGCGGGCCGGACGTGTTCGCCTGCGTGCACGGCACCGGCGAGACCGGCGGCGCGCTGGTCGACAACGCCGACTTCGTCCAGTTCACCGGCTCGGACCGCACCGGCCGCAAGGTGATGGCGCGCGCCGCCGAGACGCTGACGCCGGTCAGCCTCGAGCTCGGCGGCAAGGACCCGATGATCGTGCTCGACGACGCCGACCTCGACCGCGCCGCCAACGCCGCCACCTGGGGCTCGATGTTCAACTCGGGCCAGGTCTGCCTCTCGGTCGAGCGGATCTACGTCGAGGAGCCGGTCTACGACGAGTTCGTCGCCAAGCTGACCAAGGCGGTGGGCGCGCTGCGCCAGGGCGCCGACGACAGGACGCCGGCGAAGGACGTCGGCGCGATGACCTCGCCCAACCAGCGGGGGTGGTCGAAGACCACGTCTCCGAGGCGGTCGAGAAGGGCGCGCGGGCGCTGACCGGCGGCAAGGCCGCCGAGGGCCCCGGCGACTACTACGAGCCGACCGTGCTGGTCGACGTCGATCACTCGATGAAGGTGATGCGGGACGAGACGTTCGGGCCGGTGGTCGGGGTGATGAAGGTGCGCGACGCCGAGGAGGCGCTGCGCCACGCCAACGACACGCGCTACGGGCTCGCGGCCTCGGTCTTCGGCGAGAAGCAGCGCGCCGAGCGACTCGGGCGGCGGATCGAGTGCGGCGCGGTCAACATCAACGACGTGATCGTCAACTACGTGCTGATGGACGTGCCGATGGGCGGCTGGAAGGAGTCGGGCGTCGGCTTCCGCCACGGCGAGTACGGGATCAAGAAGTACTGCCGGCCGGAGTCGGTGATCGTCCATCGCATGGGCGGCAAGCGCGAACCGGTCTGGTACCCGTACACGAAGACCCGCCGCGGCCTCGTCGGCCGCATCGCCCGCGCCTTCCACGCACGCGACTGGCGCAGCCGCATCGGCCTCTGAGGCCAGGTGGACGCGCCTGGCGGCGTCCTCGGTCGTTCGGGGTCGGGTAGCCGGGGCGGTTGCCCGCCCCGGCTCCCACAGAACCGTGCTTGCGCTGTTCGCACACGGCTCTTCGGAACGGCGGGTTGCAGGCCCCGCCGCTGGCCGGTTTGCGACCTCGATCTTCATCCCCACCCCAATGTCAGCTGGGGTCGGACGGGAGCGATGATGTCCTTGCGGGAGCGGCGGTGCAAGACCACCAGGCGAATCAGCGCCCGTTCCGTGAAGAACGCGACGGGCATCGCCTTGTCAACCGCGTAGCTGTGGCTGAGAGCCCAGGCGGACTTGCGCCCGCCGTAGACACTCGCCATTGCGCTTCGCCGTGACACTCCCAGGGCGATGAGGTTGTGGACGATCGTCCTCGGTCGTCGCCAGTGCTTGAGCACGATCGCACGCAGACGCCTACGGATGTGGGCGTCCAGCGCGCGCAATACGTACTCCTCGCCAGCCGCAACGATCCCGAAGAACTCATACCACCCGCGGAGCCACGCGTTGACGCGGGAGATGCAGCTGTCGAGGCTGCCTCCCCACTGTCGAGGCGTCAGCTCGCGGATGCGCGCCATCGCGGAGCGCACCGTGCGCTCCGAGAGCCGCGCCTCCACCGCCCCCGACTGCGGATCGCGCCGCAGGCGGAAGCCGAGGAAGTGACGGTCCTCCGGTCGGGCGACGGCCGACTTGTCGCAGTTGATCTTCAGGCGCAGGCGCCCTTCGATGAACCGCTCCAGGCTGGCCATCACCCGCATCCCAGCCCGCTCGCTGCGCACGTAGACGTTGCAGTCATCGGCGTAGCGGACGAACCGGTGGCCACGCCGGGCAAGCTCTTGGTCGAGCTCGTCCAGCACGACGTTGGAGAGCAGCGG
The DNA here is from genome assembly GCA_963727465.1 of uncultured Solirubrobacterales bacterium. GTDB lineage: Bacteria > Actinomycetota > Thermoleophilia > Solirubrobacterales > 70-9 > VRUE01. The sequence continues at coordinate 76,909 of CAVSGL010000018.1, read as the reverse complement.
CGAGAGCGGCGAGCCTTGCGGCACGCCCTCATCGACGCCGATCACCACGCCGTCCGGCAATACGACCTTGGCCCTCAGCAGCCTGCCGATCAGGACGAGCAGCCGCCGATCGCCGACCCGCCGAGCGAGTCGCGCCATCAGCCGCTGGTGATTGACGCGATCAAAGAATTTCTCCAAATCGACATCTACCACCCACTCGTGTCCTTCCCGCATGTGCTGAGCGGCCTCGGCCACCGCCGTGTGGCAGCTGCGGCCGGGTCGAAACCCGTGGCTCGACGGATGAAACGTCGGCTCGAAGCGCGGTTCGAGCACCGCGCGCACGGCCTCCATCACCACCCTGTCGGCCACGTTGGGGATTCCCAGCCCGCGCTTCCCACCGCCCACCTTGGGGATGTGCGCCCGGCGGATCTCGCCGGGACGCCACCTCCCTGCGAGCAGGTCGGCGCGAAGCTTCGGTGAGATGGACGGCCATTGCGCGCTCAGCGCCTCGACCGTCATCCCGTCGGGGCCGGGCGCCCCCTTGTTCGACACCACCTTCGACAACGCCGAGTCGAGTCGCTCGACGACCTCATCCATCGTCGCGGGCACGCACGTCTGCTCGTTGACGATCGCCTTCGGCGCTCCCCCGTCCGCCCTGCCCCCGGAGTGGTCCGGGAACCGGTCGCGGGAGCCCCCTTGCGGGGCTTCTGCTGTTGCGATCGGCAGTCGCAGCTGCGATGCCGCTTGATCGACCGGGATCGCCTTCCCTTGCCCGCCGGTGCTCGCACCGCCGGGCTGGGCGGGAGTTACCCCGCCGTCCGGTACTACGCGATCCTCCGAATTCTGCTGGGCCATCGGCCGTCGTCCTTTCGTTCTCCGGTCTACCGACCAACCTCATCGGGACCCAGCAGACCTCCCGGGGTAAGACGTTGAGATTTCGCCGCGATCGCGTCGCCAATACGCCCGCCGCTCCAACAGGAACAGGGCATCGTTGCCGCGAGCCAACTCGCCCGGCGACGGACGCCTTCACGGCGCTTCACTTTCGTTCGCAGCCGCAGCGCATCTAGGGCTTCCTTCAGACCCGCCCTCGCGGAAACCCGCCGACAACGCTGCACGTCGACGAGTCGCCCGGTCAATTCCGGGCCGCGCCCTTGCCACATCGATGTTGGATTCCCCCTGTCAGGGCTCCTGGTCAGGACTTTCACCTCCGATCTCAACGTCATGCCCGGCGCACTCGGGTCACGCACCGTAGTGCGCTCCCCTCCCCTCACTTCCCTGCGTCCTTGCCAGCCACGCCCACCTGGCCTCAGCACCGAATAGCCTTTCCGCCCGGTGGCCAACTTTGCCGACTATTACCGGGAGATCTACCTGCGCGGGCTCGGGGGCGAGACGCCGGCGATCCCGGTCGCGGTCGGGGAGCTCGAGCGGCGCGCCGAGCAGGCGATGGAGGAGCGCGCCGCCAATTACGTCTTCGCCGGCGCGGGGTCGGAGCACACGATGCGCGCCAACCGCGCCGCCTTCGAGCGCTGGGAGATCGTGCCGCGGATGCTGCGCGACGTCTCCGAGCGCGACCTCTCCACCGAGCTGCTGGGCACCCCGATGCCGGCGCCGCTGCTGCTGGCGCCGATCGGCGTGCAGAGGGTCCTGCACGAGGACGGCGAGCTGGCGACCGCGCGCGCCGCGGCGACGCTCGGCCTGCCGCTGATCGCCAGCACCAACTCGCACTTCACGCTCGAGCAGATCGCCGCCGCGGGCGGCGAGGCGCCGCGCTGGTTCCAGCTCTACTGGCCCAACGACCGCGAGCTGGCGCGCAGCTTCGTCGAGCGCGCCGCGGCCGCCGGCTACGGCGCGATCGTGCTCACCGTCGACACCTTCATCCCGGGCTGGAAGCCGCGCGACCTGAAGCAGGCCTGGCTGCCCTTCCTCAACGGCATGGGCGTCGCCAACTACTTCCAGGACCCGGTCTTCCGCGCCGGCCTGGAGAAGCCGCCGGAGGAGGACCAGGGCGCCGCGACCGGCCACTTCCTCGGCGTCCAGGCAAACCCCGCCCTGAGCTGGGACGACCTCGCCTGGCTGCGCGAGGTGACCGAGCTGCCGATCGTGGTCAAGGGGATCCAGCACGCCGACGACGCGCTCGAGGCGGCGCGGCGCGGGATCGACGGCGTCGTCGTCTCCAACCACGGCGGCCGCCAGGTCGACGGCGCGATCGGCGCGCTCGACGCCCTGCCGCCGATCGCCGCGGCCGCCGGCGACGAGCTGACGATCCTCTTCGACAGCGGCATCCGCGGCGGCGCCGACGCGTTCAAGGCGCTCGCCCTCGGCGCCGACGCCGTCTGCCTCGGCCGCCCCTACCTCTGGGGCCTCGCGCTCGGCGGCCAGGAGGGCGTCGAAACGGTGCTCAAGATGGTCCTCGGCGAGCTCGACCTGACCCTCGCCCTCTGCGGCTGCACCAGCCCGGCCGAGCTCGGCCCGGAGTCCCTCGCCGAGCGGCGGTGAGCGCCCGCCTCGCCGCCCTGCTGCGCGACCCGCGCGCGCCCTTCGTCGCGCTCGGGGTCGCCGCCGTCGCCTCAGTCCTGCTGGTGCTCCGCGTGACCGGCGGCCAGAACTTCGCCGTCGACGAACTCTTCTACTACGGCCGCGTGGCGACCAAGGACAACGGCCTCGTCCACTTCAGCGGTCCCTTCACCCCCCACTACCTGCTGGCGCCCTTCAACGGACACCTCGCGGTCGGCGGCCGGCTCGTCTACGAGACCGTCTTCGCGACGATCGGCGCCAGGTACGAGGCGTTCGTCCTGATCGACGCCCTCGGCATCGTCGCCGCGGCGACGCTCGTCTTCGTCCTCGCCCGCCGGCGGATCGGCGGCCTCGCGGCGCTGGCGCCGGCGGTGCTGCTGCTCTTCCTCGGCTTCGCCCGCGAGCAGTTCGCCTGGCCGATCGACTTCAACAGCGCCTGGTCGCTCGCCTTCGGGCTCGGCGCGGTCCTCTGCCTCCAGCGGCGCCGCGGCCCGCGCGAGGACGTGCTCGCCTGCCTGCTACTGGCGATCTCGGCCTCGCTGATCGAGGTCGGACTCGCCTTCTGCGCCGGGGTCGCCGTGCTGGTGCTCACCGGGCCCGAGCCGCGCTGGCGGCGCAGCTGGATCTTCCTCGTGCCGGTGGCGCTGTACGGCGCCTGGTACCTCTGGGCGGTGCCGATCTTCGGCAGTGGCGAAGGCGCGCACCTGAGCAACGCCGGGATGATCCCGAAGACCTTCTTCAAGGGCGTGGCCGGGACGCTCGGCGCCCTCTCGGGCACGAACGAAATCGTCCCCTACGCGACCGGCAACCAGCTGACCTGGTTCGGCCGCGGGCTCGCCGTCGCCGCCGTCCTCGCCTTCGCCCTGCGGCTGCGGCGGGGGCGGCTGCCGGCGACGCTGTGGGTCTGGCTGACGACGCTCGGCGTCTACTGGCTGCTGCTCGCGCTCGCCGTCCGCGCGCCGGAGTCCTACCGCTACCTGCTCGTCAGCGCCTCGCTGCTGATCCTGATCGCGGCCGACACCGTGCGCCGCCCGCTGTCCACCCAGGTCGCGCTGGTGCTGCTCTTCTGCGCCGCGGTCGCGATCCCGCCGAACGTCGCCGAGCTGTTCGAGCAACGCGAGAGCGACACCTTCCACGTCGACACGAGGACGAGCCGGATCGACTTCGGCGCGCTCCAGCTCGCCCGCGGGCACGTCGACCCCGCCTACGTCGTCTCCGCCGACCCGCGCGTGGCCGCGGCGGGCGGCGGGCTGCTGCTCGGCCTGCCGGCCGGCGTCTACCTGGAAGCGGCCGAACAGAACGGCCCGATCGGCTACTCGCCGGGCGAGATCCGTGCTCTGCCGGAGGAATCCCGGGCCACGGCCGACGCGGCCCTGGCGGGCGCCCTCGGCCTGAAGCTCGAAGCGGCCGCGGCGCCGCAGGCCGGGGCGCCCTGCCACGCCTACGCTCCGAGCGCGAGCGGACCCGCGGTCGCCCCGCTCCGCTTCGGCCGCAGCCTCGTCCGCCTCGACGGCGGCCCGCCGGCGCAGCTCGGCCTGCGCCGCTTCGCCGGCGGCGGCGACGGCTTCCCGCTCGGCGAGCTGCACACCGGCGAATGGAACGCCGTCGCGATCCCCCGCGACGCCGCCCCCGAGCGCTGGCGCGCCGTCGCCGCCGGCCCGCTCACGGTCTGCGCCGGCTAGGCCGGCGCCTCGATCTTGGGGAAGAGCGGCGGCACGCGCTCGACGCGCTGGCCGCCGGGCCGGGCGCCGAGCCCGTTCAGCTCGCGCGAGTCCTCGCCGAGCGCGGCGAGCAGTCGCTCGCTCGTCCGCGGCAGGTAGGGGACGAGCAGCAGGGTGGTGACGCGCAGGCCCTCGCAGAGGTTGTAGAGGACTTCGTCGAGGCGCTCGGGGTCGGCCTCGTCCTTGGCCAGCTCCCACGGGCGGGTCTCCTCGACGTAGCGGTTGAGGCGGCGCACCAGCTTCCAGGCCTGCTCCAGCGCCTGGGTCAGCTCGGCCCGGTCGAGCAGCTCGCTGAAGCGGCCGACCGCGCCTTCGAAGTCCTCCTCGAGCACCGCGTCGACCTGGGCCGGCGGCACGACGCCGTCGCGGTAGCGGTCGACCATCGCCAGCACGCGGCTGGCGAGGTTGCCGAAGTCGTTGGCGAGCTCGGTCTCGTAGCGGGCCTCGAAGCCGGCCGTCGAGATCGAGCCGTCCTGGCCGAAGCTGACCTCGCGGAAGCAGTAGAAGCGCAGCGCGTCGGCGCCGAAGCGCTCGATCGCCTCGAACGGGTCGAGCACGTTGCCGAGCGACTTCGACATCTTTTTCTCGCCCATCAGCAGGTAGCCGTGGATCGCCATCCGCTGCGGCGGCTCGAGGTCGGCGGCCCAGAGCAGCGCCGGCCAGATCACCGCGTGGAACTTGAGGATGTCCTTGGCCATCACGTGCAGGCTGGCCGGCCAGAAGCGCGCGGTCAGGTCCTCGCCCTCGCGGGCGAAGCCGAGCGCGGTGACGTAGTTGAGCAGGGCGTCGAACCAGACGTACATGCGCTGCTCGGGGTCCCACGGCAGGCGCATCCCCCACTTCAGCTTCGGCCGCGAGAGCGAGACGTCCTCCAGCCCCTGCTTGATGAACGAGACCGCCTCGTTGCGGCGGAACTCGGGCACGACGAAGTCGGGCCGCTCCTCGTAGAGGCCTTCGAGCTGGGCCTGGAAGGCGGAGAGGCGGAAGAACCAGTTCTGCTCGCGCTCCTGCTCGAGCGGGATCTCGTGGATCGGGCAGGTCTGCCCCGGCCCGAGCTCGCGCTCGGTTTTGAAGTCGGCGCAGCGCGGGCAGTACCAGCCCTCGTAGGTGCCCTTCGTGACCCAGCCGTTGTCGTAGACGCGCTGCATGATCTCGGCAACGCGCTCGCCGTGGCGCGGGTCCGAGGTGCGGATGAAGAAGTCGTTGCTGGCGTCGATGATCGGCATCAGCTGTTCGAACTTGGCCGCGTTGCGGTCGGCCAGCTCCTGCGGCGTCACCCCCTCGCGCTCGGCCGCGGTCTCGATCGGCTCGCCGTGCTCGTCGGTGCCGGTGAGGAAGAAGACGTCCTCCCCCCGCTGCCGCATGTGCCGCGCCAGGACGTCGGCGGCCATCGTCGAGTAGGCGTGCCCGAGGTGCGGCTCCGCGTTCACGTAGTAGATCGGGGTGGTGACGTAGTAGGGCATCGGCCGGTCAGCCTAAATCACGAGCGCGGTCGAGCTTTTCGTCGCTATGCGAGGCAAACCTCGACCGCGCTCGGGGAGATCGGGGAGATCAGCGGCGGGGCTCGCGGCCGGTCAGGGCGCGGTAGAGGTCGTTGGCGCGGGTGCCGGTGAGGGCGGCGACGACGCTGGCGGCGGCGCGGGGGCGGGCGCCCGACTGGACCAGGTGGCGGAGGGCGTCGACGGCGAAGCCGACGTCCTTGTCGTGGTCCTCGGATGAGGCCGGGGCGATCACCAGCACGATCTCCCCCTTGACATCGCCGCGGAAGCGGCGCGCCAGCTCGGCCAGGGTGCCGCGCGAGACCTCCTCGTGCATCTTGGTCAGCTCGCGGCAGACCGCGGCCGGGCGGTCGGGGGCGATCGCCGCCAGCGCTGCGAGCGAGTCGCCGATCCGCCGCGGCGACTCGAAGGCGACGACCGTCTCGGTCGAGCGCAGCACGCGCTCCATCTCACCCGAGCGCTTCGGCAGGAAGCCCTCGAAGCGCCAGCGGTCGGTCGGCAGGCCGGAGGCGACGAGCGCCGCCGGCACGACCGAGGGACCGGGCAGCACGGTGACCTCGAGGCTGCGATCGATGCAGCGGCGGATCAGGCGGAAGCCCGGGTCGGAGATCGCCGGCATGCCGGCGTCGGAGACCAGGGCGACGATCTCGCCGCGTTCGATCCGCTGCGCCAGCTCAACGGCGCGCGCCGCTTCGTTGCCCTCGTGGATCGAGATCAGCTGCGGCGCCGGCCTGATCCCGAGCTTGTCGAGCAGGCCGCCGGTGCGGCGCGTGTCCTCGCAGGCGATGTAGTCGGCGGCGACGAGGGCGTCGCGGACGCGGATCGTGATGTCGTCGAGGTTGCCGATCGGCGTCGGGCAGACGATCAGCGACCCCGGCATCAGCTCGCCTTCTCCAGCTCGATCCGGGCCATCGCCGCGGCGCCGATCATGCCGGCGTCTTCGCCCAGCTCGGCGGGGACGACCGGGGTGCGGTTCATCGGCCGCAGCGCCCGCGCCTCGAGCTCGCGCCGCGCCGGGTCGAGCAGCAGGTCGCCAGCCGCGATCACGCCACCCCCGATGACGATCGCTTCCGGCTCGAAGATGTTGGCGAAGCTGGCGAGGGCGACGCCGAGGCGCGTGCCGATCAGCTCGAAGACGCCGATCGCGGTCTCGTCGCCTCCCTGCGCGGCCAGCGTGACGGCCCTGCCGTCGACCTCCCGCCCTTCCGCGAGCAGACGGCCGAGCGCCGAGTCGGGGTGGCTTTCCGCCGCCGCCAGGCCTTCGCGCCCGAGCGCCGTGCCCGAGGCGAGCGCCTCGACGCAGCCGTGGTTGGGGCAGTTGCCCTGGCAGGCCGGGCCGTCCTTCTGGATCACCACGTGGCCGAGCTCGGCGCCGGCGCCGCCCGAGCCGCGATAGATCTCGCCGCCGAGGATCAGGCCGCCGCCGATCCCGGTGCCGATCGTCAGCATGATCGCGTTGCGGGCGCCGCGCGCGGCGCCGAACTGGTGCTCGGCGAGGGCGGCGACGTTGGCGTCGTTGTCGACGAAGGCCGGCAGGCCGGTCCGTTCGCCGACGAGGTCGCGGATCGGCAGGTTCTCGATCGGCAGGTTGACCGCGGCGAGGGCGAGCCCCCTGTCGTGGTCGATCGTCGCCGGGATTCCCATGCCGATCGCCTGCACGCCGGGCCGTGCCGAGCGCGCCTCGCCCACCTCGCGCAGCAGCAGCTCGACCAGCTCGTCTTCGCTCTCGCCGGCGGAGCGCTCGCGGCTCTCCCAGGCGGTCTCCGAGTCGCCGTCGAGCACGCCGAGCAGCATCTTGGTGCCGCCGAGATCGATGCCGATCGCTTCGGGCTGACTCATCTCGTGACGCAGCTGGTTTGGCGGGCGACCGCGGACATCGGCATGATTCCGAGAGTCTCTCTGAAAATCGGCGTGTGCGTATGGCGAGCGCCGGACCAAGCGGGGCAAGGACGCAGGGAGGCCGAATAGCAGCGCTATTTGGCCGACTGAGGACGCAGCAACGCGCAGCGTCCGCCGCCGCCAGACGTGCGCGCGGATTTTCGGCGAGACTCCTGGTCTTTCATGGGCAACGACGAGGAGCAGCGGCCGCAGGGGCGGCCCGACTACAAGGTCTACCGGGCACGCAAGGGGCTCTTCTCCCGCCTGCGCAAGCCCGATCTGTCCGGCCTGCGCGAACGCGAGTGGCAGGCGCCGAAGCTGCCGGGCCGGCCCGGCGGGCCGAAGCGCGAGCGCGGTCCCCGTCCGCAGCGGCCGGGGCTGCGCAGGGCGCTGAAATGGGTCGGGATCGCGGCGGTCGGCTGGATCTTCATCAGCTTCCTCGCCTTCGCCGTCTCGGCCCAGCTACAGGCGTTCAAGCTCTCCGGCGAAGCGAAGTCGAAGCTGCACGGCAACCCGTTCCTGCTGGCGAGCGCGCAGACGATCCTCGTGCTCGGCACCGACGCCCGCCCGCCCGACACCAGGGAGCCCGGCGCGCCCCACAAGCAGAAGTGCTTCGAGCAGCAGTCGCACGGCGACGCTCCGCACGACGGCTGCGAAGCCGGTGAATACCGCGCCGACACGCTGATGCTGATCCGCGCCGGCGGCGGCGCCTTCCGCAAACTCTCGATCCCGCGCGACAGCTACGCCGAAATCCCCGGCCAGAGCCCGCAGAAGATCAACGCCGCCTACGCCTTCGGCGGCGCCGGGGCCGAGATCGAAGCGGTGGAGAACTTCCTCGACATCGAAGTCGACCACGTCGCGATCGTCGACTTCACCGGCTTCGAAGACCTGATCGACGCGGTCGGCGGGGTCAAGGTCAACGTGCCGCACAAGATCTGCGCCAACATCTCCGGCGGCGCCGGCGGCGGCCAGGGAGGCTTCACGCTGCGGCTCGGCAAGGGCGAGAACACGCTCGACGGCGAAGAGGCGCTGATCTACTCGCGCATCCGCGAGCCCAGCGAATGTCCCGGCCCGGGCCGGAGCGCCTTCACGCTCGGCTACGACGACATCGACCGCGAGAAGGCCCAGCAGGCGGTGATCGGCGGCATCAAGGACCGCCTCACCGACCCCCTGCGCCTCCCCTACAACTTCATCCACGGCCCGATCATCGGCTGGGACGCGCCGAAGGCCTTCGTCAGCGACATGGGCTTTTTCACGATGCCGCAGCTGATCCTCTCGGCGGCGATCGGCGGCGAAAGCGCGGCGGACGTGCTCTGCGCGGGCGCCAACTCGGGCTGCTCGCCGGGGCCGGGCGGGTCGATCGAAGTGCCGGACAGCGAGCGGCGGCGCGCGGTCAAGAAGCTGATGGGGTAGGCGGGTGCCCGCCTCCCGCGGCATCGTGAAGCCTTGTGGCCCTCAGAGGGGACACAAGGCTTCACGATCACCCGCTCAGACGCAGATGCCCCAGAGGTGCGCGAAGTAGAGGGCTGCGATGGTTGGGATGGCGAAGCCGGCTTGGCAGTGGATCAGGCCGGCGCCGTTCAGTTCGCGGATCGCTCGCTCCACGGCGTCGTCGGTGCTGAAGCTGCCGGGGACGGCGTTCAGCGCTCGCGAGACCTCGGGGATCGTGAGCTGGGTCGGGTGCTGGTCGAGCAGGAACTCGAGCACGACCCGCTCGGCCTCTTCGTCCTGGATTGCGGGGATGTCGAGGTAGAGGTCCGCATCGAGCTCGATCGGGGTTTTACCCTCGGGAATAGCCATGGGAGAACGTCCTCCTTTTGGTTAGGCGGCCCGTTCGCGCTGTGAACGCGGCGGGTCGCCGCTTCTTGGAGCCGGTACGCCGGATACCGTTCCCGCTGCGATCGGCCTAGTGCGCGCTTAGCCGGTCGCCACGGGGCCGGCGTCGTTAGCGCGCGGCCCCATTTATTTGAAGAGAACCTAGCGCGGGCTTCGGACAGAGGCGGCAGGGTCGCCTCGCCGGTGCCTCGCGAAGCGGCCCCGGCAGGGTGACCGTGGGCCGCGAAGCGGCACCAAATTCCACCGCCGCAACGCGGCGGTGGTGGGCATCCGGCGAGGCGACCCTGCCGCCTCTCGCGGACGCCCTAGGCAGCCTTGGCAGCAAGCCTCGGACGGTCCTCAGTCGCTGGTCGCGGCGGCGGTCTTCGAGTCGCTCGGCTTGCTGTCGGAGGACTTGGAGTCCTTGCTCGCCGTGTCGCCGCCGCCCTTCGAGTCCTTCGACTCCTTCGAGTCGCCCGCGGGCGCGCCGGTCTTCGTCTTGTAGTCGGTGTTGTGGAAGCCGGAGCCCTTGAAGTGGATCGCGACGGGGTGCAGGACGCGCTCGGCCGGGGCGCCGCACTCCTGGCACTCGGTGAGCGGCTCGTCGCTCATCTTCTGGATCACGTCGAAGACGTGGCCGTTGGCGCATTTGTACTCGTAGATCGGCATGAAGCGGGCGGATTATCGCAGCCGGTACGGTTCCGCCATGGCAGACGGGGCGCAACAGGCCGCGACCGGGACGACGATGGAGGAGATCGTCGCGCTGTGCAAACGGCGCGGCTTCGTCTTTCCCTCGTCCGAGATCTACGGCGGGCTCGGCTCGACCTACGACTACGGCCACTACGGCGTGCTGCTGAAGAACAACGTCAAAGCCGAGTGGTGGCGGGCGATGCTCCAGGACCGCGACGACATCGTCGCGCTCGACTCGGCGATCCTCCAGCACCCGCGCGTCTGGGAGGCCTCGGGCCACCTCGAGGGCTTCACCGACCCGCTCGTCCAGTGCCTCGGCAAGTGCAAGAAGCGCTGGCGCGAGGACCATCTGCGCGAGGATTTGGAGAAGGAAGGCAAGGACCCCGGCGGCGAGCTGCGCTGCCCGGAGTGCGGCGGCGAGCTCTCGGAGCCGCGCCAGTTCAACCTGATGTTCGAGACCCACATCGGCCCGGTCGCGGGCGAGGGCTCGGAGGTCTACCTGCGGCCGGAGACCGCGCAGGGCATCTTCATCAACTTCAAGAACGTGCTCGGCTTCGCCCGCAAGAAGCCGCCGTTCGGGATCGCCCAGATCGGCAAGTCGTTCCGCAACGAGATCACCCCCGGCAACTTCATCTTCCGCACGCGCGAGTTCGAGCAGATGGAGATGGAGTTCTTCGTGCCGCCGGCCGAAGCGGAGAAATGGCACGGGCTCTGGATGGCCGAACGCGAGCGCTGGTACACCGAGCTCGGCATCCGGCCGCAGATGCTGCGCGTGCGCGCGCATGGCGCCGAGGAGCTCTCGCACTACTCGTCGGCGACCAGCGACATCGAGTACCTCTTCCCGATCGGCTGGTCGGAGCTCGAGGGGATCGCCAACCGGGGCGACTTCGACCTCACCCAGCACGCCAAGTTCAGCGGCGAGAAGCTCGAGTACTTCGACCAGCAGACCAAAGAGCGCTACGTGCCGCACGTGATCGAGCCGGCGGCTGGCGCCGACCGCGCCACGCTCGCCTTCCTCGTCGACTCCTACGAGGTCGAGCAGGTCGACGGCCGCGAGCGCACCGTGCTGCGCCTCCACCCCCGCCTGGCGCCGGTCAAGGCGGCGGTCCTGCCGCTGGTCTCCAAGGACGGCCTGCCGGAGCGGGCGCGCGAGGTCTTCGAGCAGGTGCGCCGCCGCGTCCCCGCCGAGTTCGACGAGGGCGGCTCGATCGGCAAGCGCTACCGCCGCCAGGACGAGATCGGCACCCCCTGGGGCATCACCGTCGACCACCAGACGCTGGAGGACGACACCGTCACCCTCCGCGACCGCGACTCCCTGGAGCAGACCCGAGTCCCGATCGACGGCCTAGCCGACGACCTCGCCGCCCGCCTCGCCCAGCCCTGGCAGACGCCGAAGCTGGGCTGAGCGGCTCAGATCACCTACTGCCAGTCTGGGCGAAGGAGGATATCTAGGGTCCCCTCTGAGTCTCTGGATGCCGCCATCGATAGCGCAAGCTGCATCTGTAACCTGCTTCGCAATCTCGTATCGTCAATACCTTCGGCGATTTCAGCGCTTCTCGAAGTCGCCGATCCGCACGTAAGCGGTCAAAGAAATCGACCATTAGTGCGCGAGCGCGATTCGACTGGACAAAAAATAGCGCTGCGACCGCCTCCACGATTGCTCCGGAGACAAGGGGCTCTATTGACGTTTCCGTGGGTCACGTAACGGTGACTCGGCCCGGCAGAGGCGGGCAAAGCCCGCCGAGCTTCAGCTTCGCCAGGGAGATCAGCGCCTGAGGCGAGTGAAATCCGAAGGCGCGGCGGGCGATCAGCCGGATCTGTGTGTTGATCGCCTCAACGCGGGCGTTGGAGAGGCCGTGGCGGATCGCGGCGACGATGCCCCCGCGTTGCCGGGTGATGGTGCGGGCGAGCTTGACGAACGGCTTCAGGCGGCAGCGCCGCGCCCAGGAGAGCCACTCGTCGAGCAGGCGGACCGCCGCCTTCGGCCCCAGCCGGTAGATCTGGCGCAGCTGCTCCTTCAGCAGGTAGGCCCGGTACAGCGGCCGGTTGAGCCGCTCGAGGTCGGCGAGCTTCGACTGCTGGTATCGGTCAGGTTCTCGGGGTTCTTCCACAACGCGAAGCGGGCGCCCTTCAGCTCGCGGGCGGCATCGGCCTGCCCCGCCCGGCGCGCCTCCCGCCAGACCTCGCGGCGGATCTCGTCGAGCGCCTCGGTGGCGAGTTGCACGACGTGGAACGGGTCCACGCAGCGCTTGGCCTTCGGGCAACGCTTCGCCAGCACCGCCTCGATCCAGCCCGCCATGTCGCAGGAGACGAGCTTCAAGCGCTTTGCGCGCTCCTCTCCCAGCGCGTCGAAGAACGCCTCCACGGTCGCCTTGTCTCGTCCCGGCGCCGCCCAGACCAGCCTGCCGGTGTCGTGGTCGACGACCACGGTCAGGTACCGGTGGCCCCTGCGGTGCGATATCTCGTCGATCCCGATCCGGCGCAGGCCGGCGAGCAGGTCCGCCTCGCGCCCCGCCTCTGCAGCGACCCGCTCGCAGATCGCCCCGACGCTGCGCCAGCTGATCCGCATCAGCTCGGCGACGGCGCTGCCCGACGTGTTCACCGCCAGCCAGGCGACCTGCTGCTCGAAAGCGCGGGTGAAGCGCGACCCGTGGCGCGCCCAGGGAACCGCGCAGACGACGACGCCGTGCTCTGGACAGGCGACCCTCGGCGCGTCGGCCTCCAGGTAGGCGATCGTCGTGCCGAGGTCCAGCGCCCGCCAGCGCCGCCGACCTTCGCCGAGGTCGAAGCCCGGCGCCCGATGGCCGCAGACACCGCAGCAATCTCGCTCCCGATGGTGCGGCCTGACCGCCACCACCACCTGCCCGTTGTCGTCGATCTCCACGCTTTCGACGACCGCCCGCTCCAACCCGAGCAGGCGTGCCCATACCCTCTCCTTGCGCACGTCGTTTCCGCTCCTTTCGATTTCCAGCCTTCTGACAGCCGGAAACCTAGGCGTGGAGCGGCGTGCGCCTTCCGCTCACTGCCTTACTTCACCCACGGAAACGTCAATAGCGCCAGACAAGGGGCACCGTCGTGCCAGCGGTACCCACGTCGTACGAGCCAAGAGCAAGAAAAACCGCTGCCGCAATAACACCGAATCCAAGAGCAGCAAAGAGGATGCTGAACAGAAAGCTGGTTTTCGACTGCGATAGTCCCTGCGAGTGGTACTCGCTTAGCAGGCGAAACTCGCGTTCTTCGTAGTCCGTGCTGTCAACCGAGCCTAGTCGCTCGCGAACCGCCTCAGCTTCCTCGTCTACATACTCGGCCCATTTTCCTTCGCGGAACGTGATACCGAATTCTCGTCCTCGACGGATAAACACATAAAGGGCCAGGGTTGCGGAGATCACGCCAACAACGGCTCCAACAACCTGTAGGACGATTTCTAAGGGAATATCGTTAGTTGCTAAATACATTTAGTCAATTATTCGCCCTAAATACACAGGGAGGCAACCTACCGGATTTAGACTCGTCGACCCGCAGATGGCGAGTTGAGCGGCTTCTCCTCATCCGGTACACGGCGGATGAGTGGCTTGAGTCGGCGTCCCGTCAGTCTAGGTCGAGTCGCGAGATTCGCGCAGACGCCGGAGGTCAAGCTCGTCCTCCGGTCGACCTGCCACCTCCTTCATCTCCACCAGATGATCGAAGCCACAGAAGCGAACTTTGTGGCCAAACACTTCATCCTCGACGGCCGCTGAATCGAGGTCGGCGTATTCGAAGTCCGGTCCAACCACCTGCATGATGTCGAGGCGACCGCGGCTCGTCGCCAGAACGAAATTCCCCCCCTGTCGTAGACCGGCGGCGTCCGGTTGAACGACGTCAGTCTCGGCAAACTCCTCCATGCCGAGCACCGATGCGTCGAGGTCCGTCAGCACCGCGGCAAGCCGTTTGAGGTTGTCCGGATCTGGGTCCGGGACGATGTCGAGATCTTTGGTGGCGCGTGGATAGCCATGAGCGCCGACGGCAAACCCGCCGATCACCACGAAGCGAACGTCGGCGGCATCGAGCGCCTCAAGAAGCCCCTCGACGTCGAGGGGGGAGATTTCGGTCAACGCCGCTCCGCGCGGCGAGCGGCAAGAGCGGTCATCTCCTTGCTGAGAGCAGCAGCCTGTTCCACTCGCTGCCCTGGCGTGAGCAGCCGGTAGTCACGCCGCAATGCCTCGCGGCGGGCACGCTCGAGATAGTCCGTATCCAGGCCTTTTTGCTTCCCGCTGGGCACACCTTCAGGATAGCCCGCCGGTTCTACGAAACCGACCTATCCTGGGCGGCATGAACGGGAGCCTGTTTCGGGATCGGGACTTTCGGCTCGTGGCCGCGTCGGTCGGGGTGTCGGCGCTCGGGGATTGGGTGGCGATCGTGGCGCTGGGGCTGCACATCAAGGACGTGACCGATTCGGGGTTTGCGGTGGCGGCGCTGTGGATCTGCCTCTTCGGGCCGTCGGTGCTGGTCGCCGGCTGGGCGGGGCTGCTGGTCGACCGGGTCGAGGCGACGCGGCTGCTGGCCGGGGTCTCGGCGGTCGGAGCGGTCGCCGCCGTCGCCGTCGCCTTCAGCAGCGCGGTCGCGCCGGTGCTGATCCTCACCGCGGCGCTCGGCGTGGTCTTCGCCACCTCGTCCCCGGCCGAGTTCTCGCTGGTGCCGCCGCTGGCCGGCGAGGAGCGGATCCAGGAGGCCAACGGCCACATCGAGACCGCCCGTTACATCGGCTTCGGCGCCGGGCCGCTGCTCGGCGGCCTGCTCTTCGGCATCGGCGGGCTCGAGCTGGCGATGCTGGTCGACGCGGGGACGTTCGCCTTCGTCGCCGTCGCGGCGCTGAGCCTGCGTGTGCGGCGCCGGCCCGCCGAGCTGAGCGAGTCCGAGCGCTCGCCGCGCGCCCGCGACGGCGTCGCATTCCTCTTCCGCGACCGCCTGTTGGCGCTGGTGATGACGGTCGCCTTCGCCTCGCTGCTCTTCATGTCCGCGGTCTGGGTCGGCGAGCTGTTCTTCGTCGAGGACGTGCTCGGTCGCGGCGAAGTCGCTTACGGCTCGATGCTCTCGATCTGGACGATGGGCATGGCGCTCGGCGCGATGCTGCTCTCGCGCCGCGTCGCCGTCGGCGCGGTCGCCGCGGTCGGCCTGCTCGCCGCCGCGACGCAGGGCGCGGCGCTGGCGCTGCCGGCGCTCTGGCTCAGCTTCGTCTTCTTCCTCGCCTGCTCCTTCGTCGGCGGCCTCGCCCACGGACTGAAGAACGTGATGTTCCGCAGCCTGATCCACGTGCGCGTCCCCGACGTCCTGCACGGCCGCGCCTTCGCCGCCTACAACGGCATCCGCAACACGGCCGAGCTCGGCGCCTTCGCCGCCGGCGGCCTGCTCGTCGCCGCGATCGGCGCCCGCGGCACGCTCGCCTACGCCGGCGGCCTCTCCGCCCTCGCCGGCGTCGTCGGCGTCGTCGCCCTGCTGCGGATGAACCGCGGCTGGGTCCCGACCGGCCCGGTCGGCCCGCCTATCGAAGTGCTTGGCGGTGGCGATGAGCCGCCCGGCCCGGCCCAGCCGGCCGAATAGGGACAAAGAATTACCTGGAAATCTGGTTCTTTTACGAATTACTCAGTGCCTTGAGCAAATTTACTCAGCGTGTTGAGCAAATTGTGTGGCGTCAGGCGCGCCCGAGGAAACGGGCGACGTCCTCGGCGTCGGCCTCGAGCGCGGCCCTGACCTTGGCCGGTAGGCGCTCGAGCGGCTCCAGCTTCAGCTTGCCGCCGGGCCAGCCCCACTTGGCGACGGCGCGGCCCCCGACCATCGCGAAGGGGTGGAAGATGCCGTTCTTGGTGACGAGGCGGGTGTGGCGGCCGATGACTTCCTCACGCGAGGTCCAGCCGAGCAGGACCGGGTCGAAGGCGCCGAGCAGGCGCGGCGGGGGCAGCCCCGCCGGTTCGGGTCGCCCCGGCAGGCGCAGCAGGCCGTCCTCCCCCTGCTCGATCTCGCCGGCGATAGCCACCAGGCCGGCGCGGACGTCGCGCAGCGGCAGGCCGGCCCACCTGGCCAGGTCGCGGTCGCTCGCCGGCTGGTGGCCGACCAGGTAGCGGCGCGCCAGCTCGGCCAGCGCCGCCTCGCGATCGACCGCTGGCGGCTCGCCGAGCCAGTCGCGCACCAGCACGTAGGCGTGCTCCCTGCCCATCACCGGGCCGCGCACCGTCAGTCCCCGCACCGCGCTGAGGAAGAGCAGGTGGATCAGCGCCTGGCCCTCGGTGCGCACGCCGGCCGCGTCGATCCGCTCGCGCAGCTGCGCTCTCGTCAGCGGCCCTTCATCGGCCAGCGCGCGCTCGATCGTCTTCAGCGCCCGCTCGGCTTCGGCCTCGCTCACTCCCTCCTGGCGCAATCGCCGAGCGCAGGAGCTGTGCAGGGGCGGCGTGGTCAGCGCCTGGAGCCAGGGATAGTCCTCGCTGCGCACGAGGTGCAGCGTGCCGCGGTTGAGCCAGGTGACGAGCAGGCTGCGCTGCTCCCCCAGCGCCTGCTCGACGTCGGCGGCGCTGAGGCCGTCGGTGCGCGCCCGCACGGCGAGGCGGAAGCCGCGCGGGTCCTGGCCCTGCACCGCGAGCAGCCGCTCGGCGACGGCGACCGGGTCGGGCAGCGCCGGCCCGGCGAGGGCCTGCGCGGTGAGGCGCTCGGCGAGGATCAGTGAAGTCGGGGCAACGACCGTGGATCCTTCGTCAGCTCGAGCTTCGCCTTGAGCCCCGCGAGCCGCGTCACCATCAGCCGACCATCAGGCTCCGTCTCGTTTGCGGTTCCATCGGGAAGCACGACGATGTCCCGGTCGCGTGTCGGCGTCTCTCCCCGCAGGCGCCATTTCAGCTTTTCGATCTTCTCCGCATCGGCCCCCATGAAGAAACGCGGCACCACGCGATAGACCCGCCTTCCCTTGCTGACGAGCAGATCCGGCCGCCTGCCCCCGGCTTGAAGGTCCCGAACGGCCCAGTTGTTCCCTTTCAACATCGTGCGAACGAGGCCGAAGAAGACGCTCGCCCGGATGTTCTTGACCGCCGTGTCCGCGTTGGCGAGGAATTCGCGACGTACCCGCGGGCGCAGCGTGTCGAGCTCCTCGTCGCGCACGGTGAGCACCTGACTGGCGGTACGCGCCTCCCCGGCGGTCAGGAAACCATCGTAGTTGAGGCTCCCGATCGTCACAAACGTCGGGCAATCCGCATCCGGCGGTCGAAGGAGGATCTTTGCGATATACGCGAGCTTCGCCTCGAGCTTCAGACGCAATGCGAGCAGGTCATCTGGCTTGGATTCGTCCTCGGGGTCACTCGAGGGTTCACTGCTGACCACATTCAGCAATGCCGCGTTCCTGGCGTCCTCGACCGTTTTGGGGTCGATCGTCGGGTACTTGAACCCTTCCCGCGAGATCTCGTTCGGAAGCTCTCCGTTCCAGGCGCGGATCAGAACGACGAAAACGAGGAAAGCGGGAAGAAGAATCAGCAACCCGCGCTCGACGTGAAAAAGGACACTGGACCCGAGCGCCACTTCAGGCACCGATTGCGGCGTCCCGGCGATCAGGGTCAGCATCACAGCCACGGCAACGAAACCAGCCACCGCGTACGCGTAGGGATGCGGCTTGCTCACCATGAGAGCCACCCTATTGCCTGAATTTGCCTCAGTAAAGGCTAATTGACTTCGAGCAGGTCGATCACGAACACGAGGGTTTCGTTCGGACCGATCGCGGGCGGCGCCCCGGCTTCGCCGTAGGCGAGTTCGGGCGGGATGGTCAGCTCGCGGCGGCCGCCGACCTTCATCCCTTCGACCCCCTGGTCCCAGCCCGGAATCACTTCGCCCGCGCCGAGCGTGAAGCTGAACGGTTCGTTGCGGCTCCAGGAGGAGTCGAATTCTTCGCCGTTCTTGTAGTTGACGCCGACGTACTGGACGGTCACTTCGTCGCCCGACTTCGCTTCGGCGCCGCTGCCTGCTTCGATTTCCCTGATCTCCAGCTTCTTCGGCGGCGCGCCCTTCGGCACCGTGACCTTGGGCTTGGTCTTTTCCCCACCGGCGGATTCGGCAGCGGTCGTTTCGCCGCTCGCCGCGGTCGATTCGCTGGAGGAGCTGTCGCTGCCGCCACAGCCGGCGACGAACAGGCCGGCGCACACCGCGATGGTCAGGATCAGCCTCCGCATTGCGGTCGGGACCCTAGCGAACTATGCTCGCTGCGGGCGGGGACACACGCAAGGAGGAAGCACGATGGCAGTCGGACTCAGGATCAAGATGGCCGGTGGCACGCAGGAGATGTACGAAGCGATCCATTCCAAGATGGACGTCGACGCCAACCCACCCGACGGGCTGATCTTCCACATGGCGGGTCCGGTCGACGACGGCTGGGGGATCATCGACACCTGGGAGTCGCGCGAGCAGTTCGACGCCTTCCAGGCCGACCGCCTGATGGGGGCGATCCAGTCGCTGGGCGACCAGGCGCCCGACGGCCCGCCCGACATCAAGGAGTTCCCCGTCCACCACTACACCAAGCCGTAGGAGGCCGAGGACCCTGAATCTCGCATCGCTGCTGACCGAGAGCGCCGGGCGCACGCCCGGCACCCCGGCGGTGCGGCTCGGCGAGGTCGAGCTGAGCTACGGCGAGCTCGACGAGCGCAGCGCCCGCCTGGCGGCGCTGCTGCGAGAGGGCGGGCTCCAGGTGGGCGACCGGGTCGGGCTGATGCTGCCCAACGTGCCCGAGTTCCCGGCCGCCTACTACGGCGTGCTGCGCGCCGGCGGCATCGTCGTGCCGATGAACGTCCTGCTGAAGGAGCGGGAGATCGCCTTCTACCTCGAGGACTCCGGGGCGAAGCTGCTGCTCGCCTGGCACGGCTTCGCCGCCGAGGCGGAGGCCGGCGCCGCCGACGCGGGCGCCGAGACGATCGAGGTCGAGCCCGCCGCCTTCGCCGAGCTGCTCGCCGGCTTCGAGCCGGCGGAGGACGTGGTCGAGACCGCCGCCGACGACACCGCGGTGATCCTCTACACCTCGGGCACGACCGGCAAGCCGAAGGGGGCGGAGCTGACCCACGCCAACCTCGCCCGCAACGCCGACGTCTCGCGCCGCACCACCTGCGAGGTCGGGGCCGGCGACGTCGTCCTCGGCTCCCTCCCCCTCTTCCACTCCTTCGGCCAGACGGTGGCGATGAACGCCTCGATCGCCGCCGGCGCCTGCCTCACGCTGGTGCCCAAATTCGAGCCGGGCGAGGCGCTGGCGACGATGCAGCGCGACCGGGTCACCCACTTCTACGGCGTGCCGACGATGTTCGGCGCGCTGCTGCACGACCCCGAACGCGAGCGCTTCGACACCGCGGCGCTGCGCACCTGCATCACCGGCGGCGCCTCGATGCCGGTCGAGGTCCTGCGCGGCTTCGAAGACGCCTTCGGGGCGAAGGTGATGGAGGGCTACGGGCTCTCGGAGACCTCGCCGGTCGCCAGCTCCAACCATCCCGACCGCGAGCGCAAGGCGGGCTCGATCGGCACCCCGATCGAGGGCGTCGAGATGAAGCTCGTCGACGAGGACGGCGCCGAGGTGGCGCAGGGCGAGGTCGGCGAGATCGTGATCCGCGGCCACAACATCATGAAGGGCTACTGGCAGCGACCCGACGCGACCGCGGAGGCGATGCGCGGCGGCTGGTTCCACAGCGGCGACATGGCCCGCACCGACGAGGACGGCTACTTCTTCATCGTCGACCGCAAGAAGGACCTGATCATCCGCGGCGGCTACAACGTCTACCCGCGCGAGGTCGAGGAGGTCCTCTACGAGCACCCGAAGATCCGCGAAGCCGCCGTCGTCGGCGTCCCCCATGACGAGTGGGGCGAGGAGATCGGCGCCGCGGTCGTGCTCATGGAGGGCGAGCAGCTCGCCCCCGACGAGGTCAGCGCCTACGTCAAGGACCGCATCGCCGCTTACAAGTACCCGCGCCTGGTCTGGTTCGTCGACGAGCTCCCCAAGGGCCCCACCGGCAAGATCCTCAAGCGCGAGATCGAGCTTCCGGCGGCCAGCCAGACGACGCCCTAGACAGATGCGGCTCGTTCACCGAGACGCCGACGTGCTCGATGGCCGTAGTGCGCTTGGTCCTCGATCGCGTTGAACAACCGTTGCCTCAGGTGGTGATTGGTCACTCCCTCGATCGGCGGGATTCGCTTCCTGTAACCCGAGCTGAACCAGCTTGCGGTCTCGACCGCCTCGGGTCCACGTATCCGCGCGATCACCTCGACGATGGAACTCAGATCCGTGTCATGGGAGAAGATCACGACCTGGTCCACCTCCTGGATGACCGCCCACTCGAAAGCGCAGGCGGCGAGCGCCACATCGACCCCCTTCTCCTCCAATCGCCCTGACTCCGGATTGAGACGAAGCGGCCGAAGCTGGGCCTTGACGATGCGAGGATCCGAAGCCTCCCAAGCCTGAGCCTGGAGGGTGGCGGCTGCGTGCCCGACCGGGCTTTGATTTGGCAACGGACGGCCGCGATGGACCTCGACTCGCACCAGCTCGGCCGACGCCCCGCGTTGATTCGCCGCAGCCAAGACCCGCCCGAGGCGATACGGATCGACCTGCCCACAAACTCCTGAAGCCTCCGTAAGGCCAAATGCCTCCCGCGCAGCCTTGTAGACGTTCATCCAATCGATGAAAACGGCTACGCGCACGGATTTCCCCTCCTATTGGCCCTGAAAAGCGGAAACCCCGCCAGCCCTCGAAAGGGCGGCGGGGAGTAGTGCAGACAAGATAGCACGAGTTCACCCGCTTTGAGACTGGCTGACCAGCCAGTGTCGCGCTAACCTCTGCGCCGATAGCCGCAACCGAGGCGTCCCGCGCGGAACCCCCTGCCCGAAGGAGCACTATGAGCGTCGCATCCCAGAGCCCGATGGACAGCGTCACCTACGAGGATCTCTACAAGCGCTGGGAGCAGGGGAACTGGAGCGCCTACGACCTCGACTTCTCCAAGGACCGCGAGGGCTGGGAGGCGCTGAGCGAGATCCAGCAGCGCTCGGCGATGTGGATCTACTCGATGTTCTATTACGGCGAGGACCGGGTTGCCGACACGCTCGCCCCCTACGTGACCGCGGCGCCGACCGAGGAGCAGTCCTACTTCCTCGCCACCCAGCAGGTCGACGAGGTCCGCCACTCGATCTTCTTCCACCGCTTCTTCAAGGAGGTGATCGGGGTCGGCGGCGACTCGATCGAGCAGACCCTCTCCTCCACGATGCCGCAGCTCAACTGGGGCTACCGCGGGATCTTCGACCGGCTCGACCGGATGGCCGAGGAGCTGCGCAGGGACCGCTCGCTGCCCAAGTACGCGCAGGCGATCACGCTCTACCACCTGATCGTCGAGGGCAGCCTCGCCCAGCCCGGCCAGCACTTCATCGAGGACTTCTTCGCCTCGAAGGAAACGATGCCCGGCTTCAGCGAGGGGATGGGCAACGTCTCGCGCGACGAGCAGCGCCACATCGGCTTCGGCGTCAAGGTGCTCTCCGAGCTGCTCGACCTCTCGCAGCCCCACGGCGCCGAATGCCGCGCCGCGGTGGTCGAGCTGCTGCGCGAAACGCTGCCCTACGGGCCGGCCGTGTTCTACCCGCCGGGGATGGACCGCGAATACACCGAGTGCTACGGCTTCTCGCTCGAGGACATCTTCGGCTTCGGGCTCAAACTGATCCGCCAGCGCTGGCGCACGATCGGCTACCCGACCGAGGAGATGCCGCCCGGCGTCTTCCCCTTCGACCCGGAAGCGTCCGCCGAGGAAGTGGCGGAGCGCCAGGTGAAGCTGATGGAGGCCGGCGTGCTCGGCCCGCCCGACGGCCCGGTCCCCGACGCCTCGCCCGAGACCCAGCGCCTCTACTTCGACATCGTCACCCGCGTCGCCGACCCGGCGGCCGCCAACGGCTCGCCGCTCGTCTACCAGTACCGCTTCGACGACGCCGACCCCTGGCACCTGACGCTCGACAACGGCTCGACCCGGGCCGAGCCGGGCGAAGCGCCCAACCCGACGCTGACGATCGAGGCGAGCTGGGGCGACTTCGTCTCGATGAGCAAACCCGACGCCAGCCCGCTGAAGATGCTGCTCTCGCGGCGCATCCGCCCACGCGGCAAGCTGCGCGAGATCGCCCGGATGCGCAAGGTCTTCGCATAACCCCGTCCACCTAGGTTCGCGGCGAACTGGCTAACACTGGCTGCGGCCGATCGTCGCTCTCGTGGTCGCAGTGATCCGATAGCAGGCGGACCGATGGACGAGTCCGGCCAGTCCGCCAGTCCGCATCCACGAGGGGAGAGCTGTCCTCGCTCAGTGGCACAAACTGCCGAATCTGATGGCCGTCGTCACGACGACAACACGTTGAGTCCGCTACAAGGACTAATGTCGCCAGAATGGGCCAACAGCCAAAAGCCTGGACCGTTGACTTCGACAGCGATGCGGTTATCGACTTCGAGGACATGAAGGCGCGCGGAGATCGCAAGGCGGTCTTCAACGTCGTGCAGAAGTTGAGGGATCTTGGGCCGGACCTGCCGTCGCCGCATATGAAGTCGTTGAAGGGCGAGGCGAATCTGTTCGAGCTGCGGCCGAAACAGGGAGCTTGCGAGGCTCGGCCGATTTATGCGCGACTCGGTGGTCGATTCGTGGTCTTGGCGGTGGCCGCAAAAAAGAAGGACTTCGACCGAGCTGTTGCGGCGGCGCGCCATCGCCTGAAGCGTCGCGGTTGACTTGCCGATAATAGAGCTATTATCATACCTCCGATGACGACTCCGAATAGGAACTTCGATGCCCTCTTGGCCGAGGAGCAGCTCGCCGATCCGAGCTTCCGAGCAGAGTGGCAGCGGCTCGCCCCTGCGCGGGAGTTTGCGGCGACGCTGCTGCGCTATCGCGCCCAGCACAATCTGAGCCAGAGAGCCCTGGCGAAGAAGCTGGGCGTTTCGCAGCCCCGCGTGGTCAAGCTCGAGTCCGGGGAGCACAACCCAGAGATCGACACGATCATCAATACCGTTCGGTGCTTGGGGGTCGAGTTCGTGCTCGACGTGGCGCCCGCGAGCCGCAAGCCGGCGCTGGTGACGGCGCGAGCACAGAAGCGCGGGGCGATCGCCCACGACGATGTTTCCGTCGTGGCGGCGTCGTCGGCATAGCTTTTCCTAGGCGATGGGTGGTTTCTTATCCGCCCACGGGCGCTCGGCCTCGAGCTGGGCGGCGAGTGAGAGCAGGGTCGCCTCAGCGCCGGGGCGGCCGACGATCTGCACGGCGAGCGGCATGCCGTCGGCGGCGAAGCCCGCGGGCACCGACATCGCCGGGTTGCCGAGGTGGTTCCAGGGGATGCAGTAGGGGTAGAAGCGGCTCATTCCCAGCAGCGTCCAGAGCGCCCCGCGTCCCTCCCAGCGGCGCACGGGCAGCGCCGTGCCGCCCATCACCGGGGTCATCAGCACGTCGTGGTTCTCGAAGATCGCGTTGACGCGGGCGGCATCGGCCGCTTCGCCGCGGCGCGCCTTCTCGAACAGGCCGTCCGGGATCAGGCGGCCGAGCCGCGCCATCGCCCGGGTGCGCCGTTCGAGCCGCTCCGGGTTCGGCGCCTTGGCGAAGTCTTCGGCGATCCCGCGCAGGTAGCGCGGCACCGAGTTGTCGCCGATCCGGCCCCAGTCCGGGTCGCGCTGGGCGACCTCGTGCCCGAGCGAGCCGAGCACCTCGGCGGTGTCGGCGACCGCGCCCTTGGCGACCGCGTCGACGGTCACCGGCGCGACCGCGCGCGGCGCCGCGCTGGACCAGGCGACGCGCAGCCTGCCGGGCGGCGCCGCGGCAGCCTCGGCGAAGGGGCGCTCGGGCGGCGGCGGGCCGTCGCCCGAGCGGTCGAGGCTGACGTCGAGCCAGAGCGCCGTGTCGCGCACCGAGCGGCTGACGCAGCCGAAGGCCGACATGCCGTTCCAGCGCGCCGCGTCGGGCGCGACCGAGACGCGGCCGCGCTGCGGTTTGAGCCCGAAGAGGCCGCAGGAGGCGGCGGGGATGCGGATCGAGCCGGCGCCGTCGGAGGCAAAGGCGATCGGCACGAGGCCGGCGGCGACCGCCGCGGCGCTGCCGCCGCTGGAGCCGCCGGGCGTGCGCTGCGGGTTCCAGGGGTTCCGCGTCACACCGTAGGTCGCCGACTCGGTGAAGCCGCAGATCGCCAGCTCGGGCAGCAGCGTCTTGCCGACGATCACCGCGCCCGCCTCGCGCAGCTTGCGCACCGCCTCGGCGTCGGCGGCGGCGGGGTCGTCGAAGCCGTCGGTGCCGTAGGTCGTCACGTCGCCGCTCACGTCGACCTCGTCCTTGATCGCCACCGGCACGCCGAGCAGCGGCCGCTCGTCGCCGCCGCGCAGGCGCGCTTCCGCCTGCTCGGCTTCGAGCAGCGCCCGCTCGGCGAAGACCGCGCGGAAGCAGTTCAGCTGCGGGTCGAGCCGCTCGATCCGGTCGAGGCAGAGCTGCGCCAGCTCGCGCGAGGAAACCTCCCCCGCCCGCACCATCTCGGCCTGCTTCGCCGCCCCGGCAAATGCAAGGTCATCCGCCACCCCGTCATCCTAGACGGCGATCACGCCTTGGCGGGCTCGGGCTCGTGGGCGCCGGTCTCGAAGGAGAAATCGGGCAGCAGGCGGTCGAGCCAGCTCGGCATCCACCAGTTCCAGTCGCCGAGCAGCTTCATCGCCGCCGGCACGAGGATCAGGCGGACCAGGGTGGCGTCGAGGGCGATCGCCACGGCGCTGCCGAGGCCGAGCTCCTTGATCGAGGGCACGCCGGTGAGCACGAAGACGGCGAAGACGCAGGTCATTATCAGCGCCGCCGAGGAGATCGTGCGGGCGCTGGTCGAGAGGCCTTCGGCGACGGCGCGCTCGTTGTCGCCGTGCTCCATGTAGCGCTCGCGGATGCGCGACATGAGGAAAACCTCGTAGTCCATCGAGAGGCCGAAGACGACGGCGAAGATCAGCGGCACGTTGATCGTGTCGAGGGCGCCCTGGCTTTCGAAGCCGAGCAGGCTGTCGAGCCAGCCCCACTGGAAGATCGCGACGAGCACGCCGAACGCCGCCCCGATCGAGAGCAGGTTCATCAGCACCGCCTTCAGCGGCAGCAGCAGCGAGCGCAGCATCGTCATCAGGACGAGGAAGCTGAGCGCGAGGACGAAGAGGATGATCTTCCACATCGAGCCGCTGATCAGCGTGCGGACGTCGTGGCCGCGGGCGGTTTCGCCGCCGACGTCGACGGTCGCGATCGCGGCGATCCGCGTCGCCGGCACGACCGAGTCGCGCAGGCGCTCGACCAGCGCGATCGCCGCGTCGGACTCGCTCGACACGCTCGGCGTCGCCTGGACCAGGACGCTGTGGGGGGCGAAGGCCGGCCGGGCGACAGACGCGACGCCGGGCGTCGCTTCGAGCCGGCGCACGAGCTGCGCCGTGGCGGCGCGCCGCTGAGCGTCGCCGGCGCGGGCGTCGAAGCGGGCGACGAGCTGAACCGGGTCCGTGCCACCGCCGAGCTGGCGCGAGGCGAGCTCGTTGCCGAGCCGCACGTCGCTGCCCTTGGGGAACTGGCCCAGCGCCTGCGTGCCGGTGGTGAGCGAGAGCACGGGAATCGCGAGGAAGAGCAGCACGCCGCTGACGCCGATCACCGCGACCCAGGGGCGAGCCATGATGTTGGCGGTCCAGCGAGACCAGAACGCCGAATCGATTGCGCCACGTCCTCTGCTCCCGCGTCCGGGCGTGGCGCGCCCACCCTGGAACGGTCGCTTGACCCAAGCGAGGACCTTTGCCACCAGCCCGCCGGGCAGCACGCGGTCGCCGAGCATCGCGATCAGCGCCGGCAGCAGCGTCGTCGCCGCGAGGATCGAGATCGCGACCACGGTCATCGCCCCGAGCGCCATCGAGCGCAGCGCCTGGTTGTCGACCATCCAGAGGCCGGCAAGCGAGACGATCACCGCGAGGCCGGAGAAGCTGACCGCGAGGCCGGAGGTCGAGAGCGCCTCGGCGCGGGCGTCGCCGGGGCCGCGCCCCGCGGCCCGCTCCTCGCGGTAGCGGGCGAGGATGAAGAGCGAGTAGTCGACCGCGACCCCGATGCCGATCATCGAGGCCATATTGGTGACGAAGACCGAGGTGCTCATCTCCAGCGAGATGAAGTAGATCAGGGCGCCGGTGACGATCACGCTGACGAAGCCGAGCGCCAGCGGCAGCGCCGCCGCGGCGAGCGAGCCGAAGACGACGAGCAGGATGATCGCGACGATCGGGAAGCCGCCCGCCTCGGCCTCGGAGAGGTCCTTCTTGGAGAGCTCCTGCATGCCCGCCCAGATCGTCGGCTGCCCCGCCAGGTAGGTGGTGACGCCGGCCCGGGTGGCGCCGGGATCGAGGTCTTCGCGCAGGGTCGAGGCGGAGTCGATCAGTTCGTCGCCGCCGAGGCTGCTGCTGAGCGGCAGCATCGCGACTCCGCGGGCGCGCAGCGAGGCCGCCGCCCGGCGCGCAACCGGCGGCGGCAGGCTGACCGCGTCGAGAGCGGCGACGGCGTGGCGCACCCGCGCCAGCGCGGCCTGCTGGGAAGCGGCTCCCGCGCCGGGGGCCGCCCGAAGCAGCACGGCGATGCCGTTCGAGTCGCCGCTGAACTGGCCTTCGAGCGCGTCGCTCACCGCCTTCGACTGACTGCCCGGCACGTCGAAGCCGCCGCCCGTGAGGTGTTCGGTCTGCCGCGAGGCGAAGGGCAGGGCAAGCACGAGGACGAGGACCCAGCCGGCCAGGACCCAGCGACGTCGACGTCCGAGGAATCCCGCCAGTCTGCTCATCGGCTCCCGCATTGGCTGGTTGGCCAGCCTTGCGCAGCGAGCCTCAGCGGTCTGTGAGTCCGGTCACTCCCCGGCGAGCAGGAAGCGGGCCGAGGCCGCCCCGGCCTCGAGCGCGGCGCTGATGTCGCGGCCCGGCTCCGAGAGCGCCTGAAGGGCGAAGCCGTCGGCCGCGGCGAAGAGGTAGGCGACGATCGCCTCGGCTTCGTGGCGCAGCTTGAGCACGCCCTCGCGTTCCTTCTGCTCGAGGATCTCGGCGACGTGAGTGCGCGTCGTGTCGAAGAGCTGGCCGACCTCGCGCTGGATCTCCGGGTTGCGGCGACCGGCGCTGAACAGCTCGTAGAGCAGCAGGAAGAAGGCGGGTTCGTTGTCGATCAGGTCGGTGAGGCTGGAGACGAGCACGGTGAGCACGTCGTCGACGCTCTCCGCCTCGGCCAGCGGCTTGTCGAGCCGGGCGATGCGGATCTCGGAGTCGCGGCGGACGACCTCGACCAGCAGCCGCTCCTTGGTGCCGAAGTAGTAGTGCAGCAGGCCGCGGCTGACGCCGGCCTCGCGGGCGACGTGCTCGAAGGTCGAGCCGGCGGCGCCGCGCTTGGCGACGCTCTCGCGCATCGCGTCGACGATGCGCTGCGCCTTTTCCCCGCTCAGCTCGCGCTCTTTGGTCGCCGCCTCCATACAGCTCAGTCTAGTGGCACCGACTGACGCCGCCCGGCGGCGCCGGTGTCCGTCAGGCGCCGTTGATGGAGGTCGTGCTGGTGTACTCGAACTCCTCCTCGGCCCCAAAGAGGGCGTCGAGGACGGTCTTGCGCGCGTCCTCGCTGACGATCAGCGCGATCACGCCGGCGACGATGCCGAAGAGGATCAGGCGGCCGAGCCGGCTCTTGCGGCGCTTCTTCGGCGCTTTGAACGCCTCCGAGGCTTCGCGCAGGCTCTCGGCGGCCGAGCGCAGGTCCTTCTGCACCTTCTTGTCGCTGGTCACGGCCTTGACCGTGCCCTTGCCGTTGCCGGTCGCGCGGGTGTAGGCGCCACGGGCGGCTTCGAAGGCTTCGCGCAGGTTGTCGCGCAGCTCTTCGTCCTCGATCAGCCGCTGCACATACGGGTTCTCGCGCGCGGTCGAGTAGATATCCGCCGCCTGACTCGCCTTCGTCTTGCTCATGCCATCTCCTCGCTGGAAGTCACGTTCCCGCTGAGGATAGCTCCAAACAGCGAGCGCGGTCGAGGTTGTCGTCGCATAGCGGAGCAAAGCTCGACCGCGCTCGGGGGAGTCAGGGCGCGGTCGAGGTTGTCGTCGCATAGCGGAGCAAAGCTCGACCGCGCTCGGGGGTCAGGGGACGCCGATGCCGTCGAGGAGCACGCCGTTGCTGCGGAAGCCGAGCTCGGCGCGGCGGATGCGGCGCAGGCGCAGCGGCGCCAGATCCGGGCCCGGCAGCGCGTAACGGCGCACGTAGAGGCGGCCAACCGGTTCGTAGGCGACCTGGCGGAAACGCGGGCCGAGCAGCCGCCGCGGGACCGGCGGCGCCGGGCCGTCGGAGACGAAGTCGGCTTCGTGGACGCTCCAGTCGAAGCCTTCGGAGGGTTGCGCCTGGAAGGAGCCGGTCGAGAGGTACCAGCGCAGCGACGCCGCGCCGAGCGTCCAGAGCACGATCGCCCGCGGCGCCGCCGGCTCGCCGATCCGGTCGGCGACGGCACGCCAGTCGGGCCGCTGGACGCTCGGCGAGAAGCTCGCCCAGACGCTGAAGCCGAGCGAGTAGACGACGAGGACCGCGGCGAGGACCGTGCCCGTCCGTCGCGCCCGGCTCAGACTCATACCGATCGCGACCGCGACCAGCAGCGGGACCAGCGCCGGGATCAGGTTGCGCGCGAGCACGTAGTCCTTGCCGGGAACGGCGAGCGCCAGGCCCAGCGGCACGAGCACCGTGGCCGCGGCGAGGGCGAGCATCGTGCCGCCGGCGCGGCGCTCGGCCCGCTCGCCGCGCAGGGTCAGCAGCGCGAGCGCGGCGAGCAGCGCGAGCAGCGGCAGCACCGCCTGCTGCACGGTCTCCGGCCGGGCGACGATGTCACCGGTCTCGCCGACGACGAGGGTGACGCCGGCCTCCCAGAGCCGGTGCCCGAGGCTGCGGTCGCCGATCCACTCGGCGTGCCCGAGCGACATCTGGTGGACGAGCAGCGGCGTCAGCGCCAGGCCGGCGACGGCGACGATTCCGACCCCGGCGAGCGCCGCTCCGCGGCGCCGCCAGAGCAGCCAGGCGGCCTCGAAGGCGACCGGGAAGATCGCGAAGTAGTGCGTCGCCAGCGCCAGCGCCGAGAACACGCCCCAGAGCGCCAGATCCCTCCGCGAGGTCCCTCTCAGGGCGCGGAAGAAGTAGAGGGCGGCGAGGGCGGTGAGCAGGACGAGCAGGGCGTAGCCGCGGGCCTCCTGCGAGTACCAGAGCAGCATCGGGTTGACGGCGACGAGCGCGGCCGCGGTCAGGCCGGCGCGGCGGCCGCGCAGCTCGGCGCCGAGCAGGTAGGCGACGGGGACGGTCGCCACGCCGGCCAGCGCCGAGAGCGAGCGCAGGCCGACCTCGCCGGTGCCGGTGAGCTGTGTCCACAGCCAGGCGAGGGCGTAGTAGAGCGGCGGCGCCGACTCGCTGAAGCCGACCGCTTCCATCGCGTGGGCGAAGTCGCCGCGCAGCACGCGGCTGGCGGTGACGACCTCGTCGTGGTGGTACGCCTGCACGCCGAGCGTCGCGAAGCGCAGCGCGGCGGCGCCGAGAGTGAGGCCGGCGACGACCCAGAAGGCGCTCGGCCTAGGCGAGCGCCGTGTCGATCGCCCTGGCGACCTCGTCGACGTAGACGAACTCGAGCGCGCTGCGCTCGTGCGCGGGGATCTCGGCGACGTCGCCCTCATTGCGCTCCGGCACGATGACTCGTTTGATCCCGGCGCGCTGCGCCGCCAGCGACTTCTCCTTGACGCCGCCGATCGGCAGCACCTGCCCGGTCAGCGTCACCTCGCCGGTCATCGCCACGTCGTTGCGCACGTGGCGGCCGGAGATCAGCGAGGCCAGCGCGACGCTCATCGCCACGCCGGCCGACGGCCCGTCCTTGGGCACCGCCCCGGCCGGCACGTGGATGTGGATGTCGCGCTCGGCGAACCAGTCCTCGTCCAGCTCCGGCGCGAGCTCGCGCCAGTGCCCGCGCACGTAGGAGAGCGCCGCCTGCGCCGACTCCTTCATCACGTCGCCGAGCTGGCCGGTGATCGTCAGCTTGCCCGAGCCGGGCATCGCCGTCGCCTCGATGAA
This sequence comes from uncultured Solirubrobacterales bacterium, assembly GCA_963727465.1. Classification (GTDB taxonomy): domain Bacteria; phylum Actinomycetota; class Thermoleophilia; order Solirubrobacterales; family 70-9; genus VRUE01. The sequence continues at coordinate 46,738 of CAVSGL010000018.1, read as the reverse complement.
GAGCACGTCGCCGCCGGTCGGCGTCCAGGCGAGTCCGGTCGCCACGCCGGGGTCCTTGGTGCGGCGCCGCTGCTCGGCGAAGACGCGGCGGCGCCCGAGCAGCTCGCGCGCTTTTTTCGCCGAGACCCTGACCTTGCGCTTCTGCTTGCCCTCGGCGACGTCGCGGGCGACTTTGCGGCAGATCGTGCCGATCTGCCGCTCCAGGTTGCGCACCCCCGCCTCGCGCGTGTACTCCTCGACGATCGCGGTCAGCGCCGGTTCGGCGAACTCGATCTGGGAGGGCTTCAGCCCGTTGGCCTCGATCTGGCGCGGGACCAGGTAGCGGCGCGCGATGTGGCGCTTCTCCTCCAGCGTGTAGCCGGCGAGCTCGATCGTCTCCATCCGGTCCTGAAGCGGCCCCGGGATCGTGTCGAGCACGTTGGCGGTGGCGATGAACAGCACCTCGGAGAGGTCGAACTCGAGGTCGAGATAGTGGTCGCGGAAGCTGTCGTTCTGCGCCGGGTCGAGCACCTCGAGCATCGCCGAGGACGGATCGCCGCGGAAGTCGGCGCCCATCTTGTCGATCTCGTCGATCATGAAGACGGGGTTGCGCGAGCCGGCGTCGCGCAGGGCGCGCACGATCGTGCCCGGCATCGCCCCGATGTAGGTGCGGCGGTGGCCGCGGATCTCGGCCTCGTCGCGCACGCCGCCGACCGAGATGCGCTCGAACTCGCGCCCCAGCGCCCGCGCGATCGAGCGCCCGAGGCTGGTCTTGCCGACGCCGGGCGGGCCGGCGAAGCAGAGGATCGGGCCGGGCGAGTCCGGTTTCAGCTTGCGCACCGCCAGGTACTCGAGGATGCGGTCCTTGACCTTCTCCAGGTCGTAGTGATCGGCGTCGAGCACCTCGCGCGCGTGGCCGATGTCGAGGTCGTCCTCGGTCCGCTGCGACCAGGGCAGCTCGACCAGCCACTCGAGGTAGGTGCGGATCACGCCGTGCTCGGCCGCCGCCGGCGGCAGTTTCTCCAGCCGCGAGAGCTCGCGATCGGCCGCCTTCTGGGCGTGCTCGGGCAAATCCGCCCCCTCGATCCGCTGGCGCAGCTCGTTGACCTCGGCCTGCTGCTCGTCCTCCTCCCCCAGCTCCTCCTGAATCGCTTTCAGCTGCTGGCGCAGGAAGAACTCGCGCTGGCCCTTGTCGACTTCGGACTGGACCTGGGACTGGATCTGGCTGCCGAGCTGGACGACCTCGAGCTCGCGGGCGAGGATCTGCGAGAGCCGCCGCAGGCGGGCGCCGATGTCCACCTCTTCGAGCAGCTCCTGCTTTTCCTCGGTCGAGATCCGCAGCGCGCCGGCGATCAGGTGCCCGAGCGCGGCCGGGTCCTCGATGTTGGCGACCGCCATCTGGAGCTCCTCGGGCAGGTACGGGATGTGCTCGACGATCTCGGTGAAGGTGCGCTGGACGTTGCGGGTCAGCGCCTCCAGCTCGGGGCCCTCCTCGACCGTGTCCGGCAGCTCCTCGACCCGCGCCACCAGGTACGGCTGCTCGGCGACGTAGGGGCCGAGCCGCACCCGCTGCGTCCCCTGGACGAGGATGCGCAGGCTGCCGTCGGGGACTTTGAGCATGCGGGCGACGATGCCGACGACGCCGACGTCGAAGAGGCTATCCGGGCCGGGCTCCTCGTCCTCGGGGTCGCGTGCCGCGACCATGACCAGCATCCGGTTGGCGCCGAGCACGTCGTCGACCAGCTTGATCGAGCGCTCCTGGCCGACGGCGAGCGGGGTCAGCGTTTCGGGAAAGGTGACGGTCTCGCGCAGCGGCAGCACCGGCAGCGCGTCGGGCAGCGGCTGGTTGGCGCGGATCGCGTCCTCGGCGTCGAAGGGCGCCTCGACCACCTCGAGCGCCGGCGAGCTCTCCATGGCCCTCACTCGCGCCCTATCGGCACCCGGCGGCTCGTCTGCGCCGGGTCCTTCAGCGGCAGCTCGATCCGCAGGATCCCGTCCTCGTAGGTCGCCTTGGCGCGGTCGGCGTCGACGTCGACCTGTAGCTCGACGATGCGCCGGAACGGGCCGGAGGGGATCTCCACCTGCTGGTAGACGCGCCCCTCGGTCTCCTGCACCGGCCGTTCGCCGACGATCGCCAGCTGGCGGCCGCTGACCTCGATCCCGACCTGCTCGAGGTCCACCCCCGCAAGGTCGACCTTGACCACAGCCCGCTGCGGTTCCCCGCAGTAATAGACATCGACATTGGGCGAGAACCCGCTGCTGCGACGGCTCACATAGGTGGTCCGCCCCCAGGCCCCTCCAAGCATCTGGTCCATCTCCCTACGCATGCGGGCGAAGTTTGCGAACACGTCTCGTTCAGGCATTGCGCAAAACATAGCCGCCCGAGCCAAGCGGGAGAGGCCGCCCGTCCTACGCGGGCTGCGGCTGATTCGCCCAGCGAGGGGGCCGCATCAGGAGCACCGGCTGGCGGGGCGGGACGAGGCCCTCGGGGCGGTTCTCGCGGAAGGTCGCGCAGGGCTCTTCGAGCTGGAGGGCGCAGAGCTGGTTGCGCCGGAAGTAGCAGTCGTCGCAGATCGGTTTCTTCTTGCGCGGCACGGCGGCCATGTTGCCAATCTCGTGACACTTCCGTGACGCCTGTTCCCGCAAATCGCAACGCTTTCTCAACAGGTCGTTCACAACTTCCCCGCGTCTTGCGGCGAGGCGCGGGGCAATCCGGTGGCGGCGCCCGCTCCCGCTACCATCTCTATCTCCCCGATGGCCTCCCACAATCGCACCGAGAAGCTCTCGGCCTCCCCGCAACTGTTCGAGAGCGACTTCCTCAACTTCTTCTCGCGGGTGCACCCGGCGATCCCGGCTGTCGTCTTCGTGCCCGTGATCGTCGCGATGGAGTGGCTCGCCGCCGACCGCGGAACCGCCGTCTGGGAACTGGTCCTGCTCAGCCTCGGCGGCGTCGCGATCTGGACGCTGACCGAGTACTGGCTGCACCGGCTCGTCTTCCATTGGGAGCCCGACAACGCCTTCGGCCGGCGGATGCACTTCATCATCCACGGCATCCACCACGATCACCCCAACGACAAGCTGCGGCTGGTCATGCCCCCGGCCGTCTCGATCCCGCTGGCGGCGCTCTTCTTCCTCGCCTTCACGCTGATCTTCGGCACCCCGGCCGCCTACCCCCTGTTCGGCGGCTTCATCGCCGGTTACCTCTTCTACGACTACACGCACTACTACGTGCATCACTTCGTACCCAAGTCGGACTTTGGCAAAAGGCTGCGCGAACAGCACATGCGCCACCACTTCCAGGACCACCGCTTCGGCTTCGGGGTGTCCTCGCCGCTCTGGGATGTCGTCTTCAAGACGCTGCCCAGAAAACGTCGCGGCTAATAGTCAGGGTGACACTGGCCAATTCGGCCAGTGGGCTTTACACCTGACGGTGAAAACCGTGAGAGTTCGCAAGAACTGTGCAACACTGCGGTTCGTAATTCCCTGCTTACCAGTTTTCCGGTGCGCGGAGAGCGGCCCGGACGAAAGGAAACGAAATGCCAAGCACCACTCACGTACTCGACGAGGCCCGCGACCTGGTCGTGAAGCGCCTCGCCGAGCTGGACGAGGAGCGCAAGCGTCTCGAGCGCGCCCTCGCAGAGCTGGGCGGCAAGGTCACGGGTCGCGGCGGCCGCGGGCCGGGCCGCCCGCGAGGTTCGGGCTCCAAAGGCGGCGCACCGAAAAAACGGCGTCGTCGTCGCAAGGGCACCCGCGCCGACCAGGCCGTCGGGCTGGTCGAGGGCAGCCCCGGCATCAGCGCCTCGGACATCGCCAAACAGATGAAAATCAAGCCCAACTACCTCTACCGGGTCCTCGGCGACCTCGAGAAAGAGGGACGGGTGAAGAAGAAAGGGCGCCAGTACTACCCGGCGAAATAGGGTTGCCGGAGGGGGGTCCCGGTAGGGGCTCCACTTAACCTTTTTGAAGACGCGGGTTGCGGCTGGCGCCCGCGGCAGTCGACAAAAAGGTACAAGACGTTTCGCCCCTACCGGGACCCCCTCGACGCTCAGCTTTCGGCAGTTCCTACACCAGGCCCAGTTGGCTGACGGACTGGCGCTCCTCCTGGAGCTCGGCGATGCTGGCTTCGATGCGGGGGCGGGAGAAGTCGGTCAGCTCGAGGCCCTCGACGATCTTCCACTCGCCGCCGGAGCAGCTGCACGGGTGGCCGGCGACCACGCCCGCCTCGATCCCGTAGGAGCCGTCGGAGGGGACGCCCATCGAGACCCACTCGCCCTCGGGGGTGCCGAGGACCCAGTCGTGGACGTGGTCGATCGCCGCGTTGGCGGCGGAGGCGGCGCTGGAGGCGCCGCGGGCGTCGATGATCTCGGCGCCGCGCTTGGCGACCCGGGGGATGTACTCCTCGCCGACCCAGGCCTCGTCGTCGACCGCGTCCCAGGCGCTGGCGCCCTCGACCCTGGCATTGACCAGGTCGGGGTACTGCGTCGTCGAGTGGTTGCCCCAGACGGTCATGTTGGTGACGCTGTCGACCGGCTTGCCGAGCTTGTTGGCGAGCTGGGCGATCGCGCGGTTGTGGTCGAGCCGCATCATCGCGGTGAAGCGCTCGCGCGGAACCCCGTCGGCGTTGGAGAGCGCGATCAGGCAGTTGGTGTTGGCCGGGTTGCCGACGACCAGGATGCGCACGTCGTCCGCCGCGCCGGCGGCGATCGCTTCGCCCTGCGGCTTGAAGATCCCGCCGTTGGCCTCGAGCAGGTCGGCCCGCTCCATGCCGGGCCCGCGCGGCCGGGCGCCGACCAGGAGGCCGACGTTGCAGCCCTCGAAGGCGGGTCCCGGCTGGTCGAAGATGTCGATCTTGCGCAGCAGCGGGAAGGCGCAGTCGTCGAGCTCCATCGCCGTGCCCTCGGCCGCCTTCACCGCGTCGGGGATCTCGAGCAGGCTGAGCTCGACCGGCGTGTCGGGGCCGAGCATCTGGCCGCTGGCGATGCGGAAGAGCAGCGCGTAGCCGATCTGTCCGGCGGCGCCGGTGACGGTGACTTTGACGGGGGTGCTCACGTGGTTGCCTCCTGAAGTCGGGATTTGATCGCGGCGAGAAACTCCTGGGTGGTCAGGTACTGCTGCTCCGGACCGACGAGCAGCGCCAGGTCCTTGGTCATCTTGCCGCTCTCGACCGTCTCGATGCAGACCTGCTCGAGCGTCGCCGCGAAACGCGAGACATCCGGCGTCTCGTCGATCCGGCCGCGGGCGGCGAGGCCGCGCGTCCAGGCGAAGATCGAGGCGATCGGGTTGGTCGAGGTCGGATTGCCCTGCTGGTGCTGACGGAAGTGACGGGTGACGGTGCCGTGCGCGGCCTCGGCCTCGACCGTCCTGCCGTCGGGGCTCATCAGCACGCTGGTCATCAGCCCGAGCGAGCCGAAGCCCTGCGCGACCGTGTCCGACTGCACGTCGCCGTCGTAGTTCTTGCAGGCCCAGACGTAGCCGCCCTCCCACTTCAGCGCGGCGGCGACCATGTCGTCGATCAGCCGGTGTTCGTAGGCGATCCCCTTGGCCTCGAACTCGGCCCTGAACTCGTCCTCGTAGACCTCGGCGAAGAGGTCCTTGAAGCGGCCGTCGTAGCGCTTCAGGATCGTGTTCTTGGTCGAGAGGTAGACGGGATAGCCGCGGTCGAGGCCGTAGCGCATCGAGGCGCGGGCGAAGTCGCGGATCGAGTCGTCGAGGTTGTACATCGCCATCGCGATGCCGGGCCCGGGAAAGTCGTAGACGTCGAGCTCGACCGGCTCGCCGCCGTCCTTCGGCGTGTAGGTGAGAGTCAGCGTCCCCTCGCCGGGGACGACCATGTCGGTCGCCCGGTACTGGTCGCCGAAGGCGTGGCGGCCGATCACGATCGGCTTGGTCCAGCCCGGCACCAGGCGCGGGATGTTGGAGATCACGATCGGCTCGCGGAAGATGACGCCGCCGAGGATGTTGCGGATCGTTCCGTTGGGCGAGCGGTACATCTCCTTCAGGCCGAACTCCTCGACCCGCGCCTCGTCGGGGGTGATCGTCGCGCACTTGACGCCGACGCCGTGCCGCTTGATCGCTTCCGCCGCTTCGACCGTGATCCGGTCCTCGCTGGCGTCGCGGCTCTCGATCCCGAGATCGAAGTAGACGAGGTCGATGTCGAGGTAGGGCAGGATCAGCTCGTCCTTGATGAACGACCAGATGATCCGGGTCATCTCGTCGCCGTCGAGCTCGACGACCGGGTTCTCGACCTTGATCTTCTCGGGCATGGGCGCGGCGATGCTATCGATGCCACAATGGGGGCGATGGCGACCGCCGAGCGCACGGGTACCCAGACGCACGAGGTCTTCAACCAGGCGACCGCGCTGGAGGACTACAACTCCTTCGACGCCGACCGCGTCCTGCGCGAGGCGCTGGCGCGCGAGGGCGCCGGCTGGGCCGAGGAGAAGGCACGCGAGCTGGGCGCGATAACCGGCTCCGCGCAGACGATCCGCTGGGGCTTCGAGGCGAACGAGAAGAAGCCCGAGCTGCGCACCCACGACCGCTACGGCCACCGGATCGACGAGGTCGAGTTCGACAGCTCCTGGCACGAACTGATGCGGATCGGCGTCGACCACGGGCTGCACGCCGCCCCCTGGCGCGAGCCGGGACCGGGCGCCCACGTCGCCCGCGCCGCGATGTTCGTCCTGCTGATGCAGGCCGAGGCCGGCGTCGGCTGCCCGATCTCGATGACCTACTCGGGGATCCCGGCGCTGCGCAAGCAGCCGGAGCTGGCCGAGGAATGGGAGTCGCGCTTCCTCTCGCTCGACTACGACGAGCGCTCGCTGCCCGCCGACCGCAAGCGCGGCGCGCTCTGCGGCATGGCGATGACCGAGAAGCAGGGCGGCTCCGACGTGCGCGCCAACACCACGACGGCCACGCCGCTGAACGGCGGCGGCGCCGGCGCGGAGTACGAGCTGGTCGGCCACAAGTGGTTCTGCTCGGCGCCGATGTGCGACGCCTTCCTCGTCCTCGCCCAGACCGACTCCGGCCTCTCCTGCTTCCTGATGCCGCGCTGGACGCCCGACGGCGAGCGCAACCGCTTCCAGATCCAGCGGCTCAAGGACAAGCTCGGCAACCGCTCCAACGCCTCCAGCGAGCTCGAGTTCCGCGGCGCCTGGGCGCGCATGGTCGGCGAGGAGGGCCGCGGCGTGCCGACGATCATCGAGATGGTCAACCACACGCGGCTCGACTGCACGATCGGCTCGGCGACCGGGATGCGGGCCGGGGTCGCGCAGGCGCTCAACCACGTCTCACAACGTTCTGCCTTTGGGGCGGAGCTGATCGACCAGCCGCTGATGCGCAACGTGCTCGCCGACCTCTGCGTCGAGTCCGAGGCGGCGACGATCTCGGCGATGCGCCTCGCCCGCGCCTACGACGAGGTCGCCGCCGGCGACGCCGACGCGCGCGAGTTCCGCCGCCTCGCCAACGCCGTGCTCAAGTACTGGACCAGCAAGCGCGCCCCCTGGCACGCGGTCGAGTGCCTCGAGTGCCTCGGCGGCAACGGCTACGTCGAGGAGTCGGGGATGCCGCGCCTGTACCGCGAGGCGCCGCTGTCCTCGATCTGGGAGGGCTCGGGCAACGTCCAGTGCCTCGACGTGCTGCGGGCGATGGTCAAGGACCCGGCCTCGGTCGAGGCCTTCTTCGCCGAGGTGATGGAGGGCGCCGGCGCCGAACCGAAGCTCGACGCCTACGTCGCCGAGCTGCGCGCCGAGATCCCCGGCGACATCGAGACGATCGAGGCGCGGGCGCGCCGCATCGTCGAGCGCATGGCGCTCGCCCTACAGGCCTCGCTGCTCGTCCGCTACGGCGACGAGGCCGTCGCCGACGCCTTCTGCGCCTCGCGCCTCTCCGGCGACTGGGGCAACGCCTTCGGCACCCTGCCGGCCGGCGCCGACTTCGGCCGCATCATCGAGCGGCACATGCCGATTTCCTAGTCGGGCAACGGGTTCAAATCGCACCCGAGTGACCAGGCATTCGCTGGACAGAGGCCGGGAAGTAATCGACAGCTTGCTCCAGTTGGGGCGGTCACTTGGCTATCTCTCAGAGCATGAGTGGCGCCTGAGGCCAGGGACCGCCGCGATCGATGTTGCATGGCTCCGGAGACCAAATGACCGCGTGCCACTCATTGCTTTCGAGGTGGAGACGACGGCTAGCGGTGGGATTGCCGCCAATGCGCTTAAGGTGCTCGGCAAGGATTCGGAGCGGCTCCGGAAGCCCCTGCATTTGTTCCACTTGGTCGTCTGCGGAGGATTGGGCTCCGAGCGACCCGCAGATGCGGCCGCTGGGTTCGCGGCTCACAACTACTCCATCCATCTTCTCGAAGCAGAGGATGAGCCGCTGCGCTTGTTCGAAAACATCCTCGATGTGCATAGTCGCGTGGCCGACCGAGTCGATGGAGCGCCGTTTGCGTCGGCTTTGGCCGAACCGCCCTGGCCGCCCTCGCTGTTGCGCGAAGTTGTCGCCTACGCCAAGGACCTTGGGATAACCGGACTTAGCGAGAGATGTTTCGTGCTTCTGTCCCTAGAGAAGCCAGAACGCTTCTTGCCACTGCTTCTTGAGCGCCTCCGGCAGATCTGGCAGCAGGAGATCGTAGAAGGGGGGGAGCCTCCCAATCTCTACATGGAGCCAGCCCAGCCTCGCGAGGAACCCTACGGCTCCTATATGGCCTCCGCCGCCGGTGAAGCCATCGAGTTGGGCCTCATCGCCGCTCTGCAGCCAGAAATGGGACCGAGTGCGCTCCGGGTGCTGAAGCGCTGGCAGGAGTTCAACCACATAGGCGACAAACGCGGGCCTTTCTCCGGCTCCGGTACCCAGTGGACCCAGTACGAGGTCGAGCATCTCGGATATATGTGGGCCCTCATCGCTGCTCTCATGTTTCGCGTGCCAGGAGCAGTTAGATGGTGCGCGGAGCAACCAGCTGCCTTGCTAGCCGAACTACCGGAGACGGAGGCGGGAGAGGTGCTTCTTCTTGCCTCCTGGGTAATGCACATTGCGGCCACCGCAGAGGCGAGCGACATCTACGAGCCTGCTCGCGTTCGTTTGGAGCGTGCGGGTGGGATCTCAACAATCCACCTCACCAGACCCGAACCAGGCCCCCCTGGAGAGGACGGAGACTGGGCTCCCGTCTTTACAGGCGAGCTCGCGGCTCCGACGGAAGAGGAGCTACTCCAGTTCGTCGAGCAAGGCGGAGCCACACCGGGAGATCCGCTCGTGCTGGCGCTCGAGGCGCTGCTTGAAGATCCGGCTATGCGGCCAGACGATGGGGCGCTCCTTGTGGCTGCCTTGGTGGCTAGGAGGGGAGCTAAAGCACGAACGACCCGCGACTCCGCCACCGAGGAGTGATTTCCAGAGCGATTTTCAAGCTTGCCACTCGATCCAGTTCCGACGTATTATGCGTCAATTTCGACGCAAACTGTTAGGCTTAACGAATGTCCCGCGAGGCGAGCGCATCCCTCTTCCCGACCGACCAGCCACTTCCCGCCGAGCTATTGATCGGTCGGGGGGAGGATGTGCGCGAGATCACAGCGACGCTCGCCGGCGGCGGGCACCTGGTGATCTCCGGCCCTCGCAGAACCGGGAAGACGAGCGTCTGCGACGCCGCCTTACGACAGCTCGAAAGCGACGACCTCTACGTGGTACAGGTCGATCTCTTTCGCATCGCCTCGGCCGGCGAGCTGGCCGAAGCGCTGGTTGCCCAGACGATCGCCAACCGCTCGGCATTGCGACGGATTATCCATCAGGCTCGAGAGGCTGGACGCATGGTCGCCGACGCTGCCGGTGTGTCAGCGGTGGCCAAGTCGAAGACCGAGTTCGGGGAGGAGATCGAGATTGCCTTCACGCCGAGTCTCGCCCGTCGCGATCCTGACCGCTACCTCGACTATGCCCTGTCGCTTCCCGGACGCATAGCGGAGGCAGACGACAAGCGCATCGTCATCTTCTTCGATGAGTTCCAGGAGGTCGCAGGACCACGCGACCCCTACGGGGACCCCGATGCCCTGACCAAGCGAATGCGGGCGATCTTTCAGCGCAGCCCCCGAGTAAGCGTGCTCTTCGCCGGCTCGATCGAGCACCTGATGCGCGACCTCTTTACGCCCCGCCAGCGCGCCCTCAGCCAGTTCGGCAGCTTCCATGAGCTACGTCCGATCGCGCCCGAGGACTGGGCACAAGGACTGGTCGCCCGTTTCGCGCTCGATGGCTGCGAGATTGACGAACTTGCCTTGCACCGACTGGTCGAGCTTGGGGCCGGCCATCCCCGAGCGACGATGCTGATCGCCCAGAAGACCCATATGACTTCGATGCTCCTCGAAACCCGCGCGATCGACCTGGCCACCGTCGAGCAGGGCTATCGCGCTGCCCTGGAGGGCGAGCGTGTGAACCACGAGCAGAGCGTCGAGCGTCTGCGCGGTGTCCACCGCTATGCCCTCGAGGTGGCCCGTCGCATAGCGCGCAGGGAACCCCCCTACCACGACCTACCCCGCAATTCGGTTCGCCGCGCGCTCGAAGAGCTGCGTGGGATCGGGCTCGCTCGCAGTGAAGGGCGAGGCCAGTGGCGGATCACCGATCCGCTGCTGGCACGCTACGTCGCCGAGCTCGGCCCGTTTCTTGAATCGTCTCGTTGAGCGAGAGCAGCGTCAGCCCGCCGCGTCGCGCAGCGCCCGGCCGACCTGCTCGGCGGTGATCACGCCCATCAGCCTGCCGTCGGCGTCGACGGCGAAGACGGCGCCGAAGCGGCGCAGCGAGCGGTTGGCGAGCAGGGTGTCGAGCGGGGCGTCGTCGCGGACCTGGAAGGTGCCGTCGTCGCGCTCGAGCACGTCGGCGACGCGCGATGTCGTGCGCGAGATCTCCGGCACCTCGTCGGCCTTGTCGCGGGCGACGAGTCCGAGGAAGCGGTGGGCGGCGTCGACGACCGGGAACCAGGGCCAGCGGTAGCGCAGGAAGTATTCGTCGAGGGCCTGCTCGACCGTGAGCTCGTCGGGGATCGTCACCGGCTCGCGATCCATGATGTCGGAGACGACGAGCTCGCTGATGTTGCTGGTCAGCGCCGTCTGGGCGGTCGCGGCGCGGGCGGAGCCGTTGACGACGAAGCCGATCAGCGCCAGCCAGACCCCGCCGAAGATGTAGCCGTCGAAGACGAGCAGGAGGCCGGCGCCGACGAAGAGGTAGCCGAAGACGCGGCCGAGATTGGCGGCGAAGCGGGTCGCCGAGGCGCGGTTGCCGCTGCGCCACCAGGCGATCGCGCGGACCACGCGGCCGCCGTCCATCGGGAAGGCCGGCAGCAGGTTGAAGATCAGCACGAGGAAGTTGATCATCGCCAGCCAGGCGACCATCGCCAGCACGCCCGAGGTGCCGGCGCTGCTCTCGACCAGGGCCGCTTCGCGGAAGTCGCCCCAGCCGGCGGCGCCGACGCCGATCGCGGTCAGGACGACGACGATCGCCAGCGTCACCAGCGGGCCGGCGACGGCGACCTGGAACTCGGTCCGCGGCGAGTCCGATTCGCGGCTCATCCGCGCCATGCCGCCGAAGATCCAGAGCTGGATGCTGGAGATCCCGATCCCGTGGCGCAGGGCGACGAAGGCGTGGCCGAGCTCGTGCAGGACGATCGAGCCGAAGAAGCCGAAGGCGCTGGCGATCGCGAGCAGGAACGGCGTCGATGAGGAGCTGGTCTCGCCGAGCAGGTCGCCGTAGAACTGCGAGAGCCAGAAGATGACGAGGAAGAGGACGAAGAACCAGGACCAATCGACGGCGATGCGGATGCCGCGCACGTGGAAGAGGGTTATGGGCTTGCCGCCGAGCATCGAGCCTCAATGGTACGGGGCCGTCGGGGCGGGGCCTCCACTTAACTTTTTCGAAGACTCGGGGTTGGGCTGTCGCCCGATGCGCTCGACGAAAAAGTACAAGACGTTCCGGCCCCACCCCGACGACCCCGTATATGGTCGCAGCGATGCAGGTGGACATCGCACGGCTGCAAGCGTGGTTGGAGGAGCTTGAGGTCATTGAGCGGCCGTCGGCTTCGGAGGGCGAGCGGCGGGCGGCCGAGTGGATCGTCGCGCGCTTCGCCGAGCTCGGCGCCGAGGCGCGGATCGAGGCCGAGCCGGCGCACGGCACCTACTGGTGGCCGCTCGGGATCGGCGCCGCCCTGGGCGCCCTCGGCGGGATCCTCGGGCTGCGCGGGCGGCGCCTGCTGGGCGGCGCCCTGGCCGGCGCCGCGGCGGCCGGGATGGCGACCGACTTCCCGCCCGGCAAACGCCTGATCCGCCGCCTGCTTCCCCGCCGCACCACCTACAACGTCGTCTGCGAGCTCGGGCCGGCGCAGGCCGAGCGCACCGTCGTCCTGATCGCCCACCACGACGCCGCCCACTCCGGCCTCGTCTTCCACCCGCAGCTCCCCCACATCGCCGACCGGCTGGGGATGATCGAGCGCAGCGACACCAGCCCGCCGCTGATGGCGCCGGTGCTCGGCGGTCCGGTCCTCGCCGCGCTGGGGTCGCTGAGCGGCCGCCGCGCGCTGACCAAGCTCGGCGTCGCGCTCGGGCTCGGCTCGGCGGCGGCGATGGCCGAGATCGGCGCGCGCGAAGTGGTGCCGGGGGCCAACGACAACGGCACCGCCGTCGTCGCCCTGCTGGCGCTGGCCGAGCGGCTGCTCGCCGAGCCGCCGGAGGACGTGCGCGTGATCCTGCTCTCGGTCGGCTCGGAGGAGTCGTTCAGCGAGGGGATCAAGGCCTTCGGCGAGCGCCACTTCGACCAACTTCCCCGCGAGCGCGCCTTCTTCCTCTGCCTGGAGACGCTCGGCTCCCCGCACCTGCTGGTCCTGCGCGGCGAGGGCTTCATCAAGATGCGCGAGTACTCGCCGCGGGCGCTGGCGCTGATGGACGGCCTCGCCGAAGAGCTCGGAATCGAGCTCTTCCCCAACCTGCGCCTGCGCAACGGCACCGACGGGCTCGAGCCGCTCGCCGCCGGCTACGAGACCGCGGTGCTGGCGAGCTGCACCGAGCTCAAGCAGCCCGCCAACTACCACTGGTGGCACGACCTCGCCGAGAACGTCGACTTCGACACCGTCGCCGACGGCGTCCGCCTCACCGAGGCCGCGGTCCGCCGCCTCGACACCACCTGGCTCTAGGCCGACGGGCCGATTTCCCCCCATATAGGCGTATTTGCGGCCCGTCGGCGGGGGGATTGAAATCCGACTGCGGGGTCGGATTTCGCATCTATAGAGTCCGCGCCCGTGCCCACGCATGACGTACTGGTGATCGGCGCCGGCCTGGCCGGGCAACGCGCCGCATTGGCCGCCGCCGAGCAGGGCGTCTCGGTCGGCATCCTCTCCAAGGTCCACCCCGTGCGCTCGCACTCCAACGCCGCCCAGGGCGGGATCAACGCGGCGCTCAACCCCGAGGACTCCTGGGAGTCGCACGCCTACGACACGGTCAAGGGCTCCGACTACCTGGGCGACCAGGACGCGATCTCGATCATGTGCGAAGAGGCGCCGGAGGAGATCCTCCACCTCGAGCACCTCGGCGTCACCTTCCACCGCAACGAGCACGGCAGGCTCGGCACCCGCGCCTTCGGCGGCGCCTCGGCGGCGCGCACCTACTACGTCGCCGACATCACCGGCCAGGCGATCATGCACGTGCTCTACGAGCAGCTGATGAAGCACTCCGACGACGTGACCCGCTACGAGGAGTGGTTCTGCACGGCGCTGGCGCTCGACGAGAGCGGCGAGTGCTGCGGCGTCGTCACCCGCAACGTCGCCGACGGCGAGATGCAGCTCTTCTCCGCCAAGTCGGTGATCCTCGCCACCGGCGGCAACGGCCAGGTCTGGAAGCCGACCACGAACGCGCTGATCTGCACCGGCGACGGGATCGCGATGGCCTACCGCTCCGGCGCCAAGCTGATGGACATGGAGATGATCCAGTACCACCCGACGACGCTGGCGGGCAAGGGCTTCCTGATCACCGAGGGCGCCCGCGGCGAGGGCGCCCACCTGCTCAACGCCAAGGGCGAGCGCTTCATGGAGCGCTACGCGCCGAACAAGATGGAGCTCGCCTCGCGCGACGTCGTCTCGCGCGCCGAGCAGACCGAGATCGACGAGGGCCGCGGCTTCCCCGACGGCACCGTGGCGCTCGACATCACCGTCGTGCCGAAAAAGCGCGTGCACGAGGCGCTGCGCGAGATCGTCCTCGTCGGCAAGGACTTCGCCGGCGTCGACATCACCCGCGAACCGATCCGGATCAAGCCCGGCAACCACTACACGATGGGCGGCGTCAAGACCGACGTCGACGGCCGCACCGACATCCCCGGCCTCTACGCCGCCGGCGAGGCCGCCTGCGTCTCGGTCCACGGCGGCAACCGGCTCGGCGCCAACTCGCTGCTCGACACGCTGATCTTCGGCCGCCGCTCCGGCGTCGACGCCGCCGGCCGGGCCAAGCAGATCGAGGGCTCGCGGCCGAGCAAAGCGGTGCTCGAGGCCGAGCAGGAGCAGATCGAGTCGATCGCCGGCCGCGAGAAGGGCTCGGGGCGCCGCGTCTCGGAGATCAAGCAGGAGATGGGCGAGACGATGGACAAATACGTCGCCGTCTTCCGCGACGAGGCCGGCATCCAGCAGGCGCTGGAGACCGTGCGCCGGCTGAAGGAGGAGGCGCAGACCGCCTACATCGACGACAAGGGCAGCGTCTTCAACCAGGACATGCTGGGCGCGATCGAGCTCGGCTACATGCTCGACTGCGCCGAGTGCTCCTGCGTCGCCGCGCTCGAGCGCAAGGAGAGCCGCGGCGCCCAGTACAGGACCGACTTCCCGGAGCGCAACGACGACGAGTGGCTCAAGCACATCGACCTCCAGCAGGGAGACGGCGGCCCGGAGATCTCATACTCAGAGGTGACGATCACCCAGTGGGAACCCGAAGAGCGGAAATACTGAGAGGACGAAGCTAGATGGCCGAGTACACGCTGAAAGTCCGCCGCTACCAGCCCGAGAGCGGCGAGGGCGCCTACTGGGAGCAGTTCAAGGTCGAGCTCGATCCCTCGCTCTCGGTCCTCGACGGCCTGCTTCAGGCCAAAGACCGCGACGACGGCTCGCTCTCGGTGCGCTGCTCCTGCCGGGCGGCGATCTGCGGCTCCTGCGGGATGAAGATCAACGGCCAGTCCGGCCTCGGCTGCAAGACGCAGATCGGCGAGGCGCAGGGCCTGGCGGACAAGCGTGCCTCCACCCACAGCGCCGCCCCCGGACGCGGGAGCGACGACGGGTCCATATCTGATTCTCCCGGCGTCGCGGGAGCAGAGGAGGCGGCGCCTATTGTCGTCGAGCCGATGGGCAACATGCCCGTGATCAAGGACCTGATCACCGACATGGAGTCGACCCACTGGACCAAGATCCGCCGCGTCACGCCGTGGCTCTTGCCGCACGGCGAGCCGCCCGAGCGCGAGTACGTGGTCGAGCCGGAATCGATGATCGACATCACCCAGTCGATGGCCTGCATCCAGTGCGGCGCCTGCGTCTCCTCCTGCCTCTCGATGGAGGCCGACCCCGAGTTCATCGGCCCGGCGGCGCTGGCCAAGGCCTACCGCTTCGTCGGCGACCCGCGCGACGCCGAGACCAAGGAGCGCCTGCACGACCTGGCCGAGGACCCGCACGGGATCTACGACTGCACCCACTGCTTCAGCTGCGTCGACGCCTGCCCAAAGGGGGTCGCGCCGATGGACCAGATCATGCGCCTGCGCCGCAAAGCCGGCGAAGACGAGATCGAGGACCCGCACAACGGCCACAACCACGAGATGGCCTTCGTCAAGATCATCGAGCAGAAGGGCACCCTGGACGAGGCGCTGCTCCAGCAGGAGTCCTACGCGCCCGGCGTCAAGGGCAAGCTGAAACCGACCAGGGGCGCGATCGAGGGCCTCGGCAAGTCGCTGCCCACCGTGCTGCGCGCGATCAAAAGCGGCAAGGCGCGCTCGCTGGCGAAGCTGATCCCCGGCATCCACCCGAAGCTCCCCGGCGGCGCCCAGGACGAGGTCAAGGCGATCTACCGCCACGCCCGCGAGCACAACGAGGAATTCAACATCTACATCCAGGGCGAGGAGGACGTCGAGCCCGAGCCCGACGAGACCGAAGCGGAGGAGAAGGTATGAAGCTCGCCTACTGGCCCGGCTGCGTCTCGCGCGGCTTCACCACCGAGCTGCACGGCTCGATGGCCTTCACGGCCGACAAGCTCGGGATCGAGCTGGTCGAACTCGACCGCGCCAACTGCTGCGGCGCCGGCGTGATCGCCGAGCACAACCAGGAGCTGGCCGACACGCTCAACGCCCGCACCTTCGCCCTCGCCCAGCAGACCGGGCTGGCGATGATGAACATCTGCTCGACCTGCCAGGGCGCCCAGTCGGAGTGCCAGCAGCGCCTCGACGCCGACTCCGCCTACCGCGCCCACATCAACGAGGCGCTCTCCGGCCAGGGGCTCGAATACATCAAGGGCAAGGACGGCTTCGAGAACAAGAACTTCCTCTGGGTGCTGGTCGAGGACTACGGCCTCGACCAGCTCGCCTCGAAGGTCGTCCGCCCGCTCTCGGGGCTGCGCGTCGGACCCTTCTACGGCTGCTACGTCGTCCGCCCCAAGGACCGGCTCGGCTACGAGCAGCATCCCGACCGCGACATCTACCTGGAGAAGACGATCGAGGCGCTGGGAGGAGAGGTCGTCGAGTACGACGGCGCCCGCAAGTGCTGCGGCTTCCCGGTGATCACGATGAACCGCGAGACCTCGCTGCGCCAGGCCGGCACCCACGTCGGCGACGCGATCGACGCCGGCGCCGACTGCCTGGTCACCCCCTGCCCGCTCTGCCACCTCAACCTCGACATGCAGCAGCCCGACGCGGCCAAGATCGTCAACCGCGACCTCGGCCTCGCCGTCCTGCACCTGCCCCAGCTCGTCGGCCTCGCCCTCGGCGGCGAGCCCAAGCAGCTCGGCATGAGCAAGCACATCGCCTCGACCAAGTGGGTCGAAGAGCGGCTGGCCGGCGCCGCCGCTCCCGCCTGAGGCGGGCCGCTTGGGGGCGAACCCGCTCGCCCTGCCGCTGGCCGCCGCCACCGGCACCTCCGAGATCCTCTTCGACCTCTTCCTCGTCCTGCTCGCCGCGAAGATCGGCGACGAGATCTTCAAGCGGCTCGGCCAGCCGGCGATCGTCGGCGAGATCCTCGCCGGAGTCGCGATCGGCCCCTCGCTGCTCGGGATCGTCGAACCCGGCGAGGTGCTGGAGGTGTTCGCCGAGCTGGGCGTGATCTTCCTGCTCTTCTGGGTCGGCCTCGAGACCCGGGTCTCGGAGATGCAGGCCGTCGGCCGCACCGCGCTCTCGGTCGGGACGATGGGCGTCGTCCTCCCCTTTGCCGGCGGCATCGCGCTCGCCCTGGCGCTCGGCGAAGAGATCGGCACGGCGCTGTTCCTCGGCGCGGCGCTCTCGGCGACCAGCGTCGGCATCACCTCAGCCGTGCTGATCGAGCTCGGGATGATCCGCTCGCGGGCGGCCCGCACCCTGCTCGGCGCGGCGATCGTCGACGACATCCTCGCCCTGATCCTCGTCGCCGTCGCCACCGGGGTCGCCGCCGAGGGCGGCCTCGACACGACCGAGCTGCTGGTCGTCATCGGCCTCGCCGTCGGCTTCGTCGCCTTCTTCGCGCTCGGGGGCACCCGCCTGATGGCGAGCCGCCCGCGGCTCCTGCACCAGCCGCGCTTCTCGGAGTCGCCGCTGCTGCCGGCGGTGATCCTCTGCCTCGGCCTCGCCGCCTTCGCCGCCCAGATCGGCCTGGCGGCGATCATCGGCGCCTTCCTCGCCGGCCTGATGGTCGCCGAGACCAGGGAGCAGCACCCGATCGAGG
This sequence comes from uncultured Solirubrobacterales bacterium, assembly GCA_963727465.1. Lineage (GTDB taxonomy): Bacteria > Actinomycetota > Thermoleophilia > Solirubrobacterales > 70-9 > VRUE01. Next base: position 28,872 of record CAVSGL010000018.1, on the reverse strand, counting down.
ACGAGGTGGCGCCCCTCTACGCGTTCTTCCCCCCGTTCTTCTTCGCCCTGATCGGGATCCAGCTTGACCTCGGCACCCTGCTGGACGGCGAGACCCTCGCCCTGCTCGCCGCGGTGACGGCGCTCGCGGCGCTGAGCAAGCTCGCCGGCGCCTGGCTCGGGGCGGGCCGGATGGAGCCGCGGGAGAAGCGGATCGTCGCGGTCGGCATGATCCCCCGCGGCGAGGTCGGGATCATCGTCGCCGGGATCGGCACCGCGGCCGGCGTGGTCGGCGAGCAGCTCTTCGCCGTCGTCGTCGCGATGTCGATCCTGACGACGCTGGCGATCCCACCCGTGCTGCGCCGCCTGCGCGGCTAGATTTCATACCATAATTGGTGCATTAACCCCAGAAGCAGCTTTAATGCGCTAGTTTTGGTGCGTTATGACTGTTCCTGGCTCCAGCAGCGACCAAGCCGTCCTCGCGGCACTCGGCGGGCGGCTGCGTGGCGAGCGGCTGCGACGCAATCTGACCCAACAGCAACTCGCCGAGGAAGCCGGAGTCGGTCGGATGACCGTGCAGCGACTCGAGGACGGTGAGTCCGGCTCGCTCGCGAGCCTGATCCGCATCCTGCGCGCGCTCGGCGAGCTCGAGGGTCTCGAGCGGCTGCTGCCGCCGGCCGGGCCGAGTCCGCTGGAAGAAGCCCGGTCGCAGGGAAGACGGCGCCGCCGAGCCCGCCGCTCCCCCCGGCAGGAGAAGACCGATCCGCAACCCGGCGCCTGGCGATGGGGCGACGAACGATCCGGGGACGGGACTTGAGCAGCGCCGCCGACGTCATGCTCTGGGGCACGCGCATCGGCGCCGTCTCCCTGCCCGACGGCGAGCGCGTGGCCGGCTTCGAGTACGACCCCGCGTTCGTCTCGAGCGGGATCGAGGCGGCGCCGCTGGAGATGCCGCTCGCCGCCGCCCGCACCTATCGCTTCCCCGCGCTCTCCCCCGCGAGCTTCTCCGGGCTGCCGGGGATGCTTGCCGACTCCCTGCCCGACCGCTACGGGAACGCGCTGATCGATGCCTGGTTGGCAACCCAGGACCGCCGACCGGAGAGCTTCGACGCGGTCGAACGGCTCTGCTACATCGGCCGGCGGGGCATGGGAGCGCTCGAGTTCAGGCCGGCCCGCGGACCGCGGCCCGGCACCGACCATCGCATCGATGTCGAGGCGCTGGCCGAGCTCGCGGCCGAGGTCCTCGGGGACCGTGCCGATCTCTCGGTTTCGCTGCGCAAGCCAGGCAGGCGCGATGCGCTGCGCGAGATCCTCCGGGTCGGGACCTCGGCCGGCGGCGCCAGGCCCAAGGCGCTGATCGCGCTCAACCCGGAGAACGCTGAGGTGCGCTCGGGGCAGCTCGACCTTCCGCCCGGCTTCGAACACTGGATTCTCAAGTTCGACGGGGTCGAGGAGAGCAGCCGGGAGCTCGGCGCGGGCCGCGGCTACGGCGCGATCGAGCTTGCGTACTCGCGGATGGCACGGCGGGCCGGCATCGAGATGAGCGAGTGCCGCCTGCTCGAGGAGGGCGGCCGTCGCCATTTCATGACTCGCCGTTTCGACCGAACCGCGGATGGCGACAAGCTCCACATGCAGTCGCTGGGCGCGCTTGCCCATCTCGACTACAACCAGCCCGGCGCCAATTCCTACGAGCAGGCGTTCCAGGTCATTCGCCGACTCGACCTACCGCGGACCGCAGCCGAGCAGCAGTTCCGCCGCATGGTCTTCAACGTCGTCGCCCGCAACCAGGACGACCACGTCAAGAACATCGCGTTCCTGATGGATCGCTCGGGACGGTGGTCCCTCTCCCCCGCGTTCGACGTCGTCTACGCCCACAACCCGCGAGGTCGCTGGACCGCCCGCCACCAGATGTCGATCAACGGCAAGCTCGACCGGGTCACGATCGCCGACCTACGCTCGGTGGCGGCGCTCACCACCCTGCCGCGCGGCCGAGCCGAGACGGTCCTGACCGAGGTGGTCGACGCCGTGCGCGATTGGCCCGAGCTGGCCGCGGAGGCCGGAGTCGACGAGGTGCGCGCCGCCGAGATCGCGGCGACGCACCTGCTCGAGCTGCCGCGCAACCGATGACCGTCCGGTAACACCGGGTCCGCCTGCGCCAATAAGGTTCGCGTCGATGAGCGCGCCGGCTCCCAAGCTGCCCGACGGGATCGAGGCCTGCCTCTTCGACCTCGACGGGGTGCTGACCGAGACCGCGAAGGTCCATGCCAAGGCCTGGAAGCAGATGTTCGACGCCTACCTGCGCGAACGGGCCGAGCGCGAGGGCGAAGGGTTCGTCCCCTTCGACGCCGGCGAGGACTACAACGACTACGTCGACGGCAAGCCGCGCTACGACGGCGTGCGCTCCTTCCTCGCCTCGCGCGGGATCGAGCTGCCCGAGGGCTCGGCGGACGACCCGCCCGGGGCGGAGACCGTCTGCGGGCTCGGCAACCGCAAGAACAAGCTGGTGCTGGAAATCCTGCGCAGCGACGGAGTCGAGGCCTACCCGGGCTCGGTGCGCTTCGTCGAAGCGGCGCGCGACGCCGGCCTGCGCCGCGCCGTCGTCTCCTCCAGCGCCAACTGCCAGGAGGTGCTGAAGGCGGCCGGGATCGAGCACCTGTTCGAGCAGCGGATCGACGGCGTCGTCGCCGCGCGCGAGCAGCTCGAGGGCAAGCCCGCGCCGGACACCTACCTGGCCGGGGCGAAGGCGCTCGGCGTCGAGGCGGCGGCGGCCGCGGTCTTCGAGGACGCGCTCTCGGGGGTCGAATCGGGGCGCGCCGGCGAGTTCGGCTGCGTCGTCGGGGTCAACCGGCTCGACGGCGAGCACCGCGCGGCGCTGAGCGAGCACGGCGCGACGATCGTCGTCGACGACCTCGCCGAGCTGCTGCCGTCGTGATCGGACACCCCGCCTTCACGATCGAGCCCTGGGCGGTGCGCGAGACCGGCCTCGACCTCGAGCGGCTGGCCCAGTCGGAGTCCGTCTTCGCCCTCTCCAACGGCCACCTCGGCCTGCGCGGCAACCTCGACGAGGGCGAGCCGCACGCGCTGCCGGGCACCTACCTCAACGCCTTCTGGGAGGTCCGCCCGCTGCCCTACGCCGAGGCCGGCTACGGCTATCCCGAGGCCGGCGAGACCGTGGTCAACATGACCAACGGCAAGATCATCCGCCTGCTCGTCGACGACTCCCCCTTCGACGTCCGCTACGGCGAGCTGCTCAGCCACGAGCGGGTGCTCGACCTGCGCAGCGGACAGCTGCGGCGCGAGGCCGTCTGGCGCTCGCCGACCGGCAAGAAGGTGCGGGTGACCTCGCGCCGGCTCGTCTCCTTCGCCCAGCGCGCCGTCGCGGCGATCGACTACGAGGTCGAACCGCTGGAGGACGAGACGACGCTGGTCGTGCAGTCGGAGCTGGTCGCCAACGAGCCCCGGCCCGCCGCCTCCGACGACCCGCGCGCCGCGGCGGCGCTCGAATCGCCGCTGGAGTGCGAGCTCTTCGCGACCGCCGGCGACGAAGCGGTGCTCGTGCACACGACCAAGCAGAGCGGCCTGCGCGCCGCGGCCGCGATGGACCACCTGGTCGACGGTCCCGAGGGCACGCGGGTCGAGCCGGCCGAGGCCTGGGAGGACCTGGCGCGGGTCACCGTCACCGCCGCGGCCAAGCCGGGCGAAAAGCTGCGCCTGACCAAGCTGATCGCCTACGGCTGGTCGGCGGAGCGCTCGGCGCCGGCCGTGCGCGATCAGGTCGCCGCCGCGGTCGCCGGCGCCCGCCACAGCGGCTGGCAGGGGATCGAGGACGAGCAGCGCGAGTACCTCGACGAGTTCTGGGACGGCGCCGACGTCGAGCTCGACGGCGACGCCGAGCTACAGCAGGCGGTCCGCTTCGCGCTCTTCCACACGCTCCAGGCGGGCGCCCGCGGCGAGGGCCGCGCGATCCCCGCCAAGGGCCTCACCGGCCCCGGCTACGACGGCCACTGCTTCTGGGACACCGAGTCCTTCGTCCTGCCGGTGCTCACCTACACCGCGCCCGAAGCGACCGCCGCGGCGCTGCGCTGGCGCCGCGACACGCTCGACCTCGCCAAGCGCCGCGCCGAGCAGCTCGGCCTCGCCGGCGCCGCCTTCCCCTGGCGCACGATCAGCGGCGCCGAGTGCTCGGCCTACTGGCCGGCCGGCACCGCCGCCTTCCACATCGGCGCCGACGTCGCCGCGGCGGTCAGCCGCTACGTCGCCGCCAGCGGCGACGAGGAGTTCGCGCGCGGCGCCGGGCTCGAGCTGCTGGTCGAGACGGCGCGGCTGTGGCGCTCGCTCGGCCACCACCACCCCTCGGGCAGCTTCCGCATCGACGGCGTCACCGGCCCCGACGAGTACAGCGCGGTCGCCGACAACAACGTCTACACCAACCTGATGGCGCAGCAGAACCTGCGCGCCGCCGCCGAGGTCGCCGAGCGCAACCCCGACCGCGCCGCCGAGCTCGGCGTCGAAGACGAGGAGATCGCCTCCTGGCGCGACGCGGCGACGGCGATGGTCGTCGTCTTCGACGAGGAGCTCGGCGTGCACCCGCAGGCAGAGGGCTTCACCCGGCACGCGCGCTGGGACTTCTCCGAGACCGGCGCCGACGACTATCCGCTGCTGCTGCACTTCCCCTACTTCGACCTCTACCGCAAGCAGGTGGTCAAGCAGGCCGACCTGGTGCTGGCGATGTACGTGCGCGGCGACGCCTTCGAGGCCGAGCAGAAGGCGCGCAACTTCGACTACTACGAGCGGATCACCGTGCGCGACTCGTCGCTCTCGGCCTGCGCGCAGGCGGTGATCGCGGCCGAGGTCGGCCAGCTCGAGCTCGCCTACGACTACTTCGGCGAGGCGGCGCTGATGGACCTCGACGACCTCGAGCACAACGTCCGCGACGGCCTCCACATCGCCTCGCTGGCGGGCGCCTGGATGGCCGCGGTCGCCGGCTTCGGCGGCATGCGCGACCACGGCGGCGAGCTGCGCTTCGCCCCGCGCCTGCCCGAGCGCCTCACCCGGCTCGCCTTCCGCCTGCGCTGGCGCGGCAGCCGGCTCGCGGTCGAGGTCGGCGACGCCGGCGTCGTCTACACGCTGCTCGACGGCCCGCCGGTGCGGATCCACCACTTCGGCGAGCCGGCGACGGTCGAAGGCGAGCCGCTGCGCTTCCCGCCGCCGCCGGCGCCGCAGCCCGGTCCGCTCCCGCAGCAGCCGCCGGGGCGGGCGCCGGTCCGGCGCACCCCGCCCGCCAGCTGATCGCATAGCCTGGCGCGGGCATGGCAATCGCCGTCGCCACCTTCCTGATCTGCCTGGCGATCATCGCCAGCGAGAAGATGCACCGCACCAACGTCGCCCTGCTCGGCGCGGCGATCGTCGTCCTCTTCGTCGGCGACTTCTCGCAGGAGCAGGCGATCGAGGCGGTCGACTTCAACACGATCGGGCTGCTGACCGGGATGATGATCCTCGTCTACCTGACCCAGCAGACGGGCATCTACGACTTCGTCGCGATCCGCGCCGGCCAGCTCTCCGGCGGGCGCTCGTTCGCGGTGACGATGAGCCTCGCGGGGACGACGGCGCTGCTCTCCGCCTTCCTCGACAACCTGACGACGATCCTGCTGATCGCGCCGATCACCTTCCTGCTCGCCGACGCGCTCGACATCGAGGCGGTGCCGCTGCTGATCATCGAGGTGATCGCCTCCAACATCGGCGGCACCGCGACCCTGATCGGCGACCCGCCGAACATCATCATCGCCGGCGCCACCGGGCTCAGCTTCAACGCCTTCATCGCCAACCTGGCGCCGATCGTGATCGTCACCTTCGCCGCCGTCGTGCCCGTGCTCTACTTCCTCTTCCGCAAGCGCCTGCACGTCGACGAGCGCAACCGCCAGGCGGTGATGGAGCTGAATGCCGCCGCCTCGATCCGCGACGCGGCCGAGCTGCGGCGCACCGGGCCGGTGCTGGTGCTGACCGTGCTCGCCTTCTTCGCCCACCAGGCGCTGCACGTCGAGCCGGCGACGGTGGCGCTGACCGGCGCCGCGGTCGGCCTGCTGGTGACCAGGATCGAACTCGAGAAAGCGCTCTCCAACATCGAGTGGACGACGCTCTTCTTCTTCGTCGCCCTCTTCGTCATGGTCGGGGCGCTGGAGGCGACCGGGGCGATCGAGCACGTCGCGACCGCGGTCAAGGACATCACCGGCGGCGGCCGCACCGCCGAGCTGATCGGGATCACCTGGGTCGCCGCGCTGGGCTCGGCCGTGGTCGACAACATCCCCTTCACCACGGCGATGATCCCCGTCGTCAAGGAGCTCCAGAGCTCGGCCGGAACGCAGGGCGACGACGCCTACTGGTGGGCGCTGGCGCTCGGCGCCTGCTTCGGCGGCAACGCGACGATGATCGCCGCGGCGGCCAACGTCGCCGCCGCCGGGATGGCCGAACGCGCGGGCACGCCGATCGGCTTCCTGCCCTTCCTCAAGGTCGGCCTGCCGGTGACGGTCCTCTCGATCGCGCTCGCGACCGCTTACATTTCAATCCGCTACATAGCCTTCTGACGGATAGAGGAAGGGAGCGACATGTCCGACTCGATCGTCAAGCAGACGCTGCGCGAGATAGAACCGCTCGACGCCGACGAGCTGATCGGCCCGGCGGCCCGGCGGGTGATCGACGAGGGCCTGCCGGCGCTGCCCGCGGTCGACAGCAGCGGCTTCGTCGGCATCTTCGGCGAGCGCGAGTTCATGCAGGCGCTCTTCCCCGGCTACGTCGGCGAGCTCGCCTCGGCGGCGATGGTCTCGCGCTCGGTCGACGAGACGATCGAGCGCCGCGCCAACTGCGCCGAGCAGCCGATCCGGCGCTGGCTGACCACCGACCACGTCCTGGTCGAGGACGACTTCTCCGACACCCAGCTGGCCGAGCTCTTCATCCACCACCGCGTGCTGATCGTCCCGATCGCGACCGCGGGGAGGGTCCACGCGATCGTCACCCGCCAGGACTTCTTCTGCGAGCTGGTCAAGCGCTTCGGGGTGCTCGCCGAGGACCTGGGCGACTGACAAACTGCTTTGTTTAGATTGACTAATTAGGAGCCGGTGTGGTACGGCTTTAGCCGATGGCCGACGTCAAGCCGATCTGCTCGACCCCGCCGCAGCCCCCGCCGCAGCTGCCGGCGTCGATGCCGGCCGAACGCCAGCGCGCGATCGTCCTCGGCGCCGCCAAGTGGGTAAACGGGACCGTGCTCCACTACGCCTTCTTCGACGGGCGGCAGAACCCCGCCTGGGCGCCGGCCGGCGAAGCCCAGCTCGATGCCGTTCGCGACGCCTTCAAGGCCTGGAAGGAAGTCGGCATCGGGCTCGAGTTCGAAGAGGTCGCCGACCTGAGCGAAGCGGAGGTGCGGATCGGCTTCGACCAGAGCGACGGCTCCTGGTCGGCGCTCGGGCGCGGCATCCTCAGCATCCCGGCGACGGAGCGGACGATGAACTTCGGCTGGGACCTGACGACGGAATGGGGCGAGGTCACCGCACGGCACGAGCAGGGCCACACGCTCGGCATGCCGCACGAGCACCAGAGCCCGTTCTCGGGGATCGTCTGGGACGAGGAGGCCGTCTACAAGACCTTCGAAGCGCCACCGAACGAATGGCCGCGCGACCAGACTTTCAGCAACGTGCTCCGGAAGCTCGACCCGACCCAGGTCGAAGGCTCGTCCTGGGATCCCAAGTCGGTGATGGAGTACCCCTTTCCGCCCGGCCTGATCGTCTCCCCCGAGGCCTACAAGAAAGGCATCGACGCCCCCACCGGGATCTCGCCGCTCGACGTCGAATGGATGCGCAAGTGGTACCCGGGAGACCAGGCGGCGCCGCAGGCGCTGGCGCCGTTCGAGTCGAAGCCGCTGAGCCTCGCCCCCGCGCAGCAGGCGGACTTCGAGATCGCACCGCCGGCGTCGCGCAAATACGAGATCGCCACCTTCGGCGAAGCCGACACGGTGATCGTCCTCTTCGAGCAGGTGGGCGGCGAGCTGCGCTACCTAGCCGGCGACGACGACAGCGGCGATGACCGCAACGCGAAGCTGAGCGTGAAGCTCTTCCAGGGACGCAAATACGTGCTGCGCGTGCGGCTCTTCTGGGCGGGACGTTCCGGCCAGACCGCCGTCATGTACTGGTAGCGGAGTCTCGGGCTCTCAGCCCAGCAGGTCGCGCTCGACCAGCAGCTCGGCGATCTGCACGGTGTTGGTCGCAGCGCCCTTGCGCAGGTTGTCGGAGACGACCCAGATGTCGAGCGCCCGCTCGTTGCCCGGGTCGCGGCGGATGCGGCCGACGAAGACGTCGTCGCGGCCGGCGGCCGCGATCGCCATCGGGTAGCGCCCCGCCGCGGGCTCGTCGAGCACGGTGACGCCGGGCGCGGCGGCGAGCAGCTCGCGCGCCCGCCCGGGCTCCAGCGGCTCGCGCGTCTCGACGTTGACCGCCTCGGAGTGACCGGTCACGACCGGCACCCGCACGCAGGTGGGGCTGATGCGGATCCCGGCGTCGCCGAGGATCTTGCGCGTCTCGTCGATCAGCTTGCGCTCCTCGTCGGTGTGGTCGTCGCCCGCGGCAAAGCTGCCGGCCTGCGGCAGCGCGTTGAAGGCGATCCGGTGCGGATAGACGTCGACGATCGGGTCGTGGCCGTCGAGCTGCGCCCGCGACTGCGCGAGCAGCTCGTCGATCGCCGCCCTGCCGGTGCCGGAGACCGCCTGGTAGGTGGAGATCACCAGGCGCTCGATCCCGGCCGCGTCGTGGAGCGGCTTCAGCGCGACGACCATCTGCATGGTCGAGCAGTTCGGGTTGGCGACGATCCCCCTGTGGCCGGCGAGGTCGTCGGGGTTGACCTCGGCGACGACCAGCGGGACGTCGTCGTGCATGCGCCAGTAGCTGGTGTTGTCGACGACCACCGCGCCGGCCTCGACCAGCTTCGGCGTCCACTCGGCGCTGACCGAGCCGCCGGCCGAGGAGAGCACGATGTCGAGGCCCTGGATCGAGTCCTCGCCGAGCGCGCGGACCTCGAGCTCCTCGTCGCCCCACTCGATCGCCTTGCCGGCCGAGCGCTCGGAGGCGAAGGGGACCACCTGGGCGACGGGGAAGTCGCGCGCCGCGAGCAGGTCGAGGATCGTCATCCCGACCAGCCCGGTCGCGCCCACCACCCCGACTCTGTATCCGTCGCCCGCCATGCGCCGAGTATGACGGGGCTCAGCTGCCGACCGTCGGACGGGTCTTTTCCCCCATCGGGTCCTCGGCCCTGACCGCGTCCTCGCCCAGCTCGAAGGCCTGGTGCAGGGCGCGGACGGCGTCGGGAACGCGGTCGGCCGCGACGACGCAGGAGATCTTGATCGGCGAGGTGGAGATCATCTCGATGTTGATCCCCTCGTCGCCGAGCACGGCGAAGACCCTGGCGGCGACGCCCGGGTGGGAGCGCATCCCGGCGCCGACGATCGAGACCTTGCCGATCCGCTCTTCGCTGCGCACGCCCTGGCTGACCTCGAGCGCGCTCACCGTGTCGGTCGCCGCGGCGAGGTCGGAGCGGTCGACGGTGAAGGAGAGATCGGCGAGCGCGTCGTCGCCCACCGGCTCGTTCTGGATGATCACGTCGACGTTGATGCCGGCGTCGGCGAGCGCGGTGAAGATCCGCCCGGCCACGCCCGGCTCGTCGCTGACGCCGGTCAGCGTCACCCGCGCCTCGCCGTCGGAGTGGGTCACTGCGGTTACGAACGGTTGCTCCACGGACTCCTTCTCGCTCTCCTCTTCGCTGACGACGAGGGTACCGGGACCGTCCTCGAAGCTGCTGCGGCAGTGGATGCGGACGCCGTTGTTGCGCGCGTACTCGACCGAGCGCAGCTGAAGCACCTTCGCCCCGGAGGCCGACATCTCGAGCATCTCCTCGTAGGAGGCGATCGGCAGCTTGCGCGCGTCGGGGACGATCCGCGGGTCGGCGCTGTAGATGCCGGCGACGTCGGTGTAGATCTCGCAGACGCCGGCGCCGAGCGCGGCGGCGAGCGCGACCGCGGTGGTGTCGGAGCCGCCGCGGCCGAGCGTGGTCACGTCGTGGCTGTCGGTCGAGACCCCCTGGAAGCCGGCGACGAGCACGATCCTGTCGCGCTCGAGCATCTCGCGGATGCGGTCGGCGCGCACGTCGATGATCTTCGCCCGCGTGTGCGAGGAATCGGTGACGATTCCCGCCTGCGAGCCGGTCAGCGAGATCGCCTCGTGGCCGATGTCGTGGATCGCCATCGCGCAGAGCGCGCAGGAGATCCGCTCGCCGGTCGAGAGCAGCATGTCCATCTCGCGCGCCACCGGCCGCGGGGAGATCTCCAGCGCCTGGGCGACCAGGTCATCGGTGGTCTTGCCGCGCGCCGAGAGCACGGCGACGACACGGTTGCCGGCCTCGCGCGCGGCGACGATCCGCCGCGCGGCGCGCTTGATCTCCTCAGCCCCGGCGACCGAGGTGCCGCCGAACTTCATCACGACTATGTCCGAGCCCGCATTCATCGCGAACGTCTGAGGATAGTGCGGCGCCGCCGGCAGGGCGCGCGAGGGCTAAAGGCTGCGTGCCGATAACCAAATCTTTTCAATTTCGAAACAGAGAATTCACCGTTCCGCGGCGGCCCTGCGGGAAAGTCCCGCGCATGCTGGTAGAACCGCCGGCGCCGGAGTCGCCTGGGGCGACCTTCCGGATCGCGAATCTCGAGGTGAGGCCCGCCGAGCTGCAGGTGCTCGTAGACGAGCGGCGCGCCGGCTTCACCGTGCGCGAGTTCGAGCTCTTCTTCCTGCTCTCCCGGCGGATCGACTCGGTCGTCCAGCGACCGGAGATCCACACGCTGATGTGGGGCGGCGAGATGCCCCGCCGCAACCGCTCGGTCGACGTCCTCGTGCGCAAGGTCCGCGCCAAGCTCGAGCAGGCGGCCCCCGACTGGCGCTACATCCACACCCACTTCGGCATCGGCTACCGCTTCATGCCCGAACGCCTCCGCTGAATACAGGAACACGCAGGAGCTAGACGTGGCGATGAAACGCGGTCGTGCGGGGCGTAAGCCCCAATCGCCCCAGCACCCTCTGTTTGACGCCAAGCGGAGGTCGCCATTCCAGGAGGATCGGAACACGCGAACGCGATGCCACCCATCGCGCCGCCTCGCTGTCCATCAAGGACACGAGATCAAGCATTTCCTGATGGCGTTTGGCGATATCGGCGTGCAGGATCGGCTCGTGGTGAGCGATGCGGTTGCGGAAGGGGTTGAGCTTCGAGAGCAACCTGGCTACTTCAGCTCGATCGCCGGTCCCATTTGGGAAGCCCTTGTGAAGATGCGTAATCCAAAGTCCCTTGTATCTCTTGTCGAGAAGGGCTCGCCAGAATCCAAACGAGAGCTTTGCCACGACCCGCGCCCTCGTCGGTTCCTTTTTCTCCTGTTCGATGCCGTTGATTGCATCCGCGACGATTTCCAGCGACTTTTCGTTGAGGACCTTCGGATCGCATAGCCAGCTTCCCGCTGCCGCCTGGTGGTGGCCGACGGGGGCGATCTGTGCGTCGATGACGTTCCTCAGCATTACCTCGGCGTAGCTCAGAGCCTCAAAGAAGACGGCTGAAATTGAGACGTTCCAGTCGTAGAGTGCCGTTGCCAAGGCATAGTCTCCGTTGGCCTCTTTGAGGAAAGCGCGGAACCGGGGAGACGTGATCCACCGTTCGATCTCCGCTTGAGAAAGCGAGTTCAGCGAGCGTCTGGAGGGTTTTGCCATTGATCGAGGTGGTAAGTTGTCAGGCGAATGCCCTGGGCAAGCCCCTCCCGCTTCGGCGGTGATGCCCCCAGGGCTCCGTCTTTTTGGGGACCGTATTTTGTCTGTGCCGCACCCGCCTTTCCCCTTTTCGCATTTTGAGCCCCGGCGACCGCAGGTTGCCGCCGGGCTTGCCCTGGATGACGCCTACAGGACCCCGAGGCGGTCGCAGTGGAGCGCCGCTCGGGTCGGTGCAACGATGCCGGCCGGACAGGTCAGCAGGCCGACGCCGGTCAGGTCGCGGATGGCTCGCTCGAAGGAATCGCCCTCGGCGAACTCCGCCGAGCCGGCCGTCAGCTCGCGGATGTCCGCTGCGCCCATCCAACATTGACCACACCAGAAAGGGGTCAATGTTGGATGGGCGATTGCACTCGCCTCATAGGCGGGCTCCGCGCCTGAGCGGAGATGGGATGAGCGTGCGCTAGGTCACACATCTAGATATATCGGAGCGATATATCTAGGCGAGATGGAGCTCAGTGCGACTGCGTATGTGATTCTCGGACTGGTCAGCGGGGAGCCGCGGTCGGGGTATGAGATCAAGGCCGTGGTCGACAAATCGACGCGGTTCTTCTGGGCGGCCAGCTACGGGCAGATCTATCCGGAGCTGAAGCGGCTGGCGGAGGCGGGGCTTGTCGAAGGCATCGACGCCTCGACCGGCGACCGCAAGCGCACGCGCTACGCGATCACCGCCGACGGCGAGGCGGAGCTGAAGGACTGGCTGCGCAAGCCGCCGGAGGTGATCGAGATGCGCGAAGAAGGGCTGCTCAAACTCTTCTTCTCCGGCGTGCTGAAGCCGGCCGAGGCGGTGGAGACGCTGCGCGCGATGCGCCGCCAGCGGCTCGACCTGGTCGAGCGGCTGCGCTCCATGGAGGGGGAAAAGGAAGCAATCGAGGACCCCTACCCGCCGATGGTGCTGCGGGCGGGGATCGAGTTCAACGAGTGGTTTGCCGACTGGTGCGAGCGGATGGAGGCCGAGCTGCTCGCCGTGCCGGCCAAAGAGAAAGGGAGCCGCTGATGTTCGATTCACTCGCCCGCCTCGCAGACCGTCGCGCCCGCCGCGTCGGCCTCTTCGCGATCGCCCTCTTCCTCGTCGCCGGCGCGCTCGGCGGCTCGGTCGCCTCGAAGCTCGACCCCTACGGCGCCGACGACCCGGCCACCGAGACCGTCAAGGCAAGGGAACAGCTCCAGGACGCCGGCCTGCGCGGGCCGGCGGTGCTGGTCGTCGTCCGCAACGCGCCCGTCGCCGCGCCGGCCACGCGGCAGCGCATCGCGGCGCTCGAACGGGAACTGCGCCAGCGGTCCGACGTCGCCGCGGTCAGCGGCTACTACACGACCGGCTCGCGCGACTTCGTCTCCCACGACGGCCGCTCGACCTACCTCGCGGTCGGGTTGAAGCCGACCGACGACAAGAAGTCCCAGGAAGCCGCGGGCGACATCACCGACCGGCTCGCCGGGCGGCCCGGCATCCTCGTCGGCGGCGGCGCGGTCGCCCAGGAGCAGGTCAACAAGCAGGTCGAGGAAGACCTGCGCCGGGCCGAGATGCTCGCCTTCCCCCTGCTCTTCCTGCTCTCCTTCGTCTTCTTCCGCAGCCTCGTCGCCTCGCTGCTGCCGGTGATGATCGGGGCGCTGGCGATCGTCGGCACCTTCCTCGTCCTGCGGCTCGCCAGCGAGGTCGGCTCGATCTCGATCTTCGCGCTCAACCTGACCACCGGGCTCGGGCTCGGCCTGGCGATCGACTACAGCCTCTTCATCGTCTCCCGCTATCGCGAGGAGATCGCCAAGGACGGGCCGGGGCTGGCGGCGATGCGGCGCGTGCTCGCGACCGCCGGCCGCACGGTCTTCTTCTCCTCGCTGACGGTGGCCGCGGCGCTCGCCTCGCTGCTCGTCTTCCCGCAGCGCTTCCTCTACTCGATGGGCCTCGGCGGCTCCCTGGTGGCGCTGCTCGCGGCGGCGATCTCGCTCACCGTGCTGCCCGCGGTGCTGACCCTGCTCGGCACCCGCGTCAACGCGCTCTCGCCGCGCTTCCTGCGGCGCCGCGCCGAGGCCGAGACGCGCCCGGACGAGCGGGGCTTCTGGTACCGCCTCTCGCGCTTCGTCATGCGGCGGCCGGTGCCGATCGCGACGCTCTGCGCGACCTTCCTGATCGTGCTCGGCATCCCCTTCTTCAGCATCCAGTTCGACACCGTCGACGCCAGGGTGCTGCCGGGCGGCGCGAGCGCCCGCCAGGCCTACGACGTGGTCACCGACGAATTCCCGCCCTACCGCGAAGCGCCGGTGTGGGTCTCGGTCAGGGGCGGCAACCGCGCCCAGCTCGCGAAGCTGGCCGGCGAGGTCCGCCGGGTCCCGGGGATCGCCGCCGTCCGCCCGCCGCAGCGGCTGCGCGACGGCGTCACCGCGATCCAGGCGATCTCCGCCCACCCGTTCACCTCGGAGGCCAGCCAGACCACCGTCGGGCAGGTGCGCCAGATCGCGGCGCCGCCGGGGACGACGGTGCTGGTCGGCGGCGCCACGGCCGACTTCATCGACTTCCAGTCGAGCCTCGCCCGGCACCTGCCGATCGCCTTCGCGATCATCGTCCTCGCCACCCTCGTGATCCTCTTCCTGATGACGGGATCGGTGGTGCTGCCGGTCAAGTCGCTGATCATGAACGTGCTCAACCTCAGCGCCGTCTTCGGCCTGCTGGTGCTGATCTTCCAGGACGGCCGGCTGGAAGGCCTGCTCGACTACACGAGCACCGGCGGGATCGAGCAGACGATGCCGATCCTGCTCTTCGCGGTCGCCTTCGGGCTCTCGACCGACTACGCGGTCTTCCTGCTCTCGCGGATCAAGGAGGCGCGCGACGGCGGCGCCTCGAACACCGAGAGCGTCGCGATCGGACTCGAGCGCACCGGCCGCATCGTCACCGCCGCGGCGCTGCTGTTCGCGGTCGCGATCGGCGCCTTCGCCACCTCGCAGATCATCTTCATCAAACAGAACGGGGTCGGCACCGCGCTCGCCGTGCTGATCGACGCCAGCATCATCCGCGCCCTGCTCGTGCCCTCGCTGATGAAGCTGCTCGGCGGGTGGAACTGGTGGGCGCCGGCGCCGCTGCGACGGCTGCACGAGCGCTTCGGGATCAGCGAGACTGTGCTGCCGGAGACGGCGAAATGAGCCACGAGAGCGAAATAGCCGACGCGACGCGGCGCACGCGGCTGGCCAACGAACGCACCGAACTCGCCTGGTGGCGCACCGGGCTCACCGCCCTCGCCGTCGCCCTCGGGATCGGCCGGGTGGTGCCCGAGCTGAATAAGAGCGCCGTGCGCTGGCCCTACGTCGTCGCCGGCGTCGGCTTCGCCCTCTGGGGCATCCTCGCGATCGCCTACGGCAACCGCCGCAGCAGCGAAGTCGAGCGCGTGCTGGCGACGGGGCGCTTTCCGGAGCCGCCCGGCCGGGCGCGCGCCGCGCTCGCCACCGGCGGGGTGGCGCTCGGCGTGCTCACCGCCGTGCTGATCCTGCTCGACTAGTGCCGTGTCCGGCACCAGGTGCCGTCGAGGTTATGACCGCATAGCGGTGAAAACCTCGACCACGGTGGTCAGGCGAACGCCTGGCTGGCGCGGCGGCGCAGGTCGGCGTTGAGCATCCCGGTCACCTGGCTGGGGTGCTCGCCGGCGGCGGGGATCGCGTCCCCGATCAGGCCGCTGGCGCGGAAGCCGTAGAGCGGCGCGTCGAAGCCCGCGTCGCGGATCTTGCGCACGAGCTGCACGGCGGAAGGCGTGTCGGCGCCGGGGCCGCAGAGGATGATCGCGGTCGGCGCGAGGGCGCCGAGGGCGCGCTCCATCCGCTCCTCGCCGAGCTCGTCGGAGAGCATCAGCACGCGGAAGCCGGCACGGCGCAGCGCGAGGTCGAGCGCCTGCGCATGGACCGCCTCGGCGTCGGATCCGCGGCTGGAGTCGAGCAGCAGGATCCCGGCCGGGCGCGAGGCGATCGAGGCGAGCCGGCGGGCGCCATGCAGCCAGCCGGTCGCCCAGCGGGCGGCGAACTCGAGCTCGGCGGCGCGTTCGGGGTCGGCGGCGAGCTCGTCGACGGCCGGCAGCAGCAGCTCCTCCACCGTGCGCTCGAGCGGCCGCACCGCGAGGCTCTGCTCGATCGCCCGGTCGGCCGCGTCCTCGTCGAAGCTCTCGAAGGCGGCGAGCAGTCCGCCGCCGTTGGCCGGCGCCTCCTGGCGCTGGCGCGCCAGCTCGATCGCCGAGGAGATGTTGCCCGTCTCGGCGAGCGCGTCGCGCAGCGTCTGAAGCTCGACCAGCTCGTAGTTGCGGTGGTTGCCGGGCGTCCGCTTCGGCACCGGGAAGCCGTAGCGGCGCTCCCAGCTGCGCAGGGTGTTGGGGCTGACCCCCAGCACCTCGGCGGCGGCGTTGGTTCGAATTCCCGGCACGCGCAGCATTCTGGCACCGGATTTCCAGGTTTACACGAGTTATGGACAGATTTCGGGAATCTGTCAGCGATCTTGCAAGGCGCCGCCTAACTCCAGAGAGCTGAGACGGGCAGCGCCCACAGTCGGTCGCCGAACGGCAGCGTCTGCTCCCCGGCATGAATGACCACGCCTGCGGCGAAGGCGTCGCCCCGCTCGTCGCGGAGCGTTTCGAGGCCGCGGAAGTCCCGCCGGGAGAATTCCGTCAGCCAGTGACGGATTATCCGTCAATTGATGGCGGAAATGGCGCCAACGATTGACGGAATTTCAGTTGGCGAGGGCGCCGACGCCGACCGGCTGGCCGACCGAGCGGGCTCGCCACATCGCCTCGTCGGCCCTGTGCAGCAGGCCGTCGGCGTCGTCGCCGTGCTCGGGGCAGGCGACGACGCCGGCCGAGATCCCGATCCGCAGCCCTCCGGCCCGCTCGAGGTCCTCGAGCTGGGTCAGCAGCCGCTCGGCCATCTGCACGCCGCCGACCGTCCCCTGACCCGGCGCGAGCACGCATAGCGCGTCCTCCTCGAGCCGGAAGGTCTCGTCAACGAGGCGGACGCTCTCGCCCAGCGCCGCGCCGACCACGGCGAGCGCGGTCTGGCGGCCACCGTCCCCCTCGTCGTCGCGGGCGCCCGGGCCCTCGACGTCGAAGACGACCAGGGCGAAGGGCTGCTCGTAGCGGCGGTGGCACTCGAGCAGCTGGTCGAGGCGGCGGCGCAGCTGCCCCGGCCGGTAGAGGCTCGGGTGCTCGCCCTCGCCGGCCGCCGGGGGCGTCTCGCCGGCGCCCTCCCAGAGCGTGCCGACCGCGGTCGCGGTGACCGAGCCGAACTCCTCGGCGAGCTTCTGCGCCGCCGCGGCGAACAGCGCCGCGTCGCCGCCGGCCATCTCCTCGTGCAGCCGGCCCAGCAACGACGCCTGTAGAGCGGAGACCTCCCGCGCCAGCTTGCCCGCGCCGGAGCCGCCGGTCAGAGCATCGATTGTCGGCGTCTCGGCGGCCACGCCGAGACCTTGGCGAAGCAGGCGGACGCCAGAGCCGCAAATTCCCGCAATTTGCGGCTCGACACCCGTCTAGACGATTTGTCTACGGCCCGGTGAAGCTGCCCGCGTAGCAGGGCCCGCCGCCGCAGTCGTCGCCGGCCTGGATCGCTCCGGCGAAGAAGTCGGAGACGAGCTGCTGCTCGGCAGCCGCCGCGCGCGGCGCCCCGTGCGGGTCTTCGCCGCCGCGGTTGGGCAGGTTCTCGTACGGGGGCGGCGGCACGCCGATGAACGAGCCCGGGTTGGACGGGTCTTCGCGCACGGGGCCGATGTCCCAGTAGTAGATCGCCGAGCCCGTGTACGGGTAGCTGTCGATGCTCGGCACGTTCCAGAGCACGTCGGTGTCCGGCCAGCGGCCCGGGTAGAGCACCGGGCGGTGCGCCCTGGCGCCGATCGTGCGGGCCTCGACGTCGGCCTGGTAGTCGGTCACCTGGTGGTCGCCGAAGGCGACGTCGAGCAGCACCTGGTGGGCCGGCGTGTTCGGCAATGGGTCGTCGGTCATCCGGTGGGCGTACCCGTTCGGCTCGCCCCGGTCCCAGAGCATCTGGATCAGGTCGAGGACGAGCGGCCGCGCCGTTTCGTCCGGGTAGGACGGGTAGAGCACCGCCGCGAACTGATCGAAGTCGACCGAGCGCGGCAGCAGGACCGAGTAGTTCATCGCCGGCACGCCGAGCGAGGCCCGGGTGAAGTCCGGAGAGACCGCGGTCAGGGCGCCGCCCATGATCCCGCCCTGGCTGTTGCCGTTGTAGTAGAGGTGGCTGGTGTCGAGCACCGGGCCGCTGCCCAGCGTGCCGTCCTGGTGGAACGCCGCGGCGGTGGTGAACCCACCCGAGCTGATCATCGCCCGGCCCAGGTAGAGCTCGTCGAGCAGTCCCTGCTGGAGGCGATCGGGCAGCGCCGGGAACAGCGTCAGGTTCTGTAGGGCGGCGATCGCCACGCCGACGTCGCTCTGCGACATGCCGATCTCATCGGTCGCGCACTGGACGATCCCATGCGCCTGGCTGAGCGTCCGCTGCGAGCTCGAGCCGACCTCCGAGGCGCTGCCGAAGAGGCCGTGGCCGTAGAGCGAGGGCCTGCCGGTTCCGGCCGGTCCGGTGGTCACCGACTCGGGAACGATGCAGTCGAAATTGGCCGTCCAGGTGCCGTTCTGTTTCGGCGACCCGCCCGCGTCGAGCTGCATCGTGCCGCCCGGGGCGCAGCTCGGAAACAGGTAGCAGGGGACCTGGAAGGTGCCTTTGACCCGGCGGGCGATCTGCCCGGGGTTGGGGTTTTCCTGGACTTCTTCGACTTCGAAGCTCGGCGAGCTGCCCTGCGGCACGCCGTCGGCGAGGTTGGTGTCGCCGAGCTGAGCGAAGGCGGCGTTGCGCATCGCCAGCTCGCGGCCGGCGTTGTTCTGGTCGCTCGCCACGGTGAAGTCCCAGGCGAGGTAGAGGTCGCGCCGGGCGATCCCGGACTGCCGCAGCCGCTTGAAGATCGCGCGGAAGTGCTTGCGCCGTTGATTGATCTCCGGCTGTTTGGAGGGCACCCGGTCGCGGTAGTAGCGGAAGGCGGCGGGAGCTTCGATCTTTTCGCCGGCGGCGTTGCGCAGGTGGCGCAGGGCGACGATGTAGCGGTGGCCGGCGGCGAAGTTGGTCGCCGGGTGGATCTCGAGCGCGGCTTTCGCCGGGTTCGAGGCGGTCGAGTCGATCTCGACCCAGATCGGCCAGCGCCTGCCGGTATTGGCGTCGATCACGACGACCGGAGACTTCCGCCAGCGGTAGCGGCCGATGTGGTTGATCGGGACCGCGCCGCTCGCCTGCACGTCGGCGACCGTTTCGATGCCGGGCACCTTGAGCAGGATCGCCGCGCCCTGGCTGAAGCCGTCCGCGGCGTTGTAGGGGGTGGCGGAGATGTGCGTACCGAAGACGTTGGCCGGCATCCCCGCGGTCTTGAAGTCGATGCGGCGCCCGGTCGGGCTGCCCGCGTCCGCGGACGTGTAGTAGTCGTCGGGGAAGGGCAGCATGCAGACGGCGTTGCCCGGTTGCGCGATGAAGTCGCAGTTTTCCGCGTTCGACATGTCGATCGGCGGCAATTTCTCCGGCTTGCCACTGCCGTGGCCTTTGCCCCAGGCGTGTCCCGGCGGCTGCGCCATAGCGCTGCCCGTCATCAGTGCCAGCGCGGCGACCAGGGCCGCGGTGAGCAAGCGAATCCTCATTGACTGTCCCTCCGAGCTCCGAGGGCCGGACCCCCTGCGTGACCCCGTCCGGGGGTCACGACAGACCTCAATCCTCTGCTTGACGATAGCTGCTTACCCGCACTGCCCGGCGGCAAATGTCGCTCGGCGGAGTTGGCCGGAGCGGAGGACGGCGGCGCGTCAGTCGAGCGCCCGGCGGCCGGCGAGGGCGTTGCCCAGCGTGACCTCGTCGGCGTGCTCGAGGTCGGCCCCGATCGGCAGGCCGCTGGCGAGGCGGGTCACGGTGACCTGGCCGCGCAGCTGCTCGGCGATGTGCAGCGCGGTGGCCTCGCCGGTGGTCGTCGGGTTGGTCGCGAGGACGACCTCGCGCACGTCGCCCTCGGCGACGCGGCGCAGCAGCTCGGCGATCTTCAGGTCGCCGGCATCGACGCCGTCGATCGGCGAGAGCGCCCCGCCGAGCACGTGGTAGAGGCCGCGGTACTCGTGCGTGCGCTCGATCGGGATCACGTCGGCGGGCTCCTCGACCACGCAGATCGTCGCCTGGTCCCGGTTCGGGTCCTGGCAGATGCGGCAGAGCGGCCCCTCGGAGAGGTTGAAGCAGCGCTCGCAGAGGCCGACCTTCTCCTTCACCTCGCGGATCGCGGTCGCCAGCGCCGCCGCCTCCTCGTCGGGGGCGCGCAGGATGTGGAAGGCGAGCCGCTGCGCCGTTCGCTGGCCGATTCCCGGCAGCCGCGAGAGCTCGGCGACGAGGCGGGAGAGCGGAGCCGGACCCTCGGAACTCACATTCCCGGGAGGCCGCCGAGGCCTCCCATGCCGCCGGTGATCCCGCCCATCTTCGAGCCGGCCAGCTCCTGCGCGGCGCGCAGCGCCTCGTTGACGGCCGCCTGGACCATGTCGGCGAGCATCTCGGCCTCCTCGGGGTCGACCGCCTCGGGGTCGATCGAGATCTCGCGCAGGGTCATGTCGCCACCCATCGTCACCTTGACCATGCCGCCGCCGGCGCTGGCCTCGACCGTCTCCTCCTTGAGCTGCTCCTGGGCCTGCTCCATCTGCTGCTGCATCTGCTGCGCCTGTTTCATCAGCGCGTTCACATCGAAGCCTCCGGGACCGCCCCGTGCCATCGTCAGTGCTCCTCCTTGTGACATGCGCCGAGAAATGACGAGGTCCGGACGCCCCCAGGCAAGGACGCAGGGAGGCCGAATAGCAGCGCTATTCGGCCGACCGAGGACGCAGCATGGTGGCGATCCGGGGCCGTCATTTCCGGCGTGATGTTACGAGGAGGGGCACTTAACCGACCTCCTCGGCGTTGAATTCGTTCTTGATCTTCTCGACGAAGGCGGCGTGGTCGAGGTCGCCGCCCTCTGGAGCGACCTCGCCGGGCGCGGTGTCGCCGTCCAGGACCGCGTACACGGGCCGCAGCTTCTCCCCCAGCACCGTCGCCAGCGCCGCCGCCATCTGCTCCCGCTTGTCGGGCGCCTCGGCCTTGCGCTTGTTGAACGTATGGTCCGCCGGAAACCCGATCGTCACCTCACCGTCCTCGAACCCAACGGGCCGCGCCCCCTCGAACGTCGCCGCGAGCGCGGGGGCCGACTGCAACAGCTGGTCGAGGACCGAGGGCCAAACGCGGACTATCTGCTCCAGGTCAAGGCCACCCTGGCCCGCGGGTCCTGTCGCGGCCGGTTCCTCTTCAGCTTCAGCTGCTGGGTCTTCAACGACTTCGGGCTCCCCAGCGTCAACCGGAGGCGCGTCTGCCGCGGGTGGCGGGGTAGGGGGAACCGGCCCTGAGGACGCTTTAGCGACCGGAGGGGCCGGTGGGTCCCCTGCCCCGACAGGACCCGCGGCCGGCGTGCCTTCGTCCCTTTGCTCGAGTCTCTCTATACGTCGGAGCAATCCCTCGGTCGACGGATCGAAATCGGGTCGCGCAGCCTTGAGCAGCGCGATCTCGACCGCCATGCGCGCGTCGTCGCCCTCGCGCACCGCCGTGAGCGCCTGCGCGAGCTCGTCGATCGTGCGCACGAGCGTGGCCGGCCGAATCGCTTCGGCCTGCGCCTTCAACCGACCCTCGTCGGTGGCGGTGACGACGAAGGTGTTGGGCACCTCGCCGACCGTCTGGGTGACCAGCAGGTGGCGCAGATGGGCGAGCAGGTCGCGGGCGAACTGGCTCGGGTCGCGGCCCGAGCGCGCCATCTCCTCGACCCCCAGCAGGACGGCTTTGGGGTCTTCGGCGACGACCGCGTCGACGGCGCCGAAGAGCAGCTCGGCATCGGCGGCGCCGAGCAGCTGGAGGACGTCGTCGAGGCCGACCTCGGCGCCGCCGTAGGCGACCAGCTGGTCGAGCGTGCCGAGCGCGTCGCGGAAGCTGCCCGAGGCGGCGCGGGCGATCGTCGCCACGGCGCCCGCCTCGATCGCGATCCCCTCCGCCGCGGCGACGCGCTGGATCACCTCGGAGATCTGCTCCAGCGAGGGGCGCTGGAAGTCGAAGCGCTGGCAGCGGTCGGCGATCGTCGCCATCACCTTGTGCGCCTCGGTCGTCGCGAGGACGAAGACCGTGTTGGGCGGCGGCTCCTCGAGCGTCTTGAGGAAGGCGTTCCACGCCTCCTTGGTCAGCATGTGCGCCTCGTCGAGGATGTAGACCTTCCAGCGGCCGCCGGCCGGCGCGTAGGCGACGCGCTCGCGCAGGTCGCGGACGTCGTCGACCGAGCGATTGGAGGCGGCATCCATCTCGATCACGTCAACCGAGGTGCCGGCGGCGATCGTCATGCACGACTCGCACTCGCCGCAGGGCGTGACGGTCGGGCCGCCGCGTTCGCAGTTGAGCGAGCGGGCGAGGATCTTCGCCATCGAGGTCTTGCCGGTGCCGCGCGAGCCGACGAAGAGGTAGGCGTGGTGAACCTTGCCCCGCTCGACCGCGTTGCGCAGCGTGCGGACGACGTGCTGCTGGCCGACCACCTCATCGAAGGAGCCCGGGCGGTGGCGTCTATACAGAGAGGTCGAATCGCTGGGCGTGGACGGGGGCACTGCGGCCAGTGTATCTGCGCCTGCCGAGCGCCTTCCTTGCGCTATGCGTCAATAACGCGCCCGGCCCCGGTAGGTTGCCCCGGTGCCGACGGAGGCCCGCAAATGGTTGACGCCTGCCGCCTGGGTCGCCGCCGTCGTGGCGGCGCTGCTGCTCGTCTTCCCGCTGGGCTTCCCCAACTACGACACGATCTACGCGCTGGTCTGGGGGCGCGAACTGGCGCACGGGATGAGCCCCGACTACGCGGCCGCCCTGCCCCCCACTCCCCATCCCCTGGCCGACCTGTTCGGCCTGGTGACGACGCCGCTCGGCGGCGGCGCGGTCGCGGCGACGATGGTCGTCGCCTACCTCTCGCTCGGCCTCGTCGCCTACCTCGTCTACCGGCTCGGCTCGCTCTGGTTCGACCGCCCGATCGGCGCGCTCGCGGCGATCTTCGTCCTCACCCGCGCCCCCTACCTCTCCAACGGCCTTCGCGCCTACGTCGACCTCCCCTACATAGCCCTCGTCCTCGCCGCCCTCCTCATAGAGACCCGCCGCCCCAAGGCCGGCTGGCCCGTCCTGGCTCTCCTGGCCCTGGCCGGCCTGCTCCGCCCCGAGGCCTGGCTCTTCTCGCTCGCCTATCTCGCCTACCTGCTGCTCGACCTCGGCCAGCTTTCCTCCGGGGATGGCGGCGGCGAGAGCCAACACAAGACGTCCGCGGAGGAGGCGGGGGTGCCTCTCGCCTCCTCCATCGCAAGCCTTGCGACCTTGGCCCTCGCCGCCCCGATCCTCTGGGCCCTGTTCGACTGGATAACCGCGGGAAGCCCCACGTACTCGTTCACCGGCACGCGCGAAACCGTCGACACGCTGGCCCGCCACACCGGCCCGGTCGACCTGGTCCTCTACGGACCGCGGGCGCTCGGCGAAGTGATGCAGTGGCCGGGGATGATCGGCGCGCTCGGCGGCGTCGTGCTCGGCTTCGCCTTCCTCCGCCGCCGCTCCCGAACCGGCGTCGCCGCCGGCGTGCTCGCGCTCGGCGCCTTCGCCGCGCTCGCCGTCGCCGGCCTCGCGATCCTCGCCCGCTACACGATGCTCGCCGGCGCCGTGCTCGCCGTCTTCGTCGCCCTCGCCCTGCTCGGCTGGCGGCTGCTCGAGCGCGGGCATCCTTGGCGCACGGCATGGCAGGTCTTCGCCGCGATCGTCGCGCTGATGTTCGTCGTCTGGACGCCGAACCAGTACGACCTGCTCTCCCAGGTGCACACCGACCTGGCCAACCAGGGCGGAATCGAGTCCGACCTGGGCGATCTCGCCGGCTCCGGCGCCTTCGAACCGCTGTGCCTGCCGATCTCGGTCCCCAACCACCGCGCCGTGCCCCGCCTCGCCTTCGACCTCGACCTCCGGCCTTCGCGGATCGTCAGCTCGTCCGAGCAGCGCCAGCCGCGCCGCGGCTACTTCCTCGAACCGGCCCGCCCGTTCGTGATCCACAACTTCATCCTCGACCCCAACGACCCCTCCCGCTTCACCAGCCGCGTCCCCCCGCAATTCCACCAGGTCGCCCAAAACCCCTCCTGGCACCTCTACCGCCACTGCCCCCCACTGCCCAGATGAAGGGTTGTGGCCCCTCCAGGGGCCACAACCCTTCATCTTCCGGGCTCGATCGAGCACGTCGGAACGTCTGCCATGCGAGCATCCCCGCATGGCAGCGATCGAACTGCGCGGCGTGGTCAAGAGATTCGGCCCGATCACGGCGGTCGACGGGCTCGACCTCGAGGTGCCCGAGGGCATCTGCCTCGGCCTGCTCGGGCCCAACGGCGCCGGCAAGTCGACGACGATGCGGCTGCTCACCGGGCAGGCCCTGCCCGACGCGGGCGAGCTGCGGGCGCTGGGCCACGAGCTGCCCGCCGACTCCAAGGCCGCGCGGGCCGAGATGGGGGTCGTGCCGCAGCTCGACAACCTCGACGTCGACGTCACGGTCGAAGACAACCTCGCGGTCTTCGCCCGCCTCTACCGCGTGCCCGACGTCGGCGCCGCGGTCGACCGCGCGCTCGACCTCGCGCGCCTGAAGACGCGCCGCCGCGACGCGGTCGACGAGCTCTCCGGCGGCATGCGGCGGCGCCTGCTGCTCGCCCGCGGGCTCGTGCACGAGCCGAAGCTGGTCCTGCTGGACGAGCCGACGGTCGGCCTCGACCCGCAGATCCGCACGCAGCTGTGGACGCTGATCGACGACCTGCGCACGCGCGGCGCGACGATCCTGATGTCCACCCACTACATCGAGGAGGCCGAGCGGCTCGCCGACGAAGTCGCGGTGATGGCCGCCGGCAGGATCATCAGCCGCGGTCGCCCGGCCGAGCTGATCGCCGAGCACGCCGGCCGCGAGACGGCCGAGGTCTACGCGCCGCCCGAGCGCCTCGCCGAGGCGCGGGCGATCGCCGAGGCCGACGGCCTGCGCGTGCGCCCGGCGGGCCCGGCGATCGCGATCGTCGGCTCCGAGCGGGCCGGCAACGGCACCGTGCCCGAGGACGCCGTGCGGCGCGCCGCCTCGCTCGAGGACGTGTTCGTGCTGCTGACCGGCGAGGAGGCCGAGTGAGGCGGCTCGAACCGGCGGCGATCGGCGGGGTGATGAGCCGCGAGCTCGCCAACTTCCGCACCTACTGGCGCGGCACGACCTTCTCCAGTGTGCTCGAACCGATCGTCTACCTGCTCGCCTTCGGCCTCGGGCTGAGCGCGACGCTGGTCGACGAAGTCGGCGGCGTGCCCTACGTCCAGTACGTCGGCACCGGCATGGTCGCCACCGCGGTGATCTTCTCCAGCGCGCTGCCGGCGATGTTCGGCACCTTCGTCAAGCACCGCTTCCAGAACACCTACGAAGCGATCCTCGCCGCGCCGGTCGACGTCGAAGAGCTGGTCAGCGCCGAGATGCTCTGGATCGGCACCCGCGCCGCCGTCTACGGCTGCGTGCCGCTGCTGGTCACGATCGGCTTCGGCCTCGACCCGGCGCCGGGCATGCTGCTGACGCCGCTCTTCGCCTTCACCACGGCGCTCGGCTTCGCCGGCTTCGGCGTCGCGATGGCGGCGACGGTCGCCAAGATCGACCAGTTCAACTACGTGACGGCGCTCTTCGTCACGCCGCTGTTCCTCGTCTCCGGCGCCTTCTTCCCGATCGACGAACTGCCGCAGGGCGTGCAGATCGTCGCCCAGCTCAACCCCCTGCACCAGCTGGTCGAACTGGTCCGCGGCGGCGCCTTCGGCTTCGACCCGGTGGACGCGCTCCGCTACGCCGGCCTGCTCGGCTTCGCCCTGGTCATGTGGCGGGTCGCGATCGGCCGCATGTCGAAGCGGCTGATCGACTGAGATGCTCGCCCGGGCCCTACAGACGACGCGTGGACGGCTGGCGCTGCTGGTGGTCGCCGTCGCCCTGGTCATGTTCAGCACGGCGGCGCTCCTGCATTTCGCCTTCGATCGATTCGATACCTACGGCGAGGCGCTGTGGTCGGCCGCGGTCCACCAGGTCGACCCCGGAGCGCTGATCGACGACGAGGGTGGCGCGGAGCGGGCGCTGGGCATGTTTCAGGCGATCGCGGGGCTCGTCCTCCTGATCGGCCTGCTGTTCGAGGTGATCTCGGAGAGCGTCGGCCGCTCGCTCGAGCGACTCGGGCAGTCGGACCGGCCGATCCGCGTCCACGGCCACCTACTGATCGTCGGCGGCGCCGACCTGGTCGCGGTTGCCGCCAAGGCGGCCGCCGATGCGACGCATCTGCGCCCCGCCTTCGAGCGGATCGTGGTGCTGGCCCCGGAGCGCGATCGCGAATCGCGCGAGGAGATCCGCGGCGGGCTGAGGGAAGCCGTCGGCAACCTGCGCTTCGACCTGCTCTTCGGCAACGCCTCCGGCGACGGCAGCTTCGAGCTCGCCGCGGCCGAGCATGCCGCGGCGATCCTCGTGATGCCGTCGCGCAGCGGGCCGGTCGCCGCCGAGACCGCCGACGTGGAAACGACGATCATGGGCCTCGCCCTGAACCAGTACCTCTACGCCCACCAGGCCCGGCCCGACGTCTGCCTGCTCTTCCGCCGCGGGCGCAACGCGGACGCGACCGCCGAGCTGCTGCCCGACGGGTGGAACGCCGTCGTCGGCGACCGCACCGTGACCGCGCTGATGCGCCTCGCCGTGACCCAGCCCAAGGCGCTCGCCCAGCTGGAGCGCCTCGGCGTCCCGTCGATCCGCGCCTCGACGTACCCCGACCTCGTGCGCGCCGCCTGGAACGCCGCCCGAGGCGAGGCGCGCCCGCTGCGGCTCGCGATCGTCGGTTGCAACTTCGACGCCCCGGCGCTGATGGAGGATCTGGCCGAAGCGGGCGCGCGCCGGTTCGACGTCACGGTGATCGCCGAACGCGATGTCTTCGAGCGCTACCTGGGCGAGGGTCGACACTCCGGCGTCGACGTGCGTTTCCTCGAGACCCGCCTGGACGATCCCGACCGACTCGAGGAGAGCCTCTCCCAGACCGGCCCCGACGTGGTCGTCGTCGCCCCCAGCCCGCGCGACGACCTGCGAACCTCCGACGCCGCGGCGCTGCTGACCCTGCTGCGAGTCCGGCAAGCCGCCGGCGAGCGCACGCCGATCGTCTTCGAGCTGTTCCTCCCCCACCGGCTCGGCCCGATCCGATCCGATCCGCGCCTGCTGCCGATCTCCGGCCTGGAGACCGTCACCGCGGCGATCGCCTTGACCGTCTTCGATCCCGAGGAGGCGGAGCAACTGACGCGGCGCCTCTCGGCCGCCGCCGTCGAAGCGGACGAAGGCTGAGGGTCATGGACCGTGCGGCCGCCTTCGAAGCGAGGTCCCCGGGCATGTCCGTCGGTGTTGGCTCGAGTCGGGCTCGCCTGCGGCACCCGCGGCATCCGCTTAAGGCTGCTTCCTTCCGGACCTGACCTGATTCACGTGCCCACGTCGCGCAGGACCCGGCCGTCAACGCCGCCCCCGGCGGACCGGTCCCGAAGGCCAGCCCCTCAGAGCGGTTTTCGGCCCCGCTAAGCGGATTGCGGGTTACAAGGCACCGCTGACTCCCCGCCTAGCACGGTCCACGGGGAATCCTACCCGGCGGCGGCCAAAGAGTCTGTCCGCGACTCTAGGATCAGGCCGCCTTGTTCCACGTCGACACCGAGTCGTTCTTCGTCATCGTCCTCGCCGCGGCCGCGGCTGCGGCCACCGTCGCCTACGTGCCGGGGCGCTTCGTCCCTCCGGTCGTCGTCGTCGAGCTCGGCCTCGGCATCCTCGTCGGCCCGCACGTCCTCGACATCGCCGCCGAAGACAGCTTCATCGAATTCTTCTCCAACCTCGGCCTCGGGATGCTCTTCTTCTTCGCCGGCTACGAGATCGACTTCGAGCGGATCAAGGGCGAGCCGCTGAAGCTCGGCATCTGGGGCTGGGTGATCTCCGTGGTCTTCGCCCACGTCTTCGGCGCCGCGCTCGAGCTGAGCGGGCTGGTCGTCTCCGCCCTCTACGTCAGCACCGCGATGGCGACGACGGCGATCGGCACGCTGATCCCGATCCTGCGCGACAGCGGCGAGCTGCGCACCCGCTTCGGCACCTACCTGCTGGCGGCGGGAGGGATCGGCGAGTTCGGCCCGATCCTGCTCGTCACCCTCTTCCTCTCGACCGAGAAACCGCTGCACGAGGCGGGCATCCTGATCGCCTTCGTGCTGCTCGCGGTGGCCCTGGCGCTGATCTCGACGCGGCTCGCCTGGCGCGGCTGGGATGCGATCGAGCGGACCTTCGAGGCGAGCAACCAGCTCGCGGTCAGGGTGACCGTGGTGCTGATCTTCGGCCTCGTGCTGCTCGCCGGCAAGCTCGGCCTCGACGTGTTGCTCGGCGGCTTCGTCGCCGGGATGATCGTCCGCCTGGCGCTGAAAGGGCACGAGCTACAGGTGTTCGAGTCGAAGCTCACCGCGGTCGGCTTCGGCTTCTTCGTGCCCTTCTTCTTCGTCACCAGCGGCATGGCCTTCGACGTGCAGGCGCTCGGCGCGGCGGAAGCGCTGCTCAAGCTCGGCCTGTTCTTCCTGCTCTTCCTCGCGATCCGCGGCCTGCCGGCGCTGCTGCTCTACCGCGACGTCCTCCAGGTGCGCCAGCGCGCCGCGCTCGCCTTCTACTCCGCGACCGAGCTCCCGCTCGTCGTCGCGATCACGACGATCGCGATCGACGCGGAAAAGATGACCACCGGCACCGCCGCCGGCCTGGTCGGCGCCGCGATGCTCTCCACCGCGATCTTCCCCTTCATCGGCCTCGCCCTACAGAAACGCGCCGTCGAGGAGGGTGAAACCGGCCCCCCCGCCGACCACCCCGCCCCCGCGAGCGCCGTATGATCGACCCCCTCCCGGGCGCGTAGCTCAGTGGGAGAGCGCTCGCCTCACACGCGAGAGGTCGCTGGTTCGAACCCAGCCGCGCCCAT
>CAVSGL010000017.1:0-124400 GCA_963727465.1 uncultured Solirubrobacterales bacterium | reverse complement strand
GGGGCGCCCGGATTTGAACCGGGGACCTCACCGACCCGAACGGTGCGCGCTACCAGGCTGCGCCACGCCCCGAGGCGGCGATTATCTCAGAGGCGCTCGCCGGGTGAGTTAGAGCCTTTACGCGGCGACGCCGATCGGCGCGCCGGTCTCGATCTGCGAGTAGTCCTCAAGGCGGATCGGCGCGGCGAGGATGGTGCGGCGGTCGCCTGCCTCCCCTACCGGGATCGGCCAGAGGCCCTCGTTGCGGCAGTCCGCCGCCTGTTTGCGCAGACGCGTCGGGGGGTTGGCCAGGGAGACGAAGGCGCCGTCGGGGCTGTGCAGCAGCAGGTGGGTGGCGTGCAGGGCCCGGCGCCGCGCGCCTTCGGCGTCCTCGCAGTCGTATTCGAGCCGGTTGGCGATCTGCACGCGGACGCGCCGCAGGCCTGGGCCGAGCTCGTCGATCCACCCTTCGATCGTGCCGTGCAGCGGCTCCCAGCTCCAGACCAGGCTGCCGGCTGGCGCGCCCTTCTCGCGCAGCTCGGCCCGCCTGCTGCCGGCGGTCATGATCTCCGCCGTACGGTTCGGCAGCGCGGAGAGCGTCACCTCGTGCTCTTCCAGCTCCTCGCCGCCGCGGTGGCGACGGCCGGCGATGACGAGCTCCTCGACCGGATTGCCCTCGACGTCGACCGCGTGACGCACGACCGTCTGCGCAAAGCGCACCGTGGCATCGATCTGCGGATCGGAACCCTCGATCAGGCACTCGGCCCGCAGCTCCGACCGCCCGCCGGGCCAGGCACGGGGATGTACATCCCCCTGTGCCAGGAACTCCTTCGACAGACCGCTGCTCATTGGGACAGGTGCTCTACCCATCTTGCGTCAAATGAAACACACCGCGGTGGACAGGATCACGCAACAGCTCGATTAAGGCCGCACTCTGCGGGGTAAACATCGGATAACCCGCCGTAAAGCGAGAAAACGGAGGAACGATGGAGGCAGCAGCAGCGTCACCGAGCAAGGGCATCTTCGACAGCGCCAACCTGGAGAAGCGCGAGCGGATCATCGAGCTCCTACAGAAGGCCTACTGGATGGAGATCGAGACGGTGATGAGCTACCTGTCGGCCTCGGTCAACCTCGACGGGGTGCGGGCGCAGGAGATCAAGGAGTCGCTCTCCGCGGACATCGAAGAGGAGCTCGGCCACGCCAGACAGTTCGCCGCGCGGATCAAGGAGCTCTACGGGGTCGTCCCCGGCTCGCAGGAGTTCGCCGCCGAGCAGAGCTTCCTCCAGCCGCCCGAGCACCAGACCGACACCGTCCACGTGATCCGCGGCGTGATCAAAGCCGAGACCGGCGCGATCGAGCACTACACCCAGATCGTCGAGGAGACCGAGGGAGTCGACCCGGTCACCCAGGACATGACGATCCAGATCCTCCACGACGAGCAGGGCCACCGGCGCCTCTTCGAGGGCTTCCTGCGCGAGTACGAGTTCGAGGGTCTCGCCTGAGGGGGTCCCGCTCGCTCAGCCGCCGACCTGGGCGGCGAGCCACGGCGCCGCGAGCGAGAGCGTCGCCAGCCCCAGGCCGAGCCCGGCGACCAGTGAGCCGGCCAGCAGGAAGACGCGCGTGCCCGAGCCGGCCAGCTCGGCCTCGCGCCCGCCCGCCCGGCGCCAGTCCGGCAGCGCCAGCTGCGGCAGCTCCAGCAGGTGGCCGAGCACGTGCACGCTCATCAGCACGAACCAGGCGACGAAGCTCGCCTTGTGCAGGAAGACGACGGCGTTGTTCTTAGGCCCTTCGAGCAGCAGCCAGACGCCGGTCGCGAACAGCGCCACCGTGGTCGCGACGACCCCGGGCGCGAGCAGCCGCAGCGGCAGCGCCGGCGGCCCCTTGCGCCGGTAGGTCGGGTTGCCCGAGTAGTAGCGGGCGAAGCGGTAGCCGGTGCTGGCGAGCTTCAGCGTCACCGGCGGAATCAGCAGCATGCCGATGAAGATGTGCGGCCCGACCAGCCGGCCGATGAATGGAATCGTCGCCCCCTCCGCCGCCAGCAGCACGAGCAGCAGCGCCGCCGCCCCGCCGGTGATGCGCGAGTTGCCGGCGACGCCGTCCCCTGCCACGGGCCGCGTGACCCGCATCGCGGGGAGTGCCTGCTCGGTGTGCATGGCGGGCACCCTGTCGGCCGAGACTTGCCGTTGTCTAAGCGGCCGGTGAGAGATCTCTCATCCTCGGCTGAGCGCCTGTTTAGCCACGGCGGCGAGCGTTCCACTCCATGCGAAAGGGCTTCGTCTCGCCGGCGATGGCGCTGCTGCCGCTGCGCCTCTTCCTCGGCATCACCTTCGTCTACGCCGGGATCCAGAAGCTCAGCGACCCGGGCTTCTTCCACGCCGGCGCCCCCACCTACATCGGCGCCCAGCTCGAAGGGTTCGCCAGCGGCACCCCCGGGGGGTTCTTCCTGCGGACCTTCGCGATCCCCTTCCCGGTCGAGGCGGGGATCGGGGTGGCGCTGGCCGAGATCCTGATCGGCCTGCTCGTCACCGCCGGGCTCTTCACGCGCGTCGCCGCGGCCTGCGGGATGGCGCTCAACCTATTGCTCTTCCTGACCGCGAGCTGGCACACGACGCCCTACTTCCTCGGGCCGGACCTCGTCTTCGCCTTCGCCTGGCTGCCGCTGGCGCTCGCCGGCAGCGAGGGCCAGCCGTCGCTCGAGGACCTGGTCGAGCGGCCGGCGGTCGCACAGCGGACGCGGCTGCGCCCCGTCGAGCTGGAGGCGAGCGGCGCAACGGCGGCCGACTCCGCCTCGACCAGACGCACGCTGCTGGTCGAGTTCGCGACCGCCGCGGCGGCGATCGCCGGCGTCTCGGTGCTTGCCCGCGGCGCCTACTCTGCGCCGCGCAGCTTCGCCAGCGGCTCGGCCTCCGGCTCGCGGGCGGGGAACGGCCGCCGGCATGCGCACCCCGAAGGCGGCGAAGCGTCCCCGCATGGCTCAGCTTCCACCGCGTCGAACGTGCCCGCGAACGCGGTCGAGCTCGGACCCGCCAAGCGGCTGCCGAGCGGCAGCGCCGCGACCTATGGCGATCCCACCGACGGCGCGCCGGACATCGTCATCCGCGGGGAAGACGGCAGCATCAGGGCGTTCAGCGCCGTCTGCACCCACGCCGGCTGCACGGTGGGCTACGAAGGAGGCGTGATCGTCTGCCCCTGCCACGGCGGCGAGTACAGCGCCGAAACCGGCGAGGTGATCGCCGGGCCGCCGCCGGCGCCGCTGGAAGCGCGCAAGGTGCTGGAGGCCAACGGCAAGATCTACGCCCTGCCGACCTAGCGCGGTAGTAGCGCGGTAGAGGTTTTCACCGCTATGCGGGTCAAACCTCGACCGCGGGGTGGAAGTTCTCCAGCTCGAAGGCGACGCGGGCGCCGCCCAGGGGGGAGTCCTCGGCCCAGATGCGGCCGCCGTGCTGCGCGACGAGCGAGCGCGCGATCGCGAGGCCGAGTCCGGCGCCGCCGGAACGGCGCCCGCGCCCGGCCTCGCTGCGGTGGAAGCGGTCGAAGACCCGCTGCCGTTCCGCCGGCGGTATGCCCGGCCCGTCGTCGTCGACGCAGATCGTCAGCCGCGAGCCGCGCGCCGTGGCGCCGATCGCGATCCGCCCACCGGCTCCGGCGTGGCGGCGGGCGTTGCCGAGCAGGTTGCGCAGCACCTGCCGCAGCGCCTCCGGATCCGCCTCGAGGACGCCGGCCGGGACGCCGCCGACCTCGATCGCGCCGAAGGAGCCCTCGGCGGCGATCTCGCCGAGGAAGACCGCCGGGTCGATCCGCTCGAGTCGCAGCCCCGCGTCCTCCTCGAGCCGGGCGAGTCGCAGCAGGTCCTCGACCAGCCGCTCGATCCGTCCCAGCTCCTCGAGCACGACGCCGCCGACGCGCCGCACCTCGGCCGGGTCCGGATCGTCGCGGGCGAGGACTTCGAGCTGACCGCGAACCGCGGTCAGCGGCGTGCGCAGCTCGTGCGAGGCGTCGGAGACGAAGCGCCGCTGGCGCAGCAGCGCCTCGTCGAGCCGGCTGAGCGTGCGCTCGAAGGCGGCGGCGACCAGGTAGCCGGCGAGCAGCGCCCCGGCGAGCGCGACCCCGCCGCCGATCAGAACCGCCCGCTCGACCTCGGTCCTCGCCTCCTGCTGGGCGGGCCCCCGCTCGTCGCGGAACTCGACCCGCACGGCGACGAACACCGCGAGGAAGGCGGCGAGGACGATCGCCCCGATCGAGACCGAGAGCCGGGCACGCAGCCCGAGCCCGGCCCAGACCCGCCTCACCGGTCCTCCGCGAGTCGGTAGCCGGCCGCGCGCACGGTCTCGATCGGAGCCGGCGCGCCGAGCTCGCCCAGCCGGCGCCGCAGATAGCCGATGTAGACCTGGACGATGTTGGTGCCGGGGTCGTGGTCGTAACGCCAGACCGAGCCGAGCAGCTCCGCCCGCGTGCAGACCTGTCCCGGTCGGCGCATCAGGTAGGCGAGCAGCTCGGCCTCGCGCTCGGGCAGGCGCACCGAGCTGCCGTCGCGCTCGACCCGCCGCGCGAGCAGGTCGAGCCGCAGCCCCGCCGCCTCCAGCACCGTCGCCGGCTCGCCGCCTGGGTCGCGCAGCCGCGCCCGCACCCGGGCGAGCAGCTCGGGGAAGGCGAAGGGCTTGGTCATGTAGTCGGTCGCGCCGCGGTCGAGGCCCTCGACCCGGTCGGCCACCTCCCCCTTCGCGGTCAGCACGATCACCGGCAGGCGCGGCCTCGCCGCGCGGATCGCGCCCAGCACCTCGAGCCCGTCACGGCCGGGCAGCATGCGGTCGAGCACGACCAGGTCGAACCCGCCGCCGAGCGCCAGCTTCTCACCCTCGGCGCCGTCACCGGCGACCGTCACCGAGTACCCCTCGGCCGCCAGGCCTCGCTCGAGGAAGTCGGCGATCGCCGGCTCGTCCTCGACCACCAGGATCTGCATGGCGTCGATGCTAGTGCGCGTCCATCATCGGGAGTCGGGTATGCATAGGTTCATGGACTTCAAGCGGCCCCTGCGCGCCTTCGATCGCTTCCAGCAGCGGCACGCCGCGCTGGCCGTGCCGCTTGCGGTGATGAAGAAGTTCGGCGAGGACCAGGGCGGCAACCTCGCCGGCCTGATCGCCTTCCGCGCCTTCTTCTCGCTCTTCCCGCTGCTCCTGCTGATGACGACGGTGCTCGGCTACGTGCTCGCCGGCGACGAGCAGCTGCGCCAGGAAGCGGTCGACTCGGTGCTGACCCAGTTCCCGGTGATCGGCGAACAGATCGGGGTCAGCTCGCTGGAAGGAAACGGGCTGGCGCTGGCGATCGGCATCGGCGGCTCGCTCTGGGCGGGCTTCGGCGTCGTGCTCGCGACCGAGGCGGCGCTCGATCGCGTCTGGGCGGTCCCCTTTCACAAGCGCCCGGACTTCCTCACCTCGCGCCTGCGGGCGCTGGTGCTGCTGGTCGTGCTCGGCAGCCTGACGATCGCCTCGACGGTCGCCTCCGGCCTGGTCGGCGGCGGCGCCGGCATCCTCGGCCCGGTCGGCGGGATCGCGATCTCGCTCGGGATCAACCTGCTCGTCTTCGGCGCCGTCTTCACGCTGCTCGGCGCGCGTACGGCGACCTTCTCCAGGCTGCTGCCGGGGGTGGTGCTCGCCGCCGTCCTCTGGTCGGCGCTTCAGCTCGTCGGCGGCTGGTTCGTCTCGCACCAGGTGCGCAACGCGACCCCCGCCTACGGCACCTTCGCCCTCGTCCTCGGCCTGCTCGTCTGGATCAACCTCGGCGCCGTGCTGACCGTGATCAGCGCCGAGCTCAACGTCGTCCGGGAGCGGCGGCTGTGGCCGCGCAGCCTGCTCGGCGCCGGCCGCGAGGAGGACGAGCGCGTGATGCGGGCGCTGGCCAAGGCGCAGGCGCGCGACTCCTCGCAGCAGATCAGCGTCGACTTCGGCCGCAAGTAGGCGCTTACGCCCAGAGCGCGCTGACGGGGAGCGCGAAGAGCCGGTCGCCGAGCGGGATGGTGTCGGCGCCGAGGTGGATGACGCAGCCGCAGCGAAATCGCCCGCCGAGCGAATCGCGGAGCTTCGTCAGCGCTCTCCAGTCTCGCTCGTCAAGCGATGCCGTCGCTTTGACCTCCATTGCGACGACCTCGCCCGCGCGATCCTCGAGCAGGAGGTCGACCTCGTCTCGATCGCGGCGGTAGTGAAAGAGCTGAGGCCGGACTGCGGCCCACTCGGCATGTCTGGCGGTCTCCATGGCGACGAAGTTCTCGAGCGCCCTGCCGGTCACCTGCTCATCGTTGAGCAATCGCTCCTCGTTCGCCCTGAGCAGATGCAGGAGCAGACCGCTGTCGACCACATACGCCTTCGGGTGGCGTATCTCGCGCTGTCCCAAGCCGGGTCGCCACGCCGGGATCCTCTTCACCAGGAAGGTGGCTTCGAGCAGACTCACGTAGCGGTCGACGGTCTGATGGTTGAGGGAGAGCCTGTTGCCGAGCGAGGCGGGCACGCAGAGGTTGGCCGCCTGGCTGGCGAGGAGCCTGAGCAGCTTGGGGACCTCATACAGCTTGTAGGCGTCGGCGATGCTTTCCAGGTCGCGCTCGACGGTCATGCGCAGATAGCTGTCGAACCAGCGCGAGCGCGAGCCGTCGTCGCGAAGTCGGGCTTCCGGGTACCCGCCCGCCGTCAGGCGGTGACGAAGGGCGTCGCGACCGCGAGTGGCGCCGTGGATCCGCGGCGGCTCGGCTGCGAAGAGGGCGTCGACGAGATTGCCCGTCCTTCCCTCTATCTCGACCTGAGCAAGTGGCCAGAGCGTGACGATCTCGGCGCGGCCGGTGAGCGCGTCGAGGACGTGAGGGTTGCGGAAGAGGTTGGCGGAGCCCGTGAGCAGGAACTGGCCCGGCGACATGTCCTGGTCGACCACGGCCTTGATCGCGAGGATCAGCTCCGGATCCCCTCGCTGGATCTCGTCGATGAAGACCGGCCGTTCGAGACCGGACACGAACCCGACCGGGTCGTCGAAGGTGGCTTTTCGCGGCACGGGGTCGTCGAGGTCGACGATCGTCGCCGGATGCTCGAGCGCGGCGATCTGGTGTGCCAGGGTGCTCTTCCCGACCTGGCGCGCGCCAAGCAGGAAGACGACCCGAGTGTCGGATAGAGCTTCGATCACCGAGCGCTTCGAGTTGCGCCCGTAGATGTCAGGAATTGCCATTTTGGGTTGCGTATTTTGCCACTTTTAATTGCGTATTCTGCCATATCTAGCTGCGTGAAGTGCCATTGGCAGCCGACGCCGCTCGCCGCGTCGTCAGCCGCCTGACGCAGCGGCGATCGCGGCCTGGCCGAGGGCGATGCCGCCGTCGTTGGCGGGGACGCGCTCGGGGGTGAGGACCTCCAGGCCGGCGGACTCGAGGGCCGCGGCGGTGCGCTCGAGCAGGCGGCGGTTCTGGAAGACGCCGCCGGAGAGGACGGCGGTGGGGAGGTCGCGCTCGGCGGCGATGCGGGCGCAGAGGGCGGCGACGGCGTCGGCGAGGCCGTTGTGGAAGCGGGCCGAGACGATCGACGGCGGGACGCCGGCCTCGACGTCGGCTGCGACGGCGCGGATCGCCGGGCCCGGGTCGATGACGAAAGGCTCACCCGAGCGCGGTCGAGGTTTTAGTCGCATAGCGGAGATAACCTCGACCGCGCTGGAGGTGGGGAGCTTGTAGGCGTTGCGCTCGGCCGGGTCGGCCAGCGCCTCGAGCTCGATCGCGGCCTGGCCCTCGTAGGCGACGGCGGCGCGGACGCCGCAGAGGGCGGCGACGGCGTCGAAGAGGCGGCCGGCGCTGCTGGTCGGCGGCGAGAGGCGCGGGTCGCGGGCGAGCCGGCAGACGTCGCGCCAGGCCCGCGGCTCGACCGCGCCGGAGAGGATCGCCGGCCGGGCCGGCAACGCGTCCTCGTTCGCCGCCGCCAGCCAGGCCGCCGCCATGCGCCAGGGCTCGCGCACGGCGGCATCGCCACCCGGCAGCGGTACCTGGCGCAGGTGGGCGGCGCGCTCGAAGCCGGTCAGGTCGCCGACCAGCAGCTCGCCCCCCCAGATCGTGCCGTCGCCGCCGTAGCCGCTGCCGTCGAGGATCGCGCCGACCGCCGCCTCGCCGCGGCCGTGCTCGGCGAGGCAGGCGGCGAGGTGGGCGTGGTGGTGCTGGACGGCGAGCGTCTCGACGCCCTCGCGCTCGAGCGCGTAGCGGGTCGAGAGGTGGTCGGGGTGGAGATCGTGCGCGACCAGCGCCGGCTCGACCTCGAAGAGGCGTTCGAAGTGGGCGATCCCCTCGCGGAAGGAGCCGAGCGTCGCGAAGTCCTCGAGGTCGCCGATGTGGTGGCCGAGCCAGGCGCGCCCGCCCTTGGCCAGGCAGAAGGTGTTCTTCAGCGCCGCCCCGCAGGCCAGCAGCGGCCGCTCGCTGGGAACCGGCAGCGGCAGCGGGTCGGGCACGTGGCCGCGCGAGCGGCGCAGCGGCTGCGGCCGGCCGCGCGCCACCTGGAACACGGAGTCGTCGGTGCGGGTCTCGATCGGCCGCTCGTGGACGAGGAAGTGGTCGGCGACCGGGGCGAGCCGCGCCAGCGCGTCGGCGTCGCGGAAGGCGATCGGCTCGTCGGCGCGGTTGCCGCTGGTCATCACCAGCGCCACGCCGCCGGCGTCGGCGAGCAGCAGGTGGTGCAGCGGCGAGTAGGGCAGCATCAGGCCGAGGCGGTCGCTGCGCGGGGCGACCGAGGGCGCCACGGCGGCGCCCTCGCGGCGCCGCACGAGGACGATCGGCCGCGCCCGCGAGGCGAGCAGCTGCTCCTCGGCGGCGCTCGGCTCGACCAGGCGGCGCGCCGCGTCGAGGCCGGCGGCCATCAGCGCGAACGGCTTCTGCTCGCGCCGCTTGCGCCCGCGCAGCGCCGCAACCGCGGCCTCGTCGTCGGCGCGGCAGGCGAGGTGGTAGCCGCCGAGCCCCTTGACCGCGACGATCGCCCCGTCGAGCAGCGCCGCGGCGGCGCCGGCGACCGGGTCGCGGCCGTCCCCGCCGGCGAGCTCCGCGCCGTCGCGCCCGAGCAGCCGCGCCCGCGGGCCGCACTCCGGGCAGGCGTTGGGCTCGGCGTGGAAGCGGCGGTCGGCCGGGTCCTCGTACTCGGCTCGGCAGCGCGCGCACATCTCGAACCCGGCCATCGTCGTCAGCGCCCGGTCGTAGGGGACGCCGCACACGATCGTGAAGCGCGGACCGCACTCGGTGCAGTTGGCGAACGGGTAGCGGTGGCGGCGGTCGGCCGGGTCGAAGACCTCGGCCAGGCAGGCCTCGCAGGCGGCGGCGTCGGGCGCGACCGGCGTCGCCGCCTCGCCGCCGCGGCTCGGCGCGATCCGGAAGCCGCGCTCGCCGGTCGGCGCCAGCGGCTGCGCCCGCACCGACTCGACCCGGGCCAGCGGCGGCGCCCCCTCGCGCAGCGCCGCGATCAGCCGCTCGAGCTGCTCGTCGCCGCCCTCGGCCTCGACCAGCACCCCCTCGCCGTCGTTCAGCACCCAGCCGGCCAGCCCGAGCTCGCCGGCGAGGCGGTGGACGAAGGGCCGGAAGCCGACACCCTGGACGACCCCGGTCGCCCGCAGCCTCACACGGCCATGAGCCATTCGCGGAACGCCTCGACCCCCTCGCCGCTGCGGGCGCTCATCGTCAGCACCCGCGCCTCCGGGTTGACCGACTCGATGTTGGCGAGCAGCTTCTCGAGGTCGAAGTCGAGGTGCTCGAGCAGGTCGGTCTTGTTGACCAGGACGAGCTCGCAGGCGCGGAACATCAGCGGGTACTTGAGCGGCTTGTCCTCGCCCTCGGCGACCGAGCAGACCATGATCCGCGCGTCCTCGCCGACCCGGAACTCGGCCGGGCAGACGAGGTTGCCGACGTTCTCGATCACCAGCAGGTCGATCTCCTCGAGCGGAATCTCGGGCAGCGCCGAGCGGACCATGTTCGCGTCGAGGTGGCACTCGCCGCCGAAGCCGGCGCCGGTGTTGAGCTGGGTGACGGGGATGTGCAGCGCGGCGAGCCGGTCGGAGTCGATCGAGCCCTGCACGTCCCCCTCGAGCACGCCCGGCCGCACGCCGTCGAGCTCGCCCAGCACGCGTTCGAGCAGCGAGGTCTTGCCGGCGCCCGGCGCCGACATCAGGTTGACGACGCGCACGCCGTGGCGGTCGAAGTCCTCGCGGTTGGCGCGGGCGATCGTGTCGTTGGCGTCGAGCGCTCCCTCGGCGACGCTGATCTTCGTGCGGTGCATTCGCTCCTCCTCCTAGACCTTGCTCTCCGACGGTGCCGCCGTCTCGACCAGCTCCAACGCATCGACCGTCAGCTCTTCCCCCCGGACCACGTCGAGCTCCAGGCTGCCGCAGGCGGCGCAGGCGAACGGGAACTCCGAAAGCTCGCTCTCGGCCCCGCAGGCGCGGCAGACGCCGGCCGCGGGCACCTCGCGCAGCTCCAGCTCCGCCCCCTCGATCGGCGTCCCCGCGGCGGCGACGCCGAAGGCGAACTCGAGCGCGTCCGGCACGACCTGGCGCAGGTGGCCGACGCTGAGCTCGACCCTGGCGACGCGGGCGCCGCCGCCGTGCCTGGCGGCGATCTCGATCACCGAGCGGGCGATCGCCAGCTCGTGCATCAGCAGATCCTCGGCAGCGGGTCGCCGGCCAGCAGGTCCATCACGCGCCGCCCGCCGAAGGCGGTGTCGACCAGCACCATCCCGGGCGGCTCGGCGCCGACCGCGGCGATCTCCGCCGCCCCCTCGCAGCCCGGCACGGCGCGCAGCGCCGCCAGCGCCGCCTCCGCCTTCTGCGGCGCGACGAAGGCGACCAGCCGCCCCTCGTTCGCCACGTACATCGGGTCGATCCCGAGCAGCTCGGCGGCGCCGGCGACCGCGGCGGAGACCGGGACGTCCGCCTCGCGCACCGCGATCGCCACGCCGGAGGCGCGGGCGAGCTCGTTGAGCACCGTGGCGACGCCGCCGCGGGTCGCGTCGCGCATGCAGCGCAGCTCCGCGCCGGCCGCCTCGAGCAGCGCGTCGGCGGCGGGCCAGAGCGAGCGGGTGTCGGACTCGACGTCGGCGTCGAGCTCGAACTCGCCGCGGGCGAGCATGATCGCGGTGCCGTGCTCGCCGACCGGGCCGGAGACCAGCGCCCGGTCGCCCGGCCGCAGCGCCGCGGGGGAGAGCGCGGCGCGCGGGTCGCGCCGCCCGACCCCGCTCGTGCAGATGTACATCGAGTCGCAGTGGCCGCGCTCGACCACCTTGGTGTCGCCGGCGACGATCCGCACGCCGGCCGCCTCGGCGGCGGCGGCGATCGCCTCGACCTCGGCCCGCAGCTCCGCGGCCGGCAGTCCCTCCTCCAGCACCAGCGAGAGGCTCAGCGCCTCCGGCCGGGCGCCGGCGACGGCGAGGTCGTTGACCGTGCCGTTCACAGCCAGCTCGCCGATCGAGCCGCCGGGGAAGCGGATCGGCCTGACGACGAAGCTGTCGGTCGTCATCGCCAGCTCGGCCTCGCCGAGCGCGAAGACGCCGGCGTCGCCGAGCGCCTCGAGCGGCGCGGAGCCGAAGGCGGGCAGGAAGAGCCCCTCGATCATCGTCTGCGTCGCCTTGCCGCCGGCGCCGTGCGACATCGTCACCCGCTCGTCCTTGAAGCGGGGCCGCTTGGCGCGCACCGTCTCGATGATCTCGAGCACCCTGCGCTCGCGTCCGGAGACCGCGTCGGCCATGCTCAGGCGGGCTCCGGCTGGCGGGCGAAGCGCCCGTAGTTGTAGTAGGCGGCGCAGGCGCCCTCGGGGGAGACCATGCAGGCGCCGATCGCGTGCTCGGGCGTGCAGGCGCTGCCGAAGACGCGGCACTCCCAGGGCTTGATCGTGCCGCGCAGCACCTCGCCGCACTGGCACGCCTCGGGGTCGGCGACCCGCCGCGCCGGGACCGGCCAGCGCCGCTCGGCGTCGAGCTCGGCGTACTCGTCGGCGATCCGCAGGGCGCTGCGCGGGATCGTGCCGAGGCCGCGCCACTCGAACTGCTCGCGCGGCTCGAAGACCTCCTCCATCACGCGCAGCGCCGCGGCGTTGCCCCCGTCGGGGACGACCCGCGTGTACTGGTTCTCGACCTCGGCCCGCCCCTCCCCGAGCTGGCGCAGGAGCAGCAGCGCCGACTGGAGCACGTCGAGCGGCTCGAAGCCCGAGATCGCCACCGGCCGGCCGTACTCGGCCGGGATGAACTCGAACGGGCGGGCGCCGATCACGGTCGCCACGTGGCCCGGGCCGATGAAGCCGTCGAGGTCGAGCTCGGGCGAGTCGAGCAGCGCCCGCAGCGGCGGCACGATCGTCACGTGGCTGCACACGCAGGAGAAGTTCCCGACCCCCTCCGCCCGCGCCCGCTTCAGGGTCAGCGCGGTCGAGGGGGCGGTCGTCTCGAAGCCGATCGCGAAGAAGACGACCTCGCGCTCGGGGTTGGCCCTGGCGATCCGCAGCGCGTCGAGCGGCGAGTAGACCATGCGCACGTCGGCGCCCTCGGCCTTCGCCTCGAGCAGCGTCCCCTCCGAGCCCGGCACGCGCATCATGTCGCCGAAGCAGGTGAAGATCACGCCCTCGCGGCGGGCGATCGCGATCCCGTCGTCGACGCGGCCCATCGGGATCACGCAGACCGGGCAGCCCGGCCCGTGGACGAACTCGACGTTCTCGGGCAGCAGGCCGTCGATCCCGTACTTGTAGATCGTGTGGGTGTGGCCGCCGCAGATCTCCATCAGCTTGTAGCGCCGGTCGGGGTCGGCCGCGGCGAGCAGCTCGCCGGCGAGCGCAC
Source organism: uncultured Solirubrobacterales bacterium (assembly GCA_963727465.1). GTDB lineage: Bacteria > Actinomycetota > Thermoleophilia > Solirubrobacterales > 70-9 > VRUE01. The sequence goes on along the minus strand of CAVSGL010000017.1, from coordinate 111,615 downwards.
GCCCCAGCTCGGCATCGCGGAACTCGTCGACGAACTTCATCGATCAATGGTATTCCCGGACCGCACACCTGCAACCAGGAGATGCCGCGGAGGTTTGAACCGGTCCCAGGTGGGCACTTGTCGAGCATGACCATCGCCGGAGCGATTCTGCTCATAGTCATCGGGGCGATTCTCACTTTCGCCACGAACATCCACGTCCAGGGCGTCGACCTCGACATCATCGGCTGGATCCTGATGATCGCCGGCGCGGCCGGGCTGATCCTCGCCTTCTTCCAGGAGGCGATCTGGAGCGAGCGCGCCAGACGGCGCGAGGTGGCGGCGGAAGAGCGGCGCCCCGCCCCGCCCCGCGACGCCCCGCCACGCTATTGATCGCGGCGCCGTCTGGCGACCGTGCGGATCAGCCGCAGCGGTGGGGCATCGGCTGGAAGCTGCGCCACCAGCCCTCGTTGAGAACGGCGTGCTCGACCGTTTCCAGCGCGAAGCCCTCGTCGTCCTGGAGCTCGTAGCTGACCACCGGCGGGTTCGCCTCCGCGTCGACCCGCAGCACGTGGGCGATCAGCAGGTACGGGGGGCAGCTGAGCCAGCGCTCTCCGGGTCGCGGAACCGACTTGGTGTCGATCATGCCAATGGGTACCCGCGGGCGGCGGGCGAGAAACCGGAGCCCCACCGCCCCGATGAAGCCTTGTGCCTCGCAGGAGGGACACAAGGCTTCCAGATCGCCCGCGTTCAGACGCAGACGCCCCAGAGCCGCGCGAAGTAGAGCGCGGCGATGGTTGGGATCGCGAAGCCGGCCTGGCAGTGGATCAGGCCGGCGGCGTCGAGTTCGCGGATCGCGCGCTCGACGGCGTCCTCGGTGGCGAAGCTGCCGGGGACGACGTTGAGCGCCCGCGACACCTCGGGGATCGTCAGTTGAGCCGGGTGCCGGTCGAGCAGGAACTCGAGCACGACCCGCTCCGCCTCTTCGTCTTGCACGGCCGTCAGGGTGAGGCCGTCGGGTAGGTGGTCCTGATGTGGCTCGGCGTACGCCGCGGCCATAGTCTTCGAATCAGCCATGGGAGCTTGTTCCTCCTTTTGGTCAGGCGGCCCGTTCGCGGTTCCAGCGCGGCGGGTCGCCGCTTTTGTTTGGGGGAAAACCTAGAGGGAGGGGCGGACGGCGCGTTGCGCGCGTTCCCGGCTCACCGACGCTCGTCCGTGAAAGACACAGTTTCCGACTCCCTGTCTCAGCTCGGACCTGCATCCCGTCCCGGTTCGCGAGCAATACCGCCAAAGTACCTGCTTTTGCAGGACTTTTGCGATGCGGATACCGCTTCCCTTCTTTTCAAAAACATTAGCCTTGACGTTATGAAAGAGACCGGCTACAGTCCCTCCAGATCGAGTTCCTGAAACCCGATCACGCCACATCGATCAGGACGAGCAGGGAAACAGGGAAACCAGAGCCCAGGAGGGCCGCTAAGGGAAGCGGCCGGCAGAGGGGCTCGAGGGACAAGGAGAGCACCACGTGAGTTCGCACGCGAAGGCATCGACCGCGGGATCGACCCAGCGCCAGGCCACCGGCCTCGGCCGCATCTTCCGTGGAGCCCTCGCCACCCGCGTCCGTCGACCCGTGCCGATGGGAGTGGTGCGTCGTCGCGCCGTCGCGCTCTGGCTTGCGCGCGGCCACGCTGGTCGCGCTTTCGCCGGTGGCCCTGGCGCTCTTGTGGCGCCGGCCGCCGCGACCCTCACCCGCCACCCGGAAGGCTTCTCGCCGCTCGATGATTCGAGCTCGGCGCGCCACCTTCCATCCACTCTCGCGCATCGCGTCGACGAAGCCACCAAGAACGTCTTCGCCAGCGAAGGCGAAGGCAGCACCGGAGGCGAATGGCCTCGTGATCCTCGGCGGCGAAGGCGGTGCCCCCGCGGGGCTCGCCTCCCCCTTTCACATCGCCGGCACCGTTTCTTCCACGGGAACACCCCGGCCTTCCTCGTCTATCGACAACTCGGCCACCAGCTCCGCCAACGGCACTCTGTATGCCTACAACAACGCCGGTGCGATCAAGAAATTAAAGGCTCAACGGCGAAAAGTAAGCGAAGAGGTCCCGAGCGCTTGAAATGGCATGCCCGGTTGCGGCGTCGGCTCCGAGAGCGGAGGCTATCGACGCTGAAGGAACGTCTACTTCGGCTGCCAGGCTAGCTCCAAGATCTTCGAGTTCAGTCCCTCTGGGGCCCAAACTCCACGAATACGACATTTCGGGCACGCCCGCCACGTTCCCTGGCAGTCGAGTTGACGCCGCCGGCGACCTATTCGTACCAGCGGCAGGCCAGCGCCTCTACAAGTTCCCCGCCAACGGCTTCGGTGAAATCGAACCGTTGAACCACGTCAACTCGTCGCCCCGCAGGCCCACGGGTCGCCTATCGAACCTGATCAGCCGACGAGATTGTTCTCGCCGTGATGACGGACAGAGGAGTTCGACGCGACGACGTTGGCAAGATATGGCGCGTTCGGCGAATGAAGAGTTCACGGGCCACCAGTTCGCGACCGTACCATCGCGCTGGACCTCGGCGACACACCGCGTCTATGTTCGCCGACTACGACCTCGCCCAACCAACATACGTCTCCCGTCTTCGGCGAAGCGTCATCGTCCCGACCACCAACGCCACCGCCGCAACCGACATCAGCGGCACCAAGGCGACCCTGAACGGCTCGGTCAATCCCGAAAGCATCACGGCGCCGAATGCCTCTTCGAATACGGGACGACCATCGCCTACGGCAAAACCGCCCCTTGCGAACAGAGCTCGCTTCCGGCAACACCGAAACCCACCCGGTGAGCGCGACGTCTCGGACCTCGATCCCCGAACGGCGCCGATCTACCACCTCCGCCTGGTTGCCGAAAACTGCCAACGGCACCGAACGCAGCGCCGACAAGACGCTCGTGACCGCCGCCACGGTCGCAACCGAAGCCGCCGGCGCGATCACCACCACGACCGCCACCCTTCACGGACACGTGCGCCCCGAAGGCGAACAGTATTCGACCTGCTCCTTCGAACTGGGGCCCGACCACCAGCGCAGTTACGAAGAAACCACCGTGCGACCCTGCGGCCGCCGAAATCGAACCCGACTTCGCGGAACACCCCGTCAGCCTGCCGCTCACCGGCCTCGACCCAAACGACACCTACAAGTTGCGGCTCACCGCGACCAGCTCGGAAGGCACGCTCTCGGGCGAAACTCTCACCTTCACCACGCCCGGTCCGCCGCAGATCTCCAACCTCGGCTCCCGGTACGCAACGCAAGGCTCGGCCATGCTCGAAGCCGACATAGATCCGAGCGGCTTCGGAACGTCCTATCGCTTCGAGTGGGGCGCGACGCCGGCGCTCGGCCATCAGGTGCCGGAGAATTTCGAGCCATACATCGGGTCGGGCAACACGCCGGTCCATGTGACCGCGGGCCTGACGGGACTCTCGCCGACGAGCACCTACTACTACCGCGTGGTTGCGTCGAACGTAGCCGACGGTAGAAGCACCACGGAAAGCCCGATTCAGACGCTCGAAACGCTTAACTCCTGCGGCCTTCCCGAAGGTCGCTGCTACGAGATGGTCTCTCCACGCAACCCGTTTGCCGCTAACCAGCCAGGCGATTTCGTTGGTGCCTCGGCCGAAATCCACTTTCAGGCCGCTGAGATGCCCGGCGGGCTGGCCTACCTGAGCGAAGTGGGCGAGGAAGACGCAACCAAAGGCGCCGAACTTCTTGTACCGGGGGACGCGCGGCTCAGCTGGCTGGACCTCACTTGCAGATAAGTCCGCCGGTCGTGGCGCCCGATCGGCAGACCGGCAGCGGCTCCAATCCCCTCGCGGTACTTGCGATCTTGCTCCAGATCTCAGCTGTGGGGCATTGCGTCGGCGCATCCCTCACCACAGATCCGGTGGGAATCTCATACTCGAAGCGGGTGGGGGCAATGTCTATCTGCGACATAAGGACGGCTCCTACACCCTGGTGACCGATCGTCCGACCGAGACGTCTGAAAAGGTCGGCGCCCGGAGGCCGATCGGATTCGAATTCACGTCGCGGGCGGCATGGCGGACGACTGCTCCAAGGTCGTCTTCAGGACGCGCAATCAGTATGCGGGCGTCCGCGGGCGGGGGCCAACCGGCTATACGAATGGACGAAGGCGACGGCCTGCGCTATGGCGGTTGGGTTCCGGACGGCGGCGGCGGAGAAGTGGCGGTTGCAGCCGGCCCAGGTACTGCCGTGAGCAGTGCGAACAACATCAATTTGTTCAACGCCGTTTCCGAAGACGGTTCGCGAGTGTTCTTCTCGGCGAACCGCTGCGGCGGGGGAAGTTCCGGTGAAGTGGGAACAGGGTGTCTTCGTGCGAGAAGACGGGAAAAGAGCATCGACGTCTCCGCCTCGGAGACCTGCGTGCCGGACGAAGGCGCGGTGTTCCAGGGAGCGACCCCGGACGGATGAGGGTCTATTTCGTCGCCAACGCGGGCTTGACGGCGGAAAGCAGTGCGGAAGGCAACGACCTCTATGAGTACGATTTCGCCGCCCCCGAAGGGGAACGGTCTGACCGATCTATCGGTGAGCTCCACGTCCGATGCGGCGTTTGTCGGTAGCGGAAAGAGCGTGAAGAACTCGCTGGTCGGTATCGCTGACGATGGCCCGCACGTGTATTTCCTCGCGCAGGGACAGCTCCTGCCGGGAAGGGGAAAGACGCTCGCGCATAACGAAGCTGACGGAACGACTGGGCTATACGAGTACGTGGCGTCTTCCGAGAGCCTGCGCTTTGTCGCGACCGTTTCGGCGGAAGGGCCCGAGATCGGCAAGCTGTCTGCCGGTGGTGGGACTTCCTGGAAGTCGCGTACCAGCCCAGACGGCCGCTATTTGACCTTTGAATCGGAGGCGAAGATCAACGGCTACGATAACGCAGGGATGCCGCAAACCTATCTGTACGACTCAGAGGCCCCCGCGAATCAGGCCGTTCGCTGCCTCTCCTGTCGGCCGGATGGCATGCCGCCGGCCGTCGATCCTTCCCCATCAACCAGCTCGGTTCCGCGGGGCGATAACCGAACCTGAGCCCCCTCCGGTCCCTTGTCGTGCGCGATGGCAAGCCGATCGTCTTCTTTGTCTTGGGCGAGAAGCTGACGGCCGGAGCGATCCAGGGACGGCGCAACCTTTACGAGTGGAGTCACGGTCAGTTGTTTCGGCTCACGACGCAACTCCCGGGAATCGGCCGTCCTGTGAATTTCGCCGGAGCCAGCGATGACGGAACCGACGTTTACTTCTTCAGTAGCGAGTCGCTCAACTGGGAAAACCCGTTTGGCAGGCCGCAGGCGTGGGACCGCGCGCGTTGGAGGAGGCTATCCGGAACCGCCGCCGGCGCCGACGCCCTGCGACCCGACGTCAGAAGGTTCCTGCCAGGAGAGGTCTGCCGCGGAAAGCGGAGTTGCCCCCGACGCCGCAAGCAAGAGCTTCAGCGGCCCCGGCAACGCCAAAGCGAACGGCGCGGGGCGCTGGGGGGAGCGTCGCGCGGGCCAAGCGGCTGAGCGGACAGGCGAAGCGGCTTCGAAGCGCCGCGCAAAGACCAACCGCCAAAGCCGCCGCAAGCTATGCCCGAAACTGGCCCGGCGAAGCCGCCGAGCTGCCCGCAAGGCAAGGCGCATTGCGATGCGCGCCAGGCGTTGCCAGCCGGACAGGCGTCAAGCCGGCAGACGGCATCGCGGGCGGCGCGCAAGGCAAGCGAGGCGGGCTCCGCAGATGCGAACGAACGACGACCGGAGGGCAGGGAAGTGAGGATCGCAGGCAACGCGGGAGGCGACGGGATGACTCACACCAGATGCACAAGAGTTCGGGCGGGCTACGGCGGATGGTGCTTGGAGCGTTTCTGGCGCTCGCCATGTGCTCCGCAGGCGGTGTTGGAACCGCCGCCGCAGCCGAAGTCACGCCGGAAGCGGCGTGGAAAGTGGTCGCCGCCGCGGGTCCGACGCATCTCCCGCCGAAGCAGTCGAAGGTTCAGCGACTGTCACTTCCGCGGAAAGCGGAACCTTCACCCTTTTCCGAGCAATGACGGAAGGCACCGCAACCCCGAGGACTGGCAGCATCCACCTGAAGCTGGAAGCAGGAAACGCGGAAGCCGAAGTGCTGAGCGGCGGCGCGGAAGTGGGACTCAGGTCACCGGCGCTGGCATCGAGTTCCGGTACTACGACGATCGTCTCCTGCTCCAGCGACTGCGAAGAAGTCGGGATCCACCGTCACGCTTTCCGCTCCCGCCACGCAAAACCGATCGAATCAGAACGTTAAGACCTATTACAAGGAAATGACCGGCGCCACCGGCAACATCCAGGTCGGCGATGAAATCTCCGGGCTTCGGACTGGTCGAAGGCACGACCGTCACCGGCATCTCCGGGCGAACGATCGAAATCTCCGAATTCCCGCAGTTTGTGCTGTTCGGCGCGGTGTCGTTGACGGGGATCGAGCGCACGGCGCCGATCGTCTTTAACGCGTCATCCGCAGCTCTCCAGGAAGCACTGGAAGCGCTCCCCGCCTTCGAAGCCGGGATGTTCTCGGTCACCGGCGGACCGGGCGGCGATGCTGGCCACCCGTACTTCATCGTGTTTGGCGGCCCGTATGCGGAACAGGAAGTGGCGGGCTTCGAAGTCGATGAAGGGTCCCTCGAAGGCACTCGGGAAATTCGCGAACTTTGTTCACGACCTTGCCGGGCGGGCCCGGCACGGGTGAAATCGGGATCTACGCCGTCAACATCGGTGGAGCCGAAGCAACCGGCGCAGCGACCATGCATATCGGGCCGATGCCCGCGGGCATCGCGATCTCCGGCGTTCCAAGCGGTAACGGGTGGAGCTGCACCTACACCGCAGAAGAAGCGACCTGCTCCGCGGGGGCGGTGGACGCGCTCTCGTCCCTGTTCGCGCTGGGTCTGCCGATCGAAGTGACCAATAACTCTTCGTTCTCGGCGAAAACGACGGTGGAAATCTCGGGCGGCGGTCGACCGGATTCGTATGAGGTGCCACTGGTCGTCTCGCCGGAAGAGGCGCCGCCTGGCGCCGCCGCGTTCTGGGCGGGTGCGTTTCGAGCGGACGGTAGCTTCGGCGCGTCAAGCCGGCTCCCATCCGTTCAGCGCGCTCACCTACTTCGTCGTGAATACCGTGCGTACGGCAGACGGGCAGATGGCGCCGTCTGCGCTGGCGAAAGACATTATCGGTCGATGTTCCGCCCGGGTTCTTGGGCAATCCGACTGATCACCGATCGTTGTTCGCAAAGCTCCGTTGCTGGCTGTGAAGCTGAAGCCAAGGTCGGCGAGCTCTCGCCTTTCACCGGCTTTGGAAAAGGAGGAACTTCACTAACCACGCCATTCACGAACGACGTGCCGGCTTTTGGCTACGCAGCGCAATTTACGACGAAAATCATTTCTCCATTGCAGTTGCTGCTCGGATCGGTGCGCAGTGAAGAAGACTACGGAATACGCATCTGGGCGCCGCATGCTCCGAGCACGGTCGAAAAGCTCTTCCGCGCCTTCGCCGCGCTTGAAGGGGTGCCCGCCGGGACCGGAGGGAAGCCATTTCTGACGCTCCAGTCCGACTGCGCCGAAGAGGCGAGAAAAGCTCCGATGGTGAAAACCACGTTCAACACCTGGTCGCAGCCCGGCGTCTATGCCGATGCCGAGGCGCCGCAACCGCCGGTCACCGGCTGCGACCAACTGCAATTCCATCCGGACTTCAGCTTCCGGCCGACCGACACCCAAGGTTCTTCGCCGGTGGGCGCCGACGCCCATCTGCACATCGACCAGAGCGGGCTGACCGAAGCCGACAAGCTCGCCACCCCGCCGCTGAAGAAGGCGGTCGTGCAGCTGCCGGAGGGCATCAGCCTGAACCCCTCCTCGGCCAACGGCCTCGAGGCTTGCTCGGAGGCGCAGATCGGGCTGAAGACGACCACGGCGAACTGCCCAACCCGATCCGCTTCAACGATGCCGCCCCGAGCTGCCCCGACGGCTCCAAGCTCGGCACGGTCGAAGCGACCAGCCCGCTGCTCGAAGAACCGGTGGGTGGAACGATCTACCTCGCCTCCCAGCACGCGAACCCCTTCGGCTCCCTGCTGGCGGTCTACCTGGCGATCGAAAGCCCGCGCTTCGGGCTGACGATCAAGCTGCCGGGCAAGATCGACATCGGCCCCGGCGGCCAGCTGACCGCGACCTTCGACTACAACCCGCAGCTCCCGGTCGAAGACCTCACCCTGCACTTCAGGGGCGGCGGCCCGCACTCCGAGCTCGCCACCCCCGAAGTCTGCGGCACCTACACCACCCAGGGCTCCTGGGAACCGTGGTCGGCGCCCGAATCGGGCCCGCCGGCGCAGACGAGCGACTCCTTCAACGTCTCCTCCAACTGCGCGAGCTCGCCCGGAGCGAGGCCGTTCAACCCGAGCTTCGAAGCCGGCTCGACCGACCCCGTCGCCGGCTCCTACAGCCCGCTGGTCATAAAGGTCGGAAGGAACGACGGCGAACAGGAGCTCGACAGCCTCGACTTCACGATGCCCCCGGGGATCACCGGCAAGCTCGCCGGCATCCCCTACTGCTCCGACGGCGAGATCGCCGCCGCGCAGGGCAAGTCGGGCCGCGAGGAGCAGAACTCCCCGAGCTGCCCCGCGGCATCCAAGCTCGGCACGATCGACGCCGCCGCCGGAGTCGGCTCAGACCCCTTCCACGTCGGCGGGGACCTCTATCTCGCAGGCCCCTACAAGGGCGCCCCGCTCAGTGCAGTCGCGATCACCCCAGCCGTCGCCGGGCCCTTCGACCTCGGCAACGTGGTGATCAGGACCCCGCTCAAGGTCGACCCGGTGACCGCCCAGATCAGCGCCGCCTCAGACCCGATCCCGACTTCGCTGGAGGGAATCCCGCTGAAGGTCCGCTCGGTGGCGATAAACATCGACCGCCCCGAGTTCACGCTCAACCCGACGAGCTGCGAAGCGATGCAGGTCACCGCATCCATCCACAGCTCCGACGGAGCGACCGCAAACCCCGACAACCGCTTCCAGGTCGGCGGCTGCCGCGACCTCTCCTTTGAACCGAAGACCTACTTCCGCCTCTTCGGCGGCACCGGCAGGGGCGCCCACCCCAAGGTGAGGGCGATCTACGTCGCCAAGCACGGCGAAGCCAACCTGGCCAAGGGCGCCTTCACGATCCCGCGCTCGGAGTTCCTCGATCAGGCCCACATCCGCACGGTCTGCACCAGGGTCCAGTTCGCGGCGAACAGCTGCCCCAAGGGAGCGGTCTACGGCCACGTGCGGGCCTTCTCGCCGATCGTCGGCTACCCGCTCAGCGGCCCCGTCTACCTCAGGTCATCGAGCCACGAACTGCCCGACATGGTCTTCGACCTGCACGGCCCCGACTACCAGCCCGTGCACGTGACCGTGGCCCTGCGGATCGACTCGATCAAAGGCCAGATCAGGGTCACCGCCGAAGACGCCCCCGACGTGCCCGTCTCCAAGCTGATCTTCATCCAGCAGGGCGGCAAGAAGGGGCTCCTGGTCAACAGCCGCAACATCTGCAAGCGCCACTACCGGGCCAACGTCGCCACCGAAGGCCACAACGGCAAGACCTCGACCTTCAAGCCGGCGATGTCGAACTCCAGGTGCGCGAAGCAGCGCCGCAAGGCGAAGAGGCAGCACAGGCGGCACCAGCGTCGCCACAACGGCTGACGTTGTGGCGACGCCGCTTGCCGTCGTCGCCAACCTGCTGCTGACGCTGCTCGGGTGATCTTCGGCCCCGGCCGGGGTTTTCTCCGTGGACAGGCGCGCCCGCGCTGGCTACTGTCGTTTTCGACAGCGAGGGAGACTGACCGCAGATGGCGTGGATCGATATATCGGTGGTGGCGGTGGCGGCGCTCGTCGCCGTGCTCGCCGTGCTGATCGCCCGCGAGCGCAGGGCGCGGCGGCGCTTCCAGATCCTCGCCGACATCACCGCCGTCTCCGAGGACGGGCGGTCGCTGGAGCAGACGTTCGACGCGATCTGCGCGATCCTCGTGCCGCAGCTCGGCGACTTCTGCATGATCGACGTGATCGGCGAGGATCGCGTGCCGCGGCGCGCGGCGGTGCGCGTCGCCCCCGGCGGCTCGCCGGGGGTCGAGACGGGCCTCGCCGAACGCATGCCCTCGACCCCGCCGCGGATGGTCGCCGACGACCGGTCCGCGCTCGGCCCGCGCTTCTACGAGCGTGTGTCCGACGAGGACCTGCGCGGCCTCGCCCACGATGAGCAGGACCTCGATTTCCTGCGCGGCCTCGGCATGCGCTCGGCGATCACCGTCGCCCTACAGGCGCGCGGCGAAGTCACCGGCACGCTGACGATCGCGGTCGCCTGGTCGGGCCGCCGCTACCGCCGCGAGGACGCGCGCTTCGCCTGGATCCTCGCCGGGCGCATCGCCCTGGCGCTCGACAACTCGGGCCTCTTCGCCGACCTCGAGCGGGCCGAGCGGGCGCGCGCGGAGATCGCCGAGACGCTTCAGCGCGGCCTGTTGCCCTCGCCGCTGCCGCACATCCCAGGCTGGTCGGTGGCGGCGATGTACCGGCCGGCCGGGGCCGAGAACGAAGTCGGCGGCGACTTCTACGACGTCTTCCGCGTGCCCGGCGGCTGGATGCTGGCGATCGGCGACGTCACCGGCCGCGGCGCCCACGCCGCCTCGATCACCGCGGTCGCGCGCTACACCCTGCGCACCGCCGCGGTGCTCACCGACGATCCGGAGGCCGCCCTGCGCACGCTCAATCGCGCCCTGCTGGCGCGCGGCGACGCCTCCCTCTGTAGCCTCGCGGCGATGACGTTGGGGGAGGATCCGCGCGAGCCGATGCGCCTCGCCGTTGCCGGCCACCCGCCGCCGCTGCTCGTCGACGGCGGGAGCGTGACCGAGGTGATGGAAGCCGATCCGGTCCTCGGCGCCTTCGAGGACGCCGAATGGACGATCGTTCACAGCCAGGTCGAGCCCGGCCAGCAGATCGTCGTCGTCACCGACGGCGTCACCGAGGCGCAGGGCTCCGAGGGGCGCTTCGGCGAGGACCGCCTGCGCGACCGGCTCAGCGGCGCGACCAACCCGGCGCTCGCCGTGCAGCGGCTCGAGGGTTCGCTCCACAGCTTCACCGGAGGGCGGCTCGAGGACGACGTCGCGGTGCTCGCGGTCGCGCGCCAGAGCGCCGGCGTTGGCTGAGCCGCGGGCGCTCGTGGAGCGCCTCTACGAGTGCTTCAACCGGCGCGACGAGCAGTGCATGGCCGAGCTCTGCGACGAGCGCATGGAGTTCTTCCCGGTGGTCACGGCAGAGGCGGTCGGCCGCGACGCTCCCTACACAGGTGCGGCCGGGCTGCGCGACTACCTCGCCGACGTCGCCGAGGTATGGGAAGAGCTGCGGATCGCCGTCGGCGAGGTCGAGGCGCGGGCGGAGGCAGTGCTCGTGCAGGGACGGGTCTACGCGCGCAGCCGCGAGCTCGGCATCCGCGACGTCCCGGTGGCCTGGATCTGGCGAGTGCGCGACGGGCGTTTCGTCCGCGGCGAGGTCTTCCCCGACCCCGAGCAGGGCGTCGCGCGCTTTGCCGCACAGGATTCGCCCAGCGCCCCCTAACCGAGCTATTGCGCGACCCCGTCCCGAGGCTCTACGACCTTGTTTCAGTGCTTCATGCATAAGTTTTGATTGTGCGCGCCACGTGTGCGTCTGGCCGACCTAGCGTCGGCCACGATGATCGCGTTGCTCACCGAGGTAGTGCTGCCGCGAGCGGCGGGTCCGATTCCCGAAGTGGTTGGAGTGGAAACGATCTTTGCCTATGCGGGCGCTGGAGGGGTGGTCGGATTGGTCTTCGCGTCGACTCGCGGCCTCCCGGTCGCCGGGCACGACGAATGGGCTCGCAAGGGAGTTGTTTGGGGTTTCTGGGCCGGCATTTCTTTGTATGCATTGGCCGTCGCGGGTCAGCTACTATGAAGACAATGAATCGATACTCAGGGCTTGGGCGTGTGTTGGGAATAGTCAGTACGGGAGTGGCGACCATGGCTCTGACGGCCCTGTTTCATCCTGGCCCGACAGGACAGCGGGCGATCATGTATGGCTGCCTGGCCGCATACCTCGTGTTTATGTTCTGGCCGGAGATGCGCGAGGATCGCGCCGAGCGTCGCCGACGGTCGAGGTCAGCGACTTTTCGCTAGCCCGGCGATCCGGGCCGGTGGAGGAAGTTGTCGAAGGTGTCGGGGAAGAGCACGACCGGCTCGCCGTGCGGGTTGACGGCGCCGCGGCCCTGCCACCAGGCCTTGAAGGTCTGGTCTCATAGCGGGTACCCGCGTTGGGGCGACGGAAACGATTTCGGCGGCCTAGTAGCCCTCGGTCGCGTAGGGGTTGAGGAACTGCCTCTGCCAGAAGCCGGCGCGGTCGACCTCGGTCAGCTCTGCGCGGTCGCAGACGTCCGCCCACTCGTCCTCGATCGTCGCGATCTGGCCGTCGACAATTTCGCGCGCATCGGCCTCCGAGAGTCGGTACTCGGACGCGCGAGCGACGCAGCCGGAAAGTTGGCTCATCCGGAAGCCGTCCTTGCCGATCGCCATCAGCTGGGCCGCCTCGCCACCGGCGCGGGCCTGCGGGCAGACGTCATAGGCCGGGGTGAGGGCGAGCGACTCGCCGTCCCAGAAGGCCGCGTGGTTGCGGGCGTGGTCGTCGGTGTTGCCGACGAGGACGTTGAAGACGATGCGCGCGAAGAGCTCGCGCAGGCTGGCGGTGGGTTCGGCGAACCGGGCGCGGATCCGGTCCGCGAGGTCGGCGTAGCTCGCGTATCTCGCGGAGATCTCGTCCAGCTCGAGGATCGTCAGGGCGGAAACCATCTCCCGGCGGGTTCCTCCGCCAGGCCGGTCGAAGCGCTCGATCAGCAGCATGTCTTTTCCAAGCGCGCTCGTCAGCTCCACATTGGCCGCGTCGAGACCGGCTCGACGGGCGAGCTCCATCGCGATGAACTCCCCCTTGACCACGGGGAAGGAGTCCGTGGTCGAGCTGAACTTGGCGATCAGCTGGCGATCCCCGTCGCTCAGCAGCGCCTTCGGTCGAGCTCCCCCGACCGAGCTGCCGTGCAGAAGCGCCCGGTCGAGCGTCGGCGACAGCGGGACTCCCTGTTCGACCCGCTCGGCAGATTCGGCGAGCTCGGCGAGCGTTGTCGCCCCGGCTTCGCGAGCGACGTACTCATCCGGGGAAAGCTGGAAGTCGAGCGCGCCGATTCGGTTCGAGCCGGACTCCTGTAGGTAGGTCAGCAGGCTGAGATCGCCGGGGCCCTCGGCGCCCCGTCCGATCTGGGCGTTGAGGATCACCCGCTGCCCCCAGGCGTCTGGAGCGGCGTCGGCCACGCAGCCGGCGACTTCCCCGGCCAGGGGCGCAATCGGCCCACGCCGAAGCGGCAGCTCGGGCAGGTAGAGCGAAATGGAGTCCTCGCACGCGAGGTAGCTCTGTCCGTAGGTGAAGGTGAAGACGCTTCCCTGGGGATCCAGGCGCCCGGCGACCACCGGCTCGGTCGCCCCCGGGGCCCAGGCCCACACGAATACCGGCCCCGGCTCAGAAGTCATCGTCGATCTGCGTCGGTTTGCGCACCCTGCCGGGCAGCGCCGCCAGCCGATCCTCGAGACGTTCGACTTCGATCGCGCGCCGTGAGCGATCCGGGTGGAACAGCGGCACGCCGGCAAGCGTCGCCGCCTCGAACGCGACCCCGAGGCCGACGCTCGGATCGCCGCGCTCGACCTTCCGCATCGTCACGGCGGTTACGCCGGTCCGGTCGGCGAGTTCCTGAAGGGTCCAGCGGCGCTCGCGGCGCGCCAGCGTGATCTGGCTGCCGAGCAGCCTCGTCGCCTCGGTCGTAGCCGCGGAGTAGGTACGCGTGCGCGTCATGGTTTAAAGATACTCAACTATTGTTTAAAGTGTCAAAAGATAGTTAAACATCTAGATCACGCGATGGGCTGGCCGCCGCCGCCAGGGCGTGTCGACGTGATGCGAGGCCGGCGCCGAGCTCGGCCGCGCTCAGCCGCGCAGCTCGTCGAGCGCGTCGTCGCGCGTATCGTGCATCGAGATCGAGGATTCGACCCCGGTGATCTTCAGCAGCCGGCGCACCTGGTGGTTGTCGCAGCAGAGCACCAGCTTGCCGCCGGAGCCGTTGCCGCCGCCGTCGAGGCGCTGCCAGGCGCGCACGATCAGCGCGATGCCGGTCGAGTCGATGAACTCGCACTCGGAGAGGTCGAGCACGATCGAGGTGCCGGACTCGTCCAGCGCCTGCTCCAGGCCCTGCTCGAGCTCCGGGGCCGTGTTCATGTCGAGCTCGCCGCGCACGGTGAACGCGCGAATGCCGTCATCCAGCTCTTCCCGCGTGACCTCGAAGGGAACCGGCTTCACCGGCCGATCGTACCGCAGTCCCACCGTTCGTCCCGCGTTTGGAAACTGACTTGGTTTGGCCACGCACGCTGGTGGGTAGCGAGAAATTCCCAGAGCACGACGATCTATGCTCGTGGCCGCGGGACTCGTCCCCGGCGGCAAGGATGCGGTCCACTCGAGACACCACTGCAACCGACGAAAGGCCCCAGGGCCTACAGATCATGTTGCCCGCCAAGTCCGAGAACGTCGCGGTGATTCGCCACGCCCTCGCCGGGCTGGCCGAGGAGATCGGGATGGACGAGCCGGGTCTGGCCGACCTGAAGACCGTCGTCACCGAGGCCTGCATGAACGTCGTCCTGCACGCCTACGAGGGTGAGCCCGGCCCGCTCAGCGTCGAGGCGAGCGCCGATCCCGACGGGCTCACGGTCGTCGTCCGCGACGAGGGCGTGGGGATCCGCCCGCAGGCGGAGACCGAGCGAGACAGCCTCCGCCTCGGCCTCTCGCTGATCGCCGCGCTCTCCAGCGCCTTCTCGATCTCCGGCGGCATCGACCGGGGCACCGAGATCACGATGCGCGTGCCGCTCCAGGGCGGTGGCGCCAGGGACGCGGGCGACCGGGTGGAGATCAAGCCGCAGCCCAGCGAGCGCACCGAGCTGACGATCGACCGCTCCGAGCTGCTGGCGCCGGTGCTGGCGCGGGTCGTCGGCGCGCTGGCCGCGCGGCGCGAGCTCTCCGTGGATCAGGTCTCCGACGCGGTGCTGGTCACCGACGCGATCGCCGCGGCGGCGCCGCGCCAGTTCGAGGACGGCCGCGTGAAGCTGGGCCTCGACGAGCGCGACGGCGGGATCGATCTGCGCCTCGGGCCGATGGAAGACGGCGCCGCCGCCGACATCCGCACCGATCTCGAGGTCCCCGACGTCGGCGGCTCGCTGGAGAAGCTGGCCGACGAACTCGCCGTCGAGGAGTCCGACGACGGCGAGTACCTGGTCATTCGCTTTTCTGCTGCTCGCTGATCTGCTCGCGGATCCGCGCCAGGGCGCGGCGCAGGATGCGCGAGACGTGCATCTGCGAGTGACCGATGCGCTCGGCGATCTGCGACTGCGTCATGTCCTCGGCGAAGCGCAGGCGCAGCACCAGCCGCTCGCGCTCGTCGAGGTGGGGCAGCGCGGCGTCGAGCGCGACCCGTCCCTCGACCAGCTCGAAGGACTCGTCCTCGGAGCCGATCCACTCGGTCGGCGGCGACTCCTCGGCGTCCTCGGACCCGGCGGGGCGGTCGAGCGAGAGCGGCCGGCGGTTGTGGTTGGCCTCCATCACCTCGAGCACGTCGGTCTGCTCGACGCCGAGCCGCTCGGCGATCTCGCCGACCGAGGGCGAGCGCTGGAGTTTCTTGGTCAGCTCGGTGATCGCTTTGTCGACTTCGGCCATGCGGTCGTGCAGGCCGCGCGGCACCCGCACGGTCCAGACGCGGTCGCGGAAGTGGCGTTTGAGCTCACCCAGGATCGTCGGCGAGGCGAAGGCGGTGAAGGGGATGCCGCGCTCGGGGTCGAAGCGGTCGATCGCGCCCAGCAGGCCGAGGTTGGCAACCTGAAGCAGATCGTCGAAGGACTCGCTCGCCCCCCGGTAGCGCAGCGCCAGGCGCTTGGCGAAGTCGAGGTTCCTGCGCACCAGCTCTTCCCGGATCGCCGGGTCACGCTCGCGGGCAAATCGCCGCCACAGCTCGGATTCTTTCTCTATCGCGTAGTTGTCGGGCGAGGCCATTTCTTACCCGGATGGGTGATATTCAAATCCGGCTAGGCTCCATGATGATCCCGATATCAAGGACAAGGAGAAGCAATGGCTTTCACGGTTCCCGATCTGCCCTACGACTACGACGCGCTCGAGCCGCACATCGACGAGGCGACGATGCGCGTCCACCACGACAAGCATCACCAGGCTTACGTCGACAAAGCCAACGAAGCGCTCGAGGGGACCGAGTGGGCCGACCGCGACGTCGAGGACGTGCTGCGCAACCTCTCGAGCCTGCCGGGCGACAAGCAGGGCCCGGTGCGCAACAACGGCGGCGGCCACTTCAACCACTCGCTCTTCTGGCAGATGCTCAGCCCCAACGGCGGCGGCGCCCCGGGCGGCGAGCTGGCCGAGCGCGATCGACGAGACCTTCGGCTCCTTCGACTCGTTCAAGGACGAGTTCAAAAAAGCCGGCCTCACCCGCTTCGGCTCCGGCTGGGCCTGGCTGGTCAAGGACAGCTCCGGGCTCGCCGTCGTCTCGACGCCGAACCAGGACTCGCCGGTGCTCGACGGCAGCCAGCCGCTGCTCGGCTGCGACGTCTGGGAGCACGCCTACTACCTCAAGTACCAGAACAAGCGCCCCGAATACATCGACGCCTTCTGGAACGTCGTCAACTGGGACTACGTCGAGAGCCGGTTCGCCGGGTAGCGAACCCGCCCGTGGCTAGGGACTGGTGACAGCGGGCCGCGCGGCCTCGGGCAGGTCGCGCGGTTCGGCGCCCTCTTTCGGCGGGATCTGACCCATCGCGTTCTCGGCCAGGGCGGTGATCGTCAGGCTCGGGTTGACGCCGACGTTCGCCGGGATCGCCGCGCCGTCGCAGACGATCAGGTTCTCGTAGCCGAAGACGCGCTGGCGGGCGTCGACGACGCCGTCCTCGGGGCCGTGGCCGATCGCGGCGCCGCCGAGGATGTGGGCGGTGGTGGGGACGTTCAGCGTCGCCTCCATGATCGAGCTCTGGGCGATCCCGCCGGTGCGCTCGGCGAACCATTCCGCCGCCTGGTTGGCGACCGGGATGAAGGTCGGGTTGGGGCGCTCGGGGTCCTGCTCGGTCTGTAGCGTCACCTCGCCGTTGCGCTTCAGCCGCGGCCGCAGCGCGATCGCGTTGTCGAGCGTCTGCATGACCAGCAGGATGATCGTGCGGTGCGAGGTCCCGAACGGCCACAGCACCCGGGCGAAGTTCAGCGGGTGGCGGAGGATCTGGGCGAGCAGCTTCAGCGGCCGCGTGACCCGCGTGCCGTCGCCGACCAGCAGCGTGTTGAGCGTGCTCATCGAGTCGCCGGCCTCGCCGTAGGTGACGGTCTCGATGTGGGTGTGCGGGTCGGGGTAGATGCTCGAGGTGATCGCGACCCTCTTGCTCAGGTCCTCGGGGTGGTCGCGCGGCACGCGCACGGAGAGCAGGCTCTCGCTGTTGGTCCGCACCAGCTCGCCGAGCCGGCGCGAGATGCGCGGCAGCGAGCCGCCGAGGCGGCAGCGCTGAACAGTTTGTTGGTGCCGAGCGCGCCGGCGGCGACGATCACGCCGCGCGCGGTCAGGGTGCGCTTGCGGCGGCCGCGCAGCATGCCGGAGCGCTCGCTGGTCACCGCGTAGCCGTCGCTGCCGTCGGCGGCGCCGAGCGGGCGGATCTCGGTCACGGTGCGCTCGGGCTGCACCTCGACGCCGCGCCGCTCGGCCAGCCAGAGGTAGTTCTTGACCAGCGTGTTCTTTGCCCCGTGCGGGCAGCCGACCATGCAGCGCCCGCACTGCATGCAGCCGGTGCGCTCCGGTCCCTCGCCTTCGAAGTAGGGGTCGGCGACGGTCTGCCCAGGGTTGTCCAGGTAGACCCCGACCGGCGTCTTGCTGTACGTGTCGGCGACGCCGAGCTCCTCGCCGAGCTCGCGCAGCAGCTGGTCGGCCGGGTCGTCGCGGTCGTGGACGGTGACGCCGAGCATCCGCTGCGCGGTCTCGTAGTGGGGCGCGAGCTTCGCCTCCCAGTCCTCGAGGTCGCCCCACTGCGGGTCCTGGAAGAACTGGCTGGGGGGGACGTAGAGCGTGTTCGCGTAGCCGAGGCTGCCGCCGCCGACGCCGCAGCCGCTGACGACGGTGACGTCGCGGAAGAGGCTGAGCCGGAAGATCCCCTTCATCCCGACCCGCGGCGCCCAGAAGTAGCGGCGGCTGTCCCAGGTCGAGCTGGGGAAGTCGTCGTCGCCGAAGCGCCTGCCGCACTCGAGCACGGCGACGTCGTAGCCCTTCTCGGCCAGGCGCAGGGCGGAGACCGAGCCGCCGAAGCCCGAGCCGACGACGATCCAGTCGTAGTCGTAGCTCACGGCGGGCTGTCCTGCGGGCTCAGGCCTCGCCCGGCTCGAGGGGGCGGAAGTCTGAGGTCCGCGCCCCGCAGACGGGGCAGAACCAGTCGCTGGGGATGTCCTCGAATTTCGTTCCGGGCGGGATGCCGCCGTCCGGATCGCCGACCGCCGGGTCGTAGATGAAGCCGCAGCTTTCGCAGATCCAGAGGGTCGCCTCGGTCGTCGCGCTGCTCATGGCCTGAAGCTTAAAGAAGCTGCCTATTTGTCGAAGCTGACCGCGACCGGCTCGCGCTCGGATTTGTCTTCGATCTCGAAGTAGTCGCGCGCCGTGAAGCCGCCCTGGTTGGCGATGATCGAGGCGGGGAACTGCTGGATCGTCGTGTTGTAGGACTGCACGTTGGAGTTGTAGATCCGCCGCGAGGCCTGGATTTCGTCCTCGAGCTCAGAGAGGTTGCGGCTGAGCTGCTGGAAGTTTTCGGTCGCCCGCAGCTGCGGGTAGTTCTCGGCGACGGCGCGCAGGCCGGCGAGCGCCCCGGTCAGCCCCTGCTCGGCTTTCGCCGTGTCGGCGACGCCTTCGGCCGACATCGCGTCGGCCCGCGCCTGGGTGACCTTCTCGAAGGTCTCTTTCTCGTGCGTCGCGTAGCCCTTGACCGTCTCGACCAGGTTGGGCACGAGGTCGTGGCGGCGCTTGAGCTGCACGTCGATCCCGCTCCAGGACTCGTCGACCCGGTTGCGCGAGGCGATGATCGAGTTGCGCTTGGCGACGTAGTAGAGGGCGAGGACGACGATTACGACGACCACTGCGATGGCGATCCACATGGCCGCCATCCTACCCGCATAGGATCGGGCTGTGGGCGCGAAGCAGGAAGCACGCGAATGGGCCGAGATCGTGCGCCGCTACGGCGAGCGCCATGAATTGACCTACGAGCCGGTCGGCGGGATCAACCCGAAAGACGCGCCGGTGGCGCTCTGCGTCGGCGGCTCGAACCGGCTCACCGGCCAGCTCGCCGAGGGCTTCTGGGGCTCCTGCTGCGACGCCGACGAAAAGGAGGTCGGCGGCCTGTTCGGCAAGGCGCTGCTGCCGGCGGCGCTGCTGACCAAGGCGCACATGCCGGACCTGGCCAAGGTCGTGCCCGCCTTCAACGTCGAGTCGATCGAGGGCCACGAGGTCGTCACCAAGCGCTTCGCCCGCAAGGTCGAGTTCGAGTCGATCGAGTTCAACAGGCGCTTCCAGGCGACGGTGCCCAGCGAGTACGACCCGGTCAAGCTGCGCGAGCTGTTCAGCCCCGGCTTCCTCACCTGGACGACGACGATGACCGGCGAGATCGACTTCGGCATCAACGACCGCCAGCTCTGGTTCCTCTGGCACCTGCGCGAGCGCAGCGAGGAAGAGCTGAAGGCAGCGCTGAAGAACGCCGGTCAGCTGTTCAAGCGATTGCAGGCGGAGATGGAAGAGACCGGCATGCACACCTACCGCCCGGGGCCGTGGCACGCCGGCCTGGCCCCGTTTCCCGACGAGGTTCAGGCGGGGTAGTCGGGGTCTCCGGGGAGGACGACCCGGTGCTGGTCGGGCGTGCCGATCACCTTTGGCAGGATCGGCTCGACCCGTTTTCCGCGGTGTGCCTCGATCGCCTCGGCGGCGTTGCGGTAGGGCAGCAGCGAGCGGAGCTGCTGCACGGTGGGGAAGGCGAGGTTGAGCTCGCCGGCGTGCTGGGCCTCGAGCGCCGCCCGCGGCTCGAACCAGCGCGCCTCCGTGGTCTCGACGCCGTCCGGCTCGGGCGGCGTGTGCGCCGGGGCGAGCGCGAGGAAGAACCAGGCGTCGAAGCGGCGCGAGACGACCTCCGGCGTGATCCAGCGCGAGAAGAGCACCAGCTCCTCGCCCTCCGGCAGCCCGATCCCCGCCTCCTCCTCGAGCTCGCGCACCGCGCACGCCCGGTATCCGCCCTCGCCCTCGCCGTCCCCGGGATCGACGCCGCCGCCGGGAAACACCCACACCCCGGGCATGAACTTCGCCTCCTCGCTGCGCTTCAGCAGCAGCACCTCGAGCGCCCGGTCGCCGTGCTTGCCGCCCCGCCTCAGCAGCACCACCGAGGCCGACGGCCGCGGCACCGCCGGCTCGCCCAGGTTCGGAGCCTCAGCAGGCCCGCGTCGTCTCTCCTCGTCCATCGCATCAAGACCCTAACCCCAGCGCCGCATCCCCCCGCACCGCGGTCGAGCTTTTCACCGCATAGCGACGAAAAGCTCGACCGCGATCAGCCGAGGGCGGCCTCGCGACGGCGGCGCAGCCAGACGCGGTGCGCGAGCCAGGCGAGCAGGGCGATCAGCGCCAGCGGGCCGAGCACGGCGAGGCCGATCAGGACGACCCCGGCGGCGACGACGAGTATGCGCCCGGCGTCGTCGAGCGCGTCGTTGACGCCCCAGCTCTTTGCCCCCGAGCCGGCCGCGGCGCCGGGTTCGATCCGCACGGTGACGCGGGCGTAACGGGCGCGGCGGTGCAGCCGGTCGAGCTGCGTGCGCAGCGACGCGGCGACCCGCCGCTCGCGGCGCACTAGAGGTCGTCGAAGGCCAGCGCCTCCCTCCCTCCACGCGGGAGCTCGACCGCAGGTGCGACCGCCGCTTCGTTCATGCCCGTACTACGGGTGGGACGCAAGTTCGTCACAGGGGGGAGAGATTTGGCCGCTGAGCCCTTGAAGGTGGGTGCGTTTCAGTCATCACGCGAAGAATCGGATGCGTCGCGAAAAGGTTTGGCCCATGTCTGTCGACGCCGTCGTCGACAGCCCTGAGGCCGAAAGGCGCGATGCGAAGGGCAATCCGATCGCGATTGGCCGCGATAGCGCGGGGCGGACGTTGGAAGTTGTTGTCGCCCTGGACGATCTCGGGTTTGTAATTACTGTCATCGTTAGGGAGAGACCCCGATGAGAGCCGACTACGACAGCGAGGCAAATGCACTCTCGATCGACCTGATCGACGTTCAGCATTGGGAAGGCAACGAGGGGGTCGGGGATCGCGTAAACGTCGCTTTCGCGAAGGGAAAGCCGGCGAACGTCGAGTTGCTCTATCCCGATCTTGGGGTTGAGGAGGTTCTGCGTGAAGCGGCGGATCGGTTTGACCTTGATGGAGACGCATTGATCGCGGCGGCGCGTGCGGCGGTCGCGGTGCCCAATCGACTTGTCACGCTCGAAATCGGCGTTCGGGCAGCCGCGTAAGTCTCAAGCGACCTTTTCGAGTGGCACTGGATAGGCGGACGCGTAGGCCGCCTCGATCGACTCGGCCGTGATCGCGACCAGGCGGCGCAGCTCGGCCGCGGAGATCGAGAGCGGGGGCATGAGGACGACGACGTCGCTGAGCGGGCGGACGATCGCGCCGCGGCGGCGGGCCTCGACGGCGACGCGGTGGCCTAGGCGCAGGTCGGGATCGTGCTGGCCGAGGTCGATGCCGGTCATGACGCCGCGACGGCGCACCTCGGCGACCTGCGGCATCGCGGCGACCGGCTCCAGCAGCTCGCCGAGCAGCTCGATCTTCGGCTCCAGCCGCTCCAGCGTGCGCTCGCTCTCGAACGCCTCGAGGTTGGCCAGCGCGGCGGCGCAGGCGAGCGGGTTGCCGGTGTAGGTGTGGCCGTGGAAGAAGGTGCGCTGCTCGGCGGGAGCGCCGAGGAAGCCCTCGTAGATCCGCTCGCTGGTCAGCGTCGCCGCCAGCGGCAGGTAGCCGCCGGTGAGGCCCTTGGCGAGGCAGAGCAGGTCGGGCGCGACGTCCTCCTGTTCGCAGGCGAACATCGTCCCCGTGCGGCCGAAGCCGGTCGCCACCTCGTCGCAGATCAAGAGCACGCCGAAGCGGTCGCAGAGCTCGCGCGCGTCGCGCAGGAAGCCCGGCGGGTGGACCAGCATCCCCGCGGCGCCCTGGACCAGCGGCTCGACGATCAGCGCGGCGATCTCTTCTTCGTGGCAGGAGAGCACGCGCTCGAGGTCGGCGGCGTCGCCCGGCTCGGCGGCGTGCGTGTCGAAGAGCAGCGGCCGGTAGGTGGCGTGGAAGAGGTCGATGCCGCCGACCGAGACCGAGCCGATCGTGTCGCCGTGGTAGGCGTCGCGCAAGTGGACGAAGGAGGTGCGGCGCCGGTGCTGGCCGCCCCGCTGCTGCTGGAACTGGAAGGCCATCTTCAGCGCGATCTCGGTCGCCGTCGCCCCCGCTTCGGAGTAGAAGACGCGCGAGAGGCCGGGCGGCGCGATCTCGACCAGCTTCGCCGCCAGCTCGACCGCGCCGGGATGGCCGAGGCCGAGCATGGTCGAGTGCGCGACCCGGTCGAGCTGCTCGCGCAGCGCCGCGTCGATGCCGGGATGGCGATGCCCGTGGACGTTGCACCAGAGCGAGGAGACCCCGTCGATGTAGCGACGGCCCTCGCTGTCGATCAGCTGCGTACCCTCGGCCCGCTCGATCATCAGTGGCTCTTCCTCGACCCAGCCGAGCTGCTGGGTGAACGGGTGCCACAGATGGTCCCGATCGAGCTGCGCGTGGTCCACCGACATCGCCGCCGCCGAATCTAGCCCCACCACCGGCGGGAACGGCGCCCGCGGACACACGCAGATTGCGCCCTCTTCGGTTCGCGTCCAGAGTGATATGTGTC
Source organism: uncultured Solirubrobacterales bacterium (assembly GCA_963727465.1). Classification (GTDB taxonomy): domain Bacteria; phylum Actinomycetota; class Thermoleophilia; order Solirubrobacterales; family 70-9; genus VRUE01. Next base: position 88,576 of record CAVSGL010000017.1, on the reverse strand, counting down.
ACAGGAGCAACTATTGCGCTTGAGAAATAGTTGCTCTGGTGCAACCATTGTTGGCATGCAAGCGAGCGAGATCGCAGCAATCGCGGACAAGACCGGGGTCAGCGAGGGGGCGCAGGACACTGCGGCGCGGATCGGCGCCCTGATGCGCCACGTCTTCCTCTACGACCGCGGCAACCAGCTGCGGGTGATCGAGGAGTGCGGGCTCTCGATGACCCAGTGCAAGGCCCTGCTCGAGCTGGGCGGGATCGGTGAGGGGACCGAGCCGCGCCAGGTCGGCGAGCTGGCCGAGACCTTCGGGGTCTCGGTCCCCTCGATGAGCAGGGCCGTCGACGCGCTGGTCGGCGAAGACCTCGCCACCCGGGTTGAGGACCCGGACGACCGCCGCGTGCGGCGGGTGGCGATCACCGCGAAAGGGAAGGACCTCGTCGACACGCTGCTGGTCGTCCGCCAGGCGGGGCTGGAGGCGTTCGCGGAGAGCCTCGGCGCCGCGCAGCGGCGCAAGCTCGACGCCGCGATCGAGTCCCTGATGGACAGGGACGACATCGCCGAGACCTACCAGCACCTGAAGGGAGTACAAGCTTGACCCGCTATCGCCACCTGATCACCGACGAAAACCGCAAGTGGTGGACGCTCGGTGCGATGTGCTTCGCGCTGTTCATGATCATGCTCGACAACACGGTCGTGAACGTCGCCCTGCCGTCGATCCAACGCGACCTCAACGCCTCGATCTCCGGCCTCGAGTGGACGATCAACGGCTACACGCTTTCCTTCGCCGTCCTGCTCGCCACCGGCGGGCGGCTCGGCGACATCTTCGGACGCCGCCGCATGTTCCTCGCCGGCGTGATCGTCTTCGCCCTCTCCTCGGCCACCGCCGGCTTCGCCCAGGGCCCGACCGATCTCGTGATCAGCCGGGTCGTGCAGGGCGTCGGCGCGGCGCTGATGATGCCGGGCACGCTCTCGATCATCACCGACGCCTTTCCCCGCGCACGAGCGCGGCAAGGCGATGGGGACCTGGGCCGGAGTCTCGGCCCTGGCGCTCGCGGTCGGCCCGGTGCTCGGCGGCTTCCTCACCGAGCACGTCAGCTGGCGCGCGATCTTCTACCTCAACATCCCGGTCGCGGTCGGCGCCGTGACCGCGACGGTGTTCGCCGTGCGCGAGTCGCGCGACACCAGCGTCGGGCGCGAGGTCGACTACCTCGGCGTCGCGACCCTGACCGGCGCTCTCACCGCTCTCGTCCTCGCCCTGGTCGAGGGCAACGACTGGGGCTGGGGCTCGCCCGGGATCGTCGCCCTGCTGGCCGGTTCGGTGCTGGCGGCGATCGCCTTCGTCGCGGTCGAGGGCCGCGTCAGGGCGCCGATGGTCGAGTTCCGCTTCTTCGGCGACCGCAACTTCCTCGGCGCGGTGGTGGTGGCGCTGATCATCACCTTCGCGATGATGGGCGTCTTCTTCTTCCTCGCCCTCTACATGCAGGACATCCTCCGTTACTCGCCGCTGGAGGCGGGCGTGCGCTTCCTGCCCTCGACCCTGATGATCGTCGGCGTCGCGCCGGTGGCGGGCAGGCTCGCCGACCGCTTCGGCCCACGCTGGCTGATCGTCGCCGGGCTCTCGATCCTGACGGCGTCGCTGTGGACGTTCACCCACATTGCGGTCGACTCCAGCTACGGCGACCTGCTGCCTGGGTTCATGCTGCTCGGCATCGGCATCGCGCTGACGATGTCGCCGATGACCAGCGCCGCGATGAACGCGGTCTCGGTGCAGAAAGCCGGCATCGCCTCGGGCGTGCTCTCGATGTTCCGTATGGTCGGCGGCAGCCTCGGCGTCGCCGTGACCGGGGCGATCTTCCAGGCCTCGGTCGGCGGCAGCACGTTCGAGACCGCCACCCCGCAGCAGTTCGTCAACGGGCTGAGCGACGCGATGTGGGTCTCGGCCGCGGTGACCGTCGTCGGCGCCCTGATCGCCGCCGTGGCGATCAACGCCAGGCCGAAAAGCGTCGGGCCCAGTGTCGCCGAGGCCGAGGCGAGCCCGGGCGGTGAGGAGCTGGCCGGGGTGGCTACCTGAGGGCCTATCCGGGTAGGGGTTCCACTTAACTTTTTCGGTGGCTCGGGGTGCGGCTATCGCCCGCGGCGCTCAACGAAAAAGTACAAGACGTTTCACCCCTACCCGGATAGGCCCACACGAAGCCGGGGCCAAGCTTCAGGAGAGCCGAGGTCTAGGTGGGGGAGCGTTTCGACGCTGACCCTGCCGAGGGTCGCGATCGTCTCGCGGTTCGAGCGCTCGATCTGCGACGGATCGTCGGGCCAGGGGGTGAGGACGACCGCCGTCACATCGAGGCCGACCGAGCGGGCGGCCTCGATCGTCAGCAGGGTGTGGTTGATCGTGCCGAGGCCGGGCCGAGCGGCGATCACGAGCGGCAGGCCGAGCTCGACGGCGAAGTCGCGCACGAGGTAGGCCCGGGCGCCTTCTTGACGGTATGCGAGAGAAACGCGCCCGAGAGGGACCAGTAGGCCGCCGACGCCCTCGCAGACGAGCGTGTCGGCGCCGGCCGCCGCGGCGCGCGCCGCCTCCAAGAGGCGCGCCGGCTCGATCTCTTCAGCTGCCAATTCCGCCGCCAGATGCGGCGACATCGGCGGCCCGTACCGATAGGGCGCCACCTCGTCGTCGTCCTGCGCCGACCCCGCCGCCTCCCGCAACATCACATGATCCGGCCGATGGGCCGGAGATACGCCTATATGGGCGGGAATCGTCCCGTCGGCGGTTGGGTGGTTGTTGAGGCCGGTGACGGCGGGCTTGAAGACGGCGACGCGCCGTCCCTCGGCCGCGAGGGTCCGGGCGATCGCCGCCGCGACGACCGTCTTGCCGACCTCGGTCCCCGTCCCGGTGACGAAGACCCCCCGCACGTCTAGGCGGCGAGGGCGACGGCGGGGGCGAGGCCGAGCTCGCGCGCGGCCTCGCCGGTCTCGCGTGCCGCCTCGCGCAGCTCGGCCTCCTCGTGGGTCGCCATCACGCTGAAGCGCAGGCGCGAGGAGCCGGGAGGGACGGTGGGCGGGCGGATGCCCTGGGCGAAGACGCCGCGCTCGAGCAGGCGCTCGCAGAGCGCCATCGTCGGCTCCGCCTCGCCCACCTCCAGCGGCACGATCTGGCTCGTGCCGCCGCCGGCTGCGAGGCCCTCCGCCCGCAGGCCGTCGCGCAGGGCCGCCGCGTTGACGCTGAGCCGCCGCACCCGCTGCGGCTCGGATTCGAGCAGCTCCAGCGCCGCACCGGCCGCGGCGAGGACGGGCGGCGGCAGCGCCGTGGAGAAGATGAAGGAGCGCGCGGAGTTGAGCAGGTAGTCGCGCAGCTCGTCGCTCGCGCAGACGTAGGCGCCGTAGGAGCCGAGCGCCTTGCCGAGCGTGCCGACGACCAGGTCGACCTCGTCGCCGAGACCCGCCGCGGCGACCGAGCCGCGGCCGCCCGGGCCGAGCGACCCCGTCGCGTGCGCCTCGTCGATCATCAGCCGGCAGCCGTGCTCGCGCGCCAGCAGCGCCAGGTCCTCCAGCGGCGCGACGTCCCCGTCCATCGAGAAGACGCCGTCGCTGACGATCAGCGAGCCGCGCCCGCCCGCCTCGCGCAGGCCCCAGGCGAGGTGCTCGACGTCGCCGTGGCGGTAGACGAAGGTCTCGGCCCGCGCCAGCCGGCAGCCGTCGACGATGCTGGCGTGGTTGAGCTCGTCAGAGAAGACGACGCTCCCACGGCCCGCGAGCGCCGAGATCGTTCCCACGTTCGCCAGGTAGCCGGAGCCGAACAGCAGCGCCGCCTCGTAGCCCTTGAACGCCGCCAGGCGCCGCTCGAGCCCGCTGTGCGGCGCCATGTTGCCCGAGATCAGCCGCGAGGCGCCGGCTCCGGCGCCCCAGCCGAGCGCCGCCTCGGCCGCCGCCTCGCGCACCCGCGGGTGGTCGGCGAGGCCGAGGTAGTTGTTCGAGCAGAGCAGCAGCACCGGCCGCCCGTCGAGATGCACGCGCGGGCCCTGGGCGCCCTCGACCAGCCGCAGGCGGCGATGGAGCCCGCTCTCGCGGAGCTCCGCCAGCCGCTCGGCGATCTCGCTCATGCCGCCGTTTGGCGGGCCGGGTAGGGCGGCGGCTTCTTCGTCTTCTTGATTACGCGCAGCTGCGTCGAGGGGTCCCAGAAGCTCGCTTCGTCCTGCTTGTCGATCAGCTCGTCGATCGGCGTCTCCGGCGTCTCGCCGTCGAGCCAGCCGGAGCGGTTGTCGGGCCGCGGGTTGGCGCCGTTGTCGGCCTGGCGGGCGACGTTCAGCCCCAGCCCCTCGAACATCGCCCGGTCGTCCTCGGGCTCGGCGCCGAGCGTGGTCAGGAAGTTGCCCATCATCACGCCGTTCAGCCCCGCTTTGACCGCCAGCGGCTGAAGCTCGCCGAGGTTCTCGACCCGGCCGCCGCAGAGGCGGAAGAGCGCGCCGGGGATGATCAGCCGGAAGATCGCCACCCACTTGACGACCTCCCAGGGGTCCATCAGCGGGCGGTCGCCGAACTTCGTCCCCGCGCGCGGGTTGAGCAGGTTGATCGGCACCGAGGTCGGCTCCAGCTCGGACAGCTCGAAGGCCATCTCGACCCGCTGCCGCGGCGACTCGCCGAGGTTGAGGATGCCGCCGACGCAGGTCTCCAGCCCGGCCTCCCTGACCGCATCGATCGTCCGCAGCCGGCCCTCGTAGCGAACCGTGGTCGAAACCTCGGGGTAGTAGGAGCGCGAGGACTCGACGTTGTGGTGGACGCGCTGGATGCCGGCCTCGCGCAGCTGCTTGGCGCGCTCGCCCGACATGTGGCCGATCGAGGCGCAGCGCTTCAGGTTGGTGTGCTCGGCGACCAGCTTGGCGCCATCGAGGATCTTCTTGAAGTCTTTTTTCGAGAGCCCCTGGCCCTGGGTGACCATGCAGAAGCGGTGCGCTCCGGCCGCCTCGGCGGCCCGGGCGTGCTCGAGGATCTGCTCGGGCTCCATCATCGCGTGCATCGGCGTGTCCGCCTCGGCGTAGCGCGACTGGGCGCAGAAGCCGCAGTCCTCGGCGCAGCCGCCGGACTTGGCATTGACCAGCGAGCACATGTCGGTCGAGTCGCCGAAGTTCTCCTGGCGCACGGCCCAGGCGCGTTCGACCAGCGCGCCGATGTCCTCGTGGTCGCTCAGCTCGCCGAGCGCCAGCGCTTCCTCGAAATCGATCAGGGGAGGCATCCGGGCCGCAAGGCTAGGAGTCGCCCCGGACGTACGGCGCAGCCCGCGTCGTCGCCGCGTTCGCTATTTGTCTGCCTGTGCCCGACGAACGGCGAACTCGCATGGCGAGGCGGCGCCGCCTGGTCCTCGCTGGTCTCTTCGCGCTCGCGGCGGCCGCCTTTGTCTTCGGCGCCAGGCTCGGCGACGGCGCCGAGCCGCGGCCCTCGGTCGCCAGCACGCTGACCGCGAGCCGGCTGGCCGGACAGCGGATCGTGCTCGGCTTCGCGGGGACGAGGGTCCCGCGCCGCGTGGAACGGATGATCCGTCGCGGCGAGGTGGCCGGGGTCATCCTCTTCGGCGACAACCTGCCGAGCCGCGGCGCCGGCAGGCGGCTGATTCGCGAGCTGGAGGCGATCCGGCGCCCGCCGGGGCTGCGCGACCCGCTGCTGGTGATGACCGACCAGGAGGGCGGTTTGGTGAAGCGGCTCGACGGCGCGCCGACGGCGTCGGCGCGGACGATGGGCGCGCGCGGGGCCGCGTTCAGCCGGTCTCAGGGCGCTCGCGCTGCGGCCAACCTGCGCAACGCCGGGGTCGACGTCGACCTGGCGCCGGTGCTCGATGTCGCCCGGCCGGGCGGCACGATCGCCGCAACCGATCGCGGCTTCGGCTCGACGCCGGCTCGGGTCGCCGCCACCGCGGTCCCCTTCGCCGAGGCGCTGGAGGCGGGCGGCGTCGCCGCGACCGGCAAGCACTTCCCCGGGCTCGGCGCGGCCCGGCTCAACACCGACGACGCGGTGCAGCGCATCGGCCTCTCGAAGCGCACGTTGCGCCGGGTCGATGAGGCGCCCTATCGCAGCTTCGTCGCCGCGGGCGGCGAGCTGGTCATGCTCAGCACCGCGATCTACCCCGCCTTCTCGAACCGGCCGGCCGCCTTCACCGCCGCGATCGCCACCGGCGAGCTGCGCCGGCGCCTCGGCTTCGAAGGCGTCTCGATCACCGACGCCCTCGACACCGTCGCCGTCCATGCCTTCGGCGGCACCGCAAAGGCGGCCCGCGCCGCCGCCGCAGCCGGCGCCGACCTGCTCCTCTACACGACCCCCGCCGAAGCCGCCCGCGCCCACAGCGCCCTGCTGGCGACCCTCCGCCACGGCCAAATCCCCAGAACCTCCTTCGAAGACTCGGTCAGCCGCGTGCTGCGCCTGCGCCACCGGCTAGGCGCCGGCTGACACCGCGCTGCCCGCGACCCTGACCGAGTCGCGCCCGGACCGCTTCGCCTCGTACATCGCGTTGTCGGCGGCGGAGAGCACCGCGTCGTAGCCCTCCGCCCGTGGCCCGAAGGTCGCGATCCCGATGCTCGCCGTGAGCGGCGGGGCCGCCTCGCCCGGCGGGGTGTGCAGCCGGATCGCCTTGCCGATCGCCTCGGCGATCTCCTCGGCCTCGTCGAGATCGCAGCGGGGCAGCACGATCGCGAACTCGTCGCCGCCGAGGCGCGCGACGGTGTCGGTCGAGCGCATGCGGCCCGCGAGCACCTCGGCGATGTCCGCGATCACCCGGTCGCCGGCGGGGTGCCCCAGTGTGTCGTTGACCTGCTTGAAGTTGTCGAGATCGAGCATCAGCACGGCGCCGACGGTCTGCTCGCGGCGACTGCGCGCGAGCTCGTTGCGCAGCTCTTCCTCGAAGCGCCGCCGGTTCTTCAGCCCGGTCAGCGGGTCGCGGCTCGCCTGGAGGCGCAGTTCCTGCATCTTCTCGTTGCGGCTCCAGATCAGCACCAGGGCGCCGAGCAGCGCGGCGAGGGCGACGCCGACGATGGCGATCAGCACCGGCAGGCCGACGCCGGGGCGGTTGCCGTCGTGCACGACCAGCGTCCAGGTGCGATCGGCGACCCGCAGCGGCGCGGAGGCCGATTCGCCGCGGTCGAGCGGGATGCCGGCGACCGTGCGTCCCCGCTCGACCAGCTCGACTTCGTCGTCCGCCTCCAGCGCCGTCGTCGCCGCCTGCGCCAGGTCGGCGATGCGGAACGAGCCGAGGGCAAAGCCGGTCAGCGCCGCGCGGCGCTGCGCCACGGTCCCCGTCGGCATCCCGTCGCGGTAGACGGGACGGAAGACGTTGATCCCGTTGCCGCCGAGCGGCAGCCTGATCACCGGCGTCGCCGAGGACCGCCCGCTGTCGCGGGCGCCGGCCAGGTGTTCCACGCGGATTGGATCGGCGCCGATGTCGTAGCCATAGGGCGCGGCGAGGCTGGGCTTGGAATCGGTCGCCACGTAGGTGAGGGGGAAGTAGCGGCTGCGAGGGCCCTCGCGGACCAGCGCGCCGAGGCGGCCGCGCTTGAGGATCGCGAAGCCGTGGGCGCGTTCGAAGCGGCGCCGCTCGGAGGCGCGCACAAGCGGGATGAAGCCGGTCGCCGAGAGCGCGCCGTTGTTCAGCAGCGAGTCGCTGATCACGGCGAACTGGTGCTGGGTGAACCTGCTGCCCTCGGCCTCGTAGAAGGCCGCGGCGCTGGCCAGCTGGCCGACCGAGAGGCTGGCCAGCGCTTCCGCCTGGCGGGCCGAGCGTGCGGCCTCGGCGCGCTGGCGCTGCTCGAAGTTCTGGTTTTCGCGATCGCGCACGACGAGGGCGATCGCGATCGCGCCGATCGCGATCGTGACGACGACGGCGTAGCCGAGCAGGAAGCGAAGTCGCATATCTCTCTTCTCGACCATTTCGGCCCGCAGCCTTACTCGGCAGGAACGCTTGCGAGCGACTCCCAGAGATAGAGCGAGGCGAGGCTGCGGTGCGGTCGCCAGACCTCGCCGATCTCGAGCACGCGCTGCGGCGGCGGCAGCTCGTTCAGTCCGTACTCGATCTGGATCGCCTTGCGGATGCCGAGGTCGCCGCCGGAGAGCACGTCGGGGCGTTCGAGGTGGAAGAGCAGGAACATCTCCGCGGTCCACTGGCCGAGCCCGCGCACCGCGACGATCTCGGCGATCACGTCCTCGTCGCCGAGCTCGTCGAGGCGGTCGAGCTCGAGCTCGCCGTCGAGCACGTGCATGGCAAGGTCGCGCACGTACTCGACCTTGCGGCCGGAGAGCCCGCAGGCCCGCAGGTCGTCCTCGCCGGCTTCGAGCAGCTGCTCGGGCGACGGGGTGGCGCCGCCGAAGAGCTCGAGCACGCGTCCGTAGATCGTCCGCGCCGCTTTGGTCGAGAGCTGCTGGCCGACGATCGCCCGCAGCAGCGCCCCGTAAGCGTCCGCCGGCCGCTGCTCGCGCCGCCGCCGCAGTCGCGTCTCCAGGTCGATCTCGCCGACCCGGTCGATCAGCGCCGCCATCGCCGGGTCCGCCGCGGCGAGCGCCGCGCGATCGCTCGCGCCCCTGGCGCTCACTGACCCTTCCAGCGCGGCCTGCGCTTCTCGGCGAAGGCTTCGACGCCCTCGCGCAGGTCCTCGGAGGCGAAGCACGACTCGCGCAGGGCGATCAGGCCGCGCTCCTGTTGCTCGCTCAGCACCGGGTTCGAATTGAGCACCTCGATCGCATGCTTGTTGCCGCGCATCGAGAGCGGCGCGTTGGCGGCGACGCCCTCGGCCAGCGCGATCGACGCCGCCTCGAACAGATCGTCCTCGACGACCTCGTGCACGAGGCCGATCCTCTCGGCCCGCTCGGCGCTGTGGTTACGGCCGGTCAGGAAGAGCTCCTTGGTGCGTGCGACGCCGAGCGCGTCGAGGAACTTGCGCAGGCCGGTGTGGCCGTAGACGAGGCCGAGTTTCGCCGGCGGCATGCCGAGTTTGGCGCCGGCCGCGCAGATCCGCAGGTCGCAGGTCATCGCCAGCTCGAGGCCGCCGCCGAGGCAGTGGCCGTTGATCGCCGCGACCGTCGGCCAGGGGTGCGCGGCGAGCGCCTCCATCGCATCGTGGAAGGGGTGGGCGACGAGCGCCTCGGCGTCGCGCTCGAAGGTCTCGTTGGGAATCGCCGTCAGGTCGTAGCCGGCCGAGAAGGCGGGCGGGGCGCCGGTGACGATCACGCAGCGGGTCTCGATCCCGTGGTCGAGCCGCGGCAGCGTCTCGGCCAGCGTGTCGAGGATCTCGTGGTCGAGCGCGTTGCGGCGCTCGGGGTTGGAGATGCGGATGCGAACGACCGCCTCGGCCGGTGAGTCGAGGATCAGCTTGCCGCCGGCGAGCTCCTCGCCCACCGCTCTACTCCAGCACGACGAGGACGTCGCCTTCGCTGACGGACTGGCCCTCCTCGCAGCGGATCTCCTTCACGGTGCCGTCGTCCTCGGCCTCGACCGGGATCTCCATCTTCATCGACTCGAGGATGACGACCGTGTCGCCGTCCTCGACCGTGTCGCCGACCCCGACCTCGATTTTCCACACGTTGCCCGTGATGTGCGCCTCGATGTCCGCCATGGCGCGGGAGAATATCCCGACGTGACGGCGGATTGGCGGAGACCAGGTGCCTGAGGCCGAGGCGGACGGCTCGCTGGCGGTTATCGTCGCCGCGCGCAACGAGGCCGACCGGGTGGGGGAGACCGTGGCGGCGCTGCGGCGGGTTTTTCCCGAGGCCGCCGTTTGGGTCGCCGACGACGCCTCGACCGACGGCACCGCGGAGGCGGCGATGGCGGCCGGCGCCCAGGTGGTCAGCCGCGGCCGCCCGCACGGCAAGGGGGGGAACATGACTGCGGCGGCCGAGGCGGCGCTGAGCGCCGCCCCCGCGCCCGGCCTGGTGCTGCTCTGCGATGGCGACCTCGGGTCGTCCGCGGCCGCCCTGGCCGCCCTGGTCGAGGCGGTGCGGCGCGGCGAGTCCGACCTCGCGGTCGCCTCCTTCAGCCGCCGGGTCGGCGGCGGGTTCGGGATCGCGCTCGGCTGCGCCCGCTGGGCGATCCGTCGCCGCTGCGGCCTCGAGACCACCGCCCCGATCTCCGGTCAGCGGGCGATGCGGGCCGACGTGCTGCGGGCGACGCTGCCGTTCGCGCGCGGCTACGGCATGGAGGTTGGGATGACGATCGACGCCGTCCGCGCCGGCCACCGTCTGCGCGAGTACGAGCTCAACCTCTCCCACCGCGCCACCGGCCGTTCCCCGCGCGGCTTCGCCCACCGCGCCCGCCAGCTCGGCGACTTCGCCCGCGTCCTTCGCTCGCGCCGGCGATGGCGATAGACGTCAGGTCGCCGCGGACGCGACCTCGATTGCCTTCTCGATCTGAGTGTCGCTCGGATCCACGGTTGGACTACCTTCCTCTCCAGCCTCTTGGAGTAGCAGCGTTTGCGCCGTTTGTGCGACTGCGGCCGCCTTTTCTGGCTGATTCGGGTGTTTTTCAAGCGATTTCTTGATCGTTTTCTTTTCGGCTTGCTTGCTCATCGAGACTTCGATTCCGCCCGGCAGTTTGATCGTGCTGATCCGGCCGTAGAGCGCTCCGACGATGATCAGGGCAGCCCCCGTGCCAAGCAACGTGGTCAACAGGGTTTCCGATGGCGCGCTCTTCGTGGTGGTGGTCTTGGCTTCGCCGGCTTTTGGTTTCGTGCTCGGCGTTTCCACCGTTTCGCTGCCGGCGGTTCGCGCATAGACGGCTCCTCCGGCGAAGCAGGCGACCAGCAGGACCCCCAGCAGGATCAGCCAGAAGTTCGCCTTGCGCGAGGTGACGACATTCCCAGCTGCTTTTTCAACGTTGATCTCTCCCAAGTCGACTCCTGGTATGTCGCTCAATTTGGACACTGGAGCGACTCTCACACGGTGGCATTTACTTGGTCAAGTGTTAATCAAAGGTAATTGAATTGGTTCCCGCATTTTGCGGTAAGTCGGCGGCCGGGTGACACATTGATGTGCCTTCCGGCTGCGCATAGGCTGCGTGGGCGATGATCCTCGCGATCGATCAGGGCACGACCGGGAGCACCTGTCTCGTCTTCGACGGAGAGGGGAAGGTCGCCGGGCGGTCCTACTCCGAGTTCGAGCAGCACTTCCCGCGGCCGGGCTGGGTCGAGCACGATGCGGGGGAGATCTGGGAGGTGACGCGGCGGGTCGCCGGCGAGGCGATCGCCGACGCCGGCGTCGGCGGAGCCGAGCTGGACGCGATCGGGATCGCCAACCAGCGCGAGACCGTCGTCGCCTGGGACCCGGCCACGGGCGAGCCCCTGCACCGGGCGCTGGTCTGGCAGGACCGTCGCACCGCCGCCCGCTGCGACGAGCTGCACGCGGCCGGGCACGAGCCGCTCGTGCGCGAGCGCACCGGGCTCGTCCTTGACCCCTACTTCTCCGGCACGAAGATCGAGTGGCTACAGCGCAACGCCGGATTGCCGGAGGGCGCCGCCTTCGGCACGATCGACTCCTGGCTGCTGTTCAAGCTCACCGGCCGCCACGCCACCGACCACACGAACGCCTCGCGCACGCTGCTCTTCGACATCCACGAGCTCGCCTGGGACGCGGAGCTCTGCGGATTGCTCGGCGTCGATCCCGGGCAACTCCCCGAGCCGCTGCCGTCGGCGCACGTCTACGGCACGACGACGGAGTTCGGCGGCGAGGTCCCGGTCGCGGCGCTCGCCGGCGACCAGCAGGCGGCGCTCTTCGGCCAGGCCTGCCATGAGGCGGGCAGCGCCAAGAACACCTACGGCACCGGCAGCTTTGTCCTGCTCAACACCGGCGCCGACGTGCCCGAGCCGGGCGATGGCCTGCTTGCCACGGTTGCCTGCGGGACCGCCGGCCGGCCCGTCTACGCGCTGGAGGCCTCGATCTTCGTCACCGGCGCGGCTCTCCAGTGGCTGCGGGACGGGCTCGGCCTCATCGCCGACGCGGGCGAGAGCGAGGCGCTTGCCGCCTCGCTCGAGGGCAACGACGGCGTCTACTTCGTGCCGGCGCTTACCGGGCTCGGCTCGCCCCACTGGGATCCGTATGCGCGCGGCACGATCGTCGGTCTCACCCGCGGCAGCGGCCGTGCCCACCTGGCGCGCGCGGCGCTCGAGGCGATCGCCTACCAGGCGGTCGACGCCGTACGCGCCGAGGAGGCGGCCGCCGGCGAGCGCCTCGGAGAGCTCAAGGCCGACGGCGGCGCCGTCGCCAACGCCTGGCTGATGCAGTTCCAGGCCGACGTGCTCGGCGTGCCGGTGGTCGTGCCCGAGGTGGCCGAGACGACGGCGCTCGGCGCCGCCTACCTGGCCGGGATCGCGAGCGGGCGCTGGAGCGCCGCCGAGGTCGCCGCGATGTGGCGCGAGGCGGCCCGCTACGAGCCGCGGATGGACGCCGCGGAGCGCGAGGCGCTGCTTTCGGACTGGCACCGGGCCGTGGACCGCTCCCGCGGCTGGTCCCGCTGAGCGCGGTCGAGGTTTTCACCGCATAGCGAAGATAACCTCGACCGCGGGTGGGGGGTTCGCGTAACCGCTGCGCGCGCAGGGGGTAGCAGGGGCGACGGCCCCGGGCCGTTCCCCGCACATGTCCGACATCAAGCCACAGGTCTACAAGGACGACCGTCCGGCGTCCTACTTCGACCAGTTCCACGAGGCGGCGCTGAAGGGCGCCGGCTGGACCTACACCTTCGTCCGCATCCTCGTCACCCTGCCGACGCTGCTGATCTACCGGGTGCGGGCGATCGGCCGCGAGAACGTGCCCAAGGACGGCCCGCTGATCCTCGCGCCGAATCACTTCAGCCAGATGGACCACTTCTTCATCGGTCTCTTCCTGCGGCGCAGGATCCGCTTCCTGGCCAAATCGCAGATGTTCGGGCCCCCCGTCCTCACCTACATCTACAAGGTCGGCGGCGTGATCCCGATCCGCCGCGGCCAGCACGACGAGAAGGCGTTCGAAACCGCCTTCGAGGTGCTCGGCCAGGGTGAGATGCTGCTGATCTACGCCGAGGGCGGCCGCTCGCGCAGCGGCGAGCTCGGCGAGCCCAAACGCGGCGTCGGCCGGCTGGCGCTGGAGTCGGGCGCGCCGGTCGTTCCGGTCGCCGTCCACGGCTCGGCCAAGGTGCGGCGCTGGAAGCGCCTGCGCTTTCCCAAGGTCACGGTCGAGTTCGGCGAGCCGCTCAGCTTCCCGCTCGAGCGGGCGCCCAGCCGCGAGCGCCAGCAGGAGGTCGCGACCGAGATCTTCGGTCAGGTGCGCAAGATGTACGAGGGGCTGGCTAGGAGTAACGCTCGCCGAGCTTCTCGAAGAAGCCCGGATCGTGCCCCGGCGTGACGATCGCGTTCGGGTACTCGCGCCGGAACAGCCGCAGCTCCTGGATCGAGCGCCGGTAGTTGTGCTCGTCGAAGGGGCGCGGGGCGAGCGGCGCGCTGCCCTCGAGCTGGCCCTCGGTGTAGACGACGTCGCCGCCGATCACGAAGTCGCGCTCGGCGAGGCGGGCGATCACCGAGACGTGGCCGGCGCTGTGCCCGGGCGTGTAGGCGAGGCGGATCGAGCCGTCGCCGAAGAGGTCGAAGCAGCGGGCGAAGCTGGCGTATGAGTCGATGCCGCCGCGGTCGAAGTCGACCGTGCGGTAGTCGAAGGCGTAGTCGAAGTGGGCGCGGCGGTACCCGTTGAGCAGCGGTTTCGGCCCCACGGTCGCCGCCTTCCACTCGACCTCGCTGACGACGAAGGTCGAGTTGGGGAACTCGGAGATCGCCGAGGCGTGGTCGAGGTGCAGGTGGGTCATCACGACGATCGGGATCTCGCCGGGGCTGAGCTCGCGGGCGCGCAGCTGGGCCGGCACGTCTTCGCCCGCGTTCAGCGCGGGCTTGCCGAAGCGGGCGGCGAGGCCGCCGAAGTTCTCTTGGCCGTCGGTCGCGATCGACGGGTGCAGGCCGGTGTCGACGAGGATCGCGCCGGCGCTCGGGTGGCGGATCAGGTAGGCGGGCACCGGGACCACGGTCGGCGGCTTGCCGCCGAGCAGGGCGCGCAGCAGCTTCAGCGTCTCCAGCCGCCCGCCCGGGCGCTCCATCATCGGCAGCGGCCAGGTGACGTGGCCCGCGATCAGCGGCTCGACGCTCACCGACGCCCCGCGCGTGCCTCCGGCCAGCGGCTCGTGCAGCGGTTTCGCCTCCACGTGCACCTTCATCGCCGGCTGACATTACCCGGCCCGGGGTCGGCTATAGGCTGCCTCGGGTGACTGAAAGGAGCGATTCGCGCATCTTCAGGGACGGCCTGCTCGAGGGGCAGGTGTGCGTCGTCTCCGGCGCCGGCAGCGGCCTCGGGCGGGAGACGGCGCTCGAGCTGGTCCGGCTCGGGGCGGTCGTCGTCGGCTGCGGCCGCCGCGAGGAGCCGTTGGCCGAGACGGCCGCGCTCGCCGCCGGGCACGCCGGCTCGTTCGAGCGCGAAGCGCTCGACATCCGCGACGAGCAGGCGGTCGAGCGGCTCTTCGACAACCTGCTCGGTCGGCACGAGCGCCTCGACCTGCTCGTCAACAACGCCGGCGGCCAGTTCCTCAGCCCGGCCGAGGCGATCACGCCGAAAGGCTTCCGCACCGTGATCGAGCTGAACGTCCAGGGCACCTGGCTGATGACCCACGCGGCCGCGACCAAGGCCTTCATCCCGCAGGGCGGCGGCAAGGTGCTGAGCGTGACGCTCTCGCCGCACAACGGGATGCCCGGCATGGTCCACTCCGGCGCCGCCCGTGCCGCGGTCGAGAACATGATGCGGACGCTGGCGGTCGAGTGGGCCCGCTTCGGGATCAGGACCTGCGCGCTGGCCGCCGGCCAGTTCGCGACGGAGACGCTGCTGACCAAGTATCCGCAGGTCGTCGTCGACAACCTCGAGCGCTCGATCCCGCTCGGCCGCGCCGGCCGCGCCGAGGAGATGGCCTGGCTGGTCGCCTACCTCGCCTCGCCGGCAGGCGACTTCGTCTCCGGCACGACGATCACGATCGACGGCGCCCGCGACAACTGGGCCGGTCCGTGGCCGCCCGAGGCGATCGCCGAGGGAGGCGAGCCGGTCGCCGAGCAGCGCCGCTGACGGCCGGAGAAGCCGCCAGGCGGCGTCCTCGGTCGCTCGCGTGCAGAGCACGCCACGCTTCCTGCGTCCTTGCCTGACGTCTCCTCCGACTCGTCAGGTCGGTTCCAGGATCACCAGGGGGATTTCGCGCCCTTTGCTGCGCTCCTGGTAGTCCTCGTAACCGCGGTAGGACGCGACGGCCTTGGCCCAGAGGCGCTCGCGCTCCTCGGGCTTCGCCAGGCGGGCATGGACGGGCAGGCGCTCGGAGCCGACCTGGACCTCGGTGTCGGGATTGGCCATCAGGTTGTGGAACCACGCCGGATGCTTGGGATAGCCGCCTTTCGAGGCGACCAGGACGAGATCCTCTCCGTCACGCACGTAGAGCAGCGGAGCGGTGCGCAGCTTGCCGCTCTTCGCCCCGACGTGGTCGAGCAGCAGCACGCGGATCGGCGAGCCCGGCAGGCTGTGCCCGACCCGGCCGCCCGTCGCCCGGTACACGAACGTGTGGAACCGCATGCCGCGCCACAGAAGCGGCCAGGTCTTGTCGGCGAGATCCAGATAGCTCATAGCGCTGTGAGGGCAGCGCCTTACGTGTACATCCCGCCGAACATGCCACCCGTGACGTTCAGGACCTGGCCGTGCACGTAGTTGGCCAGCGGGGAGGCGAGGAAGAGCACCGGGCCCGAGGCCTCCTCGGGGGTCGCCGGGCGGCCGAGCGGGATGATCGCCGAGGCCATCGCCCGCATCTGCTCGGGGATGCCGAGCTCGATCTTCTCGCCGCCGGGCGCGGTCATCTCGCCGCCCTCCTCCTTGGCCGCGGTGAGGCGGGTTTCGACGAAGCCGAAGGCGACCGCGTTGACGTTGATCTTGAACTGGCCCCACTCCTTGGCGAGGGTTTTGGTCAGGCCGACGACGGCCATCTTCGCCGCCGAGTAGTTGACCTGGCCGGCGTTGCCCATCGTGCCCGAGGTCGAGGAGATGTTGATCAGCTTGCGGAAGACCTCCTTGCCCTCGCCCATCTCCGCCTTGGCGGCCTCGCGCCAGTGCGGGGCCATCGCCCGCGCGACGCGAAACGGCACGACGGTGTGGATGTCGAGCATCGCCTGGAACTGCTCGTCGGTCATCCGGTGGGCGACGCTGTCCCAGGTGTAGCCGGCGTTGTTGACGACGACGTCGATCGCCCCGAAGGCGTCGACCCCCGCCTTGACCAGCTCGTCCGCGGCGCCCTCCTTGGTCAGGTCGCCGCCGAAGACAGCCGTCTCGCCGTCGATCTCGCCCGCCGCCTGCTCGGCGACGTCGGCGTCGAGGTCGTTGATCAGCACCTTCGCTCCCTCGCTGACGAACAGCTCTGCGGTCGCCCGGCCGATGCCCCGGGCCGAGCCGGTGACGATCGCCGCTTTCCCATCGAGAAGTCC
This sequence comes from uncultured Solirubrobacterales bacterium, assembly GCA_963727465.1. Classification (GTDB taxonomy): domain Bacteria; phylum Actinomycetota; class Thermoleophilia; order Solirubrobacterales; family 70-9; genus VRUE01. Next base: position 72,107 of record CAVSGL010000017.1, on the reverse strand, counting down.
CATCGGTTCTCCGCTCTCCTTATGGTGTCGTGAAGTCGGCCGCGGAGGCTACAAGGAAAGAGATCGTCCTGGCCGACTGGCCAATCGGCCCGCCTTTTGCCTGACGGATCGGGTACATGCCCGTTATTGACTTAAATGAGTGTCCCTGCTGTTCTGTGGCAGCGGATTGATATCCCGTATTTGCGGAAAATTCCGCGAACGATGCGCTGGATTTGGCCGATTTGCCTTTCCAAGTGCCAAAGTGTCTGATAGACAACAAACTGCGAGCGGGATATCGTTCGCAAATAACGTGCCCCGGCCGCTTCACCTCCCATGAGCGGCCGGGGCACCACTCGGTACTGGTAAAGCCCTCGGGGATCGGTTCAGGCGGGGTTTCGGTTTCCCGCTGCGGCGGTCGCCGCGAGGTCCTCGGGCCGCAGCAGCGCCTTCAGGGCGCCCCCGTCGACGATCGCCAGGCCGCCCTTGCGCAGCTTCACCCTGCCGCCCGTGAGCCGCGCGACCTCGTTCGAGAGCGAGGGCTCGTGGCCGGCCAGCATCACCTCGCCGCGGCCGGCGGCGAGGTCGAGGGCGTCGAAGTCCTCGCCGGCGAGCCGGTCGGCGACCTCCGGCTCGATCCCGAGCGCCCGGCAGGCGAGCTGCGCCGTTTCGGCCGCCCGCGCCTTCGGGCTCGTCAGGCAGGCTTCGATCGGCGCGCCCAGCACCGCCAGCGCCCGCCCGGCGGCTTCCGACTGTCGCTTGCCCTCCGCGGTGAGGCGCCGGTCGGCATCGGCGCCGTTGCCGCGCTCGGCGACGCCGTGTCGCAGGAGGTAGATCACGGACCAGATGCTATGCGTCCGCAGCCGTCTGCGCCGAAGCTGCGGGAGACCACCGATGGAACCTGGCGTCGGAGCTGGGATCGTCGGCGGCGATGAAGGTGCTGGTCGCGCACGCCTCCAAGCGCGGCTCCACGGCGCAGATCGCGGCGGCGGTCGCCGAGACGCTGCGCGATTCCGGGCTCGAGGTCGATTGCCTCGACAGCGGCGAGATCACGGATCTCGCCCCCTACGGGGCGGTCGTGCTGGGCAGCGCCGTCTACATGAAACGCTGGCGCGGCGAAGCGAAGCACTTCCTGCGCCGCCACGGGAAGGCACTGGAGAAGCTGCCGTTCTGGGTGTTCAGCTCGGGGCCGGTCGGCGATCCGGACGAGCCCCAGGACCCGGCCTGGACCGAGCCGCCGAAAATCGTCAAGAAGGTCGAGCGGCTGGGAGCCCGCGAGCACGTCGTCTTCGGCGGCCGCCTGCCGCTGGAGCCGCGCGGCCCGATCGAGAAGGCGATGGTCAAAGGCATCCCGCCCGAGTTCCACGACCGCCGCGATTGGGACGAGATCCGCGCCTGGGCGCGGGGAATCGCGGCGCAGCTTCAAGCCGGCGTCGGCGCCGGCAGCGGTTAGGCGCGGCTCAGCATCCCCCGAGGCGGCGCAGCTTGCGCCGGTAAACGCGCATCGAGCTGCGGCGCCAGTCGCCATGCGTCTGCCGACGCAGGGCCGGTACGCGCTCGCGGTGGTAGGGAGAGCGCAGGCTCTCGGCGTGGCCGATCACGTTGCGCACGCCGATTCGGAAGCGGCAGCGGGTGCGCAGGTTGACGAGTTGGACGATCCTCCCGCCGGAGCCGACGACGAAGTGGGCGCAGACGTTCGGCAGCTCGCCCAGCTCGGGGTCGGTGACGTCGGGGGCGAAGGCGTTGAAGACGGCGTCGACGCTGCCGGCGACGGCGACGTGCTCGACGATCACGCGCGGGTGGCGCAGCCGCCACGAGCGTCGGCACGCCTGCGACCACCAGCAGCGCGAACGCCGCCGCGACCGCGACCCGACGACTCAGGAGCCCTCCGCGAAGGCTCGCAGCGCCTCCGGTCCATTGCCCAGGAGCGGTTCGCCGTGGGCGAAGAGGAGGTGCTCGAAGTCCTCGGCGAGCAGCGCGGAGCAGTGCTCGCGGACGCGGCGCTTGACGCCCTCGGCGTCTTCGCCGATCAGGTTGTCGGGGACGAAGCCGAGCCCGCCGTAGCTGATCACGCTGTCGGCGAAGAGCAGGGCGCCGCCGCCGGCCTCTATTCGCAGCACCGTGTCCTCGGGGCAGATCGAGTCCATCTCCAGGGCGACGACGTCCGGCGCGATGCGCTCGCCGAAGGCGAACCCGGTCACCTGCGGCCCGCCCCCCTCGAACTCGCGCAGGCCGGCCTCGTGGCAGAGGATCGGGCAGCCGCAGCGCGCGGCGATCTGCGGCGCGTGGCGCAGGTGATGGCGGTTGGAGAGGACGATGCGCTGCACGTCGCGCCCGTCGAACCACTCGATCCCCTCCGCCGGCAGCAGCGGATCGATCGCCGTCCCCGAGCCGGCGACGAAGTGGCAGCCGACATCGATCCCGATGTTCGGGTGCTTGGCCGTCCAGTGGAAGACGCCGTCGAGAACCTCCTGCATGGCAGACACGGTACCCGCCGGGCGCCCGGTCGTACGATCCCCCCATGCACGGCGACGAGGACATTCTGCGCGCCGCTTACGCGGCCTTCAACGCGCGCGACGTCGACGCGGCGCTGGCGCTGATGCACCCGCAGGTCGATTGGCCGAACGCCTGGGAGGGAGGCCGGGTGCGAGGCCGCGAGGCGGTGGCCGGCTACTGGCGCCGCCAGTTCGAGCGGATCTCGAGCACCGTCACCCCCGAGTGCTTCGACCGCGATTCCGACGGGGCGGTCACGGCCACCGTCCACCAGGTGGTCCGCGACGCCGCCACCGGCGCGGTCCAATCCGACACCCACGTCCTCCACCGCTACCGCCTCGAGGGCGGCCTGGTCGTCCGCATGGACGTGCTCGAACTGTGAGCCAAGCTCAGTTGGCTAGTTGATTTCAGCACGGACTTTGCGTGAACTCCGAGCTTAGGGGGGAGCGACAGTTGCTCCCTGGCGCCTTGATCAAGTGTGGAGGAGCAACTGACTCTGATCTCCGGTATGCCATTGGAGGAGTCCGCCCGACGGCCTAAAGTTGCCGGCTCGATGGCCGTCGCTGCAAAGACATCCGCTGCACCTTCAGCTCGGCGCAAGGAGCTAGGAGCTTTCTATACGCCACCAGCGATAGCGACCATGCTGGTCGAGTGGGCTATTCGGTCGTCGAACGACCGAGTCCTCGATCCAAGCTTCGGAGGCCTCGTATTTCTAAGGTCGGCGGGGAATCGCCTTCAACAGCTCGGTGCCTCTGCGGATGACGTCGCGCGCCAAGTATATGGAATGGAGATCGACGCCGAAGCGCACGGAGCTATGGCGACCGAAGGAGCCGGCACTCTTTCTCCCGAAAGGCTTCTGCTCGGGGACTTTCTCAACACGGAGCCTGGTGAGCGGATCCCATGCTGCCAAGCCGTCGTCGGCAACCCGCCGTATGTTCGCTATCAGGAATTTGGGCAATCGTCCGCCTTGGCCCGTCAGATTGCTGAGCGTGCCGGAATTCGCCTGAGCCGCCTCGCCTCGTCTTGGGTCCCCTTCCTCATACATGCTGTGGCCTTTGTGGCACCGGGTGGGCGATTGGCCCAGGTTCTACCGGCAGAGCTTCTGCACGCGCAGTATGCCGGGGGAGTGATCGACTTCCTATGCAAACGGTTCTCACGAGTTGCAGTCGCCATTTTCGACGAGCGTGTCTTTCCAGGCGCGCTGGAGGAGGTGGTTCTTCTATTCGCTGAAGATCGTGTTGACAACTCGGGGACCGAGATCGAGTTGCTCTCCTGCACTGCTCTCGACGACCTTGAACTCGGCATGCTTTCCGAGCGCCCAAGGATGAAATCGCTGGATAGCTCGACGAATAAACTTGGTCGCGGAAAGCTCTTAACGCAACTTCTAAAAGCTGAGACACAGGCTCTTTACCACGATATCGCCGTTCGCGAGGCCGTCGTCCGGCTTGGGGGTTGCGCGGATGTAGATATCGGAGCGGTCACCGGAGCTAATGAGTTTTTCCTTCTCACCGAGGATGAGGCGAGCAACGTCGCACCCGCGCTGTTGCGCCCTGCCGTGAGCAAGGCAATGCAAATCAGGGGATCGGTATACCGCCCCGAAGATCACGAGCGACTTCTTGCCGCAGGACGGAAGGCGCAGCTATTCGTGGCCCAGCCAGATACTCCGCAGGACGTTCTTGCTACGGCTAAGGCCTGGATCCGTGCGGGAGAGAAGAAGGGTATACCTAACCGCTACAAATGTCGGGTTCGGGAGCCGTGGTGGGCAGTTCCCCTGCCACGCAGAGGCCAGCCAGATCTACTGCTCACCTACTGCGCAAGTGAGCACCCACGCCTTGTATTCAATGAAGCGGGTGTGTTGCAAACCAACACTATCCACGGTGTCTATGTTGGTGCCCCCTATCAGGCTGAGGCTCTCGCAGCAGGCTTCTACAACAGCCTGACGCTGCTTTCGGCCGAGCTGGTGGGCAGGAGCTACGGAGGGGGAGTCCTCAAGCTCGAGCCGACCGAGGCCGAGCGCCTCTTGGTCCCGCCCATCCCACCCGATATGGCTGATCTTCTCCCCGAGGTCGACCGCCTGATTCGCGAAAGAGATCTCGAGGCCGCCTTGAGACTCGTTGACCCTGTCGTGCTCGGGTCGGGGCTGGGTCTGAGTGACGCTGAGATTCGCGAACTTCGAGACGGAGCTGAACAGCTTCGAGGTCGCAGACGGTTACGGAACGGCAAGCAAAGTCGCCCCAGTAGCGCTCTAGTCCATTCGCCGCAGGGCGGTACAGACGCCGGCAAGGACGCGATCAAGCTCAAGTGAAGTCGCGCCGACGGGCTTTTCCTCGTACCTTGTCTTGTCGTTGTTCCAGCCGTAGCAGTACAACCCGCAGGAGTCGAACCAGGTTGCGGCAATGTGGCCAAAGCCAATGGCCTTGCGGAGGTCAGCCTCATCGCGAACTCGGACCGCCATAAACATGTAGCAACGAGGTGGGGCGCTCTTAATCCATGAGCCGAGATCGGCGGTAGGACCACCGCCCTTCCCTTCCAGTCTCGCCTGCTCAGCCTTGATGTCAATGTTCTTGAAACTCGCCTCCTTGATTCTCTTCTCAAGGTCTGCGGATCCACCGCGGCCCTCCGGATTCTTCTGCTTTTCGTTTCCCGGGTGCTTCGGAATGCCGCTTGCCTTCGTCTCAATCACGAGGTCAACCCTGCCGTTGGCCGGATAGGCGACATCCAGCATGTGGTTTCGGAAACTCAATCCGGGAACGCCTGGGCGAGTATGGAGATCCTTGCCCGAGCAGTTCGTCAAAAGGAGGGCCAACATGTCGTTGAAGAAGTCGCCCTTACCGTTTCTGGTATCGCCCTGATCGGCAATACCAGCGGCAACGAGGTCATCGAATTCCCGCATCGCGGTCAGGTACACCTCCTCGACCTGGCGGAACGTGGAGGCTTCCATGTCTTCCATCTCCTGCAACGCGTGGAGAAGCGGTGCGCGACCCGCCTTGACTGCATTTCGTCCACTCAGGGTTTTCGGCTTTCGCGCCACCGAGACGACCTTATTGGATGGGCTGGCTAGCGAATCAGCAGGAGCTTGCGGTGGGTGTGGGTCGTGCGCCGGCCCGCCGGGTGTACCCAGAGGTCGAGGCGGAGCCTGAGCTTGCGGTGGCGGCGGAGGAGCTTGCGGCCGGGCCTGGTCAGGTGGGCGACGACGAGGCGCTTGGCGCCGGAGCGCTTGACGAAGGCGCGGGCGATGATGCGCTTGCCCTTCCTGACCGTGGCGCGGATGCGGCCGCAGGCGGCGGAGCAGGCGACGCGGGCGACGCGCAGCTTGCCGTGCTTGAGGAGGTGGGTCCGCTTGAGCAGTCGCGTGTGGACGGCGACCCTGGGCGGAGTGGCTGCGCTCGGAGATCCGCCCGACGCCGGGCCCCCGCCGGAGCCGGACCCGCCACCGGAGCCCGAGCTCGAGGCCGCGCCGCAGTCGGAGTTTCCGCTGCCGACGGGCTGGGCGTCGCCGGAGTCGGGCTGGATCGTCAGCTTCAGCGTTTCGACATCGCCCCCGTGGCCCGGCTGGGCGATGTTGACCTGGACCTTGCCCGAGGCGTCGCTGTAGGGGTTGCCGTATGCGTCGGCGTATTTGTTGATCACCGCCGCGTACTGCTCGCAGGTCGGAAACGGCGAGAGGCTCGCGCGGGCGTCGCCGAAGGGGGGCTGGTTGAAGCCCTTGGGGCACCAGGTGCCCTGCGAGGTCGTGTTCGGGTCGGTGCAGAAGTCGATCGCGTTGTTGCCGTACCTGCCGCCCCAGAAGCCGGCGCTGAAGCCGGAGAGGACGTCACGGCGGATCGCCCCTTCGAGGGTGTTCGGCGTGCCTTCGTCGGTCTCGATGTCCTTGATCAGATCGTCGCCCTGGAAGGAGATCTGCGCGGGCGCCTGCCCTGCCGGGTTCGAGGTCCCGGTCAGCACGATCGAGCCGTCGGGCGCGAAGGTGCCGCTGTAGGTGGACGTGACGAACGGAGTCCCGTAGAAGGCCGTGTGCAGGGAGATCGTCTGGCCGCTCATCGAGCGCACGTAGTCGCCGAGGTCCGGGTAGGCGCCGGCGAGGTCCGGGTAGGTGGCGGCTTTCTGCGGCGAGATCACGCGGACCATGTGGCCGTCGGCGTCGCGCACGGTCGCCGCCGGCCCGCCGGGGATTTCCTGTAGGGCGGCGAAGATCGTGTCCGAGTTGGCGGAGCCGAGCTCTTCCAGGTGCCCGCCCGCGCCGTAGGTGTCCAGTCGCATGCCGATGCCGGACTGTTCGACCGCGGTCAGGTTGGCGGTATCGAATTCGTTCTGCTTCACGGTCAGCTCGACCCAGTCGAAGCGGGTTCCGGACCTGAACAGGGTCCCGAGTTCCGGTTCTCGTATTCCGCTGCCGTAGGAGATGTAGATGCGGCCCGAGTTGAGTTTGTTGATCGTCAGCGGCTTCGGCACTTCGGCGAGCGGCTTCGGCACGTCGAATTCCATCCCGGGGACGTCGAATTCGCTGCCGATGACCGTCACGTAGACGTCGGAGCGGCCGCTCTGGTTGTCGATTTCGAACTCCAGCGCCGGCGCCGCGGCTGGGAAGGCGAAGGCCGCGAGAACCGCGACGAGGGCGACGATCGGGCGGACGGCGACGCTCGGGGCGATTCTCTCTCGGCTCATGGCAGCCGTCATCGGCAGCGCACGCCCGCGGCTTGAGCCCCTGCTAGCGTCGGCGCCGATGCTGCTGCCGCTCGCCCAGGCCACCGACGGCCAGCTGACCCGCGCCTGCGGGGAAGACCCGGGCTTCTTCTGCCACAAGGTCTACGACTGGACCGGCAGCGGATCGGCGGCCGAAGTCGCCCGCTGGGCCTTCGACGTGCCGGCGCGGATCCTGCTGATCGTCGTCATCGCGGCGTTCGCCAGCTGGATCCTGCGGCGCGCGATCGGCCACACGCTGCGTCGCCTGCAGCGGGGCGCCGTGGGCGGGCGCGTCGAGGCGATGCGGCGCGGCGTGCCGGACGCCCTGCGCGCGACCGAAGAACGGAGCCTGCGCGGGGAACAGCGGGTCGAGGCGCTGACCGGCGTCCTGCGCAGCATCGCCACCTTCACCGTCTGGCTGATCGCCGCCTTCATGATCCTCGGCGAGCTCGGCGTCAACCTGGCGCCGCTGCTGGCCGGCGCGGGGGTGATCGGCGTCGCGCTCGGCTTCGGCTCGCAGTCCCTGGTGCGCGACTTCCTCTCCGGCATCTTCATCCTGATCGAAGACCAGTTCGGGGTCGGCGACATCGTCAACCTCGACGAGGAAACCGAGGGCGTCGTCGAGCTCGTCAGCCTGCGCACGACGCGGCTGCGCAGCGTCGATGGGACCGTCTGGCACGTGCCCAACGGCGAGATCCGCCGGGTCGGCAACATGAGCCAGCATTGGTCGCGCTCGCTGCTCGACCTCGAAGTCGCCTACGAAACCGACCTCGAGTTCGCCAAGACCGTGATCAAGCGCGTCGCCGACGGGCTCTGGAAGGAGGACGGCGCGATCCTCGAGGAACCGCAGATGTGGGGCGTCGAGGCGCTCGGAGCGAGCGGCATCGTGCTGCGCCTGGTCGTCAAGACGACCCCCTCGGAGCAGTGGCGGATCAGCCGCGAGCTGCGCCAGCGGATCAAGCTCGCCTTCGACGAGGAGGGCATCGAGATCCCCTTCCCGCAGACCTCGGTCTGGCACCGGGGCCAGCCCGAGCCCGAGTCGGAGGACGCGAGCGGCTGAGGCCCCGCGGGGCGCGTCAGACTTCGAGCCAGGTGCCGGTCGGGCCGAGATTCCGAACCGGCGTCTCGCCGATCTGGCTCTCGCAGCCCCAGGACTCGTGGATGTGGCCGCAGACCGCGAGGCGCGGGCGCTTCTGCTCGATCGCCGCGAGCAGCGCCGGGCTGCCGAAGCCTGCGCCGTCGCCCGCCGTGTCGCAGTGCCCCTTGGGCGGCGAGTGGAGGACGAGCACGGCGCCCTCGGGGCAGTCGGCGAGCATCGCCGTCGCCGCCTCGTCGTCGAGGTCGAAGCTCCAGTCCCAGGGGGTCACCGGGACGCCGGCGCCGAGGCCGTAGAACTCGATCCCGTCGATCGCCGTTCCGCCGCCGTGCAGGACGGTCGCGGCGCTCCAGCCCGACGCCGCCTCGCGCAGCGCGTCCTCGGTCTCGTTGTTGCCGGGCACGAGCACGGTCGGCTTCTCGATCGCGGCCAGCGCGCCGAGCGTCTCCTCCAGCCCCTCGTGAACCGAGGCGAAGTCGCCGGCCCCGATCACGACGTCGGCCTCGGCCGACATCGCGACCAGCTTCGCCGCCTGGCCGAGGTCGCGATGCAGGTCGCTGAAGGCGAGCAGCTTCACGCGTTCAACTTAGCGAGATGCGCGCCGGCATTCAGGCCTCGGCCGGCGCCGGCGCTTCGCCCGCTCGCCCCCGCCGCCAGGGCAGCCGTTCGCGCCAGCGCTTGACCGGCGCCCGCTCGGCTTCGATTTCCAGGTCGAAGTAGAGCAGCGTCTGGCCGATCGCCACGTAGGGGACGAGCAGGGCGAAGACGGCGGCGCCGATCGCGTTGATCAGCAGCAGCGAGATGTTGGCGAAGATCAGGACGAAGCCGAGCACGGGGCCGGAGACGATGCCGATCGCGGCGAACACGGCGGCGACGCGCAGCGTGTACCACCAGCGGCCGCGGACGAGGTCCGAGCTGCCGCGGAACGCCCCGCGCACGCGGCTGTCCTCGAACATGATCTGCTGCTGGATGAAGAGCCAGCCGACGAACTTCCAGGCGGCGAAGGGGAGGCCGACGACCGTGATCGCCATCCCGATCAGCGCCAGCGTCGCCAGCAGCTGGGCGCCGACGACGCGGCGGAAGCGTTCCCACATGCCGCGGTAGGCGCCGGAGAAGCTCGCCCGGTCGCCTTCGCTGACCTGGCGCACGGCGACGATCACCGCCGCGGCGACGATCGCCGAGGCGACCGGCCGGCCGACCCCGGTGACGATTTCGCCGAGCGCGCTGTGCAGGCCGTTGACGCCGACCTTGTCGTCGAGGCGGCGGCCGGGATCGCCGGTCAGCAGGAAGGTCAGCGCGTTGAAGCCGCCGACGATCGGGATCGCGGTCAGCCCGATCGGGGCGAAGGCGCGCCAGTGGCGCCAGTAGAGGCCGGCCGAGGCGAGCAGCAGCTGGCCGAAGGCGCGGTTGCGGCGCAGGTCGTCGAGGTGCAGCGGCCACCAGCGCGTGCGCCAGGCGATCAAGATCAGCACCGCCAGCACCGCGAGCAGGATCAGCCACCAGACCCAAGGGGTGTCCTGGGTGTGGTTGACGAAGGCGGTCACCTCTTCCACCGCCCCGCAGAAGGACTTGGTGACGGTCGGACCCAGCACCGAGCCGGCCGGCAGATGCGGGCTGGTCGAGCGGATTTCTTCCATCCAGGTCATCGGCGCCAGCCAGCGCGTCTTCGTCTGCGCCCCGGTCGGCCCGTTGTTGAAGCTCTTCTCCCACTGTCCCCAGCGCCCTTCGTAGGTGAGCCAGGCGAACCGGCTGTGCGGGCCGGGGTGGGTCGGCACCTGGATCGGCCGCACGTCGAGGCGGTGCACCGGCGCGCTGGTGTTGTCGCAGCCGACTCCGGAGCCCTTGCGCCCGTTCTGGATGTAGACAGCCGGTTCGTAGAAGGTCGCGTGCGAGCCCGCCGCCGGGTAGACGACCGGGTGCGTGCCTTCCTTCTCGACCTTGCCGTCGTCCCATTTCGCCTTCTCGCCGCCGCCGTGCTGGAAGAGCCCGACTTCGCTCGGGCCTTCGCGCAGCGCCTGCGCCGGGTCGGACGATTCGAAGACGACCTGCATCCCCTCCCAGTCGCCCTCGTGCAGGTCGTTGAACTGGTTGAAGTACCAGAAGAACCAGTACTGGACGGCGAGGCCCGGGCGTCCCTTCTCGCGGGCGATGTGGGCGTAGGTCACCGCCGGCGCCTTGCCTTCGCGCTTCAGCTTGTCGAAGTCCTTGGCGTAGACGCAGGTGTTGCCGAGCGGGCTGCCGGGGATGTTGAGGTGGTATTTCTCGCCGAGGCCGGCGATGTCGGCCACGGTCGGCGAGTGCTTGACGATCGTTTCCCTGCCGCTCGAGTCGGATTCGGTCAGGGTCACCGCGGGGTTGCTTTCGAGCACCGTCTGCACGCTCGTCGCCTCGTACTGCTCGCCGCTCGTGTCGCAGATCCCGTCGCGGTCGCGCACCATCAGCCGCGGCACGTAGGCGTCGATCAGGCGCTGGGCGGCGGTCTTCGCGCCGTCCTGGCCAGCGGCAAGGGCGCCGCCCGGCAGCGCCAGGCAGAGCAGCGCCAGCATCGCGCCTGCGAGTGCGAACCGGCGGCTCATCGGCGCCAACGTACCAGCGCCACCCCGGCGCGGTCGAGGTTTTCGTCGCTATCCGGCGAAAACCTCGACCGCGCTGCGGGGGGCGTTAGGATGCCCGGCCGTGCTCGTCTTCGGCCGAATCCAGCTGCGCTCGCTGCGCGCCGCTGGAGTCGTCGCCCTCTGCGCCGTCGCGGCCATGCTCGTCGCGATGGCGGCGCCGAGCCGCGCCGATGCGGCGCGCGTACGCTGCGCCGGCGCCTTCCGCGTGCTGCACGACGACCACGTCGGGCGGCTTTCGCTGCCGCGCGGCAGCTACCGGATCACGGTCCTCGCCTCGGGCCGGCCGAGCTGCGCCCAGGCCTCGGCCCTGTTCACGCGCTTCCTCGAGGACTTCGACGGCCGCCTGCCGGGCGGCTGGCGGGTCGCCGTGCGCAGCTCGACCTTCCTGCGCGCGCCGGGCGTCGGCTTCCACGTTGCCCGCGCCGGGCGCGGCGAAGCGGGCGGCGAAGGCGAAGAAACCGAAAGCGGCGGCGGCGGCCGGCACCCGCTCGGCGGCAGCTTCTGTCCGGGCACGTTCCGGGTCCTGCACAACGACCACATCGGGCCGCTGCGCATCGCCAGGGGCCCTTACTGGATCGTCCTGCTCCAGCGCCGCGGCCTCAGCTGCGCCCAGGCCTCGCGCCTGCTCACCCGCTTCCTCGCCAGCGTCAGCGGCAACCTGCCGCCGCCGTGGCTGCTCGAGTCGCAGACCGCGAGCTTCCTGCGCGGCAGCGCGGCCGGCGTCGGCTTCCGGGTTAAGCCGGTCGGGCCGAGTCGCTGACCTCCGGCTCGGGCTCGGCCGGATCCTCGCCGTCGAGGTCCGGAGCCTTGCCCGACGGCATCCAGATGAGTGAGACGACGAAGGCGACGGCCAGCGCCCCGGCCATGCCGTAGAAGACCGTGCGCGAGGAGAGCGCGAAGTCGTGCTGCACCGCGGCGAAGAGCTTCTGCGCGCCGGCGCCGGCGTGTTCGGCGAGGGCGCTGCCTTCGCCGCTGCCCGCTTCGCTCAGTTCCTGGGCGACCTGGTCGGCCTGCGACTTGGGCAGCCCCTCCGCCCCCAAGGTGGCCTCCAGGTTCGACTGGTTTTCGAGGATCAGCACGGTGCCGAGCACGGCGAGGCCGAGGCTGGAGCCGAAGTTGCGTACGGTCTGGGTGATCCCGGTCGCCTCGCCGTAGCGGCTGCGCGGAACCCGGTTCATCGCGTCGGTGTTGGCCGGCGCCAGCACGAGCCCGACCCCGGCGCCGGCGAGGACCATGAAGTACCACTGCGAGCCGACCGAGAGATCCGGCATCGCGTGCGCCCAGAGGGCGAAGCCGACCGCCGCCACCGCGCAGCCGAGCACGACCGTCGGTCGCGCCCCGCGGGTGTCGAGGATTTTCCCGCCCCACTGCGTTGCGACGAAGAAGCCGGCGAAGAAGATCAGCAGGTAGAGGCCGGTTTCCGAGGCGCTTTCGCCGAGCGCGATCTGCGCGTACATGCTGGCGAAGAAGAAGAGCGGCACGAAGGCGATCATCAAGAGGAAGAGGACGATGTTGTCGACCGCGAAGGCGCGGTCGCGGAAGGTCCCGATCCGCATCAGCGGGTTGGCGAGGCCGAGCTCGAAGCGGGCGAAGGCGGCGAGCAGGACGAGCCCGGCGGCGATGCAGAGCCAGGTGACCGGGCTGCCCCAGCCCCAGACGCTTGACTGCTGGAGGCCGAGCACTGCGAGGCCCATGCCGCCGGAGACGAGCAGCGCGCCGCGGTAGTCGAGCGGCGCCGGGTGCTTCTCGTCGGCGGGCTTGGCGATCGCCGTGCAGACCAGGGCGAGGATCGCGACCGGCACGTTGATCCAGAAGATCGCCCGCCAGGTCCACTCGGTCAGGTAGCCGCCGGCGATCGGGCCGATCGAGGTGAAGCCGCCGGCGACGGCGAAGAAGATCGCCAGCGCGCGACCCCGTTCGCGCACCGGGAAGGCGCCGAGCACGATCGCCAGCGCCGCCGGGAACATGATCGCCGCGCCGGCCCCCTGGATCACGCGGAAGACGATGATCCACGGCTCCGCCGCGCCCGTTTCCGGCGTCGCCCCGCAGAGCGCCGAGGCGGTGGCGAAGACGACGACGCCGACCGTGACCATGCGCCGGTGGCCGGCGACGTCGGCGAGCTTGCCGCCGAAGGCGAACAGGGCCGAGAGCGAGAGCAGGTAGCCGTTGATGATCCACTGCACCCCGGTCGAGGAGAGCGAGAGGTCCTGCTGAAGCTGCGGGATCGCGATCGCGACGATCGTCTGGTCGATGAAGGTCATCGAGACGGCGAAGATCATCGCCGCGAGGATCAGTTTCTTGTGAGCGCCGCCGGTCTTCTCCATGGCTGTGACGTTTGCCGCAGACATCGCGATTCCTGCCCGGCCGACGGCCCGCCGGCGGGCGGTTCCGATAGGCTGCCGCGGCCCATGCCCGACGTCTTCTGGATCGGTCTCGGAATCGCCGCCGTCTTCGCCCTGGTCGGCTTCGTCGCCGGCGCCAAATCGCGCACGACGAAGACGCTGACCGGCCTCGCGATCGGCAGCTACCTCGGCATCATGGCCGGCTTCCCGCTGCTCGCGATCGGCCTCGCGACCAGCTAACCCTTTCCATCCTCCGCAGGGGCTGGCGCTACTCTGGGTACGATTGATTTCAGCCGCTGACCCGGTTCGGGTATAAAGGTTCCCGTCCGGCAAGTCGAAGCATCTTTTGTGGCCAGGTTAAAAGGAGAGCAACAGAGCATGGCGCAAGCGCTCGATCGTATTGCGGTAACGAAAGGAAAAGTCTCAGCCGAGGAAGCCGGCGACGCCGTCGCTGAGATCGACGCGAAAGAATTTCGCCGGGCGCAGCGCGACCCAATGCTGCGCGACTTCGCAAGAGCGGCTGACGAGCGTCTCAAAGAGCTTCGCGCCGCAGACCAAATCGACTAGTCCGGGTCAAGGGGCGCCCACAGCCTGGGCGGTTTCCCTCTGCGTCTCTGCTCCGAATTCCGAAATGGATAGGGCGGGCTCCGCCAGAGGTCAGCCACCTCGTCGTCCCAGGGATCGAGAACGAAGGCGGCGACGCCGACGTTATGGGCGGACTCCCTGGCCAACGCAAAGGCTGTCTCGACGAGTTCGAGTCCTGTCGTCGATCCCCGTCGGTGTCGGGCGACCCAGGTCAGGACGATCGCAGGCATCGTCCTGATCGTCGTGCGAAGTCCAAGACTGCGGATCGATCGCTCGGAGAGCCTGACGGACCCAGAGCAGAGAGACACGAAGCCTTCAACGCGGCCATTGTCGATTAGCAGATGGGTCCGGGTCATTGCGGAATTGACGACCGCTTCGTGTTTGAGAAATTCGGCCGCGGCCTCGCCTGCTGGGAAGTCCAGCGGTTGAAAGCCGTTCATCGCTTCCGTCAAGGGACCATCGGCTGTACGACTCGATAGTCGCACCCAGCGCTTTCCGGGCGTAATCGACTCTGGAATGGTGTCTGCGATTAGGTCGTTCACACTGCCTCGCAGTCGGAATCCGGGTGAACCGGCTCGGCTGTTTGATTAGCGAGGAAGAACGCTAGCTGCCCAATCGGACGCGTCCCCATGCGCAAAAGACCGCTGACACCCAGCGGCCTTTTGCGTAAGTCCTTCCATTAGGGCGGAAGGCAGCGTGAACGAGGACAGCGTTGCATGCATGGCGGACGGAATGTGGCCACACCCCTCAGCCGGCGGTCGCGCCGCTGGCGTGGCGCAGCCGTGCGCGTCCCTCGCCGTAGCCGCGCGTCTCGACCGCGATCAGGCCCCAGAGCAGGAGGTTGGCGAGCGCCAGGGTCGCCAGCGCTGGGATCTCGACCGCGACCGGGACGAGCAGGAGCAGGACGATCGCGAGGCCGAGCCGTCGCCGGTTGACCGTGCGGACGTGGCGGTAGCGGAAGGCGACGTGGCCGAGCAGGTAGATCGCGAGGCCGCCGAGCAGGGCGAAGGCCGGCACCGCGTGCAGGTGGTCGCCGAAGTGGCCGATCGTCGTTTTCAGCCCGAGCGCGACGAGGATCGTGCCCGCGACCAGGAGCAGGTGGATGTAGGAGTAGGAATCGCGGGCGAGCTCGTTTCGCTGCGCCCCTCCGGCGCCTCGGCCAGCCGCCGGGCCGAGACCAGCGCGACGACGTCGAAGTAGACCCACCACATCGCCGCGGCGAGCGCCACGCCGAGCACCGCCACCATGCCGATGCCGAAGCTCAGCTCGCCGGCGGCGCCGACGCCGATCGCGACGATCGACTCGCCGAGGGCGATGATCACGATCAGGCCGTGGCGCTCGGCGAAGTGCTCGGGGGCGAGCTTCCAGCCCTCGGAGCCGAAGAAGTAGGGGCCGGCCATGTCGAGGAAGAGGGCCAGCGCCCAGAGCGCCCCCTGGGCGAGCCCGTCGAAGAGCGAGGCGAGCGCCAGCAGGGCGACGGCGATCGCGGTGCTCATGGCGAGCCCGAGCACGGAGTGGCGCAGCCCGTCGTCGTCGGGGCTGGCGAGCATGAAGAGGCCGATGTGGGCGACGCGCACGGCGCCGTAGGCGAGGGCGAAGACCAGCGCGAGGTGGCCGAAGGCATCCGGGACGGCGAGCGAGACGACCAGTAGCGCCGCCATCGCGCCGAAGATGACCAGCCGCACCGCCCCTTCCTCGGGGTCGATCACGCTGGTCAGCCAGGAGTAGCCGACCCAGGCCCACCAGAGCATGCCGAGCACGAGCAGGCCCTGGGCGATCCCGTCCCAGGTCGGGTGGTGGGCCATCAGCGCCGTGCACTGGGTGATCGCGAGCACGAAGACGAGGTCGAAGAAGAGCTCCAGCGGCGTCACCCGCTCGCCTTCGCGCAGGGTCGCGCTGAGGCGTGACGTGCGCGCTTCGCTCATGGCCTCCATCGAGGCGAATAGGATCGCATCCCGTGAGCACCGCCAAGCGCCGCGCGCTGATCGCCATCGGCATCCCCCTGATCATGGTCGGGATCGACGGCACGATCCTCAACGTCGCCCTGCCGACGATCGCCCGCGACCTCGACACGACGTCGTCGCAGCTGGTCTGGATCAACTCCGCCTACATCATTCTCTTCGGCTCGACGATCCTGCTCTCGGCCTCGATCGGCGACAAGTTCGGCCGCCGCCGGGTGCTCCAGCTCGGGATGCTGGTGTTCATCGTCGGCTCGGCCCTCTCCGGCCTCTCCGACACGCTCAACAGCGCCACCTTCCTGATCTTCGCCCGCGGCCTCCAGGGCCTCGGCGCCGGTGCGATCCCGCCCTCGACCCTCTCGCTGATCCGCTCGACCTTCAGCGACGAGAAGGAGCGGGCGCAGGCGATCGGGGTCTGGGCCGGGCTCTCGGGGATCGGCCTCGCCGCCGGCCCGATCCTCGGCGGCCTGATCCTCAACTCGACCACGGCCTGGGGCTGGATCTTCTACATCAACGTCCCGATCGTGATCCTCGGCCAGCTGATGATCAACCGCCGGGTGACCGAGTCGAGCGACCCGGAGGCGCCGCCGATCGACGCGCCGGGGGCGCTGATCTCGATGGTCGGCCTGCTCGCCCTCTTCTACGGCCTGATCGAGGGCCCGGTGCGCGGCTGGGACTCGGCCCCGGTGCTCGTCGCCTTCGTGCTCGCGGCGGTGCTGCTCGCCTGGTTCATCCGCTTCGAGCTGCGCGCGCGCTTCCCCCAGCTCGACCCCCGCCTCTTTCTCTCCGCCGCCTTCACCTCGGGGATGCTGGCGATCACCGTCGCCTTCCTCGCCCTGATGGGCCTGGTCTACGAGCTGACGCTCTACCTACAGACGGTGCGCGACTACTCGCCGCTGAAAGCCGGCGTCTCGCTCGTCCCCTTCGCGCTGGCGCTGCTGATCATCGCCCCGCTGGCGCCGAAAATCGCGGCGAAGCGCGGCGACCGCCTGACGGTGATGGTGGGGATGCTCGTGCTCGCCGCCGGCCTGCTGGCGTTCCTCGCGACCAGCACGACGTCGTCCTACCTGGTCGTGCTGATCGGCCTGATCCTCGCCGGCGCCGGCGTCTCGCTGATCCAGCCCCCCGCCTCGGCGGCGATGATGAGCTCGGTCTCGGCGGCGAAAGCGGGGATGGCCTCGGGCACCAACGCGGCGATCCGCCAGATCGGCGCCTCCTTCGGGATCGCCGTGATGGGCGGTATCGGCCAGATGTTCTTCGCCAACCACCTGACCGGCTCGGCGATCTTCTCGAAGCTGCCGCCCGAAGCGCAGTCGACGGCGGAAGCGAGCATCTCCGGCGCCGTCGCGGTCGGCGAAAAGGCCGGCGGCGCGCCCGGCGCTGAACTGATCGAAATCGCCTCCGACGGCTTCGTCACCGGCATGCACTGGGCGGTGGTCGTCGCCGCCGCCTTCGCCCTGCTCGGCCTCGCGATCGCCGCCCGGCTGATCCCCAAGCAGGCCGGCGACGGCGCCGAGAGCCGGCGGCCGGCCGGCGGCGTATGAGCGGCGAGCAGCCGCGCGCCGAGAAAGTCCTGCCCGGCATCTGGCGGCTGCGGCTGCCGCTGCCCTGGCCGGGAGTGCCGCACGGCAACGTCTGGGCCGTCGCCGCCGACGGCGGCATCGTCCTCTTCGACACCGGGATCGGCGGCAAGGGCGGGCTGCGGCGCTTCGACGTCGCCCTCTCGCAGGCCGGCTTCGGGCTCGAGGACGTGCGCCTCGTCGTTTGCACCCATTCCCATACCGACCACTACGGGCTGGCGGCGCCGATCGTCGAGGGCGCGGGCTGCGAGCTCTGGATGCACCCGCGCTGGGAGCACGTGCGCCTGATGGCCGATGACCCGCGGGCGGCGCTCGAGCAGCGGATCGAGGTCGGCCGCCAGAGCGGCGTGCCGATGGACTCGCTGGAGCGTTTCCGCGAGCGCCGCGAAGACGAAGACGAAAATCACATCGACGCGATCGTCGAGCCCGACCGCGAGCTCGTGCCCGGGGTCGAGGTCGAGACCGACCTCGGCGCCTGGCAGGTGCACGAGACCCCGGGCCACGCGCCCTCGCACGTCGTCCTCCACCAGCCCGATCGCAGGCTGCTGATCTCCGGCGACCACCTGCTGGGCCGCACCGTGCTCTTCTTCGACCACGGCCACAGCCCCGACCCGGTGGGCGAATTCCTCCGCAGCATGGACGAGGTCGAGCCGCTGGCGGTCGACCTGGTCCTGCCCGGCCACGGCCGCACCTTCCGCGACCCCGAGGCGAAGATCGCCGAGGCGCGCAAGCAGGTCGAGGAGCTGCTCGGCAAAGTGCGGGCCTCGCTGGCCGGCGGCGAGAAGACCGCCTACGAGGTCGTCGGCGACCTGATCGGGCCGGAGGGGCAGAAGAGCATCGCCAGCGTCTGGGCGCTCCAGATCGTCCTCTCCTCGCTCGACCACCTGGCGATCCTCGGCGAAGCCGAGCCGGTCGAGGGCAGCGATCCGCGCGTCTGGAAGCTCGCCGGTTGACCGGCGGTCCCTCCCGCTAATCTGCCCGCGTGGCCAGCTTCACTCTTGTGCGCGAGGTTCAGGCGCCGCCCGAGGTCGTGTTCGACGTTCTCACCGATCACCGCAGCTATGCCGAGATGACGCCGTTGCGGAAGTCCGAGCTGGAGCGGGAGGGCGAGCCGGCGCCCGACGGGGTCGGCGCGATCCGGGTGCTGACCGCGGTCGGGCCGCCGCTGCGCGAGGAGGTCGTCGCCTACGAGCGGCCGAGCCGCTTCTCCTACAAGGTGCTGTCCGGCGCTCCGATCCGCGACCACCTCGGCACCGCGCTGCTGACGCCCTCCGGCCCCGGCACGACGATCACCTATTCCGTGCGCATGATGCCGACCGTGCCGATCGGCGGTGGAGTCGTGGTCGCCGTCATCAAGCAGGCGATTCAGCAACTGCTCGACGGCGTCACCGCCGAGGCCGAGCGCCGCGCGGCGGCCCCGGCGTAGCCGGCCCGGATGGGTGGGTCGATCGACGCGAAGGAGCTGCGGCGGCGGGCGATCGCCGGCGTGCGCGACGAGGTCGAGGTCTTCGGCAGCGGCGAGTCGCGCTCGTCGCTGATTCGGCGCGACGGACTGCTCGCCGCTGTCGTCCCGGCGGCGCCGCAGCGCTCGATCTTCAACTCCGTCTTCTACGACGACTCGGCGACCCTCGCGCGCGAGTACGAGACGCTGAGCTCCGCCTATCGGGATGCGGGCGTCGCCGCCTGGACGGCCTGGGTCCCCGACGAGGATCGCGCGACCGCGGCGCTGCTCGCCGAGCGCGGCCACGTCTTCGACGGCGCGCCGCGGGCGATGGCCCTGAACCTGACCGAGCTCGCGGCGGAGCCGCCGGCGCCCGCCGGGATCGAGCGGGGGGCGATCGAGCCGGCGGTGGCGGCGGCGCTCAACGATCGCGCCTACGGATACGAGGGGGACGGTTTCCGCACCGCCCTCTCCGGGCCGACGGCGCTGCGCTGGCACGGCGCCTACGAGGGTGAGGAGGCGGTCGGCTGCGTCGGCGCGATCGCCGTCGGCGACGACTGCTGCGTCACCGGCGTCGCGACGCCCCCCGAGCACCAGCGCCGCGGGATCGCCGGCTGGCTGCTCTGGCAGGCGCTGGCGGAGGCGCGCGCGGAAGGCTTCGCCACCGCCTCCTTGCAGGCGAGCAGGGCGGGCGCGCCGGCCTACGAGCGACTCGGCTTCCTCGACCTCGGCTTCGTCGAGCTCTGGGAGCTGCGCCGGTGAGCGAGGGCTCGCGAGCGCGGCGAGTCTGGCGCGAGACCAAGCGCCTGCTGCGCCACCCGCGCTGGTTCTGGCGCGAGCACCGGCGGCTCGTGCTGGCAGTCGCGGCTGCCGTCCTCGTGCTCGCGGTGGGGGGCGGCGTGCTCGCCTACGAGCTGCTCAAGCGCCCGCCCGACATCCACAACGAAGCCGCGGGCTTCCAGCCGCAGAAGCCGAAGGCGCAGAAGCGCAGGACGGTGAGCTGGCCGCTCTACGGCTACGACCGCGCCCGCACCCGCTACCTGCCGGCCAAGGGTGTGCGCCCGCCCTTCCAGAAAAGATGGCGCTACACCGACCGGCCGCTGCTCGAGTTCCCGCCGGTGATCGCCGGCCGCAGGCTCTACTTCGTCAACAACAACGGCTACGCGGTGGCGCTCGACGCCGACAGCGGCAAGCAGCTCTGGAAGCGGCGCATCGGCCGCCTCAACGCCTCCTCGCCGGCCTACTACAGACACCGCCTCTACATCGTCAACCTCGAGCCGGGCCACATCGTCAAGCTCGACGCGCGCAGCGGCCGGGTGCTGTGGAAACGCTCGCTGCCCGGGCGCGCCGAGTCCTCGCCGGTTGTCGTCGGTCGCAGCGTCTACTTCGGCTGCGAAGACGGCAACCTCTACTCGCTGAGCACGGTCAACGGCAACGTGCGCTGGGCCACCGGCGTCGGCGGTCCGGTCAAGGCCGCGCCCGCCTACCACGGCGGCGTCCTCTACGTCGGCGACTACGGCGGCTACATGAACGCGGTCCGGGCGAAGGACGGCAAGCTGCTCTGGCAGAGCGATTCGCTCGGGCAGGGGTTCGGAACCTCGGGCGCCTTCTACTCGACCCCGGCGGTCGCCTTCGGCCGCGTCTACGCCGGCAACAACGACACCCGCGTGTACAGCTTCGACCGCCACGACGGCACGATCGCCTGGACCTACTCGACCGGCGGCTACGCCTACTCGGGCCCAGCCGTCGCCCGCACCGCCCACACCGGCCCGACCGTCTACATCGGCTCCTTCGACGGCAACGTCTACGCGCTCAACGCGCAGAACGGGGTGCCGCGCTGGATCCGCTCCGCTGGCGGCTCGGTGATCGGCTCGCTGACCGCGGTCGGCAACATCGTCTACGCGGCCGAGTTCGACGGCACCTCGACCACCGGCTACTCGATGAAGGGCGGCCACGTCGTCTTCCGCTACCCGCGCGGCACCTATACGCCGCTCGTCTCCGACGGCCACCGCATCTACCTGGTCGGCTACTCGAGCATCACGGCGCTGGAGCCGTTCAAGTACCGCCGCGGCCTGGCGAACCGGACCGTCGCCCGCTGACCCTGGGCCATCGACCGCGGTAGAGGTTTTCACCGCATAGCGAGGAAAACCTCGACCGCGCCCGGGAGCGGCTACCGCTTCGGCGCCACTCCGCCGGACGGGGGCGGCGGGGGCGGCGGCAGCTTCGGCGGGTGCGGGGCGTAGGAGGGGTAGCGGCCGTTGTGGATCATCCGGCGCAGCACACCGAGGCTGGCCGGCCAGTTCTGGATCCGGTAGGAGCTGGTCGAGCCGAAGTCCTGGTAGTAGACGAGCATCTTGGCGCGGCGGTGGCGGTTGACCCAGGTCATCAGCTTGCGCACGAAGCCCGAGTCGTCGCCGGTCGAGACGCCCCACTCGGCGATCGCGAAGGGCTTGCCCGAGAAGCGGTTGTAGAGGCCCTTGAGCGCCTTCCAGTCCTGGTTGTCGGAGTAGATGTCGGTGCCGGCCCAGTCGACCCAGCGGCTGCCGGGGTAGAAGTGCGCGGGCCGGTTGTGGGGGACGGTCGGCGAGCCGGCCGGCAACGTGCTCCAGATCACTTCCACCGGCGCCTTCGGCAGGCCGCCGAGGTGGCTGTGCAGCGGCGGCACCCCGGCCCGGCGCAGGCGGTGGTTGATCTGGCGCCGCTTGCCGCCGCCGTGGACGATCACGTAGATGCGGCGGAAGGCGCGTTTGTACCAGCGGGTGCTGTGCGAGCCGCTGCGCGCCTTGCCGGCGCAGTCGTAGGCGGCGTAGACGTTGAGGCAGCGGTTGGGCTCGCCCAGCGGCCGGATGTAGGCGGGCATCTTCTTCGTCGAGAAGAGCTTGTTGAGGCGGATCAGGTAGCTGTCGCCGGCGCCGGTCGCGATCGCCCGCGGGCTGAGCAGCTCGTGCCCGTCCTGGTTGTCGGCGGTGCTGATGTGGAGGACGGGCCGCGCTCGCGCCGTCTGCCAGCGCTGGATCGTGTCGGGGAATTCCGCGCCCCAGGTGCGGAACGACTGGATCAGCGCCGGGTGCTTGTTGAGCGCGTCGGAGAACTGGCCGAAATCGGCCGGGTCGCCGGTGTCGCTGACGCCGAAGAAGACGTTCTTGCCACGCGGCACGAGCGAGCCGGCGGCGCCGGCCGGCAGCCCCGCGAGCAGGCAGAGGGCGAGCAGGGCGCAGATCGCGCCGCTCACGGTCGTCTTGTCGCGCAGCGGTCTCCTCATCGAGCGAGCCGGTGATGGTGGCAGGAAAGCTCGCGAGTCTTGAAACACTTGACCCCGATGATCGATCCGTTGCGTCGCTGGCGCGAGTACGGCGAGAAGCCCGACTTCGCCGGCCTGCTGAGCTTCGGCGGCGCCCCGTACACGGAGGACGCCGGCGATCTGGCCGGGGTCGACGTGGCGATCGTCGGCGCGCCGACCGACGATCTCGTCTCCGACCGGCCCGGCGCCCGCTTCGCCCCGCGCGCGATCCGAGCCGCGAGCTGTCCGCCCGGTCCGCACCTCGAGGCCGGTATCGACGCCTTCGCGGCGCTGCGCGTCGTCGACTATGGCGACGCGCCGGTCGTGCCCGCTGACCCCGAGCGCACTCATGCGGCGATCGAGCGCACGGTCGGCGAGGTGCTCGACGCCGGCGCGATCCCGCTCGTGCTCGGCGGCGACCACTCGATCGCCGAGCCCGACATCCGCGCCTGCGCCGCCCGGCGCGGGCCGCTCGGCCTCGTCCACCTCGATACCCACGCCGACACCGGCGAGCGGGTCTTCGGGGTCGAGCGCTCGCACGGCACGCCGATGCGCCGCCTGGTCGAGAGCGGGCAGGT
This sequence comes from uncultured Solirubrobacterales bacterium, assembly GCA_963727465.1. Lineage (GTDB taxonomy): Bacteria > Actinomycetota > Thermoleophilia > Solirubrobacterales > 70-9 > VRUE01. The sequence continues at coordinate 49,480 of CAVSGL010000017.1, read as the reverse complement.
CGATCCCGGGCGCTATGCCCAGATCGGCCTGCGCGGCTACTGGCCGGGCGCGGCCGAGTTCGCCTGGCAGGCCGAGAGCGGGGTGACGAGCGTCTTCATGCACGAGGTTCGCGAGCTCGGCGTCGACGCCGCGATCGAGCGCGCCCTCGCCGCCGTGGGGGAGGGGCCGGCGTTCCTCTCGGTCGACATCGACGTGCTCGATCCGGCCTTCGCCCCGGGCACCGGCACGCCCGAGCCGGGCGGGATGACGAGCGCCGAGCTGCTGCGCGCCTGCCGCCTGCTCGCCGCCCGCCTCGACCTGGTCGGCGCCGAGCTGGTCGAGGTGATCCCGACCGCGGTCGGCTCGGCCGACATCACCGCGCTGGTCGCCGAGCGGGCCGTGCGCGAGATCCTCACCGGCATCGCCCTGCGCCGCTCCGCGGGCCGCGGGACTTGACGGGAGGCCGTCATCTGGCAGGGTCCCTGGTCCAACTCAACGGACGAAGGCGAAGGTGATCTGGATGCCGCTCGATCAGAGCAAAGTGGGACAGCACGTCGCGTCGCAGATGGAAGCGATCGAAGCCGACTACGGCGACGACTGCGAAGTGGGCGACATCTGCACGATCGTCGAGGTCAGGGGCCCGCACGGCTCGCACGTGCGCATGCGCAGCACGGCCTCCTCTCCGCATTCGACCCTCGGCCTGCTGAAGCTCGCCGAACAGGTCGCCCTGGCCAACTTCGGCCGCGACGACGTCTGAGCCGTCGGTCTAGCGCCGCGGCTCGGTCGAGAGCAGGCGGATCGTGTAGTGCTCGCTGTAGTGGGTGCCGCCGGCGCGGTTCGTGTCGGCCTCGCTCTCGACCCGGCGGCGCAGCAGCAGGCCGTCGGAGCGGCGGCGCCATTCGTCGCGCCTGGCCGTCCCCGAGTTCCGGCCGCCGAAGCGGCTGCGCGATTCGACCTGGGTGGCCGCGAAGGCCTTCCCGCCCACGCGGACCGGCTCGATGCCGACCACGCGGGACTCGGTCGAGATCGAAGAATCGTCGGAGCGGCAGGCGCTGGAGAAGCGCTCGCCGGGGGTTCGCGAAGCCGGAGTGCCTTGACAGCGGAAGCTGTCCTTCTGCCCGGTGCCGAAGAATTCGTGGAATTCGGTCACCTCGACCGGGGCGGCGCCTTCGCCTGCGGGACAGGCTTCGACCTCGGTCCAGCGCCCGGCGAGGACCTGCCAGCGCTCCCGCTCGCCGCACCGGCCGGGCGTGAGCGCGATCGTCGTCACGCCGTCGTAGTCGTGGGTCGCGCCGAGGACGAGGGTCTTGACCGACTCCGAGCCGGTCGTCGCGTAGCGGTAGACGCCGAGCGGCGCTTCGCCGGGACCGCCGCCGACCGTGCCCGAGCCGCGCTGCTCGCGAAAGGAGCGGACCGCGCTGCTCACGCTCGTCTTCGCCGGCTCGTCGCGAGGACGGGCGAGCAGGAAGCCGAGCCCAATCGCAGCCAGACCCGCGGCTATCACGAGGACGACCCTCTTACGCAGTCGGACCTTCACGGGGCGCATCGCCGTCGACGGTGAATTCGAAGCCGCCGTCGAGATCGGTGAGGTGGACGGTTACGCCGCGGCTGGAGCCGCCCGTGTCGGTTGCCCGGCAGCGCAGCTCGGCGCCCTTTTCGACCTTCACCTCGACCGGGCAGCGGACTTCGGCGATCGCGACGCCGCGTTCTTCGAGCTGCCGCCGCAGCGCGCGCTCGTAGAGGACGCCTGGGGCGACCGCCTCGCTCACGTGCCAGCTGTAGTCGAAGCCGCCGCCGCTCGTGTCGGTCACCCTGCCGGCGATCTCGATCTGGACGCTGTGGGCGTTGCGCCCCGAGCAGGTGAACCTCTCGCCGACGCTCGCCTTGACGTCTTCGCAGGTGAGCCGCGGCAGGGCGACGCCGGTCTGATCGACGTAGTCGCTGCGGACTTCGTCGGCGATCTCTTCGCCCGAGGCGTCGGAGCTGCCGCCGACGTTGAGTTCCGCCGAGCAGCCGGCGAAGGCGAGGCAGGAGGCAGCGGCCAACGCTGCGATGCGGATGGACGAGCGCATGCGTTCTGACAGGCTATCTGCTGCGGACTGCCCATTTCAGCGCAGGCAAACCGTTGCGTTTCCAGCTTCGAGTCCCTAAGATTTGCGGAGCGAGTGGCCGTTGGCTCTCGCAACAGCGTTGAAGCCGCCGCAAGGCGGCTTCGGTGCTTCTAGGGTTCGATTTGGCAGACGATCCTCGGCTCGAGCAGCTTCCAGAGAGTCGCTATCGCCTGTCCGGCGGCGCTGTTCTCTTTGTCCTTGGCTCGCCGGCGACGCTGGAAGAGGAAGGCCGCAAGGTCAGCGATCTGAATGCCAGGTGTGTGGTGGCTGTGCGCGATGCCAGGGGCCTCGACAATACGTGGAGCAGATCCAGTAAGGAGTTCCTTGCGGTGGTGCTCATGAACAGCTCCGACCAAGGCAGGGTCCATGCTTCCGGTCTTGTCGAAGATGAGCAGACATCGCTCGCCGATACGCGCGCTCTCTTCCTCCAGACAAGCCAGCAGCCGATCCACCGCCTGCACGCGGGCAAAGCTCAGATCTCGGGCAGCTTCGCCGACTCGCTCAATTGACACGAGGACGATCCTTCCGGCGCAGGGCTCCATCGCCCTGAGACCCAGTCGATAGGCATGTACCCGTAGCGCTGGCTGATCACGGAGCACCTTCCACGCCCGACGGGAGTGGAAGAGGTCGGCACCATGCAGCTCGGCGTCTGGATTGACGCCGTGGCTGGCGAATCGCTGCGGGATCGAGAGGATCTCGCGTTGCATGGCGGCATCCCGCTCCTCGTGGACTAGGAGCGCCGCGAAGCTATAGATCGCGTCGGTGTAGGTCTCATCAACGTAAGCGATTTGCACGCGGAAGACCCTAGCACGTGGCTTATTTATATGCGTAATGCTAAGTACGCACATTTTTATATCCGTACTGCTACGCTACGCAGGCCAAAGATCGATCTAGCACCAGGAGAGCGACGTGAAATCAGATTCAGCGACCACTGAGACGGTGCCGGCCCCTCGTGGCTACCTCGACTTCAAGGCGATCAGGACCGAGGACAGCGGGCGGACCTTGTACATCGGCGCGGTGCCCGTCTTTGACCTTATCGATAGGAACTTCATCACCCCCGCCTCGAGCGACGGTTTGACCCCAGAGATACTCAAACGGACGAAGCAAAGCTCGCCCGTTCAGCGGAAGACGAGCGCACCGCATGTTCAGGCCATCCTTGACTACATCATCGACGAGGCCGAGGCCGAAAGGCCCTGGAGCTTCAACGCGATCGTTCTCTATTCAAGCAAGGAGCTTGACTTCGAGGGAGTCTCGATAGGTCATCACAGCGCTGGCGAGGTGCGCGCGACTCATGCCTTCAGCGTTGGCGAGGGTTTGCATCGTTGTCTGGCTTGGGCAGTGGCGCTCGACCTTGCAAAGGTGAAGGGCGTCAAGCGCCCCGAGATGAGCGCAACGGCGAAGACGAGGGTCGAGCGCGCCGCGATCCCAGTGCTCGTCATCGAGGAGCCTGATCTTGGGAGACAGAAGAGCGATTTCAACAAGCTCAACCGGCAGAAGCCGCTCACCTCGACGGTCCTGGCTCTCACCGATAACAGCCTGCTTTCTGATCTAACCAAGTCTCTGATTGCCGATGTCGCCATCTTCAAGAACCGGATTGACCTCAATAATGCGAGCGTCGGGGTGAAGAGCGACAAGCTCCTTGCCTTTGCCCAGCTTCGCTTCGTGGTGGCCTCCTATTTGCTGGGTCGGGCCACCCGGAGCAAGCAGGGGATCGAGGAGGGGGTCGCCGAGATAGTCGAGGCGCGCGGGAAGAAAGCGGTGCGTGTCGAGCTAAGCGAAGTCTTCACCGAGGTTGCACGCAAGCTCGAGCCGCTTGCGCCGCTAAAGAAGCGAGGTGTCGCAAAGGGCGGATCCGGTGACGCCGTCCGTCAAATCCGTCGCAGCACCCTGCTGGCGTCCAGCGCCGCTTGGCGGTCGCTTTTCGTCGCGATCCACGACGCTCAGGAGAAGGGTGTCGCGCCAAGGACCGCAGTCGCGCGAATCCGGCAAGAGTCCGGCATCTGGTCCCGAAAACACAGGTTTTTCGTCGGCTCGCTGATCGACAGGAAAACCAAGAAGCTTCTTTCCAATCGCGAGAGCATCGATGCGGCCAGCGAGAAACTGCTTGGGCTGATCTTGGAAGGCGGGTAGGAAGATTGTTGCGGCACTACCCAGATCCTCTGTCGGCGGCGGCGATCAAGTGCCAGCACTTCGGCGGCGTACCTGGAGACGAAGCTCGGGCCGACTCCCTTGATCGCCTCCAGCGCCCGCTCGTCGGCGGGCCGGGTGGCGGCGATCGCCTCCAGGGTCGAGTTGTGGGCGACGGTGTAGGCGGGCTTGCCCTCGGCGGCGCGCAGTCGCCACTCCTTCAGCTGCTCGAAGAGGGCGGCGTCGGCGGGGGAGAGCTCGGGTGGCGGCGCGGCCGGCTGCTTGGCGGCGCGCTTCGGGCGCACGGCGATCGTCTCCGGGTCGGGCAGCCAGTCCTGGCGGTCGCAGACGTCGCAGCAACGGCCGAGCGGCGCCCCCGCGGCGCTGTCGCCGAAGTGGGCGAGGACGCTGTGACGGCGGCAGCGGTCGGAGTAGATGAACTCCTTGATCGTGCGGTAGTCGCGCCAGCCGCGCTCGCGCGCGATCGCCAGCTCGGGGTCGCCGGCGCGCTGCTGGTTGAAGCGGACGAGGCGGCCGAGGTCGGCCTTCATCGCCAGCAGCACGGCCCGGGCCGGCAGGCCGTCGCGCCCCGCCCGCCCGGCCTCCTGGTAGTAGGCCTCGAGGCTGGTCGGGATCGCCATGTGCCAGACCGAGCGCACGTCGGCCTTGTCGACGCCCATGCCGAAGGCGTTGGTGGCGACGATCACCTCGACCGCGCCGCTCATGAAGCGCGCCTGGGCGTCGGCGCGGTCCTCGGCCTCCATGCCGGCGTGGTAGGCGAGCGCCGCCAGGCCGACCTCGCGCAGCGTCGCGGCGATCTCGTCGGTGTCGCGGCGGGTGCCGCAGTAGACGATCGCCGGCCGGTTGGCCGGGTCGGCGAGCCCGGCTTCGAGCAGCGCCTGGCGCCGCGCCTTCGAGCCCTTGCCTTCGAGCCGCACGACGTCGAAGGAGAGGTTGGGCCGGTCGAAGCCCGAGCGGACCTGGAGCGGATCGCGCATCTCGAAGCGTGCCGCGATCTCGCGCGCCACCGCCTCGGTCGCGGTCGCCGTGCAGGCCATCACAGTCGGCCGTCCGAGCCGCGCCGCGATCTCCGGCAGGCGCAGGTAGTCGGGGCGGAAGTCGTGACCCCACTCGGAGACGCAGTGGGCCTCGTCGACGGCGAGCAGATCGACGTCGCGCTGCTCGATCGCCTCCAGGAAGCGGCCGGAGGCGAAGCGCTCGGGCGAGCAGTAGACGATCCGCGCCGCGCCGCCGCGCACCTGGGCGAGCGCGTGGCGCACGTCCTCCTCGGCCATCGCCGAGGTCACCATCGCCACCGGGTGCCCGGCGCCGCTGAGCCGCCGCCACTGGTCGTTCATCAGCGCGATCAGCGGGCTGACGACGATCGTCAGGTCCTCCGTCGCCAGGCCGGGGAGCTGGTAGCAGAGGCTCTTGCCGCCGCCCGTCGGCATCACGATCAGCGAGTCGCGCCCGGCGAGCGCCGCCTCGACCGCCTCACGCTGCCCGGGCCGCCAGGAGGTGAATCCCAGCTTCCCGAGCAGCGCGTCGGCTCGGCTTTCGACCTGTAGCTCGGTCTGGACCGTCACCGGTCCAGCCTATGGCTACTGCCCGACGATCAGGGCGGGGGTCTGCGAGAGATCCTCGGCCAGTGCGTCGATTTCCTGCGCCAGCTTGCGCGTGTCGGCTTCGCTCAGCTCCGTGTAGGAGACGAAGCCGTTGCCGCGGCGGTAGGGCTGGAGCGCGGCGTGGACCCCTTCGAAGCCCGCTTCGATCCGCTTGACCGGCTGCGGGTCCTTGGCGGCGACCAGCGGCTCGACGGCTTCGAAGGCGGCCTCGGAGCCTTCGACGTTGGCCTCGAAGTCGACCAGGTCGACGTGCGAGTAGCGCTCCTCCTCGCCGGTGATCTTCGCGGCCGAGACCTCGCCGAGCAGCTCGTTGGCGCCGTTGGCGATCTGCACCGCCTGGAGTTCGACCGTCTTCGCCTTATCCTGGAGCTCTTCGACGTCGGCCATCAGCCGTTCGGCGACCGGCGCCATGCCCGCCGCGCTGTCCTTCACCCAGAGCGCCTGCTCGAGCCTGTGGAAGCCTTCGAATTCGCTCGCCGCGACGTCGTTGGCGCGGGCGTCGATGCGCGGGTCGAGGTCGCCGAAGGACTCGGCCACCGGCTCGATCCGCTCGTACGGGATCCGCGCCGCCGGGTAGAGCTGCTTCGCCCTGGCGACGTCGCCGGCTTCGACCGCGGCGACGAACGGTTCGGTTGCGGCGACCAGCTCGGCGGTGTTCTTCTCCAGATAGGCGCGGTACTGCGCGACCGCTTCTTCGTTCTCCGGGCCGCTTGACGCCCTGGCGTCGCCGCTCACCGTGAGCGTGCCGCGCTCGTCCGCGCCGCCGGGGCAGTAGAGCGTGTACTCGCCCTGCTCCAGGGTCAGCGAGAAGCTGCCGGAGAGGCCGTCGGCGAGGTTCTCCTTCTCGCCGAGGATCGTGTCGCCGTCGAGCACCTCGAACTCGCTCACCGCGGACGTGCCGGCGTTTTCGACTTCGAAGACGATCGGCCCGGCCGGCGCCCTGGCGTCGTGCGGCTCGCAGCCCGCGTCGGTCAGCCTGAACGACATCTTCCTGGCGCCGGCGGGCGTGTCTTCGCTCGAGCCGCAGCCGGCGGCGGCGAGCGCGATCAGTCCCAGCGCGGCGGCCAGGAAGAGGAGACGGACGGCGGTTCCCTGCATCTTCAGGTGCTCCTGTTCGTAAGTTGGACGAGTTAGGGCACCCTAACAAACCCCGACGAATTCAGTCGGGATAGGAGCGCGGACCGAGCGCGGTAGAGGTTTTCCCCGCTATCCGATGAAAACCTCGACCACGGGTCTCAGTGGAGCAGGGGTTCGCCGACGTAGCCGCCGCGGCGGGCGCCGGGGGGGATCGCGAAGACGGCGCTGCCGACGTGCTTGATGTACTCGTTGAGCGCGTCGTTGGCGCCGAGGCGGCGCTGGATCGGCACGAACTGGCGCCGCGGGTCGCGCTGGAAGCAGATGAAGAAGAGCCCCGCTTCGAGCTCGCCGAGGCTCTCGTCGACGCCGTCGGTGAAGGAGTAGCCGCGGCGCAGGATGCGCTCGCCGCCGTTGAGCTGCGGCGAGGCGAGCCGCACGTGCGAGTCGGCCGGGATCGCCGGTTCGCCGTCGCGCTCGGCGTCGAGGTCGAGCGGGTCGTCCTCGTGGCGCTCGCCCAGCGGCGCGCCGGCGTACTTGTCGCGGCCGATCGTCGCCTCCTGGTCTTCCAGCGACGAGCGGTCCCAGACCTCGAGCAGCATGCGGATGCGGCGCGTGACCATGTAGGCGCCGCCGCGCATCCAGGCCGGGCCGCCGTCCGCGCCGACCCAGACGAAGCGCCGCATCGCCTCGCCGTCCTCGGCGCGGATGTTGGCGGTGCCGTCCTTGAAGCCCATCAGGTTGCGCGGCGTGTCCTGGCTGCGCGTCGTGCTCGAGGTGCGGCCGAAGCCGAGCTGCGACCAGCGCATCACCACCGCGCCGCGGCCGATCCGCGCCAGGTTGCGGATCGCGTGGAAGGCGACCTGCGGGTCGTCGGCGCAGGCCTGCACGCAGAGGTCGCCGCCGCTTTCCTCCGGGTCGAGCTCGTCCGCCGGCAGCGGCGGGATCGGCGCCAGCGCCGCCGGCCGTTTCCCAGCGAGGCCCAGGCCGCGGCGCTCGAACAGGCTCGGGCCGAAGCCGAAGGTGACGGTGAGGCGGGAGGGCAGCAGGCCGACGGTCTCGCCGGTGTCGTCGGGGGGCGCCACCCCCAGGTCGTTGACGCCGCCGACCATCTGCCCGGCGGTCATCTCGGCCGCCGCCCGCGACCACTCGCGCATCAGGTCGCGCAGCTCGGCGCGGCTGCTCGTCACCAGGTCGAAGGCGGCGAAGTGGAGGCGATCCTGCGCCGCGGTGTCGATCCCCGCCTGGTGGGAGCCATAGAAGGGGACGGAGCCGGTGCCCTCGCCGGAGGCCTGCGCGGTCTCCTGGCCGACGAGGAAGCCGCCGGCGCCGCCGAGGCCGAGGCCGGCGGCTCCGGCTCCGGCCGAGGCCAGCAGGCGGCGGCGGCTGATCGGCGTCATCGCGTCGCGGCGGCGGAGGTCAGGCGGGGCTCTCGGCCGGCGAGGCCGTGCGCTCGCTCGGCGCCGAGCGCCGCTGTCGCGCCGGGGTGGCCCCGCCGCGCCGGCGCAGCCGGTCGGGCCAGAGCACGTAGAGCGCCATCGGCGCCGCGTAGAGCAGGTAGATCGCCGCCTCGCCGACGGTCGGCTTCGGCTGTAGCCCCAGCATCCCGGTCAGCAGCGAGCCGGAGACCGTCCCCGGCTGGACCAGCCAGGAGAGGTCGACCGCCTGGCCCTGGAGACCGTTGAACCAGCCGGCCTCGTGCGCGGTGTGCAGCGAGGTGGCGAGCAGGCCGGCGGCGACGAAGACGAGGATCAGGCCGGTGACGCGGAAGAAGCGCGAGAGGTTGATCCGCACGCCGCCGCGGTAGATCCCGAGCCCGATCGCGACCGCGGCGACCAGGCCGATCACCGCGCCGATCCCGGCCGCAGTGGTGTCGCTCGCGTCCTGGAAGGCGGCGAGCAGGAAGACCGAGGTCTCGAAGCCCTCGCGCAGCACGGCGAGGAAGGCCATCGCGACCAGCGCCATCGTCGAGCCGGCGGCGAGCGCGCTGGCGGCGTGCCCCTCCAGCTCGGCCTTGATCCCGCGCGCGTGGCGGCGCATCCAGACGATCATGTAGGTGACGGCGCTGACCGCGATCAGCCCGATCACCGTCTCCAGGCCCTCCTGCTCGCGCTGCGGCAGCTCCTGGCCGACCACCCGCAGCAGGACGGCGACGCCGACGCAGAGCGCGACCGCGATCGCCACTCCCAGCCACATCTGCCGGATCGCGTCGCGCCGCCCCTCCTTGACCAGGAAGGCGGCGACGATGCCGACGATCAGGGCTGCCTCGACGCCCTCGCGCAGGGCGATGACCAGGGTGGGAATCATCCGGCTAGACTGCCTTTCGCTTCCGGGGTTGCGGGAACCCTAATTAGGGTGCCCTAACGGCAAGGCCTAAAAACCTAGCACGCCGCTGGAGATTCCGCCCGCGCCGGGAAGCCACGGTTCGAACCACTGGCTGATCCCGCGGGTCAGCGCCTCGGCCTCCTTCGGCCCCCAGGTCCCCGGCTCGTAGGGGTGCACCGGTCCGGGTTCGTCGAGCAGCGGCTGCACGATGCGCCAGGTCTCCTCGACCGCGTCCTCGCGGGTGAAGAGCTGGGTGACGCCGGCCAGCGCGTCGCCGAGCAGTCGCTCGTAGGGCTCGGGGTCCTCGCCCGGCACCTTCTCGAAGAGCACTTCGAGGTCCGCCGGCTCGACCTCCTCGAGCCCGGCCTTCTTCGCCCAGAGGCGCGTGCGGGCGCCCGGCTCGGGCTCGATCCGCACCGTCAACTGGTTCGGCTCCGGCAGCTTTCCTTTGGCGACGCCGAGGCGCGGCGGCCGCTTGAAGACGACGTTGACCTCGCTCGCCTTGACCGGCATGTTCTTGCCCGCGCGGATGAAGAACGGCACGCCGCTCCAGCGCCAGTTGTCGATTGCCAGCTCGACCGCGGCGAAGGTCTCGGTGGTCGAGTCGGGCGCGACGTTCTCGACTGCGAGGAAGCCGTCGTACTGGCCGCGCACGTAGCGCTTCGGGTCGGCCGGGCGCATCGCGCGGAACAGCTCGACCTTCTTGTCGCGGACCGAGTCCTTGTGGTTGCCCGCGGGCGGCTCCATCGCGACGATCGAGAGCACCTGTAGGGCGTGGTTCTGGATCACGTCGCGCATCGCCCCGACCGCGTCGTAGAAGCGGCCGCGGTCGTCGACGCCGAAGTCCTCGGCGATCGTCACCTGCACGTGCGAGACGTGCTCGCGGTTCCAGACCGGCTCGAGGATCGAGTTGGCGAAGCGCAGGTAGGCGATGTCCATCACCGGCTCCTTGCCGAGGTAATGGTCGATCCGCAGGATCTGCTCCTCGGCGAGGACCTCGTGCAGCTCGGCGTTGAGCGCGCGCGCCGATTCGAGGTCGTGGCCGAAGGGCTTCTCGATCACCACCCGCGCGTTCTCGGTCAGGCCGGCCCTGCCGAGGCCGGCGACCACCGTCGCGAACAGCGAGGGCGGGATCTCCAGGTAGAAGACCGGCCGCTTGGCGTCGCCGATCGCCTTGCCGACGCGCTCGAAGGTGGCGGCGTCGGCGTAGTCGCCCTGGACGTAGGAGAAGCGCGCGGCGAGGCGCTCGAAGACTTCCTCGTCGGGGTCTTTGACCGTCGCGGAGATCGCCTCATGGGCGTGCTCGCGCAGCTTCGCCTCGTCCCAGTCGTCGATCGCGACGCCGACGATCGGGCAGTCGAGCTTGCGGCTGGCCTCGAGCCGGTAGAGCGCCCGGAAGGTCATTTTCTTCGCCAGGTCGCCGCTGATCCCGAAGATGACGAGGACGTCGGCCGATAGGGTGGAGTCCATGGAGCTGGGAATAGTAGGACTTGGACGCATGGGAGCGAACATGGCGCGTCGCCTGATGCGCGACGGCCACCGCATCGTCGCCTACGACGTCAACGCCGACGCGATCGCCGAGCTGGCCGGCGAGGGGGCGGAGGGCGCCTCGTCGCTGTCCGACCTCGCGTCGAAGCTGGAGGCGCCGCGGGCCGTCTGGGTGATGGTGCCCTCGGGCGAGATCACCGAGAAGACGATCGAGGAAGTCGCCGCCGAGCTCGAGGCGGGCGACGCGATCGTCGACGGCGGCAACTCCTACTACCGCGACGACATCCGCCGCGCCGGCAAGCTGCGCGAGCGCGACGTCGACTTCGTCGACTGCGGCACCAGCGGCGGCGTGCACGGGCTCGACCGCGGCTACTGCCTGATGATCGGCGGCCCCGACCGGGCGGTGCAGCGGCTCGACCCGATCTTCGCCTCGCTGGCGCCAGGGGTCGGCGAGGCCGAGCGCACGCCGGGGCGCAGCGGCGACCCCTCGCCCTCGGAGAACGGCTACCTGCACTGCGGGCCGAACGGCGCCGGGCACTTCGTGAAGATGGTCCACAACGGGATCGAGTACGGCGTGATGGCGGCCTACGCCGAGGGCCTCAACATCCTCAAGAACGCCAACGCGGGCAAGGTGCAGCGCGAGCAGGACGCGGAGACGGCGCCGCTCGAGCAGCCCGAGTACTACCAGTACGACCTCGACCTGCCCGAGGTGGCCGAGGTCTGGCGGCGCGGCAGCGTGATCGGCTCCTGGCTGCTCGACCTGACCGCGGCGGCGATGCAGGAATCGCCCGACCTCTCCGACTTCGCCGGGCGCGTCTCGGACTCCGGCGAGGGCCGCTGGACGTCGATCGCCGCGATCGACGAGGGCGTGCCGGCGCCGGTCCTGACGACGGCGCTGTACGAGCGCTTCTTCTCGCGCGGGCTCGACGACTTCGGCGACAAGGTCCTCTCGGCGATGCGCAAACAGTTCGGCGGCCATGACGAGAAGACTTCCTAGCGCTCGAAGCGGGTAGAGGAATCCGATGGCGATCGAGACGAAGGTCTTCCCCGACGCCGACGCGGCCTCGCGCTACGCGGCCGAGCTGGTCGCCTCCACGGGCAGGGAGGCGGTCGCCGAGCGGGGCGAGTTCGACCTCGCGCTGAGCGGCGGCAAGACGCCCTGGGCGATGGTCGGCCTGCTCGGCGAAATGGAGCAGATGCCCTGGGAGGACGCGCACATCTTCCAGGTCGACGAGCGGGTCGCGCCGCCCGGCGACGACGCCCGCAACCTGACCCACCTCGTGCAGATGCTCTCGATCGACCACCAGTCGGCGCTGCGGCCGATGCCGGTCACCAGCCGCGATCTCGAACTCTCCGCCGCCGAGTACGAAGTGCACCTGCCGGAGCAGCTCGACCTGGTCCACCTCGGCCTCGGCCCGGACGGGCACACCGCCTCGCTCGTGCCCGGCGACCCGGTGCTCGAAGTGGACGACCGCCGCGTGGCGGTCACCTGGGATCCCTACGAAGGCCACCGCCGGATGACGCTCACCTACCCGGCGCTGGCCGCCGCCAACAAGATTCTCTGGCTGACGCTGGGCGAGAAGGCGCGTGAGCCGCTCGCCAAGCTGCTCGCCGGCGACACCTCGATCCCGGCCGGCCGCGTGCGGAACGACGACATGGTCGTCGTCTGCGACGAGGCCGCGGCCGGGAAACCGGCGGGATGAGCTCCGGCCCGGCGGGCGGCGAGGCCGGCTCGGGCGAGTTCGAGACGCTGCTCTACGGCGTCGCCGACCGCGTCGCGACGATCACGCTCAACCGGCCCGAGTCGCTGAACACGATCGTGCCGCCGATGCCCGAAGAGGTCGAGGCCGCGGTCGAGCGGGCGGTGCGCGACGAGCAGGTCAAGGCGATCGTCGTGCGCGGCGCCGGGCGCGCCTTCTGCGCCGGCTACGACTTCGGCGGCGGCTTCCACCACTGGGATGAGGCGCTGGCCACCGACGGCGAGTGGGACCCGGGCAAGGACTTCGTCTCGGCGACCGCGCCGGCGCTGGCGCCGACGCAGAAGCTGATGAGCATCTGGCGGGCGCCGAAGCCGGTGATCGCCCAGGTGCATGGCTGGTGCGTCGGCGGCGGCAGCGACTTCGCCCTCTGCGCCGACCTGGTGATCGCCAGCGAGGACGCCCGCATCGGCACGCCCTACTCGCGCATGTGGGGCGCCTACCTCTCGGGCATGTGGCTCTACCGCCTCGGCCTGACCAAGGCGAAGGAGCACGCGCTGACCGGCAAGCCGCTCTCCGGCGCCGAAGCGGCCGAGGTCGAGCTGATCAACCGCGCCGTCCCCTTCGAGCGGCTTGAGCAGACCGTCGCCGAGGCGGCGCGCGAGCTGGCCGCGATCCCCGCCTCGCAGCTCGCCGCGATGAAGCTGGTCGTCAACCACGCCTACGAGAACATGGGCCTCGCCTCGACCCAGACGCTCGGCCCGATCCTCGACGGCCTGATGCGCAACACGCCCGACGCCAAGCGCTTCATCGAGCTCGCCGAGCGGCAGGGCGTCTCCGCCGCGGTGACCGAGCGCGACGCCCCCTTCGGCGACTACAGCCAGGCCGACCCCGCCGACAAGCCCGACCCGAACAACGTGATCGAGCCCTAGCGGTCTGTTAGCGAGTTCGCTAACATCAAGCCATGATGCTTGCGAGCGAGATCTTGGCCAACAGCGGACTAAGTCAGGCCGAGCTTGCGCGCAGGGCCGGCATGCCGCGCTCTGTCGTAAACGCCTACGTGCGCGGTAAGCGCGAGCCCGGGGCGGATGCGCTGGCGCGGTTGGCGGCGGCCGGTGGCTTTGACTTGACTCTCGCTTCTCGCAGGCCGCCTGTCGATGTCGAGCGGGCCAGCAGGATCCTCGTCCAAGTTCTGGAGCTCGCCGAGGCTTTGCCATATCGCCCTAAACCGGAGCTCGGTTATCCCCGTCTGCCGGATCGTGTCGCGAAAGGTGCTTCCCCCCATGAGTGAGCTGGTTGAGAAGCTCTTCGCGCTTCACGACGCGCTTTCAGACGCAGGACTGGCCCATGCCTTCGGCGGGGCCATCGCACTCGCCTATTGCGTCGAGGAGCCGCGCGGGACGCGCGATCTCGACGTCAACATCTTCGTCGATGCATCGGAGGCCGAGTCGGTCCTCGCCTCGCTGCCCAAGGAGGTGCGTGTGCGGAAGAAGGACGTCATGCAGGTCAGGCGGGACGGCCAAGCGCGGCTCTGGTGGAGTGAAACGCCCGTTGACGTCTTCCTCAAGAACATTCCCCTTCACGATTCCGTCGCCTCGTCGGTCGTCTGGGTTTCGCTCGAAGACCGCGAAATCCCCGTGCTCGATTGCGCCTCGCTGGCGATCTTCAAGGCCTTCTTCGATCGCACCAAAGATTGGGCTGATCTCGAGGCGATCTCGATCGCGACGCCGGAGGACATCGAAGACGCAGCCGGCACGATCGCCGACTTGGTCGGCGATGACGATCCGGCGGTGGAGAGGCTGAGGACGCTGGTCCGGTAGCTCAGGCCTCACCGAGGGCGACGGCGTGGTTGGCGACGATGCGGCCGTCGGGGTCCCACCTGCGCTTGACCTCGGCGAGGCGGGAGCAGACGTCGGGCGGCAGGATCGCGTCGACGTCGCAGGGGCCCTCGCGGAAGTTGAAGTAGTGGCCGTCGGCGCGCCAGGGGCGCATCGTCTGCTCGATCTTCCGCAGGTGGGCGGGGATCGCCTCGCCCAGCTCCGGCGTCATCGGCATGCCGATGCTGTACATGACGAAGCCCGCGTCGAGGTGGGAGAGGGCGCCGCCGTTCTCGTCCGGGCGCCCGAGCGCGCCGCCCAGGTGGCGCAGCTCGCTGAGCAGCAGGGGGGAGCCGGAGTCCGGTCCGGCGACGGAGACGAAGGCGTCGATCGCCTCGTCGCTGATCTCGGTCACCGTCATCCCTTCGCCGATTCCCGGCACCGGGTTCTCCGGGTCCATGTGGATGCGGCTGAGGCCGGCCGTCGGCATCCATTCGAGGGTGTCCATGATCGTCTCGCCGATCTCGCGCAGCGGCGCGAACGTCGCTTCGCCCGTGGCCCGGTCGCCGATGCAGGCGCCGTCGATCGTCAAGAGCGGCCGGCCGCGGATCGGCTCGGGCACGTCGGGGATCGGCGGCGGCGTGATGAAGCGGACGACGCTGGTGACGTCCTCGGACACCCCGGCGATCCAGTCGCGGTAGGCGCGCACGGCCTCGGCCCCGACCGCGGCCGGGAAGACCAGAGCTCCGGCGTAGATCTCGGCGATCGGCAGCAGGCGGACGTGCAGCGCGGTGACCACGGCGTAGCCGCCGCCCCCGCCGCGCAGCGCCCAGAACAGGTCGGGGTCGTTCTCGGCGTCGACCGTGCGCGGCTCGCCCGCGGCGTCGACCAGCTCGATCGCCGCGACGCGGTTGCAGGCGAAGCCGTGGCGCCGGCCGAGCCAGCTCAGCCCGCCGCCCAGCGTGTAGCCGGTCACGCCGACGTCGGGCGAGGAGCCCGGCAGCGAGCACATCCCGTGCGCGTTGGCCGCCTCGCCCAGCTCGAGCGAGAGCGCGCCCGCCGCGACGCGCGCCGTGCCGGCGCCGGGATCGACCTCGACCCCGCGCAGGCGCTCGGTCTTGAGCAGGATCGTGCCCTCCAGCGGCGCCAGCGGCGCGGCGCCGTGGCCGGTCCCCTGGGCGGCGACCCTGAGGTCGTTGGCGGCGGCGAAGCGGACGGTCGCGGCGACGTCGTCGGCGTTCTCGGCGAAGACGACGGCCTCGGGATGCTGGTCGGCGGCGAGGTTCCAGGCGAGGCGCGCCTCGTCCCAGTCGGCATCGTCGGGGCTGGCGATCCGGCCGGCGATCGCCAGCCCGGTGAAGTCGGTCATGTAGGTCTCCTGGAGGTGAGGGGGCTGTGTCGGTGAATCAGTCGAGCGTCGTGCGGTCCACCGCGCCGCCTGCCCCGACGAGGATCTCGCTCACCATACTCGGAGGGAAGAGGCCGTGGGATGAGATTCCCGGATCGGCCTCGAGCCGGGCCGCCAGCGCCGCCGGGTCCTCGAGCGGGCCGCGGTAATCGGCGATCGCGCCGCCGTCCGGGCTGTGCGGCACGTCGCGCAGCGTCACCTCGGAGCCGAGCCGGGCCAGCGTCGAGGGCAGCCCGAAGGCGATCAGCTCCAGCGGCACCGGCGGCGTCAGCGCCTCGACCGGCTTGCTCGAGTCGGCGATGACGACGAAGCGCGCCGCCGCCGCGGCGACGATCTTCTCGCGCTGGTGGGCGGCGCCGCCGCCCTTGATCAGCCAGCCGTCGGGGGCGACCTGGTCGGCGCCGTCGATCGCGATGTCGAGCCGCTCCAGCGAGCTGAACTCCTCGACCGGGATGCCGAGCCCACGCGCCTGTTCCTCGGTCGCGACCGAGGTCGCGACGCAGCGGATGTCGCTCAGCCCGCGCCGGGCGATCGCCGGCAGCAGGTGGGCGACGGTGGAGCCGGTGCCCAGGCCGACCGTCATCCCGTCCTCGACCAGCTCGGCCGCCGCCTCCGCGGCGATCCGCTTCTCGTCGTCGGCTCCCATCGACGGGAACTCTATGCTCGCGGGCGTGGACGCGCGCCTCTGGATCACCGGCACCGGCGCCGAGCCGCGCTCGGTGGCCCTGGGAGAGCGGACGACCGTGGGGCGGGACCCCGAGGCCGACGTCTGCATCGACGACGAGGCCGTCTCCTGGCACCACCTCGAGATCGAGGCCCGCGGCGGCGTGCTGATGGCGACCGACCTCGACAGCCGCAACGGCACGGCGCTCAACGGCGAGCCGCTCGACCGGCCGCGGCGCCTGCGCGACGGCGACGTGCTGACCGTCGCCGACCACCGGCTCGAAGTCTCCGACCCGGCGCCGGGTCGTGCGGGGGCGACCGTGGCGACGAGCGAGCCCTCGGTCGCGCTCAGCGCCGAGGAGCGGGCGACCGCGGCGGCGCTGGTCGCGCCCTACCGCAGCGAGGGCGCCTTCGCCGGCCGCCCGGCGACCCGGGCCGAGCTGGCCGAGGCGCTGCACGTCAGCGAGCGCACGGCCCAGCGCCGCCTCGACGCGCTCGCCGCCAAGCTCGACGTCGCCGGCGACGCGGGCCGCGAGCGCCCGCGCCTGATCGCCGCCCGCGTGATCGAGCTCGGCCTCGACCGCTGACCCGGACCGGGCCAGACGTGGCCCGGTGGGGGGCGCGGATGTCGTTGGCGCGTACGGCCGCGCGGCGCAGGATCGGTGGCGCAGTCCAAGTCAACCCGATCGAAAGGAATTGCCATGCGCCACCGATCGCTTCTGATCTCAGTCCTCGCCCTGCTGATGCTCGCCCTGCCGGCGGGCGCCTGGGCGGCCAACGCGCCGCGCGCGGTCATCTTCTCCAAAGCGACCACGCTCGACGGAGTCGCCGAAGGCGGCCTGTACGCCGTCCGCCGCGGGCACCTCAACCAGCTGACCGGCAACCCGAGCGACGCCGAACCGGCGTTCTCGCCCGACGGCCGCACGATCGCCTTCGTCCGCGACGGCGACCTCTACTCGGTCCGGCCGGACGGCTCCGGCCAGCGCCACCTGACCAGCGGGCCCGAGCTCGACTCGGCGCCGCGCGTCGCGCCCAACGGCCGCTACCTGGTGTTCGAGCGGCGGGCGAGCGCGGACGGTCCCGCCGACCTCTACACCGTGCGGGTGCTGGGCGGCGGCCTGCGCGCGCTGACCAGCGGCCCCGCGGACGACCACCAGGCCGATTTCTCGCCCGACGGCCGCCTGATCGCCTTCGCCCGCGACAGCGCCGAAGGTCCGGGGACGAACGAGGACATCTACTCGATCCATCCCTGGGGAAGCGGCCTCGCCCGGCTGACCCGCACCGGCAGCGTCGACGAGTTCAAGCCGCGCTACTTCGCCGGCGGGATCGTCTTCAGCCGCGGCGAGAGCAGCGTGGGCCCGGCCGCCTACGCGGACATCTACACGATGCGCCGCAACGGCAGCCGGGTCAGGCCGCTGGTCGCCGGCGTCGGTTCGGCCTACGTCGAAGACGTCTCGCCGAACGGTCGCCTGCTGCTCTTCCGCCGCGACCAGGGCCTCTGGACGAAGCGGATCGGGCGCGGCCGCGCGCGCAAGCTCGTCCAGCTCCCGGACGGCTCGCAGACCAACGGCGTCTTCTCCGCCGACGGCCGCAAGGTGGCCGCCTTCGTCGGCACCGACGAAAGGCAGTCGCTGGTCGCGGTCAATGTGCGGACGCGCCGCCAAACCGAGCTCGCGGAAGGCTTCGACGCCTCCGAAGAACACGGCATCGCCATCGGTCCGGTGATCGCATGGCAACCGGCCCGGTAGGTCCGGTGCCGTAAGGGGACGCCACGCGGCGGTATAACCGCCGCGTGGCAGAACCTGATATCGGCTCGACGCTCGCCGGCTACCGCCTCGACGCGCTGATCGCCCGCGGCGGGATGGGCGTCGTCTACCGGGCGACCCAGCTGGCGCTCGACCGGCCGGTCGCGCTCAAGGTGATCGCCCGCCAGTTCGCCGAGAGCGCCTCGTTCCGGCGGCGCTTCATCCGCGAGTCGCAGCTCGCCGCGCAGCTCGACCACCCGAACGTCGTGCCGGTCTACGACGCCCGCGAGGAGCTCGGCGAGCTGCTGGTGGCGATGCGACTGATCAAGGGCGGCGACCTGCGGGCGAGGATCGACCGCGACGGGCCGCTGGCGCCCGCCGAGGCGATCGAGCTGCTCGGCCAGATCGCCGCGGCGCTCGACGCCGCCCACGCCGCAGGAGTCGTCCACCGCGACGTCAAGCCGCACAACATCCTGCTCGAAGGCGAGCGCGCCTACCTGACCGACTTCGGCCTCGCCAAGGCGCTGGGGGAGAGCGGCGTCGCGCAGCGGCGCGTCCGTCGTCGGCACCGCCCATTACATGTCGCCCGAGCAGTGGCGCGGCGACCGGGTCGGCCCGGCGGCGGACGTGTATTCGCTCGGCTGCGTGCTCTACGAGGCGGTGACCGGCGTCGCCCCCTTCGCCCGGCGCGAAGGCGAGGCCGAGCCGCAGATGCCGCGCGGCCTCGACGCGGCGATCGAACGCGCCGTCGCCGCCGACCCGGCGGACCGCTACGCGAGCGCCGGCGAGCTGATCGCGGCGGCCCGGGAGTGCCAGGGCGCGTCCCCGACGCCAACCCTCGTGCTGAGCGACCCCGCCGACCGTCCGACCGGACGCCCCTCCCGGCGCGTTGGCTGGCTGCGACGGATTGCCGGCTTGCCCCGGATCTGGCTGGCGGCGGCGCCGATCGCGATCGCGGCGCTGGTCCTGGCCGCCCTCCTGCTCCTGGGCGGCTCCGGGCCCTCGGTCTCCTCGCCGATCGAGGTCGGGCGGCCGCCGCTGCGACTCGCCGTCGGCCAGGGCTCGGTCTGGGCGACCAGCGCGCCGGACGGGACGCTGTCGCGGATCGACCCGGCCACGCGGCGGGTGATCGGCGCGCCGCTGCATTTCGAGAAGGGCCTCGCGGGGGTGACGGTCGGCCACGGCTCGGTCTGGGTCTCGAGCCCGCGCCGCGGCGAGGTGATCCAGGTTGATCCCGCCACCGAGCGGGTCGAGGCGCGGATCGACGTCGGCGGGCGCCCCGGGCGCGATCGTCTTCGGCGGCGGCCGCGTCTGGGTCGCCGACGACGACGGGGGCGGCGTGACCGCGATCAACCCGGCCGGGCCGCGCGTCTTCAGTCGGGACATCGCCCCGCACGTCGCGCCTCTGCGGCTCGCCTTCGGCGCCGGCGCGATCTGGGTCAGCAGCGCCTCGACCGGCGTCGTCCGTCGCATCGATCCCGCGACCGCCAGGGCCGGCCAGCCGATTCCCGTCGGTCGCGGCCCCGCCGGAGTCACCGTCGGCGGCGGCCTGGTCTGGGTCGCCAACAGCCGCTCCGACCGGGTCACCCGGCTCGACCCGGCGACCCGCACCCTGGTCGGCCTGCCGATCCCGGTCGGCGAACGCCCCGGCGGCGTCGACGCCGGCACCAGCACCGTCTGGGTCGCCAACTCCGCCGCGATACGGTCAGTCGCATCGACATCGAGAGCGGCGAGGTCGAAGGCGACCCGATTGGCGTCGGCCCCAGCCCAGGTGCCGTCGCAGTCGGCGCAGAAGCCGTCTGGGTCGCCGACAACGGCGACGGCACCGTCGTCCGAATCCGCCCGTGACGGGTCTATCCCGGTAGGGGTGGAACGTCTTGTACTTTTTCGTCGAGCGCTGCGGGCGACAGCCCGACCCCGAATCACCGAAAAAGTTAAGTGGAACCCCTGCCGGGATAGACCCCACGCGACGTAGTCAGTCGATAGTGTCGGCGCCGGTGCCGGACGACATCGACACGCTCTGCATCAACACGATCCGCACGCTGTCGATCGACGCGATCCAGAAGGCGAACTCGGGCCACCCGGGGACGCCGATGGCGATGGCCCCGGTCGCCTACTCGCTCTGGCAGCGCCACCTGCGCTTCGACCCGGCCGACCCGATCTGGCCCAACCGCGACCGCTTCGTGCTCTCCGCCGGCCACGCCTCGATGCTGCTCTACGCGCTGCTCTTCCTCGCCGAGGTACAGGCGGTCGAACCCGACTACGAGGTCGTCGGCCGGCCGTCGGTCTCACTCGAGGACATCGAACGCTTCCGCCAGCTCGACTCGCGCTGTCCCGGCCACCCCGAGTACCGCTGGACCTCCGGGCGTCGAGACCACGACCGGCCCGCTCGGCCAGGGGATCGCGACCTCGGTCGGGATGGCGATCGCCTCGAAATGGCAGGGCGCCCGCTACGGCGCCGAGCTCTTCGACTTCGACGTCTACGCGATCGCCGGCGACGGCTGCCTGATGGAGGGCGTCTCCAACGAAGCGGCCTCGATCGCCGGCCACCTGAAGCTCGACAACCTCTGCTGGATCTACGACAACAACCACATCACGATCGACGGCAAGACCCGGCTCGCCTACGAGGACGACGTCGCCGCCCGCTTCATCGGCTACGGCTGGAACGTCACCCGGGTCGGCGACGCCAACGACCTGGCGCTGCTCGACCGCGCCTTCGAGGAGTTCAAGGGCGAGCGGGGGCGGCCGACGCTGATCATCGTCGACTCGCACATCGGCTACGGCTCGCCGCACAAGCAGGACACCGCGGCGGCGCACGGCGAGCCGCTCGGCGAAGAGGAGGTGCGCGAGACCAAGCGCGTCTACGGCTGGCCCGAAGACGCCCAGTTCCTCGTCCCCGACGGGGTCAAGGAGCACTTCGCCGCCGGCCTCGGCAGGCGCGGCGCCGAGCTGCGCGCCGGCTGGGAGTCGAAGCTCGCCGCCTACGCCGGCGAGGACGCGGCGCTCGCCGCCGAGATCGAGGCGACCCAGGAGCGCGCCCTGCCGGACGGCTGGGACGCCGACATCCCCAGCTTCGAGCCCGACGAGAAGGGGCTGGCGACGCGCAAGGCCTCGCACCAGGTCGAGAACGCGATCGCGGCACGGATGCCCTGGATGCTCGCCGGCTCCGCCGACCTCACCGACTCGACCTCGGTGCGGCTCGAATTCGACGGCGCGGTCGACTTCGAGCCCGGCGCCTACGACGGCCGCCAGCTCCACTTCGGCATCCGCGAGCACGAGTCGGCGGCGATCTCCAACGGCCTCTCGCTCTCGAAGCTGCGGCCGCTGTGGTCGACCTACCTCACCTTCTCCGACTACGCGCGGCCGGCGATCCGCCTCTCGGCGCTGATGGAGCTGCCCGTGATCCACGTCTTCACCCACGACTCGATCGGCCTCGGCGAGGACGGCCCGACCCACCAGCCGGTCGAGCAGCTCGCCTCGCTGCGGGCGATCCCCGGCCTCGACGTGATCCGCCCCGCCGACGCGAACGAGGTCGCCGAAGCGTGGCGGGTCGCGGTCGACCGCACGCACCAGCCGGTCGCGCTCGTGCTCACCCGCCAGAACGTGCCGATCTTCGACCGCTCGAAGTACGCCTCGGCCGAGGGCGTGCGGCGCGGCGGCTACGTGCTCGCCGACGCCGACGGCGGCGCCCCGGAGGCGATCCTGATCGGCACCGGCAGCGAGGTCGCGCTGGCGCTCGCCGCGCACGAGGAGCTCGCCGCCGAAGGGGTTCGCTCGCGCGTCGTCAGCCTGCCCTGCTGGGAGCTGTTCGAGCGCCAGGACCAGGCCTACCGCGACGAGGTGCTGCCGCCCGCGGTCACCGCCCGGGTCTCGGTCGAGGAGGCCTCGACCGTCGGCTGGGACCGCTTCGTCGGTCCGGCGGGTAGGAAGATAGGGATGCACACCTTCGGCAGCTCGGCGCCGCTGAAGGACGTCCAGAACAAGTTCGGATTCACCCCCGACCGGGTGGCCGAAGTCGCAAAGGAGCTGCTCGCATGAAGCCCACCGCGAAGTTGCACGACCTGGGCCAGAGCCTCTGGCTCGACAACATCACCCGCACGATGCTCGGCGACGGCACGCTCGCCGGCTACATCGAGGATCTGTCGGTCACCGGCCTGACCTCGAACCCGACGATCTTCGACAAGGCGATCTCCGGCGGCGACGCCTACGACGAGCAGATCGCCGAGCTGGCGGAGAAGCTCGACGATCCGGAGGAGATCTTCTTCCAGCTCGCGCTCGCCGACCTGCGCGACGCGACCGACCTCTTCCGCGGCGTCTTCGAGCGCACCGCGCGGGTCGACGGCTACTGCTCGCTCGAGGTCTCGCCGAAGCTGGCCGACGAGACGCAGCCGACGATCGAGCAGGCGGCGCGCCTGCACGGCGAGGCCGGGCGCGACAACCTCTTCATCAAGATCCCCGGCACCGAGGCCGGTCTGCCGGCGATCGAGGAGTCGATCTTCGCCGGGATCCCGGTCAACGTCACGCTGCTCTTCGACCGCGCGCACTACCTCGCCGCCGCCGACGCCTACATGAAGGGGATCGAACGGCGGATCGAGGCCGGGCTCGACCCCTACGTCGCCTCGGTCGGATCGATCTTCATGAGCCGCTGGGACGTCGCCGTCGCAGACGAGGTGCCGGACGAGCTGCGCGACAAGCTCGGGCTGGCGATCGGCTTCCGCGCCTACAGGGCCTACCGCGAGCTGCTCGACTCGCCGCGCGTGCAGCGGCTGATGAACGAGGGCGCGCGGCCGCAGCGGCTGCTCTGGGCGAGCACCGGGACCAAGGACCCGGAAGCCTCCGACACGCTCTACATCGAGGGCTTCGCCTCGCCGTTCACGGTCAACACGATGCCCGAGAACACCCTGCACGCCTTCGCCGACCACGGCGAGCTCGGCGATGTGGTGCCGGCCGACGGCGGCGACTGCGAGCAGGTGCTGGCGCAGTTCGACCAGGCCGGGATCGACGTCGAGGCGCTTGCCGCCCGCCTCCAGGAGGAGGGCAAGCAGAAGTTCGTCGACTCCTGGGAAGAACTGCTGAAGACGATCTCGGCGCAGATGGGGGCGCGGGCGTGAGCGAGGCCTGGGCGGCGCTCGAGCGCCACCACGCCGAGATCGGCGAGACGCACCTGCGCGAGCTCTTCGCCGCCGACCCCGAGCGCGGCGAGCGCCTCGTCGCCGACGGCGCCGGCCTGCACCTCGACTTCTCCAAGAACCGCATCAGCGAAGAGACGCTGATGCTGCTCGGCGCGCTGGCCGCCGAGCGCGGCGTCGAGGCCCGCCGCGAAGCGATGTTCGCCGGCGAGCACATCAACGTCTCCGAGGACCGCGCCGTGCTCCACGTCGCCCTGCGGATGCCGCGCGAGCGCTCGCTCGTCGTCGACGGCAAGGACGTGGTCAAGCAGGTGCACGAGACGCTCGACCGGATGGCGGCCTTCGCCGAGCGGGTGCGCTCGGGCGAGTGGACCGGGCACACCGGCAAGCCGATCCGCAACGTGATCAACGTCGGCATCGGCGGCTCCGACCTCGGCCCGGTGATGGCTTACGAGGCGCTGCGCCACTTCAGCCGCCGCGAGACGACCTTCCGCTTTATCTCGAACGTCGACGGCACCGACTTCGCCGAGTGCACGCGCGACCTCGACCCCGAGGAGACGCTGTTCGTGATCTCCTCGAAGACCTTCACCACGCTGGAGACGATGACCAACGCCCACACCGCGCGCGAGTGGTCGCTGGCCGGGCTCGGCGGCGACGAGGCGGCGGTCGCCAAGCACTTCGTCGCGGTCTCGACCAACGCCGACGAGGTCAGCAAGTTCGGCATCGACACCGACAACATGTTCGGCTTCTGGGAGTGGGTCGGCGGCCGCTACTCGATGGACTCGGCGATCGGCCTCTCGACCATGCTGGCGATCGGCCCGGCCCGCTTCGGCGAGATGCTGAGCGGCTTCCACGCGATGGACGAGCACTTCCGCACCGCCCCTCCGGCAGCCAACCTGCCGATGCTGATGGGCCTGCTCTCCGTCTGGTACGGCAACTTCTTCGGCGCCCAGACCTGTGCGGTGCTGCCCTACGACCAGTACCTGCACCGCTTCCCCGCCTACCTACAGCAGCTGACGATGGAGTCCAACGGCAAGCACGTGACGCTCGATGGCGCCCGCGTCGACTACGACACCGGGGCGATCTTCTGGGGCGAGCCCGGCACCAACGGCCAGCACTCCTTCTACCAGCTGATCCACCAGGGGACGCGGCTGATTCCCTGCGACTTCATCGGCTTCATGCGCTCCAACAACCCGCTCGGCGAGCACCACGACCTGCTGATGTCGAACGTCTTCGCGCAGACGCAGGCGCTCGCCTTCGGCAAGACGCCGGAGCAGGTGCGCGAGGAGGGGACGCCGGAGGCGGTCGTCCCGCACCGGGTGATGGAGGGCAACCGGCCCTCGAACACGATCCTCGCCGAGCGGCTCGACCCCTTCACCCTCGGCACCCTCGTCGCCCTCTACGAGCACAGCGTCTTCACCCAGGGAGCCGTCTGGGGGATCGACTCCTTCGACCAGTGGGGGGTCGAGCTGGGCAAGGTGCTGGCCAAGCAGATCGTCCCCGAGCTCCAGGCCGCCGCGGAGCCGAAGCTCAAGCACGACAGCTCGACCAACGCGCTGATCCGCCGCTACCGCCAGGCGCGGGCCTGAACGATGTCCAATCTGCTCGCCGCGCGCGAGCTGATGGCGTTCACGCTCGCCTTCCACATCGTCCTCGCCAGCCTCGGCGTCGCCCTGCCGGCGATGATCCTGACCGCCAACTGGCTCGGGCTGAAGCGCGGCGACGCGGACGCGATGCGGCTGGCGCGGCGCTGGTCGAAGGCGATGGCCGTGACCTTCGCCGTCGGCGCCGTCACCGGCACCGTGCTCAGCTTCGAGTTCGGCCTGCTCTGGCCCGAGTTCATGGCCCGCTTCGGCGATGCCTTCGGCGTCGCCTTCGCGATCGAGGGGATCTTCTTCTTCACCGAGGCGATCTTCCTCGCGATCTACATCTACGGCTGGAAGCGGCTGAGCGGCTGGGCGCACTGGTGGTCGGGGGTGCCGATGGTGATCACCGGGATCGGCGGCGCCTTCTCCGTCGTCACCGCCAACTCGTGGATGAACGCGCCGCAGGGGTTCACCCTCGACGCCGCCGGCAGGGTGGTCGAGACCGAGCCGCTGAAGATCCTCTTCAACCCGGCCTGGCACTACGAGGTGCCGCACATGATCCTCGCCGCCTACATGGTCGTCGGCTTCCTCGTCGCCTCGATCTACGCGGTCGGGATGCTGCGCGGGCGGCGCGACCGGCTGCACCGGCTGGGCCTGCTGATCCCGCTCACCGTCGCCTGCATCGCCACCCCGATCCAGCTCTTCGTCGGCGACACGGCGGCGCGCGAAGTCGCCGACCACCAGCCGGCCAAGTTCGCCGGCATGGAGTGCATCCAGGAATCGGGGCCCGAACAGACCGAGTACATCGGCGGCATCTGCACCTCCGACGGGGTCAAGGGGGCGATCGGGATCCCGAATCTCGACTCCTTCCTCGTCGGCTTCAGCAAGGACACCGCGGTGACCGGGCTGAAGGACATCCCGGCCGACGAACGGCCGCCGGCGAACACGCTGCTGCACCTCGCCTTCGACGCGATGGTCGGGATCGGCTCGGCGTTGCTCTTGCTGGCGCTCTGGCTCGCCTGGTCGTGGTGGCGCAGGCGCGACATCCCGCGCAGCGTCTGGTTCCTGCGCGCCGTCGCCGTCTCCGGCGTCGGCGCGATCCTGGCGCTCTGGTTCGGCTGGATCGTCACCGAGGTCGGCCGCCAGCCGTGGATCGTGCAGGGCTACATGCGGACCAGCGAAGCGGTCACCGGGGCGCAGGGGATCTGGTTCGCCTTCGCCGCCGTGATCGTCGTCTACGCGGCGATCGGCGTCGGCGCGGTGCTCGTCCTGCGGGCGATGTCGCGCCGCTGGCGCGCCGAGGGCGAAGAAGACCTCACCGAGACCCCCTACGCCCCCGCCTCATGACGCCGACGGGCCGAAAATACGCCTATATGGAGGGTTTTAGTCCCGTCGGCGGGGGGTTGTCGCGATGAGCCGCGCCGACATCGCCGCGGCGATCCTGATGGTGGGGGCGACGCTCTATGCGTTGTTCGGGGGGGCCGACTTCGGCGGCGGGCTCTGGGACCTGGTCGCCGGCTTCGACGACGAGAAGGGGGCGGCGCCGCGGATGCGGATCCAGCGCTCCCTCACCCCCGTCTGGGAGGCCAACCACGTCTGGCTGATCTTCATCCTCGTCGTCCTCTGGACCGCCTTCCCGGAGGCCTTCGGCGCGATCTTCTCGACGCTGTACGTGCCGATCGCCATCGCGGCGCTCGGCATCGTCCTGCGCGGCTCCGGCTTCGCCTTCCGCAAATCGGTGCAGCGGCTCGAGTACCGGCGGGCGATGGGCGCCGCCTTCGCGCTCTCCTCGGTGCTGACGCCGTTCTTCATGGGGACGGTCGTCGGCGCGATCGCCGCCGGGCACGTGCCGGCCGACGGCAACGGCGCTCCCTTCTCGAGCTGGCTGGAGCCGCTGCCGCTGCTGACCGGGGCGCTGTTCGTCGCCAGCGGCGCCTACCTGGCGGCGATCTTCCTCGTCGCCGACTCGCGCCGCGCCGATGACGGGGCGATGGAGGGCTACTTCGCCCGCCGCGCGCTCTGGGCCGCGGGCGTCGCGGGCGTTTTCGCGCTCGCCGGGATCTTTGCCCTGCACTCGGAAGCGCGCTACGTCTTCGACCGGCTCACCGCCGAGGGCCTGCCGCTGGCGATCGTCTCCGGCCTCTGCGGCATCGCGGTCGCGGCACAGCTCCTGCGCGGCGCCCGCCAGGGACTGCGGCCGCTCGCCGCCGGCGCCGTCGTCGCCGTGATCTGGGGCTGGGGCGTCGCCCAGTTCCCCTACCTGCTGCCGACCTCGCTGCGGATCGACCAGGCGGCAGCGCCCGGCCCGACGCTCGACGCGGTGCTGATCGTCTTCGCCGTCGCCCTGGTCGTCGTCGTGCCGGCGCTCGGCCTGCTCTACGCGCTCAGCCAACGCGAACTCCTGGGGGACTGATCTACAGCCGCTTGCCGACCTAGACTCCGGGGAGATGACCGATGAGCGTGGAGTGGGCGAGGCGACGGCCGTCGATGAGGGGGCCTGGATCTACCTGATCGACCCTGCGAGCGACCCGGGCGCGGGCAACGTGCTGGGTAAGCGCGTTGCCGAGACCTGTGAGGAAGGCGGGTGGTCCACCGTAAGCGGGCCGGCGGTAGGCAGAGGTGGTTCCAGCGACCCGGGTCCTCTCTTCGAGAGCATCAGCCATGCGGTCGAGCATGCGGATTGCGTTGTCGCGCTGCTCGGAGGCTCGGCCGAGGCGGCGGATGCGGAGCTGGCTCTTGCTTACAGCCATCGCCGCCCGATCGTCGGAATGCGCGCTTCGGGTCAGACCCATCCGGTTTCCCGGGTCGAGGCGATGCTCGAGGGCTACGAGCGCGCCCGGATGATCGTCTGCGACGACGACCCCTCTCTGCCAACGTCACGTGAGACACGCATGATTCGGGAATTACTGAACCCCGAGGGCGTGAATGGAGCACGTGATGTCGTTGATCAACCGAGACGAAGCCGCCGGCCGCGAAACGGAGCGAGCCGAAGGCGAGAGCAGTGAAGCGGCCGGCGGGGACGCCGCGCCGCAGGCGGCCCCCGACCCCGAGCTGACCGAGCGCCCCAAGCGTCGCTCCTTCAGCGCCGAGTACAAGCTGAAGGTCCTCAAGGAAGCCGACGCCTGCCGCAAGCCGGGCGAGCTCGGCGCGCTGCTGCGCCGCGAGGGCCTCTACTCCTCCCACATCTCGACCTGGCGCCGCCAGCGCGACGCGGGAGAGCTGGGGCGCAAGCGCGGCCGCAAAGGCGCCGACCCGGTCGAGAAGGAGAACGCCGAGCTGCGCCGCCGCGCCGAGCGCGCCGAGGCCGAGCTGGCCAAGGCGCGCAAGGTGATCGAGGTGCAGGGAAACGTCTCCGCGCTCTTGGAGGACCTGCTCGGGACCGAGGGCGCCGAGGAGAGCACCGAGCGATGATCGAGGCCACAGTCGAGGAGCTGACCCCGATCGTCGGCACAAGGCCCGCCTGCCGGGCGCTGGGAGCATCGCCGGCGACGATCTACCGTCGCCGGCGCCCGCCCGAGCCGAGGCCGCGCAAGCCGCGGCCCCGCCCGGCACGGGCGCTGAGCGAGGCCGAGCGCGAGGCCGTGCTGGAGACCCTGCACGGCGAGCGCTTCGTCGACTCCTCGCCCGCCGCGGTCTGGGCGACGCTGCTCGACGAGGGGCGCTACCTGTGCTCGGAGCGGACCATGTATCGGCTGCTTGCCGAGAGCGGCTCCTCGCGCGAGCGGCGCAACCAGCTCACCCACCCGCCCTACGCGAAACCCGAGCTGCTCGCGAAGCGCCCGAACGAGCTTTGGAGTTGGGATATCTCCAAGCTGAAGGGCCCGGCGAAGTGGACCAGCTACCACCTCTACGCGATCCTCGACGTCTTCAGCCGCTACGTCGTCGGCTGGACCGTGCAGGAGCGCGAGTCGGCCACCCTCGCCGAAGCGCTGATCGCCCAGGCCTGCGAGCAGCAGGGGATCGGCCGCGGGCGGCTCACCCTGCACGCCGACCGCGGTTCGGCGATGCGCTCCAAGCCGGTGGCTTTCCTGCTCGCCGACCTCGGCGTCACCAAGACCCACTCCCGCCCCCACACCTCGAACGACAACCCCTACTCGGAGGCCCAGTTCCGCACCCTGAAGTACCGGCCGGCCTTCCCCGCCCGCTTCGACTCGATCGAGCAGGCGCGGGAGTTCTGCCGCTCCTTCTTTCGCTGGTACAACCACGAGCACCGCCACTCCGGTATCGGCCTGATGACCCCGGCCACCGTCCACCACGGTCGCGCCAAGAAGGCCCACGCCGCCCGCCAGGCGGTGCTCACCGCCGCCCACGCGGCCAACCCCGAGCGCTTCGTGCGCAAGGTGCCGACACCGCCCACGCTGCCGACGGCAGCGTGGATCAACAAGCCCAAGTCAGAGGAGGTTGCTCACTAAATTCGGACGACGGGTGTCTCATTTTCGTTGACAGGTACCGGACGCGCAATGCGCCGCTGAGTTGCGGACTGTCTTTGACGACCCCGAGTTTGCGACGACCATGCGCCGGGCCGCAGGCGAACGCATGGCAAGCGCTTAATCTGGATCGATTCATGCAGATCTTCACCATCGGCCATTCGAACCACTCGCAGGAGCACTTTCAGCGGTTGCTTTCCGAGCACGGCATCGAGGTGCTCGTGGACATCCGGTCCTGGCCCCATTCGCGCTATGTCAAGTGGGTCGACCGGTCGCAGATCGAGGACGTCGCGCAAGCCGTCGGCGCCCGGTACCTGTTCCTGGGCAAGGAGCTGGGCGGACGACCCGATGCAGCCGAGTTCTACGACTCGACCGGGCACGTTCTCTATGGGAGGCTCGCGAAGAGCGCCGAGTTCCGCGCTGGGATCGAGAGGCTGCGCCGTGGGGTGGAGCACTTCCGGGTTGCGATCATGTGCAGCGAGGAGGATCCAGCCAACTGTCACCGACGCCTGCTCGTTGCCAAGGTATTGCTGAGGGAAGGGCTGACGATCGGCCATATTCGGGGAGACGGGCGCTGCGAGCTGGAGTCGAAGCCGATAGACCTTGCCGAGGGGTCGCTTTTCGATGACGAGGACGTCCTATGGAGATCTTCACTATCGGTTTCACGCAGACGACCGCCGAGGATTTCTTCGGCCGCCTGAAGTCGCACCGGATCGAGCGGCTGCTCGACGTGCGGCTCAACAACCGCTCGCAACTGGCGGGATTCGCAAAGCGTGACGACCTCGCGTACTTTCTGCGTGAGCTCGTGGGCGCGCAATACCAGCACGTGCCGATGCTGGCTCCGAGTCAGGAGATCCTCGATGCCTACAAGAAGAAAGGAGACATTTCCTGGCCCGACTACGAAGAACGCTTTCTGCGACTGATGCACGATCGGCGCATCGAGGAAGCGTTGAGCCCGGAGGAATTCGAGTCGCGCACCGTACTGCTTTGCAGCGAGGCTACGCCCGAGCACTGCCACCGAAGGCTCGTCGTCGAGTACCTGGCCAACCGCTGGCCTGACCTGGTCGCGGTGCATCTGTAGGCGGGCGGCATGCCGGTCGACGAGATCCTGGTTCTCGCCTGCTCGATGAAGCGGGGCGGCAGGTGCGTGGCCGGGATCTCGAGGAAGACCGGCAAATGGCTGCGACCGGTGTCCAGCCACTTGCACGGGGAGCTTTACCCCCGCCACCACCGAATCGACGGCCGCGACATCGAGCTGCTCGATGTGGTGGGCTTCGAGCACGACGGTGGCGTCGAGGATCCGTCGCAGCCGGAGAACGTCGCGGTGGGAGCCTCGCGGTGGTGGCGTACGGGGAAGGTCGATCCGGCGGAAGCTGCCGCCGTGCTCGCGCCGCATCTGGTGGACGGCCCGGCGCTTCTTGGCAACGGTGGTGCGGCTGTCCCGGAAGAGCAGGCGATGCGGGGGATGGATGCCTCGCTGGCTCTGGTGCGGCCCCAGGGCACGGAGTTCCATCTCGAGCGGCCGCGGACGGGAACGAGCAGGCTACGCCCCCGCGTTGGCTTCGACCTGGCCGGCGGGCATTACGACCTGGCTCTAAGGGAGCGTGCCTCAGTTAGTTGATGGCTTGATGGTGTAGTTCCACTCGCCGTGGAAGTCGTCGCGCACGAGATTGACCGCGGCAAGCTGGGCATCGCTGACCTCGACGCCCTGGGGATAGTCGCGGGTATCGAGCTGGGCGTAGACCTCCAGGCCGGTGTTCGTCGTGGTGGCCGCGATCGAGTTGATGATCACCTCGTGGCTGACCAGCGGGCGGCCGCGCCAGGTCTTGGAGATGAAGCTCCAGAGGCGGTGCTCGATCTTGTTCCACTTGCTGGTGCCGGGCGGGAAGTGACAGATGTCGATCTCGAGGCCGGTGTCGTCTGCCAGGCGTTGCAGTTCGGTCTTCCACAGGCGTGTGCGGTTGCCGTTGCCGCCGCCGCAATCGGCGGTGACCTGCAGGGACTTTGCCCGCGGGTAGCGCGCCTTGCCCAGCTGCTGCCACCAGCTGCGGATCGAGGCGACCGCGAAAGCGGCGGTCTCCTTGGTGATCCCGACGTTGACGAAGCCCTTGTCGGCGCCGATGTCATAGACCCCGTAGGGGATCGCCTTGCCGAGCGTCTTGTCGGGGAAGTCGTGCACGTTGACGGCGACCGGCTCGCCCTTGGGCCGCCAGTCGCGCCCGCCGTTTGCGTACTCGCCGACCAGCTCCTTCTTCTTGGTGTCGATCGAGATCGCGGGCCGGTTCTCCTCGATCGCGGCGGCCACCTTCTCGTTGATGTGGCGGAACTGCGCGTCACGGTCGGGGTGCTGGGAGCCCTCCTTGGTCTTGCGGTTGGCCTGCAGGCTGTAGCCCAGCTCGTGCAGCAGCCGCGCCACGGTGCGGTAGCTGACCTCGTGCCCGAGCTCGCGCAGCGCCTTGGCCAGCTCGCGCACGCTCTTTGATGTCCACAGCAAGGGCCGCTCCGGGTCCCCGCGCGTGTCACCGTCGAGGAGTCGCTTGAGATCGTCGATCAGCGTCTCGTCGGTGTCCGCGCGCCGCTTGCGGCCCGCTCCCGCTTTTCGCACCCTGCCCGCCGGCAGCTGCTCGGGCGAGTCGAGCTCTCGCAGGCCCTTGCGAATCGTGTTCTCGGCGACCCCGGTTGCACGCGCCACCGCCGCGATCCCGCCGCGTCCGTGCGAGCGGGCCTCTGCCGCCACCCAGCGACGTCGCTGCCGCTCGTCGAGCGAGCCTGCCATCGCACGGAACCGCTCACCGATCGCGCGCTCATCAATCACCGTGCCCGTGATTCCACACCACGGGCACTACTCCTTCACGTTATTGCGTCACGCTTTCTAACCGACTACCTTGTGCGGCCAAGCTTGATCGACGCCGGCCCTGGAACCCATCAACTCGCCGACCTCGGCTTTGACCGGGATGCTGACGTATATCTGACAATCAGCCTCGCCGAAGCTCGCGACGACTGGTGCACGAAGCTTGTTGCGGCGGTGCTCTTTCTGCCGAAGGGAACGTAGGTGGCCGACTCGCCGCGCGCCGTGCTGTTCGACATCGACGGGACGCTGCTCGTGACCGGCGGGGCAGGCGGCGCCGCCTGGCAGCGCGGCTTCGAGGAGCTCTACGGGATCGAGGCCGACGTCGCCGAACACACCGACGCCGGGATGACCGACCCGGAGATCGTCAAGATCATCTTCCGCGAGGTGATCGGCCGCGAGGGCACGGCCGCCGAACGGGCGAGGGCGATCGCCGCCTACCTCAAGCACCTGCCCGACACGGTCGCCGAGTCGGCGGGGTACGAGGTGATGCCGGGGATCGAGGAGCTGCTGCCGCGGCTGATCGAGCAGGGGATCCTGCTCGGCCTCGTCACCGGCAACGTCGAGGCCGCCGCCCACATCAAGCTCTCCCGCGGCCGCCTCAACCGCTTCTTCTCCTTCGGCGGCTACGGCTCCGACTCGCCCGACCGCACCGAGGTCACCAAGGCCGCCCTGAAGCGCGGCGAGCTGGTCTCCGGCGGCACCCTCGGCGACGGCGCCTGCATCTCGATCGGCGACACCCCGCGCGACGTGAGCGCCGGCCACGGCGCCGGCATCCGCGTGATCGGAGTGGCCACCGGCAGCTACACGGTGGAGCAGCTCAGCGAAGCTGGAGCAGACTGGGCGATCGCGACAGTGGAGAGCGGTTTCCCGCTTAGGCCAAACTGCAGCGGGCCTGGTAGATGCTGAGGAAGCCGTTCTCGAAGCCGTTGCGGGCGGCGCGCAGGTAGAGGCGCCAGACGCGGACGCGTTCGGGGCCGGCCAGGCGCAGCGCCTCGTCGAGGTTCTCGTCGAGCCGGCGCGCCCAGTGGCGCAGGGTCTCGGCGTAGTCGGCGCCGTGCTCGGAGACGTGCCGGGTGACGAAGCCGGCCCGCTCGAGCGCCAGCAGGACGCGCGAGAGGTGCAGCGGTTCGCCGTCGGGGAAGACGTAGCGCTCCGAGAAGGCGCCGGCGTCGGGGTCGGTGTGGCGCAGCCGGGCGATGCCGTGGTTGAGCAGCCGCCCGCCCGGCTCGAGCAGCCCGGCGAGGGTGCGGGCGTAGACGTCGATCTGCGCCTCGCCGACGTGCTCGACCATCCCGATCGAGGCGATCGCGTCGAAGCGCTCGCCCGCCGCGGCGAGGTCGCGGTAGTCCATCACGCGGATCTCGACCTGGTCGGCGACGCCGGCCTCCTCGGCCCGCTGCCGCGCCCGCTCGGCCTGCGGCGGCGAGAGCGTGATGCCGACGACGCTGGCGCCGTATTGCGTCGCCGCCCGCAGCGGGAAGCTGCCCCAGCCGCAGCCGACGTCGAGCACCCGGTCGCCCTCCTTCAGCGCCAGCTTGCGGGCGACCGTGTCGAGCTTCTCTTCCTGCGCCCCCTCCAGCGTCTGCGCGCCCTCGACGAAGAAGGCGCAGCTGTAGGTCATCGAGGCGTCGAGGAAGAGGGCGAAGAACTCGTTGGAGACGTCGTAGTGGTGGCGCACGGCCTTGGCGTCGCGCTCCTTGCTGTGCCGCCGGCCGCTGAGCACGAGCTCGGCGTCGGGGCGCTTCGGCGGCGCCTGGATACCGGCGGCGCGCACGGCGCCGAGCAGCAGCCGGGCGATGTCGCCGCGCTCGAGCGACGGCGGCTGCCAGCTGTCGAGCAGCTCGATCACCGCGTCCATGTCGTCGACCTCGATCTCGCCGCTGACGTAGGCGCGGCCGAGGCCGAGCTGGCCGGGCGCGCGCAGCGCATGCGCCGCGGCGCGCGGTGAGCGGATGTAGAAGGTCGGACCGCCGTTTTCGGTCGACGGCAGCCGGGTCCCGTCCCAGAACTCGACTGCGAACGGGCGCTGCGGAATCCGGG
The DNA here is from genome assembly GCA_963727465.1 of uncultured Solirubrobacterales bacterium. Taxonomy (GTDB): domain Bacteria; phylum Actinomycetota; class Thermoleophilia; order Solirubrobacterales; family 70-9; genus VRUE01. The sequence goes on along the minus strand of CAVSGL010000017.1, from coordinate 15,387 downwards.
CCTCGATCTCGCGGCGCAGCGGCTCGGTGCGGGCGAAGGGCATCGCGGCACTTTATAAGGGCCGCCGCTTCGGTTCGCCGCAGCCGCGGCGGATCGATTTCGCGGCCTTTACCTTTCTCGCGACGGCGATGCGTATGATCCCGCCTTCGATGGCAGGAGCGGGACCCCGCCCATCCGACATACAGCCGGTTGCGAACGAGACTCGCGACCGGATCATCACTGGGCTCGTCACCCTGGTCCCCTTCGTCGCGCTGATCTTCGCCGGCTGGCAGGTCTGGGGCAAAGCCCTGCACTGGAGCGACGTCTTCCTCTTCGTCGGCATCTACGTGCTGACCGGGCTCGGGATCACGGTCGGATTCCACCGTCACCTCACCCACCGCAGCTTCAAAGCGAAGCGCTGGCTGCACGGCCTGCTGGCGATCCTCGGCTCGGCCGCGATCGAGGGGCCGGTGATCTCCTGGGTCGCCGACCACCGCAAGCACCACGCCTTCTCCGACGAAGAGGGCGATCCGCACAGCCCGCACGTCGACCACGGCCACGGCTGGTCGGGCGCCATGCGCGGCCTCTTCCACGCCCACATGGGCTGGCTCTTCATCCACACCCAGCGCGGCAACAAGGAACGCTTCGCGCCCGACCTGTTGGAGGACCCGGTGATCAACTGGGTCGACCGCACGTTCATCTACTGGGCGATCCTCGGCCTCTTCGTCCCCTTCGCGCTCGGCTGGGTGATCGGCGGCACCTTCTTCGCCGCGGTCACCGGCCTGCTCTGGGGCGGCCTGGTCCGCGTCTTCGTCCTGCACCACTTCACCTACAGCATCAATTCGCTCTGCCACGTCTTCGGCAAGCGCGACTACGAGACGACCGACGAGTCGCGCAACCTGGCGCTGATCGCGATCCCGACCCTCGGTGAGGCCTGGCACAACAACCACCACGCCTTCCCGACCTCCGCTGTGCACGGTCTCGGCCGCTGGCAGGTCGACCTCTCCGCCGTCGTCATCGACCTGTTCGAGAAGGTCGGATGGGCGTGGGACGTCGTGCGCGTCTCTTCGGATCGCCTCGCCACCAAGGCCGTCTGACCGGCGCATATCGGCGTCCTCGGTCGCTCGCGTGCAGAGCACGCCACGCTCCCTGCGTCCTTGATCTGCTTGGTCAGACCACCCCTATGGCGCAGCATGAGATTCGTAGGAGTCGATCCAGCGGTTGCAGGCCGCGCTGAGCGGGACGACGCGGCGCTTGCCGGCGCGGGCGGCGACAAGGTTGCCGACGTAGGCGATGTCGTCGTAGCCGCTGAGGCGCTGGAGGAAGCTCGGCTCGGCCGCGGCGACGGCGAAGCGCACGCGACCGCCGCGGCTGCGGTAGGCGCCGGCCGGCCAGAACTGCCCGTCGTTGGCGAGGCTGATCGTGTTCGGGCGCTGCCCGTCCAGGGCCGCCTTCAGCTCGTGTCGGAAGCCGGGCGCCGAGAGGGTCAGGCCGAAGGGCGAGAAGTACTGGAGCGAGAGGCGCCAGCGCCCGCGGGCCAGGGCGATCGTCTGCGCCGTGCGTTGGCCGGTCTCGAGCGTCGGGCCGGCGTTCCAGCGGCCCTTGGGCGCGACCGCGACGCCGGGGAAGAGCGAGGCGCGGCCGGAGTTGGCGAGCAGGATGCGGATCTCGGGCGCGGCGCAGCCCGCCTGCGCGCCGGCGTTCGTGCCCTCGAGCAGCACGTGACGGTCTTCGGGCACCTCGCCGGTCCGTTCCCAGAGCACGTAGGAGGGAGTTGCGGCGATGCGCCTGAACCCGTGCGGGGCGCTGCTGTTCCAGGCGGCGCGACCGGTGATCGCGTAGGGGAAGTTGTCGAGCGTGCCGCGCGAGAACGAGTCGAAGTCGATCGGGCTGTAGGCGTCGCCGGTGTCGAAGGGCTTCTCCGGGTTCTCGGCGACGCCCGGGTCGGGGAACTCGACCAGGGGCACGTGCGTGTCGGCGCCGAGCAGCTCGTAGGCGGCGTAGCGGTCCTGGCCCGCGTAGAGCACCGGCTGGCCGTGGAGGATCGGCAGGAACGCCTTCAGCTCGCCGCCGTGCCCGGCCGGCGCGACCGGCGCGTTGCGCAGGACGAGGAAGCTGGAGTAGATCGCGCCGCCGATGAAGACGACGGCCAGGGCGTTCCACGCAACGCGGACGGCTGGTGCGTTCGCTGCTTGTCGGGCTGAGCGCGACAAAGAGCGAACGGACAGGCCGAACTCCGTCAGCAGCGGGCGGACGATGACCAGCATCGTCAGCGGGGCGCCGATCATCAGCGCCTTGGCGTGCGAGTAGTCGCCGCTGGTCGGCAACGCCGCGAGGTAGAGGGCGATGCAGGCGGCGAGGCCGAGCGGCACCGCGAGGTCGCGGCGCCGCACCCACCACCAGGCGCCGGCGAGCAGGGCGAGGACGCCGATCGCGCCGGCGAGACCGGTGAGGTGGGCGCCCCCCGGCGCTTCGAGCCGGTAGTTCGGGGTCGGCCAGACGCCGAGCGCCTCGACCGGCGAGACCGGGCCGTAGGTGTTGGTCCCGGCGACTTTGCTGAAGCTGCTGCCGAAGCCGAAGGGGCCGACTGTGGTGGCGGCGACGGCGAACGCCGCCAGCGCAACGATCGCCAGCAGGGTCGCCGGGCGGAAGAGGAAGCGCAGCAGCGCCCGCGGCGCCAGCGCCCGCCGCACGCCGGGCAGCGTCAGGCTCCAGAGGGCCGCGGTGAGCAGCGGCCAGGCGAGGCCGGCGAAGCTGTAGGCGAAGAAGACGCCGCCGGCGATCGCCAGCCAGGGCAGCGCGAATCCGACCCACCCCAACGTGCCGGGAGTCAGCCGCCCAGATGGGCGGCTGACTCCCGGCACGTCCAGGTTGCGCAGGCCGACGGCGACGCCGAGGACGAAGAGCGCCTCGGCGGTCTCCTTGAAGGCGCCCTGGGCGAAGTAGGAGGCGGCGAGGTAGGGGACCGCGACCAGGGTCGCCGCCAGCAGGCGGCGCCCCGCGCCGAGCCCGGGCAGGGCGCCGAGCGCGGTCAGGCCGGTGAGGATGCCGACCGCGAAGATCTCGCCGACGAAGGCCTGTCCCAGGCCGATGCCGGGCAGCGCCGCCGTGGCGACCGCGAGCCCGTGCGGGCCGAGCGGGTAACCGGCGTCCGGCGCCGGGCCGAAGCCGCTGCGCAGCCACTCCGCCCAGGCCAGGTGCAGACCGAGGTCGTTGTTCAGCCCGACCCCGAGCAGCCCCCAGCGCCCGCTGACCGCGAACGGGATCGAGAGCACCACCGCCACCCCGATCGCCACCGGCAGCCCCCATCGCAGCACCTCCCCCCGCCGATGGGCCGATTCCCGCCCATATGGGCGTATTTGCGTCCCGTCGGCGGCGCGGCGTTGCACGAGGGCGAGGACGATCGCCGTGGCGACGAGCAGCAGGACGACGCCGAGCGTGGCGGAGGTGCCGTGGCCGGGGGCGCGGGCGAGGACGCCGGTCACGGTCAGCACGGCGCCGAGGCCGGCCGCCGGCTCCAGCCAGGTCCACGTGTCGCGCCCCGCGAGCAGCAGCAGGGCACGGCCGACGAGCAGTGAGGCGGCGCAGATCAGCGCCGCCGCGACGTAGGTCCCGATCATCAGAGAGGGCAACCTATGGCAGTGGGCCGCGGAAGGGGCGCGAGCCCGGGCCGTCGCCTAGAACTTCTCAGCCGCCCGTTCCAGCGTCTCGCGCAGGTTCTCGCCCCGCAGCGGCTCGGCGTGGCCGGCCGCGACCACCTTCGGTTCCAGCGCCGCCAGCTTGCGCACCGACTCCTTCGCCTGGGCGTGGTCCCAGGCCCAGGCCGGGTGGGGGACGCTCGCCTCGCCCTCGGGCAGCGGTTTGAACCGGGCCGAGTCGACGAAGTAGACGACGTCGCTGACCAGCGCCACCCGGTCGCTCTCGCGCCAGAGGCCGATCAGGCCGGGGGCGTGGCCGGGGAAGTGGAGGACCTTGAAGCCGGCCACCTCATCCCCCTCCGAGACCGTGCCGGCGATCTTCACCGCGCCGCCGTCCCAGCGCCGCAGCAGGAGGGGGTAGATCCAGCGCACCGGCGCGACGGGTAGCTGCGAGAGGTCCATGTACGGCGTAATCGAGGCGTCGCTTTCGGCGTCGGCGACGTCGTCTGCGTGGCAGTAGACCGGCACGCCCATGTAGGGCGCGGTGCCACGGTGGTCCGCGTGGGCGTGGCTCAGGACGACTTTCTTCAAGCCGCCAAGCTGCTCCGCCGCCGCTCGCGCCTTCTTCGTCATCCCCTTGCTGCCGGCGTCGAACTGGATGATCCCCCCCTCGTCCTCGAGGAAGTAGATGTTCATCGACTTGCGCAGATCGCCGCGCAACAGCCATACGCCGTCGGCCACTCTTCTCCAGGCCCATGCGGATAAGCCTAACCGCCGGCATCTAGTGCCGTGTCAGGCAACGTTCGCCCTCTCTGGCTTGCCCTCGCCGCGCCTGGCGGCGTCCTCGACCGCTCGACGTGGCGCTGCCACGCCTTCGGGTCTGCGTCCTTGCCAGCCACGACGATGCCTGCGCCAGAACCGGGCAAACGTCACCGGACACGGCACTAGGCTGTCAGCTCCTTGCCGATGCTGTGGAAAGCCGGGATGGTCGTGCTCGTCGCCTGCCTCGTCGCGGCGATGGCGATCGCGATCGTCCGCCTGGCCACGACCCCGACCGAAATCCTCGGCGGCGGCTTCCGCGGTTTGCCCGCCCGCCAGGGCGACGAAACACGCCGCTAACGATTCGCCACCGGGCGGCGCGTTAGTATCGCGGCGTGTTCACTCGCATCGTCGTTGGCACGGATGGATCGGAGACGGCTGGGGAGGCCGTACGGCAGGCGGTCGAGCTGGCGAAGCTCGCCGGCGCCAAGCTCAGCATCGTCAGCGCCTACGAGCCGGTCTCCAAGCGCCGGATCCAGAGCGAGCAGGAGGGCGCCCCGGCCGACGTGCAGTACGAGATCGGTCCCCGCGAGGACGTCAACCTCGTGCTCGACGCGGCCGCCGCGCAGGCCAAGCAGGAGGGACTGGAGGTGCAGACGCACCCGGTCGAGGGCGACCCCGCGGAGGCGATTCTCAGCGCCGCCGAAGATACCGACGCCGACCTGATCGTCGTCGGCAACAAGGGCATGACCGGCGCCCGGCGTTTCCTGCTCGGCAGCGTGCCGAACAACGTCTCTCATCACGCCCCCTGCGCCGTGATGATCGTCAGGACTACGTAAGCGCTCCTCAGGGTTCAGTCGCCGCGGCCGCATCTATGAGCCCGGCCCCCTGCTGTTGGCGGGGGAGGCCCAGGTTGCGCGCCGTTCCGCGCAGTTGCCGGATCACCCGGTTCACCCTGCCCTGCGGCGAGACGCCCTGCGGGATGACGCCGCTGGCGAGGATCATCGCGGCGACGCCGGAGACGTGGGCGGCGGCCATTGAGGTGCCGATGTAGCTGCCGGGCTCGCCGAAGCGGCGGGTGCTGCCGCCCTTGAGGGTCACCTGGTAGATCGAGCGGCTCGAGACCGAGGGGCAGCCGGCGACCGGCGCGCCGCCTCCCGGCGCCAGCAGATCCACGCCCTGACCCGGCAGGACCGAGTAGCTGCCCAGACAGGCCCCCTCGGTCGTTCCGCCGACCCCGATCGTGCGTGGACCCGTGGCCGGCGGCGAGACGCACGACTCCGAGCCGAGGTTGCCTACCGAGGCGACGGTCACGACGCCGTGGCGGTAGGCGTAGCGCAGCGTCCGGTTGATCCCCGGCACGTCCTTGCCGCAGCCGAAGTTGAAGCTCATGTTGATCACGTCGGCGCCGTGATTGACGGCGTAGCGGATGCCGCGCGCGATGTCGCTGGCGCGGCCGCTGCCGTTGCGGTCGAGCACTCGGACCGGCATCAGCTTGGCGTGGAAGGCGAGGCCGGCGAGGCCGATGCCGTTGTTCGTCTTCTCGGCGATCGTGCCGGCGACGTGCGTGCCGTGGCCGTTTTCGTCGAGCGGCAGCCGGTCGCCGTCGATGAAGTCGCGGCCGGGGACGAACTGGTCGGCCGCGAAGTCCGGGCTGCGGCGGAAGCGATGCCCCTTGCTGCGGTAGGCGATCCCGGTGTCGAGCACGGCGACGACGACGCCGCGGGCGCCTCCGTGCCCCGCTTCGGCCAGGTGGCGCCAGGCGCCGACCGCGTCGATCCCCCCTGGCGAAACCGGCAGCGCCGCGGTCGGCGTGCCCTCGTAGGGCAGGAAGTTCCACTGGAGCGAGGCCCAGCCGCCGGGCGGTCCAGGTGGGGTGGAGAGCGGGCCGGGGTCGTTGGGCAGCGCCGAGGCCGTGGCGATGTAGTCGGGCGCCGCGTAGGCGACCCGCGGGTTGCGCCGCAGGGCCGTCACCCGCTGGCGCACGCTGACGGCGGTGGGCAGGCGCACGGCTCGCTCCTCGCGCGCTCCTTTGAGCTTGAGCACGACCCGGTGGGGGGCGAACTCGCGCGCCGGGGAGACCCCGACCGCGGCGTTCGCGGGCACCGCTGCGAGTGCCGCTGAAAGCAGCATGACGGTCGCGAGTATCGGAGCGAATCGAGTCATCGTGGGTCGCCGCCGCCTTCGAGCCCCCGCCGCGAGCGGACTATTGGCTTCAACACGGGTCTGCCCTGGAAGTTGTCGGTGCCACATACTCTCCGATCGATGGTGGACGGGGCCTCAGAGGACACCCACGAACGCCTGATGGCGCTGGCGATCGAGCGCGCGCGCGAGGCGGCGGGTCACGGCGACGTGCCGATCGGGGCGCTGGTCGCACGCGAGGACGAGCCGCTCGCCGCCGCCGGCAACGAGCGCGAGCTGCGTCGCGACCCGACCGCCCACGCCGAGATCCTCGCGATCCGCGCTGCCTCCGAGGCGCTCGGCGGCTGGCGCCTGCCCGGACACGACGCTCTACGTCACGCTCGAGCCCTGCGCGATGTGCGCCGGCGCGATCGTCCTCGCTCGCGTCCCGCATGTCGTCTTCGGCGCCCCCGACCCCAAGGCCGGCGCCGCCGGCAGCGTCCTCGACGTCCTCGCCGAGCCCGCCCTCAACCACCACCCCGAGGTGACCGCCGGCGTGCTGGAGGCCGAGTGCGCCGCCCTGCTCCGCGAGTTCTTCGCCGACCGCCGCACACCACCAGCCTCAGCCGCACCCTGAAGCCCGGCCGCCCCGATGAAGCCTTGTGCCTCGCAGGAGGGACACAAGGCTTCCAGATCGCCCGCGTTCAGACGCAGACGCCCCAGAGCCGCGCGAAGTAGAGCGCGGCGATGGTTGGGATCGCGAAGCCGGCCTGGCAGTGGATCAGGCCGGCGGCGTCGAGTTCGCGGATCGCGCGCTCGACGGCGTCCTCGGTGGCGAAGCTGCCGGGGACGGCGTTGAGCGCCCGCGACACCTCGGGGATGGTCAGTTGAGCCGGGTGCCGGTCGAGCAGGAACTCGAGCACGACCCGCTCCGCCTCTTCGTCTTGGACGGCCGTCAGGGTGAGGCCGTCGAGTAGGTGGTCCTGGTCGGCCTCGGCGCACGCCGCGGCCATAGTCTTCGAATCAGCCATTGGGAGCTCATTCCTCCTTGTGGTCAGGCGACCCGTTCGCGCCGTTAAGAAAGCGTGACGCAATAACGTGAAGGAGTAGTGCCCGTGGTGTGGAATCACGGGCACGGTGATTGATGAGCGCGCGATCGGTGAGCGGTTCCGTGCGATGGCAGGCTCGCTCGACGAGCGGCAGCGACGTCGCTGGGTGGCGGCAGAGGCCCGCTCGCACGGACGCGGCGGGATCGCGGCGGTGGCGCGTGCAACCGGGGTCGCCGAGAACACGATTCGCAAGGGCCTGCGAGAGCTCGACTCGCCCGAGCAGCTGCCGGCGGGCAGGGTGCGAAAAGCGGGAGCGGGCCGCAAGCGGCGCGCGGACACCGACGAGACGCTGATCGACGATCTCAAGCGACTCCTCGACGGTGACACGCGCGGGGACCCGGAGCGGCCCTTGCTGTGGACATCAAAGAGCGTGCGCGAGCTGGCCAAGGCGCTGCGCGAGCTCGGGCACGAGGTCAGCTACCGCACCGTGGCGCGGCTGCTGCACGAGCTGGGCTACAGCCTGCAGGCCAACCGCAAGACCAAGGAGGGCTCCCAGCACCCCGACCGTGACGCGCAGTTCCGCCACATCAACGAGAAGGTGGCCGCCGCGATCGAGGAGAACCGGCCCGCGATCTCGATCGACACCAAGAAGAAGGAGCTGGTCGGCGAGTACGCAAACGGCGGGCGCGACTGGCGGCCCAAGGGCGAGCCGGTCGCCGTCAACGTGCACGACTTCCCCGACAAGACGCTCGGCAAGGCGATCCCCTACGGGGTCTATGACATCGGCGCCGACAAGGGCTTCGTCAACGTCGGGATCACCAAGGAGACCGCCGCTTTCGCGGTCGCCTCGATCCGCAGCTGGTGGCAGCAGCTGGGCAAGGCGCGCTACCCGCGGGCAAAGTCCCTGCAGGTCACCGCCGATTGCGGCGGCGGCAACGGCAACCGCACACGCCTGTGGAAGACCGAGCTGCAACGCCTGGCAGACGACACCGGCCTCGAGATCGACATCTGTCACTTCCCGCCCGGCACCAGCAAGTGGAACAAGATCGAGCACCGCCTCTGGAGCTTCATCTCCAAGACCTGGCGCGGCCGCCCGCTGGTCAGCCACGAGGTGATCATCAACTCGATCGCGGCCACCACGACGAACACCGGCCTGGAGGTCTACGCCCAGCTCGATACCCGCGACTATCCCCAGGGCGTCGAGGTCAGCGATGCCCAGCTTGCCGCGGTCAATCTCGTGCGCGACGACTTCCACGGCGAGTGGAACTACACCATCAAGCCATCAACTAACTGAGGCACGCTCCCTAACGCGGCGGGTCGCCGCTTTCTGGAGCCGGCACGCCGGTACCGTTCCCGCTGCGATCGGCCTTGGTTCCAACTGAGCCGGTCGCCACGGGGCCGGTGTGTCAGCACGCGGCCCCATTTATGTGGGGAGAAACCTAGCGGGGCCTTCGGACGGGTAAGTCGCCTTGATCGGTTCGACCCTTCCTGGTCAAGGATATAGTTCTCTAGACTATCTCTAGCCAATCTCTACTTTGCTAGAGTTAAAACTGATGCCGAACGACCTCGAGATCGATCTCTCCAAACCAGCCGAGGTGGCCGCCAGGATGCCCGAGCTTCGCCGCCTTTTTGAGCAAAAGCTGCAAGAGCGGGACGTTCTTGACGGGCAGATCGAGCTTCTCCGCCGGCTTATCGGGGGCGCAACCGGCGTCGCCCGACGGAGCCCGGATAGTGGGCACGGCGTGCGATCCGGCAAGCCGGGCAGGAGACGGGCCGCACCGGCTCAGAACCGCGCCATCCGAGCGCTGAATGCGGCAGGGGGATTCGCGATGAGTCCGAAGTCCCTCTACAAATTCATGGTTACAAGCGGGCTGGATGCGCCCAAGGACGCAAACGTTCTCGGGGCGAATCTCTGGGACGCGTGGAAGGCGGGTCGGATAATGAGAGCCCCGAACGGCGTCTACACGCCACTCGACGGCACCGGCCGGACTGAATGGGACCGACCGTTGACCGACTACTACTACGCAGCCGAACTCGGGTTGCCAGCCCCGTGATCGAGGACGCGTTCGCTCAGTCGATTCGCAATTCGCCATCGACCCAGGAGATGCGCAGCACGTCTCCCTCGGCGAGTTCGGAAACGGTCTCCTTGCCGACGCGGATTTTCGATGGCCTCCAGACGCTCGATGGGATATCGGAGGTCATGCGTCCAAGCTCGACTTTCGCGATCTCGGGCCGCTTTGCAGGAAACCGGGAGCTGACGGCGACGGCATGACTCGCTGAGCACCGACAAGAGTGGGGCGACCGACGGCGAACCCCTCAGGTGTCAAAGCCAAGGAGGTCACCGCCGATGCCCGCTCTGCCATCTTCGCTCACCGCGATCCTGTCCCTGCTCCGCCCCGCCTTCACCGCGCCGACCTTCCAGGTCTTCGAGGCGCTCCTGGCGGGGCTCGTCTCCCGTGTCGGCGAGCACACGGTCACCGGCATGTGGCAGGCCGCCCGATTGGCCGGCAAGCTGCACCACAGCCGCGGCCACGACTTCTTCGCCCGCGCCGCCTGGTGCCCGGACCGCCTCGGCCTGCTCCTGCTCGACTTCCTGCTGGAGCGCTTCACCGACCCCGAGGCGCCGATCTCACTCGCGGTGGACGGCACCGTCTTCGGGCGCGCCGGGCGCAAGGTCTTCGGGGCGAGTTGGCACCACGACTCCCAGGCCCCCTGGGCCGCGGCTTCAAGTTCGGCAACTGCTTCGTCGTCGTCGGGCTGGTGGTGCGGATCTCGGCCCTCGGCGAGCGCGCCTGGTGTCTGCCGGTGCTGTTTCGGCTCTGGCTGCCCACCCCGAAGCCAACCGAGGAGCACCCCGACCCGAAGCGCCGGCCCTCCCAACCCGACCTCGCGGCTGAGCTCGTGGGGCTGATCGCAAAGCGCCATCCCAAGCGGCGGATCGACATCGTCGGCGACTCGGCCTTCGCCTGCAAGGCGATGGCGCCTGCCTCGGCTCGCGTCACTCTGACTTCGAGGCTTCGCTCAAACGCCGTGATCCACGGCCCCAAGCCGCCGCCGACCGGGCGGCGCGGGCGGCCGCGGGTCAAGGGGGTGCGGCTCGGCACCCCAGGGGAGATCGCCGCGCGGGCCAAGGCGAGCGAGTGGCGGCGCCTCTCGGTGCCCGGCCGGGGCGAGGTCTGCGCGCTCGTCGTGGAGGGCCTTTGGCATTCGGTGCTCGGCGCCCGGGCGGTGCGGGTCGCGATCGTCCGCGAGCCCGACGACGCCGAGGGCTACCGGGTCGCTCTGATCAGCACCGACCTCGAGGCTCCGGCGGCGGAGATCGTCGCCCGCTACGCCGACCGCTGGTCGATCGAGGTCGCCTTCCAGGACGCCAAGCAGACGGTCGGGGTCGGTGAGGCGCGCAACCGGGTGCGGCGGGCGGTCGAGCGGACCGTGCCCTTCGGCCTCATCTGCCAGAGCCTGGCGGTTGCCTGGTACGCGCTCCACGCGGACCCCGCTGCCGATGTCGCCCGCCGGCGGCGGATCGCTCCCTGGTACTCACAGAAGCGAGACCCTTCGATGCTCGATGTCCTCGCCGCCCTGCGTCGCGAGCTGATCAGGGCTGAATTTCTACAAGGAGCGGGGCGGGCGCCCTTACCGCGACAAATACCGGCCCGCCCGCCGTCACGCCTGCGCGCGGCGGCGTAGGTCACGAAAATCGAGGTCCAAGGGAAGTCCTCGCCAAGCGCCGCGAGGATCGCCTTCAATGCCTTCTCGACCGCCTGCTGTGCGTGGAGGGAGCTGAGCTTCTTCGAACTCAGGCGGTGGCAAGGACGCGGCCCTCGCGAAGCGCCCGATGAACCAGCGTGCTCGGTACGCGCTCGCGCCGTGCCGCCTCTTCCTCGGAGACGACGACGACATCGACTGGGACCCCCAGAGGGGGTAAGGCATCACGGTGAGCCATCCCGGCTTCCACGGAGACCTCGAAGCGAGGATTTTGCGTCCTCGCGAGAGGAGAACCTCCGCGAATGCCAGCCAAAAGGAAATACCCCGACGAGTTGCGAGCGCGAGGCGTCCGCCTCGCGCTTGAATCGAACCGCCCGATCGCCCAGGTCGCCAAGGATCTCGGCATCCAGCCCGAGTCGCTGCGCCGCTGGGTCCGTCAGGCAGAAGCCGACGAGGGCAACAGGCGCGACCTGCTCACCAGCGAAGAGCGCGAGCGCCTGAAGGAACTGGACCGCGAGGTCAAGGAGCTGCGGCGCGCCAACGAGATCCTCAAGGCCGCCTCGGTTTTTTTCGCCACCGAGCTCGACCCGCCCCGACCGAGGTGAGCGCGTTCGTCGACGAGAACCGCGACCGCTTCGGGGTCGAGCCGATCTGCAGGACCCTCGAGGTGTCGGCCTCGGCCTACTACGAGCGGGCGAAGGGCAACCGCTCGGCGCGCGAGATCTCCGACGAGCGCCTGCTCGCCGAGATCAAGCGCGTGCACGCCGCCAACTACGAGGCCTACGGATCGCGGCGCACCTGGAAGGAGCTGCGCAGGCAGGGGATCGAGTGCGCCCGCTGCGCGGTGGAGCGGCTGATGCGAAGGAACGGCATCCAGGGCGCCAAGCGCCGCGGCAAGCCGTGGCGCACCACAACGCCCGATCCCGAGGGCAAGCGAAAGCCCGACCTCGTCGATCGCGACTTCACCGCCGAGGCCCCGAACCGCCTCTGGGTGGCCGACTTCACCCACCTGCGCACCTGGGAGGGGGTGGTCTTCTTCAGCTTCGTGATCGACGTCTTCTCGCGCAAGGTGGTCGGCTGGCAGCTGGCCACCAACATGCGCACCGACCTCGTCCTCGACGCCCTGCGCATGGCCCTGGGCCTGCGCTCGCCGGGCGCCGACGTCGCCCTCGTGCACCACTCCGACCGCGGCTCGCAGTACACCTCGGCGGAGTTCACCCAGGAGCTCGACGACAACGACGTGCTGGGCTCCCTGGGCTCGACCGGGGACGCGTTTGACAACGCCCTGGCCGAGAGTTTTGTCGACTCATTCAAGACCGAGCTGATCGCCGACCGCACCTGGCGCTCGGTCGAGCAGGCCGAGCTGGCGATCGTCGAGTGGGTGAGCTGGTTCAACCACGACCGCCTTCACTCCTCGATCGGCGACATCCCGCCGGTCGAGTTCGAGCAGGCCTACCGCGAGCAGGTCGGCGCCGACCCGCCGCCCGGCTCTACTCGCCCTACGGGCTCGCTCCGCCGGGCGGCGGACGAGCACCCCGAACCTCTACCGGATAGCGTCATGTTGCAGGACACCGAAACCACATAAACCGGTCTCCGTGGAACTCGGGATGGTCCACGGAGTCGCACCATCTCGTTGAGCTTGCTCTTCACGTGTGCCTCGATCACGAGAAAATCGAGGTCGCTGTCATCGCGGGCGCCGCCACGCGCTCTCGATCCGAAGAGCACGACCCTTGCCGGCGACGCGGCAGCCGCCGCCAAACGTCGGCCAGCGTCCTCGATGACGGCATCGTCGATCATGGAGGCATCGTAGCCGCCGCTCCGAGCCATCCCCCGGCGAGGCAGTGCCTGAATGGAGTTCGAATAGGAAACTAGCCAGGCAAAAACGGAGAGGGTGGGATTCGAACCCACGAGGCGGGTTAACCCCGCCCACGCGATTTCCAGTCGCGCTCCTTAAGCCACTCGGACACCTCTCCGGGGTGCGACAAGCCTAGAGGCTAGGCGGCTTCTGGCGCCTCTCTGAAGCGTCGCGGCGCCGGCGCCGGTCGCGCTGTCCAGCGGCAGGACGATCTCCTCGCCCTCTGCCCGGGGCCGGCACGGCGGGGCGGTGGCCGCGCAGCTGCTCGTGGCTACAGACGACGTAGCACCACTCCATCAGGCGCATGCGGGAGGCGTCGTCGATCTCCTCGATCGTCGCGCCGACGAGCTGCCTGCCCTCGACCTCGCGGCAGGAGCGGATCTCGACCTGGGCCGCGACCTCGTGGCTTTTGCCGGCCGCGTCTTCGAGCTTGAGCAGGACGGCGGGCCGTTCGCCGACGCTCCGCCGGGGCGTCGAGGACGAGTCCGACCCCGGCGGAGCTGGCGTCGACCAGATGGCCGCCGATGTGGCCGCCGGCGGCGAAGACGTGTGCGGGGGCGTCGCCGTGGAAGCGGTAGACCTGGCGCCGCTGCTGCCGCCTGCCGACGGCGAGCAGCGTGCGCAGCACGCGGCGCAGCTCGATCAGGCCGAGCAGGGGCACGATCCAGGCCGCGACCCCGGGCATGTCGGGCAGCGGCCCGACGCCCGCCAGGTCGAGCAGGCGCAGCGTCGTGCCGCTGCCGAGCGACCACGGCGGCGAGCACCACGAGGTGCAGCTTGCGCACCGACGTCCAGGCCGCCGCCCCCGTCGCCCTGCTTCGGCGTGACCTTGAAGGCCGTCCTTCCGGGGCGGAAGATGCAGCGCAGCGCGCGCGTGTAGATCTCCATCGTCAGCAGCTCGTAGTGGGCGGTCTCGCCGATCTTCATGTAGCCGCGGGTCAGGGCGGAGCCGGCGAGCAGGTTGAGGCCGACGGCCGGCAGCCAGAGCGCCGCGAGGGCGAGCACGCTGACCTTCATCGGCAGCGCGCCCGTCCACATCACCAGCGCAAGCGTGGTCAGCAGCAGCAGGCGCATCGGCGGCGCCAGGTAGGCGGCGAGGCTGACGAAATAGGAGAGGCGCTGAAGCGGGCGCAGCGTGCGGGCGCGCAGCGGGGACTCGGGCAGGGTGAAGACGGCGAGGTTGCCGCGCGCCCAGCGGTCGCGCTGGAGCAGGTAGCTGTCGAGGTCGTGCGGGGCGAGGCCCTGGACGAGGACCTCGTCGTGGTAGCGGCTGGTCCAGTCGTGGCGCTGCATGCGGATCGTCGTGTGGAAGTCCTCGGCGATCGTCTCGGTGGCGACCCCGCCGATCTCCAGCAAGGCCGCGCGCCGCAGCACCGCCGCCGAGCCGCACCAGTAGGCGGCGCCGTGGCGGTTCTTGCCGGGGCAGACGACGCGGTAGAAGAGCGACTGCTCGTGGCGGCCGACGACGTAGTGCTGGACCGAGTCGTGGTTGAAGAAGTCGTGCGGGCTCTGGACCAGGGCGACGCGCTCGTCGTCGAAGTAGCCGACCATGGCGTCGAGCGCGTCGGGCATCGGCACGTGGTCGGCGTCGAGCATCAGCACCAGCTCGCCGTCGGTGCGGTTCAGCGCCGCGTTGATGTTGCCGGCCTTGGCGTGCGAGTTGTCCGGCCGGGTCAGGTAGCGGGCGCCGGCGGTGCGGGCGAGGTCCTCCATCTCCGGCCGCCGCCCGTCGTCGAGCAGGTAGGTCGTGTGTGGGTAGGTCAGGGCGCGACAGCCGGCGAGCGTCGCCGCGACGACCTCGAGCGGCTCGTCGTAGGTGCAGACGTAGACGTCGACCTCGCGCCCCGCGGTCGCCGGCGGCCGCACGGCGGGCGGCCGCGACCACGAGTACCAGGCGAGCGTCCCCAGCGCCCAGAGGCCGTAGACCTCGGTGACCAGCAGCATCGCGAAGAGGATCGGGTTGGCGCCTTCGCCGCTCCAGCCGAAGCGCCAGATCAGATAGCCGACACCCCAGACGAGCGCGCAGAGCGCGAACAGGCGCAGGGGCAGCGGATGGCGGTCGAACCACCGCCCGATGCGGGTCTGCGCACTGGCTTGCACGGTGCCTCCATCGGCGACCGGTCGCCTCGCCTTGAGCCGTGCATCGCGCGACGGGCGACCCTACGTAGAATCACCCGCCGGACCGAAGTTCCCCGGAGGGGTGCCGGAGTGGTTGAACGGGGCGGTCTCGAAAACCGTTGGCGTCGCAAGGCGCTCGTGGGTTCGAATCCCACCCCCTCCG
>CAVSGL010000016.1:0-54422 GCA_963727465.1 uncultured Solirubrobacterales bacterium | reverse complement strand
ACCCAGCAGCTCGAGATCGAGCGCGAGGCGCTGAAGAAGGAGAGCGACGAGGCCTCGAAGGCGCGGCTGGAGGCGCTCGAGTCCGAGCTGGCCGAGCTGCGCGAGAGCTCAGGCGAGATGAAGGCGCGCTGGCAGAACGAGAAGGACGCGATCGAGGAGATCAAGGCAGCCAAGGTGCGGCTCGAGGAGGCCGGGCGGGCGGCCGAGCGGGCCGAGCGCGACGGCGACCTCGAGGGCGCGGCGAAGCTGCGCTACGGCGAGATCCCGGAGCTGGAGAAGACCGTCGCCGAGGGCGAGCGGCGGCTCGCCGAGCTGCACTCCGAGCACGGCTCGATGCTGGCCGACGAGGTGACCGAGGAGGACGTCGCCGAGGTCGTCGCCAAATGGACCGGCATCCCGGTCAGCCGCCTGATGGAGGGCGAGGTCGAGAAGCTGATCCAGATGGAGCAGCGGCTGCACGAGCGGGTGATCGGCCAGGACGAGGCGATCGCCGCCGTCTCCAACGCGCTGCGCCGCTCGCGCGCCGGGCTCGCGGACCCGCACCGGCCGATCGGCTCCTTCCTCTTCCTCGGCCCGACCGGGGTCGGCAAGACCGAGCTGGCGAAGGCGCTGGCCGAGTTCATGTTCGACTCCGAGCAGGCGATCGTGCGCCTCGACATGTCCGAGTACATGGAGAAGCACACGGTGGCGCGGCTGATCGGCGCCCCGCCCGGCTACGTCGGCTACGAGGAGGGCGGCCAGCTGACCGAGGCGGTGCGGCGGCGCCCCTACGCGGTCGTGCTGCTCGACGAGATCGAGAAGGCCCACCCCGACGTCTTCAACACGCTGCTCCAGCTGATGGACGACGGCCGGCTGACGGACGGACAGGGCCGCACGGTGAGCTTCACCAACACCGTCCTGATCATGACCTCCAACGTCGGCAGCGACCGGATCGTCGGCGAGTCGGTCGACGAGAAGATCCGCGAGCAGATCGAAGAGGTGCTGGCCGGGACCTTCAAGCCCGAGTTCCTCAACCGGGTCGACGACACGGTGATCTTCCACCGCCTCTCCAAGGCCGACATCGGCCGCATCGTCGAGCTCCAGGTGGACCAGCTGGTCGGCCGCGTGCGCGAGCGCGGGATCGAGGTCGAGCTGACGGACGACGCCCGCACCCTGCTCGGCAACCTCGGCTACGACCCGACCTACGGCGCCCGCCCGCTGAAGCGGGTCGTGCAGAAGCAGCTCGTCGACAAGCTGGCGCTGAAGATCCTCGAGGGCGAGTTCGGCGACGGCGACGTCGTCCGCGTCGACGCCGCCGACGGCGAGCTGGTCTTCGAGCGGGCCGGGGAACCGGTCGCTGCGTCGGCCTGAAAAGCCTCAGAAACGCGCAACAGGCAGCTCACAAGTGCGCAACTATCCATTGATGCCGCTTTATCCGCCGCTCAGGGACCGCTGCTAAGCAGTGGCTGAGCGGTTGGTGGGATACGAAATCCAGCTAACCGGACTACAGGTTTTGGGAGCAGATTCCGACGTAAGCTGTGCGTGGGCTTCATACAGATGTTGAGACAACGGCATATCAACGGCGATCCGGGAGGGCGCGCGAGGCGCTCGCTGCTCGCTGCCGCCGACGTCGCGCGCTGGCCGTTCGAGCGCGCCGCCTGGGCGGTCGAGCGGGCCGTGCTCTGGCCGCTGGGCGAGCGGCTCGCCGGCTGGAACCCGCAACGGCGCGGGGCCGGCGCGGCGGCGCTGGCGACGATCGGCGCGCTCGCGGTGCTGGCCGCGGTCCTGCTGCTTCCAGGGGGCGGCAAGGAGTCCCGCGACCGGGTCGCGACCCCGACCCGCGTGGCGATCGTCCCGCCCGCGTCCTCACCAAAGGCGAAGAAGCCGAAGGGGCCCGTGCTACAGGGGGTCGCGCCGAGCTTCGACGCCGGCGGCGAGCGGCGACTGCGCCGCGCCGGCTCGAAGTCCGCTGACGACAAGGCGGGCGAAGGGGGCGCCGGAAACCTCGCCCGCGGACGCCGGGCTCGCCGGCGTCCAGCTCCACCTCCTCCACGCGGCGAAGGCTCGCCGCCCGCGGACGAAGCCGCCGCCACCGCCTCGAGCAAGAAGCCGGTGCCGGCCGGCCCGGCGGCGATGAAAGTCGCGCGACGCTTCTCCGAGGCCTTCGTCTACTACGAGGTCGGCGAGCGCCGCGCCCGGGCGAAGACCGTGTTCGGCGAAACCGCGTCGCCGCGGCTGGCCGAAGCGCTGGGCGAACGGCAGCCGCGGCAGCCGGCCGAAGGCCAGGTGCCGAAGGCGAAGGTGCTCAACCTCGTCCCCGGACCGCGCGCCGGCAAGGCCTACTCGGTCAGCGTCTCGCTGCTGCGGATCGGACTGACGAGCGAGCTGCGGCTCGAGCTGAGCAAGCAGAAGGGCGCAGTGGCTCGTCACGGACGTTCGCGGATGATGCGGCGGCTGGCCGTCATCGCCGCCGGTCTCCTGCTCGCGCTGGCGCTGGCGGTCCCCGCCCTGGCCGACGAAGCGCTCGAAGCGCAGGCGCCGGCGGGCGAAGAAGCCGCGGCCGAAGACACGCCGCCGGCGAGCCAGACCGAAGCCCCCGCGCCGGCTCCCACCGTCAAGCAGGGCGCCACGCTGGCGGCACCCGAACCGACGCCCAAGCCGAGCCCGAAGCAGGACAACGGCGGCGGGGTGACCGCGAAGCCGCAGGCCCAGGCCAACTCCAAACCGGAAGACGAATCCGAAGGGGAACAGGGCGCGACCACGGCGCCGAGCGCCCCGCCCTCGTTCTCGGTGCCGCTGCTGCCCGGGTCGAGCTGCGCGCCGAGCGGCGTCCCGGCCGTGCTGGTGCCGATCTACCGGCGCGCCGCCGCCGCCTACGGCCTCGGCCCGCAGGGCTCGAGCGTGCTCGCCGCGATCAACGGGATCGAGACCGCCTTCGGCACCAACCTCAACGTCTCCTCGGCCGGCGCGATCGGCTGGATGCAGTTCATGCCGGAAACCTGGAGCGGCTATGGCGTCGACGCCAACGGCGACGGCAAGGCCGACCCCTATGACCCCGAAGACGCGATCTTCGCCGCCGCCAACTACCTGCGGGCGGCGGGCGCCCCGGGCGACTGGTACAGCGCCGTCTTCGCCTACAACCACGCCGACTGGTACGTCGCCGAGGTCCTCGCCAACGCCCAGTGCTACGGCCAGCTCGGCGGTGGCGCGGTCAGCGCCGCGTTCGAACTGACGCCGAAGCTGAAGGTGCTGAGCTGCACCGCGGCCAAGCCCTGGCGCAAGCGCATCCCGGCCGAATACCTCAACGCCTTCGAGAGCGCCGCCGGCCGCTACGAGCTCGGCAAGCGCGGCGTCTGGGCGCTCGCCGCGGTCGCCCGGCTGGAGTCGAACTTCGGCCGCGGGATGAGCAGGGCGGAGCTCGAACGGCACGGCGCGCTCGGCCTGGTCGGGACCGAGTGGCAGCGCTACGCGGTCGACGGCGACGGCGACGGGCGCATCCGCCGCGAGGACCCGGCCGACTCGGCGGCGACGCTGGCGCGTGAGATCTGGTCGCAGGGCGGCCTGCGGGCGGGGCTGTTCGAACACAACCACGCGAAGTGGTACGTCGACGCGGTCCTCGGCGAAGCCGGGCAGCTCGAAGGCAAGTGCAGGACGAGCACCGAGGACTGGGCGCTGTCGCTGCCGAACGCGGTGATCGCGCCGATCGACTGGCAGAACCTGACCCTCTCCAACGATCTCGAGAAGCGCGACCTGGAAACGGGCGCGATCGACCCGCGCATCGTCGGCCTGCTCGGGGCGATCACGCAGACGCACCAGATCACGATCTCGGCCCTGCGCTCCGACCACTCCCAGTACACGGTCGAAGGCAACGTCTCCAACCACTACTTCGGCCGCGCGATGGACATCGCCTCGGTCGACGGCGTCGCCTGCACCGACACCGCCCCGACGGCGCCCTGCGGGGAACTGGCGACGACGCTCTCGCAGCTGCCCGCTCCCGCGATGCCGACCGAGTTGATCTACTGCTACGACGTCGACGGGCCCGGCCCGGCCTTCGCCCGCGCCGACCACTGCGATCACGTTCACGTCGGTTACGACGGCTGAGTCCCCGCGGGGCGGGTAACGTAGGGCCGTACCCCGCTACAGGAGGCCCTCCATGCCCACTTACGTGATGTTGACCAACCTGACCGCCGAGGGAGTGCGGACGCTGAAGAACAACCCCGGACGGGTTGCCGAGGTGAACAAGGAGGTCGAACAGATCGGCGCCAAAGTCCAGGCGCAGTACGCGACCCTGGGCCAGTACGACTTCGTCACGGTCGTCGAGGCGCCCGACGAGAAGACGATGGCCAAGGTCTCGGTCGAGCTCGGCTCGCGCGGCACGATGACCAGCCAGACGCTGACGGCGATGCCGGCCGACGAGCTGGCCGACGCGCTCTAGGCGCAGGCGCTTGCGAGTCCTGGTCGTAGGCGGGGGCGGGCGCGAGCACGCGATGGTGCGGGCGCTCGCCCGCTCGCCCCAGGGTCCCGAGCTGCTCTGCGCCCCCGGCAACGCCGGCATCGCCGCCGACGCCGAGTGCCTGGCCGAGGTCGGCGCCGGGGACGTCGAGGCGATCGTCGCCGCGGCGCGCGAGCACGCCGTCGACCTGGTCGCGGTCGGCCCCGAGGCGCCGCTGGTCGCCGGCCTGGTCGACGCGCTCGAGCAGGCCGGGATCGCCGCCTTCGGGCCGCGCGCCGCGGCGGCCGAGCTCGAGGGCTCGAAGGCGTTCGCGAAGGCGCTGATGGAGCAGGCGGGGGTGCCGACCGCCGGCCACGTCCTGCTGCGCAGCCGCGAGCAGGCGCTCGCGGCGCTCGCCGGGGCGAGCTACCCGACCGTGCTCAAGGCCGACGGCCTCGCCGCGGGCAAGGGCGTGATCCTCTGCGCCGACGAGGGCGAGGCGCGCGACGCGGTCGAGGTCTTCTTCGGCGAGCAGCGCTTCGGCGAGACGACCGTCGTGCTCGAGGACTTCCTCGCTGGCGAAGAGCTCTCGCTGCTGGCGCTCTGCGACGGCGAGAACGTCGTCCCGCTCGCCCCCGCCCAGGACTACAAGCGAATCTTCGACGGCGACGAGGGCCCGAACACCGGCGGCATGGGCAGCTACTCGCCGGTGCCGGGGTTCGGCCCGGCCGAGGTCGAGGAGATCGTCGCCGCCGTGCACCGACCGGTGGTCGCGGCGATGGCCGCGCGCGGCACGCCCTTCCACGGCGTGCTCTACGCCGGCCTGATGATCGGTCCGGAGGGCCCGAAGGTGCTCGAGTTCAACACCCGCTTCGGCGACCCCGAGACGCAGGCCGTGCTGCCGCGGCTGCGCTCCGACCTGCTCGAGCTCTGCCTGGGCGCGCGCGAGCCGGGCGGGCTCGCGGGGGCCGAGGCCGAGTTCGCCGGCGAGTGGGCGGTGACCCTGGTCCTCGCCTCGGCCGGCTACCCGGCGTCCGCCTCGAAGGGCGACGTCATCGGCGGCCTCGAGGCGGCGGCGGAGCTGGCCGAGGTCACCCACGCCGGCACCGCGCGGCGCGACGGCGAGATCGTCACCGCCGGCGGGCGCGTGCTCAACGTGACCGCGCTCGGGCCGACGCCCGCCGCGGCGCGCGAACGGGCGTACGATGCTGCCGGTCGGATCTCCTTCGACGGAATGCAGATCCGCTCCGACATCGCCGCCCGCGCGGTCGAGCGGGTGCCCAGTTGACACGGACGCGGCCGTGAAATCAGTCATCGAAACCAGTCAGAGAGGAACGGGATGAGCGAGATCTCAGAGGAGCCCCAGCCAACCGGGGCGACGACGATGCCGGCGGTCGAGGAGGCGTTCGAGGAGATCGACGTCGACGAGCCCCACGTCGGGATCATCATGGGCTCGAAGAACGACAAGCCCAAGATGCAGCCCGCCGGCGCCGCCCTGCACGACGCCGGGATCCGCTACGAGGTGCGCGTGATGAGCGCCCACCGCGACCCGGAGAAGGTGCGCGAGTACTGTCAGAACGCGCGCATGCGGGGGCTCCGGGCGATCATCGCCGGCGCCGGGATGTCGGCGGCGCTGCCCGGGGTGGCGGCCGCCCACACCGACCTGCCGGTGATCGGGGTGCCGATCCTCGGCAAGAGCCTCGGCGGGCTCGACGCGCTGCTCTCCGCGGTGCAGATGCCGCCGGGCGTGCCCGTCGCCTGCGTCGCCGTGGACGGGGCGAAGAACGCCGGCCTGCTCGCGGTCCGGATCATCAACTGCTGAGACCCGGCGTGATCCCCCGCTACACGCGACCGGAGATCGGGGCCGTCTGGTCCCAGCAGCGCAAGCTCGAGTGCTGGCTCGAGGTCGAGCTGGCGGCGACCGAGGCCTGGGCCGAGGAGGGCGTCGTGCCGGCTGAGGCCGCCGAGGCCTGCCGGGCCGGCGCCTCCTTCACGGTCGAGGCGGTCAACGAGCGCGAGAAGGTCACCGACCACGACGTCGCCGCCTTCGTCGACGTGGTCGCGAGCTCGGTCGGCGAGCACGGGCGCTGGATCCACTACGGCCTCACCTCCTCCGACGTGCTCGACACGGCGCTGGCGCTTCAGCTGCGCCAGGCGGGCGGGGTCGTGCTCGAGTCGGCGCGCGCCTACCGCGACGCGCTGATCGAGCGGGCGCTGGAGCACCGCGAGACGCTCTGCGTCGGCCGCACCCACGGCGTCCACGCCGAGCCGACGACCTTCGGCCTGCGCCTCGCCGGCTTCGCCTTCGAGGCCGACCGCAACCTGCGGCGGCTCGGCGAGGCGTTCGAGCAGCTGCGCTTCGGCAAGCTCTCCGGCGCGGTCGGCACCTACGCCTCGGTGCCGCCGCCGGTCGAGGCGCGGGTGATGGAGCGGCTCGGGCTGGAGCGCGAGGACGTCGCCACCCAGGTCGTCCCGCGCGACCGCCACGCCGTGCTGACGTCGGCGACCGCGATCGCCGGCGCCGGCCTCGAGCGCTTCGCGACCGAGGTGCGCAACCTCCAGCGCACCGAGGTGCGCGAGGTCGAGGAGCCGTTCGCCGCCGGCCAGAAGGGCTCCTCGGCGATGCCGCACAAGCGCAACCCGATCCGCACCGAGCGGATCACCGGGCTCGCCCGGGTGCTGCGCGGCTACGCCCAGACCGGCCTCGAGAACGTCGCCCTGTGGCACGAGCGCGACATCTCCCACTCCGGCGCCGAGCGGGTGATCCTGCCCGACGCGACGATCGGCCTCGACTACATGCAGGACCTGGCGGCGAAGGTGGCGCGCGAGATGACCGTGCGCGAGGACCGCATGCAGCACAACCTCGAGCTGACCCACGGCGCCCTGTTCAGCCAGCGCGCGCTGACGGCGTTGGTCGAGTCCGGGCTGAGCCGCGACGAGGCCTACCGGATCGTCCAGGAGAACGCCCAGCGCGCCTGGGACACCGGCACCCAGTTCCACGAGCTGCTCGCCGAGGCGGCGCCCGACCTCGACCTCGACGCGGTCTTCGACTACGGCGCCTACCTCGGCCACGTGCCGGCGATCTTCGAGCGCCTCGAGGCGCTGCGGGACTGAGGCGGCGGTGGAGCGGCTGGAAGCCGATGTCGCGATCGTCGGGGCCGGCCTCGCCGGGCTCGTCGCGGCGCGGCGGATCGCCGCGGCCGGCGCCCGGCCGCTGGTGCTCGAGGCGCGCGACCGCGTCGGCGGCCGCGTGCTCAACGAGCAGATCGGCGACGGCAAGGTGGTCGAGGTCGGCGGCCAGTGGATCGGCCCGACCCAGGATCGGATCGCGGCGCTCGCGCGCGAGCTCGACGTCGAGACCTTCCCGACCCACGACGAGGGCCGCCACCTGATCGAGGTCGGCGGCAGGGTCGCCTCCTACACGGGCGCGATCACCGATGCCAGGCTCGGGCTCGTGCGCGAACTCTCGCAGGCGATCTCGCCGCCGGCGCTGGCCGACTTCGAAATCGCCCGCGTGCGGCTCGACCGGATGGCGAAGCGGGTGCCGCTGGAGCAGCCCTGGGCGGCGCCGAAGGCGACCGAGTGGGACGCGCAGACGTTTGCCACCTGGGTGCGGCGCAACACGCGCACGCGGGCGGCGCGGATGCTGTTCGAGCTGGCGACCGAGGCGGTCTGGGCGGCCGAGCCGGCTGACGTCTCGCTGCTGCACGTGCTCTTCTACACGCGCGCGGGCAGCGGCTTCAACTCGCTGGTCGGCACCGACGGCGGCGCCCAGCAGGACCGCTTCCACGGCGGCTCGCAGCGGGTCGCGCTGCGCCTCGCCGAGGAGCTCGGCGAGGAGGCGCTGCGGCTGGGGGCGCCGGTGCGGCGAGTCGTCCACGGCGAGGAGCGGCGTGACGGTCGAGGCCGACGGGCCGGGCGGCGAGCCGCACGCGGTTCAGGTGAGCGCGCGGCGGGCGATCGTCGCCGTGCCCCCGACCCTGGCCGGGCGGATCTCCTACGACCCGCCGCTGCCGGCCCTGCGCGACCAGCTGACGCAGCGGATGCCGCAGGGCACCGTGATCAAGACGATGGCGATCTACGACGAGCCCTTCTGGCGCCGCGAGGGCCTCTCCGGCCAGGCCGCGGGCGAGGCCGGCCCGTCGCGCGTCGTCTTCGACAACTCGCCCCCGGACGGCAGCCCCGGTGTCCTGCTCGGCTTCCTCGAGGGGCGGCTGGCGCGCCAGTGGGGCGTGCGGCCGGCGGCGGAGCGGCGCGAGGCGATCCTCGCCGGCCACGCCCGCTTCTTCGGCCCGCGGGCGGCGAAGCCGGAGCGCTTCGTCGAGCGCATCTGGGCCGACGAGGAGTGGACGCGCGGCTGCTACGGCTGCCTGATGACGACCGGCGGCTGGACCGAATACGGCCGCGCCCTGCGCGCCCCGATCGGCCCGATCCACTGGGCCGGCGCCGAGACCGCGACGGTCTGGAACGGCTACATGGACGGCGCCGTGCAGTCGGGCGAACGCGCCGCCGCCGAGGTTCTCGCCGAGCTGCCCTGAGCGAGTTCGCTCAAACCGGGATCACGGTCAGCCCGGCGACCCCGTTGAGCGCGTCGAAGTCGCCGTCCTGGGTGACGACGGGGATTTCGTGCGCCGCCGCGGTCGCGGCGATCCACATGTCGTTGATCCTGACCTTCTGCCCGGAAGCGCCCACATGGGCGCGCATCTGTGACCACGCCCGAGCCACGGCCTCTTCAATCGGGAGCGAGACGATGCGGTTCGCGAGCTCGAAGGTGACCAGGCGTCGATCGCGCGTCTCGATGTTCCCCGCCGCGAAAATGCCGACCCGCAGCTCCGCCTTCGTCACGACCGAGATCGCAAGGGCTTCGGGTATTGCCTCGGTGCGAAGCGACCTACCCTCCTCGAGCGCGATCAGGACCGAGGTGTCGAGGAGGCCCGTCGAATCCTTGCGGGCGCTCACCACAGTCGATCCAGGCCGTCTTCGCCGGTCGTTTCGCCGGCGAGGCGCTTGAGGTCGTCGCGCAAGCCCCGATCGGCGGAGTGCGTCTTCAGCAACTCGACCAGTTCCTCGCGCGGCATCCAACGTGGCCCGTCGTGACGGTGTGGAGTCAGATCCGCAACGGGCTTGCCGCGCACGGTGATCACCACGGTCTCGCCCGCCTCGACCCGGCGCAGCACGCCCGCGGTGTCGTTGCGCAGTTCTCTGGTCGCTACTTCTACGATGGTGCTACGAGCGTAGCACTGGAAGACCAGACTAGGATTGCGCCGATGATCCTCTACACCTGCGCGCAGAAGAAGCGGGGCCCGGCGGCGGTGCATCCCTGCGCGAAGGCCGGCAAGGCGCTCGACGCGGCCGGGTACAGGTATGAGCTGCGCGTCGTCGGCGGCTACCGGATGCTGCCCTGGACCTGGGGCAGCCGCGACGACGACCGGGCCGAGATCCGCAAGCTGAGCGGCGCCAACGAGGTGCCGATCCTGGTGCTGGACGACGGCGAGGTGATCGCCGGCTCGAGCACGATCGCCCGCTGGGCGGGCGAACACCCCGCCATGCGAAGCCCATCCCGGTAGGGGTGGGCTTTATGCCGGAGTCAGTTCACGCGCCGGGTGGCGGTCGTGAACGACCACCGGGGTTCCAGCTTTGGGGGAGAGGGTGATGTTGCGGCGGGCGACCTTCTCCGGGCGGCGGTCGGCCTTGCGCAGCTCGCAGCGGGTCAGCACCTCGCGCAGCACGATCCGCATCTCGAACTCGGCGAAGGCGGCGCCGAGGCAGCGGCGGATGCCGCCGCCGAAGGGGATCCAGGCGTAGGTGTCCGGCGGCTCGTCGAGGAAGCGCTCGGGGCGGAAGGCGAAGGGCTCCGGGTAGACGTCGGCGCGGGTGTGGGCGAGCCAGATCGCCGGCGTGACGTCGGTCCCCGCCGCCAGGCTGAGCCCGTCGACCTCGAGATCGGCGCCCAGCCGGCGGCCGGCCAGCGGCACGACCGGCCGCAGCCGCAGCGACTCGCTGATCGTCGCCCGCAGGTATTCGTCCTCGCCCGTCTCCAGCGACTCGCGCAGGCGCGCCAGCTCGCGCGGGTGGCGCAGCAGCAGGTCGAAGGTCCAGGCGAGCGCCGTCGCCGTCGTCTCGTGGCCGGCGAGCAGCAGCGTCATCAGCTGGTCGCGCAGGTCGGCGTCGCTCATCGGCTCGCCGTCCTCGAAGCGCGCCTGCATCAGCACCGAGAGCACGTCGTCGCGGCCCTCGAAATCGCCGCTCGCGCGGCGCTCGGCGATCTCCGCGTGGAGCAGCTCGTCGACCGCCTTGAGCTGGCCCTCGAATTTGGCCCAGGGGCCGCGGCCGCCGAAGCGGCGCGAGGCGAGCCCGATCAGCTGCGTGAACGGCGACGCCGTCTCTTCCAGGACCCTGGTGAGGACGACGCGCAGGCGCTCCAGCCGCGCTCCCTCGCTGACGCCGAAGACGACGCGCAGGATCACCTCCAGCGTCATCGCCTGCATGCGCGGGTGGATCGGGAACTGCTCGCCGAGCCGCCAGGAGTCGATCTCGGCGTCGACGATCTGCTCGACGATCGGCTCATAGGAGCGCATCCGCTCGCCGTGGAAGGCGGGCAGCATCAGCTTGCGATGGGCGAGGTGGTCGGCGCCCTCGGTGACCAGCACCGAGTGCGGGCCGACGATCGGCGTCAGCACGACCTCGCGGCCCGGCGGCAGCCCGTGGGCGCGCTCGGTGTAGAGGGCCTTGATCGCGGCCGGGTCGGAGATCATCACCATCGGCCGCTCGAAGCTGACGAATTTGACGCTGAAGGCGTCGCCGTAGCGTTCGCGGCACTCCTGCATGAAGGACAGCGGCCGGAACGACCACCTGAGGGTCTGGACCAGCGGCGAGCTCTTCGGTTCAGGCGGCAGCATCGACCGCTGAAGGATCGCAGACCGGCGCCGCCCTGACCCTCCGCTGCGCGGATGGTTAGCATCGGCTTAATGCCAGCCGTCGCCGACCTGAAGCTGCACTCCTCGGGCAAGGTGCGCGAGATCTACGAGTGGGACGACGACCTGCTGATGGTCGCCTCCGACCGGATCTCGATCTACGACGTCGTGATGCCGACGCCGGTGACCGACAAGGGCAAGGTGCTCAACCGGATCTCCGAATTCTGGTTCGAGCTGACCGCGGACATCGTCCCCAACCACTTCCTCTCCAGCGACGTGCCCGAAGGGGTCGCCGAACGGGCGATGCGGGTGCGGCGCCTCGAGATGTACCCGGTCGAGTGCGTCGTGCGCGGCTACCTCTCCGGCTCCGGCTGGAAGGAATACAGGGAGGGCGGCGCGGTCTGCGGGATCGAGCTGCCGGGCGGGCTGCTCGAGTCCGACGAGCTGCCGGAGCCGATCTTCACCCCGGCGACCAA
This sequence comes from uncultured Solirubrobacterales bacterium, assembly GCA_963727465.1. Classification (GTDB taxonomy): domain Bacteria; phylum Actinomycetota; class Thermoleophilia; order Solirubrobacterales; family 70-9; genus VRUE01. Next base: position 42,621 of record CAVSGL010000016.1, on the reverse strand, counting down.
GGCCGAGGTCGGCGACCACGACGAGAACGTCGATTTCGACCGCGCGGCGGAGATCGTCGGCGACCGGGCGCTGATGGAGGAGCTGCGGCGGATCTCGATCGACGTCTACCGGCGCGGCGCCGAGCACGCGGCCGAGCGCGGGATCATCCTCGCCGACACCAAGTTCGAGTTCGGCCGCCACGCCGGGGCCGAGATCGTGCTCGGCGACGAGGTGCTGACGCCGGATTCCTCGCGCTTCTGGCCGGCCGACCGCTACGAGCCCGGCAGGACGCAGCCGTCCTTCGACAAGCAGTTCGTGCGCGACTGGGCGACGCAGGCCGGCTGGGACAAGAAGCCGCCGGCGCCGGAGCTGCCGGCTGACGTGATCGAGCAGACGCGGGCCAAATACGTCGAGGCCTACGAGCGGATCACGGAGCGCTCCTTCTAGTGGCGAAGGCCCGGGTCCTGATCCGCCCGAAGGAGGGGATCCTCGACCCACAGGGCAAGGCGGTCGAGCGGGCGCTGCCGGCGCTCGGCTTCGAGGGCGTCGAGCACGTGCGGGTCGGGCGGGTGGTCGAGTTGGAGACCGATCGGCCGGATGCGTTGCCGGAGCTCTGCGAGAAGCTGCTCGCCAACCCGCTGATCGAGGACTTCGAGATCGAGAGCATCGACGGCGCCTGATGCGTTGGGGCGTGCTCCAGTTCCCCGGCTCCTGCGACGAGCGGGACGCCCTGCACGCCTGCCGGCTGGCGGGCGGCGAGGCGCGGCTCGTCTGGCATGAGGACCGCGACCTCGACGGGCTCGACGCGATCGTCGTCCCCGGCGGCTTCTCCTACGGCGACTACCTGCGGGCCGGCGCGATCGCCCGCTTCTCGCCGGCGATGGAGGCGGTGGCCGAGTTCGCCGCGTCCGGAGGCCCGGTGCTCGGCATCTGCAACGGCTTCCAGGTCCTCTGCGAAGCGGACCTGCTCCCCGGCGCCCTGCTGCTCAACGAGGGCATGCGCTTCACCTGCCGCCAGGTCGACCTGCTCGCCGACGGGCCGAAAACCCTCCATATAGGCGTAAAATCGGCCCGTCGGCCGCTGTCGATTCCGGTCAAGCACGGGGAAGGGCGGTATTGGGGGCCCGATTCGATGCTCGACTCGATCGAGGCGAACGGGCAGGTGGCGTTTCGCTACGCGCCGGGGCAGAATCCGAACGGGTCGGCGCGGGACATCGCCGGGGTGCGCAACGAGGCCGGCAACGTGGTCGGCCTGATGCCCCACCCCGAGCACGCGGTCGACGCGATGACGGGATCGACGGATGGGCTGCGGGTATTCGAGTCGATTGCGGGAGCCCTCGCATGACCCCCGCCGGCGCGGACGCGGGAGTGGACGGCGGTCCATCTCTGACTCCTCCGCCGTCCACGGGAGCAGAGCAGCCGGCGGCGTACGAGGTACTCGGCCTCAAAGAGGCCGAGTACCGGCTGATCTGCGAGCAGCTCGGGCGCGAGCCGAACGGGGTCGAGCTGGCGATGTTCAGCCTGCTCTGGTCCGAGCACTGCGCCTACAAGCACTCGCGCAAGCTGCTGCGGCGGCTGCCGACCGAGGGCGAGCGGGTGGTGATGGGCCCCGGCGAGAACGCCGGCGCGGTCGACGTCGGCGAGGGCCAGGCGGTCGCCTTCAAGGTCGAGTCGCACAACCACCCGAGCGCGGTCGAGCCCTTCCAGGGGGCTGCGACCGGGGTCGGCGGCATCCTCCGCGACGTCTTCGCGCTCGGCGCGCGACCGATCGCGATCCTCGACTCGCTGCGCTTCGGCGAGCTCGACTCGGTGCGCTCGCGCCACCTGCTCGACGGCGCCGTGCGCGGCATCGGCCACTACGGCAACTCGATCGGCGTGCCCACGGTCGGCGGCGAGATCTGCTTCGAGGCGCCCTACGAGCACAACTGCCTGGTCAACGCGATGTGCGTCGGGCTGGCGCGGCAGGACGAGATGGTGCGCGCGGCGGCGGCCGGTGTCGGCAACGCGGTCGTGCTGATGGGGGCCTCGACCGGGCGCGACGGGATCGGCGGCGCCTCGGTGCTCGCCTCGGCCGAGCTCGGCGACGGCGACGAAGCGAAGCGGCCGACGGTGCAGATCGGCGACCCGTTCGAGGAGTCGAAGCTGCTCGAGTGCTGTCTCGAGCTGCTCGGCAGGGGCCTGCTGGTCTCGCTACAGGATCTGGGCGCGGCGGGGCTGACCTCCTCGGCGAGCGAGATGGCCGCGGCCGGCGGGGTCGGGATCGAGATCGACGTGGCGCGGGTGCCGCTGCGCGAGGCGGATATGGAGCCGTTCGAGATCATGGTCTCCGAGTCGCAGGAGCGGATGCTGGCGGTGGTCGAGCCGGCCAGGGTCGGCGAGGTGATCGCGGTCTGCGAGAAATGGCAGACCGGCGCGGCGGAGATCGGCGCCGTCGCCGACCACGGCCTGGTGCGGGTGCTGCACGGCGCCGACGTCGTCGGCGAGATGCCGGTCGAGGCGCTGGTCGACGGCTGCCCGCTGTATGACCTCGAGCCGGCGGCGCCGGAGGAGTGGATCTACGGCAACCGGACGACCCTGGACGCGGACGCGAGCGCGGCGGAGACGCTACAGGCGCTGCTGGCGGCGCCGAGCGTCGCCTCGAAGCGCTGGGCCTTCGAGCAGTACGACTCGATCGTCGGCTCGCGCACGGCGCGGCGGCCGGAGAGCGCCGACGCGGCGGTGCTGGCGATCCCCGAGGCCGACACCGCGATCGCGATCTCGATCGACGGCAACGGGCGGCGGGTCGCCTGCGAGCCCTACGCGGGCACGGTCGAGGCCGTGCTCGAGTGCGCGCAGAACCTCGCCTGCGCCGGGGCCGAGCCGCTCGGCCTGACCAACTGCCTCAACTTCGGCAACCCCGAGAAACCCGCTCCGGCCTGGCAGCTCGACCGCTCGGTGCAGGGCCTCGCCGACGCCTGCAAGGCGCTCGGCGTGCCGGTCGTCGGCGGCAACGTCTCGCTCTACAACGAGGGACCGGAAGGGCCGATCTACCCGACGCCGGTGGTTGGCATGGTCGGCGAGCTGCCCGACCCGCTGATGGCCGCGCCGAGCGCCTTCGCCGCCGCGGGCGACGCGATCGCCCTGCTCGGCCCGTTCGAACCGGCGCTCGAGGGCTCGGAGCTGGCCAAGCAGCGCGGCGAGCTCGGCGCCGGGCTGCCGGAGCCGGACGTGGCCGCGGTCGCGGCCGCCTGCGCCGCGGTGCGCGCGGCCGTCCGCGCCGGCAAGGTCGCCTGCGCCCACGACGTCAGCGACGGCGGCCTCGCCTGCGCGCTCGCCGAGTGCGCGATCGGCGCCGGGCTCGGCTGCGAGGTCGATCTCCAGCACCTGCGCGAGCGCGGCTGCTCGCCCGAGGAGGCGCTGTTCGGCGAGGGCCCGGGCGGCTTCCTGCTCAGCGGCGAGCGCGAGAAGCTCGAGGCGCTGGCCGGCGACGGCGTCGCCCTCCTCTACCTGGGCAAGGTCGGCGGCGGCGCGATCGAGATCGCCGCCGGCGACCGCAGCGTCTCCCTCCCCCTCGCCGAGGCCGAAGCCGCCTGGCGCTCGCTGGGCGAGCGAGCGGAAACCGGCAGCTGACAACTCGTTTTACATTTTGCCCATCGGGATTCTTCTTTTTTGCTGGTTGAAATCCTGGTTTTCTCCCGGTTATGTGGCTGTCATTCTCCCGGTTGCATAGCTGATATTTCCCCGGTTGCAGGCGCTAAGAGACGAATACGCTGCGTATTCTTTTGTCTGCTACTCTGAGTGCATGATCGTCGGAGAAGCGCTCAGTCGCCGGGCCGATCTGCAGAAGCGGGTCGGGCAAATTCAGGACCGCTTGCAGGCAAGCGCGCTGGTGCAGGAGGGAGACGAACCGCCGGAGAGCCCGGATGAGCTTCTGGCAGAGCTTGGCTCGGTCTGCGACGAGCTGGAGGAGCTGATCGCCGGCATCAATCACACCAACGCGAGCACGCAGCTGCCCAGCGGGGGGACCGTGACCGAAGGCCTCGCCCGCCGCGACGTGCTCGACCTGCGCCAGGGAGGGCTGCGGGGCGTGATCAGGGCGGCCACGGACGAGGGCGGCCGAGGCCTCTTCCGCTATGGCCGCTCGGAGATCCGCATGGTCCGGCAGGTGTCGGTCGGCGAGCTCCAGTCGCAGCTCGATCAGCTGGCCAAGCAGCGGCGCGAGCTGGACACCGAGCTCCAGGCGCACAACTGGACCACGCCGCTGATCGAGTAGCGCGAGCAGGTAGTCCCGAAGGGCGAGCGCCAAGGCCGGGCCCGGCCAAAAGGGCCGCATCCAAGGGATCGGAACCCCTACCGGTTGCGCCGGGGCAGCGCAATACGTGCACCGTCAGCCCAGCAGCGGGCAACGGGCAACGCACACCCGGCATCGAGCACTACCCGGCGCTGACTTCCGGATGAGGGTGGGCCAGGGGATCAGGTTCGAGCTCGTCGACGGTGCTTTCAACCCGGCGCAGGGCGAGGGTGACGGCGCCCGAGGCGAGCGCCGCGAGCACCGCGAACAGGTAGGCGTCGTCGGAGGCCGAGAGCGCGTCCGGCAGGGTCGCCGGTTCGCCGACGATCGCGACGAGGATCGCCGTGCCGAGCACGGCGCCTACCTGGCGGAAGGCGGCGTTGACGGCGGACGCGGTGGCGAAGCGGTCGGCGGGGACGTCGCGGACCGCGGCCGAGCCGAGGGTCGGGAAGGCGAGGCCGATTCCGGTCCCGGTCAGGGCCGCGCCCGGCAGCCAGAGGCCGAGCCAGTCGGGCTCGGCGCCGGCCGAGCGCAGCACCCAGACGCCCGCGGCGAAGACGACGGTGCCGGGGACGACGACGGCACGCTGCCCGAAGCGGTCGGCGAGCCGGCCGGCGGGCCCGGAGACGATCGTCGTCAGCGCCGGGCCGGGCAGGGTCGCGAGGCCGGCCTGGAGCACGGTGTAGCCCCAGATCGAGGTGAGGAAGAGGACGTTGCCGAGGACGATCGAGAAGAAGGCGGCGGAGAAGAGCAGCGTGCCGAGGTTGCCGATGCGGAAGGAGCCGTGGGCGAAGAGCTCCGGTTCGACGATCGGCCGCGGGTGGGTGCGGCTGCGCCGGATCATCGCCCCGAGCAGCGCCGCGGCGGCGGCGAAGCAGCCGAGCGTCGGGCCGGCGGCCCAGCCCCAGTCGTTGCCCTCGACGATCGCCAGGGTCAGCAGCGCCAGCGAGAGCGCCAGCAGCGCCGCGCCCGGCAGGTCGGGCAGGCGATGGTCGCGGGTCGGGCGCTCGGCGAGGCGACGGCGGCCGGCCCAGACGATCGCGGCGCCGAGCGGCAGGTTGACGAGGAAGACGAGGCGCCAGTCGCCCAGCTCGACCAGCGCGCCGCCGAGGGTCGGGCCGGTCGCCGCCGCGGCGGCCGCCGCGGCGCCCCAGAGGCCGACGCCGGTCGCGCGCTTCTCGTGCGGGAAGCTGTCGAGCACGATCGCCAGCGAGGCGGGCGCGATCAGCGCCGCGCCGACGCCCTGTAGGACGCGGAAGGCGATCAGCAGCGGCAGGGTCGGCGCCAGCGCGCAGAGCAGGCTCGCCGTGGTGAAGCCGGCGACGCCGAGCAGGAAGATCCGCCTGTGGCCGAAGCGGTCGGCGAGCCCGCCGGCCGGCACGAGCAGCGCCGCGATCACGACGAAGTAGCCGTCGAGCACCCAGGAGAGCGCGTCGCGCCCCGAGCCGGCGAAGGAGGCCGAGATGTCGGGGAAGGCGATGTTGACGATCGTCGTGTCGAGGAAGGCGACGAAGGCGCCGGCAGAGGCGATCGCCACCGCCGCTCTATGTCCACGGTCATACATCGTGCGGCGCGACTATACTATGTCCGTGGGCATAACGCGACTCGCAGACGCGCAGGCGCTCGAGCCGTCGCGGCGCGACGGCCGCGAGCGGCTGCTCGCCGGCGCCCGCAGGCTGCTCGCCGAGAAGGGCTACGCGGGGATGGAGCTGCGCGACGTGGCCGCAGTCGGCCGGGCCCCGCGCGGCTCGATCTACCACCACTTCCCCGGCGGCAAGAGCCAGCTCGCGGTCGAGGCGGCCGAGCTCGAGGGCCGCGAGGTGCGGGCCGCGATCGAGCGCTCGCTGGCCGAGCGCGGGCTGGGCGAGACGCTGACGATGTTCGGCGAGATCTTCCGCCGCCGGGTCAAGGACCGCCCCGAGCGGCTCGGCTGCCCGGTCGCCGCCGCCGCGCTCGCCCGTCCCGAGGACCCGGCGCTGGCCGCCGCCGCGACCGAGGCCTTCCGCAGCTGGGAAGCGCCGATCGCGGCCGCGCTCGAGGACGAGGGGGTGGCGGAGAAGGAGGCGGCCAACTTCGCCGGCCTCGTCGTCTCGACGATCGAGGGCGCCCTGATCCGCGCCCGCGCCGCCGGCGACGACGCCCCGCTCGAGTCCGCCGTCGCCGGCCTCCACAAAGCGCTCGGGCAGTTGCTGTCGGCCGGCCGATAGGTCAGAATGAGGCGAATGTCGGTCCGGCGGGGGACGATCATCGGCGCGCTGCTCGCTGCGCTTGCGCTGACTTGCGCCCCATCCGCCGCGGCGCTGCCATCGGAACTCGGAGACCGCTGCACGGGCGACGAAACCCTCACCGGGCAGACCGTTCTCGTCAGCGGCAACGGGGAGACGGACCTGACGCTCCCCTCCGGCGTCCCTCCCGAAAGCGGCGACGCGATCACCAGCTGGACCGTGCACGCGGCTCCGGGGGTGCCGCCCCTGCCGGAGAAGCTGGTCGTCTTCAAGCAGGTCTCCGAAAACGAACTGCGGAAGGTCGCGGAGAGCGAGCTGAAGACCGTGTCACCGGGCATCAATACCTTCACGACCCGGCTTGAGGTGCCGGAATACGCCAGGATCGGGCTGTACGGGCCGGAAGGGACCCTGCTCTGCAAGGAAGAGGAAGGCCACTCGGCCCTGTTGCTCGAAGGAGATCCCCCACTCGGCGACGCGGTCGGCCCGCCGGAATTCCGACCCACCTTGAGCGCTCCGGTCATGGCGACGCTCGCTTACGGACCACGCCCTGGCCCCGGCCCGGAAGGCCCGGGCTCGGACGAGTGCACGGCGAGCGGGCCGCGGACGAGCGCCTGCCCCGTGGTCGAACTGAAGGCCGCCGGAGTCGCCAAGCGGCGAGCGATCCTGGTCACCGTCCGGGTCAGCTCGCGGGCGCCCGTCAGCGTCGCCGGCAGGATCGGCTGGAGGATCCGGCGTCGCCCGCGCGTCGTCGGCCTCGAAGCGGGCAAGAAGACCGTTGGACCCGACCACGCCGCGCGCTTCAGGCTGGCGCTGCCCAAGGCGGTGCTGTTGCGCCTGGCGAAGCTGAAGCCGAAGCGGTCGCTGCGGGCGCGGATCGCCGTCACGGCGACCGACGAGGTCGGCGAGCAGACGACCGAAGAATTCGTCGTCAGGTTGCACGGCCGCAAGCGGATCGGGAGCGAGTCCAAGCTCCGTCGCGGACGCTCTCGCCACCACAAGCGCCGATAGGCGCGCCCGGTGCCGCTGCTACCCTGCCGGGGTAGGCAGTCTGCCTGCGCGTCACGTCTCCCCCAACGCGAGGAACACGCGCTTTGACTCCGCCCCAGGGGCAGCCGATAGATCGCGATGGCCCGCGCGAGGAATGCGGGGTGTTCGGCATATACGCGCCCGGCCACGACGTCGCTCGGCTCGCCTACTTCGGCCTCTACGCGCTCCAGCACCGCGGCCAGGAGTCGGCCGGGATCGCCACCTGCGAGGGCGGCCACATCACGACGATGCGCGACTCCGGCCTCGTCTCGCAGGTCTTCGACGAGGAGAAGCTGCGGGCGCTGGAGGGCGACATGGCGATCGGCCACGTGCGCTACTCGACCACCGGCGGCGGCTCCTGGGAGAACGCGCAGCCGGTCTGGCGCGACGACGGCCGCGAGCTGGCGCTCGCCCACAACGGCAACCTGACCAACGCGGTCGAGCTCTGGAGCGAGCTGAAGGAGGACGGGGTCGCCTTCCGCGGGACCTCCGACTCGGAGATCATCGCGGCGCTGATCTCCTCGCACGAGGGCCGCTTCGTCGAGGACGCGGTCGCCGCGGTGATGCCGCGCCTGGAGGGCGCCTACTCGACCGTGGCGATGACCAAGCACGCGGTCGTCGCCTTCCGCGACCCGCACGGGGTGCGGCCGCTCTCGCTCGGCCGGCTCGGACAGCGCTTCGTCGTCGCCTCCGAGAGCTGCGCCTTCGACATCGTCGGCGCCGAGCTGCTGCGCGAGGTGCGGCCCGGCGAGATGGTCTCGCTGACCGAGCGCGGGCTCGACACGCGCCAGATCGTCAAGGCCGGGCGCCCCGCCCACTGCGTCTTCGAGCACATCTACTTCTCGCGCCCCGACAGCCGGCTCGAGGGCAAGGTGCTACAGGAGGTGCGCGGCCGGATGGGCGAGATCCTCTGGCGCGAGTCGCCGGTCGAGGCCGACCTGGTGATCGGGGTGCCGGACTCGGGCAACCCGGCGGCGGCGGGGCTGGCACGCGCCTCGGGGCTGCCGCGCGACGACGGCCTGATCAAGAACCGCTACGTCGCCCGCACCTTCATCCAGCCCGGGCAGGAGCTGCGCAAGCGCGGGCTGCGGCTCAAGTTCAACCCGCTGCCGGAGATCGTCGCCGGCAGGCGGCTGGTCGTCGTCGACGACTCGATCGTGCGCGGCAACACGACGCGGCAGATCGTCGGCATGCTGCGCGACGCCGGGGCGAGCGAGGTGCACCTGCGGATCTCGGCGCCGCCGATCCGCAACCCCTGCCACTACGGCGTCGACATGTCGACCCGCGAGGAGATGATCGCCCACGAGCGCACGATCGAGGAGATCGCCGACGAGCTCGGCGCCGACTCGCTCGCCTACCTCTCGATCGACGGCGTCTACGAGGCGGTCGGCACCCGCCCCGAAGACCACTGCGACGCCTGCTTCACGGGGCGCTACCCGCTCGGCGACCCGGTGGACGCAAACGGCAAATTCGCCCTGGAGACCGTCCCGGCCGCTCCATGACCGCCCGCGGTAGAGCTTTTCCCCGCATAGCGACGATAACCTCGACCGCGCTCCCGTTGTGAGCGGCTTTCGCATCGTCGTTCTGGCCAGCGGCTCCGGCACCAACCTGCAGGCGATCCTCGACAGGCTGCACGGACGCGAGGGGATCGAGGTGGCCGCGGTCGGCTCGGACAAGCCGGCGGCGCGGGCACTGGAGCGGGCGCGGGCGGCCGGGGTCGAGACCGGCGCCTTCCCGCGCGAGCAGTACGCGGGGCGCGACGCGCGGGACGCGGCGATGGCCGAGTGGATCGAGGCGCGCGGCGCCGACCTCGTCGTCCTCGCCGGCTACATGCAGCTGCTCTCCCCCGCCTTCGTCGCCCGCTTCCGCAACCGCGTGGTCAACGTCCACCCGGCGCTGCTGCCGGCCTTCCCGGGGCTCGACGCGATCGGGCAGGCGCTCGACGCCGGGGTCGAGACGACCGGGGTGACCGTCCACTTCGTCGACGAGGGCGTCGACACCGGCCCGCCGATCGTCCAGCGCGAGGTGCCGGTACCGGCCGATCGCGACCGCGAGCGGCTGGAGGCGGCGGTCCACGCGGTCGAGCACGAGCTCTACCCGGAGGCGATCCGCATGATCGCGGCCGGGCGGGTTAGCATCGACGCCGACGACCGCCGCGCGGTCGTCGTCTCCGATGACTGAGGCCCCAGCAGACACCCCGACCGAGGCCGTGAGCGACGGCTCGATCCGGGTGCGCCGGGCGCTGGTCTCGGTCTCCGACAAGACCGGCGTCGCCGACTTCGCCAGGACGCTGGCTGCGCAGGGGGTCGAGATCCTCTCGACCGGCGGCACCGCGAGCGCCCTGCGCGAGGCGGGGCTCGAGGTCGCCGACGTCTCCGAGTTCACCGGCCAGGCCGAGATCCTCGGCGGCCGCGTGAAGACCCTGCACCCGCGGCTGCACGCGGCGCTGCTGGCGCGGCGCGACGAGGCCGAGCACATGGCGGTGCTCGAGCGCGAGGGGATCGAGCCGATCGACCTGGTCTGCGTCAACCTCTACCCGTTCGAGCAGACCGTCGCCGGCCACGAGGTCGACGAGCGGGTCGCGGTCGAGAACATCGACATCGGCGGGCCGACGATGATCCGCGCCGCGGCGAAGAACCACGAGGGCGTCGCCGTCGTCGTCAAACCGGAGTCCTACGACGCCGTCTGCGCCGAGCTGGAGGAGTCGGGCGGCGAGATCTCGGCGAGCACGCGGCACTGGCTGGCCAACGAGGCCTTCGCCCAGACCGCCCGCTACGACGCCGCGATCAGCCGCTGGTTCTCGACCTCCTACGAGGACTTCCCCGAGCACCTCACGGTCTCCTACGAGAAGGAGCTCGACCTCGCCTACGGCGAGAACCCGCACCAGCGGGCGGCGCTCTACTCGGAGGCGGGGCTGCGCAGCCACATCCTCGCCGGGGTGGCGAAGCTGCACGGCAAGGCGCTCTCGTTCAACAACGTGCTCGACCTCGACTCGGCGCGGCGGCTGAACGAAGACTTCGAGCCGCCCGCCTGCACGATCGTCAAGCACAACAACCCCTGCGGGGCGGCGGTCGGCGAGGACGCGCTCGACGCCTACCGCAAGGCGCTCGCCTGCGACCCGGTCTCCGCCTACGGCAGCGTGATCGCGATCAACCGGCCGGTCGACGTGGCGCTGGCCGAGGCGCTGCACGAGAACTTCGTCGAGGTGCTGCTGGCGCCGGGCTTCGAGGACGGCGCGCTCGAGGTGCTCCAGCAGAAGGAGTCGATCCGCATCCTCTGCGACGAGGAGCGCCGCCAGGCCGACCCGAGCGAACGCGACGTCAAGCGCGTCCGCGGCGGCCTGCTGATCCAGGACCGCGACGGCGATCCGGAGCCGCGCCAGATCATGGAGACGGTGACCGAGACACAGCCGAGCGACTCCCAGTGGGAGGACATGCTGTTCGCCTGGACGGTGGTGCGCCACGTGCGCTCGAACGCGATCGTGATCGCCAAGGGCGGCGCGACGCTCGGCATCGGCGCCGGTCAGATGAGCCGCGTCGACTCGGTCCGCCTCGCGGTCGAGAAGTGCCGCGACGCCCGCGGCGATGAGGCCGGCTCCCTGCTCGCCGGCTCCGCCGTCGCCTCAGACGCCTTCTTCCCCTTCGCCGACGGCCCCCAGGCCGCGATCGACGCCGGCGCCGACTGCGTGATCCAGCCCGGCGGCTCCAAACGCGACGCCGAGGTGATCGAGGCCTGCGACGCCGCCGGCATCCCGATGGTCTTCACCAAGCACCGCCACTTCCGGCACTGAGCTGTCACAGAAGTTTTCGATTTAGCGCACCACACGTGACAGTTGTCTAAGTAGCGTCCTACCCGTCGCGGCCGCGGCGACGCCCCGGCCGCCGGACGCGGGCCTCACCGTCACGAAGTGAGGGTTGGCGGGTTCGACTCCCGCTCGGGGCGTTAACATAGACGCACTTCGTGAGGGTGAGGCTGTAAGAAGTTCGGTGGCAACCCATTCGCAAGAGGCCCGCTTCGGCGGGCCTCTTGTCGTTAAGCCAGCTGCCGCTGGGCGGCGCTGGCGCGACGGACGTGGTTGCAGACTTCCTCGGTGGTGTCGGCGGTGACGAGCAGGCGCATGTCGGCGCGGTCGATCAGGCCGTGGTTGTCGAGCTCGGCGTCGATCCAGCGCAGCAGCGTCGCCCAGTGCTCGCTGTCGACGAGGATCGTCGGGAAATGCGCGATCCGCTCGGTCTGGATCAGGGTGATGCTCTCGAACAGCTCGTCCATCGTGCCGAAGCCGCCCGGGAAGATGACGAAGGCGCGCGCGTAGCGGACGAACATCAGCTTGCGGGCGAAGAAGTAGTGGAAGTCGAGCGGCCGGTTGACGTAGGGGTTGACCCGCTGCTCGTGCGGCAGCTCGATGTTGAGCCCGACCGAGACGCCGCCGGCCTCGGCGGCGCCGCGGTTGGCCGCCTCCATCAGGCCGGGCCCGCCGCCGGTGATCACGGTGAACCCTTCTTTCGTCAGGCAGGCGGCGGTGTGGCGGCAAAGCTCGTACCAGGGGTCGTCTTCCCGCACGCGGGCCGAGCCGAAGATCGAGACGCCCTCCTCGACGTCGCGCAGGGCCTCGAAGCCGCGCTCGATCTCCTCGTGGATCCGCCCCAGCCGCCACCCATCCTGCTCCTCGACGTCGCAGGGCTGGCGCAGCAGCTCGATGTCGCGATTGGCGCCGGATGCGCCGGGGGTCCCCGTGTCTGCGCTCGCTGCCGTATGCCCCCAATCGAACACAAGGCGAACCAACTCGCCCGAATCGAAGTTGACGCTGTCGCGCTGAACGGTAGCGCGCGGCCAGGCGCGCGACAGAAATAGGGAATCCCCGCGCATCCCAGACAACCCGGCTCGCTTTCTTTGCGCCGTCGAGCTACAGTCGGCGCGCAAACTGAATAAGCGCCCCGGCGGCGTTCGAGCGCCCCGGGGCATGGCACCGAAGAGATTCCCTTCGATGCGCGGAGAACGCTACTCGCCGAAGTACTCGCGCGAGTCGTGCTGATAGGCGGCTTCTTCGGTGCCCTGAATGAAAGGGGCACAGATGCCAACCACCGTCACGATCAGCGGCGCCCAGCGCCAAGCCTTCTGGGAGATGGTCACCGACCATTTGAGCTGCGCCGGGGACCTGCACTCGATGCTCGTCGGCAAGGACTTCGCCGAAGCCGAGCGCTTGGGGATCGAGCTGGCCGAAGACCTGCGGCTGATGGAGGACCTCGGCTGGGACAAGGCGTTTCGCGAGCAAGGGGTTAACCTGACGATGCCGCCCGAGGATCTGGCCGAAGTCCTCACCCGGCTGCGCTCCGATGCCGAAGGCGGGCTCTCTGAGAGCGCTGAGGCGCGCGAGTACCGCGAAGCCGACGAAGCGGCAAAGCGCAGCTACCAACTGGCGCTCGATACCTGCAACGGCCTGCTGACCACGCTCGCCCGCTGTGAGGACCGCCAGTGAGCGCCGCGCCGAAGCGCCTGCGCCCCGGCCAGCTCGACGGCCTCGTGCTCGCCTACCTGAAGAAGCACAAAGGCGATGGGCCGCTGACCGCGACCACCGTCGCCAAGGGACTCGGCGGCAGATCGGCCGGTGCGGTGTCCAACTGCCTCGGGCGATTGGCAAAGGACGGCAAGCTCCGACAGGCAAAGCGAAAGCCGCGCGCCTACGTGCTGGAGGGGGAGTAGGCGATGCGCGCCCGAGACGCAAAGCGGCCCGAGAGCCTGCTCTTTCCCGACTCCACGCCACCGGGCCTGAACCACGTGGTCCTCACCGGCAAGGTCAGGGGCGAGCCCAGACGGGCGGAGGGGCCCGATGGCGATCCGGTCTTTGTCGCAGAAATCGAATTCCCGGTCGCCGACCCCAGGGACCCGAGGCGGCTGCGGACCTACGCCCGCTATCTGGTCGAAGTGCCGGAGGGGGTTGGCGAGGGCGATGGCGATGGCGGGGAGCTGCACCTCGGCAGGCCCCTGCTGGTCGCAGGGCAGCTCACGAAGCGCCTTGCGCTGCATGGCTGCGCGAGACAACAGGGGACGATCCTCGCCAGCCTGCTGAAGGTCGGCCCGGCTCCCGAAGAGGAGCGCTGATGCTCGCCACGATGCGAACGCTTTGGGTAAGCGGGGCGAGGGTCTGCCCGACAGTGGTCGAGGTCAACGTCCGCCGCAACGGCCCCCGGGTCTTCTCCCTGATCGGCGAGCCCAAGCCCGCTGCCCGAAAGATGCGGGAGCTGCTGGGCGGGGCATTTGCCAACTGCGGCTTTGAGTTCCCCGCAGAGCCGGTCCACGTCAACCTCGCCCCGGCGAGCGCTCAAAGACCCGACCTGGCCCCGTTTCACCTGCCGATTGCGACGGCGCTGCTGCTCGCCACCGGGCAGATCGAGCACGGGCGGTTGTCGGCAACGGCGATGGCCGGAGAGCTTGCCCCGGACGGGTCCCTGTGCCCGCTCTCTGACGTGTGGGCGATGGCCGAGGCAGCCCTCGCCCTACAGCTCGCCAAACGTCTTGTCGTGCCCGCCGCAAACAGCGGCGAGGCGGCTGGCTTGGACGGAATCGAGGTCGTGGGGGTGGAGAGCTTGCGGCAAGTGCCTGCGCTGGCGTCGGCCTGAGACGGCCGAACTCAGAGCGCCAGCGAGAAGACTCCTCGCGCCCGACGGCATGGGCGCGGTGAGCGGGCGGGGCCGACCGGGGAAGTTCGCAGGGTCACCTACTGGGTGATTTCCCGAGTCGGCCCCGTCTGAGATCAACCGGCTCTCCCCAAGTCGGCCCCCATCGAGAACCCACCCAGTCATCGACCGGGGATCTCCGATCAGGATCGTTCACGAAAATCGCGGAGTTTGCGGACGCATTGGCTGGTGATGTGCGGATTGGCACGCTACCGTTGCTTTCATGGCGACTTTGAGCGACATTCGCTTTCCCGATGCGGAATACGAGAAGCCGTTTCGGGTGTACTCGAACTACCTCGGGGAGCTGGCTGGAGTAATTGGGGGGCGCTACGGTCTCGATTCGGCTCTGGCTGATGGCGTTCAAGAGGCGATGCGTCAACACAAGCCTTTGCGGCGGATCGAAAAGCGCCGCAACGGCTCGGCGGTCAACCGCGAGCTGGAACGGTGCCTGAATAAGGCTTGGGGGATCGCGCATTCCCTTGAGCGCAACATCGAGAGCGAGTTCATCGAGGAGGCCAACACCTGGATGCCTGGCCAGGCCTACTATGCAGTCCATCATGCGATGCGGGCTGTTCTCTTTGCCGCCGCCGCCAGGGCGCCCGCCGATCATCGAAAGGTGCTGAATGCGATCAGTCGCGAGGTAGTCGACGGCCGCTTGATCTTCCCGTGGAGCGCAGCCTGCGAGGGATGCCCCGCACTCCGAACGGAGCATTTCCTCGGCGTCGTCCCCGCACAAGAGGATTTCAGCGTTCTTTCGGCACCTGCCCCCGAGAGCGCCGAGGGTCGCATAGCGGTCCTGCTCAAAACGACTCGCCAAAAGGAGCTGGATCGACGCTTTTCCGATGAGCGAAACAGGGGCGCCTCTCCCGGCCGGTCGCGGAAGAACCTTTCGGCCGCGAGAAAACGGAAAATGGCCGAGAACCTCCAGCCGACGACGCTGTTCGACTTCTTCTTTCGCCTCCGGAAAAAGGTCCACTATGGCGACCCGGATGTCTTCGTACTCGGCGCCGCAGGAGGCCAGGACGCACGTCGGCTGGCGGAGGCCTTGGTCATCGTCACCGACGCCACGGTCATGGCGCTCGAGTGCCTGGTCGCTACCTATCGAGGTAGGTCTATGCTGGCCCAAGCGGCAATCAAGTACGCGGATCGCATTTCCGCTGAGCCCGACACGTTTGTTGGCCGACGTTCCCAGGCTTGGGGCGAAATGGTCCCTTCGGCAATCGCCTAGACCGGCCTTAGCTCGGTGGTTGCCTGCAAAGCCAGGCCCATCCGGAGTCGAGCTTCAGGGCTTCGACAGCTAGTTGCGGCGAAAAGCCAAGCTCCAACAGGATGCAGCCTCGAACGACGAACCAAAGGCGCTTCGTGAGAATCACGAGATCTATCTCGCGAGCTGCCCTTTTTCTCAATCCGCTGCTGTAGTGCGTGTAGTAGTTGCGCGTATCAGTGACACGTCGAGCGAAGCCTTCTCGGTCGCCAGCAAGAAGCGCGTCCAAATCCCGGCCGAAAAGGTTGCAGATCTCGACAAGCCGTTCGTAGAGTTTGAGATTGTTTGAGAACGCGAGGGCATCTTTCAGCCAGGCGCGGTGTTCGAGGGGCGCGTTGGCGAGGATGGCTTGCGTCCGAGAGCTGTGAGCCTTTTTCGTGAGCTGTCCCCCCTTTCGAGTTCTCCGATGGTGCACCTCCAAGAACCGCGCAAGCAGAAGCAGCCGATCAGCCGAGTTGAGGTCGCCACCAAACGCGACGTACTCCGAGATCATGTCGAACGCCTCTGGCGACGCCTTGCGATATGCGTGCCAGCGATCCAACGCTGGTCCAAGTTCATCCCCGAAATCTTTCTCCCGCAACCACCAACGGCCCGTGCGGCCGGTGTCCGGGCCATTAAATGAGCGAAGGCGATAGCGATACTCGGCTTCCTGGCCTTGATGGTCAATCAGGGAAATGCGCTCAAGACCGGCTGGTTGTCTGACACAGAAGCCGACGAATACGGCAACGACATCTATTGCCTCTAGCCAGTCCGGCGCCTGCCTGCCACGCGATGACCGGAGTTCGACCCTGAGGTCGTCCTTCATTTGAGCGTGACGATATCCGCCGGTGAAGTTAAGCCGATGCTCGAATTGGATGGTTAGACCACCTGCGTGAAGCAGCCTCTTTCTTGGAGGCTTCCAGGTCGCCTGGGGCGGCTTCGACTCTATGGAGATAGCGGTTTCCGTCAGGAAATCCGAAAGGGCGCTAAGCCGAACAACTACTCTTGGAAATCGGGTCTTGGGGCGGCCGGTGCCGAGAAAAACCTCGTTCACGGTGAGGATGTGCCAGAAGCGCTCCGGCAGGGAGGTGGCGTAGGTTTGATTGCGCGTAAATGCGTCCAACAAGACGAGTGGTCGCCCAGCCATATCCGATCCGTAGATCCGCTGACGACTCTTGTTGTCTTTAAAGAGATGCTCCTCCAAGGAAAGCTCAATGCCATTTGCCCAGGAGGTTTTCAGCACGCCACGCACCTTCCGCGGATTTGCGGCGGGAAGCCAAAACCATCCCTCCACGATGTCGTCCCAATCGAGAGGCGGCATCATCCGAGCCTATATATCGCATGCATCTGAGCGTCATTGCTGCTACAGCGACCGGTGTAGACGCCCAATGACGGCTTCCGCCGCGCGGTTCAAATGCCGTCCAGTTCGGCCCTGTCTAGCTGAGCTGACCGAAGCCTCGGAAACCGCTTCTTGAGATGGCCCAGTCGAATACGGCGCGCAGTAGGAAGCCGAGCGAAGAGACCCCCAACAGGAGGATCGTCCAAATGAGTACGAATGCCGGATAAGGGTCCTCGTGGTAAGGATAGACGTAGTCGGTCGCCGAATGCAGGAGGAACAAGACGGCAAGCGGAACAAGGCCAACTGAGAGCGCCCACCAGCGGTTTACCAGCGCGACCGCGAGAATCAAGAGAACGGGCAAGACCCAAAAGAGCGCAGGGCTATACAAAGCAGCGCCAAGGACGCCGGTTCGATCATGGTCGAACGCATTCCCGTAGGTGTAGCCCCCAACCAGGAGCGCCGCTGCGCAGGTGAGGGTCACCCGACCGACGTTGCTCATGGGATTGGGTACCCCAGAGGTCGTTGTCGGTTGCATGTCGTTCTGCCCGAGTCAACTCGGCGCACAACTGGCAATGCCCGACTGCACCGCTTCCACATTGCGAAGCATCCATTCGCCAGCGCAGCTTTCCCGAAACCGCGCCTGCTCGCCTACGCGGAGTCAGGCAACGCCCCCTCGCGATGCCTGGAGCGAACCCGCTCCCGTACCGCGCGAAGCAGCAAGCCGACCGAAAGGAACACTAGCTGGAGGACAATCGCGATAATTACGAGCAAGACATAGAGACCGGGCTGTTCGGAAAGGCGGGAGGGGAGGCCGAGGGACTCTCCCTGCCAGGGCGGCACATAGTCGGTCATGTTGTAGAGGTAGACAGGGACGGCGACAGGCGCAATGGCTGGGAGGAGAGCCCACCAGCGATAGACGAAGAACACGCCGAGGATGGCAAGTCCGTAGATCGTCAAATTCCAATAGCCGCTGCTCCATATGTCACCAAGCGCACCGGGCAGGTTTAGGTCGAAGGCGTGGCCGTAGGCGGAGGCGCCGAGCACGAGCGCGGTTGCCAGCGTAATGGCGGCATGGGCACGGTCAGTCATCGGTACGTACTACACCCCCACCGAGATCGGTTTCAGTCGCCAGCCTTCCCATAGAGACGTTGGACGGGTCTAAAGCCGACGGCGAAGGGGAACCTTCGCCTGTCCTTTCACAACTATACCGTTGTGCATAAGTGCATAGGCACGTTTGTAGATCTTCCGGCGCCTTGCCGCTAAACGTAGATCTATGGGCGGGGAGGCAAAGGGACAAATGCGGCGGCGCGAGGGTCACTGCGGTCGCCCCGACCTTGCCAGCCGCCCCGAGCACGACTGGCAACCGGCGACGGCGCTCCTTCCGCATGGCGATGCCGAATCGCCGCCCCTCTCCCGCGCCCGAGTCTCTACCCCCTCCGTAGAGTCCTCAATGGTCGCCGACGCTATGTCCGCCGACTCGCGCCTCGCCGCACCGCGCTTCTCGTTTCCGCATCGTCGCTCGCGTCCCTTGCACTCGACGCCTGCGCTATCGCCTCCGCGCTGGCTAAGCAACGCTTCTGCGCCTGAACCGCACCAACCGCACGCGCGGACTGACGCCGCGCGAAACAACCAAAGAAAGGATGACCACGAGTAGAGCCAACACATCAGGCGCCAAGGGGCGCGGCCGGGGGCGAGAGGTCGCGCTCACCGAGATCGACCTGCGCATCCTCGATCTGCTCTGCGCCCAGCGCGTGCTGACCTCGGCCCAGCTCGCGGCCCTTCTGCCCGAGACCCCGGCCCGCACGCTGCGCTACCGCTGCAACCGCCTGGCGGGCGACGGGCTGCTCGGCAGGACGCGGCCCTACCGCGAACGCGGCTCCGCCCCCCATCACCTGTGGCCGACCCGGCGGGGCGAGGCGCTGATCGGCGGCGAGCCGCCGCCGAGGGGAGGCGAGCGGCGCGAACCCAACCCGCTCTTTCTCGCCCACGCCGCCGGGCTCAGCGAGATCTACGTCGCGCTTGAGACCTCCCTGCCCGAGGGCGCGGAGCTGATCGGCTTCGAGCGCGAGGCCGAGGCGCGGGAGACCTTCAAGGCAAGGCTGACCGGCGAGGGCCGCGCGATCGCACCCGACGCCTTCATCGAGATCGCCGCTGCGGACGGGCGCAGGCTGCTCGCCTTCATCGAGCTGGACATGGGAACCATGTCGCACCGCCAGCTGAAGAAGAAGGCGGCGGGCTACGGGGAGTACGACCGGGCGGGCGCCTGGCGCGAGCGCCACCGCTTCTGCCCCGCCCTGCTGTTCGTCACGACGACCGAGAAGCGCGCCCGCTCCTTCCTCTCGATGTCCCGCAAGGAGGTGGGGCGCTACGGGCAGCTCGTCGTTTGCGTGTGCGACCTCGCCCGCAGGCTGGGCTCCCTGCCGACCGGCACTCCCTGGCTGGTCGATGAGGAAGGCGAGCCGCGCGACCTGCTCGCCGCCCTGCGCGAGGCGCGGCGGCCCTATGACGAAGAGATCGCCCGCCGGGAGGCCGAGCGGCGTCGAGAAGACGAAGAGCGCGAGCGGCTGCGTACCGACCCCGAGGCTCTTCGCTCCCACCTGCGCGAGTGGAACCGGCGAAACCCCACCGGCGAAGAGGACCCGCCGCTGATCACGGCCCTGAAAGCGACGTTCGAGCGCACGGGCGAGATGAACGAGATCGAACGCGAGGCGCTGCTCGCCCACGCGGCGCTGCTCGCCGATCCGATCGCCATGCGCGTGGGTGAGCGGATGGCAGACGCCGAGGAGCAAGCGGCGCTCCGTCGCCTCGTCAAGTACCGCCGCTCCACCCAGCGCGAGCACGTTGACGACCTGAGGGAGCGCTGCGGCGACGGCCCGGCGTTGCGACGGGCCGACAAGCGCATCGCCGCCGGAGAGGTCCTCTATGACCGCGAGCTGGAGGCGCTGAGGCGCGAAGCCGAGGGCGACGGCAAGGCACGCGCCGAGCAGGAGCGCCTGCGCGATGCCTATCTCGCCTGGCGCGAGGGGGAGGCGCGGCGGCTGGCGAAGGCGCAAGGGCTCCTCGGCAGGATTCGCAACCGGTCAAGGACCTTCCTCGACGGGGTCGACCGCCGGGCGCTGCGCCGCTGCAAGCACTGCGAGGAGATCGCCTATCCGAACGCCGAGAGGACACGGGGACGACACGTCGCAGAGCGCTGCCACTACTGCGGGGTGGTGCTGCCCGACCCCGGACCCGCAGAGGAATACCGCCCATGCTGATGCGTGTCGACAACTCGGGAGGGGAGCGCGGCCGGGCCGAGCGGCTCGGGGTGCGCCGCGCCCGTCTCGTGCGGCGAAGCGAGGAGCAGAGCGCCGAGCTCTCCAGCACCCTGCGGGTGCTCTACCGCGACTACCTGGCGGGCGGTGGACTTGACTCCTTGCGCGCGTCGAGCTGTCATAGACATCCGTCTGAACCACGCAAGCGCCGGAGGAGCCGATGAGGATCGCCACCTACACCCGCATCTCGACCGACGAGGAGACCCAGCCCTACTCGCTTGAGGCGCAGGCGACAAGGCTCGATTCCTATGCGGCGAGCCAGGAGGACTGGCAGATCGTGCGCCGCTTCACCGATCAGGCGTCGGGCGCAACCTTGGAGCGGCCGGGGCTGGAACGGGCGCTGCGGGAGGCAGAGGCGGGACGCTTCGACCTGCTGCTGGTCTACCGCGTGGATCGCCTCTCGCGCTCGGTGCGCGGGCTGGCGCAGATCATCGAGCGGCTGGACGGCGCCAAGGTTCTCTTCCGCTCGGCGACCGAGCCCTTCGACACCGCCAGCTCCTCGGGGCGGATGATGGTGCAGATGCTCGGCGTCTTCGCCGAGTTCGAGCGGGCGACGATTGTCGAGCGCACCATCGCGGGCATGGAGCGCAAGGCCGCTCGCGGCGAGTGGACCGGCGGCTCGGTCCCCTTCGGCTATCGCCTCGACGCCGAGCGGCGCTTCCTGGTCCCCGACCCGGCCAAGGCCTCCGTTGTGCCCGAGATCTTCCGCCGCTACGCCGAGCGCCTGGAAGGCTCCTCGGCGCTCGCCCAATGGCTGACCGAGCGCGGGCTGCGCACGCGGGGCGGCAAGCCCTTCAACGCCAAGGCGGTGCTCAGCATCCTGCGCAACCGGGCCTACGTGGGCGAGATCTTCTTTCGCGGCACCCACCACCCCGCGCCGCACGAGCCGCTGGTCGACCGCGACCTCTTCCAGCGCGCCCAGGAGAAGCTGCGCGAGCGAAGCGAGGACGTCTCGCTACGGCGCTCCAACGCCTCCGAGTACCTGCTCACCGGACTGATCAAGTGCGCGCACTGCGGCAAGCGCTACGTCGGCGCCTCGGCGAATGGCAACGGCGGGCGCTACCGCTACTACGTGTGCTTCTCGCGCCAGCGCTACGGCAAGCACGCCTGCGAGGGAGAACGCTTGCCAGCCGATCAGCTCGAGGAGGCGATTCTCGAACAGCTCCTCGGCGTGCTGGAGCGCGAGCCCTTGGTGCGGGAGGCAATCTCAGAAGCCTTCGCCGAGCTGGATGCCGAGCAGCCCCGGCGCGTCGAGGAACTGGAGCGGATCGACGGCGAGCTGCGCAAGACCGGCGAGTCGCTGGATCGCTACTTCCGCGCCTTCGAGCAGGGCACGATGCCCGAGTCGGCCTGCGCGCCACGGATCGGCGAGCTGACCGAGCGCCTGCGCGGGCTGGAAGCCCGGCGCGAGGAGCTTCGCGCCGAGGAACCCAAGGAGCGCGAGCCGCTGAGCGACGAGGACCTGGCGCTGTTGCAGGCCCAGGTCCGCGAGGTGATCGAGGGCGGTGACCAGCCGACCCGCAAGGCGCTGCTGCAATCGCTGGTCGATGAGATCCGGGTCGTCAGCCGCGCGGAGATCTACCCGTCTTTCTCTTTGCCTGCGGTTCGACCACCGTGCGGGTCAGTGCCCCCGGCGGGATTCGAACCCGCGCCGCGCGGCTTAAAAGGCCGCCGCTCTAACCAACTGAGCTACAGGGGCGCGAGACGCATGGTAGACGGGCATCGCCCACGAGCGCGGTCGAGGTTTTCACCGGATAGCGATCAAAACCTCGACCGCGCCGGTCAGGAGAGATCGGGGGTGCCCTCGTAGCTGGTCGATGCCTCGGCGTGGGTGCGGCGGGGGATGCGGCCGGCGTGGCGGGCGGTGTGGCCGGCGTCGACCGCGGTGCGCAGGGCACGCGCCATCGCGGTCGGGTCGGCGGCGCCGAAGATCGAGCTGGCGGCGAGCACGGCGTCGCAGCCGAGCTCCATCGCCAGGGCGGCGTCGGAGGCGGTGCCGATGCCGGCGTCGAGGATGACGGGAACCGCGGCGCGCTCGGCGATGATCGCGACGTTGTAGGGGTTGCGGACCCCGGCGCCGGAGCCGATCGGCGAGCCGAGCGGCATCACCGCGGCGCAGCCGGCCTGCTCGAGGCGGCGGGCGAGGATCGGGTCGTCGTTGGTGTAGGGGAGGACGGTGAACCCCTCGCCAACCAGGGTCTCGGCGGCGTCGAGCAGCTCGACCGCGTCGGGGTAGAGCGTGCGGTCGTCGCCGATCACCTCGAGCTTCACCCAGTCGGTCTCGAAGGCCTCGCGGGCGAGCTGCGCGGTGCGGACCGCGTCGCGGGCGGTGAAGCAGCCGGCGGTGTTGGGCAGGGCGAAGAGGCCGAGCCGGTCGATCACCTCCAGCACCGACCCTTTCGCCGCGGGATCGATGCGGCGCAGGGCGACGGTGACGATCTCGGTGCCGGCGGCGGCAAGCGCCGCCTCCATCTGCTCCAGGGAGCGGAAGCCGCCGGTGCCGGCGATCAGCCGCGAGGACCACCGGCGGCCGCCCAGCTCCCAGGTCTCGGCGCCGCCCTGGATCGCGGCGAGCACCTCGACGCTGCGGCCCTCGGCAAGCGGCGTCGCGTCCCACTGGGCGCGCGGCACGACCTCGCCGTCGAGGGCGACGGCGACGCCGCGCGCGGCCGCGTCGGCACCGCTGGCGCGCACCGCGTCGGCCAGCGTCGCGCCGGCCGCGAGCTCGTGCGGCGTCCCGTTCAGCTCGATCCTCACCGAACCGCCCCCTCCGCATCGCGGTCGAGGTTTGCTTCGCTATCCGGCGAAAAGCTCGACCGCGATTCGAGGTGAGGGACCAGCGCGTCGGCGGCGAGCGGGGCGAGCAGGATGCCGTTGCGGTAGTGGCCGGTCGCCCAGAGCAGGCCCTCGACCGGACTCGGGCCGACCCGCGGCAGGTTGTCGGGCGTCCCTGGGCGCAGGCCCGCCGCCGCCTCGACCAGCTCCAGCTCGGCGACCTCGGGCAGCAGGCGGTAGGCCTCACGCAGCAGCTCGTACGCCCCGCCCGCGGTCACCGTCGTGTCGAAGCCCTGCTCTTCGACCGTGGCGCCGACGATCAGGCGGCCGTCGTCGCGCGGCACGAGGTAGACGCGCTCGGAGGCGACGATGCGGCTGCACGGCGCGGCGCCCTCGGCGACGCGCAGCTCGAGGACCTGGCCCTTGACCGGCCGCACCGGCGGCCGTGCCGGCTCGGGCAGCCAGGCGGCTTGGCCCGACCAGGCGCCGGTCGCGAGGACAACGGCCGCGGCGCGCAGCTCGGCGCCGCCCTCCGTCCGCACGCCGGCGATCCGCTCGCCGTCGAACAGCGCGCCCTCCACCCCGGTCCCGATCGACAGCTCCACCTCCGGCTCGGCCTCGAGCGCGGCAAGCAGCGCCGCGACGAGCGCACGCGGATCGACCGAGCCCTCGCCGGGCGCGTGGACGCCGCCGCTGAAGGACGGCGTCAGGCCCGGCTCGAGCTCGCGGCAGCGGCGCGGCGGCAGCCACTCGGCGCCGAGCCCGAGCGAGCGCTGTAGCTCGTGCACACGGCGCAGCTCCGCCGCCTCGTCGCGATCGAGCGCGACGTGCAGGGCGCCGTCGCGGCGGTAGCCGGTGGCGACGCCCGGTCGACGCCCTCCAGCCCGGCGACGAAGTCCGGGTAGAGCTCGGCCGCGGCCAGGGTCAGCTTCAGTAGCTCCGGCTCGCCGAAGGCGAGCTCGCCGACCGGCGCCAGCATGCCGGCGGCGACCCGCGTCGCCCCGGCCGGCGGCTGCGCGCGCTCGACCACCGCGACCCGGGCGCCGCGCTGCGCCGCGCGCCAGGCGCAGGAGAGGCCAATGACTCCGCCTCCGACCACCACCACATCGAAACTGCGCCGCTCGTTCATCCTTGCCTCCGCCGGCATTACCCGGATCAGGTCACACGGTCGGCGGCCTTGGTGCCGCCCTCTCAGCCTTGGGTGAGGCTCCCGTACTTATTCGATGGTACTCGTCTCGGTCCCGAGCTTGGGGTCTGTCCGGTGCCGGGCAGACCCTAAGATCGGGTTATGAGCCTGGCGATGCCCGAGGCACACGGACCGCTGCGGCGCGAGCGGCTGCGCACCGCGCGGCTCTACTTCGTCTGCGAGGCGATGCCCGCGGGCCGCGACCTCGAAGCGCTGCTGCACGCGGCGCTGAACGGCGGCGTCGACATCGTCCAGCTGCGCGACAAGCAGCTGCCGCGCGAGGAGATCGAGCGCGCGGCGCGAACCTTCCGCCGCCTCTGCGACACCTACAGCGCCCTCTTCATCGTCAACGACGACCCCTGGCTGGCAAGGACCTGCGACGCCGATGGCGTCCACGTCGGCCAGGACGACATGCCGGTGGAGGAGGCCAGGGAAATCCTGGGGCCCGAGATGATTATCGGTCTTTCGACGCATTCCGAGGAGCAACTCGCCGCGAGCGCCGACGCGCCGGTGGACTACGTGAGCGTCGGGCCGATCTGGGAGACGCCGACCAAACAGGGCCGCCCCGGCGTCGGGCTCGGCCTGATCGAGCACGCCGCCGCCCATGCGCCGCACCCCTTCTTCGCGATCGGCGGCATCGACCTGGGCAACGCCGGCGACGTGGTCGCCGCGGGCGCCCAGCGGCTCTGCGTGGTGCGCGCGATCCGCGACGCCGAGGACCCGGCGGCGGTCGCCGAAGCGCTGCGGGGCGCCCTCGCGCCGCTCGGGGAGGCGGCGCCGGGTGCCTGACCCCTCGCCGCCAGAGCCAGCCCCGCGCAAGCGCAAGCAGCGGGGGGCGCAGCCGCAGCCGACCCCGCGCGAGCGGATGGAGCGGGGCTACGCCCAGGCCGAGCAGCGCAACCGGGAAGCGCGCGAGAATCTCGAGCCGCTGGCCGAGGGCGAGCGGCCGCTGGTCGTCACGGTCGGCGCCGTGATCGCCGCGCTGGTCGCGCTCTCGATCCTCGCCGGCTACCTGCTCGGGGTGAAGGTCGAAGGGGGCAAACCGCACTTCGCCCAGGTGCTGGCCCCCGCTCTGATCATGGGCGTGATGGCCTGGGGCATGTGGCGCGCCCGCTACTGGGCGGTGCTCGGCTTCCAGCTGCTGCTCGTCTTCCTGATCTTCAGCGCCGTCTTCGGGCTCGCGGTCCAGGCCGCGACCGTCGCCCAGTTCGCCGCGACGCTCGGCCTGCTCGCCGTCACCGGCACCTTCTTCTACTTCATGGTCAAGGCGATGGCGCGGATCCAGATGCCGAGCCGCGACTGAGGCACTTCTATAGGCTGCGATCTCTTGGCTGAATCCTTCGACACGATCGTCATCGGGGGCGGCCCCGGCGGCTACGTCGCCGCGATCCGTTCGGCCCAGCTCGGCAAGAAAACCGCCGTGGTCGAGCGCGACAAGCCGGGTGGCCGCTGCCTCAACTACGCCTGCATCCCGGCGAAGACGGTGCTGCGCACGGCCGAGATCTACAGCGAGGCGCGCGACAGCGCCGAGCTCGGCGTCGTCGCCAAGGAGGTCGAGCTCGACTGGGACGCCCTCGGCAAGCGCCGCGCGGCGGTTTCCGAATCGCTCTCGGGCGGCGTGAAGATGCTCTGGGACAAAAACAAGGTGACCTGGATCGAGGGCGAGGGCGCGCTCACCGCCGACGGCGACGTGCAGGTCGGCGACGAGGTGCACGAGGCCGGCACGGTCGTGCTCGCCACCGGCTCGACGCCGCTGCCGATCCCCGGGGTCGAGTTCGGCGACCGCGTGCTCGACACCTGGGGCGCCTGGTCGCTGCCCGCCCGCCCGGGCAGGATCGCCGTCGTCGGCGCCGGCGCCTCGGGCTGCGAGATCGCCTCCGCCTACGGACGCTTCGGCACCGAGGTGCTGCTGCTCGAGATGCTCGACCAGATCCTCCCGGCCGAGGACAAGGACATGGCGCGAGTGGTCGAGCGGGCGTTCAAGAAGCAGAACATCGAGATCTCCACCGGCACGCCGGTCGAAAACGTCGAGGCAAGCGGCGACTCGGTCAAGCTCACCTACGGGGACAGCTCGACCGAGGTCGAGTACCTTTGCATCGCCGGCGGGCGCGCCGCCGACGTCGAGGGGCTCGGCCTCGACGCGGCCGGGGTCGAGCTGGAGCAGAACGGCAAGGTCAAGGTCGACGAGTTCGGCCGCACCACCAACGCCAAGGTGTACGCGATCGGCGACCTGGTCAACGCCAAGGCGCTCGCCCACAAGGCCTCCGAGGAGGGCGTCGTCGCGGTCGAGCACGCCGCCGGGGTCGCGACCCATCCGGTCAACCAGGACCTCGTCCCCGGGGCGACCTTCTGCCACCCGCAGGTGGCCAGCGTCGGCCTCACCGAGGCGGCGGCGAAGGAGGCCGGGCACGACGTCAAGGTCGGCAAACTGAAACTCGGCGGCGTCGGCGGCGCGACCGTCTACGACGACAAAGAAGGGCTTGTGAAGCTCGTCGTCGACTCGAAATACGGCGAGATCCTCGGGGCCCACATCGTCGGCAACCGGGCCTGCGACATGATCGCCGAGCTGGTGGCGACGATGGCGCTGGAGGGCGGCTACCAGGAGCTGGCGCGGATCGTCCATCCCCACCCGACGATCTCCGAGGCGATCTTCGAAGCCGCCCGCGCCGTGGACAAGTGGGCGACGCACGCTTGACCGGCGCGCGCGCGACCTTCTACTTCGACCTCGGATCGCCCTACGCCTACCTGACCGCGGAGCGGATCAGCGGGCTGTTCACCGACGCCGAGCTGGAGCAGCCCGAGTGGCAGCCGATCCTGCTCGGCGGCCTCTTCCAGCGCTTCGGCCGCGACTCCTGGGGGAACGGGCCCGGGCGCGAGGAGGGGATGGCGGAGGTCGAGCGGCGGGCGCGGGAGTACGGGCTGGCGCCGGTCGCCTGGCCCGAGCCGTGGCCGGGCAACATGCTGTTCGCGATGCGGGTCGCGACCTTCGCCAAGCAGACCGGCCGCAGCGTCTCCTTCGCCCTCGCCGCCTTCCGCCAGCAGTTCGCGGCCGGCCGCGACCTGAGCGAGCACGACAACGTCCTGATCGCCGCCGCCGCCTGCGAGCTGCACCCCAACGCGGTCGGCAAGGCGGCCGGCACGCAGACGGTCAAGGACGCGCTGCGCGAGGCGACCGACGCGGCCGCCGAGCGCGGTGTGATCGGCGTGCCCTCGCTGGCCGTCGGCGAGCAGGTCTTCTGGGGGGACGACCGGCTGAACGAGGCGATCGAGGCTGCAAGATCATCCAGCTAAGGTGAGCTGGATGCCCGACCTCCCCGACGCCGGCGCCTGTTACGAGCTGCTCGCGCGGATGGCCCTGATCCGGCGCTTCGAGGAGGAGGCCGGGCGGCAGTACCAGCGGGCGAAGGCCGGCGGCTTCCTGCACCTGGCGATCGGCGAGGAGGCGACGATCGTCGGCACGACCTCGGTGATGCGGCCCGACGACTACCTGATCGGCACCTACCGCACGCACGGTCACGCGATCGCCCGCGGCACCGAGCCGGCGCGGGTGATGTCGGAGCTGTTCGGCCGCGTCGACGGCACGAGCGGCGGGCGCGGCGGCTCGATGCACATCTTCGATGCCGAGACGCGCTTCATGGGCGGCTACGGGATCGTCGGCGGCAACCTGCCGATCGCCGCGGGGCTCGCCCTCTCCTCCGACTACAAGGGCGAGGACGCGGTCACCGTCTGCATGTTCGGCGACGGCGCCTCCAACACCGGCAACTTCGGCGAGACGATGAACCTGGCGGCGCTCTGGCAGCTGCCGATCTTCTTCCTGGTCGAGAACAACCTCTACGGAATGGGCACCTCGGTCGAGCGGCACTCCGGGCAGACCGACCTCTCG
This sequence comes from uncultured Solirubrobacterales bacterium, assembly GCA_963727465.1. Classification (GTDB taxonomy): domain Bacteria; phylum Actinomycetota; class Thermoleophilia; order Solirubrobacterales; family 70-9; genus VRUE01. The sequence continues at coordinate 14,706 of CAVSGL010000016.1, read as the reverse complement.
AAGAAGGCCGAGGGCTACGGGATCCCGGGCGAGCGGATCGACGGCATGGACGTGATCGCCGTGCGCGAGGGCGTCGCCGAGGGGCTGCGCCAGGCGCGCGAGGAGCGCCGGCCGACTCTGCTCGAGGCCTTCACCTACCGCTACCGCGGTCACTCGGCCGCCGACCCCGAGGTCTACCGCGAGCGCGAGGAGGTCGAGGAGTGGCGGCGCAAAGACCCGATCGAGGCCTTCGCGCGGCGCTGCGTCGAGGCGGGCGTGCTGGGCGAGCGCGAGGTACAGGAGGTTCAGGACAAGGCCGAGGAGCAGGTGACGGCGGCGGTCGAGGCGGCAAACGAGTCGCCAGAACCGGCGCTCGAGAGCCTCTACGAGAACCTCTACGTGGTCGACGAGGTGGGCGGCTGGTACGCGGTCGACGAGCGCAGCCCGGAGCCGCACCGGGGCGAGCGCGAGGAAGAGGAGATGCCGGCGGCGGCGCGCGAGCTGGCCGAAGCCGGGGCGGCGTACGCGGGGGCGACGGACGGTCCGCGTCCCAATCCCGCCGTGGAGGGCGATCCGGTCGAGGGTATGGAGCCGGAGGTCGCCGAGGAGGTCGAGGACTGATGGCGACGCTGAGGATGCGGGAGGCGCTGCGCGACGCGATGGCCGAGGAGATGCGCCGCGACGAGGCGGTCCTGGTGATGGGCGAGGACGTCGGCGTCTTCCAGGGCGCGTTCAAGGTGACCGAAGGGCTGCTCGAGGAGTTCGGCGAGCGGCGCGTGCGCGACACGCCGATCTCCGAGAACACGATCGTCGGCGCCGGGGTCGGCGCGGCGGTCGGCGGGCTGCGGCCGGTGGTCGAGCTGATGACGGTCAACTTCTCGCTGCTGGCGCTGGACCAGATCGTCAACCACGCCGCGGCGATCCCCTACATGTTCAACGGCCAGGCGCGGGTGCCGCTGGTCGTGCGCATGCCGGGCGGCGGCGGCCACCAGCTGGGCCCGACCCACTCGCACAGCTTCGAGGCGCTCTTCCTCCAGGTGCCGGGGCTGCTCGTCGCCTGCCCCTCGACCCCGGCCGACGGCAAGGCGCTGCTGAAGGCGGCGATCCGCGACGACAACCCGGTGATCTTCATCGAGCACGAGAGCCTCTACGGCGCCCGCGGCGAGGTGCCCGAGAACGGCGCGGCCGAGCCGCTCAGCTTCGGCGAAGCGGCGGTGCGGCGCGAGGGGAGCGACGTGACGATCGTCGGCATCCTGAAGATGGCGCACGTCGCCGAGGACGCGGCGCGGGCGCTCGCCAACGAGCATGGGATCGAGGCCGAGGTGATCGACCCGCGCACCCTGCGTCCGCTCGACCTCGACACGATCCTCGAGTCGGTGCGCAGTACCAACCACGCGGTGATCGTCGAGGAGGGCTGGCCGCACGGCGGCGTCGGCGCCAACCTCGCAACCCTGATCACCGAGCAGGCCTTCGACCACCTCGACGCGCCGGTGCAGCGGGTGACCGGCGCCGACGTCCCGATGCCCTACGCGAAACGGCTCGAGCAGGCGGCGATTCCGCACGAGGAGCACGTCGTGCGGGCAGCGCTTGCGGCGCTCGAGGGGAGCGTCTGATGGCCGAGGTGGTTATGCCGAGATTGTCCGACTCGATGGAGGAGGGGACGATTCTTCAGTGGCTCAAGGCCGTGGGGGACGAGATTTCCGTTGGGGACGAGCTGGCGGAAATCGAGACGGACAAGGCGAACATGGCCTATGAGTCCGACGTCGCGGGAACGCTGACTGAGATCCTGGTTCAGGAGGGTGAGACGGTGCCGATCGGGGCGCCGATCGCGCGGGTCGGACAAAAGGACGAGGCCGCTCAACCCGCGGGTCCTGTCGGCGCAGGGAACCCCCCACCCCCTCCGGTAGCTGAAGCTTCCTCGGGGGTGGGCCCCCCTACGCCGCCACCCGCGGGAGGAGGGGCTGGCTCGGCCCAGGTCCCGGCCGCGGCACCCGAGGCCCCGGCCGATGGGGACGGGCATCGGGTCAAGGCCTCGCCGCTGGCGCGCCGGATCGCGAGGGAGCGGCAGCTGGATCTGGCGCAGCTTCAAGGGTCCGGGCCGGGGGGTCGGATCATCAAGGCCGATGTCGAGTCCGCTTCGTCCGCGGGTGACACGGTAGGGGGTACCGCCCCTGAGGACGCTTCAGCGACCGGAGGGGGCGGTGGGTTCCCTGCCGCGGCAGAGACGGCAGGACCCGCGGTCGAGACGGCCACGGAAACGGCCAAGGGCCAGGTCTCCTACGAGGATCTGACCAAGACCCAGCAGGTGATCGCGCGGAGGATGTCGGAGTCGAAGGCGACGGCGCCGCACTTCTACCTGCGGGCGTCGGTGGACATGAGCGAGGCGGTCGCCGGGCGGGCGAAGCTGAAGGAGCTGGCGGGCGAGGGCTCGGTCGTGCCCTCGTTCAACGACATGGTGGTCAAGGCCTGCGCGCTGGCGCTGCGCGAGCACCCGCGCGCCAACGGCGCCTACCGCGACGGGCGCTTCGAGCTCTACTCGCGGGTCAACGTCGGCGTCGCCGTCGCGTCCGCGGACGCGCTCGTCGTCCCCACTGTCTTCGACGCCGACAGGAAGGGCCTGCGCCAGATCGCCGCCGAGGCGCGCGCGCTGGCGAAGAAGGTGCGCGACGGGCAGATCACGCCGCCGGAGCTCTCCGGCGCCACCTTCACCGTCTCCAACCTCGGCATGTACGGGATCGAGGGCTTCTCGGCGGTGATCAACCCGCCGCAGGCGGCGATCCTCGCCGTCGGCGCGATCGAGCAGAAGCCGGTCGTCCGCGACGGCGGGATCGCGACCGGCCAGCTGATGCAGATCGACCTCGCCTGCGACCACCGCATCCTCTACGGCGCCCCCGCCGCCGAATTCCTGGCCCACGTCCGCGCCCTCCTCGAAGAGCCCCTCTCCCTGGCCCTCTGAACCGAGCGCGGTAGAGGTTTTCGTCGCATAGCGGTCAAAACCTCGACCGCATGCCGCCAGCCAACCGAGCGTTGTAGAGGTTTTCCCCGGATAGCGGTTAAAACCTCGACCACGCCTCGGGAAGGGACGTCAGCAGGTCTTGCGGGCGCCCGTGACCGCGTTCCAGGCGCGGCTGAGGGAGAAGTCGGCGCTGACGCGGAAGACGCCCGGGTGGCTGGCGCGGGCGAGGGTCCAGTCGCCGTGGCGCAGCAGGCAGCCCTGGCCGCGGGCGATCGACCAGTAGGGGGTGAAGGCGACGCGGACGAGGAACTCGCCGGGGCGGGTTACGTCGAGGGCGAAGCCGCTGTGGCCGACCTGGCGGACGCTGGCGGCGCCGTCGCCGAGCGGCTGCACCAGCGGCGCCGGATCGCGCACCTCGTAGACGCGCCAGTGGGCGTCGCTCCAGCGGGGCACGAGGTAGGGCGGATCGCTGAGGATCAGCCGGCGCTCGGCGACCGACGAATAGTCGAGCGGCGCGTCGGGCAGGGCGACGTAGCGGATCGCGTTGGCGTGCAGCCAGCGGCGGTAGGCGCGGTCGGTCAGCCGCCCGTCGTCGCGGTAGAAGATGTCGTCGCGGGTGGTGTCGAGCTGGCGCAACCAGCCGCGCGCCAGTTCGAATCCCGGCGCCAGGTAGGCCGACTCCCAGTGGTTCGCGGTCGGCGGCACCTCGATCCGCGCCGCGTCGCCGTCGTGCGCGTGCAGCCAGGTCGACACCGGGGCGAAGTAGGGGGAGGCCGTCGAGGGGTCGCCGACGGAGCGGGCGATCTGGTTGACGCTCGCGGTCAACTGCCAGTAGAGGCCGCCGGCCAGCGTCAGGGTCAGCACCAACACAGAGGCGCGCGAGAGGCGCGGGCGGTGGGCGAGCACGACCGCCGCCAGCACCGGGCCGCCGAACAGGGCGCCGAGCCGGACCGCGTTGCCTCCGAGCGGGTTCGGCGCCAGCCAGAGCACAGTCGCCGCCAGCAGGTAGGCGACGAGCACCCGGCGCAGCTCGCGCTCCCGCACGGCCAGGCCCCTGGTGACCAGGAGGGCGCCGGCGCAGAACAGCGGGATCGCGATGTACGAGGAGAGGGCGAAGGGGAACTGGCCGCTTTCCGGGAAGGCGATGTTGGGGACGAGGACGAGGGCGAGAGCGAGGCAGGCGACCCAGATCGCGGCGAGGTTGGCGCGGCGGTCGCGTGGCAGCGTGCCGGCGAGGATCACCCCGGCGAGGAAGGCGGCGGCGACGGGGCTGGAGAGCGCGCAGGCGGCGCCGGCGGCGAGCGCCGGGCCGGGCCGGCGCAGCTGTAGCGCGCGCAGGGCGGCGAGGCCGAAGGCGGCCCCAAGCGCGAAGGTGAGCTGACCGTCGGCGAGCAGCGTGACCACCCCGGCGGCAAACCAGAGCGTCGCCCAGCGCGCGGCCTCGCCCCAGCGGTCGCGCACGAGCCGGTCGAAGAGGTAGGACGAGGCGACGACGGCGAGCGTGCCGACGAGGCGCGGCCCGAGCAGCGCCGCCAGCGGCGGGAAGAGAACGCTGTAGGTGAGGGTGTAGTGGCCGCCGTACCAGCTGCCGTTCCAGATCGCGAGGCCGCCGCGCTGGAAGAGCTCGGTGCGGAAGACCTGGGCGGCGAGGTCGCCCACCGGCGGGTTCCAGGCCAGCATCGCGGCCGCGAGGGCGGCGCTGAGCGCGACGGCCGGAAGCCAGTCGGGCCGGAGGAGCTTGGACCGGGATGGGGCCATGAGCGGAAGCGCGGCAAAGGATATGCCCGCGGCATGCGACGATTTCAAGGATGAGCGAGGAAATCCTGGTGGTGCGCTGCGGTCTCGTCCCCTATGAGGAGGCGCTGGTGGCGCAGCGCTGGCTGGAGAACGCGCGCCAGGAGGGCGAGCTGCCCGATGTGCTGCTGCTGCTCGAGCACCCGCCCGTGTACACGCGCGGGCGCCGCGCCAGCGACGACGAGCTGCCGATGCAGCGTGAGTGGTACGAGCTACAGGGGATCGAGGTCCGCGACACCGACCGCGGCGGGCGCGTCACCTACCACGGTCCGGGGCAGCTGGTCGCCTACCCGATCGTCTCGCTGCGCCCCTACGGCGACGACGTGCACGAGTACGTGCGGCGGCTCGAGCGGGTCGCGATCGGGGCGCTCGCCGAGCACGGCGTCGCCGCACGGACGATCGAGGGCCTGACCGGCGTCTGGACCGAGGGCGAGCTGCCCGGGGCCGGCGCCGGCCCCGACGCCGCGCGCAAGATCGGCTCGATCGGGATCCACGTCAGCCGCGGGGTGACGACGCACGGACTGGCGATCAACGTCAACAACGACCTCCAGCCGTTCGAGTGGGTCGTGCCCTGCGGGATCGACGACTGCCGCGTCACCTCGCTCAGCCGCGAGCTCGGCGCCGAGCAGGATCTGGCCGCCTTCGCGGACACGGTCGCCGCCCGCTACGCCGAGGTGCTCGAGCGCACGCCGGCGGCGCGCGAGCCGGCGGATCTCGGACTCGACCTCGCTAGGCTCGGAGTCGCATGACCGAGACGGCCGAGCGCATCCACGTCACCCGCTCGCGGGCCAAGCCGGGCGGCGTCGCCGCCGACGGCGAGGGCGCGATCCCCTTCCGCCGCGCGCGCAAGCCGCCGTGGCTCAAGGTCCCCGCCCCGGGCGGGCCGACCTACCGCCGGCTGAAGGCGGAGATCGGCGGCGAGGGGCTGCACACGGTCTGCGAGGAGGCCAACTGCCCCAACGTCGGCGAGTGCTGGGAGCGCGGCACGGCCACCTTCATGATCCTCGGCGACGTCTGCACGCGGCGCTGCGGCTTCTGCAACGTGCAGACCGGCGTGCCGAGCTGGAACGACCCGCTGGAGCCGCTGCGCGTCGCCAACCAGGTGAAGCGGATGGGGCTGCGGCACGCGGTCGTCACCTCGGTCGACCGCGACGATCTGCCCGACTACGGCGCGAGCGCCTTCGTCGGCACGATCCGCTCGATCCGCATGCAGGCGCCCGGCTGCAAGGTCGAGGTGCTGACGCCCGACTTCCGCGGCCAGGAGATGCCGCTGGCCAAGGTGATCCACGAGCGCCCCGATGTCTTCAACCACAACGTTGAGACGGTGCCGCGCATGTACCCGAGGGCGCGCCGCGGCTCGAAGTTCCTGCGCTCGGCGCGGGTGCTGAGGACGGCGAAGGAGATGGGCGGCGCCGAGGTCGTCACCAAGTCGGGGCTGATGGTCGGGCTGGGCGAGTCCTTCGAGGAGATGATCGAGACCTTCGGCCTGCTGCGCGAGCACAGGGTCCAGGTGCTGACGGTCGGCCAGTATCTGCGGCCGACCGAGGACCACCTGCCGGTCGAGCGCTACTGGCACCCGGAGGAGTTCGCGGCGCTCGAGCGCGAGGCCTACGCGATGGGCTTCGAGTCGGTCGCTTCCGGGCCGCTGGTGCGCAGCAGCTACCACGCGGACCAGAACCTGCCGGAGGCGGCGAACGGCCAGCGAGTGGTTACTTTGCCACCGAATACGGGGGCAAAGTAACCAGCGAACCGCAGGGAATCCGCCCGATCTGAAAGGATCGGCCGATGAGCAGGGGGCGAGCGGGCGTCGTTTCACTTGTCCTGGGCTGCGTGCTGCTCGCAGCGCTCCCCGCGCTTGCCGTCGCCCGCTCCGCCTACGTGACCGGCGCGACCGAAGAATTCGCCGAGCCGTTCGCGGTCCCGGTCGATCTCGCCGCCCAGGCGCCGGGGACGGAGGTCCTCCTGCCCGGCGGCGGCGAGGGGGCGCCGCCCGACGTCGCGATCGCCCCCGACGGGGCCACCGCCTGGGTCCCCAACGGCGCCGCCGAAAACGTCGTGCCGATCGACGTCGCGAGCAACACCGCCGGGACGCCGATCACGGTGCCGGAGCCGTGGGGAGTCGCGGTCGCGCCCGACGGTTCGCGCGTCTACACCAGCGACCGCGGCGGCGGCGCCGTCTACGCGATCGACACCGCGACGAACACGGTGGTGGCCGGGCCGATCGCGGTGGGAAGCGAACCGGTGGCGCTCGCCGTCACTCCGGACGGCTCGCGGATATACGTGGCGAACCGGGGCGACGACACCGTCGACGTGATCGACACCGCGACGAACGCGGTGGTGGCGGGGCCGATCGCGGTTGGGAACAGCCCGGAAGGGATCGCGGTGACTCCGGACGGCTCGCGGGTCTACGTGGTCGACGCGGGCGCCAGCGATGACGTCAGGGCGGTCGACACGGCGACGAACACGGTGGTGGCGACGATCCCCGGCGTCGGGGGCGAAGCGATCGCGATCTCCCCGGACGGCGCGACCGCCTACACGGTCAGTCTGGAAAGCACGGCTCCGATCGACCTCGCGAGCAACACGGCCGGCACTCCGATCTCCGGCGGCGACTTCCTCAGCGACGTCGCGATCCTCCCGGACGGGTCGATGGCGTACGCGGTCTCGCGCGGCAACGTCAGCGAGGGCCTGCTGCCGGTGAACCTGGCGACGAACGCCGCCGGCGCCCTCTTCCCGGTCGGCGACAGCCCGAGAGCGATCGCGATCGTCCCCAACCAGCCGCCCCACGCCTCCTTCACCCACTCGCCCGAGCCCGCCTCGCCGGCGAGCGCCGTGTCGTTCGACGCCTCCGGCTCGACCGACTCCGACGGCACGGTAGTCCGCTACGACTGGGATTTCGGCGACGGCAGCTCGGCGGCGAACGCCGGGCCGACCCCGCAGCACACCTACGCCCAGGACGGCAGCTACCAGGTCACCGTGACCGAGACCGACAACGAAGGGTGCTCTACCAACCTCGTCTTCACCGGCCAGACGGCCTACTGCAACGGCTCCTCAGTCGCGCGGGCGACGGGGACCGTGACGGTCTCCAGCCCGGCGGTGACGACGATCCCGGCGCCCGTGTGCCCGACCTTCAGGCCGCGCGCGACCAGCTTCAAGCCCAGGATCCGGCCCGGCAACATCGTCCCCGGCGTGCGCGTGCGGCTCGCCGCCGGCACGCCGTCGCTGCTCACCGTTCACGCCAAGCTGCTGTGGAAGCGGCACGGCAAGCTGAGGCGCACGCGGCTGCGCAAGCTCTCGGTCGCCGCCAACCGCTGGCGCCGGGTCCGCTTCCCGATCCCGAGCAAGCTGCGCCGCGTCCTGCCGCTCGGCTCGCGGGTGCGGGTGAGGCTGCGGATCGTGGCGACCCCCCGTCGCAACGACGGCTGCGGCCCGGCGACGATCGTCAAGGTCCTGCACGTCCGCGTGGTCAAGGTCTTCCCGCACGCCGTGCAAGCGAAGCGCGTGCGCTGAGGCGCTCAGCCGCCGTCGGCGAGCGGCTGCGGTCTTGGCTCGTCCCAGAGCCCGAGGCGTTCGCGCCAGTAGTCGCTGAGGAAGACGTTGTTCGGGTCGCGCTCGGCACGTAGGCGGAGGAAGTCGTCCCAGCGCGGGTACTGGGCGCGGAAGAAGTCGACCCAGTCGCGCTCGCCGGCGGGGTAGCGGGGCTGGAACTTGCCCCAGTGCAGGCGGAAGGGGATCCCCGCTTCGCGCAGCAGCGACCAGAGTCCGGCGTAGAGCGTCTCGACCGGGTCGGCAGCGTTCTCGGCGAACCAGTAGGGGTCGATGCGGAAGACGCCGTGCCGCCACTCGTCGCCGCCGTCGCTGTGCGCCGCATTGAGCCAGAAGCGCGAGGGCTTCGCCGCGTAGAGCTCCCAGGCGTAGGTTCCGGTGCGAGCCAGCGCCGCGGCGTCGTCGCCTGGCGCGGAGAAGTAATCGCGCAGCAGGTTCATCGCCTCTTCGGTGCGTGGCAGCGGCAGCCACGCCTCGGTGAACTCGGTCGGCATCAGCACGTCGTTCGCCTGGTTGTCCATCGGCATCCCGTGCCAGCCGCTGTCCTGGAAGGTCTGCGGCTTGCCCTTTTCCGCGCCCTCTTTGTCGGCATCGAGTTCGATGAAGGCATCGAGTAGCTTGGGCAGGAGGTCCGGAAGCTGGCGCTCGATCAGCCCGGACACGGGCTCGAGCAGGGTGATCGCGGCATCGACGCCGAACTCGATCGCCGCCGCCAGCGCCCTGCCGAGCAGCTCCCCCACCTCGCCGAGGTCAGCCTCGCCGATCGCCGTCAGCACCCGCTTCAGCTCGTCGAAGTCGTCCTCGAGCCTGGGCTTGGCCCGGGAGAGATCGCCGAGGTTGCCGATGATCGTGAAGAGCGTCCCGAAGAGGTGCTGCTGGGTCTCCGGGTCGTCGCCGAACTGCGTGTACGGCTTGGGCCCGAAGCCGGGTTCGACCGGTATCCGCTCGGCCTGCCAGGTGAGCACCCGGTCGGCGCCGCGCTGCGGCCACCATACGCAGCGGGCGTACTGCGTCTCGCGCAGGAAGCGCTCGAACGAGGGGCGGCCGGCGTCGCCGGGGCCGAAGAGATCGACCGGACAGGTCGCGACGGTCGTCGTCGCCTCGGTTCCGCGGATGTTGAAGGCGTCGACGCACTCGAAGACGATCGCCGAGACGACGCCGAGCAGGCCGAGGTTCGGGCACATCGCGTAGAACAGGTCCGGGTCGGAGTCGTCGCGGGTCAGCTCGTGGACCTCGCCGCGGCCGTCGACGATGCGGAAGCCCCAGACGTTGTCGTTGGCCGAGAACTCGACCGAGCCGCCGGCCGAGCCGGTGGCGGTGAAACCGCTCACGGTCTGGTGGGTGATCCCCCCGGTCTCGTCCAGCGACCAGCCCTTCTCCTGGGCGAGCTGCCAGATCAGGCTGGCCTCGAGCGTCGCCGTCCCGGTCGGGTCGCTGGGGTCGGGGCCGAGGTGGATACCGGCGTCGGCCTCGACCAGCCTGCGCCCCTCGTCGCGCACCCGCCAGCCGCGGTGGCGGTCGAGCATCAGGTTCATGCCGGGGCCGGCCGGCGGCGTCTGCACGCTGACGCGGTCGGGCAGCGGACCGGGCGGGTCGGTGTAGATCGCGCGCGAGACCGAGTGGGCCGCGCCGCGCACGCGCAGCTCGCGGCCTTCGCGGTCGGCGGCCTTGACCAGGGCGACCAGCTCGGCCTCCGAGGCGGGGTGGAAGTAGCCGTCGGCGGCGGGCTGTGGCGCCGGGTCGCTCACGCCGGGGCCGGGGGGGTCTGGGGCCAGAGCGTGCGCAGCACCGCGAGCGCGTTCGACCACATCATCCGCTCGGCGTGCTCGTCGCCGTAGCGCTCCCGCAGCGCCGCCTCGAGCAGCTTCAGATCAGCCGCCGTTTCCAGCCCGCCCGGGGTCGGTTTGACGAAGCCGTCGAAGTCGGAGCCGAGGGCGATCTGCTCGTAGCCGCCGGTTATCTCGGCGATCCTGTCGATGTGGCGATAGATGACGGCGAGGCCGTCCTTGAGCGTCTCGGTGTGGCTGCGGCGGATCCCGTCGTTGAGCTGGTACTGGGCCATGATCAGGCCGACCACGCCCCTGCGGCGCTTGATCTCGAGCAGGATCTCCTCGTCGTGCATGTACTTCTGCCGGCCGAAGCGGTAGCCGGCGTGGGTCGAGACCACCGGCACGCTGCTCTCGGGATCGATCTCGTCGAGGAAGGCGAGGGTCTCCCGGATCCCGGGCGGGTCCATGTGGCTGAGGTCGATCAGGATGCGGTTCTCGACCAGGCCGCGCACGACCGCTTCGCCGCGCGGCGTGAGCCGGTCGCGGCCGCGCTGCGGGAAGACGAGTTCATAGAGCCATTCGGGCAGGAACGGCAGGGCGTTGGCGTTGGTCGCGACCTGGCGGAAGAAGAGGTGGGCGACGGTGACGTAGCCGACGCCGCGCCGCGCCAGCTCGGCGCAGTTGGCGGCGATCTCCGCATCCGCGTCGCCGAGGTGAAAGCCGCCCTCGACCGCGTGCACGAGCGCGGTCGCCCCCTGCTCGACCGCGGCGTCGAGCTCGGCGCGGTCGTGCACGAAGCGGATCTCGGCGGGATCGTGTCCGGCCACCTCCGCCTCGACCGCCTCCAGGTCGGAGATCAGTTTGGGGAAGTAGCTCGAGTCGGGAGGCGCCGCGTACGGCTTGTCGAGGTCCATCTCCTCGAAGGCGCGGAAGAGGACCGACATCGCCAGCCTGACGTCGCCTTCGCGCAGGGTCTGGGGGGTGATCCGGTAGCTGCCGTCCCAGGCGGGGAAGTTGCCGATCCTGTTGGCGATGCGCAGGACGAGCGCCCGGAAGCGGTCGCCGATGGTGGCGCCCCCGTGAGCCTTCATCAGCCGCGCCGCGGTCTCCGGGTCCATCTCGGAGATCACCCGCATCGGGTAGTGGGCGTGCAGGTCGGCGATCATTCCGAGTGCAGCCTAAACTCGGCATCGCCGAAAAGTCAAAGCATTCAGATCAGCTCGAGCTGCTCCGGGTTGGCCGGGTCGTAGGCGACGTCGATGCGGCGGCCCCGCTCGATGCGGCCGAGGCGGCCGGCGGAGAACCTGCGCTTGACCTGGAAGGGCACGCCGTCCTTGGGCCGCACCTCCAGCGTCAGCTCGACCATCTGGTAGCCGGCGACCGAGCCGGCGGTGCCGGCGGCGTCGAGGATCGTCGCCTTGGCGGCGAGCTTGCCGGGCGGCGGCTTCTTCTGGCGCCTGAACATCGTGTCCGAATCTATAGCCAGGCGGGCGCGAGCGCTGTATGTTCGGGGCGGAAAGTCAGCCGGGGAGGGCAGGGTCCCCACAGCCGAAGGAGAACCAGCGATGGGCATGTTCAAGGACATGAGGGATCTGAGTAAGGCCGGCAAGAAGGCGAAGAAGGAACGGGGCGGCAGCTTCAAGATGATGAAGGACGGCCTCGCCCAGGCGAACGAAGCGATGCAGCAGGTGCAGACCGACCAGGCGCTGGCCGAACGGCTGGCCAACGAGGGCGTCGACGGCACGGCGACGATCGTGCAGATGGTCGCCACCGGCAAGCAGGTCAACATGCAGCCCGAGCTCCAGCTCCAGATGACCGTCGACGTCGGCGGCAGCCAGTCCGAGGTCACCCACACCCAGGTGGTTTCCCCGGCGATCATCGGCCAGCTCCAGCCCGGCGCGACCGTCCCGGTCAAGGTCGACCCGAACGACCACTCGCAGCTGATGATCGGGCTGGCGGGGTAGCTGGGCGGTCCGCCGGGCCTCGGCGCTCAGCCGACCCCGGCCTACAATTGCGTTGAAGGGGCCATAGCTCAGCTGGAAGAGCGCGACGCTTGCACCGTCGAGGTCGCGGGTTCGAGTCCCGCTGGCTCCATCAGCCGCTGCTCGCAGCTCAGATCGGGATCGGTGTAGTCGCACGCATGCCTGATCCCCGCGCGTTGCCCGTTTCGGGCGGGGACGAGACGCAGATGCAGGAAGGCGCGCCCCTCGCCGAGCTCGCAAGCCGGCACGTAGTAACAACGGACCGACGTGCGGTCGTAGACGGCAATCCAGTCAATCGTCCTCGCCGTATAGCACTTCGTCCGCCTGACCTTGCCGTTGGTCAGCGAATGGGAGCGACAGCGGACACCGACGACCTCCCCATCTGACTCCGTGTATTTCACCTGGACTCGATGCAGGACGCCGCCGAAATCGGCAATCAGGTCATAGTCGCAGTCCTCACCAAACGGGAACGAGACGGCGCAGCCGCGATCAGCCAGGTCGGCCGCGACCTTGAGCTCGGCCAAATCTCCTTTTCGCTTCAGCGGAGCCATCTCCGCCAAAGACTCTACTCAGACAATAGGATGCGAAACCTTCAGTCGTCGAAATCGAAGTCCTTCGGGGGCTTCTGCTCGAACCAGAGCTGGTCGTCCTCGGGGGCCTCCTCGAGGAAGTCGGGGGTCTCCTCGAGCACGTCCTCATCGTCGCCCGACGGTTCGAGGCGCTCTGACTGCTCGGGGGCGGGGTCGGCGGCTTCGGGCTCGTCGGCCTCGGTGGCGGCGTCCTCGTAGAGCGCTTCCTCGGGCTCGGGCTCGCTGGGCGCCTCCAGCGCCTGGTCGAGCTCGTCGGAGAGCCGCTTCTCGTCCCAGAAGTCGTCGTCCTCTTCGTACTCGTCCTCTTCGGAGGACTCGGCGTCGGCATCGGCCCCGGCGGGCGGCGCCTCCGTCGCCTCACCGCCAAGCTCGGCCTCGACGTCGTACATCTCGGTCGGCTGCTCGGCGATCGCCTCGCGCTCCTCGGTGGTCGGGCCGCTCGAGATCTCGGGCTCGACTTCGGGCGGCTCAGGCGCGGCGGCCTGCGGCTCGGGAACGGCCTCGTGTTCCATCGCCGGCGATTCCTCGGCGGCCGGCTCGTCGGGTTCGGCGGCCGGCTCTGGCTCCACAGCGGTCTCATCGGACTCGGAAGCGGCCTCGGGCGCCGGCGGAGGGGCCTCCTGCAAATCCGCAACATCCGGCCGGCGAGCACGGGTCTCCCCCTCCCCGTCGGCCTTGGGCAGCTGGTCCAGATCGGGCTGGGCCATGAACTCGGTCGGCGCCTCAGCAACCGGATCCGGCGCCGAATCCTCGTCGCCAGGTCGCTCCGCAGCGCCGAACGCTTCGTCCTCGAGCTGCTTGAGCTCGTCTTCCGCCGCGCCGTGCGCGCGCTTCAGCTCCAGGTGCTCTTTGATCGCCTCGTCGAGAATTCCCATATCGATCCTCGGGGAAGCTAAAGCCTATGCGGTTATCCTCGCGTGTGCGAGGCCATTGGGACGATCCTCCCAGGCACGATCGGTCCGCATCCGTCGCTCGGCCGGCCGTCCAGCGCGGCCTTGCCACGGCGCGACCTCTGGCCTATGGTCGGGCTGACGATGACCGGGAGCTTCGCCGCCAAACTCGTCGCGTCACCGCCGTGGCACGCGTGGTGCTGGCCGTGGCCTCGGTCTGGTTTGCCTCGTCGTTCCGGCGATCGCCCACGCGCGGCGGGATGGCAGCCGCCGCTGACCCTGTCGGCGTCCGGCGACCGCGCCCAGGAACCCGAGCTCGCTTTCGATCGTCGCGGCGTCCCGCTCGTCGTCTGGCGGCAGGCGGGCGACATCCAGGCGGTGCTGCGGCCCCCCGGTGGCGGAGTTCGGCCAGCCGCAGACGCTCGGCGATGGCAAGGCGCCGCAGGTCGCCTTCGCCGCGAACGGCGCAGCGACCGCGGTCTGGCTGCGGAACGGCAGCGAAATCGGGGGCAGCTGCAGCATCTGCCTGGAAGTCTCGGACCGGCCGCCCGGTGGGCTCTTCGACCCCCCGCGGCTGATCCCGATCGAAGGCAGGTACCCGCGGCTGGCGGTCGATCCGGCAGGAGACGCGCTGGTCCTCGTGCGCCACCCCGGCAACACCTCCAAGCCGATCCAAGCAACCTTCCGCCCGGCCGGCGCCGGCTTCGGCGCCGTGCGGACGCTTGCCGAGGGCCTGACGAGCGAACCGCTGGGCGCGCTCGACCGGCGCGGGCGGGGAGTCGCGATCTGGTCGCGCGGCGTCCACATCGAGGGAGCGTTCGCGCGCCGCGGCGGCCGCTTCGGCAAGGTCCGCTACATCGGCCCCGGCGACATCCCCCAGCTGGCCGCCAATGCGCGCGGCGACGCGCTTGCGGTATGGCGGCTCGGCATCCCCCCGCACGCCCGTGTGCTCGCCGCCTTCCGTCCCGCCGGGGCCCGCTTCGGCAAGCCGCAGGGGATCTCGAAGGCCGACTCCGGCGAAGAAACCGATGCGGCGCTCGACCGCCGTGGCAACGCGCTGGCGATCTGGCGTCGCCGCGACCGAGTCGGGCACGATAACTGGGTGGAGGCCGCCTTCCGTCCCGCCGGACGACGCTTCGGCAGGCCGCGGAGACTCTCTCGCCGGTCCGCCGGCGCCACCGGCGCCCAGGTCGCCTTCGACCG
>CAVSGL010000015.1:0-95676 GCA_963727465.1 uncultured Solirubrobacterales bacterium | reverse complement strand
CGTGGACAGTGGGAGAGAAATCTCGTGCTCAATGTCGAAATGAGGCTGTAGTCGTTCCGATATAGTGTCGGTGACGTGCCCAGTGCGTCACGCTGGGCCCAGGGCAGGAGCGTCGTGGGGAAAGGGGGGTCGGTTTGCTGGGTGTTGCGGAGCCGGTTGCCGGTGCTGTGAAATCGTCTGGGGGCTGGCCTGGCCTCGATGCCGACGTTCCTCTGCTGGATGGGCCGGCCGAGCCGGCTCGGCCGGCCCGGGTCGCGATCGCCAGCTACGAGTTCGTCGGCGTGGTGCGCAACGGCGGGATCGGCACCGCCTGCACCGAACTTGCCCTGGCGCTGGCTCGGGAGGGGCACGATGTCGACCTGATCTTCACGGGCTGGGGCGAGAACGCTGCCGGGGAAGGGTTCGAGCGCTGGCGCGCCCACTATGAGCAGCACGGCGTGTCGCTCCTGGGACTCGACCTCGGTGGGGTCTCGCACTGCGACGCCGTCCTCTACAACGCCGCCCACTCGCTGGCGCTCTACGAACTGTTGCGCGAGCGGGATCGCGAGCTCCCCTACGACGCGATCCATTTCGTCGAGTCGCTCGGTCACGGTCTGTACTCGCTAATGGCCAAGCGCCAGGGATTGGCCTTCGGTCAGGCGACGACCGTCGTCTGCGCCCACTCGCCGCGGCGCTGGCTGGCGGAGGCGCACGCGCAGCCCTTCGATCACCCGGTCGAGCTCGGCGACGAGTTCCTCGAGCGCCGTTCGCTCGAGCTCGCCGACGTCGTCGTCGCGCCGAGCGCCCACATGCTCGACTGGCTGGCGGCGCGGGGCGTTGAGCTCCCGGAGCGCAGCTACGCGCAGCAGTACGTCAGCAGCTTCGACCTCGAGCCGGCTGCGCGCCCGGAGTCGCCGCCGGCGCCGATCGAGGAGCTCGTCTTCTTCGGGCGGCTCGAGCCGCGCAAGGGCATTCACGCCTTCTGCGATGCCCTCGACCTGCTCGTCGACGGCGCCTACGGCCGGCTGCGCCGCGTCACCTTCATGGGCAAGGAGTTCCTGCCCGCCAGCTACCTGCACGAGCGCGCGCAGGCGTGGCCCTGGGAGTGCGCAGTGGTCTCGGACCTCGACCGCGAGGAAGCCCTGCGCTACCTGCGCGAGCCCGGCAGGCTCGCGGTGATGGCATCGACCATGGACAACTCGCCGAACACGGTCTACGAGGCGATCGGCCTGGGGATTCCCTTCCTCGCCTCGCGCGGCGGCGGCACCGCCGAGCTGGTCCACCCGGCCGACTACGAGCGCGCCACCTACGACCCGCGCGACCCCGAGCTGACCGAGGTCGACCCAGGCGACCCCGGCCGGACCCGCCCGGTGCACAGCGGCCGGGTGCTTGCGCGCCGGCTCGAACTGGCGCTCGCCAGCCCGCAGCCTCCGGTGCGCTTCGCGGTCGAGCCGGCGGCGAACCGCGAGGCGCACCTGGCCTGGCATCGCGCCGCGGCGGCACCGGAGGCGCCGCCTCCCGCTGTGGAGCCGGCGCGGCCGCGGCGCGTCGCGATCTCCGAGCTGGCGGCGGGGGAGGCGCCGGACGGGGACGCCGAGTGGCTGCTCGTGCTCGACGCCGCGGTCGAGCCGGCCCCGGAGCTCGAGCAGACGCTCGCGGCGGCCGCGGCGCAAAGCGGCGCCCCCTTCCTCACCTGCTTCGGCGAGTTCGAGGTGGAGACGGCCGGCGGCCCGGTAACGCGGGTCTTCCTGCCCACCGGCGGGCCGGCCGTGTCCGGGTTGCTGGGCAACTGCGCGGGCGCTGGCGCGGCGCTCGCCAGCCGCGAGGCCCTGGCGCGGATCGGCGTCCTCGAGCCGGGCCGCGGGGCGCCGCTGAGCGTCGCCGACCTGCTCGCTCGCGCCTCGTTGCTCGGCGAGCGGGTCGACGTCGTGCCACAGCCCCTCTACAGGCTGCCCGCGAGCGCCGTGCCCGGGGGCGCGCTGAGCACCGCCTCGGAGCGGTTCGCGGCGGCGCGCCCCTACCACCGGGTGCTTCCTCCGGAGGCTCGCGACATCGCCGCCTTCGCGGCCCACGGGGCGCGCCTGTTCGCCGAGGCCGAGGCGGGCTTCCGCGTGCGGGCGGAAAATGCGGAGCGGCACGCCACCGCGGTCTCGGCCGAGCTCGAGACGCTGCGCTCGAGCCGCAGCCTCAGGCTGACCTCGCCGCTGCGTCGCCTCGGCGCCTTCGCCCGGCGCGCTCCGCGCCGGCGCCGGTCGTCCTGACGATCGCCGTCAGCTTCTCAGCTCGGCATCGAGTTTGGCGATGCGGGCCTTGAGCTCGTCCTCGCGGTCCGCCGCCTTGGCGGCCGCCCGCCGCTGCATCCAGGCCGCCACGTGAGCCTCCGACTGGGCGATCGCCATCTCCATCTCCGCTTTCACGGCTCGCTCCTTCCACATCTCGAGCTCGCGCATGAAATCGTCGCGGTCGGCTTCGCCGCCGAGGACGAGGTGGCGGGGCGGCTCGGGCAGCCCGCCATCGCTTGCCGCGGCCACCACGTACGGTTCGTCTCCCACCGGCCGGCCTACGGTCTTCGAGACATCCAGCTCGACCCGCCGCTCCGGATCGCCGAGCCCCAGGACCGCCTCACTCGCCAGCAGCGACGCGCGATAGGCCTGCTGACCGTAGAGCATGACGTTCGAAAAGCGGGTCGCGAGAGCGGCGCGAAACTCCTCGCGGGTGAGTTCGTGCAGGTGGAAGGGATTGCCCTGCGGGTAGACGCCCTTGTTGGGCGTCGACACCAGCAGCAGGCCGCCGGGCCTCAGCACGCGCCGCAGCTCGTCGAGCGCCGGCTCCGGGTTGGCGACGTGCTCTATCGCCTCGAAGCAGACGGCGGCGTCGAAGCTCTCGTTCTCGAACGGCAGCTCGAGCAGGTCGGCGACGGCGAACTCGGCTCGGTCACCATATGCCTGCTGCGCATCCTCGACCGCGATCGGCGAGATGTCGACGCCAGTCGCATGCGCCCCGCCGGCGGCAAGCAGCGCCGTCCCCCAGCCGACACCGCACCCCGCGTCCAGCACATCGCATTCGCCGACGGCCGCAGCCGCCCAGCGGTAGCGGGCGTGGTGCTCGGGGGCGAAGGACATCTCGGAGTGGGCCTCGGGAACGAAACGCTCGACGCTGTCGGTCTCCGCTGCCGCGCCGCCGCTCTCGTCGGTGACGCTCGCCGCCTGCGAAGCGCGCTGGCCGGCGGGAGCCACTCGCTCGATGGCGCCGCTGACGCCGATGGCCTCGCCACCGTGAGCGACCGCGACGATCGTCAGCTCGTGAGGACCGGGGGGGAGCAGGCTGGGATCGAGGCGCAGGGCGAAGCCGCAGTCGACAGCCGCCTCATCGCCGAGCCACCCGCGCAGGTCAGGACGCGAGAGCCCGTGGACCGCCCGCAGTCGTATGCTGCGGTCGATCGTCACCGTCACCCGCTCGATGCCTTTTCCGGCGGTCGCCCACCCCTTCACCTCGGGGAACCATTCGGCGACCTCGCCGCCCTCGAGGTCGGGGCTCTCGTACCACATCGCCGGCTCGCCCCGTGCGATCGCCGCCAAGGCGGCCTCCTCGCCCAGTGGCGGCGCCCGAAAGGGCTCGATCTCGATCGTGCCCCTGACGACCATGCCAGATACAATTTTAGGATGATCGCGTTCGGTTGTGCGGTGACCGATCAGGACATGTTCGAGCGCGTCGCACTGCCTGGCATCCAGCGCCTCTGCGAGCCCGGTGCGTTGCTTCTCACCTGCTGCGGCTACGACGCGATCCATCGCGCCTACAACGAGATGATGACGGAGGCGGCCTCGCACGCCGACCTCGAGGCGCTGATCCTCATGCATCAGGATCTCGAACTGCTCGACGACTCGCTGCTGGCACGGGTGCGGTCGCTGTTCGAACGGCCCCGTGTCGGGGTCGTCGGTTGCTTCGGCGGGCGGAACGTGCCCTTCCAGTACTGGGCGCTCGGCGAGGAGAAATTCGGCAGCGCGATGGTCCCGGCGTTCGAGCAGCACTACTCCAGCGGCCCGCACGAGGTGGAAGTCGTCGACGGCGTGTTGCTGGCGATCAAGCCGTGGGTGGCGAGGACGGTCCGCTTCAGCGCGGCCGCCTCGAAGGACTTCCACGGCTACGACGTCGACTTCTGCATGCGGGTTCGCGCCGCCGGCGGCCACGTCGTCTGCGATGACGTGCCCTACCTCCACCGCATGGAGCGTCCCTGGGCGGACGCCGATCAGTTGCGCCGGGCCGGCTATGCCCTGGCGAGGATGTGGGATCCGGCGCTGCGGCCGCCGGAGTGGGATGCCTCCTTCCAGCGCTAGCGACGACTATCTTTCATCGAACTATGCTGGTGCATGATCGCTTCGTATTCCTACAGGTCCGCAAGACGGGGTGCATGTTCGTCGCGGATGCCCTGCGCAGGGAGCTGCCGGAGGACAGCTGGAAATTCATTGCCCAGCACGCCGATTGGGGGAATATCCCTCCCGACGCGGCGGATCGGCCGGTGCTCGCCTACATACGCAATCCGTGGGACTGGTACGTGTCGTGGTATCACTTTAACCTGGAGTTCAACGAAGGTCGTGGCGAACCGTTCTTCAGGGTAATGTCTGAGGGTGGAACGCTTGACTTCGCTGCGACGGTGAGGAAAAGCTGTACGTACTTCACCGAGTGCATGGGCGTGGACATCTACACCTTTATGTTCAAAACCCTGGTCGGTGGCGGGCTGAACTCTGAGCTGCTCACGGTCGGCCGTTTCGAGAACCTGGTCGACGATCTCGAGCGCTTCCTCGGTAGAGCGGGCGTGACCCTGGAAGACGACGCGATCGCCAGAATACGCGCGGCCGACCCTTACAACGCGAGCAGGCATAGCCCCTACCGGGAGTACTACGACGACGCGCTGCGCACCCTCGTCGCCACATCCTCGACGGACCTGATCGAGCGCTTCGGCTACGAGTTCGGTGCCGAGGCCGGTGCGCCGGCCGAGGGCGCCCCACCCGGGTTCCACGTCGTGCGCTCGCGGCCACGCCGGGAATGGGCGCCGCAGGGGCCGCCGATCGTCCACAGCGGCGGCGGGGGACCGGACGAGATCGCGCTCACCTTCGACGACGGGCCGTCACCCTGGACGGCTGAGATCGCCGCCGTCTTCGAGCGCCACGATTGCCGGGCGACCTTCTTCCTCCGCGGCGCCGCTGTCGCCGAGCGGCCGCAGACGGTGGCGGCGCTGGCGGCGGCCGGGCACGAGCTCGGCAACCACCTCTGGAGCCACTCGCGGTCGTCGGACCTGAGCCGTGCCGAGCTTCGCGCCGAGATCGGCCGCACTGGCCGGGCGATCGAAGCGGCGGGCGCGCCGGCCCCGACCCTGCTCCGCCCGCCCTACATCGATGGCCCGCGGCAGCTGGCCGAAGCTGCCGCCGGGCTCGGCGTGCGCGCCGTGGTCACGCGCTCGATCGGCGCCTCGGACTGGGCGGCAATCGCGGTGGCGCAGATCGTCGAGCCGCTGCTCGCCAACGCCCGCGCGGGCGACATCGTCTGCATGCACGACGGCATCGCTCCCGGCGAGGGCGACTCCGCCAGTCGTGCGCCAACCGCCGAGGCGGTTGCGACCCTGGTGCCCGCGCTGCTCGAACGGGGCCTGCGGCCGGTTACGGTCTCCCGCCTGCTGTAGTCGCATGGCCAACAGGCGGCGGGTTGTGCCACCTGTCGTCATGGGAGGCCCTCAGAACTCGACGATGACGCTGCCGTAGGAAGCGCCCGCCCCGAAGCCGCTGAGAAGGACCCGGTCGCCGTCCCCGATCGCACCATCGTGGAGCGCGGCGCGGAGGGCGAAGGGAATCGAGGCCGACGAGAGGTTGCCGATGTCGCTCATGTGCCTGTACAGCTTCTCGGGCGGCACTCCGAGCTCCCCGGCGAGGGTGTCGAGGGCGATCTTGCTCGCCTGATGAAGGATGAGGAGGTCTATGTCGTCTAGGCCGAGCGAGCGCTCGGCGAGAAAGGCCTTGATCTCGGCCGGCACGACAGAGCGCACGAAGGCGAGCACGCGGGCGCCGTCCATGTACATGTCCTCGAGGCTGCGGACGTTGCCGCTGTCGTCTTCGGTCGGCTGCCGGGTTTCCTCGCTCGACGGTCGCCGCGCGCCACCGGCCGGCACGTAGAGGTCGGCGACGCGCCGGCCCTGGGTGCGCAGATCGCAGGCGACGATCCTGCCGCCTGCGTCGCCGTTCGCGGATAGCCAGGTGACCGCGGCGCCGTCGCCGAGCAGCGCGCCGACCGACCGGTCGCGCGCGCTGATGTGCTTGGACTGGGTCTCGGCGGTGACCAGGAGGACCTCGGAGCCGAGGCCGCTGCGGACGAGTGCGTCGGCGAGGCCGAGGCCGTAAACGAAGCCTGAGCAGGCAAGGCGGTAGTCGAGGGCGAGCACTCGTTCTCCGAGCCCCAACTGGGCGTGCAGGAGATGGGCGTTGCCCGGCATGGGGTAGTCGGGGTCATGGGTGCAGTAGAGGATCGCGTCGATGTCCGCCGCCGCGACATTCGACTTCCCGAGAAGCTCCTCGCAGGCGCGCACCGAGAGGTCCAGGGCGGTCTCGTCCGTCGCCGCGACGCGACGCGAGTAGACACCCGAGACCGCAGCGACCTGCTCCATCCCCCAGGAGGGGTTGGCGCGGTCGAGATCGGCGTTGGTGACCTCGGTCTCTGGCAGCGCGCAGGCGATCGAGCGGATTCTCGTCATCGCAGTTCGGGCAGGCTGAGGATGCGGGGGAGGATCTCGGACAGCCGGCCTTCCTCGCCGTGTCCCGGATGAATCGCGGTCTGCGGCGGGTAGCGCTCGGCGAGCAGTCGCAGCGACGCCTCGAGCGCGTCACGGTTTCCCTCCCTAAGGTCGGTGCGCCCGACATGCTCAGCGAAGACCGTGTCTCCGGTGAAAAGCTCACCGCCCAGCTCGAAGCAGACGCTCCCCGGCGTGTGCCCCGGGGTGTGAACGACTGTGGCCTCCAGCGCGCCGAAGCGCAGCCGTGTGCACCTAGCGAGGTCGACGTCGATCGTCGGGGTGCTGAACGGCGGCTCCTTGCGAATCACCACTCTCGACATGCTGGCCCAGCGAAGCACCGTTGCATCGTCGGAGTGGAGGTGGACCGGCGCGCCGGTCAGCTCAGCGAGTTCGGCCACGGTGGCGACGTGATCGTCGTGCCCGTGGGTGAGGAGGATGGCCTGTAGGTTCAAGTCTTGCGCCCGCAGGTGCTCGGCGACCCGTTCGCTACCGTCGCCTGGGTCGATCGCCAGCGCTTCGCCGCGGGGACCCGCCATCACGTAGCAGTTCTCGCTCAGCGATCCGTCGACTATTCGTTTCAGGCCCCGCAACTCATCACCGCTGCTCGTAAAGCAGCTCTTCGATGTATTCCACCAGGGCGCGCACCGACCCAAAAGGGCTCGGCTCTCGGGATAGCGAGCGGTCGTCGCTGAGCGCTATCGGCGCTCCGAGCTCGTGCCCGACCCCTTCCTCCACCGCCACCAGGAAGTTGATCAGGCCGAGCGAATCGAGTGCGGTCTTGGTGCCGTGGAGGACCGTCGACGGCGACTTCTCCAGCGGTGGCAGGTCGACGCGGTCCTCGTTGGACTCATCGATCGCCGCGTATACGCACTGGAGTACCTGCTCGTTCATGTCTCCGCCATCCGCTTCTCGGTTGTCAGCCTACCCGAGGCACGGTTTCGAGATCAGAACGGAGCCATATATAGACTTTTGCGTTACACATGGGCATCGTCGAGGTCATCCAGGCGCGCTTCGAAGGGGCGTCCGACAGCCCGGCGATCATCGCCGCGGGTGGTGGCTGCTCGTTCGGCGAGCTCGGTGCGGCGGTGCTGCGCTGGACGGGGAAGCTGGAAGCCGAGGGAATCGGTCCGGGGTCGGTGGTCGGCTTGGAGGGCGACTTTTCGCCCACCTCGATCGCGCTCTTCCTCGCCTTGGCCGGGGGCGGTGCGATCGTCGTGCCGCATGAGCGCGGCCGGACCGACCTCGACGAGCGCGAGAACGTGGCGCAGGTCGAGGTGCGCTGCCGGGTCGACGTAGAGGACGGTGTTGGCTTCGAGCCGACCGGGCGCAGCGCCTCTCATGCGCTCTACGAGCAGTTGCGCCGGCGTCGCCATCCCGGTCTCGTCCAGTTCACGTCTGGAACCTCGGGCGAGCCGAAGGCGGCGCTGCACGATTCGAGTGCCCTGCTGGAGAAGTTCCGCCGCCGACGCCCGGCGCTCCGTACGCTCGCCTTCCTGCTCTTCGACCATCTCGGCGGGATCAACACGATGCTGCACACGCTTTCCAACGGGGCGGCGCTGGTGACGGTCGGGAGAGATCGCTCGCCCGAGGGCGTCTGTAGGGCGATTGAGGACCAGCGGGTTGAGCTGCTACCGACGACCCCGACGTTTCTCAATCTTCTGCTGCTCAGCGGCGCCCACCGACGCCACGACCTTGGCAGTCTGCGGCGGATCAGCTACGGCGCAGAGCCGATGCCGGAGGCGACGCTCGCGCGCCTGCATGCGGCGTTTCCGGGGGTGCGTCTACAGCAGACCTATGGAATGGTCGAGCTGGGCGCGATGCGGACGAAGTCGCGGGGCGACGGATCGCTCTGGGTGAAGGTGGGGGGCGAGGGCTTCGAGACCAGGGTCGTCGACGGGAGGCTGGAGGTGCGCGCCCGCTCGCTTCTGCTCGGCTACCTCAACGCACCGACGCCGGTCGATGCCGAAGGCTGGTTCGCGACCGGCGACATGGTGGAGCGAGACGGCGAATACCTTCGGTTCCTTGGCCGCGACACGGATCTGATCAACGTCGGTGGCGAGAAGGTCCACCCGACCGAAGTCGAGTGCGTGATCGAGTCGATGGACGGAGTCGCCGAGGCGATCGTCCACGGGGAGCCGAATGCGCTCGTCGGCGAAGTGGTCTGCGCGCGAGTGTGGTCATCTGACCATGACGAGGACGGGGACGATCTGGCGCGGCGGGTAAAGCGGCACTGCGGTGAGCGGCTCCCGCGCTTCAAGGTGCCGGTCAAGGTCGATGTGAGGAAGGATCGACCGACCGAGCGTGGAGTCAAGAAGTCGCGGCGTCGCGTGTGGCATCAGACCTGACCACGCGGGGATGGCCGGTCGTCCTGGCGACGGCCAGGGCCCGGTCGACTCGAGCCGTGAGCCGCTGCTGGGCCTGCTCGTGGATGTCGGGGTGATCGAGAAAGTGCAGGGCGAGGTCCGGCACGATCTCGACTTCGAGCGGATGAGGCGCCGGTTCCAGTAGCTCCGGCAGGTCGGCGCAGTACCCGTCGTCGTGCTCACCGACGAGAATCCAGTGCGGCGTGCGGGCAAGGTTCGCCCGCAGCGACTCGAGCGCCCATGGGTCGAGGTCGTGCAGATCCCCTGGCAGTTCTCCGCCGACGCCCTCCGGCCGGGCTACTCCACTCAGCTCCGGTACGATCGTGAAGATGCCGGAAAATACCCCGGGTTCGCTTGCGGCCAGCTCGATCGATTGACGGCCGCCACCGCAAACTCCACCGACGAACTGCGGCAGGCCCGGAAGCCGCTCGGAGAACCAGGACGTCACCTCCTGGAGCAGCTGAAGGTCTAGACGGAGCCTCAGGGGCAGTGCACATTCCTCTTGCCCGACTGAGAGGGTCTCTCCCTCCGACGAGAGGTCGACGCGCAGTGCCGTGACCCCGCGATCGGCGAGCGCGCGGGCTGCGCGCGTCCAGAATGCGTTCGTGCCCGAGCGGGCCGGCCGGCCGTAGCCTGCGAGCAGAAGCATGCCCGCTCGGGTGTCGCCGGTAGGCGCGCTGACGATCCCTCCAACCGGTCCGCTGGCGGTGGGAATGAGAACGGCATGATCGGTCATCGTCTCGGGAGCTCCTGCAACCAATCGATTGCCGCGTCTGCCAGTCTGGGATGGTTCTGGGTTCCGAAGCGCCAGATGCCCGGCACCGTGATCCGCCGAAGGTTGCGTGGGAGGCGGCGCGTCGCGGCCGGCCTCGAGTGGCGCACGACCGCGCCCTCTCCTTTGAACGAGGCGAGGGCGGCATCCACTTCTTCCGTGGTCTCCTCCCCGCGGTCGAGGATGCGCCGCGCGACCGGGTAGCCGTATGCCATATCCGGGAACTCGCCGACCTCCAGCATGTGCAGGGGGGTCGGCCCGGGGGCGAGCGGCCGGGTTGCGGTGGCCAGTCGCTCGAAGTAGGCAGCGGGGGAGAGCTCGGGCTGGACCAGCAGCAGCGGCCCTGCATCCGCCTGCCGCTGGGCGAGGCAGGCGACCGCCGCGCCGAGAGCGAAGCCGGCAAGAACCCAGCGCAGGCCGGGACAGCGTCGAGAGGCCTCGGTGAGGGCATCCTCGGCGGCCCTGGCGAGGTCGGCCATATCAAGCGCCGCAAGGTCGCCGAAGCTGTCGCCGTAGCCCGGATAGTGGAAGACCATGCCGGCGCCCCCGCGCTGGGCCATCGCGATTGCGACCGAGCGCTGAAGCGGGTCGCATCGATCGGCCTCGACGCCCCATGAGTTGCAGGCGACGAGGCCGAACGGCAAGGAGGGCTCATCCGCCGCGTAGAGCGAGCCGTAGAGGTCGACGCCGTCGGAGCGGAAGAAGAACACCTCGCGACGCAGTCCGTCGCCCACCCAGATGCCGTCCCGTGACCAATCGGGGCGCCTGCCGTGGCCCCCCTCGCACAGAACCCGGTCGTCAGAGTCCATCGGCCGCAAGCTATCAGCGTTTCCAGTTTTGGTCTGCATTGGAGATCTGTTGGGTACATCCAGTAACTTAGTGCGATGGCGAGAATGGTTCGCAGGCCGCGCGTAGTGGCGATCCTTGCCGCCTACAACGAGCGGCGGTTCATTGCTGGCTGTCTCGAGAATCTCTACCGGCATGGCGTCTACGCGTACCTGATCGATAACGAATCGACCGACGACACCATTGCGATCGCGGAGCGTCACCGGGGTCGCGGGTTGATCGGCATCGAGCAGTTTCCCCGCAACGGGACCTACAACTGGCGCGGTCTGTTGCGGCGCAAGGAGCAACTTGCCATGGAGCTCGACGCCGATTGGTTCATGCACGTGGATCCGGATGAACTTCGCCTTCCGCCGCGTGGAATGGGCACCCTGGCAGAGGCCCTGGCAGTGGTGGATGCGGACGGATACAACGCGGTGAATTTCATCGAGTTCACCTTCGTGCCGACCCGCGAGCACCCCGATCACGATCATCCGAAATTCCAGTGTACGCTGAACACGTACTACCCTTTCTCCCCGGTGTTTCCGCACCAACTCAAGGCCTGGAAGAGCGTCGCCGCACCCCGCCCAGAGCTCGTCTCGACGGGTGGGCACAAGGTCGATTTCCCAGATGTGCGCATTTATCCGGCGTCCTTCCCGACGAAGCACTACCTCTTCCTCAGTGTTCCGCACGCCATTGAGAAGTACGTCGATCGCGGATACGACGCTGCCGAGGTCGAGTCGGGGTGGCACGGTTGGCGTGCCAGGATCACGGCGGACGATCTATCGCTGCCAGCCGAGGCGACCATGCGGCACACGCGCACCGACGCCGACCTAGATCACAGCAACCCCCGGCAGCGACACTACATCGACGATGCGCCGGTGGGTCAATGAGTGCCGCACCCGTTCGCGATCTTATCTACGACGTGGGCATGCACTGTGGTGAGGACACCGCTTATTACCTTGCGCTTGGTTATCGTGTGATCGCCTTCGAGGCCAATCCCGAACTGACCGAAAGGTGTCGGAGGGAGTTCAAAGGGGCCGTTGACGCGGGTGCGCTCACGATCGTCGACGGGGCGATCGCGGGGCCGGTTGATGAGCCCGTCACCTTCTACTTGGACGAGGTAAGCCAGTGGGGGAGCATCGATCCCGATTGGGTGCGAAAAAAGCAGATATCGCGCTCGCAGCAGTCGATCGCGGTTCCCTCGGTGGACTTCGCTGCGTGCCTGCGCCGCTACGGCGTACCGTACTACCTGAAGATCGACATCGAGGGGGCCGACCGCCTGTGCCTTGCGGCGCTGTGCGAGGCTCCCGGGATTCCCCGGTTCGTCTCGTTGGAGGCTGATCCATTCGATTTGGGTGCGCTGGGGGCTGAGCTCGATCTGCTCGAGGAGCTCGGCTACACCCGCTTCGCGGCCGTGCGCCAGGATTTTGGGGGCCGCGAGATCGCGACGCGGTCGTTGTCGGGGAAGACACTTACGCACCGCTTTCCTTCAGGGGCGTCCGGCCCCTTCGGTGAAGACCTCCCTGATCGGTGGCTGTCCCGGCGGGAGGTCGAGGGCCGCCATCGCCGGGCGTTGCGTTGGCGCAGCCGCCTGATCGAGCCTGGATCCGCACTGCATGGCGCCCCGGCCTGGGGGCGGCATCCGGGACTTTGGCGGAGGTTCGGCGGCTACTACGACACGCACGCTCGGCGTTGAGGGCAGTGTCCACGATCAGCTGGCCGATTTGCGTGCTCGGCCCCTCGCGCAGCGGCACCTCGCTGACGACCAGGATCCTCAACGTGCTCGGCGTCGACCTGGGCGAGGCCGGGACGTTGGTTGGGCCGCTGGAGGGCAACAATCCCACCGGCTTCTGGGAGCACAGGGAAATCATGGAGTTGAACGAAGAGATCCTCTTGGCGTTCGATCCTGGCGCCCGGACCGTCTGGCGGCGCCCTCCGCCGCTGCCCCCGGGATGGCAGCGGGATCCGAGGCTTGTGGGCCACCGCCGCAGCGCGAGACTGATCCTGCGGCGCAACTTCGCCGGGAAGCCGCTATGGGGGTGGAAGGATCCGCGCAGCTGTCTGACGCTGCCGTTCTGGCAGGAACTGGTCCCCGACCTCCGTTACGTGATCTGCGTCAGGGATCCGCGCGACGTCGCCGCATCGCTTGGGGCGCGAGATGGCATTCCCGACCAGGAGGGAGTGCGCCTCTGGCTCCGTTACATGTCCGACGCCGTCCTGTACAGCAATGGGGCGCGGCGCCTCTTCGTATCCTTCGAAAGCTACTTTCCGTCGTGGGGAATCCAGGTCGAGCGCCTGGCGCGGTTCCTCGGCAAGCCGAGTCCCTCCAAGCGGCAGTTCGCCTCGATCGCCGATCATCTCGACGAAAAGCTGTGGCACCATCGCGGTGCAGTCGTTACGGGGGGATGGGGGGAGACCAGTCCCGAAGCCGACGATCTCTTCGCCCGTCTGTGTGCGGTCTGTGCCGACGAGGTCGAGGCCGACGCGGAGTCACGACTCGAGGCTCTCGCGCATCAGGTCGCGGAGCACCTCGCCGAGGCGCAGTCCTAGCCGGCCCTACGGCGCTGAAGGAAGCCGCCCGGGTGACACGAGAGGCCGTAGAGCTCCAAATCGCGCCTCACTATGAATTGCGCGCCCGTCGGGGTGCTGAGCCATGCGTCGAGGGCGGGCTGAACTCCTCGCGGCCAGTCTGCCGTCGGACGCATCGGCTCGACGTCCACACAGGTGTCCTCGACGACGAAGAAGCCGCCTTCCGGGACGAAGCGGGCGAAGCCCTCCAGCGCCGCCAGCGTCGTGTCGAAGACATGGGCGGAGTCCTCGCAGACGAAGCAGCGTGCATCCGCGGAAAGCATCGCGCCGATCTCGTCCGGCAGCTGCGGGTCCGTTACGTCGGCCGCGATCAGGTCGATCGCCTCGGCATAGGAAGCATCGGCGGCCGCCAGGTCAGCTTCCGCCAGCGACTGGTCCACGTCGATGGAGATCACATGCGGAGCCCGTTCGATCCGTCCATAGTTCCGCAGGGCGCGCAGGCGGTCCCGAAACCAGAGGGCGCTGGCGCCGTGGGCGGTGCCCAGCTCGATCACGGTATCGGGGGCCGAGAGCCAGAGAAGGTGCTCGTAGGCCCGTAGATCCTCGGGGAACTTGCACATTCTCACTCCCGCATAGCTGTCCTGCACGTGTTGAGCCACACGCGACAGCCAGTAGGCGCGGAGCTCGCCGCTCGTCGGGTCGATGTCGACCGGCGGCGGTAGCCCCGGGGTGTGGGAGGGGTGTGACGCCGGCGGCAACTTGATCGCCCTCGAGGTCGTTCAGCCGCTTGCGTCGAGATGGGCTCGTCGCGAAAAGACCCTGCGGATTCGCCGGGCCGCACGGCCGATTGCCCGAAGGGGACGGGTGACGCGCACGGAGAGGGACGTCTTCCATGCGGCGGCCTCGGCTTCAGCGTGTCGCAGGCGCTCGGTGGCAACGCGTAGCTCGGCATTTCTCGCGCCCAGAGTCGCCGCCTGCGAGTCGATCAGGGCTTCGTGCTGCTCGAGTTGCTCGCGCCGTTGCTTGAGTTGTTGCTCGAGCTGCTCGCGCCGTTGCTCGAGCTGCTCGCGCTGCTGTCCGAGTTGCTCGCGTTGCTCGTTCTCCTGCTCGAGTTGTTGCCGCTGCTGCTCGAGTTGGTTGTACTGAGCCCAGAGTCGCTCGTCCTGCTCCTCCAGCCGGGTCTGCTGCTCCAGCAGCCGGGCCTCCTGCTCGAGCAACCGCGCTTCCTGCTCCTCAAGACGCTTATTCGCCGACTTGATCTGCCCTTCCGACTGAGCCCGCTGCTCCAGCAGCTGCGCTTCCTGCGCCTCGAGCTGTTCGCATTCGGATTCGAGATCGGCGAGCTCCGCTTCCCCCACCTGGAGCGACCTGGCGCTCACCTCCTGGTGCATGCGGGCCAGGTTGAGCTGGACCCGGGTGGCGGCGGCCACGGCCTCGGCATGCAGCGCCCTGTCCTCCCACGTCTGAGCGCTATGGTGCAATCGCCGGATCGCCTTCGGCAAGCGAAGCGCTGCGGGTTCGGCCAGCTCCGGCAGCGGTTTGTCGCTTGCGAGGACGACGACGCGCGACGCCTCATCCAGATCTCCCGAGAGGCGAGTATGTGCGAAGCGCTGGTCCAGCACCGACGCCAGCTCGTCAGAGCCATCGTCCAGAGAGGCCACCAGCACACCCTCCGCGGAGAGCACTCGGTGCAGCTCCTCCAAGACCAGATCAGGGTCCTCGCCGTGCGCGAGCCCATCGAAGCAGGCGATCAAGCCGAACGAAGCATCTTCGAAGGGGAGCAGGCAGAGATCGCAGCGATGCAGCTCCAGCGGAGTGTCTTCGGTGCCGGTGCGGGTCTCCGCCAGCGCATCCTCGTCTGAATCGACCGCGACGACACGCTCGGCCCCGGCGGCGGCGAAGAGGGCCGCTCCCAGGTTGTTTTCGCAGCCGGCATCCAGGACGACCCGGTCCCTCGCCAGCAGCGATGCCCAGTGGTAGAAAAGCTGCCGTTCGATCTCTCGCACGATGTCCCGGTCTCCGACGGCGCCGCGCTCCGGGGCCTCCGGCAGCCTCCGGGGCGGGTCGCGATCCTCGATCCACTCGACCGCTGCCGGTTCTCCTGGCCGCGGCGCCGCGGGGGAGGATCGCGGAGGGACGACAACGTCGCCCTCGACGCCGACGCTGCGGCCGTTGCGGCCGACCGCGACAACCGTGAGCCTGTGGCGCCCGGGCGGACACTCGCTCGGATGAAGAGAAAGGACGAACCCCGCGGCGCCTGCCACCTCGGACCCAAGGAAATCAAGCAGATCGGGTCGGACGATCGGATACACCGCTTCGAGGGCCTGCCCGTCGATCGTCACTCTCACCGCTTCCAGGCCATCCTCGGCATACGCCCAGCCCCGAACCTCCACTCGATCCTCGGTTTCGCACGGTCCTTCGAGAATCGGTGGGCTGTCGAGCCACATGACGACCTCGCCGGCAGCGATCGCCGCG
Source organism: uncultured Solirubrobacterales bacterium (assembly GCA_963727465.1). GTDB lineage: Bacteria > Actinomycetota > Thermoleophilia > Solirubrobacterales > 70-9 > VRUE01. The sequence goes on along the minus strand of CAVSGL010000015.1, from coordinate 79,955 downwards.
GGGATCTCGTCATGCGAGCGCAGCGGCTCGTCATAGGGCAGGACCTTCGCCCTTCCGACGAGCTCGGCCTGAGCCCCGCTCTGGTCGAAGGCGACGACCCTGACTTGCGGTTCTCCGGGTTGCCAATCCGAGGTGTCCATGCGCAACTCGAAGCCCGCCCGGTCGGAACCGGCGATCTCAGGTTTGCTGGCGGCGACCCAGGGGGTATCGAGACCATAGGTCGCGTTCAGCGTCCTGTCGCCGATCTGGACGACTATTCCCGAGATGCCCTCCGGTGAGACGGCCCAGCCGGAAATCAGGAGCTCGTTGTGGATTACGATGCCGGGATTCTCGATGGCCTGGTCGCAGCCCAGTGAGAGCTTGTTCGTCGAGTGACCCGCTGGCGACGGGCCGTTGGTACGGTTTTCGTCGATTGTGATTGCCTTCGGCTGTGCCACGACCAACGGTGAAGAATACCGCGCTCATGCGGGTCCGACGATCGACCGGCTCGCTGAGCGAGATTCGCTGGTGATGCGCTGTCACGGTTTCGATTCGATTCAGGAGCCCTACAACCGGATGATCGCCGAGGCTGCGGCCGAGGACGATCTGGAGGCAGTTGTGCTCCTTCATCAGGATGTCGCGATCGGCGACGAGCTCTTTCTCACCCGGGTGCGCTCACTGCTCGCCGCCAGCGAGGAGATCGCCGTGATCGGTTCGGCGGGAGCGCTGGATGTCCGTGCGGGTCTCGCCTGGTGGGAGGGCATCCGCCGCGGCCGCACCGAATCTCCGGTCATGGTTCCGGGCGGCAGCACGGAAACCTATTCGCACGGCAACTTCGAGGTCGAAGCCGTCGACGGGATGCTCCTGGCGCTGTCTGCCTGGGCCGCAGAAGAGCTGCGCTTCGATCGCGGGCTGGGGCCCCTGGACGGCTATGACATCGACATCTGCCTACAGGCGCGTGCGCGCGGTCGCCGCGTCGTGGTTGGCGACTTTCACGTCGAGCACTACGCGCGGCGAGAGTTTCTCGACCATCGGCGCTGGGTCGAGGCCGCGGTCGCACTACAGCGGAAATGGGCCCTGGGGCCCGACGAGCCTGTTCCGGCCCGCCTCTAGATGGCCGGCCTCGACGTAGGAGCGCTGTTTCCCAGCCTCGCCGACGAGCTCGGCGAGTACGCGGCCGCGCTCGAGGGCGAGGTGCTGAACGCCGGTGCCGGCAACCGCGATCTGCGATCGCTCGTGCCCGGGCGCGTGCACAACCAGGACATCGCCGAGGGACTGCACAGTGCCGACATCGACATCGTCTCGCCGCTGGACCGGATTCCCGTCGAGAGCCGCTTCTTCGACGCGATCGTCTGCAACGCGGTGCTCGAGCACGTCGCCAACCCCGAGCAGGTGATGGCGGAGTTCGGCCGTGTGTGCAAGCCGGGCGGGCTGCTGTACCTGTGCGTGCCGTTCATGCAGCCCGAGCACCTCGACCCGACCGACTACCAGCGCTACACGATCGACGGCCTGAAGCTGTTGGCGGAGCGGCACGGCTTCGTCGTGCAGTCAGCGGAGGGCATGCACAACGTCTACGTGACGCTGGGCTGGATCGCTCGCGAGTGGCTCACCTCGTCGGATCGGCTGCGCTACCGGCTGGCCCGTCGCCTCGCTTTTCCCTGGTTGGCCCGCCGGGCGCGTCGCCAGGGACCCCACGTCCACTCGCTGGCATCGGCCTACCGGGTGATCGCGATCCGGGGCGCCTGAGGCAGCTCGCGGTACGCACGGAAATTTCCATATAGACTGCCGAGGTCGTGGCGCCGCTGGCCGACTCGGACTTCAGTCCCTCGCAGGCGGGCGAGCCCCTGCCCGCTTGGGCCGGCTGGACTCGGGCCAGCCGCGCCCTCTATGCGCTCGCGGGTCTCGTGCTCATCGGGATCGTGCTGCGGCTCATCGCGAGCGCGGCGGTATGGCCGACGGTCCCCTCGCTCGCGGATTCCTGGCCGTATGCCTATTACGCGGGAACCGAAACCCTGGCCGATCCCCAGCATCCCGCCGGCTACTCGGTCTTCCTCGCGATCGCCGGTATCTTCACCCACTCGGTCGGCGCCTTCGTCGTCCTCCAGCACCTGATCGGGATCGCATCGGCGCTGATCCTCTTTGCCGCCGTGCGCCGGCTCTGCGGCTCGCCGTGGCCGGGTGTCGTCGGCGCCGCGGTGATCCTGCTCGGCGCCGACCAGCTGTTCCTCGAGGACACGATCATGTCGGAGGTCCTGTTCACGCTGCTGATGGTCGGCTCGGTCTACGCGGTCGCCCGCGCCCTGGAGGACCCGCTGCGCTGGTGGCCCTGGCCGGCGCTCGCCGGAGTCCTCGTCTCGCTGGCGGCGATCACCCGCACCGCTGGCCTGTTCCTGATCCCGGTGTTCGTGCTGGTCCTCGTGCTGGCGCGCCCGCGCCCCTGGCTGCCGCGCTGGAAGCCCGTTGCTGTCTGCCTCGGCGCCGCCTGCGCCGTGCTGCTCGCGTACGCGACCGCGAACTCCATCGACCACAGCCGCTTCGGGGTGACGCCGTCGCCCGGCTGGCGCCTCTACGCCCGGGTGGCGCCGTTCGCCGATTGCAGCAAGTTCACGCCGCCGCAGGGCACCGAGTCGCTGTGCGAGAGCAAACCGGCCGCGGATCGCTATGGCTCGGGGTGGTACCTGTTCGATCCCAAGTCGCCGGCCTCGCGGCTCTACGGCCAGCTCGGCGAAACGCGCGGCGCCGGCGACGGAAAGCTGGCGGCCTTCGCCCGCCAGGCGATCCTACATCAGCCCGGCGATTACGCCGACACCGTCGTCTCGGAAGGCTGGGCCTACCTCTTCCCCGACTCCTACGGCGCCTGGAAGCCGGGAAGGGGGACGGGGCTCGACGGCCAGGTCAGCTGGCACTACGGGGACGTCGCCACGCCGGCGGTGCTCCGCTCGACCCAGCAGGGAATGGAAGAATTCTTCTCGCCCTTCACGGTGCATGCGGATACCGTCCTGGTCGACGCTCTCTACGACTATCAACGGGTGTTCCGCCTGGGCGCGGCGCTGCTGCTGATCTCGACCCTGCTGATCCTTGGGGGGCTGTTCGTCGGCCCGCGCCGCAGCAGGATCGCCGTCGCGGTGCTCGGCGTCAGCGGGCTGGCGACGATCTTCCTGCCGCTGCTCTCGTCCGAATACATCGGCCGCTACACGGTGCCGCCGGCCGGCATGATCGCGGCCGGGGCGACTGTCTCCCTGCTGGCGCTGGCCGGCCGCTCGTCGCCCGTGCGGGCGCGAATCGAGCGCCTGTTCGCCGCGCGTTCGCCGTCGCCGCCGAGTTCCCAAAAGACTTAGGAACGACTCAGGTTGTCTTTGCGAATCCAGTCGGATATCTTCTGGACACCAGTCGTTTAAAGTCGGCGAAGGGGGCGAAGTGTCTGGCGGCGTGCCACGCCGTTTGCGGGGACAGAGGGAGGGCTGGGCAAAGCTGCGATGGCGCCTTGGGGCAACGCTCCAGGTCTGGGCGCCTGGCAGGTTCAGACGGGGCTGGATCGACTCGCCGCATCCGGGTGCGACGATCGCCGGTGAGTCCTTCGAGGTCCGCGGCTGGACGGTCTTCCCCTCGGGCCCGCCGGTCCGAGTCGAAGCCTGGCTCGACGATCACGAGCTCGGCCGGGCTCGCCTCGGCGTTCCCCGGCCCGACGTCCGGCGGGCGATCGACACGCCGGTCGCCGAGGTCTCCGGCTTCGAGCTGGTCGTCGACCTCGCGGCGCTGGATAAGCCGCCGGAGGACGCCGAGCTCCGCGTGGTCGCCTTCGGCGCCGAGGGCGAGAGGCTCGCCCTCGGACCTGTACCGGTTCGGGTCGTCGGCGAGACGGATTCGACGCAGACGGGAAGAGTTGTGCTCCCGCTGCCGCCTTCACCGACGCCCAAGGCACCCGATCGCCCTGGCCGCCGAGCCCTGGTGTTCGCGCACCAGCTCGACCTCGGCGGGGCGCAGCTCTATCTCTTCGAGCTGCTGCGCGAGCTGCTGCGCATGGAGGCGGTCAATCCGACGGTCGTCGCCTCGATCGACGGTCCGCTGCGGGTCGAGCTCGAAAACCTCGGCGTTCCCGTCCACGTCTCCAGTCCGCTGCCGGAGTACGATCGCGCGGCTCATATCGGTCGCGTCGAGGAGCTGGTCGGCTGGGCCCGGGGCCGGGAGTTCGACTTCGCGATGATCAACACGGCCTCCTCCTATGCGTTCCCCGGCGCCGAGGTCGCCCGCGAGCTCGGAATTCCGGCGCTCTGGGCGATCCACGAGAGCTTCAAGCCCCGCGTGCTCTGGGCCGATCTCGACGCCGAGGTTCTGGCGATAGCCGAGCACGTGCTCGATGAAACCGCGCTGGCCGTCTTCGAGGCCGAGCCCACCAGACGTCTGTTCGAGCCCGATCTGCCCCAGAATTGCAGCCTCACGCTTCCCTACGGCGTCGCTCTGGACCGAATCGACGCGGAGCGGTCGAAATTCGATCGCAGCGAGGCGCGCCGAGAGGCCGGCATCGCCGACGACGAGGAGGTGGTCCTGTGCCTCGGCCAGATTCAGCCCCGCAAGGGGCAGGTGCCGCTGAGCCAGGCGTTCAGCTCGGTCGCCGGCCGCCACCCACGAGCCCGCCTCGTTCTCGTCGGCGGCTGGGAGGACGCGACCTGCCGCGCCCTCGGCGAGTACGCGAGCTCGAGCCCGGCCGCGTCGCGGATCGAGCTCGTGCCGCTGACGGGCGAGGTGCACAGGTGGCTCGGGATCGCCGACATCCTCGTCTGCGCCTCCGACGTCGAGTCGCTGCCCCGAGCGGTGCTGGAGGGGATGGCCTGGGAGACGCCGGTCCTCGCCACCGACATCTTCGGGTTGGCCGATCTGATCGCCGACGGGGTCACCGGTTGGCTCTGTGACTGCCGCGACGTCGAGGCGCTGGCCGCGGCGCTCGATCGGGCGCTGGCGACTCCGCGGGCCCGGCGCGAGGAGATGGGCAGGGCCTGCCGGGCGCTGATCGAGCGGCGTCACGGGTTCGACGGCTACGCTGCGCGCTTCTCCGGCCTGCTGGACCGGCTCGTAGCCGACGGAGATGTCGTGGCGGCGTCGCCCAACGGTTCGGGCTCGGTGGACGGCGTCGACCTCAGTGAGGCGGCGGCCTAGACCATGTCCACTCCGGTCGTCGAAGTCGAAGCCGTGGGGAAGTCGTTTCGGATCCCCACCCAGCGGGTCGACACGCTCAAGGAGCGCGTGGTGCGACCCTTCGCACAGCGCGGCTCCCGCGAGCTGCGGGCGCTGCGCGACGTGGGCTTCGACGTCCGCGCCGGCGAGTTCTTCGGCATCGTCGGCCGCAACGGCTCCGGCAAGAGCACGCTGCTCAAAATCCTCGCCGGCATCTACGCGGCGGACCGGGGCGAGGTCCGGGTCAGCGGGCAGATCGCTCCCTTCATCGAGCTCGGTGTCGGCTTCGACAACGACCTGAGCGCTCGGGAGAACGTGATCCTCAACGGGGTGATGATCGGCCTGACGAAGCGGGAGTCGCAGCGCCGACTCGACGCGGTGATCGAGTTCGCCGAGCTGGAGGACTTCGTCGATCTGAAGCTGAAGAACTATTCATCGGGCATGTTGGTGCGCCTTGCCTTCTCGGTGATGCTCGAGTCGGATGCGGAGATCCTGCTGATCGACGAGGTGCTCGCCGTCGGCGACGCGGCCTTTCAGCAGAAATGCAAAGACATGTTCAGCGAGATACATGCGACCGGCCGGACGATCGTCTTCGTGACGCACGATATGGCTCAGGTCGAACACTTCTGCGATCGCGCGCTGCTGCTGCGGAGCGGAGCGGTCGATCTGCTCGGTGACCCGGACGAGGTGTCGCGCCGCTACCTGAAGCTGAATTTCGAGGCCGGCGCCCCGGCCGGGGGGCAGGCCGCCAGCGCCGCGGTCGACGTTCCCGTTGAGCGCCAGGGCGAGGAGATCCGTCTCGTTGACGCCTGGCTGGAGAAGGCCGGCGAGCGATGCGACAACGCCGAACACGGCGAGGATGTGGAGCTGCATGCCCTCTTCGAGGGCGCGGGGGAGGTGCGCGGTCCCTCCTTCGCTCTGATGGTCGCGACCGCCGACGGGGTGGATGTGTTCGGCCTGGGCGCCGGGCTCGCCTCGCCCGCAGACGCCCTGGGCCCGGGCGAGCGGGCGCACGTCACGGCGCGCTTCGCGAACTCCCTGGCGCCGGGCCGGTACGTCGTGAAGTGCTGGGTCACCCGCAACCACGGCGACGAGCAGGTCTTCCACTCGCCGCACATACTCGACTTCGTCGTCTACGGCGTCGAGCACGTCTCCGGGCTCCTGGACCTCGCCGAAGAACCCGTCGCGGAGGTCGTGGAGAGGGAGCCGCAGGCGCTATGAGCGTCTCCAGCCCAGACGCGATCGCCGCGCCGAGCCGGATTCGCGGACCCTCCGCGTTCGGCGGCAGCCGTCACAGGTTTCGCGAATTGCTCTGGCTGATGGCGCTGACCGAGTTCAGGAAGTCCTACTTCGACACGATCCTCGGCTACGTCTGGTCGCTGTTCCGGCCGGTGATCTTCTTCGGCGTGCTGCTGCTGGTCTTCACCCAGATCATCCGCTTCGGCGGCGGTGTCGAAAACTACCCGGTGCTGTTGCTCTTCAACCTCGTCCTCTTCACCTTCTTCCAGGAGACGACGGGCCAGGCGGTCGAATCGGTGATCAGCCGCGAGGCGATCGTACGGAAGACGCAGTTCCCGCGCCTCGTCATCCCGCTCTCCGTCGTGGTCACCGGGCTGCTGAACCTCGGCCCGAACCTGCTCGTGGCCTTCGTGTTCATCCTCGCCTACGGCGTCGACCCGACCTGGACCTGGCTGTTCCTGCCGGTGATCCTCGCGCTCCTACTCGTCTTCACCGCCGCCGTCTCGATCGCGCTCTCGGCGCTTTTCGTCCGCTTCCGCGACATCGGCGTCATCTGGGGCGTCTTCGCCATGGTGCTCATGTACTGCACGCCGGTGGTGTACCCGATTCAGCTCGTGCCCGAAGGCCTGCGGACGATCTTCTTCTTCAACCCCCTGGTGCCGATCTTCGAGCAGGCCCGCGCCTGGATCATCGACCCGGGAGCGCCGGGCGCCGTCGAGGCGGCCGGTGGGGTTGCCGGCCTGCTGCCCGCCGTCGCGGTCTTCCTGACGATCACGGTGTTCGGGCTGTGGGTCTTCGACCGCGAAGCCCCGCACATCGCCGAAGCGCTCTAGCTCAGGTGACTTCGCGCAGTTTCTGCGCTTCGCCCAGCTGCTGGAGCTTTTTCAGGCTCTGGTTCTCGATCTGGCGGATCCGCTCGCGGGTGACGTTGAAGGTGCGGCCGACCTCGTCGAGGGTGCGGGGGTGCTCCCCGCCGAGCCCGTAGCGGAGTTCGAGCACGCGGCGCTCGCGGTAGGAGAGGTTCTCCAGCGCCTCCTTCAGCGCCTCTTTGGTCAGCAGGTCGGCGGCGCGGTCGAAGGGGGACTCGGCCTTCTCGTCGGCGATGAACTGGCCGAACTCCGACTCCTCCTCGTCGCCGACCGGCTTCTCGAGGCTGACCGGGGCCTGCGCGGAGCGCTTGATCGAGTCGACCTCCTCGGGGTCGATCCCGGTCACCTCGGCGATCTCCTCCGGGGTCGGCTCGCGGCCCAGCTCGGTGACCAGCTTGCGCTCGGCGCGGCCGATCTTGTTCAGCTTCTCGACCACGTGGACGGGGATGCGGATCGTGCGCGCCTTGTCGGCCAGGGCGCGGGCGATCGCCTGGCGGATCCACCAGGTCGCGTAGGTCGAGAACTTGAAGCCCTTGCGGTAGTCGAACTTCTCCGCCGCGCGGACCAGGCCCAGCGTGCCCTCCTGGATCAGGTCGAGGAAGGGGAGGCCCTGGTTGCGGTAGTTCTTGGCGATCGAGACGACCAGGCGCAGGTTGGACTCGACCATTTTCTGCTTCGCGTCGAGGTCGCCGCGCTCGATCCGCTTGGCGAGTTCGACCTCCTCCTGGGCGGTCAGCAGGCGGACTTTGCCGATGTCCTTGAGGAACAGCTGGAGGCTGTCCGTCGTCATGTCCGGTTTCAGGTCGATCGCCTGTTTGGCGCGGCGGCGGCCTTTGCGGGTGGTCTCGGGGGGGAGCGCGTCGGCGGCCGCTTTCTGGGCCGGGTCCATGTCCTCGACCAGCTCGATCCCCTGCTTCTCGATATGGCCGTAGAGGTCCTCGACGTCGGACTCGTCGAGATCGACCTCCGACACCGCCGAGGCGATGTCGCCGAAGGTGAGCACGCCCAGCTGCTGACCCCTGTGGATCAGCCCTTTGACCTCCTCGAGCTCCTGAAGCTCTGCAACCAGCATCTATTCTGCACCCGTCTTTCTGCGTCAAAAAAGCGGACCGATGGCGCGGCCCGCGAAGTAAGGGATACGGCCCCGCGCGTCCGCTGGAGCCTCAAACGTCTGTTCGCAGGATAGGCGCTTCAGTTTTTGAAGTCAAGTTGCGTGTGTGCAGGATCACAGGTCTCCCGCGAGGGCGACTATCTTGTATGTGCGTGCTGAAAAATGCAGCGCTTATGCCGAATCAATTGCTAATATCCGCCCCTCATGCTGACTGACGAGCAGATCGCGCGCTCGAATCCGTGGTGGACCAGGTCGGCTTGGGAGGGCGACGACCCTCACCTGCGCCGACTCGCCGCCGGCCCGATCCGGCTCGCAACCCCTCAGGTGGAGGAAATCGAGCTCGGCGCCCCGGCGATTCACGTGCTGCGTGGTCCGCGCCAGGCGGGGAAGTCGACCGATCTGAAGCTGCTCGCGCAGCGTGCGCTCGGCGCCGGCATGGCGCCTCGGGACGTCGTCTACCTGTCGCTCGACCTGCTCGAGGGGCAGCCGCCCTCGGCGCTGGCCGAATCCGTCGATCGTGCCCTGGATCTCGCCGGGGGACGTGATCGGTCGCGGTTGCTGCTGCTGGACGAGGTGACCGCGGCCAGTCGCTGGCAGACCGCGGCAAAGGCGCTCTGGGACGAAGGCAGGATCGATCGAGACGTCGTCGTCTGCACGGGCTCTTCGGCCGCCGATCTGGCCGAGGGCGCCGCGGAGCGGCTGCCGGGGCGCCGCGGCGGCGGTCGCGACTTCCTCGTCCTCCCCCAGGACTTCGCCTCCTTCTCCCGTGCGATCGACGACTCGATTCCGGCGGCGCCGGGGTTGACGATCGCCGAGGCCCTTGCTCCGGCGGGGCGCGAGGCGCTGAGCGAGGCGCGCCCAAGCCTTCCTGCCCTGCAACGAGCCCTGGAGATCTACCTGCGGTTCGGCGGGTTGCCGGCAGCCGTCGTCGAGGCCGCGGCTGGACGCGCCGAGCCGAGCGAGGAGGTTCAGAGGGTCCTCTGGGACTCCCTGGTCAAGGAGGTCCAGGCGCGCGGAGCCAACATGCCGGCCGCCCAGGCGCTGCTCGAGCGGTTGATGCGATCGCTCGGCTCGAAGCTGAGCTGGTCGAGGCTGGCGCGGGAGATGGATGTGCCGCTGGGCCGTCCCCGCCGCCGGGCGGGCACCTCAAGCGATCCGCGCACCGTGCAGGCCTACGTGGAGCTGCTCGCGGTCAACTACTTCGCTCTCGTCGTCTACTTCTGGAAACAGGACTCCGGCAGCGGCGACCTGGCGAAGGACAAGAAGGTCTACTTCGGCGATCCCCTGCTGAGCACGATCACGGCCAACCGCGTCGGGCTGAGCCGCGACCGCGCGGCCGAGGTCGAGAACGCGCTGGCGCTGGCGCTGTACCGGCGCTACGAGCCGCGCGAACGCAGCGCCGAGAACATGCGGGCGCCCGAGGCGCTGCACGTCTGGGGGACTCGACGGGGAGGCGAGATCGACTTCGTCTGCGGCCCGCGCGGAGAGGTCGATGCGGTCGAGGTGGCTGACTGGGCGGTGCTCGACCGCCGCAAGGCGACCGCTCCGGCCCGGGCGCTGCCGGGCCGCCCCTCCGTCGTCGCGAGCCGGGATGAGCTCGAGTTCGGCAAATCCGCAAACCTGATCCCGGCGGCGCTGCTGCTCTGGGCCCTCTCGGGCTGACGTGTCCAGGGCGATGAACAGCTCTCGCCCCTGGCTGCGCGCCTTCTGGCAGCGCGCCTACCGCGAGAACGTCACCGGCCTCTCGGCGATGGTCGCCTACAACCTGATGCTCGCCGTCTTCCCCTTCGCCCTGCTCGTGCTCTTCGTCTTCGGCCAGGTGCTGAAGATCAAGGGGGTCGAAACGGGGGTGCTGGACGACCTCCAGCGGCTCTTCCCCAACACCGAGCAGCAGACGCTGACCGATGTGCTCGAACGGATCGAGGACAACTCGACCACGATCGGGATCGCCGCCTTCGTCGGCTCGCTCTGGATCGGCGCCTCCTTCTGGGGGGCGATGGACACCGCCTTCGGCCGCATCTACCACGTGCCGACGCGCGGCTGGGTCGAGCAGAAGCGCTTCTCGTTCACGATGCTGGGGGTCGTGCTGCTCTTCATCGCGGCCAGCATCGTGTTGCCGACGATCGAGGCGGCGCTGGTCTCGAGCACCGACAGACTGCCGCTCGGGCTCTCCGACATCCAGGCGCTCGACACCGGCCTGCTGCTGGCGCTCGCGGTGCTGATCGTCTTCGGCATCTGCTGCGTCATCTACTGGGCGGTGCCGAAGGGCCACATGCCCTGGCGCGACGTCTGGCCCGGCGCCGCCTTCGTCACCGTCGCCACCGGTATCGCCAACTGGGCCTTCCCCTTCTACCTGGCCAACGTCTCCAGCCTCTCGCGCTTCGGCTCGACCCTCGGCTTCGTCCTCATCGCCCTGCTCTGGTTCTACCTGCTCAGCCTCGCCCTGCTCGCGGGCGCGGTGATGAACTCCCTGCGGCACGAGCTGCACGACACGGGGGAGCTGCCGTACACGCAGAAAGGGCCGGGCTGAGCCCGGCCCTTTCGCTCAGAGAACTCGTGAGAGTCCCTTATTCGCCTGGGTAGACTTTTTCCCGGCCGACGAATTCGAGGCTGTATTCCTGCACGGCCTCATTCGTTCCCGCCGGTGAAGGCAGTTCGGATGCTTCGTTGACCAGGCCGTTGATGCTGATCGGGATGAACCCGAAGAGCACCAGCTTGCAGCCGTTGGCCCCCGGAGCCGCGAACGAGTTGTCCACGTAGATGCCTTCGCTGAGGCGCACGATTCCGGTGAGGAAATCGATTTCGGTTTCCGGTTCCTGGCCGCTGATCGGTTCGTTCGGCGGCGGCGGTTCCGTCGTACCCGTGGTCAGGTGCAGCGTGATCGGTTCGGAGTCCGAGCCGATGTAGCACGTGTTGCCGAGCAGTCCGCCCGGGTTGGTCAGGTGGAACTTGAGCGGGAAGGTGACCGATTCGAAGTTGAATTCGCTCGGCACACCCGCCAGTTCCGGATCTGCGTAGAGGGTCAGAGCTTCGCTGCCGAAGAATTCCAGCAGCCAGGTCAGCCCGGTCAAACCGATCACTCCGCCCGGAACTTTCTGCGGCTCGGCGATGAGCCCGCCTTCAGAGTTGTAGGCGAAGTTTTCGAAGGAGCCGGTGGCGCCTCCGACGAGGGTGACCGTTTTGGTTATCGGAACTTCTTTGTTGCCCATGTTGATATGTCCGCCGGTGATGTCCGACCTGAGACAGGTCGACGTTTCGGCGTTTTCCGCTTTGGTCGGGCAACCAGCGAACTGTTCGTAGCCCGGAGCCGGTTCGGCGGCCAGGGCTGCCGGCGCGAGAAGAGCTAGAGCCGCGATCACCGATCCGATCACGGTCAGCAGCTTCCCGAGCACTTTGGACTGGGACATATATGTACCTCCCATAAACATAGTAGTTCCTGATCTAAAGAAAAGATCAGTTCGATTGATCTTCTCTGATCAGGTACCAAGAAGTCAAGTGCGACCGGAGATCTCCTGTTTGAAGAGGCTCCGGTTGAGCCCTGCGACGAGACTCCGGGCCAGCCCGGAGTCACCGCCGATCTCCAGTCCTTCGTCGTCAAAGCCGGCCAGGGCGTCAAGCCACCGAGGGGGTGGGCCAAGCGCCCAGGCATCTTGGCTCCCATCGAGTCGCGTAGTGCAGGAGACGACGGCGCCGCACCTCACCTCCACCTGCGCACCCACGAGGCGCGAGCGACCTCCGTCGGCAACTTCGGCGGCCAGCCGGCAGCTGCCGCTCAGCTCGTCGGGAAGGGTGAGCAGCGGCAGCGCCAGCAGAAAGATCGTCTCGATGTCCCCCCCACCCAGCCGCGGCGCAGCGTCGGGCAAATGCCGGCGCTCCCAATGGCATGCGGCAGCCATCGGTCCGATTCCGAGCCGCAGCCATTTCGTAACCCCGTACGGCGTTCGCCGGCCTCGACTTGGCTGCGCCTCGATCAACCCGGCCACCCTCATCGCGCTCAGCCGCCGCTCGATCGAGGGGTAGCTGAGCGCTCCGATCAGCCTGTCCAGCTCGGTGAGCGACAGCGGGCCTGCCGCAAGTGCCCGCAGCATCGTGGTCGACCAGCCTTCGGCAAGCGCCTTGACCGCGGCTCTCGACGCACCGCTACCGAGCGACAGCGGGCCCTCCGGCGCCCTTGCGAGCCAGTACTCGAGGTTCTCAGCCACGGTGATCAGCTCGCGTCCGCTTGGAGCCAGCGCGTAATCGAGCAGGCCGGGGAAGCGATCGCGCCGGCGTTTGTCCAGCGCCCCGATGTCGGCCAGGGCCTTGAGCTGCGAGCGCAGGGTGCTCTGCGCCGGAAGGCCGCTCTCCCGCCGCAACTCGGTCTGCCTCTTGGGCGCGTCCTCGAGAGCGTGCAGAATGGCGACCGCCGATGGCGCCGCGAGCATTACCAGGGTCCGCGCGCCGGAGCGCTCCCTGTTTCCGCTCCCGTTGGTCAAGCTACCAGTCAACCAACAGGCATTATGCCATTAATCAGTTTTACCTGGGAATAGCTAGAGTCCCCCTGCTGTGTTCGCCTGGATTCTGCCCGCGAAGCGCGCTGTCCTCTGCGGCTTCGCTGTGGCAATCGCATCCCTCGCGGCGCTGCTGGCGACGGGGTGCGGGGGTGGGTCATCCGCGCAAACCGCCGCCGACCACTTCGACGCGAAGCGGGCCTGGCGCCTGGTCGAATTGCAGGTCGCCAGCGGCCAGCGGCCCGCCGGCTCCGCGCAGCTTCGTCGCCTGGCCGTGAAGCTCCGCCGCCTGCTGCCGCACGGCCGGTTCGAACCGTTGCCCGGCGAGCCCGGCCTGCGCAACGTGGTCGGAACCCTGCCCGGGACCAGGCCGGGCATCGTCCTCGGCGCCCATTACGACACGCTTGCGAGGCCGCGCGGGTTCGTCGGGGCGAACAACGGCGCGGCCGGCACCGCCGTCGCGATTGAGGCGGCGCGGGCGTTGCGCGCCATGCGCACGGGCCGCGGGGGGCGCGAGGTGCGCATCGTGCTCTTCGACGGCGAGGAGCCGGCGCGGGTGCGGCCGGAGGAAACGGCCGACTTCTACGACTCGGGCCTGCGGGGCTCGCGCGCGTACGTTGCCCGCAATCGAGGTCGGATCAGCGCCATGATCCTGCTCGACTACGTCGGCGGCCGCGGGCTTTTCCTGCCGCGCGAGGCGACGTCGAGCGAATCGCTCTGGCAGCGGCTGCTGATCGCGGCGGGCTCCGTCGGAAAGTCGCGTTTCTTCTCGGCCCGGACCGGCGTCGCGATCGAAGATGACCACACCCCGTTTCTGAGGGCTGGCGTCCCGGCGATCGACCTGATCGATTGGCGCTACCCCGGTCACAGCCTCGCCGACGGCTTGGACCGGCTCTCTCGCACCAGCCTCGACGCGGTCGGCGAGACGGTGGTGAGACTGATCTCGGAACTGCGCGAGGAATGACCCTGCCCGGGTCTTGGCTTTAGTAGGTCTGGTGCGACCCGGCTCGGTCGTTGGCTGCCTCCGGGGCTTCTCCGAACAGGCTCTCGTGCAGGTGGGTGAGCAGCGCATCGATCAGGTCTCGGTCGCCGTTGCATCGAAGGCTGCCCGGATCGCCGTCGATGATCGCGGAGAACCAGGCCTCGATCTCGCCGGAGGCCCAGGCGTCCGGCTTGCGCCGCGGGTAGACCTCACCGAAATAGACGTCTCCGTTGCGCACCTCGATCAGGCCGAGGAGGCGGCGCTTCCGCTCGCCATCGGCGACTCGAACCGCCATCTGGCAGATGCCGGCGAGCGCGTACGGGACGCTGATGAGGGGGGCCGCGATCTTCGTCGCCGATTCGATCTCCAGCCGGGTGATCGGCACGGCGCCGTCCGACGCGTGGCGGTGCTCCCAGCGGGCGGCGACGGCGAGCGGGGCGACTCCCCCGCGCAGCCACCGCGTGAGCATGTAGGGCGTGCCGCCGCCGGTGCGCTCCCTGATCTCGACCTGTTCGGCGAGGCGCAGCGCCTCGAGGCGGCGCTCGATCGTCGGGTAGCTGACCGTGGTCAGCTGCCGGTCGAGCTCCGTGAGCGAGAGGGGCCGCTCGGCGAGCGGCGCCAGCATCCTCGCCAGCCAGCCGTCGACCATGCTCTTGAGCGCCGCCCGCCCCGGGTCGCCGGAGAGATCGAGCGGCGTCTCCGGGCACGCCGCGAGCCAGCGCTCAACGACCGTCGCCACGGAGAGAAGCTCCCGGCCGGCCTCGGTCAGCTCGTATTCGAGCGCACTGGGGAACGAATCGCGCCTCTGTCTCTCGATGGCCCCTGCCGCCTCGAGTGCCCTGAGATGGTTTCGCAGCGTGCTCTGTGCCGGCGACCCCGCGTCGCGACGCAGCTCGAGCTGGCCCCTTGGCCCCTCAGCCAGAGATCGCAGTATCAGCGCCGTTCGCGGCGTTGCGAGCAGCTTGAGGGTTTGAGCACCGGCCCGCACGTTCTCCCCAATTCCGTTGCGGTTGTTACGAACATGTTTCTTAGTATGACACCGATAGGTGTTATTTAAAAACACATAGTGGTACTTCGATAAGCAAAGCTGAGGCTGGGCATTCGGCCGGAGCCGGCCGAGCTACTTGCCGAACAGCTGCTCGTGCAGGCCGGCGACGATGGCGCCGAGCACTTCGAGATTCCCGCCGGCCGAGAGCTGCGGCTTCGAGGGGTCGATCAGGGTCTCGATCCAGGCCTGCGGGCTGCCGCCGGCGAAGGTCGGGCTGTGGATCGTCAGGTCGGAGCTGACGGAGGCGACCTCGCCCCGCTCGATCAGCGCGACGACGCCGCCCTGGTCGGCGCGGCGGTCGGGCATCGTGACGATCAGCCGGCAGAGGTGGGAGATCTCGGGGTCGAGGCGCGGGATCAGGGGGAGCGAGAGGCGGAAGGCCGCCTCGATGTCGAAGCGGTCGATCGGCACCGCGCCCGCGGGCGGTTCCTCGATTTCCACCAGCGCGGTGGCGGCGAGCGGGCCGATCGCCAGCCGCAGCCACTCGGTCGGGGCGAAGCGCGGGTCGCCGCCGGGCTCCGGCAGCAGTTCGACCAGCTCCGTCTGCTGCATCTCCCGCAGCGCCGCGGCCGCCGGCTCGAGCCGCGGCGCCCCGATCGCCTCGGCGACGTCGCCGACGGTCACCGGCCCGCCGGCGAGCGCGTGGATCGCCGTCGAGTCCCAGCCGTCGACAAGCGCGGTCAGGACCGGCCTGGCTTCGTGGCTGGGAGAGAGCGGCCCATCCGGACATTCGGCGAGCCAGCGCACGAGCAGCGCCGCGGCGAAGCGCCGCCTCTCGCTGCCGCCGCTCGATCCGGGCAGCTCGGGCAGGACGAGCGTTCCGGCTCGCGCCCCCGACTCCCCGTGCATTGCCTGGCCCGCAGGCACCGGAGCATTATGTCACTTATAGGCGTTAATTGGGAATAGGCGCAGTCACCCGGGCGGCGCGGCTCGTCCCCACCACCGCTGCGGTCCGCGCGCTCGGATCGCTTCGGCTGAGGCTCGGCCAGAGAGCGAGTTCTCATAGAATTGCTATCCAATTTGGCGTGAGCCGCTATATTGAGCCCTGTGACTCCGAAGTCCAAACGCAAGACTTCCTTCGAGATCGACCCGGCGAAGGTCGACGCCGCCAAGCAGGCGCTCGGCACGAAGACGCTGACCGATACGGTCGACGCCGCGCTGGCGGAGGTCGTCGCCGTGCGCCAGCGCAAGACGCTGCTGGACCTGCTCTTCAGGCCGGGAGCGCTGGAGCTGGACGATCCCGAGGTCACTTCGAGCGCCTGGCGCTGAGCCGTGCCGACCTTCCTCGGCGACAAGAGCGCGCTGACGAGGCGCGATACCCGGTCTGAGGTGCGCGAGGCGCTGGAGCCGTTGCTGCTCGCCGGAGAGGTCGCCACCTGCGGCATCGTCGAGCTCGAGCTGCTGTACAGCGCCACGAGCCGGGCGACCTACCGGGCGCTCTCGGAGGCGTTGCGCGGCATGCCCCGCGTGCCGGTCGACGAGGGTTGCGTCAGGCGGGCGCTCGAGGTCCAGGCGATGCTCGCCGAGCGCTCACAGCACCGGGCTGTGCCCCTGCCCGACCTCCTGGTCGCGGCCTGCGCCGAGCGCGCCGGCCTCGGGGTCCTGCACTACGACGCCGACTTCGAGCGCATCGGCGAGCTCACGGGGCAGGCGGTCCGCTGGGTGGTTCCCCGCGGCAGCGTCGCCTGAGCACCGGCAAGCGCCGCCCTTCGCCGCCTTCGCCGAACTGCTCGCCGAAGGCCAGGCGATGATCGTCCTCGACGAGTTCCAGTTCATCGCCCGTCAGGAGCCCGAGATCGGCTCGCTGCTCAACCGCTTCGTGCGCGAGCACGCCGCGAATCCCGGCCTGATGCTCTGCGTCTCCGGCTCGGACATCAGCTTCTTCGAGAAGCAGGTCGTCGGCTATGGTGCGACCAGCTACGGCCGCCGCACCGCTTCGCTGAAGCTGCGTCCGTTCCGCTGGCGGGAGGCCGGAGCCTTCGCGCCCGGCTGGTCCGCCGAGGAGCGGATCCGGGCCTGGGCGGCGCTCGGCGGCGTTCCCTACTACCTGAAGGAGATCGATTCGTCCCGGCCGCTGCGGGAGACGATCCTGCGCGCCGTCCTGAACCCGGACGGCCTCCTGCGCGACGAGCCCCGCTTCCTGCTTTCCCAGGAGAGCCGCCTGCGCGACGTCGACACCTACATGTCCTGCCTGCGGGCGATCGCGGCCGGCGTCACGCGACTGAACGAGATCGCGCAGCGGATCGGCAGGAGCCGCTCGGAGGAGGCGCGCCCGTTTCTCCAGACGCTGGAGGAGATGGGCCTCGTGGAACGACGCCGTCCGCTGGCGGGTCGCGCTCGAGGGCGGGTCAGCTACGCGGTGGCCGACCCGTTCCTGCGCTTCTGGTTCCGTTTCGTCGCGCCTCGGGAGAGCCGTCTGCATACCCGCGAGCAGGCGCGCCTATATATGGAGCGGGCAGTCGCCCCGCGGCTCGACAAGTTCGTCTCCGAGGATGCCTTCGAGCGAATTTGCCAGGATTGGCTGCGCGAGCGGCTCGACGACGCGGTCGAGGCCGGCCGCTGGTGGGGGCCGATTCGCAGGCGCGAGGAGGGGAAGCTGCGCAGCCGCACCCATGAGGCCGACGCCGTGGCGGTCGGTGAGGACGGCGAGGTTCTCGCGCTTGGATCATGCAAGTGGCCGACCGGCGACAGCCACGAGCACAGCGCCGCGGAGCTGGACAAGCTCGAGCGGATCCGCGAAGAGCTCGACGCCCCGCGCGCACGCCTCTTCCGACGCGGCCCCTGCCAGCCCCCTCAGCCGATCCGCACGCCGAAGAGCTCCCTGTGCAGGTGCGTCAGCACGGCGTCGGTGAGCCATCTGTCGCCGCCCGTGCGAACCTGTTTGCTCGTCGGGCTCGATCACGGTGTCGAGCCACTCGGCGGCGGTGCCGGCGGCCCAGGCGTCGGCCGGCGCGTCCAGGCCCGGCCGGCAGGAGACGACCTCGCCCCGGTCGATCTCCGCGACCACGCCGGTCAGCCCCGGGCGGCCCTCCTCGGTGAGGTTGACGCCGAGCCGGCAGGTCCCGGAGAGCTCCTCGGGCAGCTCGAGCAGCGGCAGCGACAGGTGGAAGGCCGCTTCGACGTCGAGCGCCTCGATCGGCGCGGCGCCGTCGAGCTGCTGCTGACGCTCGACGCGCGCCGAGGCCACGAGCGGCGCGAGGCCGGCCCGCAGCCAGTCGGTCACGGTGTAGACGCGCGTCCTCGCCGTCGCCCTCCCGCGACTCGTCCACGAGCCCGCTGCGCCGCAGCGCCTCGAGCTGGCGGCGCAGCCCGCGCCGGCCCACGCGGGGGACCTCGCTGGCACAGCTCCTCGAAGCCGAGCGGACCGCGGGCGAGCACGTGCACGATCGTCTCCGACCATCCCCCCGCCAGCGCGGCAACGGCCTGCTCGCCGGCGGCGCTCTCGAGCTCGACCTCTCCATCCGGCGCGTCGCGCAACCAGCGTTCGATCGCGAAGGCGGCGGCGATCATCTCGCGCCCGGCGGGGCTGACCCTCGAAAGGGCGCCATGCATTCGCCAGCGGCTGGGCGCGCGCCGAGCGGCAGGATCGCGCGGTTGGCGGGGCTGGTCGCGATCGTCAGGACGTGCGCTCCCGCCCGAATCTCGCCCGCCGCCCGCCCGGAAGTCAGCCACTCAGCTCACCGAAGAGCCGCTCGTGCAGGGCCTCGACCATCGCTCCGGCAAGCGCTGCGTCGCCGCCGGCGGTGAGCCTGTCCGTGGCCGGGTCGACGACCGCTTCGCACCAGTCCAGCGGCGTGCCGGTCGCCCACGTCGCGGGGTTCTCCTCGAGCAGCGGCGATGAGGAGACCACGCGGCCCCGGTCGACCTGCGCGGTCGCCCCCGCCATCAGCGGCTCGCCGCCGAGGATCTGCACGCCGAGCCGGGCGGCGCCGCGCAGGCCGGGCGGCAGCTCGACCAGCGGCAGCGCCATCTGGAAGGCGGCCTCGACGTCGAAGACGTCCGGCGGCAGCACGTCGTCCTCGGGGTAGTGGCACTCGAAGCGCACCGCGGCGACGATCGGGGAGATGCCCTCCCGTCCCCAGTTGGTGAGCGCGTAGCGGGGCTCGCCGCCGCCGGGCAGCTCCTCGGCCTGGCCCGAGCGCAGCAGCATGTCCAGGTGCGTGGCGACGCCGTCGCCGTCGAGGATCCCCACTTCGTGGTCGAGCTCGGCCAGCGTGAGCGGCTCCGCCGCGAGCGCATGCGTGACCGTCGCTGACCAGCCGCAGACGAGCGGCGCGAGCGCTTTCGCGCCGCGCGGGCCGAGTTCGAGCCGCCCCGCCGGGCAGTTGCGCAGCCAGCGTTCGATCGACGCGGCGACGAACAGGAACTCGTCCCCCTTGCTGGTGGTGCGCATCGCGCCGCCCGGCGCGATCGGGCCGGAGGTCGGGCGGAGCACCGGCGGCAGGGTCCCGACCGAGCCGTCGTCGAGATCCTGCTCGAGGTCCTCGTCGTCCCATTTGTCCTCGTCGTCCCATTCGTCCTCCTCGGGCACCGGCGGCATCTCGCCGGAGAGCGCGCCCTCGAGCAGTTCCAGCAGCCGCTCGCGCTCGAACGAGCCGGCGACGAAAAGGAGCGTCAGCGCTCCCGCACGAGCCTTGAATCCACCCACTGCGGCCTCTCCCGCAACCACGTGACGATTGTGGCACTTTAAGAGTTTGTTTGGGTATCAGCCGGAGCCTCGTAGCCAAATCGCGCAGAGAAGTGGGTAGGGATCGGTCCGCCGCGCTGGGCGCGTTCGTGCGCCCCGAGCTCAAGCCCGGGTCCGCTTCTGTCGAATTCTTAAGCGAACGTATGAGAGAGGCGCTCAACAGCAACCCCCTGGTGCAGCTCGGCGTGGTCGCCCTGCTGCTGGTCGTCGTCGCGATCTTCCTCATGTCCTCGGGCGGGGGCGGGGGCGAAGAGGAATCGTCCAGCTCGGGCGCCGCGACGACCGAAGCGACGGCGCAGGTCGCCGGCGGCGAAGCCGCAGGCAGCGCCGCCGGCTCGCTTGGCGCCGCGCTCTCCGGCTCCGTTCCGAGCGCGATCGCCGCCCCGCCGCTGCCGCACGACGTCCTGCGCGCCTGGAAGGCCAACAAGACCCTGGTCCTGCTCTTCGTCCGCGACGGCGGCATCGACGACCGGTTGGTGAGGAACGCGACCGAGGGCCTCTCCGGCTTCCGCGACGCCGCGGTCTTCGTCGTCCCCGCGAAGCGGATCGCCCGCTACGCGGCGATCACCGAGGGCGTCGGCGTCGATCGCGTGCCGGCGCTGGTCGTCGTCACCCCGAAGCACCTGAAGAAGACCGTGCCGACCGCCTCGGTCAGCTACGGCTTCCAGAACTCGGCGAGCGTCGCCCAGGCCGTGATCGACGCCGGCTACAGGGGCCCCGCCGTCGACTACCACCCGTAGGCCCGCCGTGGACTCGCGGGAATTCCCCAACCACCTGCGGCCCGTCCCCGACTCCGGCGACTCGACCGCGCCCGCGCTCGACCCCGAGGCCGGCGGCACGCCGGGCCTGACCCCGCCGCTCCAGCGCGGGCGTCACAGCGGCTTCGTCACCGACGTCCTCGTCGACCTCGGCTACGTCGGCGACGACGCCGCCCGCCAGGCGATCGAGGCGGCGCGCACGGCGGGGCGCCCGCCCGAGCGGCTGCTGATCGAGCAGGGCCACATAACCGCCGACCAGCTCTCGCGCGCGGTCGCCGAGCGCTACGGCCTCGACCACCTCGACCTCTCCGCCTACCAGGTCGACATGGCGGCGGCCAACCTGATCTCGGTCAACACGGCGCGCCGCTACCGCGCCCTGCCGGTCGGCTTCGTCGACAAGGAGACGCTGCTGGTCGCGATGGCCGACCCGACCAACGTGCTCGCCGTCGACGACATCCAGATCGCGACGGCGCTCGACTGCCGCGTCGCGGTCGCCGCCGAGGAGGACATCGAGGCGCTGATCGGCCGCCTCAACACGCTCCAGAGCGCGGTCAGCGAGGCGGTCACCGAGGGCGAGGCGGCGGCCGAGGACGAAGCCGAGCTGGCCGAGGTCGCCGACATGGAGGTCAGCGCCGAAGACGCGCCGGTGATCAAGCTCGTCTACAGCATCCTCGGGCAGGCGGTGGGGGAGGGGGCCTCCGACGTGCACTTCGAGCCCGGCGAGGGCGAGATGCGCGTGCGCTTCCGCGTCGACGGCGTGCTGCGCGAGGCGGCGCACGTGCCGCGGCGCATGGTCAGCGCGGTGATCTCGCGGGTGAAGATCATGAGCGACCTCAACATCGCCGAGAAGCGGGTGCCGCAGGACGGCCGCGTCAGCGTCACGGTCGAGGAGCGCCGCGTCGACCTGCGCGTGACGACGCTGCCGACCCAGCGCGGCGAGGGGGCGACGATCCGCATCCTCGACAAGGACAACGCGCAGCGCTCGCTCGACGACCTCGGCATGGACGGCAGCGCCCGCGAGCGCTTCGAGGACGCCTTCAAACAGGCCTACGGCGCGGTCCTGGTCACCGGCCCGACCGGCTCCGGTAAGAGCACGACGCTGTACGCGGCGCTGGGCGAGCTCAACGCGGTCGAGAAGAACATCATCACGATCGAGGACCCGGTCGAGTACCGGCTCGAGGGGATCAACCAGATCAACGTCAACCGCAAAGCGGGCCTCGACTTCGCCACCGGCCTGCGCTCGATCTTGCGCGCCGACCCCGACATCGTGATGGTCGGCGAGATCCGCGACGGCGAGACGGCGCGGATCGCGGTCGAGGCGGCGCTGACCGGCCACATGATGCTGACCACGCTGCACACCAACGACGCCCCGGGCGCGGTGACGCGGCTGACCAAGATGGGGATCGAGTCCTTCCTGATCGCCTCGGCGGTCGACTGCGTCGTCGCCCAGCGCCTCGCCCGCAAGCTCTGCGCCCACTGCAAGCGGCGCACGATCGTGCCGCCGCAGGCGCTCGCCGAGGCCGAGATCCGCGTCGGCGGCGACCTCGAGGCCTACGAGCCGGTCGGCTGCTCGCGCTGCAACCAGAGCGGCTACCGCGGCCGCGTCGGGATCTTCTCGGTGATGAAGCTGAGCGAGCGGATCAAGGAGATGGCCGTCTCGGGGGAGTCGGAGGCCGACATCGGCGCCGTCGCCCGCGAGGAGGGCATGCTCACCCTGCGCGAAGACGGCATCGAGAAGGTCCGCGCCGGCCTCACCAGCCTCGAAGAGGTGGTCCGTGTCACCGCCTAACCCCCCCACCACCCCCCGGTCCCAGATGAAGGGTTGTGCCCGCCAGAGGGGGCACAACCCTTCATTTTCCGGCGGGAGCGGGGCATCGGACTTCAGGAATCCGGCGCTGAGGCCGATCTAGAGTCCGATGGCGGTCGATTTCGCAGACGTCCTGCGCACGATGGTGCAGACGCGCGCCTCCGACGTGCACCTGACGCCGGGGGTGCCCCCCTGCATGCGCGACAAGGGCAAGGTCGCGCCGATGGAGGGCTTCGACGTGCTCTCCGGCCAGGAGACGCGCGAGATCGTCTACTCGATCCTCAACGACGACCAGCGCAAGCGCTTCGAGAACGAGAAACAGCTCGACTTCGCCTACGCGATCCCCGGCGTCGCCCGCTTCCGCGTCAACTGCTTCTTCCAGCGCGGCTCGGTCAGCGCCGCCTTCCGCCTGGTCCCGCAGGACATCCCCTCGCTCGACTCGCTCAAGGTGCCGCAGGTGCTGCGCGAGCTGGCCGCCAAACCGCGCGGCTTCGTCCTCGTCACCGGCCCCACCGGCTCGGGCAAGAGCACGACCCTGGCGGCGATGATCGACGTGATCAACGAAGAGCGCCAGGACCACATCCTCACGATCGAGGACCCGATCGAGTTCCTGCACCAGCACAAACACTCGATCGTCAACCAGCGCGAGGTCGGCTCCGACGCCGAGGACTTCGCCCTCGGCCTGCGCGCCGCCCTGCGCGAGGACCCCGACGTCATCCTCGTCGGCGAGATGCGCGACCTGGAGACGATCTCCACCGCGCTGACCGCGGCCGAGACCGGCCACCTCGTCTTCGCCACCCTGCACACCCAGTCGACCGCGCAGACGGTCGACCGGATCATCGACGTCTTCCCGCCCGAGCAGCAGGGCCAGGTGCGCACGCAGCTCTCGATCGCCCTTCAGGGGATCGTCACCCAGCAGCTGCTGCCGACCGCCGACGGCATCGGCCGCGTCGTCGCCACCGAGGTGCTGGTGCCGACGCCGGCGATCCGCAACCTGATCCGCGAGGGCAAGACGCACCAGATCTACGCCGCGGTGCAGACCTCCGGCGCGGTCGGCATGCAGACGATGGACGCCGACCTGGCGCGCCTGGTGCGCGAGGGGACGATCACCCGCCAGCTCGCCGAGCAGCGCGCCTCGGTCCCCGAGGAGCTCAAACGCCTGCTCGGCGGGGCGCCGGTGCAGCCCGCGGCGATGCAGGCGAACGGTCAGACGGCGCAGGGCGCCCCGCCGCCCACCTACACGGGCAGCTAGCCGGTCGGGGAACGCCGTATATATATTTTGCCGAAAGAAATACAACTTTTTGGGGTCGAGCACGCTATATTTTGCTTGTCATGAATGATGCCTCGACAACTCACAGGACGACGATCGAGATCGAGGTTCCGGCGTTCGAAGAGGCGCGCGAGGCGCTCGGTACGAAGGGCTACAAGGAGACCGTCAACGAGGCGTTGCGTGTCATCGGCCGTCGCGAGCAGCTCCGGCGCGGCGCCGAGCGGATTCGCTCTGGGGCGCTCAACCTGCCCACGCCCGAGGAACTGGAAGAGCTGCGCGAGCCGAGGCTCTAACGTTGCCTCGCTACCTCGCCGACACGTCGATCTGGGCATGGGCGGGGAAGAAGAGCCGTCCCGATATCCGCGAGAAGCTTTCGGTTCGCTACGAGCAGGGGGAAATCGTCACGTGTGCCCCAGTCGTACTGGAGACGATGCACCGGGCGGAGACCGCTGCCCAGTTTCGTGAGCACTTCGACCAGCTGTTCGCGCCGCTGGAGCGGCTTCCCCTGGAGAATGCGAGCGTCGAGCGGGCGCTCGCGGTGCAGCGCGGGCTGGCGAAAGCATCGGACCGAAACCATCGCCGCGCGCCGATCGACTTCCTGATCGCCGCTGCGGCCGAGGCCGCCGGCGACGAAGTCAGGCTCTGGTGCTTCGATCGCGACCTGGAGGTCATCTGCGATCACACCGGCCAGCCGTGCGAGCCGGAGGTGTCGACCGGCCCGGGGCATTGACGCGTCCAAGGCGCACGGCTTGCCGGCCGCGGCCCACCGCTCAAGCCCGGGGCCGAATTTGCCGAGTTAGATCGCAATGGAATGCGATTTCGCAGAGACGCCGCCCGTGCCCGGGAGCTAGCCGATGGCGGGCGCGAGCACCTTCGCCTTCCGCGCGATGGACGTCGCCGGCGGCGCGACCGCCGGCGAGCTCGAGGCCGAGTCGAAGGCCGCGGTCACCGAGCAGCTTCGCCAGCGCGGCCTGATCGTCCTCGACGTCAGCGAGAAGAAGGCGCCGTTCAGGGTCGAGCAGCTCTGGCAGACCTGGAAAGGCGTCGACATGCGCGAGCTGGCGATCTTCTCGCGCCAGTTCGCCACCCTGGTCGCCTCGGGCATGCCGATGCTGCGCACCCTCTACACGCTCGAGGAGCAGACGCAGGACGAGCGGATCAAGGAGGCGACGGCCGGCGTGCGCGCCGACATCGAGGCCGGCGCCACGCTGAGCAAGGCGATGGAGCGCCACCCGGAAGTCTTCGACCGCCTCTACCGGGCGATGGTCCGCTCGGGCGAGGAATCGGGACGGCTCGAGGACGCGCTCGACCGCGTCGCCTTCCAGGTCGAGAAAACCGACGGCCTGCGCCGCCAGGTCAAATCGGCGCTGATGTACCCGGCGCTGATCTTCGGCTTCGCGATGGTGGTGCTGGTCGCCGTCGTCGCCTTCGTCATCCCCGTCTTCGTCGGCATCTTCGAACAGATCGCCGAAGAAAACCCGGGCGAAAAGGCCGAACTGCCGATCCCGACCCAGATCTGCGTCGCCGCCTCCGATGCGATCACCGGCTACTGGTTCATCCTGATCCCGGCGATCGTCGCCGCCTTCGTCCTCTTCTTCCGCTGGAAGCGGACCAAGGGCGGCAAGGAAGCGTGGGATCGCTTCGTCCTGCGCCTGCCGGCGAAAGTCGGCGACGTGATCCAGAAGGTCGCCCTGGCGCGCTGGTCGCGCACCTTCTCCGGCGCGGTCTCGGCCGGCGTGCCGATGCTCCAGGCGATCAAACTGACCGGCGAGACCGCGGGCAACGTCGTGCTCGAGCAGGCGATGGACGACGTCTACGCCTCGGCCAAGCGCGGCGGCTCGCTGGCGGCGCCGATCGAGCGCCACGAGATCTTCCCGCCGATGGTCGGCCACATGGTCGCGGTCGGCGAGGAGACCGGTCAGCTCGAACACATGCTGACCAAGATCGCCGACTTCTACGAGACCGAGGTCGACGCCAAGGTCAAAGCCCTGACCTCGCTGATCGAGCCGCTGATGATCGTCTTCGTCGGCGGCGTCGTCGGCTTCATCGTGATCGCGATGTACCTGCCGATCTTCACCCTCTACGACAAGATCCGCTGAGCCCGGAGATCGGCCTCGATTGAAGTGCTACCGTGACGCACATGGACTCCGTCGGTGTCCGCGAGCTGCGGCAAAACCTCTCCAAGTACCTGGCGCGGGTGAAGGAGGGGGAGAGCCTCGCGGTCACCGAGCGGGGCCGTGAGGTCGCGCGCCTGACGCCGTCGGGCCCGCCCGACTCGCCGATCGCCCGCCTGGTCGCCGAGCGCGGGGCGACGATGCCGCGGGGCAACCTGCTGGATCGGGTCAGCGCGCTGGACCGGCCGCCGGCCGGCCCGCCGTACAGCGAGGAAATCCTCGAGGAGCTGCGAGAGGAGCGGCTGTAGCGCGGGGGCTGGCATATCTCGACGCGTCGGCGTACGTGAAGCTGGTGCTTCGTGAGACGGAGGAGGCTCGGCTTCGTGCGGCGATGTCCGAGTACGACGGCTATGTGTCGAGCGCATTGCTGGGCGTCGAGGCGGTTCGAGCCTGCTCTCGTCACGACGGGCCATACGCGGGCGATGCTCGAGATTGGCTGCTCGACGTGACGCTGCTGCCGCTCGACGATGCCGTGCTCGACGAAGCGACCGCCGTCGGCCCACCGGCCCTCCGCAGCCTCGACGCCCTCCATCTCGCCACGGCGCTCAGCGTCCGCGACGACCTCGGCGCCTTCTTCACCTACGACCAGCGCCTCGCGGAAGCCGCCGAGGCGCACGGTCTGGAGGTCGTCGCCCGAGGCCCGGCTCTATAGATAAATATAATAACGTATAACAAAGTTTGTTATATTTTGGTATATGCCGCGAACGGGAACCGCCAGGGATCCCTACACGCCCGATATGGGTGTTCGCCCTCCGTTCATCGCAGGCCGGGATTCGGAGCTCGGCTATTTTCGGGAAACGCTTGAGCAGCTTGCGGCCGGCGGCACGCAGAAGCACCTGATCCTCACCGGCCTTCGCGGCGTCGGCAAGACGGTGCTGCTGAACGAGTTCGAAGACGCCTGCGTTGGGGCGGACTGGCATGGCGAGGTTCGGGAGATCTCGGACGAGTCCCGCATCGGGAATGTGGTGGCGCGGTCCGCCCGCCGGGCGCTGCTTCGCCTGAGCGCCGCGCGACGAGCCGGCGACGCGGTGCGACGGGCGCTTGCTGCTCTCAAGGCATTCAGCCTGACCTTCGGCGATGTCGATCTACGCCTCGATGTCGACGCTCTCCCCGGCATCGCCGACTCCGGCGACCTTGCCGAAGACCTCCGCGACCTGTTGGTCGAGGTCGGGGGCGCCGCGCGAACGGGCGGGGTCGGCTTCGCGCTCCTGCTCGATGAGATGCAGAACCTCTCCAAGTCCGACCTCGCGGCCTTGATCGTCGGCCTCCACAGAGCGAAGCAGAAGGGTCTCCCCGTGGCTCTCGTCGGAGCGGGGCCTCCCGATGCTCCCGGCGCTCGTCGGAGAGGCGAAGAGCTACGCCGAGCGTGGGTTCGAGTTCCGTGCGATCGGCGCGCTCGATCGTTTGGCTGCTGAGGCCGCCATCGTCGAGCCGGCTCGGGAGCGAGGCGTCAGCTGGCAGCAGAAGGCGCTCGACCGGATCGTCGACCTGACGCAGGGCTACCCCTATTTCCTTCAGGAGTACGGCAGGGCGGTCTGGCGAGTGGGAAGCGGGAGTTCCATCCGCCTGTCGGAAGTCGAGGCTGCCGAAGAGATCGCCGTGGCCTACCTGGACGAAAATTTTTTCAGCCAGCGGCTGGGCAAACTGCCCAATGCCGAGCGCCGCTACATGGCGGCGATCGCGTCCCTCGGCGATGGTCCACAGCGAACCGCGGAGGTGGCGGCGGTCCTCGGCAAGCGACCCCAGGAGCTCACGGTTCTTCGTGACCGCCTGGTCAAGTCGAGTCTGCTCTTTGCTCCGAGGAGAGGGACGGTGGACTTCACCGTCCCGATGTGCGCCGACTACATCCGCCGCCTATTTCCTTGGAAAGCGCTCTCTGATTTACAAGGTTAAATACATAACCTTGTAAAACCCTCGACACTTTGCAAGGATAAGTCGGTGAACGGAGCAGCGTTGGAACCGCTCGGGCGGCACGAGAAGCGCCTCTGGGATGCGCGTCCCGGCGGCGAGGGTGGCCGGAAGGCTCGCAGGGCGGGGATGTACGAAGCGTTCGTTCCGGCGGAGATAGCCGAGCGCGGATTCGTTCTGGACGATGGCGCCGTCACCCGGATCGCCGCCGCCACCAGGGCGCTCGCCGGTCTCAACGGCGCCCCTCCTCACAGCGCCTCGCTCGGCGCGCTGGCGGACGCGTTGATGCGCTCCGAGAGCGTCGCCTCGTCTTGGATCGAGGGTCTCGAGGTCTCTCAGAGGCGGCTGGCCCGTGCGGCGTTCGCCGTCGCCGAGGGCTCGAGCCGCGACGGCAAGGCGCTCGAGATCCTCGGCAACGTCGAAGCGATGCGCCAGGCGATCGAGCTCGGCGAAGCCGCAGGGCCGATCTCGGTCGAGCAGCTCCGGGAGATCCATCGCACCCTCCTGAGGCGCTCTTCCGAGCGGCGGATCGCAGGCCTCATACGCGAGCGGCAGAACTGGATCGGGACCAATCCGTATACGCCCCTGGACGCGGATTACGTTCCGCCGCCGCCAGAGCACGTCGAGCCGCTGCTGGAGGATCTCTGCCGGTTCGTGGCTCGAGACGACCTGGCGCCGATCGCCCAGGCGGCGATCGCGCATGCCCAGTTCGAGAACATCCACCCCTTCATGGACGGCAACGGAAGGGTCGGGCGGGCCCTGATCCATGTCGTCCTGCGGCGAACCGGTGAAGCGCCGAGGTACGTCCCCCCGATCAGCCTCGTCCTTGCCGCGGCGCCGAAGGCCTACGTCGCCGGCTTCGGCGAGTACAGCGGCGGGGACGTCAGCTCCTGGTGCGAGCACTTTGCGATCGCAACCGAGCGGGCCGCGATCGAGGCCGAGCGGCTCGGCGCTCAGATCGACGAGCTCCAGGAGGGCTGGCTGGAGCGACTGGGCAGTCCGCGCGCCGACGCGGCGGTGCGACGGCTGATCGCCGAGCTTCCGTCCCAGCCGGTGGTCAGCGTCGCCGGCGCCAGCCGCCTGATCGGCCGCTCCGGCGAGGCGGCGCGCAACGCACTCGTCCAGATGGAGGCGGCTGGGATCGTCGATCCGCTCAACGAGCGAAAGTGGGGCCGAGCGTGGGAGTGCCGCGAGCTGCTCGAGCTGATCGAAGAGTTCGAGCAGTCGGTGCGGGCCGGAGCCGCATGACCCCCCACATTTGCCGCCGCTCCCCCCACTATGGTGCCACCCACATAAATGGGGCCGCGTGCTGACGACACCGGCCCCGTGGCGACCGGCTCAGTTGGCACCAGGCCGATCGCAGCGGGAACGGTATCTACGTACCGGCTCCAAGAATCGGCGACCCGCCGCGTTGATGGCGCGAACGGGCCGCCTGACCAAAAGGAGGAGTGTCTCCAAATGGCTATTCCAGAGGGTATGACCTGCACGGAGGCGGACTTCGACATCCCCGCCGTCCAGGACGAAGAGGCGGAGCGGGTCGTGCTCGAGTTCCTGCTCGACCGGCACCCGGCCCAGCTCACCATCCCCGAGGTCTCGCGGGCGCTCAACGTCGTCCCCGGCAGCTTCGCCACCGAGGACGCCGTCGAGCGCGCGATCCGCGAACTCGACGCCGCCGGCCTGATCCACTGCCAGGCCGGCTTCGCGATCCCAACCATCGCCGCGCTCTACTTCGCGCGGCTCTGGGGCATCTGCGTCTGAGCCGATCGATCGTCGGCCGACGACCTCAGAAAAGGCCCGCCCCGGCGGGCCTTTTCAGTCTTAACCCACATGACGAATCCGCTTGGCGCTCCAACCTGATGCACGCCTCAATTCGGCTTCGTGACTCTGCCTGCTCGAATAGTTGGTAGGTGCAGCGTCCAGTGCGCGGGCTTGGGCGATGACGGTGGGCTCAAGCTGGGGCGGCGCGTGGTCGATCAGGAACCACAATGCGATTTGCCTGGATTCGATCCCGTTGGGAGGCGCTGGTGCGAGACCAGCGCGGGATCGCCCTGCCGACGGCGCTCTTCGCGACGATCGCGAGCCTCGGCCTGGCCGGCGCGGCGGTGGTCTCCTCGGTCGACGTCCAGCATGGCTCCAAGCGCGACAACGGGTCCAAGAGCGCGATCGGCGCCGCGGACGCCGGCGCCAACATCGCCATGCAGCGGCTCAATCGCTATGGCGGATCGCTCGACGAAGAAGACGCCTGCCTCAACGTCGGCGCGTCCGAAGAACTCGAAGCCGGCGCAGCGCCGGCCGGCGAACCCGAATGGTGCGCCCCGATCGAGGGCGAAGTGGGCGGCGCCGAATACAGCTACCGGGTCAGCGCGCTCGGCAGCAGCTGCAACGGGCACGACATCTGCATCGTCTCCACGGGAACGGCCGACGAAGTCAGCCGGCGGATCCAGCTCAGCCTCGACGAAGCGAGCCTCGAATTCGAAAACAGCGAACAGATACGCCTCGAAGAAGAAAAAGAATGGCTTGAACACCACGAACACACGCAGCAGGAACTGACCGAAATCGAAGAAAAACTTCAGGCGCTCGAAGAAGGCGAAAGCAGCGGCGGCACGGTCGCCGGCCTGGTCGGGCTCGAAGGGATCACGTCGAGCGGCAACGCCGACATCAGGGTCGGCGTCGGCACGAACGGCGACCTGGTCACCTCGGGCAACACGAGCATCTGCGGCGACATCCAGGTCGGCATCGGAAAAAGCTGGACCCACTCGGGCAACTCGTATCAGTGCAGCGGCTACGAATTCGGCGAAGGCAGCATGGAACTGCCGCCGGTCAGCAGCTTCATTCCCTCCGACATCGCAACCAACAACTCCAATGGCCGCATCACCAAGTGCTCGAACGGCCTGCCGGCCGAATGCCAGGAAGACACCTACAACGGCAACTGGAGCAGCAGCAAGCCCTTCAACCCGAGCAACCGCCGCATAAGCCTCTCGGGCAACACGACGTTGACCGTCGGCGGCGGCGACTACTGGATCTGCTCGATCTCGCTCAGCGGCAACTCGCGCCTGATCATGGCCCAGGGCGCGCACGTTCGTTTCTTTTTCGACACGCCGGAGAACTGCGGCACGTCGAACCAGATCAGCATGAGCGGCAACAACGAAATCACCGCCACGGGCTATGGAGCGTCGCCCGGCGCCTACGACGTGCCCGGCTTCTACCTGCTCGGCTCGACCAGCACGGCCAGCTCGGTCAACCTCTCGGGCAACTATTCCACGACCGATGAGTTCGTGATCTACGGCCCGAGCTCCTACGTCAACATCAGCGGCAACGCGACCTTCAAAGGCATCGTCGTCGGCAGGCAGATCGCGCTCAGCGGAAACGGCAAAATCGAAATGGACGACGGTTTCGAAATCCCGCCGGAGGTCAACCCGGGGGGCGCCAGCGAAAGCGAACAGGAAACCATCGAAGAAGAAAAAGTCACCAAAGAAGAAGAACTGCAGCAGGAAGAAGAAGAAAAAGAAAAATTCGACGAAGGGAAAGTCGAATTCGGCGGCCGCTCCTATCACGCCACCGCCTACGTCGAGTGCAGCGGCGGCGTCGCCCCGGCCGGCGCGGCGCCGGACGCCAGCTGCTGAGGCCGGTTTACGGGTTATCCAGTCCGCCCGGGCTCAACCCCCGATTTTTGGGAGATGAAGTCCAAATTTCGGGGATTTAGATATTTCCGGCGCGGTCGATTAGCACCTCGTGATGAATCTGCCAGTGCCTCGGTGCAACAGGCAAACCCGCCGCGAGGCGGTGACGCAAAGCCCTCGGGGCTCCCTGCGGGGAGTCGGCCGGGCTACCACCGGGGTCGACAGACACCACGTGGCTTCAACGCGACGGGGCTCTGGCGAAATCGAAATGACCACAGGAGGTCACTGATGTTTCTCCAGAATCTCCGGGCCAAAGTAGGCGCCCGGCTCAACGGCGACGGGGAGGCCGGCTTCACGCTGATCGAGCTCCTCGTCGTGATGCTCATCCTTGGCATCCTCGCCGCGATCGCCCTGCCGGCGTTCTTCAACCAGAAGGAAAAGGCCGGCGACGCGAAGGCGAAGGAGTATGTCCACACCGCACAGGTTGCAATGGAGACGTGCGCCACGGACAACAACAACGTCTACAGTGCCGAAAATTGTGATCAGGACGGCCTGCACGAAATCGAGCCGACGATTCCTACCGAACTAGAAGCCGGCGCAGGAAACCCGTTCAACATTCAGCCCAACGTTCCCGCAACGGGCTTCACGATCACCGTTACCGCGCAGGGCGGTGAAGAAACCGAATTTACGGTCGAACGAGCCGCGGGCGGAGCGCTGACCTACACCTGCTCGAACCCGGGCAATGGCGGTTGTCCCACCGGGGGCAACTGGGGTAGCTAACCGGGTTGTTCAGTCTTGGCCTAGCCAAGCGTGAAGCGCCGAGGGGCGGGCCTTTGTGCCCGCCCCTCGGCGCTTGTTGGGGGGCTGCGCGCGCTGGGTCAGGCGTCCACCTGACCTAAACGGATGGTCGATCGCAACCGATAGAACAACGATGCCTGCAAAGCGGAAAGCACGTCTCTCCCTATCTGGGCTGGTAGCGCTGATGGCGATGGCGCTGGCGGCGCCCGCAGCCAACGCCGCCGGCGCGCGCTTCGAGGGCATCTCCGAAGACGGCGGTGTGGCCGTCTTCAGCACCACCGACAAACTCGTTTCCGGCGACACGGACAGCCAGCCCGACATCTACGTGCGCGACTTCGAGGGTGGCCTCGGCTACGTCACCCGCGAGGTCTCGCTCGGCCCGGCCGGAGGCAACGACGCATATCCGGCGCAGTACCTCGCGGCGAGCCCTGACGGCAACGAGATCTTCTTCGCCACCAAGGAGCGGCTGATCGAAGCCGACACCGACAGCGCGACCGACATCTACGTCCGCGACCTGGCGGAAAACAGGACGACCCTGGTCTCGGCCGGCGACTCGTCCTGCGCGGCGACGGACTGCGGCAACGGCGGCGCCGACGCCAACGCCGCGCCAGGCGGCATTGTCGACGAAGGCCGCCGGGTCTTCTTCGTCAGCACCGAGCGCCTCTCTTCCGCCGACACCGACAGCGGCGCCGACCTCTATATGCGCAATCTGGTCACTGAAAGGACGACGCTGGTCTCGGTCGCCGGACCGGCCTGCTCGGGCTGCGGCGCCGGCACGTCGCCGGTCGACTTCCGCGGCGCCTCCGAAGACGGGACCAAGGCGATCTTCAGCACCCCCGAACCGCTGGTCGGCGCCGACACCGACAGCGAAGCGGACCTCTACGAGCGAGACCTGGAAAGCCTCGAAACGAAGCTGGTCAGCACGCCCGGGGCGGGGCCGGAAGCCTGCCCGGCCGGCGCCTGCCCGCCGAGCGCCACCAGCGTCATCTCGGCCAACGGGGCACACGTCTTCTTCGAGACCAACGAACGGATCGCGCCGGCCGACACCGACGAAGAGCAGGACGTCTACGACTGGTCGGGGGGAACGCCGGCGCTCGCATCGGTCGGGCCCGGAGGCGAAAACGGCACGGTGATCGCCACCCTCCTCGCGGGCTCGGCGGACGGCGGCGCGGTCTTCTTCGCGACCGCCGATTCGTTCTCCGGCGCCGACACCGACTCCGCCGTCGACATCTACGCTCGCGGTGGCGGCACGACTGAGCTCGTCTCCGCGGGCGACCCGGCCTGCGCCTCCTGCGACACCGGCGGCGAGGCGCCGGAACTGAACTGGATTTCCACTGACGGTTCGCTGGCGATCTTCAGCACGGCCGCGAAGCTGACCGAAGGCGACGCGGACAACCGCGCCGACGTCTACTCGCGGAACCTCTCGAGCGAAGCGACGACGCGCGTCTCCCTGCCTGGATCGGGCTGCACGGTTGAATGCGGCAACGGCGAAAAGGACGCCGGCTTCGCCGGCGCCTCCGCTGACGGATCGAAGATCTTCTTCGTGACCGACGAAGCGCTGGCGCCGGCCGAACCGGAAGGCGACCTCAGCGCCTTCGGCGACAGCGACGAAGAGACCGACATCTACGAACGCAGCTCCGGCGCGACGACGCTCGTCTCGCTCGGACAGCAGACCGAAGGCGGCGGGCCCTATCGCGGCAACGGACCGTACCCGGCGCAGCTGCGCGCCGTCTCGGCCGACGGCAGCCTCGCCTTCCTCACCAGCGAAGAGCAGCTGACCGAAGCCGACGAAGACAGCGACGAAGACATCTACGAGCGCACCGGCGGCGGGCCGCTGCTGGTGTCGCGCGGCAACAGCAAAGGGCTGGAAGGCGAACTGGCGCCGCCTGGCCCGAGCCTCAAGGGCACCGATCCGCAGTCGCCCGCCGCCTCGACCGATCCACGGGTGCTCGGGTCGGACCCCGGCGCACCGGGGGCCGCGGTCAAGCTCTACTCGACCGTCAACTGCTCGGGCGAGCCGGTGGGCACCGGCAGCGTCGCGCAGCTCGAAGGGGCGGGGATCGCCGTCCACGTCGGCGCCGGCACGACGACCACGTTCCACGCGACCGCCGAAGCCAACGGCTTCGTCTCGGCCTGCTCGGGCGAAATCGCCTACCGGCAGCAGAGCGAAGAATCGTCGGGAGGCGATGGTGGGGGCGGAAGCGGCGGCGGTGGAGCCGGCGCGACTTCACCGGCGCCGGCGCCGACGAGCGGAGGCGCGCTCGACAGCTCCGGCGACTCCCACTCTCAGGCCCCCCGGAGCAGGATCACCTTCGGGCCTGCCTTCAAGACGCGCAAGCGTCGCCCGGTCTTCCGCTTCGTCGACGCGACCGGCCAGTCGGGCACCAGGTTCATCTGCCGCCTCGACCGCCACCGCTGGCACCGCTGCAACTCGCCGGCGAAGGTGCGCAAGCTGGGTCGCGGCCGGCACGTCTTCCGGGTCAAGGCCGTCAACGCGGGCGTCTGGGAGGCGAGGCCGAGCCGGCGCGCCTTCAAGCTGGTCGGCGCGGGCGGCCACAGTCGCAAGCACACCCGCCACCACAGGCGAGGCCGGCGATGAGCGTCCTGCGGCGGCGCTTCGCCGCCCACGAGCGCGAGGCCGGGCTGACCCTGGTCGAGCTGCTGGTCGCCTCGGCGATGAGCGTGATCATCGTCGGCGCCGCCTGCGCGATGCTGATCAGCGCCGTTCGCGATCAGCCGAAGCTGAGCAAGAAGACGCAGGAAATCTCCACGGCACGCTACGTGCTCGAGCGGATGACGCGTGAGATCCGCAACGGCGTCCAGGTCTTCAGCGCCAGCGGCTCGCAGGTCGAATTCGAAACCCGGCTGCGCCGGGTCGAATGCGGCGGCGCCGTGCAGACCAGCGAAAGCGCCGCGTCCATTCCCTGTCGGGTCACCTACAGCTGCACGGTGACCGCCTGTACGCGCACCGAGACCGACCCCGAAGTGCTCGGCAGCGAAGGCACGCCGACGGTCTTGGTCAGCGGCCTCGACGACAGCAACGTCTTCAACTACGAACCGAACCTCGAAGAACCGAGCTACGTCGGCATCACCCTGCACATCGAAAACCCCGATGGCAGGGGCGAGCTGACCGTTACCGACGGCGCCGGCCTGCGGATCCAGAGCTATCTCGGCTGAGCTATGCGCGAGTGGGCCGACAAGCGACTCGGCGGCGGCGAGGCGGGGCTGACGATGATCGAGGTGCTGGTTGCCGCGGTCGTGCTGGTGATGGGCGCCGCGGCGACCTTCGGCGTGCTGGGCGCGGCGACGAAGAACGCCCAGCGCGCGAAGGCGACCCAGGTCGCGCTCGACCTCGCCCAGGAAGAGATGGAGCGCCTGCACAGCATTCCCTACGAAGACCTGGCGGTGAACACGATGCCGGCCACGTCGAGCAACCAGAAGAGCCCGAACTACCGGGTCAACGGGGGGCTCTTCGCGCTGAAGCGCGGCAACCCGCCGCAGGCCTACTTCCCGGTGGACGTGAACAGCGAAACGGGATTCAGCCCGGAATCCGAATTCTTCACCGGCAACACCGAACAAGGCGGCGTCAGAGGAACCGTGTATCGGTACGTCGTCTGGCGCAACGACCCGACGTGCTCGGCCGAACTGTGCGAAGGCGAACAGGACTACAAGCAGATCGTCGTCGCGGTCAAACCCGACCGGGGGGCGGTGAGCCAGGGCGGCGAAGCGGGCTATGTCGAAGTGCAGTCGGCGGTCACCGACCCCAAGGTCGAAGAAGAAGAAGAAGTGGGGAGCGAAGAAGAACCGCCTGAAGAAGAACCGCCCGAAGGCGGTGGCGGAGGCGGCGGGGGCGGCGAAGGCGGCAACGGCACCGACGTGACCGCGCAGCAGTTCTTCCTCTCCGACACGGCGTGCGCCGCCGACGGCAGCACCGAACGCGAGGAAATCACTGCCGATCACCTGCTGCACAACACCCTCGGGACCTGCGAAAGCGGCCCGCGCACCGGCAGCGAACAGCCTGGAGCGCCCGACACCCTGTTGCTCGCGGGCGCGCCGGACCCCTACCCGGAAGACGAAACCCTGCCGGCGCTGCACGACTACGCGGACGACTTCTACCTCGAGCCGACCCCGGACACCGACAAGGGCGTTCAGATTCGCCGCGACGACACCAGCGGTTGTCACTACGTGCCGACGGGTACCACCCATCCGGAGTCACAGGTGCACCGCTGGGTCACCGACCCGCTGCCGAAAGCCTTCGAAATGGGCGGCAAGGTGACGCTCGAGTTCTACACCCGTACGCTCAACGATGCGCTCTACACCGGGACGCTCTGCGTCTATCTGTTCGAACGCACGGAAAGCGGCTCCGGCGAAGAAACGGAAGCCACCGACACGATGCTGATCGGCACCGGCGACGGCAACCCGTACTGGACCTACCGGCCGGAGGGAAACGGCTACTGGCCGCGAAACTACTGGGCGAAGATCCGCCTGACGATGGAATTCCAGGAAGCCCCGCGGGTGATCCCCGCGAATCGCCGGCTCGGCGTCGCGCTCAGCGTCGACCGCGCCAACACCCCCGCCGACGCGATACCGATCATGTACGACCATCCGAACTACCCGACCCGGCTCGAGGTCGACACGAAGACGCCGCTGGAAGGCGGGGCGACCGAAGAAGAAGGCGGCTAGCAGGTGGCCGCCGCCGCGGTGCTTGCCTTCCTTGGAGGGCTCCTCGCCGGCAGCTTCGTCACCGTGGTCGCGCACCGGGTGCCGCGGGGCGAATCGATCGTCGGGCCGCGCTCGCGCTGCCCCCGTTGCGGCAGCCAGATCGCCGCCTACGACAACGTGCCGGTCGTCTCCTGGCTGCTGCTGCGCGGGCGGGCGCGCTGTTGCGGCGAGCCGATCTCCGCCCGCTACCCGCTGACCGAGCTGACGCTGGGGGCGCTCTACGCGACCACGACCCTTGTCTTCTGGGACGAACCGTGGGAGGTGGTGCTCGGCCTTGTCTTCGTGACGATGCTGACGGCGATCACGCTGACCGATCTCGAGCGGCGGATCATCCCCAACAAGATCCTGCTCGTCGGCGCGCTCCTCGGCGCGGCGGTCGCCGCCGCGGGCGACCCGGGCAGCTTGCCCGAGCGGGCGATCGCCGCCACCGCGGCGGGGGGCGTGCTGTTCGCCGCGGCGCTCGCCTACCCGAAGGGGATGGGTCTCGGCGACGTCAAGCTGGCGGCGACGATGGGCGTCTTCCTCGGCCGCAACGTGGCGCCCGCGATCCTCGTCGCGCTGCTCGCCGGCGCCCTGGTCGGCCTGGCGATGATCGCCCGCGAGGGCGCGGCGGCGCGCAAGCGGGCGATCCCCTTCGGCCCCTTCCTCGCCCTCGGCGGGGTCGTCGGCCTGCTCGCCGGCGATCAGCTCGTCGACTGGTACCTGGGCACGTTCTGACCCGGCGCAGGGTCGCATCGCGTTTCCCTACCGGGTTCTCGTCCATTGGATTGAGATATTCGGCTAAAGAGGACGGATGGTGGAAACGGGGCCCCGGCGGCGAGTCGATGATCGTCCAATGATGCGCTCCCTGCTCGTAGCCTGCGCCGTCCTCGTCACGCTCGTCTGCGCCCCGCTTGCCCGGGCCGATTTCGGCTTCCTCGCGACCTGGGGCGAACAGGGGTCGGGCGAGAGTCAATTCGAATCGCCGGCGGGGATCGCCGCCGACGGGCAGGGCGACGTCTACGTCGCCGACAGCTTCAACAACCGCATTCAGGTCTTCGGGCCGTGCCACCGGTTCGAGGCGGGCTGGGGGACGTTCGGAGCGGGCGCCGGGCAGCTCAGCTCGCCGCTCGGCGTCGCGATCGGCCCCACGGGCGACCTCTACGTCGCCGACACCGGCAACGACCGGATCGAGGTATTCGGTCCGGCGGGGAATTTCATCCGCGCCTGGGGAGGCTTCGGCTCGGGCCCGGGACAGTTCAGGCTGCCGTTCTCGGTCGCGGTCGATGCGGAGGGCGGCGTCTACGTCGCCGACACCGACAACGACCGCATCCAGAAGTTCGACGCGGCCGGCAACTTCGTCGCCTGGTGGGGTCGATCCGGCTCGGGCAACGGGCAGTTCCACACGCCCTTCGCGCTCGCCGTCGGGCCTTCCGGCGACGTCTACGTCGTCGACACCTTCAACAACCGGGTTCAGCAGTTCGGCCCGTCCGGTGCCTTCGTCCGCAAGTGGGGCGGTTTCGGCTCGGCCGACGGTCAGTTCAACTCACCGCGCGGGATCGCCGCCGGGCCCAGCGGCGAGATCTACGTCGCCGACACGAACAACAGCCGTATCGAGCAGTTCGACTCCTCCGGTGCCTTCGTCGGCGAGTGGGGCAGCCTCGGCTCCGGCGACGGCCAGTTCCAGTATGCGGCCGGCGTGGGCGCCGACCCGCTCGGCAACGTCTACGTGACCGAGGGCTACCCGAACGACCGCGTGCAGATGTTCGGCGATCCGCGGCTGACGATCGCCGGCCTGCGCGAAGCGGTCGCAGGCGCGGGCCTCCCGCACGGCATCGCCAACAGCCTCGAAGCGAAGCTGCGGCACGCGAGCGAAGAAGAGGGCTCGGCGAGCGCGGAAGGCAAGCTCGGCGCCTTCGTCGCCGAGCTCGAGGCCCAGAGCGGCAAGGCGATCTCCGCGGCGACCGCGGAACAGCTGATCGTCGACGCGGAACGGGTCGGCGGCGACGGCGGCGTGCCCAGCTGCCCGGCCGAGTAGTAGTTCCGTCCAGGTTCTCCTAGAAATGAGTAGTTGCAGGGCGAAAGGTCGGCGGCCTTCTTGTCGATGCAGAGAGGGCGGGCGCCCCGAGACGCTCCAGATGCCCGCCTCTCCATGCGACTCAGCGGAATCACCAAGCAGAAGATCGACAGCGTCGTCGGGCTCGACATCGAGGCCCGCAGCGTCGCCGCGACCGAGGTTCGCCTCAACGGCTCGGCGGAGCTGAAGGAAACCGCGATCGCGCCGCTGGCGCCCGGCAGCTTCCACGAGGGAGAGGTGGAGGACCCCGACGCCCTCGCGGCGACGCTGAAGGAGCTGTTCGCCGAGCGCAGGCTCGGCAAGCGGGTGCGGCTCGGGATCGGCAACCAGCGCGTGGTCGTGCGCACCCTGCGCCTGCCGGCGATCGAGGACCCGAAGGAGCTTGAGGCGGCGATCCGCTTCCAGGCGCAGGAGCAGATGCCGATGCCGCTCGACCAGGCGGTGCTCGAGCATCAGGTGGTCGGCGGCGTTCCCGCTGAGGAGGGCCAGGCGCCGCAGGTCGACGTGATCGTCGTCGCCGCGCGCCGCGACATGGTCTCCAGCTTCGTCGAGCCGATCCGCCACGCCGGCCTCGAGCCGGTCGGCGTCGATCTCTCCGCCTTCGGGATGATCCGGGCGCTTGCCGGCGAGGGGGATCCGGAACCGGCGGAGGGGGCCGAGCGTCCCGGCTCTGCCGTCCTCTACTGCAACGTCGGAGACGTCACCAACCTCGCGGTTGCCCGGGGACGCTCCTGCCTGTTCACCCGCGTCTCGCACGCCGGCCTGGAGGCTCCGACCGGGGCGCTCGCCGCTTCGCTCGGACTGACCTCCGAGCACGCGACCCAGTGGCTCGCCCACGTCGGGCTCGAGCGGGCGCCGGAGGAGATCGAGGGCGATTCCGAGACGGTCGCCGCGGTACGGCGGGCGCTCGAAGAGGGCGTCTCCGCGCTGCTCGACGAGATGCGCCTCTCGCTCGACTACTACGGCGCTCAGGAGGCGGCTCTGCCGGTCGACCGCATCGTCCTCTGCGGGCCCGGCAGCGCGATCCCCGGTCTCGCCGGCAGGATGGAAGCCGGCCTCGGGCAGCCGATCGCGGTGCTGCGCCCGGCGGCGCTCGACGGGCTCGACGCGGCGGCGGCGGCGCGCCTCACCCTTCCCTACGGCCTCGCGCTGGAGCAGTAGCCAGATGCGCCCCGTCAACCTGATTCCCCCCGAGGACCGCCGCGGCGATCAGGCGCCGCTGCGCACCGGCCCGCTCGTCTACATCGTGCTCGGCGCGCTGGTCGCGGTGCTCGCCGGCGTGACGATGCTGGTCCTGACCGACAACCAGATCTCCGAAAGCAAGGACGATCTGGCCAGGCTGAAGCGCGAAGACGCTGTCGCCTCCGTCCGCGCCACCAGGCTGTCCGCCTACACCAGCTTCCAGGCGGCCAGCGAACAGCGGGTGGCCACCGTGCAGAGCCTTGCCGACAGCCGCTTCGACTGGGAACGCGTGCTGCGCGAAATGTCGCTGATCCTGCCGAGCGACATCTCGCTGAGCGAACTGAGCGCCAGCAGCGGCGGGGAGGCCTCCGGCGGAGGTGGAAGCGGCAGTTCCCTCGCGGGTATCTCCGGACCGTCGCTCACGATGTCCGGCTGCGCCTCCGGGCACGATGGCGTGGCCGGCTTCGTGATCGCGCTCAAGGACATCGACGGCGTGACCCGAGTCGGCGTCCAGTCTTCCGAAGAGGTGGGCGAGAGCGGCAGCTCGAAGAGCGGCGATTGCGCCGTCGGTGGCGCAGACACGCAGTTCTCGCTCGTGGTCGCCTTCGACGCGGCCCCGGTGCCGCCGGCCGAAGGCGAAGGCGCGCCCGCTCCGGAAGCGGCGCCGGAAGCCGCCCAGGTGGCTTCCAGCGAGGCTTCGGAAAGCTCGGGCAAGGAAGCGGAAGGGGGCTGAGCGGCAATGGGCGCGCTGGGGAAGTCAAACACGAGAGCGGTTGTCGCGATAGCGATCGTCGCCGCGCTGGCGATTGCCTTCTGGATGCTCCTGCTCAGCCCGAGGCGCGACGAAGCGGCGAAGCTCGGCGATCAGGTGGAAAGCGTCGAAACGGCCCTGGGCCAGCACCGGGCGGAAATCGCCACCGCCGAACGCGCCAGGCGCCGCTTCCCGGTCGACTACCAGCAGCTGGTCGTGCTGGGCAAGGCGGTGCCGGCGAGCGACGAAACCGCCTCGCTGCTGGTCCAGGTGAACGGGATCGCCGGCCATGCCCACGTCGCGTTCAAGGATCTACAGCTCGAATCGGAGGGGGGGTCGAGCGAACCGGCGGCCTCGCCGAGCGCTTCCGGGGCGCCGGTCTCGGCGACCGAGGCGGCCGCCTCGCTGCTGCCGCTGGGCGCGACGATCGGGCCGGCCGGCCTGGCGGTGATGCCGTACACGCTGACCTTCGAAGGCGACTTCTTCCAGATCGCTGACTTCATCGCGGGACTGGACTCGATGGTCAAGACGCAGAACGAGAAGGTGACTGTCACCGGCCGGCTGCTCACGATCGACAGCTTCACCCTCACCAGCGGCTCCGACAAATCCGCCGGAAGCTCCTCGGCGCTCGTCGCGACCTTCAAGGTCACCACCTACCTGACCCCGCCGGGCGAGGGGCTCACCGCCGGCGCTTTGCCGTCGAGTCCCGCCGGACAGCCCGCGACGCCGGCGTCGACGACCACGGGAGGGACGCCGTGAAGCGACTCCGTGGACCGGATCTGAAGATGCCCTCGCCGAAGGTGCCGGGGGGCGTCACCGACTTCTACCACGACCTACGCGACCGTCGCCTGCTTCCGGTTGTCGTGCTCGTCCTCGTCGCGATCGTGGCGACGCCGATCCTGCTCGGCCAGAAGTCGGAAACGCCGCTGCCGCCGGCGGCGAGCGGCGCGCTCGACGCGCTCAGGCACTCGAGCCGCCAGACCGCTTCGCTCACGGTCGTCGAGGCGAAGCCGGGTCTGCGCGACTACCGCAAGCGCCTGCACGATCGCAAGCCGCTTGACCCCTTCCGCTCGCTGGGCAAGCCGAACCTGGAAGGGGCGCGGCTGGGCAAGGGCGAAGGGGAAGGCTCGAGCTCCGTGACCTCGAGCTCGAAGACCGTCGAAAAGACGAGCAAGTCGACCGTCACCACCAAGACCACCACGACGACCGGCTCGGGGGAAGGCGAAGGCGGCGATGGCTCGACCGGCGGCGCCGGAACCAAGGGCGCCGGCAAGCTCGACGGCAAGCACCCGCATGGCGTCCTCTACGCCTTCGGCGTCGATGTGACGATCGTCCACAGCACGGGCAGCGCGGCGGAAGGGAACAAGCAGACGAGCGAGCCGCTGAAGCGCGAGCGCGTGCTGCCGACCGTTTCCCTGCCCGGCAAGAAGGAGCAGGTCGTCACCTACATGGGGCTCAGCCCGAAGACCCGCAAGCCGCTCTTCGTCGTCTCTCCGGAGG
The DNA here is from genome assembly GCA_963727465.1 of uncultured Solirubrobacterales bacterium. Lineage (GTDB taxonomy): Bacteria > Actinomycetota > Thermoleophilia > Solirubrobacterales > 70-9 > VRUE01. The sequence goes on along the minus strand of CAVSGL010000015.1, from coordinate 37,832 downwards.
TCACCGGGGTCTTCGGCGAAGGCAAGTGCTCGGCTGGCACCAGCAAGAGCTGCCAACTGATCGAACTCGAACCCGGCTTTCCCGAGGTCTTCGAATACGGCGAAGACGGCGACCGCTACAGCATCAAGGTGACCGACGTCGAGTTCGTCGTGACCGGCCACGTCTGACCCCAGCGCGGTCGAGGTTTTCGCCGCCATGCGATGAAAAGCTCGACGACGGGCCGGCAGGGCCCAAAACTTCAGCAAGTGAAGCATTGGCGCTAAACTCGCTGTAGCGAGCCATCCAAGCCAATCCGGCTCGCTGCCGATGTGCTGAAGATGAGTGCCGAGAGCAACTCCCGCTGTCCCGTCTGTCGCACCGCCGACGTCGTCTGCGGCAAGTGGACGCTGCTGGTGATCCGCGACCTGGCGGCCGGCAGCGCGCGGTTCTGCGAGCTCGAGCGCTCGCTGGAGGGGATCAGCCCGCGCACGCTCTCGCTGCGCCTGCGGGCGCTCGAAGAAGAGGGCATCGTCGCCCGCAACACCTTCCCCGAGGTGCCGCCCCGGGTCGAGTACGAGCTGACCGAGAAGGGCGAGGCGCTGGTGCCGCTGATCGAGGACATGCGCCGCTACGGCGCCCGCTGGCTGCTGGAAGAAGAAGCCGTCCCGGCCTAGGCTTCGCCCACTGCCGCACGCAAGGAGCCGGCGTAGGCGAGGCAGATGGCTCGGACCCTCTCCTCGGGCATCGCCTCGCGCAGAGCGCGCGCGGCCATCTCGATGCCGCTGCCGGCTCTATTGCCGAACAGGGCGTTGAAGCGCTGGATCGCAAACTCGGTGGGCGGCCCGGCGCTCGCATGCGCGCGAAGCTCGATCAGGTCGTCGGCGATGTCCTCCGGGCGGCTTCGCTGCATCAGTCGGACCAAGTCGGAGGCGTCCTTGTCGTCGAGGCGATCAGCACGTGCACTCTCGATCCGGTCGTTGAGCTTGTGTGTCTTGGCGACCAGCAGCGCCGCCACGCCGGCGACCCTGACCCGGGCGCTGCGGTGGTCGCCGGCCTCGAGGGCTTCGATTCGCATGACGTCGTGGTCGACCAGGACCGCCTCGAGACCGGCTGCCTTGCGAGCGGCCCGTTTGCCGTGCGGACCGAGGCGAGCGCCACGGGTTCCACCGGCTGGCGCCACGCCGGCGGGAACGATCAGATCTACCGGAATCAGCACCTCGGCACCGCCGATCCGCGCAGCCTTTTGCCATATGCCAGGCTCGGGTGAGCCCTGAAGGTCGGCCAGCTCGAATCCGGCAGCCTCCATCAAGTCGCCGAGCGCCGGGGCGTCTGCCAGGACTTCCGGCTCCAGCGCGAGGTCGGCGTCAGTGGTGTGCTCGGCGATGGCGAGGCTGGAAGGCCCGGTGCGCAGATAGATCGCCTGGGCGCCGGCCAGGACGATGGCGGCGCTCTGTGCGTCCAGGGCCTCCAGTGCGTCGAGCAGGACACGGCGCGCCGCGACGTACTCGGCTGAAGGCTTCGGATCCACTGCGGTCATGCTCGGTTGGGGATTTGCGGCTCCTGCAGAGATCCAGCCCGCCACTCGTCTTCGTGCGCGAGCATCCATTCAAGAAGGGCCTCTCCCTCAGCCGGCATCCGCCCGTTGCCCGTCAGGCAGTCGACCGCGACCTGGGAGGGCGCGACAAAGCGCAGCCCCCCTTCCATTGAGCAGCGCTTCCAGACGACTGGGTCGAAAGGCCGCATGAGGACCACGTTCGCGCCCTCTTCTGCTTCGAGCAGATCGAGCCGGCTCGCGACCTTGGCCGGGAAGTCGCAGTAGGCAAGCAGCATTGCGGGGGACGTTACGGGAGCCAGGCGAGACGCCGCCAGCGAACCGGTGATGGCCAGCCGCGCTTCATCTGCGGATTTGCCCATCAAATCCGCCAGGAGTTCGTCCACGCCGATGCGAGCGATGAACGTCCGGGTGTCGTTGCTGTCGAAGACGTCATATGAGCTGGCCCATCGGCGCAGGAGCCCGGCGATGTCGACGCTCTCCACCGGCCCGCGAGGGGAGCGCTCGATCAGCGCCTCGCCGTACAGAGCATCGAGTAGGCGCGAGACGTATCCCGGTGCGAGGCCGGTGGCCTCAGCAAGCTCGCCGACCCCGTACGGTGGGCGCACGTCGGCGAGCAGGCGGATCAGACGGCCTGCTTTGGCGCCGCGCAGTTTGGCCCGGCCACGCTCGCTGGGCGCCGGATTGCGCTTCGAGCCCTCGGTCTGAAGATAGAAAGGGGGATTGTCGATGCGCAGCAAGGCGTTGCCGCTGATGTCGATGTAGCTGAGGCCCTGTTCGGCGAGCAGCTCCTGGGTGCGGGCGCTGATCCATGGAGCTATGACCAAGAGGGGGAGATGCGCGCCCATATTGCGGGCGGTTCGCACTTGGGGCAGCAGCTCGAGGACCCCCCGCGGGGATATCGAACTTCTCTCCTCGACCGCGATCGCGGCGCTTGAGTTGCCGGGTCCCTTGAGTGAGAGCTTGCGGTCCTCCGGGGGCAAGGCCAGATCGTGATCTCGAGCCGCAACGTCAACGCTCCAGCCCGGAGGCAGGCGCTCTTCGAGCCAGGCAACCGCTTGCTCCGTGAGCGACTTATCTGGTTCGGCGATATTTGCGGATGCCATGAAACCGAGATTAGCAGGGTCGATTTACAAATTTCGCAAGTTTGCCGATCTGGCAAAGTTGCGAAAAAGAGAAAGACGGCGTAGGAGGCCGGGAAACAAGGCTCTTGCAAGCCGTCGTGCAGGCGCAGGAGCGCCGTGCGTGGGGGGGAACGCAGGGACGTGCGCGATCCGCTGCTCAACGAGGCCCTGCGGCGATTGGCCGCCGAGGCCGCGACCCGGCTCACCACGCTGGTCGCCGGCGGGGATCAGGTGCCGTTCGACGTGGCCGAGTCTGCCGGCCCCGACGAGGCCTTCTTCCACAGCTACGTGCCGCTGACGTCGCGCTACGTGCGCGAACGCGAGTCCGAGCTGCGCACGCTGCCCGCCTTCGAGCCGGCGCGCGAAGCGATCGTCCTCGCCGACGTCGCCGCGCCCTACCTCGAGCAGCGGGGCGAGCAGGTGCCCGGCGAGCCCGGCGAGCGCGCCGCGCGCCTGCTCACGGTCTTTCTCGCCGGCCTCTGGGACGGCTGCACGGAGTTCGCGCTCGACGCCGCCCGGCTCGAGCAGGCGCTTGCCGTGCTCGACGCCGAGGTCGGCAGCGCCGACGAGGCCGAGACGCTGGTCGTCCCGCTCGTCGGCCTGAAGATGCCGGTCGCCCGCCTGCCACTGCCGCACGGCGTGCAGCTCGTGCGCTCCGAGAGCATCGAGGCGCCGATCGAGGCGATGCGCAGCGAGGGCATGGGCCGCGCCTCCTGGGAGCCGCAGTTCCTCGCCGTCGCCGAGCAGGGCGAGGGCTCCGAGAGCGCCGCCGAGGCGCTCGCCCAGCTGGGTGACCTGATCAGCGTGATGCGTCTATACAAGGGCGGCGGCGTCGGCCTCGGCCCGCACGCCTTCGCGCCGACCGGCGAGGGCCGCTGGCGCCGCATCGCGACCGGCGCGCCGGCGCCGCGCGGCAACGGCTACGAGCTTTCCGAGGCGGAGACCGCCGAGCTGGCCGAGCTGGCGCAGACACTGGAGGCGCGCCCCGACCCGGCCGGCCCGCTGGCCTGGGCGGTGCGGCGCTTCGAGCTCGGCTGCGAGCGCCCGTCGCCCGGGGAAGGGCTGAGCGACCACCTGCTGGCGCTGCGCGCGGTGCTCGACGGCCAGGGCCCGGTCGGCGCCTCGCTGCCGATGCGCGCCGCGGCGCTGATCGCCGACGGCTCGACCGACCGGCTCGCCGTGCGCGAGCGGTTCGAAGCCGCGATGCAGCTCGAGCGCGCCCAGATGTCGGGACTCGAGGGCGACGCCACGCCCGGCCTCGCCGGCTGGGTCGAGGAGAGCGTGCGCCGGGTGCTGCGCAGGGCCGCCCTCGGCGAGCTCGGCGGGGACCTCAACGAGGCCGCCGACGAGACCCTGATCGCGACCGGACTCGACACCGGCGACGTCTCGATCGCCGTCGCCGAGGAAATCGAGCCCGAGGAATTCGTCGACGTAGCGCCCAACCCCAACCCAGACCCCGACCCCGACCGCGGTAGAGGTTTTCATCGCCATGCGGGGAAAACCTCGACCACGGTCGGGGGGGAACCGAACATCGAGGACGAGGAGGAGCACGACATGACCCAGGACACCCGGATCCTCGAGCCGGTCCCGGCCGAGGACGAGATCCGCATCACCGCCCGCGACTGGATGGAGGAGGTCGAGGAGGAGGGCCAGGTCTCCGTCGAGGACAGCACGCTCGATTTCCCGGCGGTCGCCGACGACCTCGAACGGCGCGAGCGCATCGACACCCCCCGCGTGCGCCACCTCTTCCCGGTCCCCGAGGACGCGGACTGGGAGGTCAGCGAGCTCAAGTACGACCACTACCGCCACCGCACCGCCTGACCCCGGGGCCGACGGGCCGATTTCCACCCATATAGGCGTATTTTCGGCCCGTCGGCGGGGTTTAGGCGCGGCCGGCGGCGATCTCGATCCGCTGCTCGGCTGACGCGAACAGGTAGCGGTCGATCTCGGCGAGGCCGCCGAGGTCGTGCACGTCCTCGTCCAGGTAGGGGACGCGGATGACGCCGCGGGTGCGCAGCTCCGCCGCCAGGTGCTCGATGTTGCGCGCGTCGCGCTCGGCCAGCGCCTGGTAGTCGGCGAAGTTCTCGCAGACGCGCCGGGCGAGGTCCTCGTCGCCGAGCCGCGCGACGAGGGTCGCCTCGAGGTCGGCGGGATCGCCGTCGCCGCGCAGGCGCTCGGCCGGGTAGTGGACCTTGTTGACGATCACGCCGCCGAAGGGCAGCTTCGCCTCGACCAGCTTGCGGTGGAAGTAGACGGCCTCGTCGATCGGCTCGCCCTGCGGGCCGCAGACGACGAGGAAGCAGGTGTGCGGGTCCGCGAGCAGGCTGTTGACCCGCTTGGCGCGGGCCTGGAAGCCGTCGACCATGCCGCTGAAGGCGTTGAAGAACTCGGCCAGGTCGGCGAGCAGGTCGAAGCCGACGATCCGCTTGAAGACCGAGAGCGCGACCGAGGCGCCGCGCCCGGCGACCTTGGCCGCCAGCCCGGTCGGCTTCATGAAGACCCGCAGCGAGCGTCCCTCGATGAACTGGGTGAGGCGTTTGGGCGCGTCGAGGAAGTCGAGCGCGTTGCGGGTCGGCGGCGTGTCGAGGACGAGCAGGTCGAAGCGCCCCTCGGTGTGCAGCTCGAACAGCTTCTCCATCGCCATGTACTCCTGCGAGCCGGCGAGCGCGCTGGAGATCTGCTGGTAGATGCGGTTGTTCAGCACCCGGTCGCGCGACTCCTCGTCGGGCGCCTGGCGGGCGACCAGCTCGTCGAAGGTCGCCTTGGCGTCGAGCATCATCGCCCACAGCTCGCCCTCGATCTCGATTCCGTGCCGCTCGAACAGCGCCGGGTCGACCTGGCGCGCCTCGTTGCCGAGCTCGCGCAGGCCGAGCGAGTCGGCGAGCCGCTTGGCCGGGTCGATCGTCAGCACGCAGACGCGCTTGCCGCGCGCCGCCATGCCGGCGGCGATCGCCGCCGAGGTCGTCGTCTTGCCGACCCCGCCCGAGCCGGCGCAGATGCAGATGTCCTTGCCGGCGAGGATCTCGTCGACGGCGGGCATCAGTGCAGTCTCCGGGCGAGGGTGCGCGCCGCCTCGACGTCGAGCTCGGGCTCGAAGAGGAAGGGCAGCGTTTTCACCGGCGCCTCGACCCGGCGCCGCAGGCGGGCGAGCTGGGCGCGCTGGGAGCGGGCGCGATCGTGCTCGGATGCCGCGGCGCGGGCGGCGGCGCGCAGGGCGCCGTTCTCGCCGCCGGCGAGCCCGGCGAGCCGCTCCGCCTCCTCGTTCGAGAAGCGCTCCGGGTAGAGGCCGTTGAGGTAGACGCGGTCGACGGCGACACCGACCTCGGTGCGCAGCTCGTGCTCGAGCGCCGCCGACTCGTTGACCGGCATCTCCTCGGGCAGGGCGACGATCGCCGTGCCGGTGTGGGCCTGGTCGGTGATCAAGCGGTCGAGCGCCTGCGCCTGCCCGTGGATCGGCCCGACGCGGGCGATGTTGGCGAAGGTGCGCGGCGTCTGTAGGAAGCCGATCCCGTGGCCGGTCGCCGGCGCGTCGACGATCACCAGGTCGTACTTGCGCCCCTTCTTCACCTTGCGGTCGAGCTGCGCCAGCTCCCAGATCTTGCCGATCGTGACCAGCTCCTTGAGGCCCGGGGTGGCGGCGGCGAGGTAGGAGAAGATGCGGCTGCGGAAGAGCATGTCGCGCATCGCGCGGACCTTGAGCTGGAGCAGCACGTACTCGCGCATCGACTCGTCGGGGTCGATCGAGATCGCCCAGAGGTTGTCCTCCATCTCGACCTCGTGGAAGCCGACTTCGCGGTGGGCGAAGATCCGCGAGGCGTTCTCCTGCGAGGCGACCTCGCAGACGATCGTGCGCTTTCCCTCCGCGGCGGCGCGCAGCCCGAGCGCGACCGCGACCGTGGTCTTGCCGACACCGCCCTTGCCGGTCACGAAGACCAGTCGCTTGTCGAGAATGTCGGGGATCGGGGTGATTCCTAGCAATTTCGGGACATGGCAGGAAAAGCGGGTACCCGTGCGAATACCCGCGCAATGGGATTTCTGAGCCGCAAGAACAAGACCGCGCCCGCGCCCGAGCCGCCCTCCGAGGATCAGCATCCGATCGTCGAAGAGCTTGAGCAGATGGAGGCTGCGGTACCCGAGCAGCCTCAGCCCGCGGGTCCTGTCGCCGCAGGGGACGGCGCCGAGGCGTCCCGGCCGGCGGGTCCTGCCGCGGCAGGGGACCCCCCGTCCCCTCCGGTCGCTGAAGCGTCCTCGGGGACGGGTCCCCCTACCGCGTCACCCGCCGGAGGAACGTCTGTCGCTGAAGCTGGAAGGGACGAGCCGGAGCGGTTCATGCCCAAAGATCTGCTCGCGCCCAGTCGGCACGAAGCCGTTGCCGAGGAGCCGGTGGTGGAGGCGCCGTCCAAGCATGCTGAGGTGATTGCGTTTGCAAATCAGAAGGGTGGGGTGGCGAAGACGACCACCACGCTGAACCTCGCGGTTGCGTTTGCCGAGTCGGGGCACCGGGTGCTGTGCGTGGATCTCGATCCGCAGGGGAACCTGACGATGAGTCAGGGGATCGACCCGGACAGGGTCGAGAAGAGCCTCTATGACGTGCTCGTGCACGACATGCCGATCAGCGAGGTGATCCAGCACCGCGAGATCGACATCGCCGTCGCCTCGATCGACCTCGCCGGCGCCGAGATCGCGATGAGCACCAAGATCGGCCGCGAGCGCTCGCTGGAGAAAGCGCTGAAGGAGGTCGTCGGCGATTACGACTTCGTCTGCATCGACACGCCGCCGAGCCTCGGCCTGCTGACGATCAACGCGCTGACCGCGGCGACCAAGGTGATCGTCCCCGTGCAGTGCGAGTATCTCTCGATGCGCGGGCTGGTTCAGTTGCAGAACACGCTGAAAATGATCCAGGAGAATCTCAACCCCGACGTGCGGATCGAGGGCATCCTGCCGACGATGCTCGACACGCGGACGGTCCACGCCAAGGAGGCGATCGAGATCCTCGAGGAGAACTTCGGCGACCTGGTCTTCAAGTCGCGCATCCGCAAGGCGATCAAGTTCGCCGAGGCCCCGGTGAAGGGCGCCAGCGTGCTCAAGTACGATCCCCAGGGGAACGCAGCGGGCTACTACCGCGACCTGGCGAAGGAGGTCTTGGCACATGAGTCGGCGTAAGCGGGCGAGTATGCGCGAGGGTCCTCTGTCGGACCTGTTTCGCAGCACGAGCGACGACAGCGCGGACACCGACGACAAGGGACAGACGTCTCAGCCCGCGGCTCCTGTCGGCGCAGGGGACGACGAGGCGTCCCGGCCCGCGGGTCCTGCCGCGGCAGGAGACCCCCCGTCCCCTCCGGTCGCTGAAGCGTCCTCGGGGACGGGTCCCCCTACGGCGCCACCCGCGGGAGGGGCGTCTGCCGCTGAAGCTGAAGAGACTCAAGGGGAGCCCTCGGCGCCCGAGAAGCTGAAGAAGGTCTTTGCGGAGGAGCCGATGGCGCGGGCGGAAGAGGCTTCCGAAACGCCGCGGTATGGGCGGGAGGAACCGGAGTACGAGCCGCCGGGGTCGGGGGAGCCGCACCAGCCGGTGATCCGGGTCGTCGGCGTGGGCGGCGCCGGGGTCAACGCGGTCAACCGGATGGTCGACGCGAACGTGCCCGGGGTCGAGTTCATGGCCGTCAACACCGATCTTCAGTCGCTCCAGCTCTGCGTCGCCGACGTCACCGTGCACATCGGCGACGAGCAGACGCGCGGCCTCGGCGCCGGCGCCGACCCCGACGTCGGCCACGACTCGGCCTTCTCCGAGCAGGACAAGATCAAGCGCCTGCTCAAGGGCTCCGACATGGTCTTCGTCGCCGCCGGCGCCGGCGGCGGCACCGGTTCGGGCGCCGCCCCGGTCGTCGCCCGGCTCGCGCGCGAGGTCGGCGCGCTCACGGTCGGCATCGTCACCAAGCCGTTCAGCTTCGAGGGCTCGCGCCGCGGCAAGCAGGCCGCGAAGGGGATCGAGGAGCTCGCCGCCGCGGTCGACACGCTGATCGTCGTCCCCAACGACCGCCTGCTCGAAGTGCTCGACGAACAGACCTCGATGGTCGAGGCCTTCCAGGTCGCCGACGACGTGCTGCGCCAGGGCGTGCAGGGCATCTCCGACCTGGTCACGCTGCCGGCGCTGATCAACCTCGACTTCGCCGACGTGCGCACGATCATGTCCGAGGCCGGCCGGGCGCTGCTCGGGATCGGCATGGGCGCGGGCGAGGGCCGCGGCCTGGCCGCCGCCGAGAAAGCGATCTCCTCGCCGCTGCTGGAGACCTCGATGGAGGGCGCGCGGGCGATCCTGCTCTCGATCACCGGCGGTCCCGACCTCTCGCTGGTCGAAGTCAGCGAGGCGGCGAAGCTGGTCGGCGAAGCCGCCCATCCCGACGCCAACATCATCTTCGGCGCCAACATCGACGAGGACCTCGGCGACCAGATCTGGGTCACCGTCGTCGCCACCCGCTTCGACGGCCAGCCGGCGCCGCGCCGCGCCGCCGAGCCGACGATCCGCCGCACCAAGGACGCCGGCCGCGGTCGCGCGCCGCGCAACGAGAAGGCCGGCGAGCTGAGCTCGCTGGACGTGCCTGAGTTCCTGCCCGGGTAGCCGCGGGCCCGTGAACGGCGTCGTCGCGGCGGGGCACCCCCTTACCGCCGAGGCGGGCGCGCAGGTGCTGCGCGACGGCGGCAACGCGGTCGACGCGGCGGTCGCCGCGGTGCTCGCCTCGTTTGCGGTCGAGAGCCCGCTGACCGGCTTCGGCGCGGGCGGCTTCATGATGGTCAGCCGCGGCGAGGAGACCGTGCTGATCGACTTCTTCGTCGCCGCGCCGGGCAGGGACGGGACCGAGCGGGGGGTGGAGCTGGCGCCGGTGCCGGTCCACTTCGACGCCGAGACCGTGCAGACGTTCTACGTCGGGCCGGCCTCCTGCGGGGCGCCGGGGACGGCGGCGGGGCTGGAGCTGGCGCTGCGGCGCTTCGGCACCGCGGCGCTCGGCGACCTGGTCGGCGCCGGCGTCCGGCTGGCGCGCGAGGGCGCTCCCGTCAACGCGATCCAGGCCTACATCCTCGAGATCCTCTGGCCGATCCACGAGCGCCTGCCGGAGACGCGGGCGCTGTACGCGCCGGAGGGCCGCCCGCTGGGCGAGGGCGACCTCTTCCGCTTCCCGGAACTGGGCGACGCCCTGGAGCGCTTCGCCGCCGAAGGCGCGGAGCCCTTCTACCGCGGCGAGGTCGCCGCGGCCCTGGCGGGCCACGTGCGCGAGCAGGGCGGCACGCTGGGGCCGACCGACCTGGCCGCCTACGAGGCGATCGAGCGCCGCCCGATCCACGCCCCCTTCCGCGGCGCCGAGGTGCTGACCAACCCGCCGCCGTCCTCGGGCGGGATCCTGATCGCCTACTCGCTCGGCCTGCTCGAGCGGCTCGGCGAGCGCAGCGGGCCCGAGCAGCTCGTCGCCGCGCTGGACGCCGCCAACGAGGCCCGCGGCGCCGAGTTCGCCGAAGCCCTCTACGGCGAGGAGCTGGAGGCGACGCTGCTCGACCCGCAGCGGCTCGACCTGCGCGCCGGCGACCTGCTCGGCTCGACCACGCACATCTCGGTCCTCGACCGCGACGGCCTCTGCGCCAGCGTCACCTGCTCGAACGGCTCCGGCTCCGGCGTGCTCGTGCCGGGCACCGGCGTGATCCTCAACAACATGCTCGGCGAGGAGGACCTCAACCCGCTCGGCTTCCACGCGATCGCGCCCGGGCGGCGGGTGCCGTCGATGATGGCGCCGACCGTGGTCCGCCGCGAGGGCGAGATCGAGCTCGGCCTCGGCAGCGCCGGCTCGAACCGGATCCGCTCGGCGATCGTGCAGACGGTCGTGCGCGCGCTCGAGCAGGGGATGCCGGCCGGCGAGGCGGTGCGGGCGCCGCGGCTGCACTTCGAGCAGGGCGTCGTCCAGGCCGAGCCGGGCATCGACGAGGCGGCGCTGGCGCGGATCGAGGCGCGCGGGATCCCGGTCCTGCGGCGGCCGCGGATCAACCTCTTCTTCGGCGGCGTGCAGGCGGTCGCCCGCGATCCGTCCAGCGGCGAGCTGAGCGGCGGCGGCGACCCGCGCCGCGGCGGTAGCGTTGCGCTCGCATGACGATCGATTTTGAGGCTGAGGGCCTGCTCGACGGCACCGAGGGCGCCGCGCGCGAGGCCCGGCGCGAGCTGCTCGAGCGGCTGGCCGGCGAAGGCGTGCCGCTGGAGGAGCTGCGCGAGGCGGTCGAGGGCGGGCGGCTGGCGCTGCTGCCGGTCGAGCGCGCGATCGCCGGCGACGGCGCTCGCTATACGCCGCGCGAAGTCGCGGACCTGTCCGGCGTCGAGCTCGATCTGCTTCAGCGCGCGACCGCGGCGGTCGGCATCCCCTATCCGGACCCCGACGAGCGCTCCCTGACCGGCGCCGACCTCGAGGAGGCGAAGCGGATCAAGGCGTTTCGCGACGCCGGCCTGCCCGAGGACGGCATCCTCCAGGTCGCGCGCACGATCGGCATGGCGACGGCGCGGATCGCCGAGGCGAACCGCGAGCTGGTCGTGCGCACGCTGATGCAGCCGGGCGACACCGAGCGCGACCTGGCGTTGCGCTTCGCCGCCGCCGCCGAGCACATGCTGCCGCTGTTCGAGCCGACGCTCTCCTACGCCTTCCGCGCCCACATGCTGGAGCAGATCCGCCGCGACGTGATCGAGGCTGCCGACCTCGCGGCGGGTGAGATCGGCGCCGGCCCGGAGGTCGCGGTCTGCTTCGCCGACCTGGTCGGCTTCACCAAGCTCGGCGAGCAGGTCGAGACCGAAGAGCTCGGCCTGATCGCCGGCCGCCTCGACGAGCTGGCGACCGCCGTGGCGGAGCCTCCCGTGCGCCTGGTCAAGCTGATCGGCGACGCGGCGATGCTCGTCTCCACCGACGCCGCGGCGATGGTGGAGGCGGCGCTGCGCATGGTCGAGGCCGCCGATGAGGCCGGCGACGAGCTGCCCCGCCTGCGCGCCGGCATCGCCCAGGGCTCGGTCCACGTCCAGGCCGGCGACTACTACGGCCGCCCGGTCAACCTGGCCAGCCGCCTGACCGCGATCGCCAAACCCGGCAGCGTCCTGATCGACGAAGCCGCCAAGCAGGCGGCCGGGGACGGTTTCGAGTACTCCTTCGCCGGCGAGAAACGCCTCAAGGGCTTCGACCACCGCGCCCGCCTCTACCGCGCCCGCCGCAAACCCCCCAAATAGCGCCAACTCGACCCGTCGCCCCCGCCCGCAGGGGGGCGAACTCGGCCCAGATGAAGCCTTGTGGCCCTCATGGGGGACGAAACGCATCATCTTGCCGGCGGACCCTGGGACCTGGTCCGGTCTCAGCACGGCGTTGTGTCGCGGGCGCAGCTCCTGGAGCATGGTCTTACGCCCAAGGCGATCGCACATCGCATCCGGACGGGACGGCTGCATCCGCTCGCGAGGGGCGTCTACGCGGTTGGTCGCCCCGAAGTCGACAGGCGCGGACGCTGGATGTCGGCGGTGCTGAGGTGTGGGCCGACCGCTCTCTTGAGTCACCGCAGCGCCGCCGTGCTCTGGGAAGTCGCGGATAGCTCGCTCGAGGCCGAGGTCGAAGTTGTCGTTCCGCGGACATCGGTTCGCCGTCCGTCGGGTATCCGCGTGCATCGACGAGTGGATTTGAGCTCAGAGCATTGTCGCGAGGTAGACGGAATACCCGTAACCGACCCGATCTCGATGCTGGTGGACCTGGCCTCGTGCGTAGTCGCCTGGCGAGTGGAGCGGGCGATCAACGAGGCGGATCGCCTCGATCTCGTGGACCCCGAGACGCTGCGCGCCACCGTTCCCACATTGCCGCCGAGACCAGGCATGGCCCGCCTGCGAAGGCTGCTCGGTCTCGATGCCCTCACCGATACGGGCCTCGAACGCAAGTTCCTCGGAATCGTCCGAGCAGCGGGGCTCTCGCCGCCGGAAACCCAGGCGCGGGTGAACGGCTATCGCGTCGACTTCTACTGGCCGGACCTCGGGCTGGTCATCGAGACCGATGGCTGGCGCTATCACCGCACGCCTGGCGAGCAGGCAACCGACTACCGCCGCGACCACGCGCACACCAGGGACGGTCTGACGACCTTGCGCGTCGCAGAAGACCAGGTCCGTAACGAACCCGAGCGTGTCAGGGCAACTCTGACCGCCGTCGCCGCCCGTCTGCGCCAGCAAAGATGAAGCCTTGTGCCCCCTGGGTGGGGCACAAGGCTTCATCTGGGCGCTTTAGGGCTTGCGGGCGGAGAGGAGGAGGTTGTAGAAGAGCTCGGCGGGGAGGTGGGGCTCGAGGAGGCGGGTGTCGAGCTTCTGTAGGGCGATGTAGCTGTTGAAGGCGAAGCGGCGCCAGGACCAGGAGACGGAGTCCGGCTCGGCGCTCGACTCGACCGTGCGCAGGCCCCAGCCCCAGGCGTTGGCGAGCAGCTCCTCGCCGCCGACGCGGCGCTGCTCGAAGCCGGCGTCGCGCAGCAGGCGGCGCAGGTCCGCCGGGGCGAAGGCGTGGACGTCGACCTCGCCCTCGAGCGCGTGGCCGTGCGAGAGGTCCATCTCGGGCACGGCGCGGGCGCGGGCACCGACCAGGCGCCGCCAGGCGGGAGCGATGACCATGCCCGCCCGCTTCGGCGCCGCCGCCAGCCGGTCGCCGTAGCGCGAGGGCTCGCCGCAAAAGGCGATCGCGCCGCCCGGGCGCAGCACGCGCTTGAATTCGTCCAGGGCGCGATCCAGATCGGGAATGTGGTGGAGGACGGCGTGGCCGAAGACGAGGTCGAAGCTCTCGTCCTCGAACGGCAGCTGCTCCGCCTCGGTCGTCACCGTCTCCACCCCGTCGAGGCCGAGCGACTCCGCCGTGGACAGCAGCCGCTGAAGCATCCCCGGCGAGATGTCGGTTGCGGTCAGGCGCTCGATCACGCCCATCTGAAGCAGGTTGAGCGAGAAGTAGCCGGTGCCCGAGCCGATCTCCAGCGCGTCGCCGAAGCGCTCGCCGTCGAGCCCGCCGAGCGCCTTGTCGATCTTGCCGCGCACCTGCCGCTGCCCGGTGGCGCCGAAGTCGATCCCCCACTTGGCGTCGTATTCGTCGGCCGCAGCGTCGTGGTAGCGGGTGTTGACGTCCTTGATGTGCTCGGGCGAGGCGGCGGGCGACGCGGGCATGGGGCGGGAACGGTACACGGATCGGCGCAGCGCACCCACGCCCCGCGGTCGAGGTTTTCATCGCCATGCGGCGAAAACCTCGACCGCGGTCGCTCTAATAGCGTCTCGACGCACGTGAGCCGCGAATACGTCCAGGAGAACCAGCCGCCGGGGGTGCCGCCGCTGCCGCTGACCGGCGAGCGGACGCTGCCCGACGTGCCCGAGGAGAACTACTGGTTCCGCCGCCACCTGGCCGTCTACGAGTGGATCGCCGCACGCGTCGCCGGCAGGCGCGTGGTCGACATGGCCTGCGGCGAGGGCTACGGCTCGAACGTGCTCGCGGACAGCGCGGCGAGCGTCGTCGGCGTCGACGCCAACCCGGAAGCGCACGAGCACGCGCGGCTGCGCTACGGGCGGCCCAATCTGCGCTTCGAACGCGACCTGGTCGAGAGCTTCGCCGAGCCCTGCGACGCGGTCGTCTTCCTACAGACGATCGAGCACGTGCAGGACGCGGGCGCGATCCTCGATCACTTCAGGTCGATGCTCGCCCCCGGCGGCATCGCCTACGTCTCGACGCCGAACCTGCTGACCCTGGCGCCGCCCGGGGCGGAGAAGTCCGACAACCCCTGGCACGTGCGCGAGTACCGCGCCGCCGAGTTCCGCGCGCTCTGCGATGCCCACTTCGAGCGGGTCGAGCTGCTCGGCCTCTTCCACGCGCGCAAGCTGCGCGCGCACGAGCTCGCGCTGCGCCTGGGCTGGGACCGCGTGCACGAGGCGCTGCGCCTGACCGGCCCGTTCTACCGCCGCTTCACCCCGGCGATCGCCGCCTCCGATTTCGCGCTGCGCGACGGCGACCTGGACGCGGCGCTGGACTTCCTCGCCGTCTGTCACGCCTGAGGACGCGCGTGTCGACCGCCGAGCCCGTCGGAAGCAGCGTCGGCGACCTGGCGATCGTCCTGCACTCGCACATGCCCTACGTCGAGGGCTTCGGCACCTACCCGTTCGGCGAGGAGTGGCTGTTCGACGCGGTGATCCGCTCCTACCTGCCCGTGCTCGAGGTCGCCGAGAAGCTGACGATGACCGTCACCCCGGTGCTGGCCGACCAGCTCGAGGATCGCCGCGCCGCGCAGCGCCTGCGCGACTTCCTGCTCGAGTGGCGGATCGGCGCCGCCGAGGCCGACATCGAGGAGGTCCCGCCCGAGTGCCGCGCGGCGTGCGAGGCCGAGCGCGAGCGCTACCGGCACGCGCTCGAGCTGCTCGACGCCGCCGGAGCCGACCCGCTGCGCCTCTTCCGGGACGCCGCCGCGGCGGGTCGCGTGGCGCTCGCCGCCTCCGCCGCCACGCACGCCGTGCTGCCGATGCTGGCGACGCGCGCCGGGGTGCGGCTACAGCTCGACGCCGGCATTCGCTCGCACCGCCGGCGCTTCGGCTGGGACGGCGGATTTTGGCTGCCCGAGTGCGCCTACGCGCCGGGGCTGGAGGCGCGCCTGGCCGAGCAGGACGTGCGCTGGTTCTGCGTCGATCAGAGCGCCCACCGCGCCGATCCGCTCGACGCGCTGACCCCCGTCGCCACCGCGGCCGGCCCGGTGGCGCTGCCGATCGATTGGGAGGCGATCCAGTGGCTGTGGTCGCTGGACGGCTATCCCTCCGATCCGGCGCATGCCCAGTTCGCCGGCAAATCGCTGCGCGGCGTGCGGATCTGGAAGGTCGGGGGAGGGGCGTACGACCCGGCGGCGGCCGCCGCGGCGGCGCGGCGCCAGGCCGGCGAGTTCCTCGCCGCGACCGCCGAGCGCCTGCGCGAGTTCGCCGCCACCCGCGACCGCCGCGGCCTGCTCGTCTTCGCGATCGACACCGAGCTGCTCGGCCACTGGTGGTCGGAGGGCGCGATCTGGCTGCGCGAGGTCCTCGCCGGCGCCGCGGGCGCCGGCGTCCGTCTGCTCACCGCGCCCGAGGCCCTTGCCGAGCACGAGCCGCAGCCGCGACCGCTCGCCGCCTCGACCTGGGGCGAGGGCAAGGACCTCCGCACCTGGGACTCACCCCCGGTCGCCGACCTCGCCTGGGGCGCGCGGCGGCTCGAGCTGCGCCTACAGCGGGCGCTCTCCCGCGGCCTGCGCGGACCGGCGGCGCTGCGCGCCGCCCGCGAGCTGCTCGCCGTCCAGGCGAGCGACTGGGCCTTCCTCGACAAGCGCGGCCAGGCAGGCGACTACCCCTTCCGCCGCGCCACCGACCACGCCGAGGCGATGCTCGAGGCCATAGACTCCCGCGGCAGCAGCGACCCGAGTATGCGTGCCCTAGCCCCGGACATGAGCCTCGCGCCTCTGTTGGAGCCCTGAGCGGGGGACCCAAGCCGAGCCGACCATGCGCGTCCTGATCCTCTCCTGGGAGTACCCGCCGCTGATCGAGGGTGGCCTGGCGCGCCACGTGCGCAAGCTCTCCGAGGCGCTGATCGAGCGCGGGGTCGAGGTCCACGTCCTCACCCGCGGCGGCGAGGAGTCGCCGGCCGAGGAGCGCCGCGCCGGCGTGCAGATCCACCGCATCCGCGAGCCGCAGCGCCCGACCGAGCTGGGCGAGTTCGTCGCCTGGGTCGAGCGGATGAACTCCGACATGCTCGCCGCCGGGGTCGAGCTCGGCGACCGCTTCGGGTTCGACCTCGTGCACGGCCACGACTGGCTCGTCGCCAACGCCTGCGACCACCTGGCGAAGCGCTTCGAAGCGCCGCTGGTGACGACGATCCACGCGACCGAGCACGGCCGCCACCAGGGCTGGGTCGACAAGCACCCGCAGAGCTACATCCACGGGGTCGAGCGCTGGATCAGCAACCGCTCGGAGCGGACGATCGCCTGCTCCCACTACATGCGGGAGCAGATCGTCGACATCTTCGGGGTCGACGAAGAGCAGGTCAGCGTGATCCCCAACGGGATCGACCCCGACGACCTGCCGGTCCAGGACCCGGCGGAGCTGGTGCGGCTGCGGGCGGAGTTCGCGGCGCCGGGAGAGCGGCTGGTGCTGCTGATCGGCCGGCTCGTCTACGAGAAGGGCTTCCAGCTCGCGCTGGAGGCGATGCCGCGGGTGATCGAAGAGGCGCCCGGGACGCGCTTCCTGGTCGCCGGCTCGGGCACCCACGAGGACGAGCTGCACCGGCAGGCGCGCGACCTCGGTCTGATGGAGCACGGCACATTCCTCGGCTGGATCGGCGACGACGTCCTGCACTCGCTCTACCGGATCGCCGACCTGACCGTGGTCCCCTCGATCTACGAGCCCTTCGGCCTCGTGGCGCTGGAGGCGATGGCCTCCGAATGCCCCTGCATCGTCGCCGACACCGGCGGTCTGCGCGAGGTCGTCCCGCACGAGGAGGTCGGGCTGCGCTTCCGCTCGCACGACGCCGAAGCGCTGGCCGAGGTCGCGATCCGGGTGCTGCGCGACGACGAGCTCGGGCAGCGCCTCGTCGCCGAAGCCTACGAGCACCTGCGCCGCTTCGACTGGGGCGACGTCGCCGAGCAAACGGCGGAGGTATACGCAGAACTGGCCGGAGACCCGTCCCCCGCCTAGTCCGCGATACCCGTCCCCCGGGGCTAGTTCCGTCGCGACTCGGCGTCGACCGAGAAGCTGCCCGGGTTCGCCGTGCCCGGCGACCACTCGATCCCGTCGATCAGCTCGCCCAGCGGCACGCCGACCGCGCCGGCGAGCTTGATCGCCGTGTCGATCCGCGGGACCCGTTCGCCCCGCTCGAGCAGGCCGATCTCGGTGCGGTGCAGCGAGGCGCGGATCCCGGCCTCTTCCTGCGACATGCCCGCCCTTTTCCGGGCACGGGCGAGGTTCCTGCCAAAGCGCGACGCGATGTCCACGAGCAGCATATTTCTGTCTGCGACGGCCATTCTCAACAGCCCTCCACTTGTCATCGAGCGCTAGCCACTCGCAGGGTGGTGCCGCGATCTTCAGTTGTTGTCTAACAGACAACATAGCGTCACCGACGGACGCCGCGCCGGGCGATCGCCGCGGTCACGGCTGTAGCGTCGTCCGGGCCTCCGGATCCGGCTCGACCGGGTCGGGCCAGCGCAGCCGCTGCGGCGCCTCGCGCATGCGCACGATCCTCGCCGGCACGCCGGCGACCACCGCGTTGGCGGGCACGTCCCTGGTGACGACGCAGTTGGTGCCGACGATCGCGTTGTCGCCGACACGGACGCCGCGCAGGATGCAGGCGCCGTAGCCGATCCAGACGTTGGAGCCGACCTCGACCTCGCGCGTGTAGATGCCCTGCTGGCGGATCGGGCGCTCGACCTCGACCACGCCGTGGTCGAAGTCGATGAACATCGCGCGGTCGGCGATCACGCACTGCTCGCCGATCCGCACCCGCCGGTAGGCGGAGATCGTGCACTCCTGGCCGAGCACGGTCTTGGCGCCGATCTCGACCACGCCCTCGTGGCAGCGGACCTTGGTGCCGTGGCCGAGCCAGACGAAGCGGCCGAACTCGATCCGCCCGCGGCGCGAGATCTGTAGCTCGAGCCCGCGGCCGAGGAAGAGCGGCCCGTCGGTGCGCCAGCGCCAGCCGGCCGGGGTGAGCAGGCGGCGGCACAGGTAGCGCGCCGCCAGCAGCGCGTATTTGGGCGTCAGCATCCCGTTGCGCGCGCAGAAGCGGAGGAAGCGGATCACGGCGGCCGGGACTTTAGACTCCGCGCACCGATGGCCGACGCCGCCAGGGACAAGCCGAAGACCGCCCCGCTCGCCGAGCGCCTCGTCGCCGGCGACAAGCGCGCCCTGGCGCGCGCGATCACGCTGATCGAGTCCGACGACCCGGCCGGCTGGGAGCTGGTGCGCGAGGTCTACCCGCGCACCGGCGAGGCGCGGATCGTCGGCTTCACCGGTCCGCCCGGGGTCGGCAAGAGCACCCTGATCGGGGCGCTGACCGCCGAGCTGCGCAAGGCCGAGCGCGAGGTCGCGGTGCTCTCGATCGACCCCTCGAGCCCGTTCACGCGCGGCGCCCTGCTGGGCGACCGGATCCGCCTCTCCGACCACTTCCTCGACCCCGGCGTCTTCATCCGCTCGATGGCCTCGCGCGGCGCCCTCGGCGGCCTCTCCGAGGCGGCCCTTCAGGTGGCGCTGGCGATGGACGCGGCGGGCAAGGACGACGTGCTGATCGAGACCGTCGGCGTCGGCCAGGCGGAGATCGACATCGTCGACCACGCCGACACGATCGTGCTCGCGCTGATGCCCGGCTCCGGCGACTCGATCCAGGCGCTGAAGGCCGGCGTGATGGAGATCCCCGACGTGATCGTCGTCAACAAGGCCGACCACCCGATGACCGACACGATGGTGCGCGAGGTGCGCAGCGTGCTCGCCCTCTCGCACGAGGCCGGCGAATGGCAGGTGCCGATCCTGCGCACCGAGGCGGCGCGCGGCGAGGGCGTCGCCGAGCTGGCGGAGAAGATCGACGAGCACCGCACCCACATCGAGGCGGAGGGGACGCTGGAGCAGCGGCGGGCGCGCAACCTGCGCAGCGAGGTGCTGGGGATCGCGACCTCGCGCATGCGTCGCCGGCTCGAGGCGACGGCGGAGGACGATCCGGAGACCGCGGCGCTGCTCGCGCGGGTCGTGCGGCGCGAGCTCGACCCGGCGAGCGCCGCGAGCGAGCTGCTGGAGCGCCAGACCGGTGACTGAGAGCCCTGACGTGGCCGGCGCCCCGCTGCCGAGCCTCGCCGAGGCGCGCGGCTGGGTCGGCCTGGGGCTGGACGACGTCGGCGGGAACCGGGTCGGCCGGGTCGACGGCGTCTACGCCGACGCCGAGAGCGGCGACCCGGCCTGGCTCGTGGTCGTCATCGGCGAGCGCAAGCGCGGCGGCCTGCGATTCCTGCGGCGCGGCGAGATCGAAGGCGGTCCTCGTGCCGCTGCGCGAGTGCGCCGCGATGCCGACCTGCGCCTGGACCGCGCAGCCCGTTCACGTCGTGCGGGCCGCCCCCTCGGTGGACCCCGTGCGCCCGCTGCTGCGCGAGCACGAGATCGCGATCGCCGAGCACTACGGCATCGGCGCGCAGGTCGGTCGCCACGCCGAGGTCGCCACCCGCGCGCAGGGCGCCGTCACCGCCCAGCCCGCCTGACCCGTCCAGGACCGCGGTCGAGGTTTTCAACGGTATGCGGTCATAACCTCGACCGCGCCCTTGGGGGGCGTAATTTCCTCGTCACGTTTGCGCCATAGCGTGCGCCTCACTGTCAACGCCGCCGAAACGAACAAGGGCGAAGAAGCGATGAAGCACGAAGACGACGCGATGATGCACGACGAATGATCGTCATCTCCGCGTAATCCCGGGCTGCCAGGGTACGTCGCATGGCACTGCTGATCCTGTTCGGGTTCGTGGCGGGCGCGGCGACCGCGCTCTCTCCCTGTGTGCTGCCGGTGCTGCCGATCGCGCTCTCAGCAGGCGCGACCGGCGGCCGGCGGCGGCCGCTCGGCATCGTCGCCGGGCTCGCCGTCTCCTTCACCTTCGCCACCGTCGCGCTGGTCTACGTCATCTCGGCGCTCGGCCTGCCCGACGACCTGCTGCGCAAGCTGGCGATCTTCGTCCTGATCGGCTTCGGCGTCACCCTGATGATCCCGCCGCTGGCGGCGCGCCTGGAGGCCTACATGAGCCGCTTCGCCGGCATGGCGGGCGGACCGCGCACCGGCGGCGGCGACGGCTTCTGGTCGGGCGTCGCGGTCGGCGGCAGCCTCGGCCTCGTCTACGCGCCGTGCGCCGGCCCGATCCTCGCCGGCGTGATCACCGTCTCCGCCTCGCAGTCCTTCAGCACCGGCCGGCTCGCCGTCGCGCTCAGCTACGGGATCGGCTCCGCCGTCGTCCTCTACTTCCTGATGCTCGGCGGCCGCCGCGTGATCGCGCCGCTCGCCCGCCGCGGCAGCGGCTTCCAAACGGCGATGGGCGCGGTGATGGTCGTCGTCGCCCTGGCGATGCTCGGCAACTACGACATCAAATTTCAGAACCAGATCGCCAGCAGCCTGCCCAGCTTCCTCGTCAACCCCTCGAAGTCGCTGGAGGACACCGGCGCGGCGCGCGAAGCGCTGGCCGACGTCCGCAGCAACGGTGGCGGCGGCGCGCTCGGTGAGGCGACCGCCGAAGCGGCGGTGAACGGCAGCAGCGGGACCGCGGGCGGCGGGGATGGGGGCGCGAAGGGCAGGGCGTCCGGCCTGCCGGTGCTCGGCAGGCCGCCGGAATTCGTCGACACGCAGCGCTGGTTCAACACCCCCGGCGACAGGCCGATCACGCTCAAGTCGCAGCGCGGCGACGTCGTCCTCGTCGACTTCTGGACCTACAGCTGCATCAACTGCCTGCGCACGCTGCCCTACCTGACCGCCTGGGACAAGCGCTACCGCAGGGACGGCCTGACGATCATCGGCGTCCACTCGCCCGAGTTCCCGTTCGAGAAAGACGCCGGCAACGTCGAGGAAGCGATCGAGCGCAACGGGATCGAATACCCGGTCGCGCAGGACAACGACCTCGCCAACTTCACCCGCTTCGGCACCGAATACTGGCCGGCCGAGTACTTCATCGACGCCAGGGGCCGGGTCCGCTACGTGCACTTCGGCGAGGGCGAATACGGCGAGAAAGAGAAGATCATCCGCGAGCTGCTCGCCGAAGCGGGCCACAGGGTCGGCGCCGGGGACTCCGGCGCGGACGGGATCGAAGCCTCGGCCGGGGTGACGACGCCGGAGAGCTACCTCGGCTCGCTGCGCGCCGACCGCTTCGTCAACGGGCCGATCTCGGCCGGCAGCCAGGACTTCGGCGAACCGCCGGCGCCGCCGACCGACCACCTCGCCTACAGCGGCCAGTGGAAGGTCGAGCCCGAGTCGGCGACCGCCGAGGGCGGTGCGCTCGAGCTCTCCTTCGGCGCCCGCCGCGTCTACCTCGTGCTCGGCTCGCCGGGCAAGGACCGCCGCGTGCGCGTGCTGTTCGACGGCAGGCCGATCTCGGACGCGCAGGCCGGCGCCGACGTCCACGGCGGCGTCGTCACCGTCAGCGGCCAGCGGCTCTACGACCTGGTCGACCTGCCGAAGGTCGAAGACCACACTCTGCGCCTCGTCCCCGAAAGGGGGGTGATGGGCTATGCCTTCACCTTCGGCTAGCCAGGCGCCCGAAGCGTCGGCCAGCACGGTCGCCAGAATGGGGGGCGTGAGCGATTCGCCGCGTGGCACCGTGCTGGTCGTCGACGACGAGCCGACGATCGTCGAGGTCGTCAGCCGCTACATCGAGCGCGCCGGGTTCGAGGTGCGCAGCGCCGGCGACGGCCCCGAGGCGGTGCGGCTGGCGCAGCTCCACAGGCCGGACCTGCTGGTGCTCGACGTGATGCTGCCGGGCTTCGACGGGATCGAGGTGATGCGCCGGCTGCACGAGGACGGCGGCGGCGGCGAGCGCACCGCAGTGATCCTGCTGACCGCGCGCGGCGAGGAGTCCGACCGCCTGGTCGGCCTGCGCCACGGCGCCGACGACTACGTCGTCAAGCCGTTCTCGCCGGCCGAGCTGGTGGCGCGGATCGAGGCCGTCCTGCGCCGCACCGCGCCGCCGGAGGCCGCGGCCGTGCCGGAGCCGATCGAGCGCGGGCCGCTGCGGATCGACCCCGCCTCGCGCACGGTCGCCCTCTCCGGCGAGGAGATCTCGCTGACCCAGCGCGAGTTCGACCTGCTCGCCCACCTCGCGGCTCACCCGGGCCGCGTCTTCACCCGCGACCAGCTGATGGAGACCGTCTGGGACTACCCCTTCTTCACCGACACCAGCACCGTCACCGTCCACGTCCGCCGCCTGCGCGCCAAGCTTGGCGACGACCCGTCCGAGCCGCGCTTCATCGAGACCGTTTGGGGCGTCGGCTACAGGTTGCGGCCGTGAGCCGGGAGGAGCGGAAATGAAGCGCTCGATCGCGATCGCCCTCGCCGCCGCCCTGGCCGGCGCCGCCGCGGTCACCGTGCCGCACAAAATGGGCTGGCCGCAGATCGCCCTGGTCGCGCTGGCGATCGGCGGCGGCGCGCTCGCCGCCTGGCTGGCGACCAACCTCGTGATCGAGGACCGCTCGCGGCGCGAGGTCGAGGCGGCGCGGCGGCGCCTCGTCGCCTCGGTCTCGCACGACCTGCGCACGCCGCTGGCCTCGCTGCGCCTGCTGGTCGAGTCGATCGACGACGGCGTCGTCACGGGGGAGACCCGGGACCGCTACCTGGCCGAGATCCGCACGCACGTGGCCGCGCTCAGCGCCCTGATCGACGACCTCTTCGAGCTCTCGCGGATCGAGGCCGGTGAGATCTCCTGGACGATGAGCCAGGTCGAGCTGCGCGAGCTGGTCGGCGACACGGTCGCCGCGATGCGGGCGCCGGCCGCGGCGCGCGGCGTCTCGCTGGCGGCCGAGCTCCCCACCGACACGCTGGTCGCGCAGGCGAACGCCGAGAAGCTCCAGCGGGTGCTCTTCAACCTGATCCAGAACGCGATCCGCCACACCCCCGCCGACGGCAGCGTCACCGTGCGTGCCCGCACGGCGGCCGGCGGGGTCGAGGTCGAGGTCGCCGACGACGGCGACGGGATCTCCGCCGAGGACAGCGCCCACGCCTTCGACGCCTTCTACCGCGGCGGCGACGCGGCCGCCCGCAGCGAGCCCGGCGCCGGCCTCGGCCTGGCGATCTCACGCGCGATCGTCGAGGCCCACGGCGGCCGCATTTGGCTCGAGCCGGCGGCGCCCGGCACCCGGGTGCGGTTCACGCTGCAGGGTTCGTAGGGCGAGGCTCTCCTCGCGCTCCCGTTCGCCCTTTGTCGAGCCGTGTCCGACAAATCGCGAACGCGCTCGCCTGAATTAGGGTGCTCGGGATGAATTTCGAGCTTTCCGGCGAGCAGAAGCTGTTGCGAGACACGGTTCGCGACTTTGCGCGGCAGGAGGTCGCGCCAGTGGCGGAGGCGCTCGATCGGGAGAAGCGGTTCCCCTACGAGATCGTCGCCAAGCTGGGGGAGCTGGGGTTGATGGGGATCCCGTTTCCGCAGGAGTACGGCGGGGGCGGGGCGGACACGCTGTCGTATGTCCTGGCGGTCGAAGAGCTGGCGCGGATCGACTCCTCGGTCTGCATCACGATGGCCGCGCACACCTCGCTGGGGACGATGCCGATCTACCTCTGGGGCAGCGACGAGCAGAAGGACGAGTGGCTGCCGGTGCTGTGCAGCGGGCAGAAGCTGGCCTCGTTCGGGCTGACCGAGCCCGAGGCCGGCTCCGACGCCGGCAACGTGCGCACGACCGCGACGCTGGCCGACGGCGAGTGGACGATCGACGGCGCCAAGCAGTTCATCACCAACTCGGGCACGGAGATCTCCGGCTGCGTCTCGATCACCGCGGTGACCGGCGAGCGCGACGGCCGCAAGGAGATCTCCAACCTGATCGTCCCCACGGGCACGCCCGGTTACGCGGCGGGCGAGCCCTACCGCAAGATGGGCTGGAACGCCTCCGACACGCGGCCGCTCAGCTTCGAGGGGTGCCGGGTCCCCGAGGCCAACCTGCTCGGCCGCCGCGGCGACGGCTTCAAGAACTTCCTCCACATCCTCGACGGCGGCCGCATCGGCGTCGCCGCGATGGGGGTCGGGCTCGCCCAGGGCGCGCTCGACGAGGCGATCGCCTACGCCAAGGAGCGTCGCGCCTTCGGCCAGCCGATCGCCAAGTTCCAGTCGATCCAGGCGAAGATCGCCGACCTCTCCGCCCAGATCGAGGCCGCCCGCCTGCTCACCTGGCGCGCCGCGCTGGAGAAGGACGCGGGCGAGTCGTTCACCCTCACCGCCGCCCAGGCCAAGCTGATCACCGGCCGGCTCGCCGTGCGCGCGACCGAGGAGGCGGTGCAGATCCACGGCGGCTACGGCTACATCGAGGAGTACCCCGTCTGCCGCTTCTACCGCGACGCGAAGATCCTCACGATCGGCGAGGGCACCGACGAGGTGCAGCAGATGGTGATCGCCCGCCAGCTCGGCTGCTGAGCAATCCATCCGCCGAGGGGTATTGGCGTAACGGCGCGTTTGTTACCTTCAAATTGGGTTGAACCGTGCGCTCGTCACCACTCTCGCGGTTGCCGCCGCGATCTTCGCGCTGGGCTGGGCCGACAGCGCCGTTGCCGCGACGCGGTACGCGGCGCCCGCCGGGGCCGCGGGCGGGGCGTGCACCGACGCCGGCGCGCCCTGCGACATCGGCTCCGCGCTCGAAGCGGCCGAATCCGGCGACGGGGTGGAGCTGGCGCCCGGCGTGTACGAACCGCCGCCGCCCTCGATCGGGGCGCTGCTGGAGGTGCCGGACGGCGTGCACATGTACGGGGCGAGCCGCGCTGACCGCGCGCAGATTCGCGCCACCGGACGGCTCGCGGTGCACCTCGAAGGCAGCGCCTCGCTCAGCGACCTCGACGTCTTCCGCAGCGGCGAAGGCAACAGCGGCGGACTCAGCCTGGAAAGCGGCGTCGTGCAGCGGGTCAGGGCGATCACCGACCACGGCGCCGCCTGCTACGCGTTCAAGGGCGAGATCCGCTCCTCGCTCTGCGTCTCGACCGATCCGCTGTACTCGGGCCTCAGCATGCTCAGCTTTACCTCCAACAGCGCGATCGTCGTCGGCAGCACGATCTACGGCGCCGGCACGGGTGCCGTCGTGCAGCAGGAGGGCGCTGGCAAATCGAGCCTGCTGACGCTGGTCAACACGATCGTCCGCGGCGACAGCAGGGACGTCTTCGTCAGGGCCTCGGAACCGAGCAGCAGCTCCGCCGCGAACCTCATCTACTCGAACTACGACCCGGCCGACACGTCCACCTTCGGGGAAGGGAGCACCCACGTCTACGACATCGACGGAAACCAGTCCGGTGTGCCTCTGTTCGCCGATCCGGCCGCCTTCGACTTCAGCCAGCTGGAAGGCTCGCCGACGATCGACGCGGGCAATCCCGGCTCCTCCGAAGGCGAACCCCTCGACGTGCTGGGGGCGCCGCGGGTGCAGAACGGGGTCGTCGATATAGGCGCCTACGAGTCGACGCCGCCGCCGCTGGAGACCAGCCCCCCGCCCGTCCCACCGGCTTCGCCCGTCGCGCCATCTGCTCAGGGCGAGCCGCCGGAGCAGGTGACGCCCAATCCCCCGAAGTGCAGGGGCAAGCGGGCGACGATCGTCGCCCACAGGGGCGTCACCCGGGGGACGAAGCGGCGCGATGTGATCGTCGGCACTCCGCGCCGGGACGTGATCCACGCCCGCGGCGGCGCCGACCTGGTCTGCGGGCGCGGCGGCAACGACCTGATCCTCGGCGACGGCGGTCGCGACGTGCTGCTCGGCCAGCGCGGCCGCGACGTGCTCAAGGAAAGGGCGCGGCCCGGATTTCCTCTTCGGCGGGGCGGGGTTCGACCGGTTGCGCGGCGGCAGCGGCCGCGACGGCCTCAACGGCGGCAGGGGACGGGATCTCTGCGACGGCCAGAGCGGCCGCGACCGGCGCCGCGCGCCCGGCTGCCGCCGGCGGCTGCGCATCCCCTGAGCTGGACCGACGGCGCTCGGCCGCGCTACAGCTGGAGGCTCTTCACCTGGAGCAGCTCCTCGATCGCGTAGCGGCCGTTCTCGCGGCCGTGGCCGGACTGCTTGTAGCCGCCGAAGGGGGCGAGCGGGTTGAAGGCGGCGCCGTTGATCTCGATCTGGCCGGTGCGGATGCGCTTGGCGACGGCGATCGCGCGCTCCTGATCGGCCGACCAGACGCCGCCGGCGAGGCCGTAGACGGTGGCGTTGGCGATCCGCACGGCGTCGTCCTCATCCTCGTAGGGCTGGATCGCCAGCACCGGGCCGAAGATCTCCTCCTGGGCGATCGTCATCTCCGGCGTCACCTCGGAGAAGACGGTGGGGCGCACGAAGTAGCCCTTCTCGAGGCCCTCCGGCGGCTCGGCGCCGCCGGTCAGCAGCTTCGCGCCTTCCTCCTCGCCCTTGCGGATGTAGCCGCGCACGCGCTCGCGCTGCACGTCGGAGACGAGCGGCCCGAGCCGGGTCGAGCCCTCGAACGGATCGCCGGGGGTGAAGCTCTCCGCCGCCTTCGCGGCGAGATCCTCCGCCTCGGCCAGCTTCGCCCGCGGCACCAGCATGCGGGTCAGGGCGCTGCACGTCTGGCCCGAGTTGAGGAAGCACTTGGCGACGCCGTCGGGAACCGCCTTGGCGAGGTCGGCGTCGTCGAGGATCACGTTCGGCGACTTGCCGCCGAGCTCCATCGCGACCGGCTTGACCGTCGCCGAGGCGAGTTCGGAGACGCGCCGGCCGGCTCGGGTCGAGCCCGTGAAGGAGACCATGTCGACCCCGGGGTGGCCGGCGACCGCCTCGCCGACGACCGGGCCGGTGCCGGTGACGAGGTTGAAGACGCCGGCGGGGAGGCCGGCGGCCTCGATCGTCTCGGCGAGGATGAAGGCGTTGAGCGGCACGACCTCGCTCGGCTTGAGCACGACCGTGCAGCCGGCGGCGAGGGCGGGGGCGACCTTGGCGGCGATCTGGTTCAGCGGGTAGTTCCAGGGGGTGATCGCGCCGAGCACGCCGACCGGCTCGCGCAGCACGCGCGAGTGGCCGATCTCCTCCTCCCAGGCGATCTGCTCGATCAGCCCGGGCATCGCGGCGAACTGGCCGGTCGGCAGGCCGGCCTGGATGATCTTGCTCAGCTTCAACGGCATGCCGAGCTCGGCCGCGATCGTCGCCGCGATCTCGTCGGAGCGCTCGTCGAGCCCGGCGGCGATCGCCGCGAGGTATTCGGCCCGCTGCTCGCGCGGCGTCTGCGCCCAGGAGTCGAAGGCGTCGCGGGCGGCGCGCACGGCCAGGTCGGCGTCCTCGGCGGTGCAGGCCGGGATCGTCGCCATCACCTCCTCGGTGGTCGCGTTGATCACCTCGATCGCCTCGGTCCCCTGCGGCTCGACCCACTCGCCGCCGATGAAGACCCTGTCCCTCGCCTGAACCTCAGCCGCCGTCGCCATCAACTCTCCTCCTGACCGTTGCTCTCTCCGTCGATTGAAGCATTGTGCCCCCTGTGGGGGGCAGAAGGCTTCATCTGGGCCGTCCGTCGTCAGGCGACGGCGGTGAGGCCGGGGCCCGGCAGGGCGCGGGCGTCGCGGGCGTGCAGGACCTCGCCGCAGCGCTCGCAGGTGCCGCGGTCGTTGACCGCGCCGCCGCACTCCTTGTGGACGATCACCATCGGCGGGCCGCCGGGCTCGGGCGAGTGGCGGTCGCCCCAGGCGAGCAGGGCGACCAGCGAGGGCCAGAGGTCGAGCCCCTTCTCGGTGAGGAAGTACTCGTAGCGCTCCGGGCTCGACTGGTAGGGGCGCCGTTCGAGGATGTCCTCCTCGACCAGGCGCTGGAGGCGCGACGCGAGCACGTTGCGGGCGACGCCGAGGCTGCGCTGGAGCTCGCCGAAGCGGCGGTTGCCGTTCATCACGTCGCGCACGATCAGCAGCGTCCAGCGCTCGCCGACCACCTCGAGCGCCTTGGCGATCGAGCAGATCTGGCCCGGATAGTCGTGCCGCAGCATCAGGGTGATCTTCGCACACAAGGTTGCATCAAGCAACTGAGTCGGCTAGGGTGCGGAGAACTACGGTTGCTTGATGCAACCAAGCGCGATTGGAGGCGCACGATGAGGCTGATCCACAGACACAGGAATCCCCGCCCCAAGACCCCGCGGATCCCGATCTCCCAGGAGGAGATCGCCGCCGACCTGCATTACCCGGCGTCACGCCGCGCCGGCCGACTTGCCCGGACGACCGCACGGGCGGGACGTCGGTGAGCGAGGGGCCGTCGCTCACCATCCCCGAGGACGGCGACGCCGTCGACGCCGCGCTGGCGTTCGCCGCCGCCGACCCCGAGAACAGCCGCGAGCGCAAGCTGGTCTGGCAGGACCCGGTGCCGACCGCGGCCGCCGGGGCGGCGGTGAGCGGCATCGAGTACATGCAGGCGATCGTCGCCGGCAGGGTCCCGCCGCCGCCGATCGCGGTGACGATGCGGATGCGGCCGATCGAGCTGGCGGAGGGGCGCGCCGTCTTCGAGGGCGAGCCCGGCGAGGAGCACTACAACCCCATAGGGGTGGTCCACGGCGGCTACGCCGCGACGCTGCTCGACTCGGCGCTCGGCTGCGCGGTGCACACGACCCTGCCGGCGGGCGTCGGCTACACCTCGCTCGGCCTCGAGGCCAAGTACGTGCGCCCGGTCACCCGCGATACCGGCCGCGTGCTCTGCGAGGCGAACGTCGTCTACCGCGGCCGCCGTCAGGCGACCGCCGAGGCAAACCTGACGGCGGCCGAGAGCGGCAAGCTGCTCGCCCACGGCGTCTCCACCTGCATGATCCTCTCACTCAATAGCGAATAAGCTATAAGTACATATTTGCTATTATCCAGGCGTGAAAACGCCTGGCGAGCTGCTGAAAGAAGCCCGAGGGCGGCACGGGGTAAGCCAGAAGCGCCTCGCGATGCGCGCCGGCACCACCCAGTCCGCGATCTCCCGGATCGAGCGCGACCGGGTCTCGCCGTCGGTCGAGACCCTGCGCGAGCTTCTCTATCTGCTGGGGGAGGATCTGGAGCTGGGGACCCAGGTCCGCGACTCCGGGATCGACCGGACTCTGAACGCGAAGAACCTGACCCTGACGCCAGCTCAGCGAGTGCGCCAGGGACTTGCGTTTGCGGAATTCGTGCGTAGAAACAGAGGTGCTGCATTGAGAGGGCCGGCCCGACCGGCGCAGAGCTGATGTCGGGGGTGGATCTGCCCGATACCCCGCTCGAGGCAAATCCCTTGCTTCGCGCACTGGTCGACCATGGGGTCGACTTCGTCGTCGTCGGCGGAATGGCAGGCCTCGCCCATGGATCTGCCTATCCGACCTATGACCTGGATGTCGCATATGCACGGGATCGCGAGAACATCAAGCGTTTGGTGGCGGCCTTGGCGAGCCTTGGGGTCACCCTGCGCGGTGCGCCGACAGGCTTGCCTTTCCAGCTCGATGCACGCACGATTGAAAACGGAGCCAACTTCACCTTCGACAGTCCCTATGGGAGCTTCGACGTCCTCGGCGATGCCGCGGGAATTGCCAGCTACGACGAGTTGCGCAGCGAGGCGGTTGCGGCGATCATCGAGGATGTCGAGGTGCGAATTGCGTCGATCGAGCATCTGATCGCGATGAAGCGGGCGGCCAACCGGCCCAAGGACAAGCTGGCCGTCGAGGAGTACATCGTGCTCGCCGACGAGCAGCGCAGGGCGGAACGCGGCAAGTAGCTCGGCTCAGCCGGACTGGCGGCGCGCCAGCTCGACCAGGAGGCGGACGCCGAAGCCGCTGGCGGCGCTGCCGGTGTAGGGGCGGCCGACGTCCCAGGCGGTGCCGGCGATGTCGACGTGCGCCCACGGAGTCTCGCCGACGAACTCCTCGAGGAAGGAGCCGGCGTAGATCGTGCCGGCCTTGCGCTTCGCGGCGGCGTTGGTCAGGTCGGCGACGGTGCCCTTGGTCAGATCCTTGTACTCGGCGTGGAGGGGGAGGCGCCAGACCAGCTCGCCGGTCTCCTCGCCCGCGCCGGTGACCGCGCCGGCCAGCTCGTCGTCGTTGGAGATCAGCGCGGCGTAGGTCGAGCCGAGCGCCATCAGCACCGCGCCCGTCAGGGTCGCCAGGTCGACGATCCGCTCGGCGCCGAGCTCAACCGCGTAGGCGAGCGCGTCGGCGAGGATCAGGCGCCCCTCGGCGTCGGTGTTGTTCACCTCGACCGTCTTGCCGTTGTACATCGTGATCACGTCGCCCGGCTTGATCGCCGTGCCCGAGGGCATGTTCTCGGTCGCGGGGACGACCGCGATCAGGTTCAGCGGCAGGCCGAGCTCGGCGATCGCGCCGACCGCCTCCAGCACCGCGGCGGCGCCCGACATGTCCATCTTCATCTCCTGCATCGAGGCGGGGGGCTTGAGCGAGATGCCGCCGGTGTCGAAGGTGACGCCCTTGCCGACGAAGCCGAGCGTCGGCCCGGAGCCGCCGCCCTCGTAGCGCAGCACGATCAGCTTCGGCTCCTCGGCGCTGCCCTGGCTGACGGCGACGAGGCCGCCCATCGCCTTGGCGGCGATCTCGTCGCGACCCAGCACTTCGGTGGAGACGCCGTCGTGGTGGGAGGCGATCTCGCGCGCCCGCCTGCCGAGGAAGGAGGGCGTGGCGACGTTGGAGGGAAGGCTCTGTAGGTCGCGCGCCCGGTTCTGGGCCGCGGCGCAGACCCGCGCGGCCTCAGCGGCGTCGCCGACGTCCGCCGGCCCGAGCAGGGTCAGCGACTCGATCCGCGCCGGCGGCGGCTCGGCGGGGTCGCTGCTGCGGAAGCGGTCGAAGC
Source organism: uncultured Solirubrobacterales bacterium (assembly GCA_963727465.1). GTDB lineage: Bacteria > Actinomycetota > Thermoleophilia > Solirubrobacterales > 70-9 > VRUE01. Next base: position 6,695 of record CAVSGL010000015.1, on the reverse strand, counting down.
GGTAGTCGGCGAGGATCGTTCCGGTGACGATCGCCGCGGCGCTCGCCGCGGCGTCCTCCGAAGGAGGGAGCGACCAGGCGAGCGAGGCGGCGTCGAGCTTCGCTGCCTCCCTGGCGGCGACCGCGGCGGCGAGGCGCAGCCGCTCGGAGTCGCCGTCCTCACGTTTGCCGAGGCCGACGGCGAGCACGCGAGCCGGCGCCTCGGGGTGGAGCAGGGCGAGCTTCTGAAAGCCGCCCCTGGCGTCGGCCGCCCCGGGCGCCCCGGCGAGCTCGGCGGGCAGCTGTTCGTCCTCGTAGAGGCCGATCGCAAGGAGATCGGCATCGGTCTCGCTGGGCGCGCTCTGGCTGACGGCGACGTTCACGGCCCGCGAGTCTATGCACTCGCAATCGCGTGGTTCCCTTCTCGCCGCCAGGGCCCGTGAGGAACCCGCGATCGGGCGAGGGCGCTATGGTCCCTGGCGAGGGCCAGACACGGCCCTGTCCGAGCCGAGATCCGGCACAAGAAACGACAGAAAGGCCGTCAAGATGCCCAGCACCGTAATTCTCGGAACCGCACGCACGCCCTTCGGCAAGATGGGCGGAACCCTCTCCTCGCTTGACGCCACCGACCTCGGCGGGCAGGCGATCACCGCCGCCCTGGAGCGCTCATCGGTCGATCCGGAGCAGGTCGAGCAGGTCGTCTACGGCCAGGTCCTACAGGCCGGCCAGGGCCAGATCCCCTCGCGCCAGGCCCAGATCAAGGGCGGCATCCCCAAGGAGGTCCCCTCGGAGACCGTCAACAAGGTCTGCGCCTCGGGCATGCGCTCGCTCGGCCTCGCCGACATGGCGATCCGCGCCGGCGACACCGAGGTCGCCGTCACCGGCGGCATGGAGTCGATGAGCGGCGCCCCGCACCTGCTGCCCGGCGCCCGCTTCGGCTACCGCATGGGCCACGTCGAGACGATCGACTCGATGGTCCACGACGGGCTCACCAACCCCTTCACCGAGAAGCAGATGATCAACGAGGCGAGCGAGGTCTCCAACGAGCTCGAGATCACCCGCGCCGACATGGACAAATTCGCCGAGCGCTCGCACCGGCTCGCCGCCGAGGCGACCGACGCCGGCCGGCTCGCCGATGAGATCGTCGGCGTCACCGTCAAGTCGCGCAAGGGCGAGAACACGATCGAGGCCGACGAGGCGATCCGCCCCGAGACCACGGTCGAGACGCTCGCCGGCCTGAGGGCGATCGGCGGCCCCGACGCGACCCATACCGCCGGCAACGCCCCGGGCGTCAACGACGGCGCCGGCGCGATCGTCGTCGCCTCCGAGGAGTGGGCCGACAAGGAGGGCAAGACCGTGCTCGCCCGCGTGCTCTCCTACGGCACCGTCGCCGACGAGTTCCCCTACCTGGCGAGGACCCCCGCCAACGCCGCCAGGCAGGCGCTGGAGAAGATCGGCAAGAGCGCCGAGGACGTCGACCTCTGGGAGATCAACGAGGCCTTCGCCTCGGTCGCCCTCAACTCGATGCGGATGCTCGGAATCGACGAGGACAGGGTCAACGTCAACGGCGGCGCGATCGCCCTCGGGCACCCGATCGGGGCGTCGGGCGCACGCATCGTCGGCGCCCTCGTGCATGAGCTGGGCCGCCGCGGCGGCGGCCTCGGCGTCGCCGCGATCTGCTCCGGCGGCGGCCAGGGCGACGCCATCGTGATCGAGGTCGCAGGCTAGGAGCGCCTTGAGCCGCGCCGCGGCGTTCTTCGACCTCGACAAGACCCTGATGGCGGGGTCGTCGGGGATGCAGTTCGCCCGCGTCGCCGCCCGGCGCGGCCTGGTCGGGCGCCGCCAGCTCACCAGCTGGGGCATCGAGCACCTGCGCTACCGCCTGCGCGGCGTCAGCGACGAGCGCACGACCGAGGTCCTGCGCGGCGTGCGCGAGCTGCTCACCGGCGTCCCGGTGCGCGGGCTCGAACGGATGAACCCAGAGGTGATGGCGGCGATCCTGCCGCGCGTCTATCCGCAGATGCTCGACGAGGTCTACGCCCACCAGGACGCCGGGCGGCCGACCTTCATCGTCAGCGCCGCCGGCAGCGGCGTGGTCGAGCCCCTGGCCGCCGTGCTCGGCTTCGACGGCGGCGTCGGCACCCGCTACGAGGTCGGCGAGGACGGCAACCTGACCGGCCGCTTCGACGGTCCCTTCGTTTACGGGCCGGGCAAGGTCGAGGCGATGGAGGCGTTCGCGGCCGAGCACGGCATCGACCTCGCCGCCTCCTACGCCTACTCGGACTCGCTCTCCGACCTGCCGATGCTGCGCGCGGTCGGCAACCCGGTGGTCGTCAACCCCGACCCCGGCCTGGCCGAGATCGCCCGCGAGGAAGGCTGGCAGACGATGCGCTTCGAGCGCCTCGGCCGCCGCCTCGTCGCCGTCGCCATAACCCTGCTGGCGACGGTCGCCGGCTTCGGCGCGAGCCGCATCGCCTCGCGCCGCAAGCCGCCGCCCCGCCGCCTGCTGCGCCGCTGACCCCGCGGCGCACCGAGCGCGGTCGAGGTTTTCACCGCATAGCGGCTATAACCTCGACCGCGCTCGGAGAGGCGGCGGCCGGGTCCTGCTAGCCGCCCGTGCGGTTGGGCATGTGCGGCTTGTGCGAGCGCAGGAACTTGAGCGCGGTGTCGGGATTGTGCACCGCGCCGCCGGCGACGAGGACGAGGAAGCCGATCCCGATAAGCAGCAGGGCGATCCCGATCACGACCCCGAACAGCGAGAGCCGGTCGGCCATGTAGCTGGTGTTGAGCGCGGTCGAGAGCGCGGTCTCGGTGACCCAGGTTTCGCGCGTCGCGTTGTCGGCGGGTTCGCCGGTTTCGGAGTCGATCGCGGCGAATTCTTCGTTGTCGGTGCCGCCGCCCGCGGCCAGTTCGGCCTTCGGCGTGTCCGGCTTCGCTTCGAAGCGGCCCATTTCCGAGTAGGTGAAGCCGCCGCTCGACTCGAGCGCGTGGATGCGCATGTAGTCGGCGAAGCAGCGCGCCTTTTCGCCGCTGTCGATTTCCTCTTCGGCGACGTCGCAGCTGGGCACGCCGACGCTCGCCGGCAGGCCCGCTTCCTTCACCGCGGCGGTGGTTTCTTCCGGCGTCATGTCGGGCGTGCCGACGATGTTCTGCCGTTCGAGTTCGGTCGTGACGGTGTCGCTGCCGTTCGCTCCCATGACGATGGCGACGACGCCGAAGGCGATCAAGACGACCCCCGCGACGATCCCGCCCAACTCCAGTCCTCTGCGCACTTTCGTACCTCCGCTGTGGTGAATCGGTTGACGTTTGAACCGCGGCGCAAGCTCTCACGCAGACGATGCCTCCAACTTCCGTGTGGAGCGCGGATCTCGCTCGGGGGAAACCCGCAGCCCTAGACTGTTCGGCATGGCGACGGAGCCGCGGCAGAAGCCGCTGGAAGAGCGCGAGGCGCAGTTCAAGACGATGTCGGGACAGCCGATCGAGCCGCTCTACGGCCCCGAGCGGGCGCCCACCGACCCCGAGTCCTCGATCGGGCAGCCCGGCGCCTACCCGTTCACGCGCGGGCCCTACGAGTCGATGTACCGGGGGCGGCTGTGGACGATGCGCCAGTTCGCCGGCTTCGGCACGGTCGAGGAGACCAACGAGCGCTTCCACTACCTGCTCGACCACGGCCAGACCGGGCTCTCGACCGCCTTCGACATGCCGACGCTGATGGGCTACGACTCCGACCACGCGCGCAGCCTCGGCGAGGTCGGACGCGAGGGCGTCGCCGTCGACAGCCTCGACGACATGGAACAGCTCTTCGACGGGATCCCGCTCGGCGGCGTCACCACCTCGATGACGATCAACGCGCCGGCGGCGATCCTGCTCGCCTTCTACGTGCTCGTCGGCGAGCGGCAGGGCGTGCCGGCGGAGCAGCTCGGCGGCACGATCCAGACCGACATCCTCAAGGAGTACATCGCGCAGAAAGAGTGGTGCTTCCCGATCGAGCCGGCGATGCGCCTGGTCACCGACATGATCGAGTGGTGCAGCGAGAAGATGCCGCGCTGGCACCCGGTCTCGATCTCCGGCTACCACATCCGCGAGGCCGGCTCGACCGCCCAGCAGGAGCTCGCCTTCACGCTCAAGGACGGCTTCACCTACGTCGAGCGGGCGCTCGAGCGCGGCCTCGACGTCGACGACTTCGCCCCGCGCCTCTCGTTCTTCTTCAACGCCCACATCGACTTCTTCGAGGAGATCGCCAAGTACCGGGCGGCGCGGCGGATCTGGGCGCGCGAGCTGCGCGACACCTACGGCGCCAAGCGCGAGGAGTCGATGCGGCTGCGCTTCCACGCGCAGACCGCGGGCGTCTCGCTGACCGCCCAGCAGCCGCTCAACAACGTCGTCCGCACCTCGCTGGAGGCGCTGGCCGCGGTGCTCGGCGGCACCCAGTCGCTGCACACCAACTCCTTCGACGAGGCGCTGGCGCTGCCGACCGAGGAGGCGGTGCGGGTGGCGCTGCGCACGCAGCAGGTGATCGCCTTCGAATCGGGCGTCGCCAACACGCCCGACCCGCTCGGCGGCTCGTACTTCGTCGAGCGGCTGACCGACGAGATGGAGGCGGCCGCCTACGACTACTTCGCCCGCATCGACGAGCTCGGCGGGATGGTCGAGGCGATCCGCCGCAACTTCCCCCAGCGCGAGATCGCCGACGCCTCCTTCGCCTACCAGCGCGAGGTCGACGAGCGGCGGCGGATCGTCGTCGGCGTCAACGACTTCGTCGCCTCCGACGAGCCGGAGACGCCGATCCTGCGCATCGACCCGGCGCTTGAACGCAAGCAGGCCGAGCGCCTGGCGGCGACCCGCGCCCGCCGTGACGGCGCCGCGGTCGAGCGCTCCCTGGCCGAGCTGAAGCAGGCCGCGGCCGGCGAGGCCAACCTGATGCCGCCGATCGTCGCGGCCGCCCGCGCCCGCGCCACCGAGGGCGAGATGATCGCCGCCCTTCAGGAGGTCTTCGGCACCTACACCGAGTCCCCGGTCTTCTAGCGCCCGCGCCCATCCCGCTCCGCGAGTGGTCACTTGACCCCCGGATTCGGTGGCAAAGGGTTCATTGGAGCGCTTGTGAGGTGGCTTTGGCTCGGGCGAGGGCGCTGCGGAGGATTCGGCGCACGTGGACGGGTTCGTGCTTGATCTGCCAGTGAGAGAAGCGCAACGGCCACATGCCCGCGGCGAGGTGAGTCTGATCGCGTTCCAGGCCCCGCCTTTGCTGTGACGCCGTGCGGTGATATTTGAGCCCGTCTGCCTCTACGACGATTCCCAGCTCTGGCCAGAAGAAGTCGACTTCAAAGCCATTGACCCATGTTTTCGTCTCCGGCGCAGAGAGGCCGGCCGCACGTGCCAGCGGACGCATCGACTGCTCGAGCTCGGAGTCGCTGAGCCGGAAGGCGAGCGGATCGAGGAGCTCGCGCAGCGCCCTTACGCCGGGCTGGCCCCGGTAGTCGTCGAGCGAGGCGTGCAGCACGTCCGCCCTCACCCGATCGAGTTTGTCTGCCTCGTTGACCGCGCGCTCGAGCTGCATCGGCCGCAGGTGGGTTGCCTGGTCGATCAGCGTGCGGACGGGCGAGGTGAGGGGGATGCCTTCGTGGACGGTGACTTCGCCGAGAACCCCCTCCTTGCGCCGGTGGACGCGCAACCCATGCAGCCCGCTGCGCCTCGCAGCCGGCACGGAGACGTCGATCGCGCCTTTCTTCTCCACCCCGAATCCCCACAGCGCCGCGGCGCTGCCATGACTCAGCACAGCCTCCGGCCCGCAGGCAAGCACCGCCGCCATCCAGCGCCCGCGCCTGTCCAGAAGCGGTCTCCCCACCGCGTAGACGCCGCGCCACACCGGATGCAGCCGCCCAGCGGCGATCCGCCGCTCCACCTGGCGCGCACTGAGCCCGAGGTGCAGGAGCTGCCGCCGCGCGATCGCGCCGTGCTGGCGCCGTACCAGCGCCCAGATCTTCGCATCCCGTTCGCGCCCGTTCAGCGAGTGGTCATTTGACCCACGCATACGGTGGTAAAGGGTTCAGCGGCGCAATTTCTCCCCCCTGTCGTCTAATCTCCCGGGCCGCAATGGAGGCAGCAATCGCCCGCAAGATCCGCGTCGTCGTCGCCAAGCCCGGCCTGGACGGGCACGATCGCGGCGCCAAGATCATCGCCCGGGCGCTGCGCGACGCGGGGATGGAGGTGATCTACACCGGCCTGCACCAGACGCCGGAGCAGATCGCCGAGACGGTGATCCAGGAGGACGCCGACGCGGTCGGCCTCTCGATCCTCTCCGGCGCCCACATGACGCTGGTGCCGCGCGTTGTCGAGCTGCTGAAGGCGCAGGGCGTCGAGGACGTCCTGGTCACGGTCGGGGGCACGATCCCGGCCGAGGACATCCCCGAGCTGAAGGAGCTTGGCGTCGCCGCCGTGTTCACGCCCGGCGCCGGCACCGACGAGATCGTCGATTTCATCCGCGGCGGCGCCGAGGAGCGCCACGAGCGGGAAGAAGCTTGAGCGGAGGCCGGTTTCGGCCTCCGAAAACGTGATAGAGGTCACGCAGAACGTCACATGTCCACGTGTATAGATAGACTGATTGACTGGTCAGTCAACCGGTCAGAGCAACAGCCAAGGAGGCCTGAAAGTTGAAGATCTGCGTCCTGGTCAAGGAGGTCCCGGACGCCGCCGTCCAGAAGCGCATCGACCCGTCGA
>CAVSGL010000014.1:0-61014 GCA_963727465.1 uncultured Solirubrobacterales bacterium | reverse complement strand
GCGCCACTGGTGCGCCAGTCGTGCGCCAGTGGGACCGGGAATAGCCGGATTCAGCCGGACTCGGTTTCGCTTGAACAAGCGGAATCCCAATGCGGAAGCGGCACCGGCTATATGAAGTACATCCCGGAACCCGCCTCCTCGGCCTCGCGTCTCGCGACTTCGGCGATCGTGGTTTGGCCGAAGACCTTGCGCAGGGCGGTCACTCCCTCGGCCCAGATGCCGCCGGCCTCGTCGGCCTCCTGGCCAACCTTTCCGTCGAGGGTCTGGACGACCTCGAGCACGGTGATCTCGTCGGCGGGCCGCGAGAGCGTGTAACCGCCTTTCATCCCCCTGTGGCTGGTCAGCAGGCCGGCGCGGCGCAGGGTCGAGAAGAGCTGCTCGAGGAACTGATCGGGGATGGCGCGGCGCTCCGCCAGCTCCTTGATCGGCAGCGGACGCTCGCCCGAGCGGGCCAGCTCCGCCATCGCGACGACCGCGTAGCGAGACTTCGAGGTGATCGAGATCACACGCCCTTTCTACCGCACGATGCGGACTTTCGCGGGTATAGGATCGAGCGGTTCCCCCGAGCGAACGCCCCCACTGCCTTGTGATCGACGCCCACCCGCTGGTCCGGCTGGGCGTGCGCGAAGCGCTCGCCGGCGATTTCGAGATCCACGAGAGCGCCAGCCGCGACGACGGCGTCTGCCTGGTGCGCGACGTGGGTAGCATCGACGTCGCGATCGTCGACCTGCGCCGCGGGGCGTCCGACCGCGATACCGGCTCGCTCTGCGGCCACGAGGCGATCCGCGCCCTGCGCCGCACCGCGCCGGGGCTGGGGATCGTCGCCCACGGCGACCTTGCCGAGCGGCACCATGCGACGGCCGCCATGCAGGCCGGCGCCGTCGCCTACGTGGCTCGCACGGCCGGCGCCGAGGAGATGGCGAAGGCCGCCTGGGCGGCGCTGAACCAGGAGCGCTTCGTCGACCCCGCGGTACCGCCGAGCGGCAGCCGCGGCAAGCTGACCCGCCGCCAGCGGGAGATCCTCCAGCTGCTGGCCGACGGCGGCTCGACCACGGTCGCGGCGCGCGAGCTGGGCGTCAGCGAGGAAACGGTGAAGACGCACACCAAGAACGCGCTCGCGCGCCTGGGCGCGAAGAACAGGACGCACGCGGTCGCGATCGCGTTGCGTGAGTGCCTGATCGACTAGATCCAGCCGCGGTCGCGCGCGGTGAGCACGGCCTGTGCCCGGTCGACGGCGCCGATCTTGCCGTAGACGTTGTGCAGGTGGGTCCGGATCGTCGACACGGAGAGCTGCATTTCCCCGGCGATCTGCTTGTAGACCATCCCCTCGGAGAGGTGGCGCAGGACGTCGAGCTCGCGACTCGAGAGCGGACAGGGCTCGCTGACCCTCGAGTCGACGTCGGGCGCGAGCGGAAGCTCGTACAGCAGCTGGCGCAGCCCCTCGCTGCCCAGACCGCAGCGCTTTGCCATCTCGCGCAGCCGCTCGGGCGTCACGGCCTCCCCCTGCGAGTAGTGCGCCACCATGTCGGCCGCGGCGACGACAGCGGCCAGACCCTCGGCATCCTCGGCGTGGTGGCGCTCGATCGCCACGGCGATTCGCTGCGGCACGTTCCAGCGCCGCGCCAGCACGCCGCCGACCAGGGCGTGGTCGATGCCGAGCTGGTCGCGTTCCTCGCGCAGGCGCTGCTCGGGCGTGCGCGCGGTCGCGTCGAAGTAGGTCCGGCGGCCGGGGTGCAGCTTGGAGATGACCAGCCTGCCGATGTCGTGCAGCAGCGCCGCCACGACCAGCTCGTCGCGATCGGGCCAGCCGATCTCGCGCCCGATCCGGGCCGCCGCCTGCTGGGTGGCGAGCGCGTGCACGCGGAACTGCTCCGGCCGCAGCTCCCAGCCGCCGTTGGACTCGAAGAAATCGAAGACGGGAGCGGTCCCGGCGATCGCCAGCACACCAGAGGGCTTCAGCACTTCGACCGCCGCCGGGATTCCACCGATGCTGCCGGCGCTCGCGGTGCGATTGGCGAACCGCAGCACGGCGATCGTCAGCGCGACGTCGGCCTCGACCGCGTCGACCAGATCGCCGGTGCGGGCGGTCTCGGCCGTCGCAGCCTCCATCACCCGGGCGCGGGACTCGATCAGCGCGGGGAATTTCTCCACCGCCTCGAAGGCCGCGGCCAGCCGTGCGCCCGGCGCGGCCGAGCCGCCTCTCTGCTGGACGTCGCCCCTGCGGGCCTTGCCGTTGGTTTGTGCCTTGGACGCCATTTCCAGGTGCTCCGCGACCGTCATCGGCAGCAGAGGACGCACGGTTTAGCCCCGGCCTCCTAATTACTAAGTACGATTATGCGCCGAGGCGCACAAGAGCAGCGTCAATGCGCCGCAGCGTCTCGTCCCTTCCCAGCGCGGAAACCGACTCGAAGATCCCCGGCGAGACGGTCGTGCCAGTGATCGCCACGCGGATCGGCTGATAGACCTTGCCCGGCTTCAGGCCGAGCCGCTCGGGCAGCGGCGAGAGGGTCCGCTCGACCGCCTCGGCATCGAATTCGTCCCCTTCGGCGAGGGCCTCACGGACCGCGCGCAGCGCCCGCGGCGCGTCGTCCTTCATCGTCTTGCGCCAGGCCTTCTCGTCGTCGACCGGAGGCTCGAAGAGGAAGCGGATCAGCGGCCAGACCTCGGCCAGGGTCTGCGCTTTCTCCTGCGCGATCTCGCAGGCCGAGCGCAGCCGCTCGTCCGCCGGCCGGCCGAGGTGCGTGGCGACGGCCTGCACGTACTGCTCGAGCGGCAGCTCGCGCATGTAGCGGCCGTTCACCCAGCGCAGCTTCTTCTCGTCGAAGATCGCCGCCGCCTTGCCCACGTCGGCGACGCGGAAGCGCTCGATCAGCTCGTCGGTCGAAATCAGGGTGGCGTCGTCGTCGGCGCCCCAGCCCAGCAGCGCCAGGTAGTTGCGCACCGCGGCCGGCAGGTACCCCGCCTCGCGCAGCTCCTGCACCGAGGCGGCGCCGTGGCGCTTGGAGAGCTTGCGGCCGTCCGGGCCGTGCAGCAGCGGCAGGTGCGCGTAGCGCGGCGGCTCGAATCCGAGCGCGGCGAGGACGAGCAGCTGCTTCGGCGTGTTGGAGAGATGGTCGTCGCCGCGGACGACGTCGGTGACGCCCATCTCGGCGTCGTCGACGGCGACCGCAAAGTTGTAGAGGACCGAGCCGTCGCCGCGGGCGATGACGAAATCGTCGTAGCTGCGGTTGGGAAAGCTGACCGGCCCGCGGATCTGGTCCTCGACCACGGTCGCGCCCTCGTCGGGCACGCGCAGCCGCACCGCGGCGGCCGGGTCGTCGCTGGGCTCGCCGCGGTAGCCGCGGTCGGCTCCGTGCTCGGCCTTCCACGCCTCGACGTCCTTGGCGGTCGCGGTATCGCGGTAGGCGGCGCCGCTCTCGAGCAGACGCCGCAGCGCCGCCTGGTGGCGATCGGCGCGCCCGGCCTGCGAGATCGGCCCCTCGTCCCAGTCGAGCTCGAGCCAGCGCAGCGCGTCGAGGATCTGCTCGACGTTCTCCTCGGTCGAGCGCTCGCGGTCGGTGTCCTCGATCCGCAGCACCAGCGCCCCGCCCTCGTGGCGCGCCGCCAGCCAGTTGTAGAGTGCCGTCCTCGCGCCGCCGATGTGCAGAGCACCGGTTGGCGAGGGAGCGAACCTCAAGCGGATGGCGGAGTCTTCGGACAAGATGTTGATCGGTGCGCACGTCTCTACGGCCGGCGGCCTCGCGAAAGCTATCGAGCGCGGCAGCGAGCGCGGTTGCGAATCGATCCAGATCTTCAACCAGAGCCCACGGATGTGGCGCCCCACCAGGTACGGCGACGAGGACTTCGCCGAGTTCCGGGAGGCGATGGAGGACTCGCCGGTCGAAGCGGTCGTGATCCACGCCGTCTACCTGATCAACTGCGCCTCCAAAGACAGGGAGCTGCGCAAGAAGTCGCTTGCCTCGCTGACCCACGCGCTGCGGATCGGCGACGGAATCGGCGCCGCCGGCGTCGTCCTCCACCCCGGCGCGCAGAAGGGCGAGCCGCACGGGCCGTCGATGAAACGGGCGGCGAAAACGATCGCGGCGGCGCTGAAGGACAGCGACCGCTGCCCGCTGCTGCTCGAGCAGACCGCCGGCCACAAGGGCCTGCTCGGCCGCGACTTCGACGAGACGGCCGAGCTGATCGATCTTGCCGGCGCCGGCAGGCGCCTCGGCCTCTGCCTCGACTCCTGCCACCTCTTCGTCCAGGGCTACGACGTCACCGACGAGGGGAAGCTCGCCGAGATCGTCGCCGAAGCCGACGAGAAGGTCGGCCTCGACCGCCTGCGCTGCCTGCACGTCAACGACGCTGCCGCCCCGCTCGGCTCCTGCCGCGACCGCCACGCCAACATCGGCAAGGGCGAGATGGGCAGAGCCGGCCTCCGCGCCTTCCTCTCCGAGCCGAGATTCGACGGCCTCCCCGCCACCCTGGAGACCCCCGGTCCCGAAAAGAAGGGCCCGGACAAGAAGGAAGTCCAGGCCGCCAAGCGCCTCAGGCGCGAAGGCCTCAAGCGCCGGCAGAGATAACGCGGCCTATTTGATGTGGACGCCGGAGATCGCGCGGCTGATGACGAGGCGCTGGATCTCGGAGGTGCCCTCGAAGATCGTGTAGATCTTGGCGTCGCGGTGCATGCGCTCGACCGGGAACTCGCGGGTGTAGCCGTTGCCGCCGAGGATCTGGATCGCGCGCTCGGTCGCCCAGACGGCGACCTCGCCGGCCTTCAGCTTCGACATCGAGCCCTCGGCGTTTTCGAACTTGTGGTTGTTGCGGCCCATCCAGGCGGCGCGCCAGACGAGCAGCCGGGCGGCGTCGATCTCCAGCTTCATGTCGGCGAGGGCGAAGCCGATCGCCTGGTTCTCGACGATCGCCTTGCCGAACTGGCGTCGCTCTTTGGCGTACTCGAGCGAGTACTCGTAGGCGGCGCGGGCGATGCCGACGGCCTGGGCGCCGACGGTCGGCCGGCTGGCCTCGAAGGTCTGCATCGCCGCCTGCGATTTGGATTTCTTGCCCTCGCGCACCCGCGCCAGCCGCTCGTCGAGCTTCTCCTTGCCGCCGAGCAGGCAGGCGCCCGGGACGCGGCAGTCATCGAGGTGGACGTCGGCCGTGTGCGAGGCGCGCAGGCCGTGCTTCTTCACCTTCGCGCCCTGCTCGCAGCCCGCCGTGCCGGGCGGGATGACGAAGGCGGCGTGGCCGCGCGAGCCGAGCTCGCGATCGACCGAGGCGATCACCACGTGAACGTCGGCGATGCCGCCGTTGGTCGCCCAGGCCTTCTGGCCGTTGAGCACCCATTCGTCCTTGGCCTCGTCGTACTTGGCGCTGGTGCGGATCGCCGACACGTCTGAGCCCGCGTCGGGCTCCGACGAGCAGAAGGCCGCCACCTTCGGCTCCTCCGCGGTGCCGAAGCACTGCGGGATCCACTCGCCCATCTGCTCCGGGGTCCCCTGCCCGAAGATCGCCGCGACCGCGAGCGAGGTGCCCATGATCGCCATGCCGATGCCGGCGTCGCCCCAGAAGAGCTCCTCGTTGGCGATCGGCATCGTCAGCCCGGTCTCGTCGGCGAAGAACTGACCGAGCGCTTCGAAGCTGTAGAGGCCGATCTTGGCGGCCTCCTGAATCACCGGCCAGGGCGTCTCCTCGCGCTCGTCCCACTCCGCCGCCGCCGGCCGGACGACGCCCTCGGCGAAGCCATGCACCCAGTCGCGAATGTCCTGCTGGTCCTGGTTCAGCTCGAGCGTGAACTTGGGACCCTCGCCCTCGCCGCCGCCCTCCGTCGCCGCCTCCACGACCTGCTCCGCCTCCGCCACCGCCGCTGAATCGCTCATGCGGCGATTCTACACCGGATCGTGTCGACTTAAACGCCTGGGGACTCCGAAGCGATATCGCGCAGATCGAACGCCCGCAGTCCCTCCGGACCCCCGTCCGCGCAGTCGAAGAAGCGCCGGTTGACGCAGCCGTACTCGGGCCCGTCGCCGAGGTAGGCGCGCTCGACCGAGAACGGGCAGTGGGGCAGCGCGTCGCCGGTCATCTTGACCCCGCCGAAGCCGCCGGGCTGGAGCACCGCGTCGAGCTCGACCCGGGCACCGTAGACGCCCTGCATGCAACCCACGTACTGCGTCCCGGTGAGGCCGTCGAGGACGCTGTATAGGTATTGGCAGCCCATTTCGACGCAGCCGCGCGGCTCGATCATCTTGTCGCAGAAAGAGCGGCACTGGCGGCACTCGCCGGTCTTCTGGCGGGTAGCGGGCATGGACAGAGTCTAGGCAGCGAGCGCGTCCGCGCCCAGGACTTCGACCCCGGGGACGTGACCGAGCTCCGCCCGCAGGCTCGACGCCCGAACGCGGATCTCGTCGCCGAGCCGCAGCTCGCTCGGCCTCCCGTTGCCGTTGACGACGACCGAGACGGCGGCGTCGCCCCTGTGGTGCTCGAACAGCGCCCTGAGCTCGTCGATGAGGCTGTCGGGGCTGTTGAACATCGTCGCGTCGACGGTCAGCCGCAGCGGCTCGGCCGGCTTCGCCGCGGCGGCGCTCGCCTGCTCGATCTCCGCCGCGTCCGGTTCGAACCGCTCGGCCTCCTGCACGACGAGCTTCGTCTCGCCGCGCTCCTTGTGGTCGATCCGCCCGCGGACGAGGACGACCGCGTCGTTCTCGATCGCGCCGGCGCTCTCGGCCTCGTCGGCCTTGAAGACGAGCATCTCGACCTGTGCCTCGACGTCGTCGAGCGTCGCGAACATCATCTGGTTGCCGCTCTTGGTGCGGATCTTCTTGCTGTCGGCGACGATCCCGCCGACCGTCACCCAGGCGCCGTCCGGCTTGTTCGCGAGCTCGGCCAGGCCGCAGTTGACGCGGGCGCGCAGCGCGTCGCGCACCTCGGTCAGCGGGTGCGAGGAGAGGTAGGTGCCGAGCGTCTCCTTCTCGATCGCCAGGAGCTCGCGGCGCTCGAACTCGGCGGCGGAGATCGGCGGCCGGTGGTGCGAGCTGCCGGCCCCCTCCCCACCCGCAGCCGCGCCGTCGCCGAAGTCGAAGATCGAGCCCTGGCCGAGCTGCGCGTCCTCCTGCGCTTTCTGCCCGGCCGACTGGGCCGCGGGCAGCAGCTCGAGCATCCCCTTGCGCGTCGCCCCGGTCGAATCGAGCGCGCCGCACTTGATCAGGCATTCGATCGCCCGCTTGTTGACCGCGCGCGCGTCGACCCGCTCGCAGAAGTCCCAGATCGACTCGATCGGCCGCTCCTCGCGGGCGCGCAGGATCGCCTCGACCGCGTTGTGGCCGACGTTCTTGACCGCGTCGAGACCGAACCGGATCGCCTTCTCGTAGACGACGAAATCGTGGTCGGAGGAGTTGACGTCGGGCGGCAGCACGTCGATCCCCATCTCGGCGCAGCGGTTGACGAAGAAGGGCACCTTGTCTTTGGTGTTCATCACCGAGGAGATCACCGCCGCCATGTACTCGGCCGGGTAGTTGGCCTTGAGGTAGGCGGTGCGGTAGGAGATCAGCCCGTAGCAGGCGGCGTGCGACTTGTTGAACGAGTAGTCGGCGGCGGCTTCGTTCAGCTTCCAGAGGTCCTGGGCGACGTTGGGCGCCGTGCCGGATTCCTTCAGGCCCTGGATGAATTTGTCCTTCATCGTCGCCATCAGATCGCGCTTCTTCTTGCCGACCGCCTTGCGCAGATCGTCCGCCTCGGCGCCCGAGAAGCCGGCCATCTCACGCGCGATCGCCATCAGCTGCTCCTGGTAGATGACGCAACCGTGCGTCTCTTCGGTGATCGGGCGCAGGCGCTGGTCCGGGTAGCGCACGCTCGAGGGGTCCTTCTTGCCCTTCGCGTAGGCGGGGATGTAGGCCATCGCGCCGGGGCGGTAGAGGGCGCCGAGGGCGACGATGTCGGCGAACTCCGTCGGGCCGACCTTGCGCAGCGCGTCGCGCATCCCCTCGGACTCGAACTGGAAGACGCCGGTCGAGTCGCCCCCGGCCAGCATCGCGTAGGTCTTCGCGTCGTCGATCGGGATCTGCTCCATATCGATCCGCTCGCCGCGCGAGCGCTCGATGATCTCGATCGCGTCCTCGATCACGTCGAGGTTGCGCAGGCCGAGGAAGTCCATCTTGAGCAGCCCGATCTCCTCGATCGGCCCCATCGAGTACTGGGTGACGATCTTGTACTGCTTCTCGCCCTTCTCGGCGGTGTTGCGGTCCTCGGCGAGCTGAAGCGGCACGACCTCGTGCAGCGGCCGGTCGGCGATCACCACCGCGGCGGCGTGGATCGAGTTGTTGCGGATGATCCCCTCGAGCCCCTGGGCGACGTTGACGATCCGCTTCGCGTCGGGCTCGGCGTCATAGGTCTTCTTCAGCTCCTGCCCCGGTTTCAGGCATTCCGCGAAGGACGGGCTGCGGCCCATGATCGGCTCCGGGATCTGCTTCGCCAGCCGGTCGCCGGCGCCGTAGTCGAACCCGAGCACGCGGGCGGCGTCGCGGGTCGCCGCGCGCGGCGCCATCTTGCCGAAGGTGATGATCTGCGCGACCGACTCGCGGCCGTACTTGTCGGCGACGTAGCGGATCATCCGCTCGCGGCCGCGCACCGAGAAGTCGATGTCGATGTCGGGCATCGATTTGCGCCCCGGGTTGAGGAAGCGCTCGAACAGCAGGTCGTTCTCCAGCGGGTCGAGATCGGTGATCCGCAGCGCGTAGGAGACGATCGAGCCGGCGGCAGAGCCGCGGCCGGGGCCGACGGCGACGCCGTTCTCCTTGGCGTAGCGGACGAAGTCCCAGACGATCAGGAAGTAGGAGGAGAAGCCCATCTCCTCGATCACGCCGAGCTCGAACTCCATCCGCTCGACCGCCTCGGCGGGCGGCGGGTCGCCGTAGCGGGCACGCAGGCCCTCGCCGGCGATCCGCCGCAGCATCGCCTCCGGCTCCTCGCCGTCCTCGGTCGGGTAGCGCGGCAGCAGCAGCTTGCCGAGCTCGATCTCGAGCTCGCAGCGCTCGGCGATCTTGAGCGTGGTCGGAATCGCCTCCGGCCACTCGGCGAACGAGGACGCCATCTCCTCGTTGCTCTTCAGGTAGAACTCGTTGGTGTCGAAGCTCATCTTCGGCGCCTCGAGCGTCGACTTGGTCTGCACGCAGAGCAGCGCCGCATGGTTGTCGAAGTCCTCGCGCCGCAGGTAGTGCACGTCGGCGGTGCCGACGAGGGGCCGGTTGAGCTCGCGGGCGAAGCGGACGATCCCCCGGTTGGCCTTCTCCTGCTCCTCGATGCCGTTTTTCTGCACCTCGAAGTAGACCTGCTCCGGCCCAAAGGCCTGGATCAGGTCATCGAGATGGGCGCGGGCGTCGCCCTCGCGCTCTTCGATCAGACGGCGGCAGAAGCGCGACTGGAGGCAACCGGTGAGCACGATGACCCCCTCTGCGTGGGCCGCGAGCAGCTCCATGTCGACGTTCGCCTTGCCGCGCGAGAAGCCCTTGAGGAAGCCGGCAGAGGTGAGCTTGACCAGGTTGGCGAAGCCGGCGTCGCTCGCCGCCAGCAGGGTGATGTGGTTGCGCTCGTACTTGGGCTTCTCCTTGACCGCTTCGACATCGTCGACGAGGTAGGCCTCGAGGCCGGCGATCGGCTTGATCCCGTTCTTCTTGCAGGCCTTGTAGAGATCGACCGCGCCGTTCATCACGCCGTGGTCGGTGAGGCCGAGGGCGGGCTGCCCCATCTCCGCCGCCCGCGCCGCCATCGCCTCGATCTTGCAGGCGCCGTCGAGCAGCGAGTACTCGCTGTGGGCGTGGAGGTGGACTGCCGCGGGGGAGCTCATGGACCGCGGTCGATGATGGCAAGCGGGGCAGATGGCAACTGCCACGAAAGACGCGCCTTGCGCGCTAAACGCGCACGGACCTCGACCGACAGGGCGAGGCGCCTCGCTACGGACGAGGAGCGCCGCAGCACCGACAACGGCTTCGAGCACGCATTCCTTGCCAAGCGGCTCTGACCGGCCCCGCGGAACCGCCTTGGGACTTCCGCAATTTGCGGGTTTCCGCAGCTTTCCGTCCGCGGGCGGATCTACTATCGAACATATGTTCGTGCGCGCCCAGCAGATCGGGTGCGGAGATAGTCAATGCAAAACCGATCGACAAGCTCAGGGCAACCAGCCGGTGCAAGTCCGGTCCGGGGAGATGCCAGGGTCCCTGGAAGGAAAGCCCCCGTGCGTCGCCGAGAGGCGGGGTGCGAAGCGGGGTGGATCGTCTGGCCGGTCCGCAGCATGAAGCGAAGTCTGCGGCGTCGTCAATGTTCACCGCCTGTGGCGGCCAAGGAGGAGCCGAGCCCGCACGAACAGGGTGAAGGCCACGGAACGCACCTGGGAGCCTGGAGCGGGTGCGGAAGAACCTCTCGGCGTATGGGGCGTGGAACGGCCAGAAGGTTGTCCTGGGAACTGGGGAGACCCTCCTCGGCCCCGTCCCTGTGGGGGACGGGAGCAGCGCCGGCCTATAAGCGGCAGCACCGTGAAGGGGTCGGCAGCCGAGAGGGAGTCCGAGGGGGCCGTAATAGCGATGACGGGCGGGACAACACAACCCGGCCAAAGCGAAGGGCCCCTGCTTCATCCATGCACGACGGTGGAAGGGAGGGGCGCTGATGAGTGCCGCAAGTGCGGCTAGTTCCGTCAGACGGGCCGATGGCCCGGACCGCGTCCGAGCCCTCCAGCGCGTGCTCTATCGCAGTGCCAAGCAGAATCCCGAGCGTCGGTTCCACGCCCTGTTCGACAAGGTCGCCCGCAGCGACGTGATGCGGCGGGCGTGGCTCGACGTGCGCGCCAACAAAGGCGCCCCCGGGGTCGATGGCGTCAATATCGACGCCATCGAGGACTCCGGGGTGGAGGTGTTTCTCGAAGCGCTCGCGGCGGAGCTACGGGCCGGGACCTACCGGCCCAAGGCGCTGCGGCGGGTGCATATCCCCAAGCCGGGTAAGCCGGGGAAGACCCGGCCGCTCGGCATACCCACGGTCCGCGACCGGGTGGCAATGGCCGCCGCGAGGATCGTCCTCGAACCTGTCTTTGAGGCGGACTTCTCGGCGTCCAGCTTCGGGTTTCGCCCGAAGCGCTCGGCCCATATGGCCATCGAGGCCATTCGGGTCCGGGCCAACCGGGGCGGCAACTGGGTGCTCGACGCCGACATCGAGGCGTGCTTTGACGAAATCGATCACGACGCGCTGATGGCCGAGATCGGCCGACGCGTGTGCGATCGGCAGATGGTCAAGCTGCTGCGGTGCTGGCTGCGGGCGGGGATCTTCGAGGGAGGGGTGATCCTCGGGCCTGACTCGGGCACCCCGCAGGGATCGCCGATCTCCCCACTGCTGGCGAACATCGCCCTGCACCGCCTCGATCAGGCGTGGCAGGGAGGGAACCGCCAGACGGGGGAGCTGGTCCGCTACGCGGATGACTGTGCGCCACGAACGCAAAGGAGGCTCGAAGTAGAACGAACCAACCAGATGCGGTGCTGCACGAGAGATGGAGGAGTCGGGCGGCTTTGCCGGCGAACCTCCGCGGCCGCCTTGCAGGAGGAGGCCGCAAACCACCCCGAGCTGCTGCGGTCAAGAGCCGTGGTGGTGAGCGTCGTGGGAAAAGGCGCGCCGAGAGTGCGTCAGGTGTGGATCACGAAGGCGAACGCGAGTAAACCACTGATGAAGTGTCGTAAGCGTATCGGCGACATCAAAACCGGGGTCGAGTCGTTTCCCCGGGATGAGCCTGGCGGGTGCCTGCCGACTGGCCAGGTGGTGTCCGGCATGAAGGTGGCGCGAGCGTGGTCCGGGCTCTCGTGTGGAACGTGGGAACCTGTCGCCCCGCACCCGCTGGCGACCAGTGGCGCAGCATTGGCCCACGGTCCTCGGCGGAAGGGAGAGCCCCAAGCAGCAGGAACTGCAAGGGGTCGAGTACCGACGCGGGGCACAGGGGCGGACCATCTCGTAGTAGCGGCGATGCCCGGTAACGCGGGCGGAGCGAAGGGGATGGGTCGTCCGGGCTTGTTGTCGGGTCAACCGCAAATCGCGGGAGGAGCCTGGTGAGCAAGTCGAAGCCGAAGTCGTTTGACATCTCCAAGCAGGCCGTTTGGAAGGCCTGGTTGAGGGTCAAGGCCAACAGGGGCGCCGCCGGGGTTGACGAGCAGTCGATCTCCGAGTTCGAGGGGGACCTGGAAGGGAACCTCTACAAGCTCTGGAACAGGCTCTCGTCGGGAAGCTACTTCCCGCCCCCGGTGCGCGAGGTGCAGATACCGAAGCGAGACGGCAGCCCGAGGACTCTCGGGGTGCCGACCGTCGCGGACAGGATCGCCCAGACGGTGGTGTGCGGGTACCTGGAACCCGAGGTGGAGCCTCGCTTCCACCCGGACTCCTACGGGTACCGGCCGGGCCGCTCGGCGCTGGACGCGGTGGGGGTCTGTCGGAAGCGCTGCTGGCGACGGGACTGGGTTTTGGACCTGGACCTGAAGTCGTTTTTCGACAGCGTCCCGTGGGACCTCGTTCTCAAGGCGGTCGCGCACCACACCGACCAGCGCTGGGTCCTGCTCTACGTGGAGCGGTGGCTGAAAGCGCCGCTGCAACGCGAGGACGGCAGCCTGGTCGAGCGGGATCGCGGCACCCCTCAGGGGTCGGCGATCTCACCGCTGCTGGCCAACATGTTCCTGCACTACGCGTTCGACACCTGGATGGCGCGGAAGTTCCCGGCCGTTCGCTTCGAGCGCTATTGCGATGACGTGATCGTCCACGCCGGAAGCGAGCGCAAAACCCGCGAGTTGCGGGCAGCGATCGTTTCGCGCCTGGCCGAATGCGGCCTTGAGCTCAACGAGCAAAAGACCCGCATCGTGTATTGCAAGGACGCCGACCGGCGCGGCTCTTACGAGCACACGTCGTTTGACTTCCTCGGCTACACGTTTCGGCCGAGGCTGTCGAAGTCGAGGTTCGGGAAGCACTTCGTGAACTTCACCCCGGCGGTCTCCAAGGAGGCGGGCAAGCGGATGCGGCGCGAGATGCGCCGCTGGGGCCTGCACCGGCGCAGCGACAAGACCCTCACCGACCTGGCGCGGATGTTCAACCCCGTGATCCAGGGCTGGATCAACTATTACGGGCGCTTCTACAAGTCCATGTTGAATCCGACCTTCCGCCACCTCAACGAGATCCTCGAGAGGTGGGCTGCTCGGAAGTACAAGCGGCTCTACCGCCGCCGCGCGCGGGCACGCAGCTTCCTGGCCGACGTCGCAAGACGCGACCCGGGGTTGTTCGCCCACTGGCGCTTGGGAGTGCGGCCGAACGGCTGGGCGATGGGAGCCGGATGAGCGGAGACGTTCAAGTCCGGTTCTGCGAGCGCCGGGGGGTGCGAATCCCCCCGGCGACTCTCCTCGTAGTCATCTGCCCGACCGCCGACCGGGCCGAGGAGGCCAGGCGACGGGCTGCGGCGGTGCTGGCCGATCTGGGGCTGTCACTGAGCCCGGAGAAGACCAGGATCGTCGAGCTGACCAGGGGTAAGGAGGGGTTCGACTTCCTCGGCTTCCATCTGCGAATGGTGGAGTCCTGGAAGTGGCGCGGCAGGTGGTATCTGCAACGCTGGCCCTCAGCGCGAGCGATGAGTGCGATCCGGTCGAAGATCGGAGCGCTCACCGACCGCCGGTTCACCGGCCTCGCGCTGTCCGCCACCGTGGATCGCCTCAACCCCGTTCTGCGGGGCTGGGGCAACTACTTCCGCGCTGGCAACTCGGCCAGGAAGTTCACGCAGATCGACTCCTACGTCCACGAGCGCCTCGCGATTCTCGCCTCGGCCAAGCACAAGCGATCCGGGCGCGGATGGGCTACCACGTATAACACTGCGTGGTTTCAGCGCCTCGGCGTTCACACGCTGAGCGGGTCGGTGCTCTACGGGAGTGCGAATGCCTCGCGATGAAGGATGTCGGAGAGCCGTGTGCGGGAGAACCGCACGCACGGTTCGATGTGGCGGTGGGAGGCGTCGCGGGCCAGTCGGCCGAGCCGCACGGCTCATCGGCGCCTCCCATCGACCCTAGAGAGGGAGGAAGCAGCCCAGTTCGCTCAACAAAGGGAAGGCGCGAAGAGCTGGCCGAGGCGCCGACCGATTGGCTGGAGCGCGAGATCGGCGATCTGGCGGCGCAGATCGCCGCCGCCACCTGTCGCTGGCTGGAGCTGGTCGCCGAGTTCGACCGCAGGGGCGCGCACGAGGCCTGGGGCTTTCACTCCTGCGGGGCCTGGATCGCCTGGCGCTGCGCTTTGGACCCGCGCTCGGCGCGAGAGCACGTGCGGGTGGCGAGGGCACTGGGAGATCTGGGGGCGGTCAGGGAGCGCTTTGGCCGCGGCGAGCTGAGCTACTCAAAGGTGCGGGCGATCACGCGGATCACCACGCCGGAGAACGAATCCGAGCTGCTGGAGATGGCGCGCTGGGCCACCGCCGCCCAGCTGGAGCGGCTGGTGCGCGGCTACCGGCGGGCGGTATCGCTCGAGAGCGCCGAGGCCGCCCACCGCGATCGCTTCCTCGCCTGCGAATGGGATGAGGACGGCAGCCTGCTCATCCGCGGCCGCCTGGCGCCCGAGGACGGGGCTCTGTTGCTGAAGGCGATGGAAGCGGGCAAGGAGGCGATCTGTGAGCGCGAAACCGCCGATCGGGTGTGCGCCCAAGGCGGTTCCGCGGAGCCACAGGCGACGAAGGTGAACAAAGCCGACGCCCTGATGGAGGTCGCCGAGCGCTCGCTCGCCAGCGGCTCTTCGCCCCGTCCCGCCGGGGAGCGCCACCAGGTGGTCGTGCACGCGGAGGCCGAGGCGCTTGCCGCAGAGGGAGAGCGGGCGGGCTGTGGGATCGAAGACGGGCCGCCGATCTGCGCGGAGTCGGCGCGGCGTATGGCCTGCGACGCCTCTCTCTTGCCGATCCTGCACGGGCCGAAGGGAGAGCTCGACGTCGGGCGCAAGAGCAGAGTCCTCCCGCCCGCGACGCGCAGGGCGCTACAGCAGCGCGACGGGGGCCGTTGCCAGTTCCCGGGCTGTGAGAACCGCAGCTGGGTCGATGCCCACCACATCGTCCACTGGGCGCACGGTGGAAAGACCAGGCTCGACAACCTCGTCCTGCTCTGCGGGCGCCACCACCGGCTCGTGCACGAGGGTGGCTTCGCGCTCGCGCGCAAGGCGGATGGCTCGCTCGTCTTCCGCCGCCCCGACGGAAGGGTCGTGCCCGCGGTCCCCTCCCCCGCCTGCGGCAGCGCCTCCGAGCTTCGGGAGCGCAATCGCGCCGCGCGGGCCGAGGTCCTCCCGGGGGCGCTGCGCTCGCTGGGGCGGGGCGAGCGCTATGACCGCGAGCTGGCGGTGGCGGGGTTGCTGGCGCGGGCGGGGCCGTAGTGACTTTGACGCGCCCCTAAATTCGCGATAAAAGGCCCGGAGCTTCGGGGCGGGCCGGGCTAACATCGTGGCGATGCTTGCGAACGCGAACGGAGGGGACCAGGTCGGCGGGCGGGTGCTCGTCGTCGAGGACGACGAGGAGATCGCCGACGTCCTGCGGCGCTCGCTGCGCAACGAGGGCTACGAGGTGCGCACCTGCGGCGACGGGGTCGAGGCGCTCGACGTCGCCGCCGGCTTCGTGCCGGACCTGGTCGTGCTCGACCTCGGCCTGCCGCGGATGGACGGGGTCGAGGTCTGCCGTCGCCTGCGCGCCGACAGCGACGTGCCGATCCTGATGCTGACCGCGCGCACCGAAACCGAGGACCGCGTCAGCGGCCTCGACAGCGGCGCCGACGACTACCTGGTCAAGCCGTTCGAGCGCAAGGAGCTGCTCGCGCGCATCCGGGCGCTGCTGCGCCGCCGCCCCCCGCGCGGTTCCGCTTCCCTGGAGGTCGGCGACCTGACGCTCAATCCCGACACGCGCGAGGTCAAGCGCGGCGAGCGCGAGATCGAGCTGACCAACCGCGAGTTCGAGCTGCTCGAATACCTGATGCACAACGAGCGCCTCGTCGTCTCGCGCGAGCGCCTGCTGGACGAGGTCTGGGGCTATGACCCGATGGCGGCGACGAACACGATCGACGTCTTCATCTCCAACCTGCGCCGCAAGCTCGAGGAGGGCGACGAGTCGCGCCTCCTGCACACCAAGCGAGGCGCCGGCTACGTCTTGAAGGCCTGAGATGCTCAAGCCGAGCAACTGGCCGGTGCGCTGGCGCCTCGCCGCCGTCTCGGCCGGGCTGACGCTGGCGATCCTCGTCCTCTTCGGCGCGATCATCGGCAACCTCGCCGCGGAACGGATCCGCGACGACTTCAGCCGCGAGGTCAAGGGCGCGGTGACCAACCTCGCCTCGCAGGTGCGGATCGTCGACACCTTCACCAACACGCTGATCGCCGAAGAGCCGGACCTCGGCGACTTCGTCAGCCCCAACGACGCCTCGGTGCGGATCTACGACTCGCACGGGCGCCAGATCGACGCCAGCCCGAACGCGGCCGCGCTCGGCCCGCCGGTGCCGGGCGTCCACGACACCGGCGAGATGCGGGTGATCACGGTCGCGATCCGCAGCCGCCGCAGCGGCCGCATCGCCGGCTACGTCCAGTACGGCCGCGACGAGCAGCACATCGACGAGACCGTCGGGCGGCTCTGGCTGCTGATCGTCGCCGGCGTCCTCGGCGCCACCCTGCTGGCGTGCCTGGCCGGCCTGACGATCGCCCGCCGGGCGATGCGGCCGATCTCCTCTCTGACCGCCACCGCACGCACAATCGCCGAGACCGGCGACCCGTCGAGCCACATGCCGCAGCCGCGCGTCGACGACGAGGTCGGCGAGCTGGCGCGCACGCTGGAGCAGATGCTGCGCTCGCTCGATGCGGCCCGGTCCGAGCGCGAATCGGCCCTGCGGCGCCAGCGCGAGTTCGTCGCCGACGCCTCGCACGAGCTGCGCACGCCGCTGACCAGCATCCTCGCCAACCTCGAGCTGCTCCAGGCCTCGCTCGAGGACCCGGCGCAGGAGGACGAACGCGCGATGGTCGACTCGGCCCTGCGCTCATCCGGCCGGATGAGCCGCCTGGTCGGCGACCTGCTGCTGCTCGCCCGCGCCGACGCCGGCCGGATCGGCGCCCGCACGCGATGCGATCTCGCCGAGGTTGCCGGCAACGCCGCGGTCGAGGTGGCGCCGACCGCCGGCGAACGCGAGCTGCGGGTCGAGAACGATCGCCCGCTTCCGGTCGAGGGAAATCCCGACGAGCTGCACCGGATGGTGCTCAACCTGCTCGACAACGCCGTCCGCCACACCCCGGCCGGCTCGACGATCGAGCTGCGCCTGAGCAGGCGCGGCGACGACGCCGTGGTCGAGGTCGGCGACGACGGGCCGGGCGTCCCGCTCGAGCTCCGCGAACAGATCTTCGAGCGCTTCGTCCGCGGCGAGGGCCCGGCGGACACCGCGCTCGGCGGCGGCAGCGGGCTCGGACTGGCGATCGTCCGCGCGGTCGCCCGCTCGCACGGCGGCAGCGCCGAGGTCGCCGAGTCGGAGCTCGGCGGCGCCCTCTTCCGGATCAGGCTGCCGCTGTGCAAGCGCGAGACCGAGCGGAAGATGAGAAAAGAATCAACTCGGCTTTAGAGCGGCTTTAAAGCCCGGTCATAGGTTCCTGCGTGGACGAGACACAAGGCCCGCCGGTTCTCCCCAACGCGACCGGCGGGCTTTTTTCTTTCCCCGGACGGCTCGCTCAGACCTCGACCACGACCGGCAGGATCATCGGCCTGGTGCGCAGCTTCTCGTAGACGAGCTTGGCGATCGCGTCGTGCAGGTCTTCCTGGATCAGATGGACCTCGCGCGTGCCCGCCTCCGCCGCGTCCTCGAGCGAGTCCTCGGCGACGTCCTTGAGCTCTTCGACCAGCGCCTCCTCCCCGCCGGGCAGCGAGACCCCGCGCACGATCGCCTCGGGATCGGCGACGACGCTGCCGTCCTCGGCCGAGATCGTCGCGACGACGATGAAGATGCCGTCGGCGGAGATCTCGCGCCGGTCGCGCAGCGCGACGTCGTCGGGCTCGCCGATGTTGACCCCGTCGACGTAGACGACGCCGGCGTGGACCTCGGCGCCGAAGCGCGCCCCGTCCCCGTCGACCTCCAACGGCAGGCCGTTGCGCCCCCGGAAGACGTTCTCGGGATCGATCCCGACCGAGTGGGCGAGCTCGGCGTGCAGGCGCAGCCGCTGGTAGTCGCCGTGCACCGGCATCACGTAGCGCGGCTTGGTCAGGTTGAGCATCAGCTTCAGCTCCTCCTGCCAGCCGTGGCCGGAGGCGTGGATCGGCGCCTCCTTCGCGGTCACGACCGAGGCGCCGATCTCGTAGATCCGGTCGATCGTTTCGTTCACGGCCCGCTCGTTGCCCGGCACCGGCGTCGCCGAGAAGACGACCGTGTCGCCGGAGTGCAGCTCGACGTCCCGGTGGTCGTTGTTGGCCATCCGCCGCAGCGCCGAGAGCGGCTCGCCCTGGCTGCCGGTGGAGATCACGACCACCTTCTCGTCCGGGAAGTCCTCGATCTCGCGCGGCTGGATGAACAGGCCGGAGGGCGCGTGCGCGATGCCGAGGTTGGAGGCGATGTTGAAGTTCTTGCGCATCGAGCGGCCGACCAGGGCGACGCGGCGGTCGAGCTCCACCGCGGCGTCGATCACCTGCTGCACGCGGTGGATGTTCGAGGCGAAGGAGGTGACGATGATCCGCCCCCCGCACCCCTTGAAGGTCTCCAGCAGGGCCGGCCCGACGCTCGACTCCGAGGGCGCGACCCCCGGCCGGTCGGCGTTGGTCGAATCGCCGCAGAGCAGCAGCAGCCCTTCGCGACCGAGCTCCGCGAGGCGGGAGATGTCGGCGGGACGGCCGTCGACCGGGGTCTGGTCGAACTTGTAGTCGCCGGTCATCAGCATCTTGCCCAGCTCGGTGCCGAGGATCACGCCGCGCATGTCGGGGATCGAGTGCGAGAGGTGGACGAGCTCGAGCTCGAACGGGCCCAGCTCGACCTTCTTGCCGGGGGGCAGCTCCTCCAGCGGCGCGTCCTTGAGCTTGTGCTCGTCGAGCTTCGAGCGGACCATGCCAACGGTCAGCAGGCCGCCGTAGATCACCGGCGGCATGCCGATCTCGCGCAGCACGTAGGGCAGCGCGCCGACGTGGTCCTCGTGCCCGTGCGTGAGCACGATCGCCTCGATGTCCGCGGCGCGCTCGCGCAGGTAGGCGAAGTCCGGCAGCACGAGGTCGATCCCCAGCATCTCCGGCGTCGGGAACATCAGGCCGGTGTCGACGACGACGATCCGGCCGTCGTACTCGACCACGGTCATGTTCTTGCCGATCTCGCCCAGGCCGCCGAGCGGCAGGACTTTCAGCTTTCCGGCCATGAGCTAGGACGCCACCGCTACGCCGACGGCGTCCAGCGCCCCGCGCACGGCTGCGCGGACATCGGCGTCTGCTTCGACCAGCGGCAGGCGCAGGCCGCCGTGGGGAATCGACCCCGTCATCTCCAGCGCCGCCTTCAGCGGGATCGGGTTGGTCACGATGCCCATCGCGTCGTAGACCGGGCCCAGTTCGGCGTCGACCTCCCGAGCCCGGTCGAGCTCACCGCCGCGGACGGCATCCCAGATTTCGCGCATCTGCGCGCCGACCACGTTCGACGCGACGAGAATGCCGCCGGCGCCGCCCAGTTCGAGCGTGCGCAGGAAGATTTCGTCGTTGCCGGCCAGGATGCCCATGCCCTCGATCGGCCTGAGATCGTCGTTGTTCGCCTGCTTGACGCCGACGACGCTCTCGATCTCCGCCAGCTCGGCGAGCTCGTCAGGGCCGACGTTGATCACGACGCGCGAGGGGATGTTGTAGGCGATCAGCGGATGGCCGGGAACCGCGGCGGCGATCGCTTCGAAGTGGGCGCGGATACCGGGGAAGGTGGGCTTGTTGTAGTAGGGAGTGACGATCAGCGCCGCATCGGCGCCGGCATCGACGGCGGCCCTGGTCAGCTCGACCGAGTGCCGCGTGTCGTTGGTGCCGGTGCCGCAGACGATCGTCGCCGCGTCGCCGATCTCGTCGACCACCGCCGCCAGCAGCGCGATGTGCTCCCGATCGTCGAGGGTCGCCGCCTCACCCGAGGATCCGGCGACGACGACTCCATGCGAGCCGTGCTCGACCAAGTCGCTCGCCAGCTTTCGCGCCGCTGCCTCGTCGACCCCGCCGTCCTCTCGGAACGGGGTCGCCATCGCGGTCAGCACTCCTTCGGGGCATCGCATGCGGGCAGCCTAGATCATCGCTCAGGCGGCGAACGCCGCCGGCCGTCGGTCAGCCCACGGAACCGCCTGCTCGAGCTGGGCGGCGACGCGCAGGAGGACATCCTCGCGCCCCAGCGGAGCGACGAGCTGGACGCCGACGGGGAGCCCGTCCTCGGTCCAGTGCAGCGGCAGCGAGATCGCCGGCTGCCCGGTGGCGTTGAAGGCCGCCGTGAAGCAGCCGTCGATGAAGGCGCGGCGGAAGGCGTCCAGCGGGTCGGCGCCGGAGTCGTCGAAGCTGCCGAGCGGCGGCGGCGGCTCGCCCATCGTCGGCGTCAGCAGCAGGTCGAAGCCGGACTCGTAGAGGCCGGCGAACATCCGGCCCAGCACCTGGTGCTGGCCGACGGCGGCGAGGTACTCGCCGGCGCTGCGCTGCCGGCCGATCTCGGCCAGCGCCCAGGTCAGCGGCTCGACGTCGTCGGCCGTGATCGGCGCCCCGCCGACGATCGAGAGCTGATCGAGCACCTGCGCCTGTCCGGCCGCCCAGCGGGTGAGGAAAGGCTCGATGACGGGCAGGCTCTCGAGCATGCTCATATCGGTTTCCTCGACCGCGTGGCCGAGGTCTTCCAGCGCCTTCGCCCCGGCCCTGGCTGCGGCGATCGGCTCGGGCTCGGCATCCCGGTCGATGATCGCCTCGGTCGAGAGGGCGATCCGCAGCCTGCCGGGGTCGGCGCCGACCTCGTCCGTGTAGGCCCGCGAGGGCGGCGGCGCCACGTAGGGGTCGCCGGGCGCCGGGCCGTGCACCGCCTCGAGCAGCGCGGCGGTGTCGCGGACCGAGCGCGAGACGCAGAGCTCGCAGGTGAGGCCGGACATGATGTCGCCGACCAGGGGGCCCTCGCTGATCCGCTGGCGGCTCGGCTTCAGCCCGACCAGGCCGCAGTTGGAGGCGGGGATGCGGATCGAGCCGCCGCCGTCGTTGGCGTGGGCGAAGGGCACCATGCCGGCGGCGACCGCCGCGGCGGAGCCGCCGCTGGAGCCGCCGGGGGAACGGCCCAGGTCCCAGGGATTGCGGGTCGGGCCGTAGGCGCGCGGCTCGGTGGTCGGCAGGATGCCGAGCTCGGGCGCGTTGGTCTTGCCGATCGTGACCAGGCCGGCGGCACGGAAGCGCTGGGCGAGGAAGGTGTCGACCGGAGCGCGGAAGTCGCGCTGCTTCAGGTAGCCCATCCCCATGTGCAGCGGCTGGCCGGCGAAGGCCGCGCCGAGGTCCTTGAGCAGGAACGGCACGCCCCTGAACGGACCGTCGGGAAGCTCCCCCCTCGCCGCCTCGAGGCCCTCGTCGAAGAGCTCGTGGATGACCGCGTTGACCTCGCCGTTCGCCGCCTCCACCCGGGCGATCGCCGCCTCGACCAGCTCAGCCGGGCTGGCCTCGCCGCTGCGGATCAGCTCCGCCTGCGCGGTCGCGTCGAGACGTGCGAGATCGTCGCTCACGCGGGCAAACCTACAGCAGCTTCTCGAGCCCGACCGTGAAGCGCTCGGGCAGCTCGCCGACCCGGCGCACGGCGAGCACGACGCCGGGCATGAACGAGGCCCGGTCGATCGAGTCGTGGCGCAGCGCCAGCGTCTGTCCCTCGCCGCCGAAGATCACTTCCTGGTGGGCGACGAGGCCGGGCAGGCGCACCGAGTGGATCGGCTCGTGCACGTTGCCGCCGGCGGCCTCGATCAGCTCCGCGGTGCGCTTCGCCGTTCCCGACGGCGCGTCGAGCTTGCGGTCGTGGTGCAGCTCGACGATCTCGCACTCGGGCATGTGCCTGGCGATCGCCTGCGCGGCCTCCATCAGCAGCACGGCGCCGATCGCGAAGTTCGGCGCGACGAAACAGTTCGCCTCGCTGCGCTCGGCCGCCGCTCGCAGCGCGTCGAGGTCGAAGCCGGTGGTGCCGAGGACGACGTGGACGCCGGCGTCCAGGCAGGCCTCGGCGTTGCCGAGGGCGGTCTCGGGCGTGGTGAAGTCGACGACGACGTCGACCTCGCCGAGAATCGAGCCGAGCTCGGTATCCAGCGCCGGGTCGGCCCTCGCCGCCAGCTCCATCCCCTCGGCCGCGTCGACCGCGGCACAGACGGTGCTGCCCATTTTCCCCGCCGCGCCCGCGACGCCGACCCGGATCATGCGGCGGCCAGCTGCTCGGAAACGGGGGCCAGCGCCTTGCGGAAGCAGGCCTCGTCGCGGCCGACGCAGGCGGCCGAGAGGCGTGCCGGGCCGTAGAGCTCGGTCGCCAGCTCGCTCAGCTGGTCGATCTCGACCGCGTCGACCTTGGCCAGCATCTCGTCGAGGCTGTCGATCGGCAGCCCGAAGAGGGTCGCGCGCGAGATCCGCGACATCCGTGCCGCGGTCGACTCCGAGGAGAGGACGAGGCGCCCCTTGACGTTCTCCTTCGCGCGCGCAAGCTCCTCGGCCGAGACCGGCTCGGAGCGCAGGCGCTCGAGCTCGGCGCCGATCACCGCGCAGGCTTCCTCGACGTTGTCCTCGCGCGTGCCGACGTAGGTCGCGACCAGGCCGGAGTCGGTGTACTGCTCGTTGTAAGAGCCGACCGAGTAGGCGAGGCCGCGCTTCTCGCGCACCTCGCGGAACAGGCGCGATGAGGTCGAGCCGCCGAAGATCGAGTCGAGCACGGCGAG
This sequence comes from uncultured Solirubrobacterales bacterium, assembly GCA_963727465.1. Lineage (GTDB taxonomy): Bacteria > Actinomycetota > Thermoleophilia > Solirubrobacterales > 70-9 > VRUE01. The sequence goes on along the minus strand of CAVSGL010000014.1, from coordinate 38,127 downwards.
CGCGTAGCGGCGCTCGTCGTCGCGGACGATCCCCGGCGCGCCGAAGCAGATGTGGTACTGCTCGGTGTCCTTCGGGTAGAAGCGCAGGCGAGAGCCCTCGTCGCCGGCGGCGGGCTGCGCCCCGTCGGCGTCGGCGGGCGGCGAGACCAGGCGTTCCGCCAGGGCGACGATCCGCTCGTGCTCGAGGTGTCCGGCCGCCCCGACCACCACGTGCGGACCGGTGTAGCGGCTCTCGCGGTAGGCCTCGATCTCCGGCACCGGGATCGAGGCGATCACGTCGGCCTCGCCGAGCACGCGGCGGCCGAGCGGGTGCTCGCCGAAGACGGCGCCGGCGAGCACGTCGTGGACGCGGTCCTGCGGCTCGTCCTCGTACATCGCGATCTCCTCCAGCACGACCTCGCGCTCGGAGTCGATCTCCGGGTAGGTCGGCGCCAGCAGCATCTCCGCCAGCAGGTCGAAGACCTCCTCGGTGTGCTCGTCGAGGAAGCGGGCGTGCAGGTGGGTGGTCTCCTTGCCCGTCGCGGCGTTGACCGAGGCGCCGAGCCCGTCGAAGAGCTCGGAGATCTCGATCGCCGAGTAGCGCGCCGTGCCCTTGAACAGCAGGTGCTCGAGGAAATGCGAGACGCCGGCCTGAGCCGGCGTCTCGTTGCGCGATCCCGTGCGAACCCAGAGCCCGAGCGCGACCGAGCGAACCGAGGGAACCTCCTCGGTCACGACCCGGACGCCCGAGCCGAGCTCGCTGACCCGCGCGCCGCTCAAGCGACTACCGGCGCCGCTCGCGCTCGCGCCTGCGGCCGCGACCGCCGCGGTCGCCACCACGGTCGCCGCCGTTGCGGCGGGGGCCGCCGTCGCCGGAGCCGACCGAGGCCAGCTCCTCGGGCGATTTGCCCGCGACCGAGGGGTCGTCGGAGAGGCGCAGGCCGATGCGGCCGCGCTCGCGGTCGACCTCGACCACGGTGACGTCGATCTCGTCGCCGGCGCTGAGCACGTCGTCGACCGAGTCGACCCTCTCCCCCGGCTTGACGTTGGAGATGTGCAGCAGCCCGTCGGTGCCCTTGACCAGCTCGACGAAGGCGCCGAAGGTCGTCGTCTTGACCACTTTCGCGCCGCTGTAGGTGTCGCCGACCTCGGCCTCCTTGGTCATCGACTCGATCCGCGAGACGCAGGCTTCGACCAGTTCCCCGGTCGGCGCGTAGATGCGGATCGTGCCGTCGTCCTCGACGTCGATCTCGGCTTCGAACTCCTCGCACAGGGCGCGGATCGTTTCGCCGCCTTTGCCGATCACGGCGCCGATCTTCTCCTGGTCGATCTTGATCGACTCGATCCGCGGCGCGTGCTTGGAGAGAATCTCGCGCGGGCCCTCGATCGCCTCGGCCATCTTGCCGAGGATGAACTGGCGCCCCTCGTTGGCCTGGGCGAGCGCGTCGCGCAGGATGTCGAAGGTGACGCCGGTGATCTTGATGTCCATCTGGAGCGCGGTGATCCCGTCGGCGGTACCGGCGACCTTGAAGTCCATGTCGCCGAGGTGGTCCTCGACGCCGGCGATGTCGGTGAGCACGATGTAGTCGTCGCCCTCTTTGATCAGCCCCATGGCGACGCCGGCGACCGGCGCGGAGACCGGCACGCCCGCGGCCTGGAGGGCCATCGAGGAGGCGCAGACCGAGCCCATCGAAGAGGACCCGTTGGACTCCAGCGTCTCCGAGACGACCCGGATCACGTAGGGAAAGCTCTCTTCGTCGGGGATCGACGGCGCCAGCGCCCGCTCGGCGAGCGCGCCGTGGCCGATGTCGCGGCGCTTCGGCCCGCGCATGAAGCCCGCCTCCCCGACCGAGAAGGGCGGGAAGTTGTAGTGGTGCCAGAAGCGCTTGGTCGTCTGGAGGCCGAGCGTGTCGAGGCGCATGTCCATCCGCGTCGTGCCCAGCGCCACGTTGGAGAGGATCTGGGTCTCGCCGCGGGTGAACAGCGCCGAGCCGTGCACGCGCGGGGAGACGTCGACCTCGGTCTCGATCGGCCGGATCTCGTCCTGGGCGCGCCCGTCGGGCCGCTTCTTGTCAACCGCGATCGCCTTGCGGATCGTGTCCTTCTCGATCGCGTCGAAGGCGGCGCCGACCTCGGCCTTGCGCTCGCCGTCGGCCTCGCCGTCCTCGCCCTCGGGGGCGTATTGGGCGACGACCTGCTCCTTGACCTGGTCGATCGCCTCGTAGCGCTCGAGCTTGCCCTCGGTGGCGATCGCGTCGACCAGCGCCTGGCCGTGCGATGAGCGGATCTCGGCGAGCAGGCCCTCGTCGATGCTCGGCGCCTCGACCTCGAGCTTCTCCTTGCCCGCCACCTCGGCGAGCTCCTGCATCGCCGCGCAGAGCTTCTTGATCTCGCTGTGGGCGATATCGAGCGCGTCGAGGATCTCGGCCTCGCTGACGCCGTCGGCGCCGGCCTCGACCATCAGGATCGCCTCGTCGGTGCCGGCGACGATCAGGTCGAGCTCGAGCTCCTCGAGCCGCTCCTCGGGCGGGTTGACGACGAAGTCGCCCTTGAGCTTGCCGATCCGCACGGCGCCGACGTGGGCGGCGACCGGGATCGGCGAGATCGCCAGCGCCGCGGAGGCGCCGTTCATCGCCAGGATGTCGTAGGGGTGGACGTGATCGACCGAGAGCGGCGTCGCGACGAGCTGCGTCTCGAAGTGCCAGCCCTTGGGGAAGAGCGGTCGGATCGGGCGGTCGATCATGCGCGCGGTCAGCGTCGCCTTCTCGCCCGAGCGGCCCTCGCGACGGAAGAACGAGCCGGGGATCTTGCCCGCGGCGTACATGCGCTCCTCGACGTCGACGGTGAGCGGCAGGAAGTCCACGTCGCGCAGGTTGCCCATCGTCGCCGTGCAGAGGACCATCGTGTCCCCGGACTGCACCACGACGGCGCCGCTCGCCTGCCTGGCCAGCTTGCCCGTCTCGAAGGAGATCTGATCCTCGCCGATCTCCGCCGACACGCGGCTTACGTCAAACATGCTGCTCATTGAGTTTTTACCTCCGGCCGCCCGGTTGGCGACCCATTGCATTCAGAACTCTCGTTCTCTGTCCCGGCAGAGACTACAGGGCCGGGGGCGCTATCGCCGCAGCCCGAGCTCGGCGACCAGCGAGCGGTAGCGCTCGAGGTCCGTGCGTTCCAGGTAGCGCAGCATGCGCCGCCGCTTGCCGACGAGCATCAACAGGCCGCGGCGGGAGTGATGGTCCTTCGCGTGCGTGCGCAGGTGCTCGGTCAGCTCGTTGATCCGCTCGGTGGCCAGCGCGATCTGCACCTCGGCAGACCCGGTGTCGCCGTCGGCGCGGCCGTACTTGCCGATCAGCTCGGTCTTCTTCTCCTTGGTCAGGCTCATGGCGCGCCGGTGAAGCTAGCACAGACCCGCTTCGCGTCCTCGACGTCGAGCCTCATCTGGGCGATCAGCTCCTCGACGCTGGCAAAGCGCTTCTCGCCCCGCAGGCGCTCGACGAAGGCGACTCGCAGGTTGTGGCCGTAGAGGTCCTCTTCGCGGTCGATCAGGTAGGTCTCGATCAGCACGCCGCGGCCGCTGTCGAACGTCGGCCGCACGCCGACGTTGACCGCCGCCGGCACGCCGTCGGCGAAGGCGGCGAAGACGCCGTGGCCGGGGATCGCGAGACGGTCGTCGGGCACGATGTTGGCGGTCGGGAAGCCGAGCTCACGGCCGCGCTGGTCGCCCTCGACCACCGTGCCCTCGACCATGAACGGGGCGCCGAGGCAGTGCCGCGCCCCCTCCATGTCGCCGGCCGCGATCAGCGCCCGGATGCGGGTCGAGGAGACCGTCTCGCCGTCGACCTCGACCAGGGGCACGACGCGGGTCTCGAACTCCTCGCGCGCCGCCAGCATCGCCGGATCGCCCTTTGCCTTGGCGCCGAAGCGGAAGTTCTCGCCGACCGAGACCTTCTCCGCGCCGAGCCTCTCGATCAGGACGTGCTCGACGAACTCCTCCGCGGAGCGTTTGGCGAAATCCTCGTCGAAGGGGATGACGACGAGCTCGCGCACCCCGAGGCCCTCGATCACGTCGCGCTTGACGCCGAACGGCATGATCAGCTTCGGCAGCGCCGAGGGGTGGATCACCGAGAGCGGGTGCGGATCGAAGGTGAGGACCGTGTCGGCCTCGTCGATCACCTCCTGGTGGCCGAGGTGGACGCCGTCGAAGGTGCCGATCGCCACGTGGCGGGGATGCGGCTCGGCGTCGGGAAGGCTCGTGACCTCGATCTGTGCCACTACCTCATCGCCTCCGCCGCGGCCGGGATCAGCTCGCCGATCCGCTCCTCGGAGACCTCCTCGCCCGCGTCCTCGACCCGGAACGGGCCGATCGCGGTGCGCCGCAGCTCGGCGCAGTAGGCGTCGCCGAGCGTCTCGATCAGGGTGCGGACGTAGGTGCCGCTCGAGCACTCGATCTCGTAGCGGGCGAGCTCACCCTCGTGGGAGAGCAGCTCGGCCCGGTGGACCTCGACGTCGCGCGGCGGCGTCGTCACCGTCTCCCCCCTCCGTGCCTTGCGGTAGAGGCGCTCGCCGCCGACCCGCACCGCCGAGGTCATCGGCACGCGCTGGCGCACGGTGCCGGTCGGCAGCTCGAGCGACTCGGGCCGGCGCCCGGTCTCGGTCAGCTCGCCTTCGGGATCGCCGCTGCTCGAGCGCCAGCCCAGCCGCGCCGTCGCCAGGTAGGTCTTCGGCAGGTCGGTGAGGAAGCGCTGGAGGCGCGTCGCCTCGTCGAGCATGACCAGCAGCAGTCCGGTCGCGAACGGGTCGAGCGTGCCGGCGTGGCCGGCCTTGCAGCCGCGCTCGCGGCGCACGCGCCGGACCAGCGCGTGCGAGGTCGTGCCGGCCGGCTTGTCGCAGAGCAGAACCGTCAAGGGTCGAGCTGGGCGGCGACCTCGCCGCAGAGGAAGGAGATCAGCGCCTCCAGCTCGAGGTCGGTGGAGAAGCCGGCGGCGCGCTTGTGACCGCCGCCGCCATGCACGCGGGCGATCGCCGAGACGTCGACCCGGCCATCGCTGGAGCGCAGGCTGACCTTGCGGGCCGCCCGGCCGCGATCGCCGAGATCGCGAATCAGGGCGGCCACGTCGGCGCCCTCGACCGAGCGCAGGTGGTCGATGATGCCCTCGGTCATCTCCTCGCCCGCCCCGCTCGCCTCGTAATCGCCGGCGGTGATGTAGGCGAGCACGAGCCGGTCCTCGCAGTGGTACTGGATGCCATCGAGGGCGCGCGAGAGCAGGCGCAGCTTCTCGATCGGCACGTGCTCGTAGAGGCGGCGGTAGGTCTCGTCGACGTCGACCCCCGCTTCGATCAGGTCGGCGGCGATGCGGTGCGTGCGGGCGTTGGTGTTGTCGTACATGAACTTGCCGCTGTCGGTGACCAGGCCGACGTAGAGCGCCGAGGCGATCTCCGCGGTGATCTCGGCCCCGAGCAGGATCGCCAGCTCGTAGACGATCTCGGCCGTGCAGGACGCGTCGACCTCGACCAGGTTGACGTCGCCGAAGAGGGTGTTGTCGTGGTGGTGGTCGATGTTGATCTTGAAGTGGCCGTCCTCGCTGAGGAAGTCGACCGGCATGCGGTCGATGTTGCCGCAGTCGAGGAAGACGACCGCCCGGTCGGCCATGTCGGCGGGCGGCTCGTGGAAGACCTCCTCCAGCGGCAGGAAGCGGTACTCGATCGGCAGCGGGAACTCCTTCGCCGCGAGGAACATCACCGAGTCCTTGCCGAGCTGCGTCAGCAGGTGGTGCATGCCGAGCAGCGAGCCGAGCGCGTCTCCGTCGGGGCCCTCGTGGGCGGTCAGCAGGAAGCGGTCGCGGTTGCGGATCTCGCTCGCCACGCGCTCGATCGCCGTCGCCCCGATGTCGGTGGTCTCGCTCATCGCTCCCCTTCATCTTCGAGCAGTTGCGAGATTCTCATCCCCTGCTCGACCGTCGGGTCGTAGTGGAAGGTCAGCGTGGGCGTGCGCTTCATCCGCGTCTCCGCCGCCACCTTCGACTGTAGGACGCCGTGCGAGGAGCGCAGGCCCTCGAGCGCGCTCTCGCGGGCAGCTTCGTCGCCGAGCACGCTGACGTGCACCTTGGCGCTGCGCAGGTCTGGGCTGGTTTCGACCGAGGTCACGGTGACGAAGCCGATTCGGGGATCGCTCAGCTCGGTGGCGATCGCTGCGCCAATCACCTCGCGCAGCACCTCGTTGATCCGGCGCATGCGAGGCGTGGTCATCCTACTCCAGCGTCTGCTCGACCTGCTTGGTCTTGAAGAACTCGAGCACGTCGCCCTCCTTGACGTCGGCGTAGCCCTCGAGCACGATGCCGCACTCCTGGCCCTCCTCGACCTCCTGGACGTTGTCTTTGAAGCGCCGCAGCGAGCCGAGTTTGCCGTCCCAGATGACCGTGCCCTCGCGCACGAGGCGGACGCTGGCGTCGCGCGCGACTCTGCCCTCGCTGACGACGCAGCCGGCGATGCGGCCGACTTTCGAGGCCTTGAAGGTCTGTTTGACCTCGGCCTCGCCGAGCGTCTCCTCGACCTCGACCGCCTCGAGCATGCCCTCCATCGCGTTGCGCAGGTCTTCGGTGATTTTGTAGATCACCGAGTAGGTGCGGACGTCGACGCCCTCGCGCTCGGCCGCTTTGCGCGCGTCGGCGAGCGGCCGCACGTTGAAGCCGATCACGATCGCGTCGGAGGCGGAGGCGAGCATCACGTCGGACTCGTTGATGCCGCCGGTCTGCGAGTGGATGACGTTGATCCCGACCCGTTCCTGCGGCACCTTGGCGAGCTCGTCCTGGAGCGCCTCGAGCGAGCCCGCGACGTCCGCCTTGAGGACGATGTTGAGCTCCTTGATCTCGCCTTCCTGGGCGCGCGAGAAGACCTCCTCGAGGCTGACCTTGCGGGCCTGGCGGCGGGCCAGCGCCTCGGTCTTCAGGCGGTTGGCGCGCTCGCCCGCGAGCTGGCGGGCGCGGCGGTCGTTCTCGACCACGCGCACCGGCTCGCCCGCCTCGCAGACGCCGTCGAAGCCGAGCACCTCGACCGGCATGCCGGGGCCGGCCCGCTCCACGCGGGCGCCGGTGAAGTCGTGCATCGCCCGCACCTTGCCCCATTGCGGGCCCGCGACCAGGGAGTCGCCGACGGCCAGCGTGCCGCGCTGGACGAGGATCGTCACGACCGGACCGCGTCCCGGATCGAGCTGGGACTCGACCACCGTGCCCGAGGCGGGCGCGTCGGGGTTCGCGCCGAGCTGCTCGAGCTCGGAGACGAGCAGGATCATGTCGAGCAGGTTGTCGAGCCCGTCGTGGGTCTTGGCCGAGACGTCGCAGTAGACCGTCTCGCCGCCCCAGTCCTCGGGGGTGAGCCCGTCGGCGGCGAGCTCGTTGCGCACGCGGTCCGGCTGGGCGCCCTCTTTGTCGATCTTGTTGACCGCGATCAGGATCGGCACGTCGGCGGCGCGGGCGTGGTCGATCGCCTCCTTGGTCTGCGGCATGACGCCGTCGTCGGCGGCGACGACGACCACGGCGACGTCGGTGACCTTGGCGCCGCGGGCGCGCATCGCGGTGAAGGCCGCGTGGCCCGGGGTGTCGAGGAAGGTGATCGTCTTCTCATCGTGGTGGACCTGGTAGGCGCCGATGTGCTGGGTGATCCCCCCGGCCTCGCCGGCGGCGACCTCGGTCTCGCGGATCGCGTCGAGCAGCGACGTCTTGCCGTGGTCGACGTGGCCCATGATCGTGACCACCGGGGGCCGGTCGACGAGGCTGTCGGCCGAGTCCTCGAATTCGGGCGCCTCGGGCTCCTCCTGAGCCGCGGTGACGATCTCGACCTTGCGGTCGTACTCGTCGGCGATCGCCTTGATCGACTCGTCGGTCAGCGTCTGGGTGAGCGTCGCCATCTCCCCCATCGTCATCAGCTTTTTGATCACCTCGGCGCTGCCCAGGCCGAGCAGCTCGGCGACCTCGCGCACGGTCGCGCCGGAGTTGACCTTGGTCGCCTCCGGCTCGCTCGGCGCCTCCTCGACCTTCGGCGGCGGCTCCTCGAGCATCGGCCGGCGGCGCCTGCCGCCGCGACGGCGCGGCGGACGCTGCGGCGGCGGACCGCTCATCTGATCGCGCCGCGAGGCCTGTGAGTCGATCACGACGCGCCGTTTTTTCCCGCCCGCCGGTTTTTTCGCTTTCGGCGCTGCCGGTTTGGCCTCGGCTTTGGGTTTGGCCTCGGCCTTCGGCTGGGCCTGGGGTTTCGCCGCGGCGGCCGCGGCTCCGTCGCCCTGCCCGTTGCCCAGGGCCTTCAAGGCTTCCGCCTCGTCGACGCTCGAGGCCGCGGCTTTCGCCTCGACACCGGCCTTCTTCAGCGCCGCGAGCAGCTCCTTGCTGCTCACGCCTTGAGCCTTCGCTATTTCATGGACCCGCTTCTTAGCCACTAGGCCTGCTCAGCCTCCTCGGCGACGGGCTCCTGCTCGGCCTCTTCCTCCGCGGGCGCCTCGGGCTCTTCCTCGGCGGACTCCTCGTCGGCCGGCTCCTCGAACTCGGCTTCCGCCTTGGCGACGATCTCCGACACCTGGCCCTCGTCGGCTTCCGGGTCGGCGAGGATCGCGACCTCGGCCTCGTCCAGGGGTGAGAGCACGGCGATCTGATTGGTGTCGAAGCGGGCCAGCGCCTGGTGCGTCGGCAGACCGCAGTAGGAGGAATCGCCGACCGCGGCGTTGGGGCAGCGGCGGCCGTTGGAGAGCACCGCCAGACAGTGCCCGTCGGACTGCTCCTCGCCCTCGTACTCCTCGACCTCATCTTCGGAGGCGAACTCGGTCTCCGATTTGATGTCGACCCGCCAACCGGTCAGGCGCGCCGCCAGGCGGGCGTTCTGGCCATCGCGGCCGATCGCCAGCGAGAGCTGGTCGTCGGGGACGATCACCGTCGCCTGCCGCTCCTCGTCATCGACGATCACCTCGCGCACGCGGGCCGGCGAGAGCGCCTTGGCGACGAATCGCGCCGGCTCCTCGTTGTAGGGGATGATGTCGATCTTCTCGCCGCGCAGCTCGGAGACGACCATGCGCACCCGCGAGCCGCGCGGGCCGACGCAGGCGCCGACCGGATCGACGCCCTCGGTGTGGGAGACGACGGCGATCTTCGAGCGGTAGCCGGGCTCGCGGGCGACGCCGACGATCTCGACCAGCTTGTCGGCGATCTCCGGCACCTCTATTTCGAACAGGCTCTTGATCAGCTCCGGGCTGCGCCGCGAGACGACGATCGCCGGCCCCTTGGTCGAGTCGGAGACGTCGGTGATCACCGCCTTGACGCGCATGCCGTGGTCGTAGCGCTCGTTGTAGACCTGCTCGGACTTGGGCAGCAGCGCCTCGACCCGCTCGCGCAGCTGGACCAGGGTGTAGCGCTTGTCGGACTGCTGGATGATCCCGGTGATCAGCTCGCCGACCCGGTCCTGGTACTCCTCGAACATCATCATCCGTTCCGCCTCGCGGATCCGCTGGAGGATCACCTGCTTGGCGGTCTGGGCGGCGATCCGCCCGAAATCCTCGGGCGTGACGTCGCGGGTCTCGATCTGGTCCTCGTAGGGAGCGATCATCTCCGGGTCGAGCTCGGGGTCCTCGGGCTCTTTCAGCTCGCCGGTTTCGGGGTCGATCTCGCGCTCTTCCTCCTCCTGCGCCTCGGCCGCCTCGGCGAGCAGCTTCTCCTCCAGCTCGGCCGGCAGGATCAGCTCGAAGACGCGGAAGTCGCCGGTCTCGTGGTCGAGGTCGACGCGGGCGTATTTCGCCGCGCCGGGGGTCTTCTTGTAAGCGGACAGCAGGGCGTCCGCCAGGGCGTCCATCAGCTTGTCGGCGGAGATGCCCTTCTCCTGCTCGAGCCCTTTGATTGCTTCGACGATCTCTTTGCTCACGACTGCTCCTTACGGTATTTCGGGCCCGGCGAGGAGACCTCCAGCGCGTACTCGGCACGCAGGTGGTTGAGGTGCCTGGTGACGCGCTCGCAGAGCGCCAGGTCGACTCCACCCGGGTGATCGATGAAGAGGCGCAGGGACTCGGTCGCCGGCTGCTCGAGCGCGACCAGATCCAGCTCGGAGTCGAGTTCGGCGAGCTGCTGCTGAATGCTGTCTTTGAGGTCTGTCATGCCTGGTTCGGGACGAAAAAAAAGTGGGCGAGGCCCACTTCTCGTACACGGATAGGGACGAAAAAGCTCAGGTCAGTATAGCCCGCTCGCTCAGCCGGTCGAGGATCTGCTCGGCGATCTCCTCCTTGCGCGCCCGCGGCAGCTTCGCCGCGCCGGCCGCGTCGATCAGCGTGACCGCGTTATCGGCGCTGTCGAAGCCGATCTCCGGGTCGGAGACGTCGTTGAGCACGATCATGTCGATGCCCTTGCGCTCGAGCTTCCCACGCGCCCGCTCGACGTCCTCGCCGTGTTCGGCGGCGAAGCCGACGATCAGCTGACGCTCGCCGCGCTCGGCCGCGAGGCCGGCGAGGATGTCCTCGGTAGGGCTCAGCCGCAGCTCCAGCGACTCGCGGCGCTCGAGCTTGCCCGCGGGGGGCTCGGCCACGGTGAAGTCCGCCGGCGCGGCGGCCATCAGGAGGACGTGCGCGGCGGCGAACTCACCGCGCACGGCCGCGGCGAGTTCTGCCGTGGTCTCGACGTCGATCCGGCGCACGCCGGCCGGCGTGCGCCGGGCGACGTTGGCGGCGATCAGGGTCACATCCGCCCCCCTCCCGGCCGCCGCCGCGGCGAGGGCGAGTCCCATGCGGCCGCTGGAGCGGTTGCCGAGGAAGCGCACGGAATCGACCGGCTCGCGGGTCCCGCCGGCGGTCACGAGGACCCGCAGGCCGTCCCAGGGCCGCTCGCCGGCGGGCAGGACCGCCTCGATCCGGGCGAGCAGCTCCGCCGGCTCCGGCAGCCGGCCTCTGCCGTGCTCGCCGCGCGAGGCGAGCCGGCCCTCGTCCGGCTCGATCGTCTCGACGCCACGGCGGCGCAGCGTCTCCAGGTTCGCCTGCGTGGCCGCGTCGGCGTACATCCGGTCGTTCATCGCCGGCGCCACCAGGCGCGGCGCCGTGCAGGCGAGGAACGAGGTGGTCAGCATCGAGTCGGCCATCCCTGCGGCCAGCTTGGCGAGCGTGTTGGCCGAGGCCGGGGCGATCAGGTAGGCGTCGCAGTTGGCGGCGACCTCGAGGTGGCCGATCGGGTCGTGCTCGGGTCGCGGGTCGCCGGGGAAGGCGCCACCCAGCGGGTCGCGCTCGAACTCGGAGAGCAGGACCGGCGCGCCGACGATGCCCTCGAAGGAAGCGGCGCCGACGAAGCGCTGCGCGTTCTCGCTGATCACGACGCGCACGCCGTGGCCGGCCACGGTCGCGAGCCGGGCCAGCTCGAGCGACTTGTAAGCGGCGATCCCGCCGCTTACGCCGAGCAGGATCCTGGCCATGTCTCAGCTCCTAGGCGCGGTACTCGTATTTGAGCTTGCCCTCGGCAAGCTCCTCCAGCGCCATCGAGAGGTAATTGCGGTCGCCGCGCACCTCGACCATCGGCGGCGGGTACTCGCCGAAGCCGCCCTCGCCGAGGTTGTGGAAATAGCTGTTTATCTGACGCGCTCGCTTCGCCGCTACGACGACCGCGGCGTAATGCGAGTCGGCGTGCTCGAGGAGCTTGTCAACGCGTGGTTTGATCATTCGGCGCCGGAGTCTAGCGTCACCCGTCCTCAAGCGGCAGGCCCAGCTCGGCGCGCACGATCCGCTCCAGCTCGGCGGCGGCGCGGTCGAGATCGTCGTTGACGAGGCAGTGGGCGAACTCGCCCTGGGCGGCGAGCTCCTGCTCGGCGACCTCGAGCCGCGCGTCGATCGCCGCGGCGGAGTCGGAGGCGCGCGCTTCGAGCCGTTCGCGCAGCACGGCGGGGTCCGGCGGGGCGATGAAGACCTGCACCGACTCGCGCATCGCGGCCCGCACCTGGCGCGCTCCCTGCACCTCGATCTCGAGCACCACCGAGTGGCCGGCGTCGAGGCGCTTGCGCACCTCGGAGCGCAGCGTGCCGTAGCGGTTGCCGCTGTAGGTGGCGAACTCGAGGAAGTCTTCGCGCTCGATCCGCCGGTCGAACTCCTCGGGAGTGAGGAAGTGGTAATCGCGCCCGTCGACCTCGCCCCCGCGCGGCTCCCTGGTGGTCGCGGAGACCGACAACTCCAAGTCGGGCACGCGCTCCAGGAGCTGCGCGATCAGCGTCCCCTTGCCGACCCCGCTGGGCCCGGTGATGACGAAGACTTTGGCCATGACGGCCGGAGATACTGACCGGCGCTCCGGTCGGCTTCGCTACCTGCGCAGCTGGTTCACCAGCTCCGCCCTCTGACGCTCAGAGAGGCCGCCGATCGTCTTCGAGGGCGAGATCCGGCACTGGTTGAGGATCCGGTTGGTCTTCACGCGGCCGTACTTGGGAACGGCGAGCAGCATGTCGAACACCTTGGCCGTCATCACGTACTCCGGCGGATCGAGCAGCAGCGCGTGAATGCTGGCCTTGCCCGCCTTGAGATCCTTCTTCAGCTTCGCCCGCGCGGTACGGATGTCGTTCGCTCGCCTCAGCGCGTCCATTCGCTGGTCCAGCGACCTCTCGGGGGCCGCGGCGGAGGTCTTGACCGGGGCGGGCATGTGGGCGGCGAGTATAGCCGCGCCTGCCGGGCGCGCAAGGCCGACCGCCTGGTTTTTCCCAAAATTCACCTCGACCTCGAGTCGAGGTTGAGACTAAGTGGGCATTGCGGATTGCTCAAAAATTTCTTTAGCGATCCGAGAGCCGGCCCCCGGGTCGCGGAAGTTCTCCGTCCCCACGGCGACCAGCGTCGCCCCGGCGGCGAGCATCTCGCGCGCGTCCTCGCCGTTGCAGACACCACCCATACCGACGATCGGCAGGCTGACGGCGGCGGCGACCGCGCGCACCTGGGCGACCGCGATCGGCCGCACGGCCGGTCCCGAGAGCCCTCCCTGACCGACGCCGATTCCCGGCTTTCCGGTTGCCGGGTCGATCGCGGCGGCCTTCATCGTGTTGATCAGGGACACGGCATCGGCCCCTCCCTCTTCCGCGGCGACCGCGACGGCGGCCGGCTCGGCCACGTTCGGGGTCAGCTTCACGATCAGCGGCTTCCGCGTCAGCGGCCGCAGCGCTTCGAGCAGCGCCACGGTCTCCGCCGGCTGCTCGCCGACGATCAAGCCGGAGTGGACGTTGGGGCAGGAGACGTTGAGCTCGAACGCGGCGACCTCGTCGCGCTCGGTGAGCGCCGAGACCATGCGGCCAAAGTCCTCGTGCCCGGTCGCCATCACCGAGACGACCAGCGGCACCGGCAGCTCACCCAGCTGGGGCAGATCCTCGGCGATGAATCCGTCGAGGCCCTTGTTGGGCAGCCCGATCGAGTTGATCATCCCCGCCGGCGTCTCCCAGATCCGCTGCGGCTCGTTGCCCGTTCGAGGCTCCAGCGTGATCGTCTTCGACACGAACGCGCTGAAGGGGAATCGCTCCAACAGCTCGTCGCCGTAGACCCTCCGGGCAGCGATGGCGTCGAAGGTGCCGGACGCGTTGACCACCGGGCTGCGCAGCTCCATGCCGCAGAACTCAGGCACCGCGGACCACCGGCCCATCGACGCAGAGGCGCATGTAGCCACCGTCCGGCTTCGGCACCGCGCAGCCGTAGCAGGCGCCGTAGCCGCACGCCATCGGGGACTCCATCGCGAGCTCGCAAACCACGTCGCGAGAGCTGCAAAGGGACGCAACCGCGTCGAGCATCGGCGGCGGGCCACAGGCGTAGACGACGGCGCTGCCGGCGTCGTCCCCTTCGAGCATGGTCGCGAGCAGGTCGGTGACGTAGCCGCGGTGGCCGATATGGCCGTCGTCGCTGGCGAGGGCGACCTCGCAGCAGGCGAAGAGGTCGTCGAGGCCGCCGGAGTGCGCTTCGTCGCGGAAGCCGAGCAGCACGCGAGCGGGGACGTTGCCGGCGGCGAGCGCCTTGCGCCAGAGCGCCAGCGGGGCGATCCCGATGCCGCCGCCGACGAGAATCGCCCCGGCCGCATCGTCGGACAGCTCCCGTGGCATTGAGAAGCTGTTGCCGAGCGGGCCGTTCACCCAAACCCGCTCCCCGGGCTCGAGCTCGCAGAGCCGATCGGTGCCCGGACCGACGCCCTCGATCAAAAAGTCCAGCCTCACCCCATCGCGGTCGAGGTTTTGCTCGCTATGCGACGAAAAGCTCGACCGCGGTGCGGGGGCCGTGCCGGCGACGGAGAAGGCGCGGGGCAGGAACGGACGCCCGCCCCGCTGCTCCCAGTGGCGCTCGGCGGCGAGCATGTAGAACTGCCCCGGCTCCGGCTCCGGGCCCTCGCCGTCGAGCAGCGAGAAGACGCGGTAGCCGCCGGAGGCGTGAGTCTCGACGACCTCGCAGGCGCGGCGCCCGAACGGGGCGGTCATCGCGGCTGCTCGGCCCTCGCCGGCCCGTGGACCTCCTGGAGGGAGACGACGCCCGGCTCGCCCTTGAGCTGGGCGGCGATCGCTCGCACCGCGGCCGATGCGCCGGTCATCGTCGTCACGCAGGGGATGCCGTGGCGGACCGCGGCTGTTCGGATCGCCTGCCCGTCGGCGCGCGCGCCGGAGCCGGTCGGGGTGTTGATCACCAGGTCGCAACGGCGCTCGCGGATCAGGTCGACGACGTGCGGCGAGCCCTCGCCGATCTTGTTGATCCGCGTCACCGGCACCCCCATCGAGGAGATCGACTGGGCCGTGCCGCCGGTCGCGATCACCTCGAAGCCGAGGTCGTGGAAGCGCGCCGCCATCTGCGTCGCCGCCGGCTTGTCGGTGTCGGTGACGGTGATGAAGACGGTCCCCTCTGTCGGCAGCACGACCCCGGCGGCGGCCTGCGCCTTGGCGAAGGCCGTGGGGAAGTCGGCGGCGATCCCCATCACCTCGCCGGTGCTCTTCATCTCCGGGCCGAGCACCGAGTCGACTCCGGCGAAACGGGCGAAGGGCAGCACCGCCTCCTTGACGCTGACGTGGCCGCTCGGCGGCGCCGCCGGGTCGAGGTCGGCGAGCTTCTCGCCCAGCATCAGCCGTGCCGCGACTTTGGCCAGCGGCGTGCCGGTCGCCTTGGAGACGAAGGGCACCGTGCGCGAGGCGCGCGGGTTGGCCTCGATCACGTAGAGGTTGCCGCCGGCGATCGCGTACTGGATGTTGATCAGCCCGATCACCCCGAGCTCGAGCGCGATCCGGGTCGTGGTCGCGCGGATCTGCTCAAGCATCTGCTCGCCGATCGAGAGCGGCGGCAGCACGCAGGCGGAATCGCCCGAGTGCACGCCGGCTTCCTCGACGTGCTGCATGATCCCGGCGACGTGGACCGCCTCGCCGTCGGCGAGCGCGTCGACGTCGACCTCGATCGCGTTCTCGAGGAAGCGGTCGAGCAGCAGCGGGTGCTCCTGGTCGGCCTTGACGTTGGCCTCCAGGTAGGCGTTCAGGTCCGTGGTCGAGTAGCAGATCTCCATCGCCCTGCCGCCGAGCACGTAGGAGGGCCGGACGAGCAGCGGGAAGCCGACCCGTTCGGCGATCACGCTCGCCTCCTCGGCCGAGAGCGCCGTGCCGTAGGGCGGATGCTCGACCTCGAGTCGGCGCAGCAGGGCGCCGAAGCGACCGCGGTCCTCGGCCAGGTCGATCGCGTCGACCGGCGTGCCCAGCAACGGCACGCCCGCCTGCTCGAGCGCGCGCGCCAGCTTCAGCGGGGTCTGGCCGCCGAACTGGACGATCACGCCCTCGGGTCCCTCCTGCTCGCATACCGCGAGCACGTCCTCGGCGGTCAGCGGCTCGAAGTAGAGTCGGTCGGAGGTGTCGTAGTCGGTCGAGACCGTCTCCGGGTTGCAGTTGACCATCACCGCGTCGCGGCCGAGCTCGCGCGCGGTCATCGCCGCGTGCACGCAGCAGTAGTCGAACTCGATCCCCTGGCCGATCCGGTTCGGCCCGGCGCCGAGGATGACGACCGAGTCGCGCTCGCCGCGGCGCACCTCGGAGGCGCTGCCGCCGCGCTCGTGGGCGGAGTAGTAGTAGGGCGTCGCGGCCTCGAACTCGGCGGCGCAGGTGTCGACCGACTTGTAGGTGCGGACGAGGCCGTCGGTGCCGTCGCCGTCGGCGGCGAGCGCCCGCAGCTCGCGCAGGAACCAGCGGTCGACGAGGCAGCGCTCGTGCACGGCCTCGACCTCGAGCCCGCGGCGGAAGGCCTCGAGGATCAGGTCGAAGCGCTCGGCGCAGGGCACCTCGATCGCCGCCAGCAGCTCGTCGTCGGACCCGGGCGGCTCCGCCGGGCTGTCGAGCTCGCGCGAGCGCATCGCCTTGGCGAAGGACTCGCGGAAGGTGCGGCCGATCGACATCACCTCGCCGACGCTCTGCATGTGGGTCGAGAGCCGGCCCTCGGCGCCGGGGAACTTCTCGAAGGCGAAGCGCGGGATCTTCGTCACCACGTAGTCGATCGTCGGCTCGAAGGAGGCCGGCGTCGCCCGCGTGATGTCGTTCGGGATCTCCTCGAGGGCGTAGCCGACGGCGAGCTTCGCCGCCATCTTGGCGATCGGAAAGCCCGTCGCCTTCGAGGCCAAAGCCGACGAGCGCGAGACGCGCGGATTCATCTCGATCACGACGATGCGGCCGCTCTCGGGGTCGACCGCGAACTGCACGTTGGAGCCGCCGGTCTCGACCCCGACCGCGCGGATCACCGCGATCGCCTGGTCGCGCAGCTCCTGGTAGAGCCGGTCGGTGAGCGTCTGCGCCGGCGCGACCGTGACCGAGTCGCCCGTGTGCACGCCCATCGGGTCGACGTTCTCGATCGAGCAGACGATCACGACGTTGTCGTTGCGGTCGCGCATCACCTCGAGCTCGAACTCGCCCCAGCCGAGCACCGACTCCTCGACCAGGACCTGGTTGATCGGGCTCGCCGCGAGCCCCTCGGAGACGACCTGGCGCAGCTCGGTCTCGCTCTCGCCCACGCCGCCGCCCTGGCCGCCGAGGGTGTAGGCGGGCCGCACGATCGCCGGCAGGCCGATGCTGCCGTCCGCCAGCCCCGCGTCGAGCTCGGCGAGGCCGCCAACGGTCATCGACCAGGGGATGTCGAGCCCGGCCGCGGTCATCGTGCGGCGGAACTCCTCGCGGTCCTCGGCGCGGCGGATCGCCGCCGCCTCGGCGCCGATCAGCTCGACCCCGAAGCGCTCGAGCGTGCCGTTCTCGTAGAGCGCCATCGCCACGTTGAGCGCCGTCTGCCCGCCCAGCGTCGGCAGCAGCGCGTCGGGGCGCTCCTTCTCGATGATCTTCGTCACCGGTCCGGGCAGCAGCGGCTCGACGTAGGTCGCGGTCGCGAACTCGGGGTCGGTCATGATCGTCGCCGGGTTCGAGTTGACGAGCACGACCTCGTAGCCCTCCTCGAGCAGCACCTTGCAGGCCTGCACGCCCGAGTAGTCGAACTCGGCGGCCTGGCCGATCACGATCGGCCCGGAGCCGACCAGGAGGATCTTCTCGATGTCGGTGCGCTTAGGCATGGGCGAGCTCCAGGAAGCTGTCGAAGAGGTGGCGGGCGTCGTGCGGGCCGGGGCCGGCCTCGGGGTGGTACTGGACGGTCGCGCCGGCGACGTCGCGCAGGACCAGGCCCTCGACCGTGCGGTCGTAGAGGTTGAGGTGGGAGAGCTCGGCGGCGCCGAAGTCGGTCTCCCAGCGGACCGGCTCGTCGGCCTCGATCCGGGGCTCGCCGCCGGGCCCCTGCACGGCGAAGCCGTGGTTCTGCGAGGTGATCTCGATCCGGCCGCTGGCCAGCTCCTTGACCGGGTGGTTGGCGCCGCGGTGGCCGAAGGGCAGCTTGAAGGTCTCCAGCCCGACCGCGCGGCAGAGCAGCTGGTGGCCGAGGCAGATGCCGAAGACGGGCTTGCGTCCGACCAGCTCGCGCACGGTCTCGACCACGTAGCCGAGCGCGCCCGGGTCGCCTGGGCCGTTGGCGAGGAAGACGACGTCGGGGTCCTCGGCCAGCACCTGCTCGGAGCTCGACGTGCAGGGCAGCAGCGTCAGCCGGCAGCCGCGCTCGCGCAGCTCGCGCACGATGTTGAGCTTGACCCCGGTGTCGATCCCGACCACGTGCGGCCCCTCGCCCTCGAAGCGCACCGGCTCGGGCGGCGTCACCGTGCGCGCCAGGTCGGCGCCGTCCATCGAGGGCTCGGCGGCGACCCGCTCGCGCGCCTCGGCCTCCGGCGTCGCGACCGAGAAGATGCCGCCGCGCATCGCGCCGCGGTCGCGGATGTGGCGGACGAGGGCGCGGGTGTCGACGCCGCCGATCCCCGGCACGCCGCAGTCGCCGAGCCAGTCGAGCCAGCCGCCCTCGGCGGTGGCGACGTCCTCGCGGTTCTTCGGGTCGCGCATGACGACGCCGCGCGCGTGGACCCGGTCGGACTCCATCGCCGCCGCGGAGACGCCGTAGTTGCCGATCAGCGGGTAGGTGAAGACGATGATCTGGCCGGCGTAGGAGGGATCGGTGACCGACTCCTGGTAACCGGTCATCGCGGTGTTGAAGACGACCTCGCCGGTGATCTCGGCGTCGGCGGCGCAGAGCGCCCCGTCGAACCGGGCGCCGTCCTCGAGCAGGAGGTAGCCGTCGCTCATCGCGCGACTCCAAGGCTGAAGCTGCGCAGCCGGTAGACGACCCGGCCGCCGGCGAGGGTCATGACCACGCGGCCGGTCAGCCGGCGGCCGGCGCACCAGGAGTTGTCGGAGCGGCTCTCGTAACCGTCCTCGCCCACGGTCCACTCCGCATCGAGGTCGCAGAGGGCGATGTTCGCCTCGCTGCCCACCGCCAGGCTCGGGCGCGGCAGCCCGAAGGGCGACGCACCGCCGGCCATCCGCTCGACCACGAGGCCGAGCTCGAGCACACCCGGCAGCACCAGCTCGGTATGCAGCGCGGCGAAGGCCGTCTCGAGCCCGGTCACCCCCATCGCCGCCTGCTCGAAGGGGACCTCCTTTTCCTCCGCCGCATGCGGGGCGTGGTCGGTGGCGACGCACTCGATCGTGCCCTCGCGCAGCGCCGCGATCAGCGCCTGCCGGTCGTCCTCGCCGCGCAGCGGCGGGTTCATCTTGAAGCGCCGCGGGTCGAGCGAACGCACCTCCTCGTCGGTCAGGCAGAGATGGTGCGGGCTGGCCTCGCAGCTGATCCGCACGCCGGCCGCCTTCGCCGCGCGCACGGCCTCGACCGACTCCGCCGCGGAGAGGTGTTGGACGTGGATGCGCCCGTCCTCGTAGCCGGCCAGAGCGGCGTCGCGGGCGATCGTCGTCGACTCCGAGACCGAGGGGATGCCGGCGAGGCCGAGCGCCGCCGAGACCGGCCCCTCGTGCATGACGCCGTCGCCGGAGAGCTCCGGGTCCTCCTCGTGCAGGGCGATCGTGCCGCCGCAGAGGTGCTGGTACTGGAGCGCCCGGCGCAGCACGCGAGCGCTGCGCAGCGGCAGGCCGTCGTCGCTGAAGCCGAGCGCGCCGGCGTCGCGGATCGCCCCCATCTCGGTCAGCTCCTCCCCCGCCATGCCGCGGGTCACCGTGGCGAGGAAGCCGGTCGGGACCGAGGCGCCCTCCCGGGCCGCCTCGCGCAGCGCCTCGACGTCGGCCGGGGTCGAGACGGGCGGTTCGGTGTTGGCCATCGCGATCACCCCGCAGTAGCCGCCGGCAGCGGCCGCGCGGGTGCCCGTTTCGATGTCCTCCTTGTGCTCCTGCCCCGGCACCCGCAGGTGCACGTGCGGGTCGAAGAAGGCCGGGAACGCGTGCAGGCCCTCGGCGTCGATCTCCTCCAAGCCCTCGGCGGCGGCGCCCGGAGGCGCCAGCTCGGCGATCCGGCCCGCGCGCACGATCACGTCGTGGACGCCCTCGATCCCGGCGACCGGGTCGAGCACGGTGGCGCCGCGCAGGATCGCCTCCGCGCCCTCGCCGGAGCGCATCTCGAGCGCCTCGGCCAGGCTCACGCCGGCTGTCCGATCGGGGTCGGGTCCTCGCTCGGCTCGCCCGTGGCGGGCTCCGGCCGCTCGCCGCTGGCGAGCAGCTCGTAGAGGATCGCCATCCTCACCACCAGGCCCGAGGCGACCTGCTCGCGCATCAGCGACTGCGGCGAGTCGATCACCTCGCCCGAGAGCTCGACGCCGCGGTTGACCGGGCCGGGGTGCATCAGCAGCTGGCGCGGCGAGAGCCGGCGCGAATCGATCTGGAAGTGGGCCGCGTACTCGCGGATCGAGGGCACGAAGCTCTCGGCCATGCGCTCGCGCTGTAGCCGCAGGGCATAGACGACGTCGGCCTCGCCGAGATCGTCGAGCGAGTAGGCGACCTCGCAGCCGAGCCGCTCGATCCCGCGCGGGATCAGCGCCGGCGGGCCGCAGACGGTGACCTCGGCGCCCACTGCCCGGAAGGCGACGAGGTTGGAGCGGGCGACGCGGCTGTGCAGGACGTCGCCGACGATCCAGATCCGCTTGCCGTCGAGGTCGCCCAGGCGGCGCCGCAGCGTGAAGAGATCGAGCAGCGCCTGGCTCGGGTGCTCGTGCTTGCCGTCGCCCGCGTTGACCACCGCCGCCTCGCTCCAGGCGGCGACGAGCTGCGCCGCGCCCGCGTAGGGGTGGCGGATCACGATCGCCGCCGGGTCGTAGGCGGCGAGCGTCGCGCATGTGTCCTTCAGCGACTCGCCCTTGTCGACCGAGGAGCCGGCCGCCTTGAGCGAGATCAGATCGGCGGAGAGCCGCTTCGCGGCCAGCTCGAAGGAGGCGCTGGTGCGCGTGCTCGACTCGTAGAAGAGGCTGACCACGGTGCGGCCGCGCAGCGTCGGCACCTTCTTGATGTCGCGCCGCCCGACCTCGGCGAAGCTCTCGGCGCGGTCGAGGATGCCCTCGATCCCGGCGCGGTCGAGATCCTCGATCGCGAGCAGATGCCTCATGCCGGGGCCTCCACCGGCTCGGAGATCGTCACCCGGTCGACCTCGTCGCTCTCCTCGAGCCGCACGTTGACCCGCTCGGCACGCGAGGTCGGCAGGTTCTTGCCGACGTAGTCGGGGCGGATCGGCAGCTCGCGGTGGCCGCGGTCGCAGAGGACGGCGAGCTGCACCCGCTGCGGCCGGCCATAGTCGAAGAGGGCGTCGATCGCGGCGCGCACGGTGCGGCCGGTGTAGAGCACGTCGTCGACGAGGACGACGGTGCGGCCGGCGAGGTCGAAGTCGATGTGCGAGGCGTGGACGACCGGCTGGGTCGCCGGCGACTGGGCGCCGACGTCGTCGCGGTAGAAGGAGATGTCGACGTCGCCGATCGGGGTCTCGGTCTCGGTCAGCTCGCCGATCAGCGCATGCAGGCGGCGGGCGAGGTAGACGCCGCGCGTGTGGATGCCGACGATCGCGAGCCGCTCGGGCTCCGGGTTGGCCTCGGCGATCTCGTGGGCGATCCGCCGTAGCGTTCGCCGCAGGTCCTCGCGCTCGAGCACGACCTTCTCGCTCACTCTTTGCTCCTTCCTGGCCTCACGGGACCGGGTTAAAGGACGGCGCTCAGAGTAGCAGCGGCCGGCGACGATTCATGCGAGCCTGTGGGTGTGAAGGCGCAGGTTGCGGAGGCGATTTCCCGGCACGAGGCGAGCGGCAGCCGCTTCGAGGCTGCCGGCGTGGGCAGCTTCGCGCTCGCGCAGGGCGATGGCGATCCGGTCGTCTGCCTGCACGGCGTGCCGGTCAGCTCCTACCTCTACCGCAGGGTCGTGCCGGAGCTGGCGAGCCGCGGGCTGCGCGGCGTCGCCTTCGACTTCCCGGGCCTCGGCCTGGCCGAGCGACCGGCGGGATTCGACTACTCCTGGAGCGGCCTGGCGGCCTGGACCGGCGCCGCGATCGACGCGCTCGGGATCGAGCGCTGCCACCTCGTCGTCCACGACATCGGCGGCCCGATCGGCTTCGAGTGGGCGATCCGCAACCCGCAGCGGGTGCTCTCATTGACCGCGCTCAATACGCTCGTCAACGCGGCGACCTTCCACCGCCCCTGGACCATGCACCCGTTCTCGATCCGTGGGCTCGGCGAGCTCTGGCTGCGCGCCACCCCGAAGCTGCTCTTCAGCGAGCTCTTCTACCTACAGGGGATCGAGGACCGCAGCGCGACGCCGCGCAGCGAGGTGATGGCGCACGTCGAGCTGCTGCGGCGCGGCGACGACGGCGATGCCTTCCTGAAGATCATGCGCGGCTTCGAGCTGACCGAGGCAAAGGAGCGCTTCTTCTTCGAGGGCCTGGCGAAGCGCTCCTACCCGGCGCAGGTCGTATGGGGACGGGACGACCCGGCGCTCGGCGCCGAGCGCCGCCTCGAGGTGAAGCGGGCGCTTCGAACCGAGGACGAGATCCTGCTGCCGGCCAAGCACTTCCTCCAGGAGGACCAGGCGCCGGCGGTCGCCGATGCAATAGCCGCCAGTATCAATCAAAAGTATTAGACTTTTGATATGCGCCGGGGAATCGTTTTCTTGGGCCTCGCCGTCACGATCGCGATTGCGGGATGCGGCGGCGGCAATCAGGCTGCCGGTCAGAAGAACGACCGGGCCGCGTACGAAACGCTGCTGCGCGGGCTGCGGCGGGCCGCCGTGGCGGGAACGGCCTACAAGGGGGCCAAGCGAGCGGCGACCCTCGAGAGGACCGACAGGGCGATCACCCGCTCCTTCTGCGAACTCACGTGGCAGATGAAGGTAAATCGGGAAGCCGGCAAGCTGTCGAACCGGTCCTACGTGGTGGGCCGGGTCCGGTCCGGCGCCGAATCGAGCCTGATCGAATTCCAACCCCCACAGATACAGAAGGCGATCGATACGCTCGGCTCGATCATTGATCTGGCTGGGCTCGACAACGATCTGGTGAAGCGCTACTCCCGCGCCTGCTACGCCTGAATCCGGCTCAGCGAACCTCCTCCGATCCCCGGGCGCCGTTGGCGACCAGGTCGGGCTCGCCGCGCTCGGGGAAGGGGATCTCGATCAGGTCGAAGTCGCGGGGCGCGAGCGTCGGCTCGAAGACCGCGCGCGCCTCGTCGAGCACCTTGCCGACGTGGTAGCGCGAGGAGATGTGGACCAGGGCGAGCAGCTTCACCTCGGCCTCGCGAGCGACGGCGGCCGCCTGGCCGACGGTCGAGTGGCCGGTGTCGGCGGCGCGCTGCGCCTCCTCCTCGGAGAAGCTCGCGTCGTGGACGAGCAGCTCCGCCCCCGCGGCCGCCTCGACGGTCGCGTGGCAGGGCGCCGTGTCGCCGGTGACCACCAGGGTGCGGCCGGGCCGCGTCTCCCCCATCACCTGGCGCGGCTCGACGACCTCGCCGTTGAGCGCATCGACCGACTCGCCACGCTGTAGGGCGGCGAACGCGGGCCCTTCCTTGACCCCGAGTCGTTTCGCCTCGGCGGGATCGAAGCGGCCGGGCCGCTCGGCCTCGACCAGGGCGTAGCCGTGGGCGCGCACGCTGTGCTCGACCGCGAAGGCGCGCACCTCGGCGCCGTCGCAGGGAATCGCGTCGCCGGGCTCGATCTCGACCAGCTCGAGCTTGTAGCCAACCCGCCCGATCACGCGGCCGAGGCTGCCGATCAGGTCGCGCAGCCCGCGCGGCCCGTAGATCGTCAGCGGCCGCTCGCGCTCGGTCAGGTCGTACGTTTTCAGCAGTCCCGGCAGGCCGAGGAAGTGGTCGGCGTGGAAGTGGGTGAAGTAGATCGCGTCGACCTGTACCAGCCCCAGCGAGCGCTGCATCTGCCGCTGCGTGCCCTCGCCGCAGTCGAACAGCAGCCGTTCCCCCCCGCGCGCAACCAACACGCTCGCCGTATTGCGCCGCGCCGAAGGCACGGCGCCGCCCGTGCCGAGAAAGGCAACCGAAAGATCCATGGGCCGCGAGCCTACGCGACGCTCAGCGCCGCTTCATCCCGGGGCGATTCCGTGCTCATGACTTCGCGCAACGAGTCCACGTGCCAGCGATCGATCTCGAAGTCGACTGCATGCCGGACTCCCTGCTCCTGGTTGTTCCGCGTTGGCGTCACGCGCAATCTGCCCTCGAATCGCGCGACGGACTCGATCGGCACGAGATAGACCGATTCAGTCGGCGGGTAGTAGACACCGAAGATGTCCGCGAGGCCAGCATAGGATTGCGCCCCGCGGCCGTGATCGGTGCTGTGGCTGTTGAAGACCACGCAGCCCTGCCGCAGCCACGCCGTCTTGCATTGGACCCGCAGGAACTCAGCAGCCCCGAGATGAACGACCAGGTCGTAGGGCTGTCCCTCCCCGAATGGCACCAGAACGTCGAAGCCACGCTCAACCAGCGCCGCCAACACCTTGGCCTCTCCCGCATTTCCGCTCCCCGGCCGCGCCATTTCGCCCGAAACCTTATGTATTCGGTCGGACAGAACAGACGTTCGGTCGCCCCTCTCCCGTTCTTGAAGAACTAAGCTGCATCCACGCGCCCGTAGCTCAGCTGGATAGAGCGCCGCTCTCCGGAAGCGGAGGCCACAGGTTCGAATCCTGTCGGGCGCGCTCTTGGAGTTCCCGATATTCGGCCAGCCGCTGTCCGTGTGGGAGCACCAAGTCGAGATGCTGGATGGGATCGACCTCTCGATACCAAGCCCAGTCGGTCTCTCCATCTTTCTCTCGATGTTCATAAACATAAGCTCGGCCATCTGAGGTCAGGTGGATGTATCGCCTGGTCCACCAATGCTTGAAGGCCGTCAGCCTGCGTCCGTCCTCCAGCTCGACATCGAACATCAGCATGAAGTCCTCACCCTGTTTGCCGGCCAGCTTGAGTATCGGCTGCCAGTTCAGGGGATGTGGCGGCTCGGTCATCTTTCCTTTGAGGCGCTTCTTCGATCGGCTCATTGACTGACCGTCCGTAGCACGGTCAAACGGATCAAGACCTAAACGTGCCGATTCTGCGCAGCCATTGAGGAAATTCCTCGAACCGCGGTCCGACTCGGTCGTCGTGTCTAATACAGCGCCGTGAGCGTTCTCACCGAGACCCGGCCGCCGCGGGGGGCGATCGTCGTGATCGTGGTCGGGCTGGTCGCGACGCTGGCGGCGGCCGTGCTGGCGACGGAATCGGTCGGCGGGTCGTCGGTGAAGCTCGAATGGGAGGCGAAATCGCCGTTGCCGGACTCGCGGCCGGCGGCGATCCCCGGGGGCGGCTCGATGCGGCTCGGCGACGGCGGGATCCGGGCGACCGAAGAGAACATCAACGGGGAACGGGTCTATCGGGTGACCTCGGTGCTGACGATCTCGGCCGGCGCCGCGGTCGGCCAGGCGCGGGTGCGCTGCCGCATGCGCGGCGGACCGCGGTCCGAGCTCGGGCGCACCGTCAACAGCCGCGGCGCCTTCCCGCGCTCGAGCGGCGAATACAACCTGACCAAGCAGGACGTGCCGGGAAGCGTCGGCATCCGGCTGCCGATCCGCGGCGCCGAATACGCCTCGCTCGAATTCGAAGACGCCTTCCCGGTCTTCACCGCGCTGCCCGGCGTCGTCGTCAGCTGGGCCGCCTACAGCACGACCTCGCAGGAATGGCAGTGGGGCCTGCCGGAAGGCCGTCCGGCGCAGCCGCTCGAGCTTGGCTTCGCGTCCTTCTGGCGCGCCACCGGCAAGCCCGAAGCGCACGTCTCCTGCACGCTCGAAAACAGCGGCGGCGCCGCCACCGTGCGCCGCGCCGGGTCGCTGGGCCGCCAGGGGTAGCGCGCCCTGCGCCGACTGCCCGCCGCATTCGCCCTGCTGGCCGCGCTCGCGCTCGCCGGGTGCGGCTCGATCTCCGGCTCGGCCGGCGAGTTCACGCCCGCCCGGCCTGGCGTGCTGACCGTCGCCACCTCGACGGTTCCGACCGCCGACTTCTGGGAAGGCAGCGTGCGCAAGCCGACCGGCGGTTTCGAATACGAGCTCGCCCGCAAGCTCGCCGAGCGCTTCGGCCTCGACTCCGTGCGGATCAGGCTCGTCCACTTCCACCGCATCGTCGCCGGCAACCTGGGCGGCGCCGACCTCGGCCTCTCGCTGCTGACCCCGACCGCCGAACGCGAAGCGGCGCTCGACTTCTCCTCGCCCTACCTCGACTCGCCGCCGACCGTCGTCGTCCGCGGCGGCACCAAGGTCCCCGATCTGGCCACTGCCCAGGAGCTGCGCTGGGGCGCCGTCCGCGGCACGACCTTCGTCGAGACGATCGCCAACAGGATCGCCCCCGAACCGACGACCAGGATCTACGACAACCACGACCGGATGCTGACGGCGCTCGAAGCCGGCAAGGTCGACGCTGTGCTCTTCGACCTGCCGCTCGCCGTCGCGATCGCCGATCGCTCCGGCGGCAAGCTGGAAGCGGTCTCCCAGCTACCCGGCGCCGAGCCGATCGCCGCAGCGCTGCCGAAGGGGTCGGACAACGTCGAAGCGGTCGACTCGGCGATGCGCGCCTTCATCGCCGACGGCACGATCCACGACCTGCTCGACGAGTGGGTCGGGCCGGACGCGGCCAACTCCGAACACGCCCTGCCGCTGCTGCGAACCTCGCGATGACCGACACCCTCGCCGCCGTCTCCGTCAACTCCCCCGAGGGCGCCGCCTGGGAGTTCCTGATCCTCTTCGCGGTCGTGATCGTCGGGCCGCCGCTGATGCGACGGGCGCGGATCCCCGGGATCATCGGGCTGCTGGTCGGCGGCTTCGTGATCGGGTCGCACGGCCTCGACCTGATCGGCGCCGGCGACACCACCGTGCCCGAGCTGGGGCAGCTCGGGCTGCTCTACCTGATGTTCGTCGCCGGGGTCGAGCTCGACCTCGGCCTCGTGCGCGTGCACCGCAAATCGGTGCTCGGCTTTGCCGCGATCGCCTTCGCGACGCCGATGGCGCTCGGCGTCGCCGTCGGAACGGGTCTCGGCTGGAGCCTCCCCGCAACGCTGCTGCTTGGCGCGCTGCTCGCCTCCTACACCCTGTTGCTCTACCCGACCGCGCGCGGCGCCGGGCTCTCGGCCGACCGCGGCGTCGCCACCGCGGTCGGCGCCACCGTGCTGACCGACACCGCCACGCTGACCGTCCTCGCCGCGGTCTCGGGCTCGCAGGTGGCGGGCGGCTCGACCGCTGAGATCGCGCTGCAGATCGTCATCGGCCTCGTCGTCCTCGTCGCCTTCGCCCTGCTGGCACTGCCGCGCCTGGCGCGACTCGCCTTTCGCCACCTCGGCACCGACCGGATCGTCCGCTACCTGATCGCGATCGCCTCCTTCCTCGCCGCCGCGACGCTCGCCGAAAGTTTCGGCGTCGAGGGGATCGTCGGCGCCTTCTTCGCCGGCCTGGCGCTGAACCGGCTGGTGCCGAACGAAGGCCCGCTGATGGAGCGGATCGACTTCTTCGGCGCCGCCGTCTTCATCCCGATCTTCCTCGTCTCGGTCGGGATGCTGCTCGATCCCGCGGTGATGGTCCAGGGCGAAACGCTGAAGCTCGGCGGCCTCTTCGTCCTCGCCAGCATCGGCGGCAAGGCGATCGCCTCGCGCCTGGCCAAGCTGGCCTTCGGCTACAGCGAGGCGCAGGCCAACCTGATGCTGGGCCTGACCGTGCCGCAGGCGGCAGCCGCCCTGGCGGCGACGATCGTCGGCTTTGAAATCGGCCTCTTCGACCAATCGGTGGTCAATGCGGTGCTGATCCTGATCCTCGCCTCGATCGTCGTCGGCACCCTGCTCGTCGACCGCTCCGTCAAGCGGGTCCAGCCGCCGGAGCACGCCGGGCGCCTTGGCGAACGGGTCGTCGTCACCGTGGAGGACCCCGCCCAGGCGCCGCTCGCCTTCTCGCTCGCCCGCCGGATCGCCGCCCCGGACAGCGGCGTGGTCCACGGGCTGCTCGCCAGCCCGCCAGACGAAGCGCCGTCCCGGCAGGCGCTGCTCACCGAGCTCGGCGAGGCGGCCTTCGCCGCGGACATCGACGCCGAACCGACTCTGCTGGTGCACGAGTCGCTCCCCGAAGGAATCGTCAACGCCGCCGCCGCCGAGCGCGCCTCGCTGGCCCTCGTCGGCCAGCACCCGGAAGCCGCATCCGCATTCGGTGGCGCCGGCGAGACGATCGCGGCCGCGATCCCGGCGCCGGTCGCGATCCTGATCGGCGACGCCGAGCGGATCGACCGCGTCCGCCTCGACGCCGACGGCGACTCGCCCGCTTCGAAGGTCGCCGCCGAGCTCGCCGCTCGGCTCGGCGCCGACGGCGGCGCCAAGGTCGCCGAGCTCGGGCCCGGCGAGCTCTGCGTGATGCCC
Organism: uncultured Solirubrobacterales bacterium; assembly: GCA_963727465.1. Lineage (GTDB taxonomy): Bacteria > Actinomycetota > Thermoleophilia > Solirubrobacterales > 70-9 > VRUE01. Next base: position 9,918 of record CAVSGL010000014.1, on the reverse strand, counting down.
GCCGCCTCCTGGGAGCTGCTCGCGGATCCGCCACAGCCACCGCCCGGAGCCGCGGTGCTGGTCGTGCCCGAACCCTGAGCCGCCCTCAGGACTCCGGGGCGACCAGCAGCTCCGGCCCCTCGATCCCCTTGCCGACCTTGTTCAGCTTCGGGTTCGCCGGCGCCCCCTCCATGCGCGAGGCGGGCAGCGGACCGCACATCGCGATCGCGTCGGCGGCGCTCAGGTCGGGGCGCAGCCAGGCGGCCTCGGCGTCGGCGCCGGGCAGGATCGCCGGCATCCGGTCGTGGACCGGGGCGACGACGGCGTTCGGGGTCGTGGTGACGATCGTGCAGCTGTAGAGCCAGCCGTCCTCGAAGCCGCGGTCCTCCTCGTCCGTCCACTCCTTGCGGGTGCAGAGCCCGGCGAAGGCGAAGGGCTCGCCGCCGTCGACGACGAAGCGCCAGGGCTGGCGCGGCTGCTTCGGGTCCTCAGCCTTCATCCACTCGTAGAAGCCGTCGGCGACGATCAGGCAGCGGTGGCGAAACTTGCCGACCAGCGGCGAGTAGGCGCGGCTCGACTCGAGGTTCTCGGCTTTGGCGTTGATCATCCGATAGCCGACCTTGAGGTCCTTGGCCCAGCGCGGCACCAATCCCCAGCGCATCATCCGCGCCTCGCGCTCGCCGGTCGCGGCCTCGTCCGGGTCGGGCGAAGAGCGAACCGTCAGCACCTCCTGGGTCGGGGCGACGTTGTAGCGGTCGAGCCCTTTCTCGTTGCGCTCGAGCGAACGTTCGAGCTCGACCTGGAAGCGGTCGGCGATCGTCTTCGTGTCCTTGGCCGTGACCGTGAAACGCCCGCACATGACCGGGACCAGACTAGAGGCTGTGCGGTAGAGGTTTTCGTCGCATAGCGATTAAAACCTCGACAGCGATGGGTTGGGGCGGGCCTCCGGGTGGTCGCGGTACCAGGCCAGCGTGCCGGCGAGGCCGTCGGCGAGTTCGACCCGGGGGCGCCAGCCGGTCAGCTCGCGCAGCTTCGACGAGTCGACGAACTGGCGGTCGATCTCGCCGTCGGGGTTGCCCTCGCCCTGGAAGTCGGGCTCGACCTCGCCGCCCGCCGCCGCGCAGATCAGCTCGACCACCTCGCGCACCGAGTGCGGGCGCTCGCCGCCGGCGTTGAACGCCTCCCGCGCCGCGCCGCTGTCCAGCGCATCGGCGATCGCCAGGTAGGCGGCGACAGCGTCGTCGACGTGGAGGAAGTCGCGTTCGGGGCTGCCGTCCGAGCGGATCGCGGGGGCACGGCCTTCGAGCAGCGCGACGACGGTCTCCGGGATCAGCCGCGAGAAGTTGAGGTCGCCCCCGCCGTAGACGTTGGCGAAGCGGGTGACCGCCAGCGGCAGGCCGTAGGCGTTGGCGTAGCTGCGGGCGATCGTGTCGGCCGCCGCCTTGCTCGCGTCGTACGGGTATGCGGCGCGCAGCGGGAAGTCCTCCCGGTAGGGCAGCTCGGGGCTCGACCCGTACGCCTTGTCGGAGGAGGCGAAGACGACCCGCGCGACGTCGTGCTCCCGACAGGCCTCGAACACGTTCCAGGCGCCGCGCACGTTGACCTCGAAGGTCTCCAGCGGCGAGCGGCGCGCCACCCCGACGATCGTCTGCGCGGCGAGGTGGAAGACCGCGTCGACGCCGGCGACCGCCGCCGCCACCGCCTCGGCGTCGCGCAGGTCGGCCTCGACCAGCTCGACCTCGCCGCGGATGCCGAGCAGGTCCAGACCCGAGAGCCGCTCGCCGCCGACGTCGGCGATCCGCGGCGCCGGGCGGTCGAGCGCCCGCACCTGCTCACCGCTCGCGAGCAGCGCCCGCGCCAGGTGCGAGCCGACGAATCCGTGCGCGCCGCTGACCAGCGCCCGGCTCATGCCGCCCCCTGTGGCGAGTTTCCCCGCCTATTTGGGGGGGAAACTCGCCACGGCGCGTCGCCGGCGGCCCAGAGGTCGTTCAACGTCACGGCGTCCTTGTAGGTGTCCATGCAGTCCCAGAAGCCCTCGTGCCGGTGGGCGGAGAGCTGCCCATCCGCGGCGAGACGCGCAAGCGGCTCCCGCTCGAGCACGCTGTCTGGTTCCAGATACCCGAGCGCGCCCGGCTCGAAGACGAAGAACCCGCCATTGATCCAGTGCTCGCTGCGTGGCTTCTCGGCGAAGCCGTCGATTGCATCGTCGTCTCCGATTTCGGCCACCCCCCACTGGAGATGAGGCCGCACGACGGTCATCGTCGCCAGACGACCCTGTTCGGAATGGAAATCCAGCAGGGCGCGGAGGTCCACGTCGGCGACGCCATCGGCGTAGGTGGCGCAGAACCTCCCATCCAGCCGCTCGGAAAGCGCCGCGATGCGCCCTCCGGTCGGGGTGTCGACGCCGGTGTCCAGGCACTCGACCGAGATGCCCTTCGGCCACGCGTGCCCATCGACAAAATCCACGATGGCGTCGCCAAGGTAGCCGGTGGCCAGGAGAAAGCGGCTGAAGCCCTGCGCGATGTAGATGCCCAGGACATGCCAGACGATCGGCATGCCGCCGATCTCGACCAGCGCCTTCGGGATCGACTCCGTGCGCTCACGCAGACGCGTGCCGCGCCCTCCGCAGAGGATCGCGACCGGCGGTTTAGCCACCTGCCACGGCAGGGAGGATCGTCACCTCGTCGCCCTCTGAGATCGCCGTGTCGAGACCCTGCTGGAAGCGGATGTCCTCGCCGCTGACATAGACGTTGACGAAGCGGCGCAGGTCGCCGTCCTGGGTGATCCGCTCGCGCAGGTCGGTGTGGGCCTCGAAGACCGCATCGAGCACCTCGCCCACGGTCCCGCCCGAGACCTCCACCTCGGCGTCACCCCCCGTGGCGGCGCGCAGCTGGGTCGGGATCTTCACGGTGACTGCCATCAGGCGACTACCTCCTGCGGGGTCTCGAACTCGGACTCGAAGCTCTCGAGATCGGGGTCGATCTCGTGCATGTGGAAACTATCGCGCACGGCGTCGAGCGTCTTCAGCCCCTCGCCGGTGATGTAGACGACGACTCGCTCGCCGGCCTCGATCGCGCCGCGCTCGGCCAGCTTGGCGAGCACGCCGACCGTGACCCCGCCGGCCGTCTCGGTGAAGATCCCGGTCGTCTCCGCCAGCAGGCGGATCGCGGCGCGGATCTCGGCGTCGTCGACCGAGTCGATCGCGCCGCCGCTGGCGCGCGCCTGCTCGAGCGCGTAGGGACCGTCGGCCGGATCGCCGATCGCGAGGCTCTTCGCGATCGTCTCCGGCTTCTGCGGCTTGCAGACGTCCCAGCCCTCGGCGAAGGCCGTCGCTACGGGGCTACAGCCGAGCGCTTGGGCGCCGTTGAAGACCGGCTGCTCGCCGGCGATCAGGCCGAGGTCGGTCCACTCCTGAAAGCCGCGCGCGACCTTGGTGAAGAGCGAGCCCGAGGCGATCGGGCAGACGACCCGGTCGGGCAGCTCCCAGCCGAGCTGCTCGGCGGTCTCGTAGGCGAGCGTCTTCGAGCCCTCGGCGTAGTAGGGCCGCAGGTTGACGTTGACGAACGCCCAGGGACGGGTTTCGGCGAGCTGCGTGCAGAGCCGGTTGACGGCGTCGTAGTTGCCGCGCACGCCGACCAGGTTGGTGCCGTAGACGCCGGTTGCGAGCAGCTTCTGCTCCTCGAGGTTGGCCGGAACCAGAACGTAGGACTCGAGCCCGGCGGCGGCGGCGTGGGCGGCGACCGCGTTGGCGAGGTTGCCGGTCGAGGCGCAGGCGACGGTCTCGAAGCCGAGCTCGCGCGCCTTCGCCACCGCGACGGCGACGACCCGGTCCTTGAACGAGTGGGTCGGGTTGGCGGCGTCGTTCTTGACCCAGATCTCGGCGTCGAGGCCGAGCCGCTCGGCCAGCCGGTCGGCCCTGACCAGCGGCGTCAGGCCGGGCTCGAGCGGGTCGCGCGGCGAGCCGGTGAAGGGCAGGAAGTCGGCGTAGCGCCAGATTCCCTGCGAGCCGGCCTGGATCCGCCGCTTGGTCTCGGCCGCGTCGAGCTCCGAGAAGTCGTAGGTGACTTCGAGCGGGCCGAAGCAGTTCTCGCAGGCGTAGCTGGCACCGAGTTCGTAGGAGGCCCCGCACTCCTTGCACTTCAAGCTCTCGACTGACATCCGATCTCACTTCTCCTTTGCCTAAAAGAAAACCTCCGCCTGTGGGGCAGAGGTCCGATCGGACGTCTTCCCCACATCTTCCAGATCCATGGACCTGCTGGAGTTGGCACCTCTCCCGGACCAAGGTCCGGGGCGGTTGCCGGGGCTTCTGCGGGCCAGTCCCTCCACCCCTCTAGATGTGGCGCTTATGTGGGTAGAACCTTACCAGGGGCGTTCCCATGCAAGGCAAATCCGGCGTTGCGTTTAACCTTGCGTTCACCGTGGACGCAGCTGCCGCCGAGACGATGAGCGTGAACGATGCCGAACCTTCCGAAGCCCAGACTACGGCGCTCCGGCCGGCACGGCGAGCTCGTGCCGGCGGCCGGCGCGCCTGAGCCCCAGGCGCCCAACGTCGAGCAGATCGACGCCTCCGGCCTGCGCTGGGTCAACATCGAGCGCCCCGGCGCGCTCGAGCGTGCCTGGATCGACGAGCATTTCGACTTCCACGCGCTCGACCTCGAGGACGTGCTCTCACGCAACCAGCGGCCGAAGATCGACGTCTACGACGACTACCTCTTCATCGTCCTCCACTTCCCGATCTTCGACCCGGCCGCGGGTCGGCTCGGCGCCGGCGAGCTCGACCTCTTCGTCGGCCCGGGCTACCTGGTGACGATCCCCAACCAGCCGCTACAGCCGGTCGAGTACCTGTTCGAGCGCTGCCGGGCCAAAGAGGAGCTGCGCGAGCAGCTCTTCTCGCGCGGCTCGGGCTACCTGCTCTACCGCCTCGTCGACGACAGCTTCGACTACTGCTTCCCGATGCTGCGCAAGATCGGCAACAAGCTCGACGCGCTCGAGGACGACATCTTCGAGGGCCGCTCGGAGGAGGTCGTGCGCGACATCTCCAACGCCAAGCAGGAGATCATCAACTTCCGCAAGGTGATCCGCCCGCAGCGCCCCGTGTTGCGCGACCTGGAGAAGGTCAAGCAGCGCTACCTCGCGCCCAACCTCGATCTCGAGATCTACTTCGACGACATCGTCGACGCCCACGAGCGGATCTGGGACATGCTCAAGAACTACAAGGAGGTGGTCGAGGCGCTCGCCGAGACCAACGAGTCGGTGATCTCGCACCGGGTCAACGACATCCTCCGCGTGCTCACCTCGATCAGCGTCATCGTCCTGCCGCTGACCCTGCTCGCCAGCCTCTGGGGCGCCAACGTCGGCGTTCCCGGCGAACACGACCTGACCGGCTTCTGGATCCTGCTCGGCGGCATGGTCGGCATCCTCGTCGGCCTGGTCGCCTACTTCCGCCGCCGCGGCTGGCTCTGATCGGGCGCCGCTCTCATAGGATGGGAGTCCCGTGGCCAACTTTCGGATCTGGGCGCCCTGGCGCCTCGCCTACGTGAAGGACGCGTCCAAGGACAACGAGGATGAGTGCATCTTCTGCGCCAAGCCGGCGGCGGACGACGACGCGGCGAACCTGATCGTCCACCGCGGCGAGCGCTGCTTCGTGATCCTCAACCTCTTCCCCTACACCAACGGCCACCTGATGGTGGCCCCCTACGAGCACATCGGCCGCATCCAGGACCTTCCGGGCGAGACCGTGGCGGAGATGATGGCGCTGGCCCAGCGGGCGATGAGCCGCCTCGAAGAGGTCTACGACCCGCACGGCTACAACGTCGGCTTCAACCAGGGCCGGGTCGCCGGCGCCGGGGTCGAGCACCACATCCACCTCCACGTCGTGCCGCGCTGGGGCGGCGACACCAACTTCATGCCGGTGATCGCCGACACGAAAGTGATGCCGCAGACCCTGGAGCAGAGCTACGAGGCATTGAAAGGAGCGTTTTGAGCGAGCAGCAAACCCTCGCCCCGGCAGGGATCTTCAAGGCTTATGACATCCGCGGCCTGCACGGCGAGCAGATGGACGAGACGACCGCGCTGGCGATCGGCCGCGCCTTCGCCCGCGTGCTCGCGCGGCTGCGCGGCAAGCAGCCGAGCGAGCTGCGGATCGGGCTCGGCCGCGACATGCGGCTGACCGCGCCGTCGATGGCGGCGGAGCTGCGCGACGGGCTGATCTTCGAGGGCGCGACCGTGCTCGACGCCGGCATGGTCGCCACCGAGATGCTCTATTTCCTCGTCGGCTCGCGCGAGCTCGACGGCGGCGCGATGGTCACCGCCTCGCACAATCCCAAGGCCTACACCGGGGTGAAGCTGATCCGCGAGGGGGCCCTCGCGCTCTCCGGCGACGCCGGGATCGGCGACGTGCGGCGTGAGATCGAAGCCGGCCTCGGCTCGGCGCCGGGCGGCGGCAGCTTCGAGGAGGTCGACATCTGGGACGAGTTCCGCGCCCATGCGCTCTCCTTCGTCGACCCCGAGGTCGTCAGGCCGTTCAAGGTCGTCGTCGACGGCGGCAACGGCATGGCCGGGCCGATGGTCGGCCCAACCCTGCGCGGCCTCGGGCTCGACCTCGAGCAGATGTACTTCGAGCCCGACGGCGAGTTCCCCGACCACGAGCCGAACCCGCTGCTGCCCCAGAACCGCGAGCTGATCGAAGCGCGGGTGCGCGAGAGCGGCGCCGACCTCGGGATCGCCTGGGACGGCGACGCCGACCGCTGCTTCTTCATCGACGGCGAGGGCTCCTTCTGCGACGGCGACTTCGTCTGCGCCCTGCTGGCGCGCTCCGCGCTCGCCACCCATCCCGGTGCGACGATCCTCTACGACCCGCGCTCGAGCCGGGCGGTGCCCGACCTGGTCGCGGCCGAGGGCGGCCGTTCCGACCTCTCGCGGGTCGGCCACGCCTTCTTCAAGCAACGGATGCGCGAGCAGGGCGCGGTCTTCGGCGGCGAGGTCTCCGGCCATTACTACTTCCGCGACTTCTGGTGCGCGGACTCGGGCACGATCCCGGCCCTGCTGATCCTCGAGCTGCTCTCGAAAGACGGTCGCTCGCTGGCCGAGCTGATGGCCGAGTTCCGCTCGCGCTACTTCATCTCCGGCGAGATCAACTCCGAGGTCGCCGACCAGGCGGCGAAGATGGAGGAGATCGCCGCGCGCTACTCCGAGGGCGAGCAGGCCCGGCTCGACGGGATCTCCGTCGACTTTCCCAGATGGCACTTCAACGTCCGCCCCTCCAACACCGAGCCGCTGCTGCGGCTCAACCTCGAGTCGCTCGTCTCACGCGAGGACATGGAAGAGAAAAGAGATGAGATCCTTGGGCTCATCCGAGGGTAGGCCCGCCGCCCCCGGACGCGAAGCGGAGAAGGCGGCGGCGTCGTGGGCGCTGGAGCAGGCGGCGCTGGCCGGCATCCACACGCTCCGCATTCCCACTCCCTTCGCGGTCGGGCGGGTCAACTGCTACCTGCTCGAGGACGAGCCGCTGACGCTGATCGACACCGGGCCCAACTCGGGCAAGGCGCTCGACGAGCTTCAGAGCCAGCTCGGCGCCCGCGGCCACTCGATCGACGACCTCGAGCTGGTGATCCTCACCCACCAGCACATCGACCACCTCGGGCTGGTGGAGATCGTCGCCGAGCACTCCGGCGCGCAGGTCGCCGCGCTCGGGCTCGCGGCGGAGCGGCTGGCCAGCTTCGGCGAGGAATCGGAGCGCGAGGACGAGTTCGCGGTCGAGCTGATGCTGCGCAACGGCATCCCCCAGGAGGTCGCGTTCGCCCTACAGAGCGTCTCGCGCAGCTTCCGCGGCTGGGGCTCGAAGGCCGAGGTGACGCGGCCGCTGGAGGACGGGCAGTCGATGCCCTTCCGCGACCGCGTGCTCCAGGTCTTCCACCGGCCAGGCCACAGCCCCTCCGACACCGTCTTCTGGGACGAGCGGCGGCGCATCCTGATCGCCGCCGACCACCTGATCGCCCACATCTCCTCCAACCCGCTGATCACCCGTCCGCTCGACGGCTCCCCGCAGCGCACGCAGGCGCTCGTCACCTACATCGAGTCGATGAAGAAGACCAGGGAGATGCCCGCCGAGATCGTCCTCTCGGGCCACGGCGAGCCGATCGTCGACCACGTCGCCCTGATCGACGAGCGCCTCGCCAAGCACGAGCGGCGCAAGGAGAAGATCTACGGCCTGATCGCCGAGCAGCCGCGCACCGGTTACGAGGTCGCCCAGGCGATCTGGGGCAACGTTGCGGTCACCCAGGCCTTCCTGACGCTCTCCGAGGTGATCGGCCACGCCGACCTGCTGCTCAACGAGGGACGCGTACGGGAAGTCGCCGAGGGCGAGGTCGTGCGCTACGAAGCGGTCTCCTAGCGCGGTTTCGGCAGCACCACGGCGCGCGAGCGGAAGCCGGGGCATTCGCTCGGTGCGTACGGGGCGGTGGGAATCTTCGCTTCGAAGACGACGTAGTAGCGACCGCGCGGCACATGGCGGCGCGGGAACTTCCAGACCAGGGTGCCGTTCTCCGGCGTCGCCCCGGCGGCGATGTCGGGTGAGACCGGGCGGTCGCGGCCGGGCAGGGCGCGGTAGATCCGCAGCAGGCGCGGGCCGTCGACGAAGTGGCGGTTGCCGGAGAGGCAGGCGTAGCCGTCGCCGCCCGGCTGCGGCGGCATCCTGGCCGTGCCGTAGAAGAAGTGGCGCGCCTGGCTGTAGCCGAGCGTCACCTGGCTGGGGCGCGGCCCGGGCGACCCGGTCGCAGCGACGGAGGCAGGAGCGAACAGCGCGAGACCGGCCAGCACGGCGGCCGCGCAGGCGGCAAGCGTCGTTGTCGCTCGAGCGGGAACGGTCCCCACGATACCCGGGCCGCATAGATTGCAGACCTCGTGGTCAGGCTCGGCTCCGGAAAATCGCGCAGGTCCGGCAAGAAGCGGATGCTGCTGATCGTCAACCCCTACGCGACGACGGTCTCGGACCGGCTGAAGAACCTCGTCGTCTACGCCCTCCAGGGCCGCTACGAGGTGGAGACGGTGGCGACCGAGGCGCAGAACCACGCAACCGAGATCGGCCGTGAGGTGCGCGACCACGGCTACGACGTCGTCGTCGCCTTCGGCGGCGACGGCACCCTGAACGAGGTCGCCAACGGGCTCGCCGGGACCGACGTGCCGGTCTCCGTCCTGCCGGGGGGCTCGACCAACGTCGTCTGCCGCACCCTCGGCATCCCCAACGACGTCGTCGACGCCACCGAGCACCTGCTGGCGCAGCTCGACGAGTGGTCGCCGCGCCCGATCGACCTCGGCAGGGTCGATGAGCGCCACTTCGTCTTCTCCTGCGGCGCCGGCATCGACGCGACCGTGGTCAAACGGGTCGATGCCCACCCGCGGCTGAAGTCGCGCGCCGGCCCCTACTACTTCACCTGGGCGGCGATCTCGGCCTTCTACCGCCAGTACATGGTCAACCCCGTGCGCCTGCGGGTCGAGATCGACGGCGCCGGGCGGTGCGAGGGGGTCACCGCTCTGGCCCAGAACTCGGACCCCTTCACCTACTTCGCCAGCCGTCCGATCCGGGTCTGCGAGAACATCGCGATAGACGATGGCTCGCTCTCGCTCGGCGTCCTCAGGCGAGCCCGCCAGCGCGACATGCCGACCCTGATCCCGCGCCTGTTCAGCGAGCAGCGCCCCGCCGCCCGCCACCGCCAGGTCGAGCATTTCGAAGGCGTCACCGAGGCGAGCATCGCCTCGACCTCCGAGACCAAGGACGGCATACCCCGCCCCTTCCCGGTCCAGGTCGACGGCGACTACATCGGCGAGCGCACCGAGATCCGCCTCGCGGTCAGCCCGGGCGCACTCACGGTCGTCGCCTGATCAGCTCGTCGGCGTGATCCTGTAGGCGTCGAAGACCGACTCGACGTTGCGCAGGCGCGA
>CAVSGL010000013.1:0-72913 GCA_963727465.1 uncultured Solirubrobacterales bacterium | reverse complement strand
TCCCTGGAGGACGGCGAGGAAGGCCGAGGAGGGGCGCACGTCGGGCTGCTCGTCGCCGCTCAGCTTCGGCAGCGCTTCGATCGCCTCGTTGGCCTTGGTGCCGACGCTCGCCGCGTGGGCGCCGGTCTTCTCCAGGATCGGCCCCACCAGGCCGTCGTCCTGCTGGACCAGGGCGAGCAGCAGGTGCGGGGGGGCGACCTCGGGGTTGCGCCGCTGCGCCGCGAGCTGCTGCGCGGCGGCGACCGCTTCCTGCGATTTGACGGTGAACCGGTCGGGCTGCATCAGGCTCCTTCCCTCGCGATGCGGCGTTCGAGCTCCGCCGCGTGGCGGCGCATGCGCTCCAGCTTCGCTTTCATCCTCTCCACCTCGGCTTCCATGTCAAGCACTATTTCGACCCCGGCGAGGTTGAGCCCGGCCGCGGTCAGGCGCTGGATGTGCTGTAGCCGCTCGACGTCGCGCTGCGAGTACAGGCGCGTGTTCTTGGCCGAGCGCTGCGGCTCGATCAGCCCGCGCGCCTCGTAGACCCGCAGCGTCTGCGGGTGCATGTGGGCGAGCTCGGCGGCGACCGAGATCATGAACACGCCGCGCTCGGAATCGACCGAGACGTCCACGGTTTCGCGCCGCACGGCGCTCAACGCGCCGCCCTCCGCAGCAGCTCGGCGCGCGGGTCGGCGCCGTTCAGCGACTCGGCCAGCTCGTCGACGATCTTCTGCTGCTCCTCGCTCAGCTCCTGCGGCAGCTCGATCTCGAGCCGGTAGCGGATGTCGCCGTGGCCCTTGCCGCGCGCCTTTGGCGCCCCCTCGCCGCGCAGGCGCTGGATCGTGCCGTGTTTGGTCCCGGGCGCGACCTTGATCTTCTTCGTCCCCTCCAGGGTCGGCACCTCGATCGTCGCCCCGCCCAGCGCCTCGGCGACCGTGATCGGCACGGTCACCTCGAGGTTGCCGCCGTCGAGCCGCTTGAAGACCGGCGAGGCGGAGACCCGGGTGACGACGTAGAGGTCGCCGGGCGGGCCGCCGCGCGGCCCCGCCTCGCCCTTGCCGGCGAGCCGGATGCGGGCGCCGTCCTTGACCCCGGCGGGGATGTTGACCTTGTAGCGCTTGGTCTGCTGGGTCAGGCCGGAGCCGCCGCAGGCCGGGCAGGGGTCCTCGATGATCTGGCCGGAACCGCCGCACTGCGGGCAGGGCTGGCTGATCGAGAACAGTCCCTGGCTCTCGGCGTCGATGCCGCGGCCTTCGCAGCGCGGACAGGTGCCCGGCGCGGTGCCCGGCTTGGCGCCGCTGCCGTGGCAGGTCGTGCAGCGTTCGGCCTTCGGCACGCTGACGCTGACCTGGGCGCCGTTGACCGCCTGGTCGAAGCTGAGGCTGAGCTCGGTTTCGAGGTCGCGGCCGCGCTGCTGCTCGGTCCGCCCCCGACCGCCCCCGCCGCCGCCGCGGCCGAAGAGGTTGGAGAGGATGTCGCCGAAGTCGGCGCCGCCGAAGCCGCCGCCCCCGCCGGGCGCCCCGCCGAAGCCGCCGAAGGGCCCGCCGCCGGGCGCGCCCTGGCCGCCGAAGCCGCCGAACATGCCGCCCTGGTCGTACTGCTCGCGCTTCTCGGGGTCCGAGAGCGTGTCGTAGGCGCCCTGAACCTCCTTGAACTTCTCCTCCGCCGCGGCGTCGTCGGGGTTGCGGTCGGGGTGGTATTTGCGCGCCAGCTTGCGGTACGCCTTCTTGATCTCCTCGTCGCTGGCTCCCTTGGAGACCCCGAGGACCTTGTAGAGATCGTCAGCCAAGCGTTCCTCCTACTGCGCCACCACGACGCGCGCCGGGCGCAGCAGTTGCTCGCCCAGGCGGTAGCCCTTCTGCATCGTCTCGATCACGGTGCCCGACTCGACCCCGTCGGCCGCCTGCATCGAGAGCGCCTCGTGCGCCTGCGGGTCGAACCTCTCCCCGGTCGGGTCGACCGCCTCGATCCCGTGCTTGTTCAGCGACTCGCGCAGCGAGCGGAAGACGAGCAGCACGCCGTGCGCCAGCCCGTCGTCCGAATCTCCCTCCGGGTCCAGCCCCGCGGCTTCGATCGCCCGCTCCAGGTCGTCGAGCACCGGCAGCACGTCCCGCAGCACTTCGGCTTTCCCCCGCCCCGAGGCCGCAAGCACGTCCGCGCTCATCCGCTTCCGGTAGTTCTCGAAATCCGCTTTCGTCCGCTTCGCGAGATCGAGGTACTCATCTCGCTGAGAGAGCAGCTCGTCGAGATCGTGCTCGACCTCGCCAAGCGCCCGGGCGTCAGCCTCCGACGCCGACCCTGAGGCGTCCCCCGCCTCCCCTCCGGCGGGTGGCGGGGTAGGGGGTACCGCCCCCGAGGACGCTTCAGCGACCGGAGGGGGCGGTGGGTCCCCTGCCCCGACAGGACCCGCCGGCCGGGAGGCTGGACCCGCGGGCGGGGACTCGTCGGTCCCTTTCTCGTCCGGCCTCACGACTCGTCGCCCTCGTCGACGACCTCCGCGTCCACGACTTCCTCCTCGTCGGCGGACGACTCGCCGCCGGCGCCGTCCTCGGAGGCGGCCTGCGCCTGCTCCTGGGCGGCGGCGTAGATCTGCTCGGAGATTTTGGTCATCGCCGCGGTCAGCGCCTCGGTCTTCGAGTTGATCTCCTCGACGCTGTCGGAGGCGAGCGCCTCGCGCAGCTCCTTGACCGCCGTCTCGATCTCCTCCTTGTTGGCGGCATCGACTTTGTCGCCCAGCTCCTCGACCTGTTTCTCGGACTGGTAGGCGGCGTTCTCGCCGACGTTGCGCGCTTCCGCCAGCTCGCGCTGCTTCTGGTCCTCGTCGGCGTGGGCCTCGGCATCGGAGACCATGCTCTGGATTTCCTCCTCGGAGAGGCCGGAGCCGGACTGGATCTCGATTTTCTGCTCTTTCTGCGTGCCCAGGTCCTTGGCGGTCACGTGGATGATCCCGTTGGCGTCGATGTCGAAGGTGACCTCGATCTGCGGCATGCCGCGCGGCGCCGGCGGGATCCCGGTGAGCTGGAACTTGCCGAGGCTCTTGTTGCCGCTCGCCATCTCGCGCTCGCCCTGTAGCACGTGGATCTCGACCGAGGGCTGGTTGTCGTCGGCGGTCGAGAAGATCTCCGACTTCTTCGTCGGGATCGTCGTGTTGCGCTCGATCAGCTTCGTCATCACGCCGCCTTTGGTCTCGATCCCGAGCGTCAGCGGGGTGACGTCGAGCAGCAGCACGTCCTTGACGTCGCCGGCCAGCACGCCGGCCTGGATCGCGGCGCCGACGGCGACGACCTCGTCCGGGTTGACGCCCTGGTGCGGGTCCTTGCCGGTCAGCTCCTTGACCTTGTCGCGCACCGCCGGCATGCGGCTCATGCCGCCGACCAGCACTACGTGGTCGATCGAGCTGTCGTCGGCGTCGGCGAGCGCCTGCTTGACCGGGCCGACGACGCGCTCCAGCAGGTCGCCGGTCAGCTCGTTCAGCTTCGACCGGGTCAGCTTCATGTCGAGGTGCTTCGGCTGGCCCTCGACCGCGGTGATGAAGGGCAGGTTGATCTGCGTCTCCTGCGCCGAGGAGAGCTCGATCTTCGCCTTCTCCGCCGCCTCGTAGAGGCGCTGTAGCGAGTTCTTGTCAGCGGCGAGGTCGACGCCCTGGTCCTTTTTGAACTCGGCGACCAGCCACTCGACGATCGCTTTGTCCCAGTTGTCGCCGCCGAGGTGGTTGTCGCCGGCGGTCGCCTTGACCTCGAACACGCCGTCGCCGATTTCGAGCACGGAGACGTCGAAGGTGCCGCCGCCGAGGTCGAAGACGAGGATCGTGTGGTCGGCCTCCTCCTTCTCCAGCCCGTAGGCGAGCGAGGCGGCCGTCGGCTCGTTGATGATCCGCTTGACGTCGAGCCCGGCGATCTTGCCGGCGTCCTTGGTCGCCTGCCGCTGGTCGTCGTTGAAGTAGGCGGGGACGGTGATCACGGCGCTGTCGACCGTTTCGCCGAGCTTCGCTTCGGCGTCGGTCTTCAGCTTCTGGAGGATCATCGCGCTGATCTCCGGCGGGCTGTACTGCTTGCCGCGCACGTCGACGCGCACGTCGCCGTTCGGGCCGGCCTCGACCTTGTAGGGGACGATCGTCTCCTCCTCTTTGACTTCGGCCTCCTTGCGGCCCATGAAGCGCTTGATCGAGAAGATCGTGTTCTCCGGGTTCATCACCGCCTGGCGTTTGGCGACGGTGCCGACGAGCCGGTCGCCGGAGTCGGCGAAGGCGACGACCGAAGGGGTGGTGCGCCCGCCCTCGGAGTTCTCGAGCACGGTCGGCTCACCGCCCTCCATCACCGCCACGCATGAGTTCGTCGTGCCCAGGTCGATACCGATCGTCTTGCCCACCAATTACCTCCGAGTTCCAGGGATTTCGTCTTTGACTGGTAGAGAGCCGCCGTGCGGACTCTAAAAATCTAAGTGGGAGTGTGGCAGATATTCGCCAGATGTCAAATCGACCTGCGTATATTGGTTTCGGGCACCGTGACAGGGGGCACCGGGGAGGCGCCTCGACCAATCACGGAATCAGGAGGAGAGAACCTTGAGTCACGCTCACGCACCGGCTCGACGGGCCTGGCTGGCGGCCCTCGCCGCCGTCCTCGCGCTCGTCCTCGCACCCGCCGCGGCGGGTGCGCACGGCAAAGCCAAAGGGCACGACCACTTCCACGGCCGCGGCAAGGCCTTCGACACGATGACCCGCAACGTCTACCTCGGCGCCGACCTGCTGCCGGCGATCGCCGCTCCGAACCTGGGAGCGTTCGTCGCCGCCAACGGGAAGGTCCTGCGCGAAGTCACCCATAACGACTTTCCGGTTCGTGCCAAGGGGCTGGCTGACGAGATCCTCGAACAAAAGCCGGACCTGGTCGGCTTGCAGGAGGTTGCGCTGTGGCGGACCGCGCCGGTCAACTTCGAAGTCCTGAGCAAAGGCCCGAGCGCGACCACGGTCCGCTACGACTACCTACAGGAACTGCTGGCGCAGCTCAACGAAGGCAAACCGCAGTACGAAGTCGTCATCTCCGAGAACGAGTTCGACTTCGAGGCGCCCGCCGACGAAGACGGCAATCCCGCCACCGGCCCGCTGGGGGCCGACGTCAACGGCCGCCTGACGATGCGCGACGTGATCCTTGCCCGCCGCGGCGCCGGTGTGGTGACCTGGAACACGCAGGCCGCTCATTTCGAAACCCTGTTCTCGGCCCCGATCCTGGGCGGCGCGGTGCCGGTCGTGCGCGGCTGGACGGCGACCGACGCGAAGGTGCGCGGGAGCCATCCGTTCCGCTTCGTCAACACCCACCTGGAAGCCTTCGAACCGGTGACCCGGCTCGCGCAGGCGAAAGAGCTGGTCGCGCCGGGCGGGCCGGCGACGAGCAACCTGCCCGTCGTCCTCGTCGGCGACCTCAACTCCGACGACGACACCGTCTCGTTCCCGGACACCCTCGCCTACGACGCTCTGCTCGCCGCGGGCATGGTCGAGCGCAGCACCGATGAACCGCTCAGCTGCTGCCTCGACTCGTCGCTGCTGGGCGAAGGCGACGGCGGCAGCGAAGCCGACTTCGACCATCAGGTCGATCACATCATGACCCGCGACCCGGAAGAGGTGCGCTTCCGCTATGGCGCGGTGACCGGCCTCAGTCCGGTCAACGGCTTCTGGGACTCAGACCACGCGGGCCTGTTCAGCGCCCTGCGCTTCCGAATCCACTGATCGAACCCACCGCCGATGGGCCGATTTACCCCCTCATAGGGCGGGTTTTCGGCCCGTCGGCGGGTTGTCTCAGCCCTGGCCGGCGGTGCGGGCGACGAAGGCGGCGATTTCTTCGGCCTGCTCTTCGTTGACGATGCCCGCCGGCATGCGGCCCGGGGTGGTGCTGCTGTCGACGCCGTTTTCGACCGCGTTGAGGACGCGGCCTTCGGTCGCTTCGATCGTGTCCTTGGCGTTCGGGCCTTCCGGCGGGCCGGCGGGGGCGAGCAGTTCGTCGAGGTCGGGGCCGAAGTTGCCGTCGGTCCCCGCCGCGTAGAGCGTGTGGCAGGTGCCGCAGTTGATGTCGAAGAGGCGCTTGCCTTCCTGGAGGCTCGCCGGCACCGAGGCTTCGGCGACTTCGTCACCGTCGGCGCGGAAGACCAGCCAGGGGATCAGCGCGGCCAGGACGACGACCAGCGCGGCGAAGGAGATGAAGACCTTCTTGCTCATTTGCGCCGGGCATACTAACCGCGCTCGCGGTGGGCGCGGTACCAGGGGCACATTCGATTCAGGGCGCACTCGCCGCAGCGCGGTTTCGGGCGGCAGACCTCGCGACCGTGCCGGATCAGGTTCATGTGCAGCTCGTAGGCGTCCTCGGGCGGCACGATCGCCAGCATCTCGTCGTGCGCGCGCTCGAAGGAGGCCTTTTCGGGGAAGAGCCCGAGCCGCCCGCCGACGCGGTGGATGTGGACGTCGACCGGGATCTCCGGGATGCCCCAGGTGAAGATCAGCACGCAGGCGGCGGTTTTGCGGCCCACACCGGGCAGCGCGAGCAGGAACTCGAGCGACTGCTCGCGCGGCGCGTCCCTGGTCCAGTCGAGGTCGGGGTGCTCGCCGAGCCGCTCGAGGATCGCCTGGATCCGCGGCGCCTTCTGCCGCGCCAGGCCGCCGGGGCGGATCGTCTCCTCGAGCTCGTCGAGCGGCGCGTCGCGCACGTCCTCCCAGGTCGGGTAGCGCTCGCGCAGCTGGGCGAAGGAGCGGTCCCGGTTGCGGTCGTTGGTGTGCTGGGAGAGCACCGTCTTGACCAGCTCGGCGATCGGGTGGCCGTGCGGCTCGTTGACCGGCTGCCCGTACGTCTCGCGCAGCCGGTCCCGGATCGCCCGCACCCGCCGCTTGTCCGGCCGCTTCCAGCTCATCGCCGGGCGGACCCTATTCGGCAGGCCCCGCCTCCCGACCCCGCGGTCGAGGTTTTCAACGCTATGCGGCGATAACCTCGACCGCGCTGGGGTTAGGGTGGCTCGGTGGCAGCGATTGAAACCGGTGAGCTGACCCTCGACGGCGTGCGCGTCTTCTACCGCCGCGTGCCCGGCGAGGGCACGCCGACCGTCTACTGTCACGGGAACCCGACGCACGGCGAGGACTGGCTGCCGTTCCTGCGGCGCGGCGGCCCGGCGATCGCGATCGACATGCCGGGCTGGGGCCGGTCCAGCCGGCCCGACCCGGCTCGCTTCGACTACTCGATGTATGGGCTCTCGGCGTTCCTCGAACGCTGCCTGGACGAGCTCGGGATCGGGCGGCGCAAGCTGGTCGTCCACGACTGGGGCGGGCTGGCCCTGATCGGCGCCCAGCGCCGTCCCGACCTGGTCGAGCGCCTCGTCGTGATCGATTCGGTGCCGCTGCTGCCCGGCTACCGCTGGCACTGGCTGGCGCAGCTCTGGCGTCGCCGGCCGCTCGGCGAGATCCTCAACCGGACGACGACCCGCTGGAGCGTCGCCCTGCTGCTGCGCCAGGCGCGCGGAGACCACCGCAGCCCGATGCCGCCCGAGTTCGTCGAGATGATCTGGAGCCACTTGGACCGCGGCACCCAGGACGCCGTCCTGCAGCTCTACCGCCACGCCGATCCGCCACGCCTCGCCGCTGCCGGCCGCGACCTCGGTCGGCTTGCCTGCCCGGCTCTCGTCCTCTGGGGTGACAGCGACCTCTACCTCCCCCTGAAGTTCGGCGAGGCCTACGCAGCTGCCCTGCCCGACGCCGAATTCGAAGCTGTCCCCGGCGCCGGGCACTGGCCCTGGATCGACGATCCGAATGTGATCGACCGCGTCATCGGGTTCCTCGGCTGACACGCCTCGCCCGCCGTTAACGGCCCGATTACAATTGGCGAATGTCTCGTGCCTTTGCCGCGATCGGCTCCCGCCTGCCGCAGGGCTGGGGCGACCTGGGGCGCCAGATCGCGATCCTCGTCGGCGTCGACGTCGCCTACGAGCTGGTCCGCGGCATCGCCGACGGCCAGCGCTCGGAGGCGATCGCCCACGGGCAGGCGATCATCGACGTCGAGCAGTCCACGCACACCCTGTTCGAGCCCTCCCTACAGGCGTTCTTCCTGCCGGCCCACTGGCTGATCGACCTCTCCAACCAGCTCTACCTCAACGCCCAGTTCTCGATCGCGCTCGGCTTCCTCGTCTGGCTCTACCTCTTCCGCAACGAGTCCTACTACTTCGTCCGCAACATGTTCGTCGTCTCGATGGGGCTCGCCCTGGTCGGCTACACGCTCTACCCGACCGCGCCGCCGCGGATGTTCCCCGAGCACGGCTTTGTCGACACGATCGTCGACTTCTCCAACGTCAACCACGACTCGACCCTGGCAAAAGTCTTCATCAACCCCTACGCGGCGGTGCCGAGCATGCACTGCGCCTTCGCCCTGATGATCGGCGCGACCGGGTTCAGGGTCTGCCGCCACTGGGCGCCGAAAGCCTTCTGGGCGGCCTGGCCGCTCGTGATCGCCTGGGTCGTGATCGTCACCGCGAACCACTACTGGTTCGACGTCGCGCTCGGCTGGATGGTCGCCGCAACCGCAGCTCTCGTGGCACACCGCCTGCTCGCGCGAGCACGCCCGGAGGCCTGGTCCTGGCGGTCCCGTCTACAGGAGGCGGAGGCATAGGGACCACCCCTGCCGGGATGGCCCCAATCGTCTAGCCTCACGCGAATGGATTCGTCCGCCCGTACGCGGGTCCCGAGCAGTCGCCGCAACGGGCAGGAGCTGCGCGCCTACGCGCGTGAGCGCCTGATCGAGTCGCGGCTGACGCCGAACGCGATCTCGATCGCCGGCCTGGTCGGCAACCTGATCGCCGCCTTCCTCGTCACCCAGCGCCTCTTCTTCCTCGCCGGCGTCGCCTTCGTCCTCGGCTCGGTGATGGACACGCTCGACGGGCGCTACTCGCGCATGTCGGGCAAGGGGACGCTGTTCGGCGCCTTCCTCGACTCGACCCTGGACCGGATCGAGGAGGGAATCGTGCTCGCCGCGGTCGCCGGCTACTTCGCCGCGACCGGCGACGATTTCGCCGCCGCGATGTGCGTCGTCGCCGTGCTCGGCTCGCTGATGGTCTCCTACACGCGGGCGCGCGCGGAGGCGCTCGGGGTCGAGTGCAAGGTCGGCCTGGCGACGCGTCCCGTGCGGGTAGTCATACTTTCCATCGGATTGGTCTTCGCCAAGGGCGCCGGAATCGGCGATTTCGAGCTCCTGGCCCCGGCGGTCTACGTGATCGCGGCGTTGACCGTCGTCACCACGATCCAGCGCGTGTGGCACGTCAAGAAACAGCTATCGAAGGAGTCCGCGGAGCCGCCGGGCCTGTAACCGGGCGCGTTCTCGGGTTTGCTTTGCCAGTCAGCCAGATCGAGAGAGGACTTGGAGTTCATGAGTGAGAGCAACGGAGCAAGCGGCAACGGCGCCGCCCGCACGGACGAGAAGGTCCGCGTCGCGATAGTCGGCGTCGGCAACTGCGCCAACTCCTTCATCCAGGGGGTCCAGTACTACAAGGACGCCGACCCGGCCGACGAAGTGCCGGGCCTGATGCACGTCGACCTCGGCGGCTACCACGTCCGCGACGTCGAGTTCGTCGCCGCCTTCGACATCGATTCCGAGAAGGTCGGCAAGGACCTCTCCGAGGCGATGTGGTCGGGTCAGAACAACACGATCAAGTTCGCCGACGTGCCCGAGCTCGGGGTCAAGGTCGAGCGCGGCATGACCCACGACGGGCTGGGCAAGTACCTGAAGGAGAAAATCACCAAAGCGCCGGGCGAAACGGCGGACATCGTCGGCATCCTCAAGGAGACCAGGGCCGACGTCCTGGTCTGCTACCTGCCGGTAGGCTCCGAGGACGCGACCAAGTGGTACGTCGAGCAGGCGCTGAAAGCCGGCGTCGGCTTCGTCAACTGCCTGCCGGTCTTCATCGCCCGCGAGAACTACTGGGACAAGCGCTTCGAGGAGGCGGGCCTGCCGATCATCGGCGACGACATCAAGTCCCAGGTCGGGGCGACGATCGTCCACCGCCAGCTCGCGCGGCTCTTCCACAACCGCGGCGTGCGCATGGAGCGCACCTCGCAGCTCAACGTCGGCGGCAACATGGACTTCTACAACATGCTCGAGCGCGAGCGGCTCGACTCGAAGAAGATCTCGAAGACCAACGCGGTCACCTCGATCATGGGCCACGAGCTGCCCGCCGAGGACGTCCACGTCGGCCCCTCCGACTACGTCGCCTGGCTGACCGACCGCAAGTGGGCGCATATTCGCCTCGAGGGGAAAGCCTTCGGCGACGTGCCGCTCAACGTCGAGCTCAAGCTCGAGGTCTGGGACTCGCCCAACTCGGCCGGCGTCGTGATCGACGCGGTGCGGATCGTCAAGCTGGCGCTGAACAACGGCATCGCCGGTCAGCTCGACGGCCCCTCCAGCTACCTGATGAAGTCGCCGCATACGCAGCGGCCCGACGACGAGGCGCGCGAGCAGACCGAGGAGTTCATCGCCAAGCACGCGCGCAGCAGGGCGCCGGGCGGGGCGAAGGTTTCGGCCTCCTGAGAGGAGCCCGCCCCGCGCGGGCTCCTATGCTTGCCCCGTGCCGGTCGCGCCGCTCTCGATAGCCCAGGTCACGCCGCACCGGCCGGGGACGGCGAACCCGGTCAACGAGTTCGTCGCCCGGGTCTCCGGGGAGCTCGAGCGGCGCGGCCACGAGGTGCGGCGGTTCTACGCCGCCGAGGCGACCAAACGGCCGCTGGCCGCCGACCCGCCGGACATCGTCCATGTGCACGAGCCGTTCGCGCCGAGCGTCTCCTCGGCGGCGCTGCGGCACTCGCACTCGCTCAACGTCGCCAGCTTCCACCGGCCGCAGGAGCGGGTGCTCTCGACCCAGGTGGCGCGGCCGCTGGTCGAGGTCTTCTTCGGCCGGCTCGACGCCCGCACCGTCGCCGCGCCGGCGACCGGCGAGCTCCTTCAGCGCTACTTCCCCGGCCCATACGAGCTGGTCGAGCCGCCGCGCGAGGGACGCGACTGGGCCGCGGTCGCCGACCAGCTCGAAGCGATCTACCGCCGCCTGCTCAGCCGCCGCCACGACCCCGCCGGCGACCCCGAGGTGCAGGCGCGGATCGCGGCGCGGCCGCTGATCGAGGTCGACCTGCACATGCACACCGACCACTCGCCCGACTGCGCCACCCCGGTCGAGGTGCTGCTGGAGACGGCGCGCGACCGCGGCCTCGGAGCGATCGCGATCACCGACCACAACGAGGTCTCGGGGGCGCTCGAGGCGCGCCGGATCGCGGCCGAGATGGGCGACATCAAGGTGATCGTCGCCGAGGAGGTGAAGACCGCCGAGCAGGGCGAGGTGATCGGCCTCTTCCTCGAGCAGAAGATCCCGCGCGGGCTGACGATGGCGGAGACGATCGCCGCGATTCGCGCTCAGGGCGGGCTCGTCTACGTGCCGCACCCCTTCGACCGCTTCCACTCGGTGCCCGACTACGAGCACCTGCTCGACATCGTCGAGGAGATCGACGTGCTCGAGGTCTTCAACCCGCGCGTCGCGCTGACCGCATTCAACGAGGAGGCCGAGCGTTTCGCCCGCAAGTACCGGATCGTGCCGGGCGCCGGCTCGGACAGCCACGTCGCGCAGGGGCTCGGCAGCGTGCGGGTGCGGATCCACGACTTCGACGGGCCGGCCGAGTTCCTCGAGGCGATGCGCGACGCCGACATCACCCGCAAGCACAAGAACCTGGTCTACGTGCAGGCGCTGAAGCTGCTCCAGACGACCGGGCGGCCGAAGGCGGCGAAGCGCAGCGTTCCCGATGCCAAGCCGGTGCGCGGCGGGCGCCCACGCGGCAAACGGCGCAGCGGCGGCAGCCGGCGGGCGAGCAAGAGCTGATGCAGGAGGCGCGCGCGAAAGGAGGCGCGGGCGTGCCGTCAAAGAGATCGGCGACCGTGCCGGCGACCGACGACGAGATACGCGAGAAGTACCTCGAGCGCGCGATCCGCGAGCTCAACCAGCTGACCCACGAGCTCCAGGAGTGCCCGCACTGCCCGCGCGGCAAGCTGATGCCCGTGCTCGGCTCGGGCCACCCCCAGGCCGACGTCTTCATGGTCAAGCACGCCCCGGGGGTCGCCGAGATCGAAGAGGGCGTCGCCTTCTACGGCCGCCCCGGCAACGCGCTGATGAAAAGCTTCAAACGGCTGGGGATCGACCCGCTGGTCGTCTACGGCACGCTCTGCGTCAAGTGCCCGATCGCCGAGCCCGACCTCGCCGCGAGCGAGTGCGTGCGGCGCCTCCTAACCGAGCTGGCGATCGTGCAGCCGAAGATCCTCGTCGTCATGGGCGAGCCCGCCCTGCGCACCGTCAACGGCCTCGAAGTTCCGCTCTCCCGCCAGATCGAGCCCCGCGAGGGCGAGATCCAGGCCTTCACCCCCACCGTCGACGCCCTCTACACCCCCGACATCGACGAATCCCTCGACGAGGAGGGCGCCAAGCAGCGCTTCTGGCGCTCGTTCAAGACCCTCGGCGAGTGGTACGAGGACCTGCCTCCGTACTAGGCTTGAGGCCGACGATGCTTGGGAGATCCGCACTCGGTACGAATCGCGCGCGTCTGGCGCTGGCCTTGACCGCCGCCTTCGGGGTGCTCGCGTTCAGCTTGGCCGTGGACGACGCTCAGGCAGGGCGGAAGGGGGCGAAGCCGCCGAAGGCGGGGCGGTACGCGGGCAAGGTGGGGACGTTTGCGCGGATCATCTTCAACGTGCGGCGGCGGACGGTCATCCGCTTCAACGCCGGGGTCAAAACGAACTGCCAGCGCAGCTCCGACGGCGTCATCACCGAAACGAAGAACCTGGCGACGGCACCCGCCGAACAGGAACCGGAAGCCGTGCTGAGGCTGAAGCGACAGGGACGGCGCTGGGTCTTCGCCGGCGAAGCGCAGGACAAGGAAGGCGTCGCCTGGAAGGTCAGCGGCCGCTTCGTCTCGCGCGCCAAGGCGAAGGGCTCCTTCGAAGCGAGCAAGTTCGAATCGATCTTCAACCCGGTGCAGCCGTTCGGCATCGACGGTCAGCTCTGTGCGGGCAGCGGCGAGTGGACCGCCACCCTGAAGCGCCGTTAGCGATCAGGTGAGATCGGGGGCGGCGGCCTCGGCCACGGCGGTCATCGCGTCGACCTTGGCGCTGGCGAGGCCGCGGACGACGACGGTGTCGAGGGCGGTGTAGGCGGCGAGGGATTTCTGCGCGAGGTCGCGGCCGGGGACGGCGACGCCGACGGCGCCCTCGGGCTCGGCGAGGCGGTCGAAGTGGTTGCGGTAGCCGGCGTGCAGGTCGCGGTAGAAGGACTCCTCCTTGGCGAGGCGCTCGGCGGCGTCCGGGCCGACGGCGGTGCGGACGTAGCCGAAGACCGGCGGGCACTCGCGGCCGGCCTCGCCGGCGCCGGCTTCGACCTGGTTGCGGGCGCGGGCGGCGAACTCCGGCGTCATCCAGTTGAAGAAGGCGCCATCGAACTCGGCCCCGGCGAGCGCGCACATCTTCGGGCCCATCGCCGCGAGCACGAGGCGCACGCCGGGCAGCGCCTCGCGCAGCTCGGGCAGCGTCTCGCGCATCCGCGTCAGCGGCTTCTTCGAGAAGCCGGCGCCGACCCCGAGCCAGAGCTTGGCGCGGTCGAGCCCGAGCCGCTCGATGTCGGCGGCGATCTCGGCCGGCGCCTGGCGGTCGAGCGCGATCACGGCGACGCCGAGCTCGAGCTCCGGCGCCGCAGTCGCGAACTCCGCCAGCGTCTCGAGGCCCTTGGCGCCGGGATGGTCGTTCGACCAGACAGAGGCGTAGCCCAGCTCCATGCAGCGTGCCGCCAGCGGCTTCGCCACCTCCGGGTCGAGTCCGGCAGCAACTCCGAATCCCCGCGCCATCAGTCGGCGCCTCCGGGGCTGGGGGCGGCTTGGTCGCGGTCGAATTCGGCGACGCACTCGATGTGCGGGGTCTGGGGAAACATGTCGACCGGCTTCACCCGGCGCAGGGTATAGCCAGCCTCGACCAGCTGCGCCGCGTTCGGCGCCAGCGTCGTCGGGTTGCAGGAGACGTAGACGATTCGCTTCGCCTCGCACTCGAGCACGCGACGGACGATCTTCTGCGAGAGGCCGGCGCGCGGAGGGTCGAGCAGGACGACGTCGGGCTTGCCGGCCTGCTCGATCAGCGGGCGCACCCCGGTGCGCGCGCTGCCCGCCATGAAGCGCGCGTTCGAGATCCCGTTGAGCTCGGCGTTGCGCTCCGCGTCGGCGATCGCCTCGGGGACGATCTCCAGCCCCCAGACCTCGCCCGCCCGCGCCGCCATCGTCAGCCCGATCGTGCCGATCCCGCAGTAGAGGTCGAAGACGCGCTCGCCGCCGCTCAGCCCGGCGTACTCGGCCGCGATCGCGTAGAGCCGCTCGGCCATCTCGGTGTTGGTCTGGAAGAAGGCGTTGTGGGACATCTCGAAGTCGAGCCCGCAGAGGCGCTCGCGCAGGCGCTCGGCGCCGAGCACGCCTGTCGGCCCGTCGCTGCCGCCGGAGCCGTCCTCGACCACCGTGTGCAGGTCGACCGGCGGCTTCGGGAGGCGCTTCGGTGTCGTCACCAGGCGCGTCTGGATCTCACCCGTGCGCCGTCCCTCGCGCACCGCGAGGTTGCAGAGCACGCCCGTGCCGGCGCGGCGGTCGTAGGGCTCGACGCCCTCGTCCCGCGCCCATTCGCGCACCGCGTTGCGCGTCTCGTTACCGCGCTCGGAGGCGAGCAGGCAGTCCTCGACGCCGACCACCAGGTCCCAGCGCCCGCTGGCGTGGAAGCCGAGCACCGTCCCGTCCTCGCCCGGGCCGAAGGAGTATTCGAGCTTGTTGCGGTAGCGCCACTGTTCGCTCGCCGGCTCGATCTGCTCCAGCTCGAAGCCGTCGAGCTCGCCGATCCGCCGCAGCGCCTCGTCGACCTGGTTGCGCTTCTCGCTCAGCTGCTGCTCGTAGGCGAGGCCCTGCCAGGGCGCGCCGGGGCAGGGCTCGCCTTCGTGCGTGCAGCGGTTGGCGACGCGATCGGCGCCCGGGCGCAGCAGCTCGACCGCGCGCGCCTCGGCGAACCGCTTCTTCGGCTTGGTCACCTCGGCGCGCACGCGGTCGCCGGGCAGGCCGCCGGCGACGAAGACGACGAAGCCGTCGATCCGCGCCACGCCCCGCCCGCCGAAGGCGAGCGAGTCGACCTCGGCCTCGAGCAGCTCGCCTTTGCGCACTATTTGAGTTTTTTACGCGCGCTGCGCGCTGCCTGCGTCGCCTGTTTGCGCACCGGCGCGGTGCGGCCGCCGACCTCTTTGCGCGCCTGTTTGACCAGCCGTTCGAGCTCTTTCAGCAGGCTGTCGGTCTGGCGCTTGCCGCGTTTGACAAGGGTCGAGACCATTTTCTCCGCGTCGCCGCGGGTCATCCGGCCGCGCTTGACCGCGTCGTCGACGACGTCCTGGAGCCGGTCGCGGCTCAGCGTGACGCTCTGTTCGAGGCTCTCGCGGAAGTTCTCGACGCTCTTGTCGAGACCCGTCGCTTTCGATTTGGCTTTCGCTTTCGGTTTCGCTTTGCCTTTGCTTTTGGCTTTCGCTTTCGGAGCTTTTTTGCCGCTCGTCCCGGCTTTTTTCGCTTTCGGTTTTTTGGCTTTGCCGGATGACTGTTTTTTTGCGGCCATGCTTGTTTGCCTCCTGTTGCGACGGGTTTGACTGGCTGGGACTGTGACTATTTCACTACCGTGAGTCGCCGATTGCAAAACTCGCTTCCACGGGAGCGTGGTCGGAGAGTCGCAGAGCGAGCCCGTTCTTGCGCAGCTCGCGCCGCTCGGGCGGCCAGGCGCGCGGCGGCTCGACGGCCTCCGGCCCGCGCGCCAGGAGGTGGTCGATTGCGTCTGGGCCGGTCGGGGCGGCGAGGCCGAAACGCTCGCGCAGCGCGGAGAAGGCGTCGGGGGTCTCGCCCGGGCGCAGGTTGAGATCGCCGCCGAATATCAGCGGCGCGCCGTCCGCCCAGCCGCTCGCCGCCTCGGCGGCCCGCAGAACGTCCTCGGTCGCCATCGCCGGCCGGTCGTTGGTCGCGTGGAGGTTGGCGACGCAGAGTTGGGCGCCGTCCGCGGCGACCCGCGTGAAGGCCATCGCGCGCCGCTCCGGCCGCCCGCTGTGGATCTCCAGCTCGCGCCGCTCGACGATCCCACCGCCCAGCCCATCGCGGGGTGCCTTTCGGACTCCATGCACGAAAGAGGAACCACGCACCAGCGTCAGGTTCGAGCCGCCCTCGCCGGAGGCGATCAGGTCGGGGTTGCGGCGGGCGACGAGGGCGCGCAGGCCGCCGAGCGAGTTGCGCGAGGTGAGCACGCCGTGCGGCTCGGCCCCGCACGCCGCCGCCAGCGGCTCCCACCAGCGCGGCGGGCACTCCTGGAGCAGGGCGACGTCCCAGGCGGCGCCGGCAAGCAACTCGCAGAACTCGGCGAGCAGGTCGCGGTTGACCTGGATGTGGGTCGCGTTGCGCTCGCTCGTCCGCAGCAGCCGCGAGCGCCAGGTTCGAAGACCCGGGTCGGGCGGGAAGTCGCGCCCGTGGAAGAGGTTCCAGGAGAGGACCCTGAGCTGCACGCCCGTAGTATCCGCGGCTTGACGAAGCGAGACTTCCTCACCGGCGAAGAGCTGGGCGCCTTCGAGCTCGGGCAGCTGCTCGACCTAGCGGCCGAGCTGAAAGCGGCGCGGCCCGTTCGCGGTTTGTCGGCCTTATCCCGACAAACAGCGAACGGTGGCGACCTCGCCGGCCGCAGCATCGCGCTCGTCTTCGAGAAGCCCTCGACGCGGACGCGGATCTCCTTCGAGGTCGCGGTCGCCGAGCTGGGGGCGACGCCGATCGTCCTGCGCGGCGACGAAATGCAGCTCTCGCGCGGCGAGTCGGCCGGCGACACCGGGCGCGTGCTCTCGCGCTACCTCGACGCGATCGTGATCCGCTCCGGCTCCCACGAGGCGGTCGCCGAGCTCGCCGCCGCGGCCGAGGTGCCGGTCGTCAACGCGCTGACGCCGCTCCACCATCCCTGCCAGGCGCTCGCCGACCTGCTCACCCTGCGCGAGCGCCGCGGCGACCTGCACGGGTTGCGCCTCGCCTACGTCGGCGACGGCAACAACGTCGCCCGCTCGCTGGCGATCGCCTGCGAGCTCGCCGACGTCGAGCTGACCGTCGCCGCCCCGGCCGGCTACCAGCTGGAGGAGGGGCCACGGGGTGAAGCTGACCGACGACCCGCGCGACGCCGTCTCCGGCGCCGACGCCATCTACACCGACGTCTGGGTCAGCATGGGCGACGAGGCGGAGGGCGAGCGGCGCCGCGCCGACCTGACGCCCTACCGGGTGAACGCCGACCTGCTCGGCGCGGCGGCCGAGGACGCGATCGTCCTCCACTGCCTGCCCGCCCACCCGGGCGAGGAGATCACCGCCGAGGTTCTCTACGGGCCGCACTCGGCCGTCTGGGACCAGGCCGAGAACCGCCTGCACACGCAGAAGGCGCTGCTGCGTACCCTGCTCGACGAGTAGCGATGTACCCGGAGATCAACCTCGGCCCGCTGACGCTGCAGACCTTCGGCCTGATGTTCGCGCTCGCCTTCCTCGCCGCCGGGGCGCTGGTCGGCAAGCGGCTCAAGGAGCTCGGCAAGCCGGTCGACTGGGCGTATGAGATCGGCTTCTCGGCGCTGCTCGGCGGCGTCGTCGGCTCGCGCGTCTACTTCGTCGTCCAGAACTACGACAGCGTCAAGGCCGACCTGCTCGGCAATCTCTTCGGCGGCTCGGGGCTCGTCTGGTACGGCGGCGCGATCGGCGGCGCCCTCGCCGTCCTCGCCTGGGCCTGGTACCGCGACTTCCTCAAGCTGACGCTGCTCGACATCGCGGCGCCGGCGCTGGCGCTCGGCTACGCGATCGGGCGGATCGGCTGCCAGCTCTCCGGCGACGGCGACTACGGCAAGCCCTGGAACGGGCCGTGGGCGATGTCCTACCCGGACGGGACCGTGCCGACCGACCGCACCGTCCACCCGACGCCGATCTACGAGACGCTGGCGATGGGCCTCGGGGCGTGGATCCTCTGGCAGCTGCGCGACCGCTTCCGCGCCGGGGTGCTGTTCGCGATCTACCTGATCTACGCCGGCGCCGAGCGCTTCCTGGTCGAGTTCATCCGCCGCAACACCGACGTCGCGCTGGGCCTGACCGGCGCCCAGCTGGAGAGCCTTGCAATGATGGTCGCCGGTATCGCCTGGCTGTACGTGGTGCGGCAGCGACACGGAACCCTGTCTCGCTCGGCCGCTGGTAACGTTGCACAAAATCTTTTGAGCTAAACGAGGAGGCGAGCGCGGTGGAAGCAGTGGAGACCGGCAGCGGGGGTGGTTCGGCCGCCGCGACGGTCGATGCCCTGCTCGCGAAGGCGACGGAGACGATCGAGGCGGCGGGCTGCGATGAGCCGCAGGCCGACGCCGAAGCGCTGGTCGCCAACGCGCTCGGAATCGGCGTCGACGAGCTCTCGCGCGACGGCGCGGGCGAGCTCTCACCGGAGGTCGTCGCCGCGGTCGAGGCCGCGGTGGCGCGGCGCGCCGACCACGAGCCGCTCGCCTACGTGCTCGAACGGGCGCCCTTCCGCAATCTCGAGATCCACGTCGACCCGCGCGTGCTCTGGCCGCGGCGCGAGACCGAGCTGCTGGTCGAGGTCGGGACGGAGCTGCCGGAGGGCGCGCGCGTGCACGAGGTCGGCACCGGCTCGGGCGCGATCGCCCTGGCGCTGATGTCGGAGCGCCCGGACCTGCGGATCACCGCGTCCGACCTCTCGCCGGAAGCGGCGGAAGCGGCGCGCGAGAACGCCGAGCGGCTCGGGCTCGAGCTCGAGGTCACCGTCGCCGAGGGCCTGCCCGACGGGCTCGAGGGCGTCGACATGGTGATCGCCAACCTTCCCTACGTCACCGACGAGACGATCTACGACCGCTCGCCGGAGATCCGGCGCGAGCCGCGGATCGCCGTCACCGGGGCCTGCGGCGCCGACGGTCTCGGCGTGATCCGCGGCCTGATCGAGGAAACGCCGAGCGGCTGGAAGCTGGCGATGGAGCACGACACGCACCACGGCCCGGCGATGCGCGAGATGCTGCGCGATGCGCGGACGCTGACCGACTACATGGGTGACGAGCGAGTCACCGTCGGCGCCGCTCCCTGAGCGCGACTTTCGCGATCGGCTATACGGTTGGGCCATGGCCGACTCGACCACGCGCGCCGAACCCGCGGCCGGCGACACCGAGGCCCAGCGCCTCGCGAAGGCCGAACGCCTGCGGGCGGAAGGGATCGACCCCTATCCCTTCTCATTTCCGGATCGCGACCGAATCGAGGATGTCCTCGCCGCGCATGACCCCGCCGAGCTGGGGGAGGGCGAGCACCCGGAGCACACCTGCCGGATCGCCGGACGCGTCGTCGGCGAGCGCGGCCACGGCAAGACGCTCTTCTTCGACGTTCGCGACCTGACCGGGACGATCCAGGCCTACGCGCGGGTCGACGCTCTCGGTCAAGAGGCGTTCGACCGGATCGAGGATCTCGACATCGGCGACCTGGTCGGCGTCGACGGCCACCTGCACGTGACCAAGCGCGGCCAGCTGGCCGTGGCCGTGCGCGAGTGCGTGCTGCTGGCGAAGGCGCTGCGCGACCCGCCCGACCTCTTCCACGGCATCTCCGACCCCGAGGTGCGCTACCGCCAGCGCGAGCTCGACCTGATGGCGAACGAGGAATCGCGGCGGATCTTCGCGATGCGGGCGAAGGTCGTCGCCGCGATCCGCGAGTACCTCGACGAGCGCGCCTACGTCGAGATGGAAACGCCGATCCTGCAGCGGATGACCGGCGGCGCCGCGGCGCGGCCGTTCAAGACGCACCACAACGCGCTCGACCGCCACCTCTACCTGCGGATCGCGACCGAGCTCTACCTCAAGCGGGCGATCGTCGGCGGCTTCGAGAACGTCTACGAGCTCGGCAAGTTCTTCCGCAACGAGGGGATGTCGCCGCAGCACAACCCGGAGTTCACGATGCTCGAGTGGTTCGTCAGCGGCGTCGACTACCACGGCGTGATGGATGTCGCCGAGGGAATCGTCGAGCACGTCGCCGAAAGCGTGCTGGGGACGACGAAGGTCGAGCGCGACGGCGAGGTCATCGACCTGAAGCGGCCCTGGCCGCGCCTGCGCCTACAGGACCTGCTGCTGGATGAGACCGGCGTCGACATCACCAAGGCGAGCCGCGACGAGCTGGCCGAGATCGCCGGCGAGGACGCCGAGCCCGACGACGACTGGGCGGCGCTGGTCGACACCCTCCAGGGCAAGCTGGTCGAGCCCAGGCTGATCCAGCCGACCTTCATCATCGACCTGCCGCTGGCGATCTGGCCGCTGGTCAAGCCGGTGCCCGAGCACCCCGAGCTGCTGGCGGCGGCCTTCGACGGGATCGTCGCCGGGATGGAGATCACCGGCGGCGGCACCGACGTCAACGACCCGATCGAACAGCGCCGCCACTTCGTCGAACAGCGCGAACGGCAGGAATCGGGGGCGGAGCCGACCCCGCACGAGCACGACGAGGAGTTCGTGCGGGCGCTCGAATACGGGATGCTGACGGCGAGCGGCTCGGGCCTCGGCGTCGACCGCCTGATGATGATCCTCAGCGGCGCCAAGACCCTGCGCGACGTGATCCTCTTCCCCTCGATGCGCGAGGTCTCCGACGGCTAGGAGCCTGGGTCAGTAACCCCGTCTGAGGCGTCCGGCCTGCTCGGGACGATTCGCCTGCAAGCGAGCAGGAGGAACGTGTGATGGCGGCGACGGTGGAGCAGGAGCGGCTGATCGAGGTCGAGAGGACCGAGCAGGCGGATGGCGAGCGCACCCCGATCGCCGAGCAGAAGACCTTCCGCCCCTACGAACCCGACCAGGTGCTGCTGATGGCGCCGGTGCTGCAGGAGTGGGTCCCCGAGGGAGACCTCGCCCACTTCGTCTCCGACCTGGTCGAGGACTCGCTCGACCTCACCGAGATCTACGCCTCCTATGAGGAAGAGCGCGGCTACCCGCCCTATGACCCGCGCCTGATGCTGAAGCTCTTGATCTACGGCTACGCCACCGGGGTGGTCTCCTCGCGCAAGCTCGAGCAAGCCACCCACCGCGACGTCGCCGTGCGCATGCTGGTCGCCGACCAGCACCCCGACTACCGCTCGATCGCCCGCTTTCGCGCCCGCCACCTCGACGCCCTCGCAGAGCTTTTCGTCCAGGCTCTCCGCCTCTGCAAGAAGGCGGGGCTGGTGAAGATGGGCGCGCTGGCGATCGACGGCACCAAGCTGCGGGCCAACGCCTCCCGCCACAAGGCGATGAGCTATGAGCGGATGGGCAGGGCCGAGAAGCAGTTGGAGGAGGAGATCGCCGCGATCGAGGCCCAGGCCGCCGCCCTGCTCGAAGACGCCGAGGCCGTCGATCGCGAAGAGGACGAGCGCTACGGCTCCGACCGCCGCGGCGACGAGCTGCCCGCCGAGCTGGCCCGCCGCGAGAGTCGCCTGACGCGCATCCGCGAGGCCAAGGCGGCGCTTGAGGCCGAGGAGCAAGAACGCGAGCGCGCCCGTCAGGCCGAGCTGCGCGAAGAAGGCCGCGAGCCCAGAAAGCCCGACCCAGACGATGAGCCGCCGACCCCAAGGCCCCGCGCGCAGCGCAACTTCACCGACCCCGAGTCGAAGATCATGAAGGCCGCCGACGGCGCCTTTCACCAGTGCTTCAACGCCCAGGCCGTGGTCGACTCCCACGCCCAGGTGATCCTCGCCGCAGGGCTCACAGACGAAGCGCCCGACGCCCGCCAGCTGGAGCCCGCCCTCGAGCAGCTGGGCGAGAACTTAGAGGCCGTGGATGCACAGCTGCCCGAGGGCGCCGCCCTGCTCGGCGACGCCGGCTACTTCTCCGAGGACAACGTCGCCGTGACCGCCGAGCACGGCCTCGACCCCCACCTGGCCCCCGGACGCTTCAAGCGCTCCGAGCCTCAGCCACCCGCCCCACGAGGCCCGATCCCAAAAGACGCCACCGCCAAGCAACGGATGGCGCGCAAGCTGCAGACCAAGCGCGGGCGCACGGCCTATGCGAGACGCAAGACGATCGTTGAGCCGGTCTTCGGCCAGATGGAGACGGTGCAGTCAGCACGGCGATTGCTCTTGCGCGGCAAGGCCGCGGCGCGGGCGCAGTGGCGCTTTCACTGCGCGGTCCACAACCTGCTGAAGCTGCACCGGGCCGGCGGGTTGGGGCTGGTCGGGGCTACGTAGCCGGACCCGGTGGCCACCCCGGCTCCGCGAAGCGGTTCCGCGGAACCGCGGAACCGCCGCATCGAGACCCAGCACCGGGATCGGCGCGCTCGCGCAACCCGATTCGCGCCCGTCGCTCGCGCCCGCTGCTTCAGGCCGCGTTAGCGACCCAGGCTCCTAGCCGGCCTGCGGTTTGCTCGGTTAGACCAGTACCGCATTCGGCCATCCACTTCCGCACGCATCCGTTCTCGAACGGCGTTTGAGCTGTGAGAGGGCCCGGGTCGAGACGTCTATTTGCCGGTGCATGCCTTGCGCGTGATCAGTGAGGTGCTTGGCATACCAAGAGCCTTGAGGCTTTCGCTTGATGATTGCGTGTCGAGCGGCACCTGCCACCAGATCGGCCATTTGGACGAATGGATGCAGGGTGCTGTCCTGATGGACCGCGCCGCCCACAAACCACTTCGACCCCGCGGCGACGTATGGCTGACACCTGGGAAAAGAGTGGTAGAAACGATGGGCAACCAAGTCCTGTGCGCCACGAAATGAGGCGTCTTCGCCATCGATGACCACCATGGGCAGCCTGGGTCGGGGTGCTCGCGGCTTCTCGACCAGCAGTGCGTAGGCCATCCAAAACCAAAGGCGGTAGGCCTCAATTGGATGATCTGTCGGCAGGCCGACCGAGAGCACTCGAACTTGGTTGATGCTGGCGATGTGCTCCAACGCATCTCTGTAGAACATTCGCCCGGCGGCCCTTGCGCTCAGCCGTGGCCCGCCGCTGGAAAGGACAGCCTGCTGGGCTTGGAAGGCGACCCCTTTTCCCGCGATGAGGTCACGACCCTTGACCTCGCGCCGTCCAGATCGGCTCCCGAGATGATCGCGAATGAAGTCACGCCAGCGTCGCTCCGCCGAACGAAGCCATCGGGCTGGTATCAGCACTCCCGCGACGACCTGCAATCCCTTCTCCCCCGACTCATCGAGGTAGGCGACGTAGTCCTCATCTTTCAGCCGAGGTTTAGGCACGCGGAGTCTCCCAGGTTGTCCCCTAAAAGCGTCAGGCCCACCGAAGTGGGCCTGACGGCGCCCAGCCCGCTACCCCTCTTCCGGGGGCCGGCCGAGCAATCTAGGCTAGGACCTTAGCAGTCCCATCTGGGAACATGCTGCTCTGCAACTGGGTTTTCGCCGCTCGGTCCGTGGTTTCTTGCTACCGCTCGATCTGGACGATCCGTTCGGGCTCGTGTTCGACCTGGAGCGTGGTGTGGTGGATGTCGAATTCGCGCTCGATCAGCTCGGCCAGCTCGAGCCGGGCGCGGTGGCAGTCGGCGTCGGCGGCGACCGTGACGTGGGCGGAGAGCGCCGGGAACTCCGAGGTCACCTCCCAGACGTGCAGGTCGTGGACCTCGACCACGCCCTCCTGCGCGGCCATGCGGCGGCCGATCCTGTCGGGGTCGATCTGCTTCGGCGCCGCCTCGAGGAAGATGCGGCCGGAGTCGCGCAGCAGGCCGATCGCCGAGCGCAGCATCAGCGCCGCGACCAGCAGCGAGGCGATCGCGTCGGCCTGGTCGAAGCCGGTGAGGATGATGATCGTCGCCGCGACCGCGGTGCCGATGAAGGCGTAGAGGTCGGTGAGGATGTGCTGGAAGCTGCCCTCGACGTTGAGGCTCTCGCGGTTCGCGCGCGCCAGCGTGGCGGTGGCGGCGAGGTTGACGACGATCCCGACCAGGGCGACGATCAGGACCAGGGCGCCGTCGACCCCGGGCGGGTCGATCAGGCGGCGCACACCCTCGATCGCGATGATCGCGGCGAGCACCAGCAGGGTGATCCCGTTCGCCTGCGCGGAGAGGATCTCGGCCCGTTTGAGGCCGAAGGTCATCTGGCCCCTGGCGGGGCGCTGGGCGAGGTTGATCGCCACCAGGGAGAAGCCGATCGCGGCGGCGTCGGTGAGCATGTGGGCGGCGTCGGAGAGCAGCGCCAGCGAGTTGGCGACGATCCCGGTGACGACCTCGGCCGCCATGAAGGCGAGGATCAGCGCGAGCGCGATCGTCAGCTTGCCGCGGTCGGCGTCGGCGCTGGCGCCGTGCGTGTGGCCGTGGTCGTGAGCCATCGCCGACCTATCGTTAGCAGGCGTCGGCGATCTCAGAAGGCCGCGTGCAGCATGCCGCCATCGATCGGGATCACGGTGCCGGTGATGTAGGCGGCGCGCTCGGAGCAGAGGAAGGCGACGAGGTCGCCGTACTCCTCGGGCCGGCCGAGGCGGCCGGCGGGGATGTCGCGCTCGGCGGCGGCTTCGGCGGCCTCCATCGAGCCGAAGTTGTCGGCGATCCGCTCGGTGGCGAAGCGGCCGGTGGCGACCGTGTTGACGGTGATCCCTTCGCCGGCCACCTCGCGCGAGAGCGTCTTGAGGAAGCCGACCGCGGCCATGCGGTGGGAGTTGGACAGGTTGAGCCCGGGGATCGGCTCGCGGGTCGAGCTCGAGCCGACGTTGACGATCCGTCCCCACTGGCGCTCCTGCATCCCGGGAACGACGGCTTTGGCGAGGACCTGCGGGGCAAGGACGAGCGAGCGGTAGGCGCGCTCCCAGTGGTCGAGCTCGTGCATCAGCGAGCGGCCGAGCGGCGGCCCGCCGGTGTTGGCGACGAGGATCTCCACCGGCCCGAGCGCCTGCTCGACCTCGGCCGGGAGGTCGGCGAGCCGATCGAGATCCTCGGTGTCGGCGGCGAACGGCGCGGTCTCGCCCTCGATCGACGCGGCGGTCTCGGCAGCGCGCTCCGCCGAGCGGCTGACGACGGCGACCTTGGCCCCTTCGCGAGCGAGCGCCGAGGCGATCCCCAGCCCGATCCCCGAGCTGGACCCCATGACCAGCGCCACCCGCCCGCCGAGCCCTAAATCCATGTTTGCCCGCAATGCTCCAAGAGCTTCACGCCGATAAAGTATCGACGCAGGGCGCCCGTAGCTCAGTGGTCAACGGACCCTTCACGGGGTCCAAAGAGCGTCGGTCTTTCAAGCCGAAGGTCGCGAGTTCGATTCTCGTCGGGCGCATTTCCTCCCCATTCCGCTCTGTGCCTCTAATTGGCTCTGGCAAGCGGAATGCCCCGAAGCGCAGCTCGCGGCCTGGTCCGCCGTGCTCCGCGCCGTTCCGAGGCCTGCCGCCAGATGAGTGCTACATCTCTGCTACATCGTGGAGCTGCGACTCGGTGCTTGAGCTCATTTCACGCCCGTCCTTCGAGCAACTCAGGCGTTCTTGCTGCCATCTGGATTGATGATGGACTGTGCCCGTTTATCGATGACGTGGGTCAGCAGCTGCTGGGAGAGTCCGAAAATCAGCGCGTAGACAAGGATGATCGACGTTGAGCTTTCACCCGGGGGTTCGACCAGGAAGCCTGCCTGGAGGAGGACACCGGCCACGGCGGTCGCCGCCCCCGTCACCGGCTTGAGGAACGCCTGCCATACTTTCGGGTCATAGCGAGAAGGGGCAGTCTCGGCTTGAGCCAGGCCGAAGGCCAGAGCGAGGAAGCCCCCGAGGGCGCCGACGATTGCCACCAGGGCGACATCGACGCCGTGTGCTGCAGGCCCCGCTGGGCAGACGCGTTCGTCACCCGAGGAGCAGAGCGAGAGGAAGCTGTGGTTCAGCGCGTGCCATGCCGCGATCCCGGTGACCAACATGGCGAGCAAGATCGTGACGAGGATCAGCGTGTTGCGGAAGGCACGCAGGTTTGCGTACCGCTTCCGGTTGGCGTCGATCACGTCGGCGAGCGCTCGCAGCGTCGCGC
The DNA here is from genome assembly GCA_963727465.1 of uncultured Solirubrobacterales bacterium. Lineage (GTDB taxonomy): Bacteria > Actinomycetota > Thermoleophilia > Solirubrobacterales > 70-9 > VRUE01. Next base: position 46,908 of record CAVSGL010000013.1, on the reverse strand, counting down.
CGCGATCGAACTTTGCTTTCTCCTCGAGCTGTCGCTTCAACGCCTTTTCGTTGTAGGAACGTCGATTGCCGTTGTCCATCGCGCTCTGGACCCAGGCGAGGATGCGAGGTTGGGCGGTCCGCACCGCAGCCTTGCTCTCGACCGCAATCAGGTTCAGTTCGGCGTTGTGGATCGCTTCCCAGGATTCGGTCAGCGCGGAACCGGTCCACCAGGCCCCGAGTCTGCGCAGCAGGCCAGCGGGGTTGCGGCTCGCCGTCTCCGCTTCGTCGATGCAGGATTTCGTCGCTTCGACCCCGGCCCTTGTCGGCATCGCGGTGTCTGGCTTTAAGCTCTTACAGGCGACCACCGCGAGACCGCCACTCTTGGGCTTGGGGGCTTGACAGCGCACCACTGTGAGTCGCCCCGTGAGTTCAAGAATCCTGCTTCGCACTTCAGCTCTCCAGGAGCCGTCGCAGCAACGACTGCGGGTTTCCTGGTTGGCCACGTTCCCTTTTCCCATGCCGTCTCCTGTTCGCTCCGAGAATTTGGCTAAACATATGCCCAATTGCTCGCGAAAGGCAAACGGGTGCCGTTCGTTGCTCGATCGCCATATGGGCGGACTTGTAGACCGCCACGATACCCTTCTCACACCCGAGACAGACCGGTTCAAGCTAGCAGGGACTCAACTCATGTCACAGCAGATGATTTACATCGACAGGCACGGGACTATCGCGATCCCGCCGCGCGGATCTCCATGCCGAGTCCCTTGCTCTCCGATCTGGACAGGAGCGTGACTAACCGAGATGGCGCGAAAACCAGCCCTACAGAAGTTGACTGTTTCCTTGCTCAAGGCCGAGCATGACCGAGATGATGTCTTGCGGGAGTCCGCAGAGGTCAGCGGTCACAGGGTTCGGTCTCTCGACCCGCGGCGCAACTCGCTGTTTACGGCTTCGGCACGCCCTCATCCGCCGAAGTGGTCAAAGTACATCGATCCGCACACCGCCGACGACTTGGCCGCGATTCTCTCCTCAGCCTCGGCCTCGGCCGTGCTCATCCTGGAGGCAAGAGATCGCATCTTCGCTGTCACCTTCGGCCATGGTCGCCACCTGATCGCCAGCGACAACTTCGTTCAGGATTTTGGCCTCAGAGTTGTTCTCAATACCGTTGCTCCCGACCAGTTGAAGAGCGTCGATGCGAAGACGATCGACGAGACCACCGTCCACACTCGTCGTGATGTGAGCCGCGATTCGCCCTTCGCCGCCTTCAACCTTGACCCGACCCGCGATTTGCTCCGCGCGGTCACGGGGACCCCGCAGGATGAGACGCTTGCGCACCGCCTCACCGGTGCCGATGCCCTCGGTATCCAGACCCACGAGCAGGTCCCCGACCTCCCCCGGCTTGCCGAGCGCCTCCTTGGAGCTTACGAAGACGACGCCTACAGAGAGAACTTCGACTTCATCGACTACTTGCGCCCGGAGAAGAGCCACGCTCGCAAACATGAACTCGACGAAAAGTTGGTCGAGGCTCTGGCTCAGCGTGAGATCGACGATGTGCATCTAGCGGCGCCGGAGACCCTAGATTGGCTCGATATCGACGGCTTTCGCTACCGGAGTCCCGGCCATGATCGCGTGGAAGAGACCGATGCTGACCCACGCATCAGTGCCTACCTTGAGCCCTATGGGACGGACGTTGATCTCGACCAGTTGAAGTCCGACCGCCTCGTTGCGGTCCGCGCTTCCGATGAGGGGGTCGCAAACGACTGGCAGATCTACAAATGCCTTGTCTACCAAGTCGAACTCAACGAATTTCTCTATGTGCTCTCTGCCGGTGAGTGGTTCAAGGTAGATCGCGACTATCGAGACCGCGTCGAGAAAGACGTTGACCGGCTCGCAAAATGCACCGACCTGCCTGAGGCCGACGCAGGCACCGACGAGGACGCTTACAACAAGAAGGCTGCCAATGCTCTCGGCGCTCTTTGTCTCGACAAGGAGTTCATCTACGATGGCGGCCCAGACAAGATGGAGGTCTGCGACGTGCTTATGGCCCGGGGCCGCTTCATCCACGTCAAGCTTCGCGGGAGCTCCTCGACCCTGAGTCATCTTTTCGCTCAGGGCACCAACAGCGCCGAGCGGTTGCTACTAGACCAAGATTTTCGCGACAAGGCACGGGCGAAGATCGCCAGCTTGGATCCCGCCTACGCGGACGTAATTCCCGAACACCGCCCTGGTAACCCCGCAGACTTTGAGGTCACCTTTGCCGTCGTCACCCGCAGCACGCGGGAAACGCCGTTGACGCTGCCGTTCTTCAGCGTCATCAGCCTGCGCGCCGCTGCGCAACGCCTCGAAGCCTATGGCTTCACGGTCACCGTCGCCGAGGTCCACGAGCAGGGCCAGTAGTTTCATATCGTTTCGTTGCCGAGAGAGCCGCCCTACGCCGTTTCAGCCGGAGCCCGGAACAGACGTTAGCGCCAAGTCAACTGGACAAGACTTCTACGTACGCATAGGGTACCGGCGTGGCGCCCGAGTTTGAGCAGATCCGCTCCAAGCGGGCCTTTCTCGTGCCGTTGAGCGTCGCGGTTGCTGCCGCTATCGGCGCGTGCGGTGGCGGGACGAAGACCGAAGCGCCCGTTACGACGCCGAGTGCCAAGAAGCCGAACGGGAAGCCAGGCAGGAAGCTCGCCAGCGCGCCCAGGAACGGCAGCAAAGGGAAGAACAGCGGGAAGCAAGGGAACGGCGGGAAGCGAAGGAACAGGAAGCACGGGAACAGCACGAAGCCGAAGAACAGGAAGAAACCGAAGAAGTCGAAGAAGAAGGCACCCTGGAAGCTGTGCCGCCCGAACCGGAACCGCCCTCCTCCCACTACTCCCACGGTTCTCACAGCAGTCATAGCTCCCACGCCTCGCATTCCTCGCATTACTCGAGTTCCGGCGGGTACGAAGGAGGCGGCCATGCCTCGCACTCCTCGCATGCCTCGCACAGCTCGCACTACTCGTCTAGCTGACGTGGGCGACGCGGCGCCAGATCGACCGGCCTCCGTCGAGCTGAACTTCGACGCGGCGAGCCATTCAGCCGACGCGATCCAGCGGGCCGCCTACCGGTTCTCCGATCGCGTCTCCTGTGAGCTGACGAGCGGCGAGGACGTGCATCGCTGCGTTCTCACCGCCGTCGGCGACGCCGATGTCAACGCGCTTGTCGCCGACTTCCGCACCGAGGTCCTCGATCAGGTGCTGCGCGAACGGATCCGTGCCGAAACCGAGCCGATCCGCACGATGATCTTGGCCCAGGCGTTCTCGAAGACCGGGCTCGTCGATCCACCCGAACCTGCCTGAGCATGTCTCGCTTCAGGCAATTGGAGGACTTTCGGCCGCAGGAGGCCGAGTGGGAGCTGCTGCCCTTCCGCTTCGAGCGCCTCAACGGCAGGGTGCTCGTCACCAATATGGTCGGCGAGCACCTGACCCTCGCCGGTGAGAGTTCGAGGATCTCGCCGAGAAGCGCCTCCCGGCCGACTCGCCGCTGGTGCATCGCCTGCGCGCCAAGCACCTGATCCGCCAGCCTGGCGACCGCTCGCCCTCGACCCTGCTGGCGCTCAAGTCGCGCACCCGCTACCGCCGCCTCGCTGAGTTCGACGGGCCTGCACATCTTCGTCGTCTCGCTGCGCTGCGAGCACTCCTGCCCCTACTGCCAGGTCTCGCGCCAGAGCAGCGACAGAGAGCGCTACGACATGTCGCTCGAGACGGCCGAGCGCGGCCTCGAGATGGCGTTTCGCTCGCCCTCCTCGGCGATCAAGATCGAGTTTCAGGGTGGCGAGCCGCTGCTCAACTTCGGCTTGATCGAAGAGATCGTCCGCCAGGCGGAGCGGCGCAACCGCGAGGAGCGCAGGAACCTCGGCTTCGTCATCGCCACCAACCTGGCGCTGCTCAGCGACGAGGTGCTCGAGTTCTGCGCCCGTCACGACATCAACATCTCGACCTCGCTCGACGGCCCGGCCGACCTGCACAACCGCAACCGGCCACGCCCGGGTCGCAACAGCTGGGAGCTGGCGACCGAAGGGATCCGGCGCGTACGTGAGGCGCTCGGGGTCGACCATGTCTCGGCCCTGATGACGACGACCAAGGCGAGCCTCGACCGCGTCCGCGAGATCGTCGACTGTTACCTGGAGCTGGGCCTGCGCGGAATCTTCCTGCGCCCGCTCTCGCCCTACGGGTTCGCGATCAAGACGAAGAGCTACTCCGCCTACGACGCCGAGCGCTGGCTCGACTTCTACCGCGAGGGCCTCGACTACATCCTCGAGCTGAACCGTCGCGGGGTTGCGATGACCGAGTACCTCTCCGCGGTGATCCTGAAGAAGATGCTGACCAACCGCGAACCCGGCTACGTCGACCTGACCTCGCCGGCCGGGATCGGGATCGGCGCCATCGTCTACAACTACGACGGCTCGGTCTACGCCTCCGACGAGGGCCGGATGCTGGCCGAGATGGGTGACGAGACCTTCCGTCTCGGCGACCTCGCGGCCGACTCCTACGAGGAGATCATGACCTCCGAGGCGCTGCTCGCGCCGCTTGAGGAGTCCTTTGCCCCGAGCGCCCCGATGTGCAGCGACTGCGCCTTTGAGCCGTTCTGTGGCTCGGACCCGGTCTACCACTACGCGACCAGCGGCGACTTCCTCGGCCGCAAGCCGGAATCCGACTTCTGCCGCCGCAACATGGCGGTCTTCAGGCACCTCCTGGAGCTGTATGAGTCCGACCCCTCGGCACGTGCGACCTTCCTCGGCTGGGCGGGACGATGATCGCGCTGCGCGGTCGCTCCGCCGCCTTCGCGCTCGACGCGCCGTTGGAGAGGGCGGTCTGGCTGCTGGTCGATCGCGAGACGGTGACGCCGCAGCGCATGGCAGGGCCTACCTGATCTCCGACGGGGAGGAGCCGCCCGACGGGTTCGACCTCCACTTGGTTGCCGACCCCGACGAAGCGCCCGCCGGCAAGCCCTGGATCGCGCTGCCGCCGCTCCTGCGTCACCTCTCCGCCGGCGATGTCGTCTCCGCCTCGCAGACCGGGGAGTACCTGCGCGTCCTCTGGCGCCACCGCAGCCCGGCGAACAGCGTCCTGCTGACCGAGCGCTGCGACCACTACTGCCTGATGTGCTCGCAGCCGCCGAAGGAGCGCCAAGACGACTGGCTGCTCGACAACGCGCGTGAGCTGATCCGCCTGCTGCCGCCCTCCACGCCGGGCGTCGGCTTCACCGGGGGCGAGCCGACGATCTACGGCGAGCGCCTGCTCGATCTCCTGCGCCTCTGCCGCAACCTGCTGCCCGAGGCCGACGTCCACGTCCTCTCCAACGGGCGTCGCTTCGTCGACTTCGGCTTCGCCTCGGCCTGGGCCGGCGTCGGCAACCCGCGCATGATGGTCGGCATCCCCATCTACGGAGCAGAGCCGACCCTGCACGACTACGTCGTCCAGGCGGACGGGGCTTTCGACGAGACCGTGCGCGGCATCGTCAATCTCGGCGAAGCCGGCGCCCGGACCGAGATCCGCGTCGTTGTTCACAAACAGACCGCCCCGGCGCTGCCCGAGATCGCCGAGTTCATCGCTCGCAACCTGCCGTTTGTCGAGCAGGTCGCGCTGATGGGCCTGGAGATGATCGGCTTCGCGCGGGCGAACATGGACGAGGTCTGGATCGACCCGGTCGACTACCAGGCGGAGCTGGCCGAGGCGGTCTCGCTGCTGGCGAGACGCGGGGTCAGGACGATGATCTACAACCACCAGCTCTGCTTGCTCGACCGCGAGCTCTGGCCCTTCGCGGTTCGCTCGATCAGCGACTGGAAGAACGAGTACCACCCGGAGTGCGCGAAGTGCGCCGTGCTCGACCGCTGCGGCGGCTTCTTCTTCTCGGCCAAATACCGCCACAGCGACCACATCAAGGCGATCGATCCCGACGAGACCTCTCCGGGGCGCCAGGTTCTGGCAGTCTCGGACCTGTGAGCGGAGGATGAGCAGCTGACTGGCCGGGCAGGGCGGCTTCAGTCGATCGTTGTGGCCGGGGTGGCGCTGCTTGTGGCGACCTTCCTTGCCGTAAAGGTGCCGAACGCCGAGCATCCCGTCGCGGCGGCGGGCATCGCCTTGCAGACCCTGGCCGGTCTGCTTGCGGCCGTCCAGCTTTGGGCCAACAGTGTCTCCGACACGGCTGTGCGATGGATAGCGGAGCAGATCGCCGGGGACCGCTGGCGGATCGCGGGTCTCTTCGATGGGCGCTTGCGCTCGTTCGCCATTGCGGCCGGGTGGTACCTGCTCGGGCTTGCTGTCGTCAGGCTTCCGCTCGGGTGGGTGCCTGTTGAAGCCGTGGGGTGGCTGATCGGTACCTGTCAACGAAAATGAGACACCCGTCGTCCGAATTTAGTGAGCAACCTCCTCTGACTTGGGCTTGTTGATCCACGCTGCCGACGGCAGCGTGGGCGGTGTCGGCACCTTGCGCACGAAGCGCTCGGGGTTGGCCGCGTAGGCGGCCGAGAGCACCGCCTGGCGGGCGGCATGGGCCTTCTTGGCGCGGCCGTGGTGGACGCTCTCTGGCGTCATCAGGCCGATGCCGGAGTGGCGGTGCTCGCGGTTGTACCAACCGAAGAAGAAGCGGCAGAACTCCCGCGCCTGCTCGATCGAGTCGAAGCGGGCGGGGAAGGCCGGCCGGTACTTCAGGGTGCGGAACTGGGCCTCCGAGTAGGGGTTGTCGTTTGAGGTGTGGGGGCGGGAATGGGTCTTGGTGACGCCGAGGTCGGCGAGCAGGAAAGCCACCGGCTTGGAGCGCATCGCCGAACCGCGGTCGGCGTGCAGGGTGAGCCGCCCGCGGCCGATCCCCTGCTGCTCGCAGGCCTGGGCGATCAGCGCTTCGGCGAGGGCGGCCGACTCGTGCTCCTGCACGGTCCAGCCGACGACGTAGCGGCTGAAGACGTCGAGGATCACGTAGAGGTGGTAGCTGGTCCACTTCGCCGGGCCCTTCAGCTTGGAGATATCCCAACTCCAGAGCTCGTTCGGGCGCTTCGCGAGCAGCTCGGGTTTCGCGTAGGACGGGTGGGTGAGCTGGTTGCGCCGCTCGCGCGAGGAGCCGCTCTCGGCAAGTAGCCGATACATGGTCCGCTCCGAGCACAGGTAGCGCCCCTCGTCGAGCAGCGTCGCCCAGACCGCGGCGGGCGAGGAGTCGACGAAGCGCTCGGAGTGCAGCTTGGCCAGAACGGCCTCGCGCTCAGCCTCGCTGAGCGCCCGGGCCGGTTTGGGCCGTGGCCTCCTCGGCCTCGGCTCGGGCGGGCGCCGGCGACGGTAGATCGTCGCCGGCGATGCTCCCAGCGCCCGGCAGGCGGGCCTTGTGCCGACGATCGGGGTCAGCTCCTCGACTGTGGCCTCGATCATCGCTCGGTGCTCTCCTCGGCGCCCTCGGTCCCGAGCAGGTCCTCCAAGAGCGCGGAGACGTTTCCCTGCACCTCGATCACCTTGCGCGCCTTGGCCAGCTCGGCCTCGGCGCGCTCGGCGCGGCGGCGCAGCTCGGCGTTCTCCTTCTCGATCGGGTCGGCGCCCTTACGGCCCCGCTTTCGCCCCAACTCCCCCTTCTCGCGCTGGCGGCGCCAGCTCGACAGGTGGGAGGAGTAGAGGCCCTCGCGGCGCAGCAGCGCGCCGAGCTCGCCCGGCTTGCGGCAGGCGTCGGCTTCCTTGAGGACCTTCAGCTTGTACTCGGCGCTGAAGGAGCGACGCTTGGGGCGCTCGGTCAGCTCGGGGTCGGGGGCCGCCTGCGGCGCGGCGTCCCCGCCGGCCGCTTCACTGCTCTCGCCTTCGGCTCGCTCCGTTTCGCGGCCGGCGGCTTCGTCTCGGTTGATCAACGACATCACGTGCTCCATTCACGCCCTCGGGGTTCAGTAATTCCCGAATCATGCGTGTCTCACGTGACGTTGGCAGAGAGGGGATCACGATTGCGGCGTTGCTGATCCTCTCCACCGGCGCAATCACCTTCATGCTGGCGACGTTCATGTTCGCCGGGTCTCTCGTCACGGATGAGACCCAGCATCCAGGCGGTGAAGCGCTGACGGTCCTGCGAGGTCGTCTGGACGCGAATGACTGGATCTGGCCCCTGGTAGGTCTCGTCTTCGTGCTCGGTGGAGCCCTTCAAGTCGCAGCTGCATGAGCAACTGGTTCTAACTCAACTTCTATCTCTCTCTTCCCCTTCGCGAACCCTCAACCTGCGGACATCTCCCGCTTGGCTCTTTAGAGCGGGAAATCAGGGATGAATATGTCCGCCAGGGTGTCGAGGTCGAGGGTATTTGCGGACGCGAAAAGCGGCCTAGCGGACACCTGGCGGACGTGTTTTGGCGCCTAAAGGACGTGTTTTTCGGCCTAGCGGACATGGGTTTCGCAGAGGAAATCGCGCTTTGACCGTGGGTCACGAGATCCGTGGCGGTTCGTCTCGCGCTGTTCGCCGACACATGGGAGCGACGACGCTGTTTGAGCGCTTACCGGCGAAGCTCAATAGTGTCGTGCTCGATGACTGACGCTGTTGAGCGGAAAGCCCTCCGGGCTGTGCGCAAAGCGCAGGCCGACTTCGAGAAGGCCGATACGCGACGAGAGAAGATGCGGGTGTCGCGGCGGACCGTCTTCGAGGAGGCGCGGGCCGGCGGCCTGTCGATGCACGCGATCGCCCGCGAGACCGGGCTACACGTGAGCCGCGTAAGCGAAATCCTCCACGGCCGCAGCTAGCTATCTGTACCCCCCAACAGTTCTGCTAGTCTCCGTGCCTCACACATAACGATTCGGCGACCCGCCGCGCTCCACACGCAAGCGGGCCGCCTAACCAAAAGGAGGCTTGGCTCCTCATGGCTGAACCAAACCCTACGGGTGACAGTCGTCTCGTGTCCCTCGACCTGGCAGACGGGCAGGCCGAGAACCTGCGCCGCGACGTGAGCGGTTGGATCGATTCGTTCGAGGCCGACCTGCGTCGTCCCGAGCGTCTCGACGACCTCGACCGAACCCGCGCCGAAGCTGCGGCCTGCCGCCGTCTGTTGAGCGGCGTCGAAGCGGGGCAGATCCGCGTTCCCGACGATGAGGCGCATCGTCTCCTGCGTGCGGCAGCCGACGCCCACGACCGCGAGAGCGAATACGACGAGGTCGTCGCTACCCACGACGCGATGCATGCTGTTCTCGCCGCCCTGACAGGGAAGCGATGATGCGCCTGTGCGACGTCCGCCGTCGGCGACGCCTCGGGAAGGCAGCGTCGATGGCGGATGACCGTGAGCTCCAGCGTCGCGTCCTCCGTCTCGCCCTGGAAGCCCATCCGCTGGCCCTTGACTTCGACACGCTTGCTTCGCGGCTTTCTGTTGAGCTCTCCTGCCTAGACGAGACCATTGCGATGGCCACCGCCGTCCGCGATCTCGTCCTTGTCGGCCTGCTGTGCAGTGACGGCCTCCGGGTCCTACCGACGCGTGCCGCGCTCACCTTCGCGCGTCTTGAGTTGATCCGATGAGCGAGTCGATAGATGTCGCCCGTCGATTCGGCGAGAACCTGCGCCGCGCTCGCCGCGAGGCCGGTATCAGCCAGGAAGAGCTCGGCTTCCGCTCCGGCCTGCATCGGACCGAGATCGGCATCTTGGAGCGCGGCGAGCGCCTTCCCCGCCTCGACACCTTTCTCAAGGTTGCCGCCGGGGTCGGCGTCAGCGTGGACTCGCCATTCGTCGAGGGAATCTCTTGGAAGGCGGGCGGTCTGATCGCGACGCCCGGCTTCTTCTCCATCTCGTCCTCGGCCGAGGATGATCTCGTCTCCGGGAGTCCGGAGGCGGCTGATGAGTAGCCCGGCAAGTCCTATTGCCGCCCGCTTCGGCGCCAACCTGGCGGCCGCTCGGAGACGTTCCGGCTTCTCTCAGGAAGAGGTCGGGGTCCGCGCTTCGCTCCATCGCACCGAGATCGGATTGCTCGAGCGAGGCGAACGGGTGCCCCGAATCGACACTGCCGTCAAACTGGCCGGATCGGTGGGTGCTTCGCTCGACGAGCTGCTTTCCGGCATCGAGTGGACCCCCGGCATGGCAAGGCGCGGGGAATTCGTCTCTGCCGCGCACCATGCGTCCCGTGAGTAGGCAAGGGGGTGGCGCTGTCAGCGGGTCGTCCGTGAAAGGGGCATGGAAGACGTATCCGTTGGCGGCGCACGCCGCGCGTTCTTCACCCCCGCGTCGCTTGCCGCCTACCTGCAGGTCTCCGACCGCATGATCCGGAAATGGGTGGCCGAAGGCCGCCTGAGTTCATACAAGCTCGACGGCTGCCGCCGGTTCGATCCGGCCGATGTCGATTCCTTCGTTGCGCGGTTTCGCGAGCGCGGAGGCGATGCCGCATGAGCCGTCGTCTCGCAGCTGGCAGGCCGCCGCGCCAGACTCCCTACAAGCGCAAATATCCCGATGGCAAGATCGTCTGGGTAGCGCGTTACTTCGACCTCGAGGGCAGGACGTGCTACGCCAAGCCGCGCTGGAACGGCGGCAGGTCCACGTTCGCGCGCAAAGGCAATGCGCAGGAAGCGATCGACGACGCGCTGGAGCTGCTCTACGGCCATGGTCCCGCGGAGCCGGCGAGGGTCGGGGACTACTTCGAGATCTGGCTCGAGCGCCATCCTCGCTCCAAGCGGACCAACGAGACCAACGCCGACAGGATCTCCCGCCTGCTCGACCTGGAGATCGAGGGCCTGCCGCTGCGCGAGCTGACCTTCGACGAGCTGCGCCGGCGCCACGTTCTGCTCATGGTCAACCACATGCTGCGCGTCGAAGGGCGCGCGATCCAAGGGGTGCGGGGGATACTCAGCGCCTTCTCGGCGATGGCCGAGGACGCGATCGGCGACGACGAGGCCGCGGTCAACGCCTTCAGCGGCATTCGTCTGCGTGGCAACGACTCCCGCGTGCGAAAGCCGCCGCGCAAGGTTCGCGTCTGGAGCTTCGAGCAGATGCGCGCGTTCGCACGCGGCGGCCGGCCGGAGGTGCGGGCGGCGACGAGGCGTCCCGATTCAAAGTGGGGCCGCTGCTACCCGCCGCACGACTTCGAGACGCTGCTGCTGACGCCAGGGCTGACCGGTCTGCGCCTCGGCGAGTTCCTGGCTCTGCGCCGGGCGGACTTCGACGGCGCCCAGCTCGCCGTCCGTTTCTCCGCCCACGAAGGGGAGCTGATCGAATCGAGCGACCAGAAGAACCACGAGCGGACCGTGCCCGTGCCGCCGAGCCTGGCCGAGCTGCTGGAGGCTCTTCCGGCTCGCGACGACCTCGATCTTCTGTTCCCGACGCCGACCGGCAAGCTCTGGCGCGAGCGCAACTTCTACCGCTCGGTCTGGGTGCCGGCCCAGCTGGCGACGGGCCTCGACCCGACCCCACACGAGTTCCGCCACTCCTACGTCACCCACCTGCGCGCCGCCGGCATCGACGATGCCGACCTCGCCCGCGTCGCGGGCCATACGGTCAACACGATGATTTCGGTCTACACCCATGCTCTTGAGCGCAGCCATGAGGCGATCCGGGGGGTGATCGGATAGGGGATGTCGGAAATGCGGCGCCGGGAATTAAGGCGTTGAGCTCGGTATCAGATTTATCTGATAATATCCTCAACATGATCCGTTTGAGCGCAACCGAGGTGGCCCGGGAATTCTCTGCCGTTGTCAACCGGATCGGGGCCGGCGAGGAGATCGAGGTCGTGCGTAATGGGGTGCCAGTTGTGCAGATGCGCCCCCCGAACACGAGGCATCTGGTTTCGGCGGCCAGGTGGCGGGAGCTGATGGAGTCCGCGCCTTCACCCGATGAGGACTTCGCGCGTGACGTCGAAGCTGGGCGAGACGCCATAGGCGGCCCGCCGAGCGGCGCATGGCCGTCCTGATCGATACCACCGTCCTGGTCAACGCCGAGCGACGGGGTCAGGCCCTCGACGATGTGGTCGGCGACCAGGAGCGGGGGGTCAGCGCAATCACGGCTAGCGAGCTCCTGCATGGGGTTCACAGAGCTGAGGAGGGCTCAGTCCGGGCGCGCCGTTCTGCGTTCGTCGAGCATGTGATCTCTGCGATGGAGCCCTTGCCGATCACGACTGCAATCGCTCGAGCGCACGCCGCGGTCTGGGCGGAGCTCGAGAAGGGCGGCAACATGATCGGCGCCCACGATCTCTGGATTGCGGCCACGGCGCTGAGTCACGGCATGGAGGTCGCGACGGCAAACGCCAAGGACTTCGAACGAGTGCCGGGCCTCACAGTAGTTGTGCCCGGATGAGAGATGACTGCTGGAGTCCTGACCGAGTGGAAGCCGAGCTTCTGCGGCCTTGTGCACATCCCTGTCCCAGGGGCGAGATCTCAATTCAACCGGGACGTCCAGAGATAAACACTAACGTTTTTAGTAATAGACCACTAAACGACCATACGATCAGCTTCAGCTAATGTTGCGTCCCTTGTGCGGGAGATGCTGCGTTTATTGAGGCGCTTGTGACTCTGGTCGTCCTTATAGGGATCATCTTGGTGCTGGCGGTGGTTGTCATTTTCCGAGAGCCGGAGCTGAGGCGATGGGGCGCCAGCTTGGCGCGGCGCCGCGAGGGAACTCTGCGGGCAGCCGTCGGTCGTTTCCAACCCCGCGACATCCAGCGGCAGGCACTAGCCCTCATCAAGGAGCGGTCTCTGGTGTCGATCGGCTACGCCTACCTGCCGAGCGACGTTACCGTCTTCCTCAATCCTGAGGATCTGGAGCGATTGGGGGCCGCCCGAGAGGACGTCACGCAGGAGCTTGCGGAGCAGATTTCGCAGCTCGACAAGAAGAGCGCCGGTGGCGAAGTCGTCTACGTGCTGGCGGCGCGTCCGCAGGTCAAGCTAGAGGCGGCGGCGCAGCTCAACCCCGGCATCGTCAACATCGCCCCCGCTTGGCTGGAAGGGACCTCCGCTCTGACGGCGATGCTCCGCACCGAGGAGGCGGAACCGGATGCCACCGCGCCGCGACTACGGATCACCACCGAGGGGCTGGAGCCCGTCGAGGTTCCCATCTCCGGCCGAGTGACGATTGGACGGTCCCCCAGCTCCGGCGTACCGATCAACCATCAGGGTGTGTCTCGCGACCATGCGGCGATCGAGGTTGACGAGGAATCCAACGTGACGATCACCGATCTGCGATCGCTCAACGGGATTGAAATCGGGAAGATTGGACGAATCCGGCCTGACGCCCCAGTGCGAATCGGGCCGGGCGACGTCGTTCGCCTTGGCCGCCACGTACGGCTTGAACTGGTCTCAGAAAAGACCGAGGCACAGCCCGCGCGGGGGAAATAGCATGGAGGTTGAAGCGGGGCAACGACTTGGCCGCTACCTACTGGAGCAGAAGCTTCCCGGTGCGGGAGGCATGGGAACCGTGTTCCGCGCCCGTCACGTGGATCACGGCGGCGTCTATGCCCTGAAGGTGATCAAGGCCGGGCTAGCGAAAGACCCCGTGGCCCGCGCCCGGTTCGACCGCGAGGCGCGAATCCTGCAGCGCCTCGACCACCCGAACGTGGTGAGGATCGTTGATTATGACGAAGACCGAGGGATCCCCTATATCGTCACCGAGTTCGCTCGCGACGGCGACCTCCTCAACTTCATCGCCGGAGGGATGGAGATCGAGACCCTCCTTTCCGTGCTTAAGCAGGCCGCCGAGGGTCTGCAGGCCGCGCATGACGAGCAGGTCGTCCACCGCGACGTCAAGCCGGCAAACCTCTTGGTTGAGCGGCAGGGTAAAGAGATGCGAATCATGGTCACCGACTTCGGTGTCGCCTGGGGTAAGGAATTCGCCACTCACCACACCCCCTGGGGAAAGGGCGTTGGCACGCGCGGTTACATGTCTCCAGAGTGTCAGAGGGGCGAAGAGGCTGATCGCCGAGCGGATGTCTACTCGCTCGCCATGTGCCTCAACAGGATGTTGGGGAGGAGCGGGATCGAGGGTCCGGTAGTTTCCGTCATTGCCAAGGGGGGTTCTTTCTGGCCACACGAACGCCAGCAGTCGGTGATGGCGTTCTACGAGGAGGCGGAGCAGGCGTTGCTCGCTGGGGGGGTGGGGTGGGTGGCGCCACAGCCTTGGGGAGAGCTGTCTGAAACGAGGCTTGACACGGCCCCTGGGGGCACGCTGGCAGCGGAGGCGAGCGACCACCCGGCCGTCGTTGACCGGGCCCTGAAGCGACTCAAGATTCAGAGCCAGGTCTATTCCAGTTCGCTTGCGCGAGCGCGAGGGAACCAAATGCTGATCACCGGCATGCTGACCGTGGCTGATCCTGACGGACTCGGCCCTTCCGTCAGTGAGCTGGCAAGTGAGCTCGCGCGGGAGCTGAAGGTGGACAGGGTACGGCTGGTGCTGCTGCCGCGTGGTCTGGCTGTGCCCGACCTTGTTCGCACCTACTTTTCGGTGCTTTTCGCCGAAGATGTGCTTCCGGAGGACCTCACACGCCTAGCTGCGCGCCGGATCGACGACTTGCTGGAAATCGATGCACCGCCGCGCATCGACTGCGTCTGCGATGAGGACGCACTTGTTCCGCTGGTTGCGCAGCTTCGTGTCAAAAATGTCAGGCTGAACCCGCAACCCGTGAGGTGAGATGAGCAGCTATAGAGAAGAGTTCCCGATTGCCCCGTTCGTGATCGTCGTCAACACGTCGGCCTCGATGAAGGAAAACGGAGGTATGGACCTAATCAATCGCCACCTTCCGGAGATGGTGGCAACGCTGACGGCGATTCCCGAGGCCCGTGAGCGGGCCGCAGTGGGATTGATGTCGTTTGCGTCGAAGGCAAAGGTCCACCGTCGGATCCTGCCGCTCGATCCTGGTTTCGACGTGCCCGAATTCAAGGCCGACGGGAGGACCAGCTACGCATCTCCGCTAAAGAATCTTCGCTCGATGATCGCCGATGACCTGCCTAAGCTCGCCTCTCGGGGCCATCGGCCGATCGTCTTCTTCATCACCGATGGCAATCCAAACGTCGAGGAGCCGAAGGTATGGCGGATGGAGAGGGCGACGTTGCTGGCGGAGAGCTTTCGCTTGCGCCCCAAGCTGGTCACGCTTGGCTGTGGAGACGTTGATCGGCCAACTCTCGAGTCGCTGGCCTCCGACCCGAGTCTGGCCGACTGGGAAAGAGGGCCGACGACGGAAGCGCTTGAAGCGATTCTCGACTCAGTGGAGGGAACGATCACTGGCTTCACCGGGGGCAAGGCGCGCAAGATCGCCCAAAGCGGTGATGGGTTAGTGGCACGGATCTACGAATTCGACCAGTACGACATCGGTGACGACGACGTGTTCGAATACCAGCCCGCATGAGCCGCTTATTTCCCAAATTCTTGCAACGCTTGGTCGGCCCGAGACCGGCCGTCCGGCCGCCGGCAGATCGCGAAGCGGACACGGTTGCGGACCACCCTGAGAGGCGGTTATCGGTGCCGCCACCGGGAGGCCCGCCGTCGGCACTCGAGCCAACCCGGACGACAGGCTCTTCGCCCACCCCCGAGCTCTCGCCAGCTACGCCCCCAGCCCCTTCACCGCGGCCTCGCAAGCAGGAACTGCCGCCAGCGCCGACGATGGGTCGGATTGCCAGCAACTGGCGCCGACGCTTGGCGGACACGGCATGGCCCCGTCCCGGCTTCGTGGCCGACGGCGGCGAGCTTGGTGGCTTCCAGGTGCTCGCCGCCAGCGTCACCGGACACAAGCACATGCACGACGGTAGTCAGCGTCAAGACGCCTACTACTTCGCCTCGGTCGGTAAGGGAGCAGTGCTTGCCATCGCCGACGGAGTGACCGCCCACCCGCTGGCGGCGATCGGAGCGGAGCTCGCCGTCTTCACGGCGGTCAGGAGCTACCTGGAGGCGACTCGGTCGGGGCTAGGGAGAGAGGGGAAGCCGACAGGCTTCCGGCACGCCTAAGGCAAGCGGTGGATCGGGGCGAAGACGCCATCTTCGACGCGGCCGCACAGATCGGGATCGAGCCCGAAGAGTTGTCGACCACTCTTCTGATCGCCGACTTGCAGCGCGACAACGATGGCAGAGTCGTGGTGACGGTGGCTGGAGTCGGAAACAGCAGTGCGTTGGCGCTGACGCCCCAACTGCCGCCCGCCGTGATCGCGGGACCGCCGGAAGGGGGATCGCCGGCGCAGTACCATGAGTTCCTGCCGGGAACGTCCGGCCGCGTCGGGGTGGATCAGGCCACGCTGCCCCCCGACGCCGTGCTGCTGCTGGCCACGGACGGCCTCGCCGACGACCTTCACGCCTCGCCCGTACTCAGGGACTGGCTCTGGGAGCGGCTCGGTGATGCCGTTACCCCAATCGAGTTCGCGCATGTCCTCTCCTACCGCCGCCAGGGCACCAGTGACGACCTCACTATGATCCTCGCCCGGCCTCTCACCTGGTGACCGTCGCGACCTCGGTCGTCAACGGCCAACTCCGTTCCTACAGGCTGGATGGCGATCCGCTCAAGGTTCCAGGCAATGCCCGGATCTACCGGGTGATCGGCCGCAAGGACGTCCTTTACAAGGAGTTTGGCGAGCCGCTGGCGGGAGCCAAGGAAATCCGACGGATTGAAGAGCTGGTGAGCGCCGGAGCCGAGTTCGGAGGAGCGGAACTCTCTTCGTCGCGCGGGCGGATTGCCTGGCCACGGGATGCTGTGATCGAGGAAGACGAAATCCTGGGAGTAATCACTCCCTACGCGGGCGACGAGTTCTACAACGCGCAGATCGGAAAGAGGCTGATGCCGCGTCACCTCACCTACCTGCGCACTCCAGAGGAGGGTGTGCCAGTGGAGATCCGCCTGCGGTTGATGCGACAGCTGGCCGGGGTGCTGGCGCTGCTTGAGCATGCCGACCTCGTCCACGGCGACGTTGCCGCCCAAAACGTTCTTTGGAAGCCGGCACCTCGGCCCTCGATCTTCCTGATCGACTGCGACGGGATGCACAGTGACTCCGTCGAAGGAAACGACGGCAGCACTGAAGGTTGGGCTGATCCCCGCAAGGAGGAGGACGTGATTGCCAGCCAGGACATGCTCAGCGACTGGTTCGCTCTGGCGCTGGCGGTTTGGCGAGTGACGACCCTGAGCATGGGAACGCCAGAGCACGGCCCGGACGGCGTGGTCCTGCCGCCGGAGATTCCGCGCCCGTTCCGCAGCCTGCTCGTGCGCACCTTTGAGGACGTGATGGACCCCGACCCGAGGCCTTCGCCGGGAGAGTGGGTCGAGGCCCTAGACGAGGTGCTTGGGAGCAGCCGCGCGCAGCGAGGCCTTAACCGGCTTGTCCCGTCGCCGCCAACTCGACCGCGGGCGCAGAGACCGTCTCCACCGCGGGCGCGGACGCCGAAGACTACCCCTCGCCCCGCGCCGGCAGTGCGTGCGCGCAGCACGCCGCGTAGGCGTTGGCCATTGAAGCGGATACTCGTCTCTACGCTGCTCCTCGCCTGCCTCGTTGTGATTGGCGCACCCTTTCTCAACGCTGGCTCTTATCCCGGTCAAATCCGCGCGGAGAAGGCGGTCGCCCATTGGTCCCGACCCTTGCTGCGGGGCGGACGGGTCACGGCCGACTGCCCGCGAGACAGCTCCCTTCATGTCGGTGCCCGGTACCGCTGCAGAGTGGAATCTCGCGGTGGCGCTGTCGCCCGCGTTCGCGTCAGGGTCAACCGTGGAGGCAAGCTCAGGCGGAGTATCAACCTGTTCGCGTTTCGGCAGCGGGCGCTCGTTCGGGGCCTGCGCGCCGACTATCGGTACCTGCGGCGTCGAGGGCTTGATTGGGGACTGAAGGACGTCTCGTGCCCAAGAACGGTCTCAGCTAATTCGGGCACCCGGTTTCAGTGTGCGGCCAAGTTCACCGACGGTGCGGACGGGAAGATCGTCGGGCATATGCGTTCGCCACGCGGCTACTACTCTTGGCGGGAGGCGGGAACGGATGTCGCGGGACTGAACTCTGCTCTGCGCTGAGCTCAGACAGCTCATCTACCAATCGCCCGAGTGTTCGCGTTGCCATTGGGCAGCCGAGTTGCTTCGAGTTGGCTAAAGACGAGTTGAGGAGATGTCTGAAGACGGTTGCTACATCTCTGCTACATCCCGCTGACCGAGCAGCGGGATTCCGCATTGCCAAGCGCCTTTCGCTGATCGCAAGCGTCGGTCTTTCAAGCCGGAGGTCGCGAGTTCGATTCTCGTCGCGCGCATTGGGAGGTCTTCACCTTTGACCTCCACCCATGTTCACGTTTCAACTGGACGGGCCGCGCTTGGCGGTGGTGTCAACGGCCATCGGTTCTCCCCGGGGGCGGCCATCGGACTTCCCCGCCGGCGGCCACCGTTTCTCCCCACAGGTGGCCATCGGCTCTCCCCACGCACTGAGCTGTCGCTGACGTTTCGGCGAAGCGAAGGGTCAGGGCGGCGCGTTCGCCGCGCCGATCGGATCCCCTGCGCTCTTTCGCCGGCGCCTGCGCCGCCTGGGCGGCAGGCCCTCGGCGGCCCGTCGCTCCTCATCTGCCTTCCGCGCCGCGAAGGCGTCGGCGATCCGCAGGTTGCGGGCGGCGAAGACCGAGGCGGCAAACAGCGCGATCGGCGCCAGACCCGTCAGCCGGCACCAGCCGCGGGAGAGGTCGTTGGAGGCCGGGTCCTTGACCGTCGCGTAGGCGCGCTCGGCGGCCGAGCGCCGAGCGTAGGAGCGGCGGTGCTCGGGCGAGGGGTAGTCGTGCTTTTGCGCGGTCTTGGCGTTGACCGACGGGGGCACCGTGATCGTGCGCTGGGAGCAGCAGCGCGGCGGGTGCTCGGGCGGTCTCGCCACCTCGGGGCGAGCGTGGTCGAGCGCCATCGACTCAGCTCGCAAAGGACAGCGCAGCTTGCCGCGAGCGGCCGGGCAGCCGACGCGGTGGTAGCCGTCTTCGTCATAGCCGGCGATCGGCCCCAGCCGGTGGCTGCGCAGCTCAGCCGCCTTGGTGTCGTGGGCGGCGGTCTCGGCCTCGGTGGCGCCGCGGTGAAGCGGCCCCAGCTCCAAGAGCGCACCCGGGGTCGCCGGGCAGTAGAGCGCTCCGTTGGCGAGGATCGCCCCCATGTGGGTGCCCTTCGGCCCGCGGTCGTGGGGGTGCAGGTCCTGGACGAGCCGGGCGCCGAGGCGCCGCAGCGGCAGCGCCCACCTCTCCGCGACCCGGTGGGCGTAGCCGGAGTCGGCGAGGAGGTCGCCGAGCTCGATGCCGCTCTCAACCATCCGCTCCAGCACTCCCACGAGCGCGGCCGGGGGATCGACCTCGCAGGCGCCGATCTGGATGCGGCGCACCAGCTCGGGGACCGCGGGGCCGCGCTCGGCCTCGACCGCCGTGACGACCTGCAGGTAGTAGCCGAAGAAGGCCTCGTCTGCCTCGCCGGGGGAGTTGCCGCGCCGGTGCCCCCAGGAAGCCTCGGGATCGGCGCAGCTCCCGCCGCCCTTCGGCGGTGGGGCCGAGAACGTCTCCAGGTCGGTCCAGTCAACTGCATAGGAGCTCGTCTCGAGCTCCCCGCAGACCCCGACGCTCGCCTCCAGCAGGGCGTCGAGGATCTCCGCGAGCGCCTCGGCGGGCTCCCCGTCGGGCTCGGCCTTGGCCAGCGCCCGGGCCACCAGGGAGAAGGTGCGCTCCACCTGGCGGTAGGTGAGCTCGTGGGAGCCGTCCTTCCACTCGGCGATCACGCCGAGCCTGAGCTTGTCGGCCTCGGGCAGCGAAAGCAGCGCTTCATGCACCCGGCTCAGGTGCCCGGGGCGCCCGTCAACGGCGGCCAGGAGCATGCCGACCAGCAGCGTGCGCGCCGAAAGCTGGCGCGGGCGAACGCCAACCGGCAGCATTGCCTCGATTCGCGCGGCGATGCCCGCGCGCTCGACGATCGCCTCGAGGCGCCGGAGCTTCGCCTCAGCCTCCACGGCCTGCTCCGAGCAGCGCCACCGCCTCGGCCTCCTGCACTTCGGGCAGCTCCGCCGCCAGATCGCCGAGCCGCTGCGAGCAGCGCAGCCCGGCCGCGTCCATGAAGGCCCGCAGCCCGACCAGCTGCGCGCACTCGCAAAGCCAGGTCGAGCGCAGGCGCCCGGGCTCCAGGCGCGGCAGCGAGGAATCGGCCGAGAGCGCCGCGCCCAGCACGGCGCTGAGGTTGCGCCGGCCGGGCTCGCGCCCTCCGAGCAGGTATCCCCGCCCGGCGAAGCGGGCGGCCTCCTCCAAGGGGCCCTGAAAGCGGGCGAGCACCGGCACCGCCCGCGCCCGCCGTCCCGAGACCTCCACCACCAGCGCGCCCGAGCGCCGCCTCACGTCGGCGCCGCGCAGGTGGCGCAGCTCGGCCCCGACGATCCCCGCCCCCGCCCCCAGGCAGATCGACGCCGTGGCGCGCATGCGCCTCGCTTCTGTGGGTTGTGCGGCGGCCGCCCGCAGGTAGCCCTCGATCTCGGCTTCCCCGTAAGGGCGCTTGGCGCGCTCGCGCGGCAGCGGCGCCGGCGGGGAGGGATGGACCTCGTGCGCGCGGGCCAGCGCCCGCAGGTTGGTGCGCAGGGTGCGCCGCGTCGCCGCGGAGACCTGAGAGCAGCCGGTGAGCGCGAAGCGCTCGATCGTCGCCTCGGTCAAGAGCGCCTCGGCCCGAAGCTCCATCCCCAGCGACTCGCCGAACGCGGCCAGCCGCCCGGCGGCGTAGAGCAGCGCCTTGGCCCGCTCGCGCGTGCGCGGCGCGGCCCGCCTCGCCGCGCAGCGGGCGAAGGCCGCCGCCGCGGGGGAGAGCGAGACGGGGGCGTGGGCGCAGATCGCCCGGGCCACCGCGGGGGCGGCCTGGGTGCGGGGAGGCGTGGGGCCTGGAGAGTGGGCCATGGCCGGCTCCTGCTATCGACCAGTAGCTCTACTGTACGATGCGGACGGAATGACTGCCGCCACTGCCAGACTGCCCCCATGAGGCTCGAGCGCTCCCAGCGAGAAGAGCTGCGGGCGATCGCCACGGAGCTGGCGCAGATTGCGCGCACGGGCGAGGTCCTGCCGGGCTCGATCGTCGAGCGCCTGACGAGCTGCGGGCGACCGGGCTGCGCCTGCCGGGCAGATCCACCGCGCCGCCACGGCCCCTACCGGCAGTGGACGCGCAAGGTGGCGAACAAGACCGTCGGCAAGTACCTGAGCCGCGATCAGGCGGCCGAGTGCCGAGGCTGGATCGCAAACGACCGTCGCCTGCGCGAGCTACTCGCCCGCCTGGAGGCGATCGGGATCGAGCGCCTGGAAGCCGCCCGCGACGGCGATTGAGGCTCCGGTGGTGTGCTCAGCGCGCGCTTAAGGTGTGGCCGGCGCGATAGGGCTCGCGGGAAACCGCATCAGCATGCGGCTGATCGCAAAGGTGAAGACCTCATTGGGGGAGATTCCGGGGAGTGCCGGGTTCTTCCCATGCCAGAGCCGATTGCGCGGCCGACCTCTCGAAGTGCGTTCCGTGGCCTTCCGGGCGATTCCAAGGCGTTCCGCGGCGCGAGTGTCTCATTTCTGTCTCATTTTTCGCCCACGAGGAACTTGTCGGCGAGCT
Source organism: uncultured Solirubrobacterales bacterium (assembly GCA_963727465.1). Lineage (GTDB taxonomy): Bacteria > Actinomycetota > Thermoleophilia > Solirubrobacterales > 70-9 > VRUE01. Next base: position 25,458 of record CAVSGL010000013.1, on the reverse strand, counting down.
TGGCGAGTTCGGTCATCGAGACGTTGAGGGCGTCGGCGATGCCCCGGACGGTGCCCCAGGTTGGGTTGGCTTCGCCCCGCTCGATCAGCCCGAGAGTGCCGGTGGTGATGCCAGCCTGGGGAGCGAATGCTTCCTGCGTAGCGCCCTGCTTTTCCCGCAGCTGGCGAATCGCCTTGCCGAGCGCGGGCTGCGGCCGTCCGGATCGGTCCATTACCGCACGCTCTCAGACCAACGTGCTATCTGCCACGCCGTATCTTCTCTACGATAAACCGTAGATCAATGCTAGGCTGCTTGCACAACAACAAGCGGCGACCCGCCGTGCGGTGAACACGACGGGCCGCCTGACCACAAGGAGGCAACGCTCCCCATGGCTGACGAGAACCCTACGGATTGCGCCGAGCGCATTCCCCTTCCCGCCGACGAAGACGCCAAGACCGAGATAGCGGTCCTGGCCTTCGTCCTCGATGAGCACCCGACCCAGCTGACCATCCCCGAGCTCTCACGAGCCCTGAACGCCGGTTCGGAGGACTTCGGCGCCTTTGACTCCGTCGAGCGCGCCGTCCGCCAGCTCGACGGTGCAGGGCTCCTGAACTGCAAGGGAGGGATGGCGGTCCCGAGCAGAGCCGCGCTTTACTTCGCGCGGATCTGGGGCCTCTGATGGCGGGCGGGTCCGAACTCGCCCGCCGCTTCGGCAAGAACCTCGCCCGTGCCCGCAAGGATGCCGGTCTCTCTCAGGAAGAGGCCGGCATCCGCGCCTCGCTGCACAGGACCGAGATCGGCCTGCTTGAGCGCGGCGAACGCATCCCGCGGATCGACACGATGCTCAAACTCGCGGGCGCGGTCGGCGTAAAGATCGCCTGCCCGCTGTTCGAGGGGATCGGATGGGACGCGGGCTTTGCCCGGCCGGGCGAGTTCGTCGTCCACGAGCGCGGCAACGGCGGGGACGAGGCGGCGGCCGGGCCGGGCGGGTGAGGCGGCGAAATCTGTCTCATCCAGCCAAAGAGCCATCCCAGAGAACCCAAGGCCAAGATGAGACAGAAATCCAAGCCAAGCTCAACCGAGCAACCAAGTGGGGCAGGGTCCAGGTAGCCGTTCAGGGATTCGCAACCGCATCGACCAAGCAGTTCAGACCCTCCCAAGAGCTCAAACCTCAAAGCACGACACATTAGGAACCCCTCCGGTTCGTGCCTGAGCGGCACCTTCTTGATCCGCAGGGTCGGCAAGTAGATCGCCGCCGAATTCCTCCGGGCGGCCGGCGGCCGATTGTGGCACGGCTGCGCCGTGCGGACGGCCGCGCGTATGGCCGCCCGGAGGCGTCTGACCTTCGGTCTTTCAGAGTGCTTTCGACGGATGCCTTAACGAAGCTGGCGATGCACTTCGCCGCTTTCGTGGACATAGGGGTCATGGGGAAGAACCCCGCCCAAGTCGAGCCCTTCTTCACCGAGCGCACGCTCGCGGCCTACCTCGCCGTCTCCGACCGCACGATCCGCAACTGGATCAGGCGCGGCGAACTGCCCAGCTACAAGCTCGGCGCGTCGAGCCGGATCGACCCAGCCGATGTCGATGCCTTCCTCGCCGAGCGTCGGGACGAAGCGGCATGAGGCGCGAGTCGCCCGTCAAGCGCCGCAACCCCTCCGGCAAGGTGGTCTGGGTAGCCCGCTACACCGGACGCGACGGCAAGCACCACATCGCGAAGCCGGCCTGGAACCGCGGCAAGGGCACCTTCGAGCGCAAAGCCGATGCTCAGCGGGCGATTGAAGAGGCGTACGGCCTTGCGGATCGACCCGACACCCTCGGCGAGTACGCCGAGACCTGGACCGAACGCCACCCGAGATCGGAGCGCACCAACGCGACGAACGACCACCGCATCGGCCGCGTGCTCGACGTGGAGATCGAGGGCATCGCCTTGAAGGACTGGCCACTGCGCGAGCTGCGCCGCCGCCACACCCTCGCCCTGGTCGACCACATGCTGAGGAACGAAGGCCGAGCGACCACCGGCGCCGTGGGCATCCTGCGTGCCCTCTCGGCGATGGCCGAGGACGCGATTACCGACGAAGTCTGCGACCTCAACCCCTTCAAGGGCAGTCCGCATCCGCGCCGGCGACCCCAGGGCGAAGAAGAAGCGAAGGCCGATCCGCGTCTTCAGCTTCGAGCAGATGCACGCCTTCGCCAAGGTAGCCGAGGACTACGAGGCGATGGTCCGTGTCTTCACCGACACCGGCATGAGGCTGGGAGAGGTGCTGCCCCTGCGCAAGGACGACTTCGACGGCGAGACGCTGAAGGTCCGCCGCACCGCCCACGAGGGAGTCGTCCTCGAAGGCACCAAGACCGACCACGGCGAGCAGGACGCCGGCCGCACGGTCCCCGTCCCCGCGACCCTCGCCTGGATGCTCGAAGCCCAGATCCAGACCAACGACCCCGACAGCGATCTCCTCTTCACGACCCCCACCGGCCGCATGTGGCGCGAGCGCAACTTCTACCGCGACATCTGGAGGCCGGCCCAGCAAGCCTCCGGGCTAGACATCCGCCCCCACGAGTGCCGCCACTCCTACGTCACCCACCTCCGCGCCGCCGGCATCAACGACGCCGACCTGGCCGAGATCGTCGGCCACCGCGTCGAGACGATGCTTGCGCGGTACGCCCATTCCCTTGGCGGAAGCTTTCGGGAGATTAAAGGCACGATCGGGTAGCTCACGGCCGACCGACCTTGGGCATTCTGCTATTGGTACGCGCCAATCCTTTCCGAATCGCGGCTTTGGCTTTGCTTCTTGCCAACCGACGCCCCCGCATCCCGTGCCCAACTCGCAACAACTGAGAATCGCTCACCTCTCCGACTTGCACGCGCAGACCGTGGGGAGCACGGATCATTTCGGACAACAGCGAGTTGCCGAGTGCCTGATCGAGGACTTGGGCGGATGGGCCGAGGAAAAACCAGTTGACTTGATCTTTTTCTCCGGCGATCTTGCCTCTGACGGAAGTGAGGATGCCCTGAAAAGAGGTAGGGAAATTCTGCTGAACCCTCTTCGCGAGCGGTTCGCTTCGGTTCCGATCATTCTCACTCCGGGGAACCATGACGTAGATCGGAATCTCATCGACGATGTCGATGAGATGGGTCTTCAGGCAGTCCTCAAAGACAGGGAGAGCGTGCAGGCAAGGCTTTCAGACGCAGAGAAAGCTGCTGAAGCGCGAATTCGTTTGCGAGCCTGGGATCAACTGGCCGCCACCTGGCCCACCGGACTCGACTTTGAGCACGTGCCGCCTTATGGATATGCCGTTCGCTTCGACTGCAATGGCCTCGACATTGCAGTCGCTGCCTTCGACACCGCCTGGAGATCCCAGGGTGGAGGAGCCGACAAGGGACGCCTCTTGCTTGTGGTTGATTCGGTAACGAAGTTTCTCAAGGCGAATGTCGCCGCTGACCTCAAGATCGTCACGTTTCACCATCCACTTGACTGGCTCGCCGACTTTGATGGGGAGCCAGTCGGAAACGCTCTAGAGCACCACCAAGCAATCGTTCTCACCGGGCACGATCACAACGCAGATCCAAAGCTTGAGCTAACCACGCGGGGCGCCGCGCTCTATTGTGCGGCGCCATGTGCATTTGACACCGCCAGCTATCCCAACGGCTATGCCGTGATTGACATCGACGCCACCAAACCTGAGACGACGATTCATCTAAGGCGCTGGCATCCAAAGCGCGACCGGTTTGGTCCAGACGTTGAAACGGCTGGCGACGATGGAAGAACGACCTTCGCTTGGCCAATCCCGGCCGATGATGCACCGACCGTACTCGACGTGTCACAGGCTACGGCAATCGAGCCCCTTGCGGTACTGGCCCAAGAACAAAGCGTGCTCGCAGACCACGTGGACGATACGACCGCTCATGCTGTCAGTGATTTCGTTGTACCGCCGCGACTTTGGCCTGTACCACATACTGAGGTGTTCGACAGAACGGTCGAGAAAGAGGATCGACCCGACGAAGTCGATCCATTTGAAACCCTCGACCAAGAGCGCGCGGTGATCGTGTCAGGGGAGCGCTCGTCGGGTGTAACGACCACCTTACTGTGGTTACTAGAGCAGCACTTTGTCCGACGAGGAACGCACTTCCCAGCCTACGTGCAGACCGATCCGCGTTTTAGTCTGGGAAAAATCCAAGGGAGGATCAACGCCGCCAAGGAGCAGACTGGTGACGAGACCACTCCAGTGATCGTTGCTGTCGATGACGTAGATCCAGCGGAAAGGAAGGCCTTGGGCCGTCTGATACGAATCGTAGACGAGAATCCCGACGCCATCTTCATATTCGGATGTCACGGACCAATTCACGAGTCCGTCTCAAGGGCCCTATCTGAGTCGAAACTGCAACTCTCGTCGGCGACGCTTTTCTTGGGGCACTTTGGCCGACGGGAGACGCGGGCCCTTGTTGCGCGGATGGTTGGTCCTGAGGGTAAGGAACTGGTTCAGAGGGTTCTGCACCTGGTCCAGCGCCAACGGCTTCCGCGAAATCCCCTAAACCTAGCCGCCCTAATCTCAGTCTTGGTACGCGAGCCCACCCTGGCTGCGATCAATGAAAGTGGGCTACTGCAATCCTACGTCAATGTTCTTCTCGATAACCCATTGGGAGTCGATCCAGAGAAGCTCAACATGGATCAACGGAGACGTGAGCACCTTCTTCAGCGCATAGCGCGCCATATTGTTGAAAGAGACGTTAGTCGCATCGAGCGCTTAGGGGTTGAGCAACTCGTTATCGACTACTTTGAGTCGATTGCCTACCATTCTGGTTCAGCAGGCCAGCACATAGACAGCCTAATCCGGCGTCGGGTCTTGGTCGAGGATTCCGCAGGCGTGGGCTTTCGATATCCGGCACTCCTTCATCTATTTGCGGCGAAAGAGGCGACTGAGGATCCCGAGTTTGAAGCAGCAGTGTTTAGCGACATGGGGCGCTATGCCCCGATTATCAAGCATATGGCTGGGATTTCGCGAAGAGACGCCGCTACCTTGCGCCGGGTAATCGATGAGGCACTTCGCGCGCGCCAGTCCTTTGCCGAGGGGGTTGACATAGGTCAGTTCGATCTAATTACGGATGAGTACGGGTGGTCGGAGGTTAGAGACCTAGAGCATGCAAGGGAACTTGTTGACCGGAAGCCCGAGCCACCAACCGAAGAGGAACTGGACGAAATTTACGACGAAGCAATTGATGAGCCGGGCGAAGAGGTTGACGTCAGGCCATTCGCAGATCATGCGGGCGAGACTGCGCTTAAACAGTTAGCTAACGCATATGGACTGGCCGCGGCGGTGCTGCAGAGTTCAGAGTTAGTCGAAGATATCGACCTAAGAGCTGAGTCCTTACAGAAGGTAATTGAGGGCTGGAGCGTCATGACCGTCCTTATGGCCTTGGAAGAGGACATGTTTCAGCAGTTCAATCAGCTACTGGAAACGTTCCTGCCAGCTGGCGGAGATACCGATCAGCGAAAAAGTGTAGTTGAGCATATTGTTCGGCTATTTGTGGTTCTGGTGATGTCGATGACGCTTAACGCGGAAGCGGGCAGTGTTCACCACGAAAGACTGTTAACCTCACTGCTGGATAACGACGAGTTCATGGGTTCCACCGCAAACGCATTGTTTGGAACTATGATGTATGCTTCTCTGGAGTTTCCTGTCTGGCCTGAGCGCCTTTCCGTACTTATAGATAAGCATGGCGGCCACCCGATGGTACGCGAGACGGTGAAAGCCTGGGCGATGATGGAATACCATCACGGCGAATTATCGGATGAGACCCGGTCGGGGCTTGAGAACGTACTGGTTGAGATCATGACTCCGGATCTGGGGCGGGGTAGAGCGGCCGGCGCAAGTCGGTCGGCACAGATGGCGGAGGTTCGCCGTAGCTTGCAGAAAGCGCGGATGAGGTCGCACTTGAGCCAGACCGAGATGATCGAGATCGAGGAGGGCTCGGAAGTCGACGGCAAGGCAGAGTGAATGATGCCGAGATTGGACGTTATAGCTCGGTGGGCGTCACGACGATGCCGGACCGATCTGCGCCTCGACGTAGGCGGGTATCCAGGGTGACCAAGCGGCAGTCGAGTAGCTTCGCCAGGGCCACGTACTCTGCGTCGTAGGTTCGGCCCCAGCCGAATTCCTCGGCGATTCGCCAGGTTTCGGCTCCAAGCTCAGGCGGGTCCTTGCGCTTGACCGGGCAGTCCTTTAGTCGCTGGTGGATGATCTCGGCGTCGTCGCGGCTGATCTCTTCCTTGTGGAGTTTGAGATGCAGGCTTGCGCGGACCTCGGACCACATCAGCGGCACGCTGACCAGCTCGTCATCGAATGCGTCGAAGCCGTCCTCACCGCCGCACGCCGCTGCCGCGACGTTGGCGTCAATAACCAGCACTAACGGCCCCGCCGTGCCTCATCGACAGCGGCGACCCAGTTGGGGGCCGGCGCGCCTGACGGGAGCCGCCGCCACGCCTCGGGAAGCTCGGCCATCTCTGGCTCTTCGCCTTCCTCGTGCCGCACCTCGATCAGCTTCACGACCTCATCAAGCTCGGCATCAGACAACTCATCGAGGAGTGCGTGGGCTTTCTCCCGCGTGGTCATGGCCCCAATCGTACCGGCGTCAGTGGGATTCCCGCGAACGCCGCACGGCGGCCGCAACGTCGGGCATCGGTTCGCCGTTTGCCATCACCCGGGCCGCATGCTTGTCGGCCTGCCGGCGCTTGCGCTTGGCGGTCTGCTTCGCCTCGGTCCGGGTCATCCAGCCGCCGCCGCCGTTCTTGGCGCCGGAGTGCTCGGTCTTGATTCGCTCGTAGCCCATATCCGTATGATACGAATTGTCCGCGTCGCCATCGCTTGACCTCCTCGGCGGCCGGAGCTGATGCCGGGCGTAACATGGCGGCGAGATGTCGTCCAAGCCCAAAGTGGAGGTTGCGGAGGCTGAGGCGAAATGACGACGATGACTACGACTTGGAGCGGGTTGGCGCCGGAGCGAGGGGCGCTCGCGCGACTTCATCCCGCAGACGCGGAAGCCTGGTCGGAGCGCTTGCGATTTGATCGCGAGCGCGCCGCCCGGCATCAGTCGCCCGAGCTTGCGGCGCTCACTGAGACGGTGCAGGAGCGGGCGCGATCTGCCGGCGCTGCTGCGATTGTTCTCTCCGGTTCGACGGCTCGGGGCCGTCGCACTTCGGTCAGCGACCTCGACTACCACGTCGTCGGGATCGCGTCCCTGCCGGTGGCCGACCTGCCGGCGGACATCGACCTCTACGCCGACGAGCTGGATCGCTTCTGGGCGAAGCTGAGAGACGGGGACGACTTCGCCCACTGGTCCGTCTGGTACGGCTGTGTGCTGTTTGACTCCGGCGTGATGCGCGAGGCGGCGAGGTACGTCGCGGAGCACGATGCGTGGCCCGATCCCGAGCGCAAGTTCCGCCAGGCCCGGGGCGCACTCGACTTCACCGAGAAGATGGCCGCGAGCGGCGACTACGACGCTGCTCTGGAGCAGGTGCGTGGGGTGCTCTCTCTTACGGCGCGCTGGCTGCTGCTTTCTCACGATGTCTTTCCGCTTGCGCGCGATGAGCTGCCCGGGCAGTTGGAGCAGCTCGGGTACGTCGATCTTGCCCGCTCGCTTCGCCGCTCGATCCGCGAGCGCCCGAGCGTTGGGGATCTACGTGAGGCGGTCGTCCGTGCTCGTGAGGTCAGCGGGGCGAAGCGACTGCCGAGCGGGCGAGTTGCCGCCTGACCCTGACCCTCGGTCGAAACGACCGCACAGGACAAGTCGCACTCTGGTCACATAATCAGTTCTAGCCAGCTCCCCATGCGACCGCCCCTCGTCTTTTCAAAATGCGGGTTCAGCGTCGGGCGTCTACCACCAAGTTTGCGGCGCTGAGCCCCGACACAGTTCCCATTCTCGCCTCCCTCGTAGATGCCATCGAAGAGGCATTCGCCCGCCCAGGACGAAGTTCCTGCAAGAGCTAACGGAGCACTACTAGCGCCGCTCCCAGCAAGCCCGCGACGATGGCCGCCACCATGACGGCGACATAGATTCCAAACAGAAGAAGGGCTCGGCGGAAAAGTCTGCGCACGTGCTCACTGTCTCACCCCGCTACCGGTGTCGCAATCCAGCTCTCGTGCTGGACTCGGTCCGGCTAATCGGGGACGATGTGAGGAATGGTCGTCATAGACGAGAAATCACGGGTTCCGCCAATCGATGAGGCGGCCCTGGAGCGGCTCAGTCATGTGCTCGACCACGATGGCGTGGTTGCAGCGATGTTGATCGGGTCGCAAGCCCGCGGGACGGCGGGTCCGCTATCGGACGTGGATATCGCCATTTGGCATGACCCCGCCCTCGATTCTCGTGGGCGCCTCGACCTCCAGCTAAGCCTTGCCCGGGACGCGGGGCGGGCCTTGGGCACCGATGAGATCGACATAGTCATGCTCAACCGAGCCCCGCCGCTTATGCGGCATCGTGCCATCCGCGACGGCAAGCGCCTGGTCGAGCGGGACCGCGACGAACGTGTGCGACTGGAGACGCGGGCGATCTTGGATTACCTCGACACCGCGCCACTTCGAGCCGAGCTGGGACGCGGCGTGCGGCGGCGGATACAGGAAGGTCGCTTTGGTCAACGCTAGCCGGGTCGAAGCCCGGATACAGAGACTTGAGGAGCTGATCGAGCGCCTCGACGAGGTACGTCAGGCCGGCGAGGACGCCTATCTCGCCGATGAGCAGCAGCGCGCGGCAACCGAGCGCTGGTTGCAGGTCGCGGTCCAGATCTGCATCGACCTCGGCACCCAACTCGTCACCGAGCAATCAGCGCGACCCCCATCCGACTACGCCGACGTCTTCAAGGTTCTTGGGGAAAAGGAAGCCATTCCGAGCGATCTCGCGCAGCGTCTCTCCGACGCGGCGAAGCAGCGCAACCTGATCGTGCACCTCTACATGGAGATCGATGACCGCGCCGTGTTCGCCTCGCTGGCCCATCTCGATGACCTACGCGAATTCGCCGCCAGCCTCGAACGCCTGGCCCATTCGAACGATCCCGACGCTTGACCTTCGGTCGAAACGACCGCACAGGACGGGTCGCATTTCGGTCGCATAACCGCCGCGATCCCGCTCCTCAAGCCAACGCCCCTCAGCCTTTCAAGCCGAAGGTCGCGAGTTCGATTCTCGTCGGGCGCATTGGGGGGACATGCCCATCCTCCAAGCGATGGCTACGCAGCTCGACGACACGCTTGCCTCCGCCGCGCTCAATGACCGCGAGCGTCTCATCATCATCGAGAGCCTTCTGGGGCGCCTCCGCGAGGAGGTGGGCGACGATTTGCTGGCCGTCTGGCTCTACGGCTCGCGCGCCCGCGCTGAGGCTGACCCGACTGTGACGGACCCCGATCGTCGGTCTGATGTCAACCTGCTGGCGATCGCGGAGGGCGGCGACGAGCGCTACGACAAGTTGATCCTCTACGGGGACTCGCTCGAGGGCTACGGCACTCGCCGGCAGGCGGCAAGATGAGCCCGCGCTGCTCGCGCCGCTCTCTCTCTCTCTCTCTCTCTCTCTCTCTCTGAGCATGATCTCTACGCCAAGACCCACAGCGGTACCTGGTCCATCTTCAGCGTGCGCTTCGTCGCCGCCGGCGCATTCGAGCCGACGTCTACAAGGTTGCCGGCCGTGGCTAGCTCGACGGCGGGTCGTCGTCTCTCTTCGTCGCGAGTAGCTTCTCCAGCGCCTCGAGGTCCCACTCTGGCTCGCGTTCGTTCTCGATGACGAGATCGGGCGGGAACTCCAGTAGCCCGTATAGATGGGTTTTCAGTTCCTCGACATCCATGAAGCCGTCGAGCCCGTCGCCGACGTAGTCCGCGTAGAGGGCCTGGTCGGTCCACCCGTTCTCGATCGCCTCATCGAGGTCATCGCCGATGCCGACGCTCAACGCGCCGCCGCGGTAGCGGGCATAGATCGTCCGCCCGTCTTCGAGGGTCCCTTCCCACTGGGCCGGACAGGCGAAGCACGTCTTCTCCAGGGCCACCACCTTCGGCAGGCCCTTTGGCTGCTCGGGAGCGACTTGCAGCACCCCGCCGGCGCGCTCCTGTATGACGACGTAGTCGCCGCTCACATCGCCGCTGAGCTTTACCCGTGCCAGCTTGCTCCATGTGGATATGGTTGCAGACAACACGTCTTGGCGGCAGAGAGAGGAGCGCAGGCTTGGTTGGGGTCCGGACGCGCAGCTCGCCGTTGCCGAGGTCGCCATCGACGCCGCTCGCGTTTCGGCTACGCGAGCAGCTCGACCTCGACCCGGGCGCCGGGCGGGAGCGGGCCGGCGTCGGTCGGGATCAGGGCGAGGGCGTCGGCGCCGAGCATCGAGGTGAGGACGTGGGAAGCCTGCTCGCCGGTGGGGGTCGCGTGCCAGCCGTCCTCGCCGAGCTCGAGCGTGCAGCGGACCGCGTGGGCGCGGCCGGGGCGCTTCTCGTAGCCGGCGTCGAGCACGGCGGTGGTGCGGCGGGCGCCCGGGTCCGTGCCGAGCATGGCGCGGACCGCGGGTCGGCCGAGCAGGGTGGCGCAGACCATCGCCGAGACCGGGTTGCCCGGCAGGCCGAGGACCAGCGCGCCGTCGCCGTGGACGCCGAACCAGGTCGGCTTGCCCGGTCGCAGGGCGATGCGCCAGAAGACCTGCTCGACGCCGAGCTCGTCCAGCGCGGCCTTGACGTGGTCGTGGGCGCCGACCGAGACACCGCCGCTGACCAGCACGAGGTCGGCGTCGAGGGCGTCGCGCAGCGCCTCGACCGTGGCGCCGCGCTCGTCTCCCACTGCCACCGGCCCGCGCGGCTCGGCCCCCCAGCGCCGCGCCAAGGCGGGAAGCGTATGGGCGTTGGCATCGTGGATCTGCCCACGGCCGAGCGACCCCCCGGGCGGGACCAGCTCGTCGCCGCTGACGACGACGGCGACGCGCGGCCGCCGCCTGCAGGCAACCCGCGCCTCCCCGATCGAGGCGAGCACGCCGAGCTCCGCCGCCCCGAGCTCCGCGCCCTCGCGCAACACGACCTCGCCGGCCACGATGTCGTCGCCGGCGCGCCTCAGGTTGGCGCCGGGCGCCACCGCGCCGGCCGGCGCCACCCACCCTCCACGTCGCTCCACCTCCTCGATCGGCGCAACCGCGTCGGCGCCGTCGGGCAGCATCGCGCCGGTCGAGATCGCGATCGCCTCGCCCGGTCCCAGCCCGCGCTCGCAGGGACGGCCGGCCCGCGACTCGCCGACCACCTCCAGCTCGACCGCGTCCCCGGCCGCCGCGCCCGCCGTGTCGGCGGCGCGCAGCGCGAAGCCGTCCATCGCCGAGTTGTCGAAGCCGGGGACCGGCAGCGCCGCGACGGCGTCGGCGGCGAGCACCCTGCCGAGCGCGTCGTCCAGCGGCACCGTCTCGGCCCCCGCCCGCCGCTCCCGTGCCCGCTCGAGCACGAGCTCCCGCGCCGCCTCGAGCTCGATCGGCCGCTCCGCCCGCGCCGGGGACACGCGGCTCAGCCGCCGATCGCGCTCATCGTGCGCGCCGGCTGACGGAAGCCGGGCTCGTTGACGCGGTGCTTCAGCTCCTTGCGCCAGACCGCGTCGCGCACGAGCTCGGCCAGCTCGCCATCGCCCGCCCCGGCGCGCAGCGGGCCGCGCAGGTCCGTCTCGTGCAGCGAGAACAGGCAGGTGCGCAGCCTGCCGTCGGCGGTCAGCCGGATCCGGTTGCAGTCCGCGCAGAACGGCTCGGAGACCGGGTTGACGAAGCCGATCTCGCCGGCGCCGTCGCGGAAGCGGAAGACGCGCGCGGTTGCCGAGGGCTCGCGCGGCACCTCCTCGAGCGGGTGAACCGCGTCGATCGTCGCCCGCAGCTCCTCGCCGCTGAGCACCGCGCCGGGACTCCAGGCCCGGTCGGCGTCGAGCGGCATGAACTCGATGAAGCGCACCTGGAACTCGCCGCCGCGCGCGAACTCGGCGAAGCGCAGCGCCTCCTCCTCGCTGAAGTCGCGCATCGCGATCGCGTTGACCTTGATCGGCCGCACCTGCGGAAAGGCGGCGATCGCGCGCAGCCCGCGCAGCACCCGCGGCAGCGCGTCGCGGCGCGTGATCTGGAAGAAGCGGTCGCGCTGTAGCGAGTCGATCGAGACGTTGACGCGCCGCACCCCGGCCGCGGCCAGCGCGGCGGCGTCGCGCTCGAGCAGGTGGCCGTTGGTCGTCAGCGAGAGGTCGCGCAGCCCCTCGATCGCCGCCAGCATCGCCACCAGGCTCGGGAATTCCCGCCGCACCAGGGGCTCGCCGCCGGTCAGGCGCACGTCTTCGACGCCGAGCGCGACGAACAGGCGCACCAGCCGCTCGACCTCCTCGAAGGAGAGGATCTGCTCGCGCTCGAGCCAGGGCAGCCCCGCGGCGGGCATGCAGTACTGGCAGCGGAAGTTGCAGCGGTCGGTCACCGAGACCCGCAGGTCGGAGATCCGCCGCCCGTGCCCGTCGCGCAGCGGCTCGGCGGCGATCTCCTCGACGGGCGGCGGCGGCTTCATCTCAGGAGCGCTCGGGTGGCGAGTGGAAGTGGCGGCGGCCGGCGAGCAGGTCGAGCGCGTGCGGGAGCGCCGCGAGGATCGCGCCGCCGGCCTGCTCGACCGCGTCGGGATTGCCCGGCAGGTTGACGATCAGGGTGCCGCCGCGAATGCCGGCGACGCCGCGCGAGAGCATCCAGTGCGGGGTGTGCTCGCGCGAGGCCACGCGCATCGCCTCGGCCAGGCCAGGCGCCTCGCGCTCGATTGCCGCCCGGGTGGCCTCCGGCGTCACGTCGTCGGGCGAGAAGCCGGTCCCGCCGCTGGTCAGGATCAGGTCGACCCGCGCCTCGTCGGCCCAGTGGCGCAGGCGCGACTCGATCGCGGCGCGGTCGTCGGCGATCGCCTCGGCGCCCGCGACCGTCGCGCCGAGCCGCTCCGCGAGCGTCGCCATGCGGGCGCCGCTCTCGTCCTCGCGCCCGCCGCCGGCCCGCGAGCTGCTCACGGTCAGCAGCGCCGCGCGCGGGCGCTCGCTCATCCTTCCTCCCCCTCCGCGAGGCGCCAGTCCGAGCGCCCGCCCGTCTTCTCGAGCAGCACGATCTGCTCGATCGCGACCCCCCGCTCGACCCCCTTGACCATGTCGTAGACGGTCAGCGCCGCCACCGCGCAGGCGCACATCGCCTCCATCTCGACGCCGGTGCGGGCGACCGTGCGCGCCTCCGCGGTCAGCTCGACCAGGCCGGCGGTGGCGTCGACGGCGCCCTCGACGTCGACGAAGGTGAGCGGCAGCGGGTGGGCGAGCGGGATCGTCGTCCCGGTCTGCTTGGCGGCCTGGATGCCGGCCAGCCGGGCGACGCCCAGCACCTCGCCCTTCGGCCCCTCGCCGCGCTCGACCGCGCGCGCCGTCTCGGGCGACATCCGCAGCCTCGCCCTCGCCCTCGCCCGCCGCTCGCCCGGCTGCTTGGCGCCGACGTCGACCATCCGCGCGCGGCCGTCCTCGCCGATGTGGCTGAGCTCGCTCACTCCCCGCCTCCGGCGAGCGGCGCCGCGCCCTCGACCCAGCGCCTCGCGCCCGCGCCGTCGACCTCGCGCTTCCAGATCGGCGCCTCGGCCTTGATCCGGTCGATTGCCTCGCGCGCCCCGGCGAACGCTTCGCCGCGGTGCGCGGCGGAGACGGCGACGATCACGGCCGGCTCGCCGAGCGGCACCTCGCCGACCCGGTGCTCGGCCGCGGCCGCCAGCAGCCCGTGCCGCTCGACGCACTCGCGCAGGACCGCGCCGATCTGCGCCTCGGCCATCTCGCGGTAGGCCTCGTACTCAAGCCGCGGCACCTCGCGAGTCACCCCCTGGAAGCTGACCACCGCGCCGGCGCCCGGATCGGCGACCCGGCGGCAGATCCCGCCGCCGTCGAGCGGCTCGGCGCGCACCGCGGCGTGGACCGCCGGCCCGCCGCCGCTGACCGGCGGGATCAGGGCCAGCTCGTCCCCGGGGCGCAGCGCCGTGTCGGCGTCCGCGTAGGCGCGGTTGACGGCGAGGCGCAGCGGCAGGCGCGCGAGCGGCTCGGCCAGCCCGGGCTGCCGCGCGAGGGCGCGCAGCGCGTCGGCCGCCGTCGAGCGGTCCGGCAGCTCGATCTCGACCGAGTCGCTGCCGGCGGACTCGCGCAGCATCGCGAAGAGGCGGACGCTGAGGGTCATGGCCCGATGCTAGCTGGGGCGGCATCGCGGTTCGAGCGGCCCGGGCCCTCGCCGACCAGCCGCGTCGCGGACGCCTTCCAGGCGGCGGTCACCGCCAGGCCGGGCCGCAGGCCGAGCCGCCGCGCCGACTCCGCCGTGATCTCGGCGCTGAGCGTCTGCGGGACCGCGATCCCGACCCGGGCCCGGTTGCCGACCGTGGTCACCGAGATGACCCTGCCACCGACCCGGTTGAGCATCGAGTCGAACGGCGGCGGGGCCCCGGCCGGCTCGATCGAGACGTCCCAGGGGAAGACGCAGACCGCCACCGGGCCCGCGGCGGCGTCGACGCTGCGCGCCCGGCCGCCGCCCCGCAGGCGCACCGTGGTCGGCTCGCCGGGCGGCGCCGGCTCGGCCTCGCCGCGCAGGACGACGGCGCCGGCGAAGTCGGCGACGAAGGGCGAGACGGGGCGGGCCGAGATCTCGGCCGCGTCGCCGCGCTGGACGATCGCGCCGCGGTCGATCACAGCGAGCTCGCCACCGAGCAACGCCGCCTCGTCGAAGGAGTGGGTGACGAGGACGACCGGCGCATCGAGCTCGGCCAGCAGCCGGTGCAGCTCGCCCAGCGCGGCACGCCGGGTGGCGGTGTCCAGCGCCGCGAGCGGCTCGTCGAGCAGCAGCGCCCGCGGCCGCGCCGCCAGCGCTCGCGCCAGGGCGACCCGCTGGCGCTCGCCGCCCGAGAGCGCGCCGGGCCGCGCCTCGGCGAGGTGGGCGATGCCGAAGCGCTCGAGCATCGCCAGCGCCGCGCCGCGCCGTGCGCGGCGCCCCCCGGCGGCGCCATAGGCGACGTTGCGCCAGGCGCTCATCCGCGGGAAGAGGGCGTAGTCCTGGAAGAGGAGGCCGCAGCCGCGCCGCTCGGCCGGCACGTCGATGCCGCGCTCGGTGTCGAGCCAGGTCTCGCCGCCGAGCGCGACGCGGCCCCGGTCGGGGCTCAGCAGGCCGGCGATTGCGCCCAGCACGGTCGTCTTGCCGGCGCCCGAGGGCCCGACCAGCGCCAGCGGCCGGCCGGGGCGCGCGGCGAGCTCCGCCGCCAGCTCGAAGTCGCGCAGCGGGGTGGAGACCCGAGCCTCGAGCGCCGCCGTCATCGGCTGCCCCCTCCCGCCAGGTCGCGCTCGCTGCCGAGCAGCTTCACCGCCAGCAGCAGCGCCGCCGAGACCAGGATCAGCACGGCGGAGAGGGCGAGCGCCGAGACGAAGCCGTCGGGTTCGCTGAAGTCGGCGAAGATCGCCAGCGGCGCGGTGCGCGTGACGCCCTGTAGCGAGCCGGCGAAGAGCAGCGTCGCGCCGAACTCGCCCAGCGCCCGCCCCCAGGCCAGGGCGAGGCCGGATGCCAGCCCGCCGCGGGCGCTGGGCAGGGCGACGGTGGCGAAGGCGCGGAAGGGCCCGGCGCCGAGCGTCCGCGCCGCCGCCAGCAGCCGCGGGTCGACGGCCTCGAAGGAGGAGATCGCGCTGCGCAGGAAGAACGGCGCCGAGACGAAGACGAGAGCGACGACGACGCCGGCGGTCTGGAAGACGAGCTCGACCCCGGCGCCTTCGATCGCCTCGCCGAGGATGCCCCGCGGGCCGAACGCCGCCAGCAGGGCGATCCCGGCGACCGCGGGCGGCATCACGAGCGGCAGCTCGATCGCGGTCAGGACGAGCGCCCGGCCCCGGAACCCGCGGCCGGCGATCAGGTAGGCGGCCGGCGTGCCGACGACGACCACGACGAGGATCGCGATCGTGGTCGTCCGCAGGCTGAGCCAGAGCGCTTCGCGGGCCGCTGGCTCGCCGAGCGCGTCGAGCAGCCGGCCGGGGCCGGTGTCGGCGAACACGGCGACGACCGGGACGAGCAGGAAGGCGAGCGCCGCCAGCGCCGCCAGCAGCGCGATCCAGGCGAACGGGGAGGAGCGCCTCACGGCGGCGGCAGGAAGCCGGCCCGGCGCAGGTCCGCGGCCCCTTCGCCGTCGATCATCCCGTCGAGGAAGCGGCGCGCCGCGGCTTCGTCGCCGCCCTTGACCACGGCCGCCGCGTAGGCGACGTCGGGTTGCAGCCGCGCGGGGACCCGGATCGTCTTCACCGCGCCTCCGGCCGCCCGGGCGTCGGTCGCGTAGACGAAGCCGGCGTCGGCGGCGCCCTGCGCGACCTTGGCGATCACCGAGCCGACGTCGGGCTCTTCGGAGCGGACGTTCGCCACGATCGCGCGCCGCTCGCGCGCCGGGAGGCGGCCGAGCACGGTGCGCGTGTAGGCGCCGACCGGCACGGCGGCGTCGCCGATCGCGATCTCGACCCCGGGCGCGGCCAGGTCGGCGAGCGAGGAGACGTCGCTGCCGGCCGGGACCGCGACGACGAGCGAGTTGGCGGCGAAGGGGCGCGGCCTGTCGACGAGGCCTTCCGCGAACAGCCGGGCCGGGTACGCGGTGTCGGCGGCGGCGAAGAGGTCGGCGTGGGCTCCGCGGCGGATCTGCGCGGCGAGCCGGTCGGAGCCGGCGAAGCTGGGCTTGACGTCGGCGCCGCGGTAGGAGGCGGCGTATTCGCTGAGCGCGCCCTGTAGCGAGGAGGCGCCCAGCACGACCAGGCCCTCGTCTCCACCGCCGCCGCAGCCGGCGGGGAGGACCGTGAGCGCCCCGATCGCGACGAGCGCCCCGATCGCCGCGATTCGCCGCACCTTCATGCCCGGGCAGTGTAGGCAAGCCCCGCGCGTGTAATCGATTCGTCATATGTGTCGGACAAACTGCCCGCTCGTTGGCTCACCTGCTTGTGATCGCGAAGGCTCCGGCGCCGGGGCGCTCGAAGACCCGGCTCTGCCCGCCGTGCACCCCCGAGCAGGCGGCGGCGCTGGCCGAGGCGGCGCTCGCCGACACGCTCGAGGCGGCGGCGGCGGCGCCCTGCGACGGCCGCACCCTGGTCCTCGACGGCTCGCCGGGCGACTGGCTGCCGGAGGGCTTCGGGGTCGTCCCGCAGTGCGGCGGCGGGCTCGGCGAGCGCCTCGCCGCGGCCTTCTCGCGCCGCACGGGGCCGACCCTGCTGATCGGAATGGACACGCCGCAGGTCGGCCCCGAGCTGCTCGGCGAGTCGCTCGAGGCGCTCGAGCGACCTGGCGTCGACAGCGTGCTCGGCCTCGCCGAGGACGGCGGCTACTGGGCGATCGGCTTCCGCAGGCCCGATCCCGCCGCCTTCGAGGGCGTGCCGATGAGCAGCGCGCGGACCGGCGCCGCCCAGCTCGAGCGGCTGCGCCGGCTGGGGCTGCGGGTGCGCCACCTGCCGTGCCTGCGCGACGTCGACCACCTGGAGGACGCCTACAGCGTCGCCGCGCAGCGACCGCGGGGGGCGTTCGCGCGGGCGCTGCGCGAGCTGGAGCCGAGCCTTGCCTGAGCCGGCGCCGCCCAGCGCCACCGAGCTCTACGAGCGGGGGCTCGACGAGTTCGGCGCCTTGCCCGCCCCGCTCGCCTACCACGTGCGCGGCGACGACGGCACACACCGCCGCGTCCCCTTCGAGCGCTGGCTGCGGCGCGCCGCCGACGAGGAGGAGCAGCTGCTCGAGTGGGCCGTCGGGCCGGTGCTCGACGTCGGCTGCGGCGCGGGCCGTCACCTGCATGCGCTGCGCCGCCGTGCCGTCAGCGCGACCGGGGTCGAGATCTCCGCCCGCGCCGCGCAGATCGCCCGCGGCGGCGGCGCCGAGGTGCTCGAGGGCTCGATCTTCGACGTGCCCGAGCGGACGATGTGGGGCACGGCGCTCCTGCTCGACGGCAACATCGGGATCGGCGGCGACCCGCGCCGCCTGCTGCGCCGCGTCGCCGAGCTGCTGCGCCCCGGCGGCAGGGCGCTGGTCGAGCTCGACCCGCCCCGCTCGGGGACGCGTGTGCTGCGCCTGCGGCTGGAGAGCCCGCACGCGGTCAGCGAGTG
The DNA here is from genome assembly GCA_963727465.1 of uncultured Solirubrobacterales bacterium. GTDB lineage: Bacteria > Actinomycetota > Thermoleophilia > Solirubrobacterales > 70-9 > VRUE01. The sequence goes on along the minus strand of CAVSGL010000013.1, from coordinate 7,366 downwards.
GATCCCCTGGGCCTGGGTGGAGGTCGACGCGATCGGGCCGCTCGCCGCGGCCGCCGGGCTCTCCCTGGAGGACGTCTGGTCCACCGAGCGGCGCTGGTTCGCGCGGCTCGCCCGCGGGCCCGCGCGGTGAGCCGGCTGGAGCGGCTCGGCGGTGACCGGGTCCCGGCCCTGGTCGCGGCGGCGACGGCGCTGACGATCGCGGTCGGGCTGGGCGCCAAGCTCGCCGGGGTCGATTGGCGCACGCCGGCGCAGCCGCTCAACATCTCCCTACAGCCGGCGCTCTCGCCCTGGGCGGCGCTCGGGCTCGCCGTCCTGCTCGGGTCGCTGTACGCGGCGCGGCGGTTGCAGCGGGCGGCGATCGGCGCCGCCTGGTTCGGCCTCGCCGGGTTCGCGCTGACCCTCCTCACGCGCCTGGCGCTGAACGTGATCCGCGCCGGCCCGGTGGACTGGTACGACGTCTTCGTCGTCCGGCCGCACGGCGAGGGGACGACCGAGTACCTGCCGGCGCTGCCGGCGCTCGACCACGGCGTCGGCCCCTTCCTCGACCGCTTCGACTCGCTCGTGCCCGAGCTGCCGGTTCACGCCGCCGGCAACCCGCCGGGGCTGCTGCTGACGATGCACGCGCTCGGCATCGACACGGCCCAGGGGCTGGCGGCGCTGACGATCGCGATCGGCGCGATCGCGACCCCGGCGCTCTACGCGCTGGCGCGCGACCTGTTCGACGAGGCGACCGCGCGCGTCGCCGCGCTGCTCTTCGTCTTCGTGCCGACCTCGCTGCTCTACGGGGCGACCTCGGCCGACGCCATGTACGTGGCGCCGGCGATCCTCGCCGCCGTCTGGCTCGTCTCCCGCCGCACCCGGACGATGCTGCTCGGCGCCGCGGCGCTCGCGCTCTCCTCGTTCCTCTCCTACGCGCTGCTCGCGATCGGCGTCTGGGCGGCGCTGGTGCGCTGGCGCCGCGACGGCTGGGTCGCGGCGCTGCGCATCGTCCTCGCCTGTGGGGTCGCGGTGCTCGCCTTCTACCTCGCGCTCTACCTGGCCAGCGGGTTCGACCTGCTCGCGGTTCTGCGGGCCACCCACGACCGCTACCACGACGGGATCGCCAACGTGCGGCCCTACCTCTTCTACCTCTTCGGCTCCCCCGCGGCCTTCCTCTTCATGCTCGGCCCGGTCGCCTGGCTGGCGGCGCGCGCGCTCGGCGTCGGCGAGGACACCGCGATCGCGCTCGCCGCCGTCGTCGCCGTCGCGGCGATCGGCGGCTACACGAAGGGGGAGACCGAGCGCATCTGGATCTTCCTCGTGCCGCTCGCCTGCCTCTCCGCGGCGCGGGCGCCGCGCGCCGCGCGCCTGCCCGCGATCCTCGTCGCGCTCACCGTCCAGGCGATCCTGATCGAGGCGCTGTTCACGACCAAATGGTGAGGCCGACCAGGCGGTGAGGCGGCGGCGTTCAGCGCAGCTCAGCCGTGGCGAACTCGCGCATCCCCGCCTCCAGCCCGACCTCCGCCCGGAAGCCCAGCCGCTCGGCCGCCAGGCCCGAGTCGGCGAAGACGTGGCGGACGTCGCCGAGCCGGAACTCGCCGGTCACGCGGGGGGCCGGCGCGCCGGGGCCCGCCGCCCGCGTCAGCAGGCCGGCCATCTCCCCGATCGAGCGCGGTTCGCCGCTGGCGACGTTGAAGGCGCCGGTCGCGCCGGCCTCGGGGTCGAGCGCGATCAGGTTGGCGCGGGCGACGTCGGCGACGTGGACGAAGTCGCGCAGCTGGCGCCCGTCCTCGAAGACCGCGGGGGACCGCCCGGCCGCGATCGCGCTGCGGAAGATGCTGGCGACGCCGGCGTAGGGGGTGTCGCGCGGCATCCGCGGCCCATAGACGTTGTGGTAGCGCAGCGCCGTGAAGCGCACGCCCTCCTGCTCCCGCGCGAACAGCGCGCAGAGCTGCTCCTGGTGCAGCTTCGTCGCCGCGTAGAGGCTGCGTGGGTCCAGCGGCGCGTCCTCGGGGACCGGGCGCGGCTCGAGCGGCTCGCCGCAGCGCGGGCAGGGCGGCTCGAAGCGCCCCGCTTCGAGCTCCCGCCTGGCGCGCGCCGGGGGGCGCACGGGGCCGTGCCGGGCGCACTCGTAGCCGCCCTCGCCGTAGACGACCATGCTGCTGGCGAGGACGAGCGGCCCGCGGTAGCGCCGCGCCGCCAGCGCGGAGAGCAGCCGCGCGGTCCCGAGGTCGTTGGCCGCCACGTAGTCCTGAGCCTCGCCGAAGTCGAGTCCGAGCCCGACCATCGCCGCCTGGTGGCAGACGGCGTCGACGCCGTCGAGCGCCGCGGCGACGGTCTCGGGGTCGGTGACGTCGCCGATCCGCAGCTCGGCGGCCGGGTTGAGGTAGCCGGGGCGGCCGCTGTGGGCGGCGGGGTGCAGGCAGTCGAGCACGCGCACCTCGCGGCCGGCCTCGACCAGCCGGTCGACCACGTGGGAGCCGATGAACCCCGCTCCTCCGGTGACGAGAACGCAGCCTGGCACCGGCGCAGCCTAGATGACTGATGGTGACCGGCACGGGCCGTGCCGCGGTTCACAGTCTGTTCATCTGCGCGTGGGAGGCTGAGCGGGTGGGCCTCCGCCGGAATCTGTGCGGCCCGACGGCGATCGCGTTCGCCGCGCTCGCTCTCGGCTGCGGCGGCAGCGACTTCCCGCGGGCGGCCGAGCCCGCCGCTTCCCCGCCCCTGCGCAGCCGGGCGGCGGGGACCGTGGCCGAGCTCGGCGCCAGGCCCGAGGGGATGGTCTTCGACCGGGCCGCCGGCCTGCTCGCCGTCGTCGTCCGCGAGCCCGACCGGCTCGAGTTCGTCGACCCGGCCACGCTCGCGGTCGTGCGCGGCGTGCCGCTGCCGGCGCCCGCGCGGCACCTGGCGCTCGCACCCTCGGGCGCGGCGGTCCTCGTGCCGGCCGAGGCGGCGAACGAGGTGCTCGAGGTCGCCCCGCGGCGCGGGGTGCTCGCGAGCGTCCCAGTCGGAGAGCACCCCCACGACGCGGCCTCCGCGGCCGGCTCGGTCTTCGTCTCCGACGAGCGCGCCGACGCGGTCTCGGTGCTGCGCGGCGGCCGCGAGGTGGCGACCCTCGCGGCGCCCGCCCAGCCGGGCGGGATAACCGCCGTGGGTGGCCGCTACATTGCCCTCGTGGCCGTCGCCGAGCGGGTCCTGGAGGTCTACGACGCGCGCACCCGGGAAGCGCTCGGGCGCGCCCCTGCCGGGACCGGGCCGACGCACGTGGTCGGGCTCGGCGACGCCGCCTACGTCGCCGACACCGAAGCCGGCCTGGTGCGCGAGTTCCGGATCGGGCGGCGGCCGCGCCAGGTGGCCACGGCCGCCGCGCCCGGCGCCCCCTACGGGATCGACGTCGACCCGCGCCGCCGCCGGCTCTGGGTGACGCTGACCGCGCGCAACCGGCTCGCCGGCTACGCGCTCGGCGGCCGGCGGCCGCGCCGCTTCGCCGCCTACCCGACCGTGCGCCAGCCGAACTCGGTCGCCGTCGACCCGCGCTCGGGCGACGTCTTCGTCGCCGGCCGCGGCGGCCGCCTGGAGCGGATCGCGCCCGGTGGAGGGGGGGCGCCGTGAAGCTGCGCCCGCCCCGCCTGCCCGAGCGGCCGCCGCCGGGCCCGACCCGTCCGGGCTTCTGGCGCAGCCCCCTGCGCGGGCCGTGGCTCACCTCGCTGTTCGGCTCGGCGCTGCTGCCGCTCGTCCTCGTCTGCGCGGTGACCGGCTTCCTCTCCCAGGCCTCCTACAACCCCGGGCTCGGCAACTCGCTGCTGCCCGGCGGCGGCCTCGGCTTCGACTTCTACTTCTTCTCCTGGCCGACGCGGCCGTCCTACCTCTACGCCGTGACCCAGGGCCTGCACGTGACCAGCGGCCTGATCGCGATCCCGCTGCTGCTGGCGAAGCTCTGGTCGGTGATGCCGAAGCTCTTCGAGTGGCCGCCGGTGCGCTCGCTCAGCCACCTGCTCGAGCGTCTCTCGCTCGCCCTGCTGGTCGGCGGCGCCCTCTTCGTCTTCTTCACCGGGCTGCTCAACATCCAGCTCTACTACCCGTGGCCGTTCACCTTCCTGCCCGCCCACTACTACGGCTCCTTCGTCTTTCTCGCTGCCTTCGCCCTGCACGTCGGGCTGAAGCTGCCGACCGTGCTGCGCGCGTTCCGCGAGCGCGGGGTGGTGGGGCCGCTGCGCGCCGACCCGCGCCACAGGGCCCCAGAGCCCTACCGCGAGGGGACGACCACGCCGCTGGGCCCGGCCGCGCCGACGATGTCGCGGCGCACGCTGATCGCGACCGTCGGCGCCGCCTCGCTCGGCGCCGGCTTCATCGGCGCGGCGCAGGCGATCGGCGGCCCGTTGCGCTCGTTCGGGTTGCTCGCCCCGCACGGGACGCAGCTCAGCGACGGGCCCAACGGGTTCCAGATCAACAAGACCGCGAAGGCGGTGGGGATCGAGCCGGCCCAGGTCGGGCGCTCGTGGCGGCTGCGGCTGGCCGGGCGCGGCGCCGCCGAGCTGACGCGCGACCAGCTGCTGGCGATGCCGCAGCGGACCTGCGACCTGCCGATCGCCTGCGTCGAAGGCTGGTCGACGACGCAGGCTTGGACCGGGGTGCGGCTGCGCGACCTGGCCGCGGCGGTCGGCGTCGAGGACCCCGACCGGGTCGTGGTCGAGTCGCTACAGCGCGCCGGCTCGCTGCGCGAAGTGACGCTCAGCGCCGGCCAGGTGGCCGACGAGCGCAGCCTGCTGGCGCTGCGCGTCAACGGCGCCGACCTCTCGCTCGACCACGGCTACCCGGCGCGCGTCATCGTCCCCGCCGCGCCCGGCGTCCACTGCACCAAGTGGGTGTCCTCGATGCGCTTCGAGGCGGCCTGATGGCGGAGCGCCTGCGGGCCCGCTACGGCGCCTCGCCGCTGCACGCGCTGGCCGTGATCGCCAGCTTCGCGATCGCCGGCTACGGCTTCCTGCGCTTCGTCCAGGGCCCCTCGCCGCTGGGGACCTTCGCCTGGTTCGCGGCGGCGATCGTCGCCCACGACCTGCTCGCCTTCCCGCTCTACTCGGCGCTCGACCTGCTCTCCCGCGGCGCGCTGGCCGGCCGGGACGGGCTTGCCGAAGACACTCGCCGGGTGCCGGCGATCAACCACCTGCGCGTTCCCGCGATACTCAGCGGCATGGCGCTGCTGATGTTCTTCCCGCTGATCCTCGGCCTCGACTCGGCCCGCTACACGGCGGACACCGGCCTCGGCGTCGACGGCTACCTCGGCCGCTGGCTCGGCATCTGCGGGGCGCTCTTCCTCGGCTCGGGGGTGATCTACGCGCTGCGGCTGCGGCGGGCCGGCCGCGCGGCGCGGGGCGCGGAGCGGGCGGAGAGCTGAGCTTGCCGGACGTCGTCCTGCCGGTGCTCGACGAGGCCGAGGCGCTGCCCGGCGTGCTGGCGGCGATGCCGCCCGGCTACCGCCCGATCGTCGTTGACAACGGCTCGGTCGACGGCTCGCCGCGGATCGCGGCCGAGCTCGGCGCCGAGGTCGTCGCCGAGCCGCGGCGCGGCTTCGGCGCCGCCTGCCAGGCCGGCCTCGTCGCGGCGACGGCGGACGTCGTCTGCTTCATGGACTGCGACGGCTCGGTCGACGCGGGCCGCCTGCCGGCCTTCGTCGCCGCGCTCGAGGACGGCGCCGACCTCGTCGTCGGCGCCCGTCGGCCCGAGCGCGGCGCCTGGCCCCCGCACGCGCGGATCGCCAACCGCGTGCTCGCCCGCGAGCTGCGCCGCCGCACCGGGCTGGCGCTCAGCGACAACGGGCCGATGCGCGCGGCCGGCCGCGCCGCCCTGCTCGGCCTCGGCCTGCGCGACCGGCGCAGCGGCTGGCCGCTGGAGACGGTGCTGCGCGCCCACGCCGCCGGCTGGACGATCGCCGAGCTGCCGATCGCCTACCGTCGCCGCGCCGGCCGCTCCAAGGTCACCGGCACCGTCCGCGGCACCGCCCGGGCCGTCGCCGACATGTCGGCCCTGCTGCGCAGCATCGACGCCGAGCAGCGCCCGGGCGGCTCAGCGCCGAGCTGAGGCTCCGCCGCGGTCACGTCGGTCGAAGTGGTGATCAACCTGAGGACAACCTCGACAACCGCATGGTCGGCAACACCCTCTCCTCGATTCTGGCCCGCCTGAAGGAGGGCCGGCAGATCATCGTGACCACCCACAATCCCAACATCGTCGTCGGCGGCGATGCCGAGCAGGTGGTTGTCCTGAAGGCCCTCGGCGACCGGTCGGCCGAGTCGATGAGTGGTTCCACGGCGACCGCCGTGCCAGTCCGTTCCCAGCTCTGAGTGGGCAGTCCGTGGGGGCGGCGCGACGCTGACTGGTCGATTTGCCCCCGTATGCGGGGGTCAAGTGACCACTCGGCGTGGGGAGCCTGACCGATGCGGAGGTCGTCACCCTCTGCGTCGCCCAGGCGATCATGGGCATCAATTCAAGCCTCAGGTCCCTCTCCATGGGTGCTATCATTGCTATCACTATGGCGCAGCTCTTGGTTCGTAACATTGAAGGCGAGGTGGTGCGCGAGCTGAAGGTTCGCGCCGCCCGCCATGGCCGCTCGGCCGAGGAGGAGCACCGGCATATCTTGCGCGAGGCGCTGAGGCCGGTGGGGCCGGCTCAATCCCTCAAGGAGCTTTTGCTCGGGATGCCCGATGTCGGCGAGGATCGGGACTTCGAGCGACCGGAAGACCGTGGTCGCACGGTCGAGCTTTGAGCTACCTGCTCGACACCAACGTCATCTCCGAGCTGCGCAAGGGAAAACGGGCCGAGCGGAGCGTCGCCGAATGGTTTGAAGGACTCGCCGATCAGGAGATCTACCTGAGCGTCCTGACGATCGGCGAGATCCGCCGCGGGGTCGAGAGCGTGCGTCGCCGCGACCCCGACTCCGCCTCCGCTCTGGATGGTTGGCTCGCCCGCTTGACCGAGGCACACCGCGACCGGATTCTTCAGGTGGACCGAGCCATCGCGGAAGAGTGGGGCAGGATGGATGTGCCCGATCCATTACCCGTCGTCGATGGCCTTTTGGCCGCAACGGCAAGGAACGTCGGGCTGACGCTGGTCACCCGCAACGTCGCCGACGTCGAATCCACGGGCGTTGAGTTGCTCAACCCTTTCGACAGCTGAGACATCTCGTCCGGCGCCTTCGCTGGGCATTCTTGCGCCACCCTTCCCTTCCACCTTCCCCTTGATCCTGAGTCCCGCTCTATTTGGTTCCAGGACCACCTCCCGGGGCCACCCGACGAAAGCCTTTCAAGCCGAAGGTCGCGAGTTCGATTCCCGTCGGGCGCATTCGTCGATCGATGCGGACAATCGATGAGGGTTCGATCACCGGCGCGTCGAC
>CAVSGL010000012.1:430000-482294 GCA_963727465.1 uncultured Solirubrobacterales bacterium | reverse complement strand
GGTCGAGATCGTCACCGAGCCCGACCTGCGCAGCGCCGAGCAGGCCGGCGCCTGGGCGCGGCTGCTGCGCACGACCGTGCGCCAGCTTGACGTCTCCGACGTCAACATGGAGGAGGGCAGCCTGCGGATCGACGCCAACGTCTCCGTGCGGCCGGCCGGCAGCGAGACCCTCGGCACCAAGACCGAGCTGAAGAACATGAACAGCTTCCGCTTCCTCGAACGCGGGATCGAAGCCGAGCTGGCGCGCCAGCGCGAGCTGATCGAGGCGGGGGGGACGGTCGAGCAGGAGACGCTTCACTTCCACCCCGAGGACGGCAGCCTGCACCCGCTGCGCTCGAAGGAGGAGGCGCACGACTACCGCTACTTCCCCGAGCCCGACCTGGTGCCGCTGGCGCCGACCGAGGCGATGCTGCGCGAGGCGCGCGAGTCGCTGCCGGAGCTGCCGGAGGCGCGCATGCGCCGCTACGAGGAGGAGCTCGGGCTCTCGGCCGAGAATGCGGCCCAGCTCGCGGCGGACCCCGCCGAAGCCGCCTACTTCGAGGCGGCGCAGGCGAAGGCGGGCGGGGTGGAGGCGCAGGCGGTCGCCAACTGGGTGACCGGCGAGCTCGCCGCGGCGCTGCGCCAGGCCGACGCCGGTGCCGCCGCCGACTCCCAGGTCACGCCGGAAGCGCTCGCCGCGCTCACCGCCCTCGTCGCCGAGAAGAAGATCTCCCACGGCAGCGGCAAGCAGGTGCTGGCGGCCTTGGTCGCCGAGGGCGGCGATCCGGCGGCGATCGTCGAGCGCGAGGGCCTCGCCCAGATCTCCGACAGCGGCGAGCTGGAGTCGATCGTCGCGACCGCGGTCGACTCCAACCCCGAGGCGGCCGAGCAGGTCAGGTCCGGCAACCAGAAGGCGATCGGCGCAATCGTCGGCGCCGTGATGAAGGAGACCAAGGGCCGCGCCGACGGCGGCGAGGTCAACCGCCTGATCAAGGAGAAGCTGGGGGTTTAACTCGCAGTTTGCGCTCGACCGGGGGAGAGATCTCCCATTGAGCCACTTGGCCTGGGGTGAACATAGGTGAGACGGCGGTTCTTCTTGCCTACGCCAAGGTGATGCGGGAGCTGATTGCCCTCGCATCGCGGCGCAGGGAGAAGAATCGCCAATAAGAAACGGCCCCGGGGATGCAACCCGGGGCCGTTCGTGTGAATAAGGCGAAACGGCGACCAATGCATGGACACGCCAATGCCCGAAACTTTAGCGCTTCGGTTCAGACGCCGCTTTCGACGATCTCGACGAAACGCCGAGCCGCCGCGGTCGGCTGAACGCAGCACGAGTCGATCTCGGCCAGGCCGGCGCCGACGAGATCGCGAACCGCGCGCTCGACCGCGTCCGGGCGCGAAAAGTCGTCCGGGGCGGCATTGAGCGTGCGGGCGAGGTCGGGAATCGTCAGCGATTCCCGATCCCGGTCGAGGATGAACGTGAGGACGACCGCCTGCTCGCGGAGATCCAGGGCATCGGTGCGCGCAGGGCGCGCTGAACTACGCTTGTGCTGCATGGGAAAGTCCGCCTTTCCTTTGCCGGGCCGGGGGCTGTTCCTGCAGCGCCCCGGCCGCTTTTTGTCTGGGTGAGACGTTAGGGGGCGCGGCGGCGGAAATGGTCGCCGCCGAGCGAAGTCGCGCAGTTGGTGGAAGTTAACCCCTTGAAGCAAGGGTTTGGGAACGTATAGGGTCCTCGCTCATGCCGGAGGACTTTCAGGGGACCTTCGCTCAGCATGTCGCCGAGACGCGGAAGCGTTTTGAAAATCATCAAACAGCCGGTGATTTGGGCGCATGCGGCTGCAATCTTGATCGGCTTCTTCTTGGCCGCCTCTTGCGGGTGGCTTGATCGGAGGCTCAGAAGAAATGGAGCAGAGAAGCATGAGACCGTTGCTTGCGAAATCGAGGAATTGAATGACCGGGCACCCAGCCCGCCCCCTGAATCGAGCTAGCGTCGTGAGGCAGAGCAGGCGAACGCGACCTCTTGCCTCTTGGTCGCTCAACAGAGCGCCCTGGTCGCCCTCGTCCCCGAGAAGAAGATCTCCCACGGCAGCGGCAAATCCCTCGCTGGATACTTGACCTGCCGTGGAAATAGTCAACGCGGAAACTCAACCGCGGCGTCCGCCAATGGCGAAACCTTAGCGCTTCGGGCACTGCGGCGAATCCATGTGCGGTCGGTAACTTTGTAACAGAGTGTTACAAAGTGCTAGATTCGGGTCATGGCTTGGAACGTCGTCATCGCCGGAGGGGGATTCGGCGGGGCGATGGCGGCGCGGGAGCTGGAGCGGATCATTCCGCGGCAATCGGCGCGGCTGGCGCTGGTCAACGACGTCAACTTCATGCTCTACACGCCGTTTCTGCCGGAGGCGGCGGCGGGGACGCTGGAGCCGCGGCACGTGGTCACGCCGCTGCGCGAGATCCTCAAGCGGACCTACCTGCGGCTCGGCGCGATCTCCGGCCATGACCCGGAGCGCAAGACGGTCGAGCTGCGCAGTCGCGACGGCGAGACCGAGCAGCTTCCCTATGACCAGCTGCTGCTCGCGCTCGGCTCGGTCTCGCGCACGCTGCCGGTGCCGGGCCTGGAGGAGCACGCGGTCGGCTTCAAGACCCTCGCCGACGCGATCTGGCTGCGCAACCACGTGGTCGAGACGCTCGAGGCGGCGAACGCCAGCGACGACCCGGCGCGCCGCGACGAGCTGCTCACCTACGTCTTCGTCGGCGGCGGCTACGCGGGGCTGGAGGCGCTTGCCGAGCTACAGGACTTCGCCGCCGACGCGATCGAGGCCTACCCGCGGGCCCGTCTGCACGGGATGCGCTGGGTCCTGGTCGAGGCGGCCGGGCGGGTGCTGCCGGAGATCGACAAGGGCCTGGCGGAGTATGCGCTGCGGCAGCTGCGCGGCCGCGGCATCGACATCCGGCTGGAGACGACGCTGGAGCAGGTCGCCGCCGACCGCGCCAGGCTCTCGAGCGGCGAGACCCTGCCGACCCGCACCGTGGTCTGGACCGCCGGCGTCGCGCCGCATCCCAGCCTGCGCAAGCTGAACCTGCCGCTCGACGAGCGCGGGCGCGTCCCCGTCGACGATCATCTGCGCGTGCGGGGCTCGGACTCGGTCTGGGCGATCGGCGACTGCGCCGCGGCGCCCGACCCGCGCGGCGGCCTCTGCCCGCCGACCGCCCAGCACGCCGTGCGCCAGGGCCCGGTCGCGGCGCGCAACATCGCCGCCGAGCTCGGTGTCGGCAGCGCCCGGCCGTTCGAGTACCGCAGCAACGCGTCCTTCGTCAACCTCGGCCGCTACAAGGCGGTCGGCCGCGTCGGCGGGCGCAAGTTCCGCGGCTTTCCCGCCTGGTGGATGGCGCGGACCTACCACATGAGCCAGATTCCGGGCGTCGCCCGCAAGGTGCGCGCGGTGATCGACTGGACCGCCGGCCTGCCCTTCCGGCGCGACCTCGCCGAGGTCGGCTCGATCGGCCATCCGCGGCGCCTGGGCGCGACAATGGACCCGTGGGATTCGAATACCTCTTCATAGCGGCGCTGTTCGGCCTCGCCACCGCGATCGTCGCCAAGGCAAAGGGCAGCTCGTTCTGGCTCTGGCTGCTGATCGGCACCGTGCTGCCGCCACTGGGCCTGATCGCCGCCGTCCTCTACCGGCGGGAGAAGGACGAACCGGAAAGGCAGTGCCCGACCTGCGGCAAACCGCTCAAGCTCTACGTCCAAGTGTGTCCCCGCTGCGGAACGGACCTCTATCTCCCCGACCCCGCAGCCGTGCGCCACCCGGGCGTGAGCTGACTACCGCAGCCAGGTGCGGACGATCGCGTTGGCGAAGCCGAGGCCGTAGCGGGCCACCGCCGGCTTCTTCGAGTGGCCGTGCAGCCGCTTGGCGACCGTCACCGGGATCTCTTTGGCGGGGACGCCGCGCTTGATCGCCTCGATCATGAACTCGGAGGTGTGGAACTGCTCTTGGCGCAGCACGAGCTGCGGCAGGACCGTGGTGCGGACCGCGCGATAGCCGTTCGAGCAGTCGCTGACCCTGGTCCGGGTGATGAAGGAGACGAGCCGGTTGAAGAAGACGATCCCGAGCTCGCGGGCGAAGGCGTTGCTGTCGGCCTCGCCGAGCACGCGCGAGCCGTGGGCGACGTCGACCTCGCGATCGAGCACCGGCTTGACCAGGCGCTCCATCTCCGCGGGCAGGTGCTGGCCGTCGGCGTCGAGGGTGACGACGATCTCGGCGCCCGATTCGACCATCAGCCGGTAGCCGGTGCGCAGCGCCGCGCCGCCGCCGCGGTTGATCACGTGGCGGGCGACGATCGCGCCGTGCTCGGCGGCGACGTCGCCGGTGCCGTCGCGCGAGCCGTCGTCGACGACCAGCACCTCGGTCTCGACCCCGCAGACCTCGCGCGGCATCAGGTCGAGCACCTGGCCGACGTTCTCGGCCTCGTTGTAGGCGGGGACGAGGATCGCGATCTTGCCGCGAAAGCGCTCCGGCAGGCCCGCCTGGCGGAACTCCTCCCAGGCGAGCCCCTCGAGCACGGCGGAAAGCTGGCGCGCGTTGCGCGCCGCCTGCGCGAGCGCCCGCAGGATCAGGATGAAGAGGATGAAGATCGAGAAGACGGCGAGGCCGAGGATGCGCCCGCCGTTGCCCTTTTCGAAGGAAAAGGCGGAGAGCAGCTTGTCGGTCAGCTCGGTGCCCGCGACGATCGCGAGGCCGAGGCCGACCAGGAGCAGGATCAGCACGTCGACGTTGCGCAGAGTGCGCCGGCGCAGGACCGCGTAAGCGACCAGCGCCGCGGCCGCGACCAGGCCGGCGGCGCGCAGCGCCGTCAGCTCTGAGGGGAAGATGCCTGCGTAGAGCGCCATTCGCGACGGGAGGATACGGCCGCGCCCAGTCGCGCCAGCGCGACGCCGGCAAGCGGGAAGACCAGCGTCATCAGGATCTCGTTGCGGCGCGGGGCCGCCAGCGAGACCGCGCCGACCACGGTGACGAGCACGAGCGGGGTCGCCATCGCGACCAGCTCCCACCAGCGGCGACGCATCCCGAGCGCAACCAGACCGGCCAGGCCGATCAGCACCAGCAGCACCTGGACGACCCGCCCGGCGCTCGATTCCATCGCTTCACCGACCCCGGCGCTCCACATGCGCCAGACCTTGCGCACGCTCATCGCCAGGTAGCCAAACGGGTCTTCGCCGAAGAACTTGGAGAAGTTCTGCTTGCCGATCTTGCCGAGGGCGCTGTCGCGGGGGAGGTCGGGATAGCGAGCGGCGACCCGATTGAAGAGCGGCGTCGGATTCACCTGTTCGAGCGCCTCCGAGTGCGGCGGCAGCTCGCGGCCCAGGTAGCGCTCGGCCAGGCGCGCCTTGACCCGCTGGTATTCGCCGTCGGCGGGCAGGAAGGTGCCGACGTAGAGCGCCTTGCCACCACCGGTCGAGATCGGCACGGTGCGATGCAGGGTCGCCTGGTTGTGGATCGTCCAGGGCAGGATCGGGACGAGCAGCGCGACGAGCGCCAGCCCCGCGGCGGCGAGGCCGGGCTGCCAGCCGCGCTCGCGGCCAATCCGGATCGCCGCGAGAATGACGAAGGCGACGCCGACCGGCAGGTAGTCGGGGCGGACGAGCGCGGTCAGGCCGAAGAGCAGGCCGGGGAGGAGCCAGGCGCGCAGGCGCTCCTGATCCGCCGCCCAGAGAAACGCCAGGACCGCGGCGGGCAGGGTGAAGATCGCCGGCGGCTCGCTGTAGAGGGCCCCGGTCGAGTGGATGAAGGGTGGGTAGACGGCGACGCCGAGGGCGGCGATCAGGCCCGCGGGACGGCAGTTGAGGCGGCGGCCAAGCAGGTAGGCGACGACGATCGCCCCCAGCCCGAGCAGCAGCTCGACGATGCGGGCGGTCCCTTCCCGCGGCCCCCCGGTCGCGTAGAACGACGCCGCGTACAGCAGCGGCGCTCCCGGCGACCAGTCGCTGGCGTTGCTCGGCCCGCCGTAGCTGCCGTCCTCGTAGAGCGACTTGGAGAGCGCGTAGTAGGCGTGGGCGTCGTCGCCGGGGGTCGGCAGCGGCTCGACCACGCGGTAGGCGCGCAGGCCGAAGCCGAGCGCGAGGATCGCGGCCAGCAGGATCAGGGTCTTCGACACGGCCGCTGAGGCTATCCGGCGCGAAAGGGGGGCGGCGACCGGCGCCGAAAACTCAACCGGCCCCACCAACGAAGAGGAGAAGGAAATGCACCGAACGTCTTTCATCGCCGTTTGCGTCGCGGCTCTGGCCGTGCTCGCGTTCGTCCCGACGGCATCCGCGGCGACGACGCACCAGCGCTGCACGGCCAGTTCCGGCAAGGTCGTAGGCAACAAGATCGTCGGCAAGCTCGCCGCCAGCGAAGTCGACCAGAGCCAGGCCCGGTTCGCGACCTGCGGCCAGGCGAAGCGGGTGATGAGCAAGGTGGCGGCGCTCGGGCTCGAGCAGCCGCGCGGCAACGTCGGCGGCTTCTACTGCGTGCCGACCGTGTTCTTCGTCAACCCGGACTTCGTCCGCTACAAGTGCACGTTCAAATCGGCCGACACGGCGCAGTTCGTCAAGCTGCTCTTCGCGCTGCAATACAAGAGCTGACCCAGGCCACACCCGCGCCGGCGAGCGCTGCGAGCAACGGCACCGTGACCAGCGCCCGGCGCGGGGAGGCGACCAGCAGAAGTCCGATCGCGGTCGCCGCGAGCAATATCGTCGCCAGCAGCAGCGCCTCCCAGCGGCGCTGCCGCGCCAGGGCCGCGAGGCCAACGAGGCCGAACGCGAGCAGCAGCCAGTGCAGAATCGCCCAGGCGGGGGCGTGCATCACGTCGCGCGGACCGTGGCCCCAGAGCAGCCACAGCTTGTTCGCGAGGAACCCGAGGTAGGCGACCGGGCGCTCGCTGACGTCTTCCCAGAGCCGTTCGCGGCCCATCTTCGAGAGCGCCGCGTCGGTCTCCAGGTCCGGGTATCGCTGCCGGGCCAGCGCCGCCAGGATCTGCTCCAGCCGCGCGTCCCGCGGAAGCTGCCGGCGAAGCTCGGGATGGCGCTCCAGCACCTCTTCGCCGACCCTTTCGGGGTCGCCGCCCGAGGGCATGTAGGCGCCGGCGAAGAGCACCTGGCCGCCGCCGGTCGAGATCGGCACGAAGCGGTCGAGCGCCACCGCGTTGCGCACGGCCCAGGGCGCGACGACCACCGCCAGGCCCGCGAGCAGGATCAGTGCCTGCGCGAGACCGGTGCGCCAGCCGTCCCTGCCGTTGTGCGCGAACACGACGACGGCGATCGGCAGCGAGATCGCGAGGTACTCGGGACGGACCAGCGCCAAGGCTCCGAGAAGCAGCCCTGGGATCAGCCACTCCGGCGCGCGGCGAGCGTCCGCCCACAGCATCGAGAGCACGGCGCCCGAGAGAAGCGACGCCGCCAGAGGCTCGGACATGAGCATGCCCTGGTACTCGAGTAGGGCCGGGTAGATCGCCACCGCGAACCCGGCGACCAGGCCCGCCAGCGGTCCCGAGAGCCGGCGGCCGATCAGGTAGGCGAAGAGCACCGACAGGGCGCCGATCAAGGCGAGCACCAGGCGCGCGGCGCGTTCGTGGACGCCGCCGGTCAGGGCATGGAGGCCGCCGGCGAGCAGCGGCAGTCCCGGCGAGTAGTTGCTCGCCGGCTGGGTCGCGTCGCGTCCCAGCGTGAAGCCGTTGCCGCGCTCCAGTTCGGCGGCGATGCGGGCGTAGGCGGCCGCGTCGTAGACGGGCGGCCGCCCGTCCCAGGCCTCGCCGGCGCGCAGCCCGAGCCCGAGCAGCAGGATCGCGACCAGCGCGACAAGTCCCGCCCGGCCCCCGTTGCGCGCCGCCAGTTCGCTCACGGCGGCATGGTATGGCGGCGCCGTCCGCTACTCTGCCGCGACCTATGCGCCTCCTGATCCTCGGCGGCGACGGCTACCTGGGCTGGCCGACGGCCCTGCGCTTCTCGGCCCGCGGTCACGAGGTCGCGGTCGTCGACAACTTCTCCCGCCGCCGCTGGCACCGCGAGCACGGCAGCTCCTCGCTGACCCCGATCGCCGAGCTCGACGAGCGGATCGAGGCCTGGCGCGAGATCTCCGGCAGCCAGATCCGCCGCTATGTCGGCGCGGTCGAGGACGGCGACTTCCTCGAAGAGGTCGTCGCCGAGGTCTGCCCGGAGGCGGTGGTCCACTACGGCCAGCAGCCCTCGGCGCCCTACTCGATGATGTCGCGCGAGCGCGCGGTCGAGACCCAGCACACCAACGTGATCGGCAACCTCAACCTGCTGTTCGCGATCCGCGACCACTGCCCCGACGCCCACCTGGTGAAGCTCGGCACGATGGGCGAGTACGGCCAGCCCAACATCGACATCGAGGAGGGCTACATCGAGATCTCCCACAAGGGGAGGACCGACACGCTGCCCTACCCGAAGCTGCCGGGCTCGCTGTACCACTGCTCCAAGGTCCATGACTCGACCAACATCCACTTCGCCTGCCGCACCTGGGGCCTGCGCGCCACCGACCTCAACCAGGGAGTGGTCTACGGGATCGAGACCGACGAGACGGCCGACGACGAGCGCCTGATCACCCGCTTCGACTACGACGAGATCTTCGGCACCGTGCTCAACCGCTTCTGCGTGCAGGCGGTGATCGGCCACCCGCTGACCGTCTACGGCTCCGGCCACCAGACGCGTGGCTTCCTCAACATCCGCGACACGCTCAACTGCGTCGAGCTGGCGGTGCAGAACCCGGCCGAGCGGGGCGAGTTCAGGGTCTTCAACCAGTTCACCGAGCAGTTCTCGGTGCTCGAGCTGGCCGAGCTGGTCAGGCACGCCGGCGAGCACCTCGGCTACGAGGTGAAGATCGACCACGTCGAGAACCCGCGGGTCGAGAAGGAAGAGCACTACTACAACGCGATCCACACCAAGCTGCTCGACCTCGGCCTCGAACCGACCCTGCTGGGCGAGGAGCTGGTCGAGTCGATCCTCGGCAGGGTCGAGCGCTACAAGCAGCACGTGATCGAGGGCTCGATCGATCCGCACACCCGCTGGAGCCCCGCCGGCGGCGCAAAAACCCCCGCTGGCCAGGCATAGGCCCGCTGGTACCATCGCGAGTCCCATGCGAGCAGCGGACGCGTTGATGGAAAGCCTCAAGGCCGAGGGCGTCGAGAACGTCTTCGGGATCCCCGGCGGGGCGAACCTGCCGACCTACGACGCGCTCGTCGACGCCGGCTTCCGCCACGTCCAGGTGCGCCACGAGCAGGGCGGCGGTCACGCCGCCGAGGGCTACGCGATGGCCTCGGGCGAGGTCGGAGTGGCGTTCGCCACCTCGGGCCCGGGCGCGACCAACCTGGTGACGCCGATCGCCGACGCGATGATGGACTCGGTGCCGACGGTGTTCATCACCGGCCAGGTGCGAACCGAGCTGATCGGCACCGACGGCTTCCAGGAGGCCGACATCCTCGGCGCGACCCTGCCCTTCGTCAAGCACTCCTTCCAGGTGACCGACCCGCGCCAGATCCCCGAGTACGTGCACGAGGCCTTCCACGTCGCCTCGACCGGGCGGCCGGGGCCGGTGCTGCTCGACATCCCGCAGGACTTCTCGCGCGCCGAGATCGAGTACGCGCCGCGCACCGAGCCGGTCGAGCTGCCCGGCTACAAACCGTTCAGCAAGGGCAACATCAAACAGGTGCGGATCGCCGCCAAAGCACTGGCCAACGCCAGGCGGCCGATCTTCTATACCGGCGGCGGCGTGGTCAACGCGAATGCGTCGGAGGAGCTGCGCGAGCTCGCCGCGGCGGACCGCTTCCCGGTCACCTCGACCCTGATGGGCCTCGGCGCCTATCCGGCGTCGGGCGAGCACTGGCTCGGGATGCTCGGCATGCACGGCACGGTGACGGCGAACTGGGCGATGGACAGCGCCGACCTGATCGTCGCGATCGGCGCCCGCTTCGACGATCGAATCACCGGCAAGCTCTCCGAGTTCGCGCCGCAGGCGAAAGTGATCCACATCGACATCGACCCGGCGGAGATCTCGAAGAACGTCGGCGCCCACATCCCGATCGTCGGCGACGCCAAGCTCGTGCTGCCGGAGCTGACCCGCGAGTACCGCGCCCTACAGACCGACTCGACCCGCCTCGACGGCTGGTGGAAGCAGCTGCGCGAGTGGCAGGAGCAGCACCCGCTGCGTTACGACGCCGGCGACGGCGACGAGATCAAGCCGCAGTTCATGGTCGAGGCGATGCACCGCGCGACCGGCGGCGACGCGATCGTCACCTCCGACGTCGGCCAGCACCAGATGTGGGCCGCCCAGTACTACGGCTTCGACCGGCCGCGACGCTGGATCAACTCGGGTGGGCTGGGGACGATGGGCTTCGGCCTGCCGGCAGCGGTCGGCGCCAAGGTGGCCCGGCCGGACGACGACGTCGTCTGCCTGGCCGGCGACGGCAGCCTGATCATGACCTGCCAGGAGCTCGCGACCTGCGTCAACGAGCAGATCCCGGTCAAGGTCTTCCTGATGAACAACGGCTACATGGGCATGGTCCGCCAGTGGCAGGAGCTCTTCTGGGAGAAGCGCTACAGCTCGGTGCAGATGGGCGCCAGCCCCGACTGGGTGAAGCTGGCCGAGGCCTTCGGCGCGAAGGGCATTCGCTGCGAGAACGCCGACGAGCTCGAAGGCAGGATGACGGAGGCGCTGGAGACCGACGGACCGGTGCTGGTCGACGTTCGGGTCGCCCAGGAGGAGAACTGCTACCCGATGATCCCGCCCGGCGAAGCGGCGCGCAACATGGTCGAGGCGCCGCAGAAGGTGAGCTGATGGAGGCCGGCACCCCGGAGATGGTCAAGCTCGAGGATCTGCACGTGCCCGGTCAGCTGAGCGGGCGCAAGCACATCCTCTCGATCCTGGTGGAGAACAAACCGGGGGTCCTGGCGCGGATCGCGGGGCTGTTCTCGCGGCGCGGGTTCAACATCGACACGCTCGCCGTCGGCCCGACCGACGACCCGAGCATCTCGCGGATCACGCTGACGCTCGACGGCGCCGTCCACCCGATCGACCAGGTGACCAAGCAGCTGCACAAGCTGGTCAACGTGCTCAAAATCCGCGACATGGAGCCGGAGGAGACCGTGGCTCGCGAGATGGCGATGTTCAAGGTCTCCGCCGCGGTCGAGAGCCGCGCCGAGATCATCCAGTTCGCCGAGATCTTCCGCGCCAAGATCATCGACGTGGCGCGGCGCACGATGACGATCGAGGTGACCGGCTCGGCCGACAAGATCGAGGCGTTCGAGCGGATGATCCGCCCGCATGGGCTCATAGAAATGGTGAGGACCGGCGAGATTGCCATCGCTCGCGGCGGCGACTGAGGGGCTGATTGCCGGCCTGGGGCCGGCGGTCGAGCGGGCGCTCGGACGGCGGCAGAGAACTCTCGTCAGCGTCACTTCCCAGGTCGATCTGAAGGATCCCTGCGCGGTCGCGTTTGCTTCGCGCCTTGCGTCCGATCGCTGGTTCTGCTGGGAGCAACCGGATCGCGAGTTCGCGCTGGGGGCGCTCGGGGTTGCACACGAGGCCAGCTCGCGAGGCGATCGACGCTTCGAGGACGTGGCGCGCGAATGCCTGCGCCTCAATGACGGGGCGATGCTGGACGAGCCGGCTGGGTTGCCCTCCGGGGCCGGACCGGTCTGGACCGGGGGATTTGCCTTCGAGCCGGACGGGGCACGCTCGTCGGCCTGGTCATCCTTCTCACCGGCGTCGCTGATCCTGCCGGAGCTCTCGATCTGCCGGGTCGGCGAGGAGTCCTACGTCACCGTCAACCTGGTCGTCTCGCCGAGCGACGACGCCGAGCGGCCCGCCGACCGCGCGGCGGCGCGCCTGGCCGCGCTGCGAGCCGACCCGCTGCCGCTGCTCGAGCCGCACCTGACCGAGCGGCCGGAGATCCGCAGCGTGCTGCCGCCGGGAGACTTCGAAAGCGCGGTGGAAGCCGCGACAGAGCGGATCGGAGCGGGGGAGTTCAGCAAGGTGGTGCTCGCCCGCGAGGTGACGGTCGAGGCCGCCGCCGCGCACGATGCGGCGGCGATCTTCGGCGCCCTGCGCGAGCAGTTCCCCTCCTGCTTCTGCTTCTGCCGCGGCACCCCCGAGGCGGCGTTCATCGGCGCCAGCCCCGAGCTGCTGATCCGCCGCTCCGGCGCCGGCGCCTCGACCGTCGCCCTGGCCGGCTCGACCCGGCGCAGCTCCGACCCCGCGGTCGACGACCACCTCGGCGAGCAGCTCCTGCGCAGCGACAAGAACCGCCGCGAGCAGCGAATCGTCGCCGAGCGCATCGTGCGCAAGCTGCGTCCGCACGCGGTCTGGGTGCAGACGGGCGAGGAGCCGGAGCTGGTCAGGGTGGCCAACATCCAGCACCTGGCGACGCCGGTGATCGCCCAGCTCGCCGAACCGCGCTCGGCGGTCGAGCTGGCCGGGATGCTGCACCCGACTCCGGCCGTCGGCGGCGAGCCCTGGCCGGCCGCGGCCCCTGCGATCGAGGAGCTGGAGCGGATGGATCGCGGCTGGTACGCCGCCCCGGTTGGCTGGATGGACGCCACCGAGGACGGCGAGTTCTGCGTCGCCCTGCGCAGCGCCCTGCTCCGCGACCGCGAAGCCCGCCTCTTCGCCGGCGTCGGCGTCGTCGCCGGCTCCGACCCCGCAGCCGAGCTCGAGGAGACCGAGGTCAAGCTCCAGGCTTTGCTGCCGCTGGTCGCCGAGTAAACAGTTCCCGCTGTCGAGGTTTTCCACGCTATGCGGTGAAAAGCTCGACCGCGCTTGCGACGCGGTCGGCGATGCGGCGATGGAGATCGGTGTTGGCGCGGCGGTCGGTCTTGACCTCGATCAGGCCGGTGCCGGCGGCCAGCGCGTCGGGGAGGTCGGCGAGCGAGTCGATGCGGCGGTGGGGGAGGTCGAAGAGGGCGGCGGCCTTGGCGACGTCGACGCCGCGGGGGGTGCCGAGCAGGGCCTCGAACTCGGCGTCGTCCAGGGCCTGCTCCTGGGGGAGGAAGTGGAAGATGCCGCCGCCGTCGTTGTCGATGACGACGATGCGGACCGGAGCGGAGACGTCGCGGAGGGCGGCGAGGGAACCGAGGTCGTGCAGGAGGCCGAGGTCGCCGGTGACGATCGTCATCGGCCGGCCGGTCGCGTGGGCGGCGCCGATGCCCGACGAGATCAGGCCGTCGATCCCGTTCGTGCCGCGGTTGCAGAGGAAGGTCGCGTCGGCCTCGGTCGAGGGCAGGAAGGCCTCCTGGTCGCGGATCGGCATGCTCGACGCGGTGTAGACGAGATCGCCGTCGGCGTGGGCGGCGCCCAGTGCGAGCTGGAGGCCCGGCTCGGTGGGGGCCTTCGTGTCGCTCAGCTCGGCGTCGATCGCTTCGCGCGCCGCCCGCTCGGCCGCCAGCCACATCGCCGGCGGCGGGCGGTCCTCGCCGAGTCGGGCCGCCCAGCCGGAGGCAAGCTCGGTCGGGTCGGCGCGCAGCAGCGCCGCCGCCCGGCGGCTCGGCTCGTTCCAGTCGCCGAGCGGGTCGACGACGATCTGGTCGGCCCCGGATCCGGCAAGCCAGGAGCGCAGCGGCTTGCTCGTCGGCAGCTCGCCAAAGCGCAGGACGAGGTCCGGCGAGGCCGCCTCGCGGAAGCGCTCGTCGCGCAGCAGCAGGTCGTAGGCGGTGATCACGTGCGAGCGGTCGTGCGGTCCACAGCGGAGCTGCGAGGTCGGCTCGGCGAGCAGCGGATAGCCGGCGCTGCGGGCGAGGTGGGCGAGCGGCTCGCGCAGCTCGGGGTCGAGCTGGCGGCCGGAGACGATCACGCCGATCTCGGTCGCGGCGATGTGCGCGGCGACCTCGTCGAGCAGGAACTGCGTCGGCTCCTCGTCGAGCGGCGTCACCGCGGTCAGCGGTCGATCCTCGCCGCGCCCGTTCAACGCCAGCGGATCGGTCGCCGTAACCGCGCCGTCCTCAGCCAGCGGCGCCAGCGGCTCGCGGAAGGGAAAGTTGAGGTGGACCGGGCCGGGGCGCGCATCGCCGCGCGCCGTCGCGTAGGCGCGGCAGGCCGTCGCCCGGTGGTGCAGCAGGCCGTCGTCATCGGCGTCGTGCGTACCGACCTCGCAGAACCAGCGCACCGAGGAGCCGTAGAGCTTGAGCTGGTCGATCGCCTGGCCGGCGCCGATCCCGCGCAGCTCCGGCGGGCGGTCGGCGGTGAGGACCAGCAGCGGCACGGCCGAGTGGTCGGCCTCGCAGACGGCGGGGTGGTAGTTGGCCGCCGCCGTCCCCGAGGTGCAGAGGATCGCCACCGGCAGCCCACTCGCCTGCGCCGCGCCGAGCGCGAAGAACGCGGCGGAGCGCTCGTCGACGATCACGCTCGTCTCGATCTGCGGCTGGCGCCGGATCGCCAGCGCCAGCGGCGTCGAGCGCGAACCGGGCGAGATCACCGCGCGGCGCAGCCCGCAGCGTGCGAGCTCGTCGGCGAACGCCGACGCCAGCGCGGTGTTGCGGTTGGTTCGGTCCATCGTCAAGAACCTAGACCAGCGACGCAAAATGAAGGATCGAGTCCCCTATGGGGACCCAAATCCTTCATCTGGGCTAGAGGCGGTGGGCTTGCAGGGCGGCCTCGTCGATCTCGACGCCGAGGCCGGGGCCGTCCGGCGGGTAGAGCAGGTCGCCGCGCAACTCGCACTCGTTGGTGGCGATGGTCGCGGCGAAGAGGCGCTGGGTCGCCAGACCGTGGGCGAGGCTCTCCCCGGCCGTGCGACCGAGGTCTCCCAGCGATTGCGCGACCTGCGAGGCCGCGGCGATTCCGACCGGGCCGTCGAGGGCGCTGGTCACATAGGCGGGCAGAACCTCGGCGATCTCCAGCGCCCCCTCGGGGCCGCCGACCTTGGAGAGCTTGATCCCGGTCATCGCGAACGCCCCGGCCTGCGCGGCCCGTTCCGCGTCCGCGCGGGTCTCGACGCTCTCGTCCGCCGCGAGCGGGATGTTGGTCGCAGCCGCGACCTCGGCGACCTGCTCGGCGCTCGCCACCGGTTGCTCGGCCAGCTCGACCTCATAGGGCTCGATCTCGGCGAGCACCCGCTTCGCCGTCTCCACGTCCCAGGCGCCGTTGGCGTCGATCCGGATCCGCGCCCGCGGTCCCAGCGCCTCGCGCACCGCGCGCACCTGCGCCGCGTCGTCCCCGGTCCCCAGCTTGAGCTTGAAGGTGGAGAAGCCGTCGGCCGCCCAGCGTTCCGCATCCGCGACCACGGCCGCCGGGCCGCCCGCGACCAGCGTCGCGTTGCAGCGAACGGGTGCAGTCCGTTCGCTCCTTGTCGGGCTGGGCGCGACAAAAGACGAACGGTCGGCCGCGGCAAGGCGCCCGCGCAGGTCGAGCAGCGCGGTCAGCGCCGCACAGCGCGCCGGCGGCGAGAGCGCGGCGGCCCCAGCGCGCAGGCCGGCCTCATCGAGCTCATCGAGGGCGGCGAGGGCCTCCAGCTCGGCGGCGACCTGGGCCAGCGGAGCCCCGCCGCGCAGCGACAGCGGCACGGCTTCGCCGAGTCCCTCGAGGCCGTCTCGCGGAGCGCAGCCGCAGCAGCACCATCTCGCGCTGGGTCAGAGTCCCGCGCGCCGTCACGTACGGCTCGCGAAAGGGCAGGGCGTAGGGGACGACCTCGACCGAGGCGATGCGCATGAGAGCAGCCTACGACGCGAGCAGCAGGCCGATCGTGACCAGGAGGCTGAAGGCGCCGAGCAGCGCCCCCGTCGCGCCCAGGGCGGCGTTGAGCGAGGGACCGTCGGTGCGGTTGCTCATCGTCCGCAGCGGTGGCACCGCCAGCGGCAGCGCCAGCAGGCCGACCAGCGGCAGCGCGCTGGTGTCGCTGCCGACGAGCGCGATCGGCAGCACGACGAAGGCGCCGACGACCAGCAGCCGGTAGAGGGCGACCGCGTTGTGCCGCCCCATCCGCACCGCCAGCGTGTTCTTGCCGGCGCGGCGGTCGGTCTCGATGTCACGCACGTTGTTGACGACGAGGATCGCCGTGGCGAGGAAGCCGACGGCGATCGAGAGCCCCAGCGGCAGCGCGTCGAGCCGCTCGACCTGGACGTAGTAGGAGCCGTTGACGGCGACCAGGCCGAAGAAGAGGAAGACGAAGACCTCGCCGAAGCCGGCGTAGCCGTAGGGCCGCGGACCGCCGGTGTAAAGAACGCCGGCGGCGATCGAGAGCGCGCCGATCAGCAGGATCACGAGACCGGCGACGATCGTCAGGTAGATCCCGCAGAGGACCGCGACGCCGAACGCGATCCAGGTCGCGGTCAGCACCCGCTGCGGCGTCACCAGCCCGGCCGAGGTGACCCGCACCGGGCCGAGCCGGTCGACCGTGTCGGCGCCGCGCTTGGCGTCGGAGTAGTCGTTGGCGAGGTTGGTGCCGATCTGGATGAAGATCGAGCCGAGCAGGGCGGCGACGAAGGCGCCGACGCGCGGCAGGTGCCCCTCGGACTCGACCGCGACCGCGGTGCCGACCAGCACCGGCGCGATCGCCGCCGGCAGGGTGCGCGGCCGCGCTGCCATCAGCCAGATCCTCATGGTCGCCTCGGAAATCGGTCGAATTCGGGTTCGCGCTTCTGCTTGAACGCCTCGCGGCCTTCGGCCGCCTCGTCGCTGCCGTAGAAGAGCAGGTTGGCGTCGTGAGCGAGCTGCTGGATGCCGGCGTAGCCGTCCTCGTGCGCGTTGAAGCTGGCCTTGACCAGGCGCAGGGCGAAGGGGGAGAGGGCGAGCATCTCGCGGCACCAGGCGACGGTCTCGCGCTCCAGCTCCGCCACCGGGTGGACCGCGTTGACGAGGCCCATCTCCTGCGCCTCGGCTGCGTCGTACTGGCGGCACAGCATCCAGAACTCCTTCGCCTTCTTGGTGCCGACCAGATCGCGCAGCAGCGAGGCGCCGTAGCCGCCGTCCCAGGAGCCGACCCGCGGCCCGGTCTGGCCGAAGACGGCGTTGTCGGCGGCGATCGTCAGGTCGCAGCAGAGGTGGAGGATGTGGCCGCCGCCGATCGCGTAGCCGGCGACCATCGCGATCAGCGGCTTCGGCAGCCGCCGCATCTGGATCTGAAGGTCGGTGACGTGGAAGCGGCCGATCGAGGCGCCCTCGGCGACGTAGCCGGTGTCGCCGCGGACGGTCTGGTCGCCGCCCGCGCAGAACGCCTTCTCGCCCTCGCCGGTGAGCACGATCGCGCCCACCTCGTCGTCCTCGCGGGCGAGTGACAGCGCGGCCCCGACGTCGATCAGCGTCTGCGGCCGGAACGCGTTCAGCACCTGCGGGCGGTCGATCGTCAGCTTGGCGATCCCATCCGCCTTCTCGTAGCGGATGTCCTCGTACTCGCCGGCGGCCTCCCAGGCGACCGGTGCGTAGAGCCGCTCCTCGGGCGGAGCCTGTTTGTGTCGTTTGGGCATGATGGGGACGATATCCCGCCGATGAAGCTCGACGACTGGCTCGCCCAGAGATCCCAGAGCTGCCCCGACCGAACCGCGCTGATCGCGGACGGGGCCGAGGTCACCTACGCCGAGCTCGAGGCGGAGGCGACCTGGGTCGCGCGCAGGCTCGAGGCGCACGGCGTGCGGCGCGGTTCGCTCACCGCGCTGACGATGGAGCCGCGCCGCGAGCAGGTGGTGCTGGTGCACGCGCTGATGAAGGTCGGCGCCGTGCTGCTGCCGCTCAGCCCGCGGCTGACGCCTGCCGAGCGCGCCGCGGTGATCGCCGCCGAGGAGCCCGCGGTGGATCTCAGCGACCCCGGCGAGCTGACCCAGACCGAGGCCGACCTGCCATTGCTCGGCGAGCACGACATGGACGCGCCCTGCTGCCGGGTGCTGACCAGCGGCAGCACCGGCGCCCCCGACGCGGTCGAGCTCACCTACGGCAACTTCCTCTGGAGCGCCGTCGGCTCCGC
The DNA here is from genome assembly GCA_963727465.1 of uncultured Solirubrobacterales bacterium. Taxonomy (GTDB): domain Bacteria; phylum Actinomycetota; class Thermoleophilia; order Solirubrobacterales; family 70-9; genus VRUE01. The sequence goes on along the minus strand of CAVSGL010000012.1, from coordinate 464,372 downwards.
GTTCAACATCGGCGTCGAGCCGACCGACCGCTGGCTCTGCTGCCTGCCGCTCAGCCACATCTCCGGGCTCAGCATCGCGATGCGCTCGGTGATCTACGGCACCACCGCCGTCCTGCACGACGGCTTCGACGTCGAGCGGGTCGGCGCCAGCCTGGAGCGGGAAGAGATCTCGCTGCTCTCCCTGGTAACGACGCAGCTGATGCGCCTGCTTGAGGCCGGCGCCGACCTCTCCGGGCCGCGGGCGATCCTGATCGGCGGCGGGCCGGTGCCCAAGGAGCCGCTGGCCGAGGCGATCGGGCGCGGCGCGACGGTCGTCCAGACCTACGGCCTGACCGAGGCCTGCTCGCAGGTGACGACGCTCGCCCCGGACCTCGCCCAGCGCAAGCTCGGCTCCGCCGGGCGGCCGTTGCTCACCACCCACCTGCGGATTCGCGAGGGCGAGATCCTCGTCCAGGGGCCGACCGTGGCCCCGAGCCGGCTCGACGCCGACGGCTGGCTGCACACCGGCGACCTCGGGCGGATCGACGAGGACGGCTTCCTCTACGTCGAGGACCGGATCGACGACATGATCGTCAGCGGCGGCGAGAACGTCGTCCCGGCCGAAGTCGAGTCGGTGCTGCTGCGCCACCCCGATGTCGCCGACGCCGCCGTCGTCGGGCGCGAGGACCCCGAGTGGCAGCAGGCGGTCACCGCCGTCGTCGTCCTCCAGGACGGCTCCGCGGCCACCCCGGACGAGCTGCGCCGGCACTGCGCCGAGTCGCTCGCCGGCTTCAAGGTGCCGAAGCGGGTCGAGCTGGCGTCGGCGCTGCCGCGCACGCCCTCGGGCAAGCTGCTGCGCAGAGCGCTCAGGTAGCCTCAGCGGCCATGAAAACCGACGACATCTTCTACGACAAGGACGCCGACCTCTCGAAGCTCGAGGGGAAGACCGTCGCCATCCTCGGCTACGGCTCGCAGGGCCACGCCCACGCGCTCAACCTGAAGGACTCGGGCGTCGACGTCGTCGTCGGCCTGCGCCCCGATTCGTCCAGCCGCGCGAAAGCCGAGGCGGCCGGCCTCGAGGTGCTCGACATCGCCGAAGCGGCCAGCCGCGGCGACGTCGTCATGGTTCTGCTGCCCGACGAGAAACAGGCCGAGATCTGGGAGGCGGAGATCTCCGACGGGATCGCGCCCGGCAACCTGCTGCTCTTCGCCCACGGCTTCGCGATCCACTTCGAGCAGATCGTGCCGCCGCCGGGCGTCGACGTCGGCATGGTCGCCCCCAAGGGCCCGGGGCACCTGGTCCGCCGCCAGTACGAGGAAGGCACGGGCGTGCCCTGCCTGATGGCGGTCCACCAGGACGCCACGGGCGAAGCCCACGACCTCGTGCTCGCCTACGCCGCCGGGATCGGCGGCGGCCGCGCGGCGATCATCGAGACGAGCTTCAAAGACGAGTGCGAGACCGACCTCTTCGGCGAGCAGGCGGTGCTCTGCGGCGGCGCCTCCGAGCTGGTCAGGGCCGGCTTCGAGACGCTGGTCGAGGCCGGCTACGACCCGCGCCTCGCCTACTTCGAGTGCCTGCACGAGCTCAAGCTGATCGCCGACCTGATGTACGAGAAGGGGATCCAGGGGATGCGCTACTCGATCTCCAACACCGCCGAGTACGGCGACATGACCCGCGGCAAGCGCGTCATCGGCGAGGATTCGCGCGCCGCGATGAAGAAGATCCTCGGCGAAATCCAGTCGGGCGAGTTCGCCCGCGAGTGGATCGCCGAGAACCGCGCCGGCGGCGAGAACATGTCGCGCATGCGCGAGGAGGGCGCCGCCCACGAAGTCGAGGGGGTCGGGGGAGAGCTGCGGCAGATGATGCCGTGGATCGAAACCGAGTTCTGAGCGGACCTCCCACCCGCGGTCGAGGTTTTAGCCGCTATGCGATCAAAAGCTCGACCGCGATCACCGGTACTGCTGTACGACAACCCGGTCTCGGGCAACTGCTACAAGGTGCGGCTGCTGCTCACCCTGCTCGGCGTCGAGTTCGAGCGGCGCGAGCTGTCCGTCGTCGACCGCTCGGACCGGACCGAGGTGCTGGGAGGGCTCAGCCCGTCGCTCAACGTGCCCACCGTGGTGCTCGAGGACGGCCGCCCGCTGGCCGAGTCGAACGCGATCCTCTGGTACTTCGCCGACGGCACGCCCTACCTGCCCGACGAGCCCTACGAGCGCGCCCAGGCGTTGCAGTGGATGTTCTTCGAGCAGTACAAGCACGAGCCAGCGATCGCCGTGCTCCGCTTCCGGCTTTCGATCCTCGAAGAATCGCCCCCTGAGCCGGAGGTCGAGGCCAGGCGCACCGCCGGCCGCGCCGCGCTGAAGGCGATGGAGCGTCATCTCGCCGAGCGCACGCACCTCGTCGCCGAGCGCTTCACGATCGCCGACATCGCCCTCTACGCCTACACCCACGTCGCCCCCGAGGCCGGCTTCGACCTCGATCCATACCCTGCGGTCCGCGCCTGGTTGGACCGGATCGCGACCCAACCCGAGGTGATCCCGATCACCGCCTGAGGTCCGGCGGTTAGCGCCGTCGGTCAGACGATGTCGACGCGGCTGCCCGACGGAAGAACAGCCTCAAGCTTGATGCCCATCGCGCCCAACAGGAGAAAGGCGTTCTCGGTGGTCGGATTCGCGGTCTCAGCCGTGAGCATGCGCCGGACGCTCGAGGCGTCGAGACCGGCGCGAGCCGCGAGCTCCTTCTTTGAAAGCTTCTCCGACTCGCGGACGGACTCCAAGGTCGCAAGAAGCTTGTTGCGCGCGACGAGCGCCTCCACTTGGCGGTCGTAAGCGGCCCTCTCGTCATCTGGGATTAGCGAGGCGAGAGCGGTCTCATGGGGGGTCTGAGCCTTTGCCATGCGAAGAGAATAGCGCTGCTGTTGCATTCATGCAACAGTCCTCAGATCATGGCATGTCTGTCTTGTGCAGTCAATACGCTGCGCGAATGCAATGGGAGGTCGAGTGGCTCATGGACCGCACCGAGAAGCCGGCCGCGATTCCTGCGTACCGCTTCCTCAAGTCCTTGCCCGTCAACGTCCGTAGACAGCTCTTGGGGATCCTGGAGGCGGTCCGCACGGTTGGGCCAGATCAATGGGCCGATAGGCATAGCCACTGCCCGATGAAGGGCGAACTGGCCGACCTCCACGAGGTGCGGGATAAGCAGGGAGAAACGCTGTACCGCCTGTTTGTCCTCTGGCAACGTAAAGAGCGGCGTGTGGTGATCATCGATGGACGCAAGAAGCCGAACAAGACGGCACTGTCGGAGCGGGAGTACAAGGCAGTGAAGTCTCTAGCTGTAGTTCCTGACCACGTTGTTCATCCGGGTCTCCTTGGAGGCTGGGGGTGTCTACCCACCCAGCACCAAGGAGATGACCCGGATGAAGATTCACGCTAATGCCCCCTTCGGTCCGAAGGGGAGGCTCACGATGGTCGGGCGCGTCATCGAGCAGGGGTGGTCGCTGACGGAGGCGGCCGAGGCCGCCGGAGTCAGCGAGCGCACCTGCTCGAAGTGGATCGCCCGCTACCGCGCCGAGGGCGAGGCCGGCCTGCTCGATCGCAGCTCGGCTCCGAAGACAGTCGCCAACCGCACCTCCGAGCGCCGCATCGAGGCGATCGCGGCGCTGCGCAGGCTGCGGATGACCGGTGCGGAGATCGCCGAGTGCCTGGGGATGGCGCTCTCCACGGTCTCGGGGATCCTGGCCGACATCGGCCTCGGCAAGCTCTCCCGGCTGGGGCCTCCCGAGCCGCCCAACCGCTATGAACGCTCCAGGCCCGGAGAGCTGATCCACATCGACATCAAGAAGCTCGGCCGAATCGGGAAGAACGGCCCCGGGCACCGGGTCCGGGGCACTCGCCAGGGCACTCGCTCTCGCGGCGCGGGCTGGGAGTTCGTCCACGTCTGCGTCGACGACGCCACTCGCCTCGCCTACGTCGAGGTTCTCCCCGACGAAAAGGCGAGAACGTGCGTCGGCTTCCTGCGCCGGGCGGTGGCCTTCTACCGCCGCCACGGGATCAAGGTCGAGCGCCTGATGACCGACAACGGCGGCGCTTACCGCTCGACGATCCACGCCATCGCCTGCCGGGCTCTGAAGATCCGCCATATCCGCACCCGCCCCTACCGGCCGCGCACCAACGGCAAGGCCGAGCGCTTCATCCGCACGATGCTCGGCGGCTGGGCCTACGGGGCGATCTATCGCTCCTCGGCCGAGCGCACCGCGGCGCTACCCGGCTGGCTGGAGTTCTATAACTGGCGCAGACCACACGGCTCCCTCAGCCACAAGCCGCCCGGAACTCGCCTCGGCGAGCTGAAGCGGAACAACCTGGTCGGGTCTTACATCTAGCGGCCACAGTTGCGGCCGATCCCGCCCCGTTCGCATCCGTTGACGATTTCGTTCAGGCTGATCTCAGCGTCTGAGCGTGATTGGCGACGCTACGCGCCCGGAGGGCCGTCGCCGCCGAAGCGGGACTCCTCGCCGGGGGGAAGTTTGCCGTCGCGGCCGACGTAGCCGTTCTTGCCGCCGACGACGACGTAGACGGCATCCTCGGAGTCGCTGAGGTTGCGGATCTTGCGGATCGTCGCGGCGTCGACGCGGGCGACGCCGCCGGGCTCCAGCTCGAAGACCTGGCCGTCGCCGAACTCGATCGCGATCTTGCCGCGGTGCAGGAAGTAGAGCTCCTCCTGCTCCTCGTGCAGGTGGCGGCCGGTCTCATACGAGGGAGGGATGACGATCGCGTTGACGCCGAACGCGGTCACCCCGAGGCCCTTGCGGATCTTGCGGAAGCCGTAGCCCTCGCCGAGGTCGGCGAGGTTGGAGACGGCGTAGCCGTCGCCCTCGGTCGCGCCCTGTTCCCCCGTCTCGGCCATCGCCCGGATCGTACGCGACCCCCGCGGCCCGTGACAACTCGGTCCACCCGCGCGGGTCAATAACCTTGGCCGCCGATGGCCACCTCGACCTCAGTGCAGATTCCGGCGGAGCTGAAGCCCGCCGACGGCCGCTTCGGCTGCGGGCCGTCGAAGGTCCGCCCGGAGGCGCTCGCGACGCTCGCCGAGCAGGCCGGCCTGATGGGCACCTCGCACCGCCAGGCGCCGGTCCGCGACCTGGTCGGCCGCGTGCGCGACGGCCTCGCCGAGCTGCTCGGCCTGCCCGACGGCCACGAGATCGCCCTCGGCAACGGCGGCACGACCGCCTTCTGGGAGGCGGCCGCCGGCTGGCTGGTGCGCGAGCGGGCGCTGCACCTGACCTTCGGCGAGTTCTCGCAGAAGTTCGCCAAGGCGACGGCCGCGGCGCCCTTCCTCGGCGACCCGATCCTGGTCGAGGCCGCGCCCGGAGACGCGCCGGCGCCCGTCGCCGACCCGGCCGCCGACGTGATCGCCTGGGCGCACAACGAGACCTCGACCGGAGTGATGGTCGACGTCCGCCGCCCCGCGGGCGCCGGCGAGGCGCTGGTGCTGATCGACGCCACCTCGGGAGCCGGCGGGCTGCCGCTCGACGCGAGCCAGGCGGACGCCTACTACTTCGCCCCGCAGAAGGCCCTCGGCTCCGACGGCGGGCTCTGGCTGGCGGCGCTCAGCCCGGCCGCGATCGAGCGGATCGCGCAGCTCGACGGAGCGACCGACCGCTGGCAGCCGGCCTTCCTCTCGCTGGAGACGGCGGTGGAGAACTCGCGCAAGAACCAGACCTACAACACGCCCGCGCTGGCGACCCTGATCCTGCTCGCCGAGCAGGTCGAGTGGATGCTCGCCAACGGCGGGCTGGACTGGTGCGTGCAGCGCACCGGCGCCTCCTCGGGCCACCTCTACGGCTGGGCCGAGGCGGCCGATTTCGCCACGCCCTTCGTCGCCGACCCGGCGAAGCGCTCGCTCGTCGTCGGCACGATCGACTTCGCCGAGCGGATCGACGCCGCGGCGCTGGCCGCCACCCTGCGCGCCAACGGCATCGTCGACGTCGAGCCCTACCGCAAGCTGGGCCGCAACCAGCTGCGCGTCGGCATGTTCCCCGCCGTCGACCCGGCCGACGTCGAGGCGCTGACGGCCTGCATCGACTGGACGATCGAGAACGACCCCGAGGTCACGCGGTGAAGGTCCTCGTCCGCGAGAAGATCGCCGACTCCGGGGTCGAGCTGCTGCGCGAGAGCTTCGACGTCGACCTCGGCCTGGAGATGTCCGAGCAGGAGCTGAGCGCGGCGATCGGCGACTACGACGCGCTGCTCGTGCGCTCCGCCACCCAGGTCACCCCGGAGCTGATCGAGCGCGCCGCGAAGCTGAAGGTGATCGGCCGCGCCGGCACCGGCGTCGACAACGTCGACATCCCGGCGGCGACGCGGCGCGGGATCGTCGTCGCCAACGCGCCGGAATCGAACTCCGTCGCCGCCGCCGAGCACACGCTGGCGCTGATGCTCGCGCTCTGCCGCAACGTGCCGCGCGCCCACGCCTCGTTGACCGGCGGCGCCTGGGAGCGGCCCAAGTTCAAGGGCGCCGAGCTCTACGGCAAGACCCTCGGCGTGATCGGCTTCGGCCGCATCGGCCAGCTCGTCGCCAAGCGGGCGCAGGGCTTCGAGATGGACGTGGTCGGCTTCGACAAGTTCGTCTCCGCCGAGCGCTTCCGCGAGCTCGGCGTCGAGGGCGCCGAGGAGCTCGAGGACCTGCTCGGGAAGGCCGACATCGTCACCCTGCACGTGCCCAAGACCCCGGACACGATCGACCTGATCGACGCCGAGGCGATCGCCGCGATGAAGGACGGAGCGCGGGTGGTCAACTGCGCCCGCGGCGAGCTGGTTGACCTCGACGCCGTCCTCGCCGGGCTCGAGTCGGGCAAGCTGGCCGGCGCCGCCCTCGACGTCTTTCCCTCGGAGCCCTTCACCGAGCACCCGCTCTTCGGCCGCGACGATGTGGTCGCCACCCCGCACCTCGGCGCCTCGACCGCGGAGGCCCAGGACCGCGCCGGCGTCGTCACCGCAGAGCAGGTGATCGCCGCGCTCAGCGGCGGCGTCGTCACCAACGCGGTCAACATCGCCGCCGTGCGCCCCGAGGAAATGGAGGCGCTGGCTCCGTTCGTGCCGCTCTGCGAAAAGCTCGGCCACCTCGCGCAGGGGCTCGGCGACGGCTCGGTCGACGGCGTCACGGTCGAGTTCCGCGGCCGCATCGCCGCCCACGACACGCGCCTGCTCGGGATCGCCGTCCTCGTCGGCATCCTCTCCGGCAACACCGAGGAGCAGGTCAATCTGGTCAACGCGCCGCAGATGGCCGAGGAGCGGGGGATCGACCTGGTCGAAAGCAAGGAGAGCGCCTCCGAGGACTTCACCGAGCTGATCGCGGTCCGCCTCGGCGCCGGCGAGCACGCGGTCGAGGTCGCGGGGACCGGCGTCGGACCGCGCAACGAGCCCTACCTGGTCTCGGTCTGGGGCGAGAGCTTCTACCTGCCCTTCGCCGACCACCTCGCGGTCTTCCGCTACGCCGACCGGCCGGGGATGATCGGCCGGGTCGGGTCCTGCTTCGGCGAGGAGGGGGTCAACATCATCTCCGCCGCCGTCGGCGCCGAGCCCGGTGGCGAGGAGGCGGTGATGGCGCTGACCACCGACGCGCCCGTGCGCGCCGAGACGATCGCCAAGATCCTCGAGCTCGACGGCTTCGCGGTCGGCCGTTCGGTCGACCTCTAGCCGCGCCGCGTGACCGCCTCGATCGATCTCGATCCGGTCGAGCTCGAGGGCGGCGAGTTCGAGATGGGGACCGACGGCGAGTACGGCTACATGGTCGACGGCGAGGGCCCGGCGCATGCGGTGAAGCTCTCGCCGTTCGCGATCTCGCGCTGTGCGGTGACCAACGAGCAGTTCGCCGCCTTCGCCGCCGCCACAGGCCATCGCACCGAGGCGGAGCGCTGCGGCGCGTCGTTCGTCTTCGCCGGCTTTCTGCCCGACGACTTCGTCCCGACCCGCGCGGTCGCCGCCGCCCCCTGGTGGCGGCTGGTCGAGGGCGCCGACTGGGCGCACCCGGAGGGACCGGGCAGCGACTGGCGGGAGCGCGCCGACCATCCCGTCGTCCACGTCTCCTGGAACGACGCGGCGGCGTTCTGCGACTGGAGCGGCACGCGGCTGCCGAGCGAGGCCGAGTGGGAGTTCGCCGCCCGGGGCGGGCTCGCCGGCTGCCGCTTTCCCTGGGGCGAGGAGCTGGAGCCCGGTGGCGAGCACCGGATGAACGTCTTCCAGGGGACCTTCCCCGATGAAAACACGTGCGCCGACGGCTACGCGGGAACGGCGCCCGCGGACGCGTTTCCCCCCAACGGCTACGGGCTCCACAACGTCACCGGCAACGTCTGGGAATGGACCGCCGACCAGTTCGACCGCAACTACTACGCCGAGAGCCCGCGGGTCGACCCCTGCTGCGAAGAGGGGGACGGGCCGCGGGTCATGCGCGGCGGCTCCTACCTCTGCCACGCCTCCTACTGCAACCGCTACCGGGTCGACGCGCGCAGCTCCAACAGCGCGGACGCCTCGACCGGCAACCTCGGCTTCCGCGTCGCTCGCGGCGCGGCCTAATAGATGCGGCCAGGCCGCCGCTCCGCGCGGTAGGCTCGCGGTCGTTCGGGCAATCTGGAGAAAGGGCGGAGGATGGGCGATTCGGGGACCGACGCGAAGGGACTCACGCGCAAAGAGCTGATCGGCTCGGGCGCCGCGGCGGCAGCCGCCGCGTTGCTGCCGCAGGCAACCGGCGTCGAGCGCGCGCTCGCGGCGCCGAGGGACAAGCGCAACGTCGCCGGGATGAACATCGTCCTCTTCATCAGCGACCAGGAGCGGGCAATCCAGCACTTCCCGAAAAACTGGCTGCGCCAAAACCTGCCTGGGATGCGGCGACTGCGCCGCCACGGGCTCAGCTTCGAACGCGCCTTCACCAGCGCCTGCATGTGCTCGCCCTCCCGGGCGACGATGATGACCGGCTTCTTCCCGGCGCAGCACGGGGTGAAGTACACGCTCGAGGAGAACATGTTCCTGAAGAAGAACCCGCAGGTCGAGCTGCCCCTGCCGTCGGTCATGCCGAACCTCGCGACGGTGATGAAGGCCGCCGGCTACAACGTGATCTACAAGGGCAAGTGGCACTGCTCGAAGCCGCGGCACGGAAAGGACGCGACGCCGGCCGAACTCGAAAAGTACGGCTTCGACCGCTGGGACCCGCCGGACGCGGGCGCCAACCAGGACGTCGACCAGGCCGGCGGCGGCAACGCCGACAACGACGGCCGCTTCATCGAGGAAGAAGGCCGGGGCGCGGCGGAAGGGGCGTTGCAGTACCTCAACTCGGCCGCGGCCAGACAGCAGCCCTTCTTCATGGTGATCTCGCTGGTCAACCCGCACGACGTCCTCTTCTACCCGGAAGCCTTCGCGAAGTCGGGCTACGAAGAAGAGGAAAAGAAGGAAGGCAAGGAATGGCTGGAGGGCGCAATTCGCCCGCCGGCGACCGCCCTCGAAGACCTCTCCACCAAGCCCTCGGTGCAGGAAGAATTCAGGAACCTGATGAACCGCTTCGGCGGTGAAATCGACACGCCGGAAAAGAGGCGCGCCTACGTCAACTTCTACGGCAACCTGATGAAGGCCTCCGACGAATACCTGGTCGACGTGCTCGGGGCGCTGGAAGCCAACGGGCTGATGGACGACACGCTGATCATGCGCACCTCCGACCACGGCGAGATGGGCCTCACCCACGGCGGCATGCGGCAGAAGAACTTCAACTTCTACGAGGAGACGCTGCGGGTGCCGCTGGTCTACTCGAACCCGAAGCTCTACCCGCGGCCGTACAGGTCGAACGCGCTGGTCTCGCACGTGGACCTGCTGCCGACGCTGGCCAATCTGGTTGCCGCGCCGAAGTCCGCGCGGGCGAACTGGGAGGGCGTCGACTACTCCAAGCACGTCCTGCGCCCGACCCCGGAGCGCCCGACCCAGGACTACGTCGTCTTCACCTACGACGACTACCAGTCCGGTCAGCCGAAACCCCCGTACCCGAAACCGCCGAACCACATCGTCAGCATCCGCGAGAAGCGCTGGAAGCTGGCGAAGTACCACGACGTCAACCCGGACCGCAAGCAGCGCAAGCGCCCGCAGTGGGAGATGTACGACCTCAAACGGGACCCGCTCGAGCGCGACAACCTGGCCCGCAAGGGCTACAAACGGACGCCGCTGGAGGAGCGCAACTACAGACGGTTGCGGCGCAAGCTGGCAAGGGTGCAGAAAACGCGCCTGCGACCGCTCAAGCGCGCCGCATAGCCGACACGAGTAGCCTCCGGCGCCAATGAAGGCGGTGGTGCTGACCGGAACCGGCGGTTACGACGTCCTGCGGGTGCAGGAGCGGCCGGAGCCGGCGGTCGGGCCGGGGGAGGTGCGGATCGCGGTCAGGGCGGCCGGGATCAACTTCGCCGACACCCTCGCCCGCGTCGGCCTCTATCCCGACGCGCCGAAGACGCCCTGCGTGCTCGGCTACGAGGTCGCCGGCGAGGTCGAGTCGGTCGGCGCGGGCGTCGAGGCGCACGAGGTCGGCGACCGCGTGCTGGCGGCGACGCGCTTCGGCGGCCAGGCGGAGCTGGTGACCGTCGCCGCCGCGCAGGCGTGGCCGTTGCCGGATGCGCTCAGCTTCGAACAGGGCGCCGCCTTCCCGGTCAACTACGGCACCGCCTACGCGGCGCTGGTGATGATGGGCAGCCTGCGCGAGGGCACGCGGGTGCTGATCCACGGCGCCGGCGGCGGCGTCGGGATCTCGGCCACGCAGATCGCCCGCAACGCCGGCGCCGAGATCTTCGGTACCGCATCCGCCGCCAAGCACGAGGCGATCCGCGCGCAGGGGGTGACCCATGCGATCGACTACCGCACGCTCGACTTCGAGCGGGAGGTGATGCGAATCACCGGCGGCGAGGGCGTCGACCTCGTGATCGACGCGCTCGGCCCGACCTCCTTCCGCAAGGACTACAGGCTGCTGCGCTCCGGCGGTCGGCTGGTGATGTACGGGATCTCGGAGAACTCGAAGCGGGGGCGGCGTGACATCGCGGCGACGCTGAAGAGCCTCGCGGCGATGCCGACCGCGACGATGCCCTGGTGGAAGAGCCTGCTGATGATGAACGAGAACAGGGGCGTCTTCGGGCTCAACATGCTCAAGTGGTGGGACGAGGAGGGCGACCTCGACCGCGTCGTCGAGCCGCTGATGAACGACCTTCAGGCGGGGCGCCTGGAGCCGGTCGTCGCCAAGGCGTTTCCCTTCGAGCGAGCGGGCGAAGCGCACGAATTCATCGCCGAGCGCCGCAACGTAGGCAAGGTCCTGTTGTTTCCTGGGTAGACGCTCCGACCATCGCGGCGGGGACGACCTGACGATGAAGCGGCTATTGAGCATCTCGTTCGCCTTGCTGGCGCTGCTGGCGCCCGGGCTTGCCCATGCCGAAACGAAGAGCTACACGGTCCTTCTCGCCGGCGGCGACGAAGCGAACATGGTCCGGATCTGGCTCAGCCCCGACGGGCGCCAGTACGTGATCGACTCGGTCGTGCAGCTCGAAGTCGGCGGCAGCGTCTGCGGTCATCCCGAAGACAACGAATTCTCGCTGCGCTGCGATGCGCCGGCGATCGCCGGCTTCGAAGTCAACGCCGGCGGCGGCGACGATCATGTCTGGGTCGCCAAGGACGTCGCCGTGCCGGTGACGATGCGGGGCGGCGCCGGGGACGACCTGCTGGTGGGCGGCGCCGCCGCCGACAAGCTGATCGGCGGCAACGGCGACGATCGCCTCGTCGGCTGGCGCGGCAACGACCTGCTCTACGGGGGGCCGGGCAACGACGTGCTGATCGGCGGCCCCGGCGCGGACGTGCTCAGCGGCGGCCCGGGCCGGGATAGGCTCGTCGGCGGGCCTGGAGCCGACACGCTGCGCCAGGCCAAGCGCCACCGTCCCGGCGGCACTTCCGGCTAGGCCGCGACCTGCTCCCGCGGCCGGCCGAACAGCCGACCGCCGACGAAGAAGAGCGCGATCAGGAAGCCGACGAGGGAGAGCGCCGCGTCGAGCCGGAAGCCCGCCGAGATGCCGTCGACGAAGGAGCCCTGGGCGGAGAAGACGGCGGTGGTCAGGCCGAGCCCGACGGCGCCGCCCGCGATCTGGCACATGTAGAGGATGCCGCCGGCGAGGCTGCTCTGCGACTCGTCGACGGAGGTGACGCCGGCGGTCGTCGCGGTCGGGTAGAAGCTGCCGATGCCGATGCCGAGGATCACCATCCCGAGCACGAGCGAGCCGTAGCCGGAGCTTTCGCCGACGAGCGAGAAGAAGAACGGAGCGGCCGTGATGCAGGCCGCGCCGACGACGGCCAGCGGCTTCGCCCCGAGCCGGTTGTAGAGAGGCCCGGCGACGAACGAGACGAGGGCGAAGACGGCGAGGAAGGGCAGGACGCCGACACCGGCCTCGAGCGGCGAGTAGCCGAGGTGCTTCTGCATGAACTGGGGCAGGTAGAGCAGCGCGGCGAAGAACGTCGCCGACATGAAGACGATCGCGATGCAGGAGGCGCGGAAGCTCTCGTTGCGCATCACCGCGCGCGGCACCAGCGCCCGCATCCCGGCGCGGCGCTCGATCGGGACGAAGGCGGCGAGCAGCACCGCCGCGAGCACCAGCATGCCGATCACGCGCGGGTCGCCAAAGCCCCAGTCGTCGGACTGGTCGAGCGCGACGAGCAGCGAGACGAGGCCGACCGAGAGCGTCGCGATGCCCGGGTAGTCGATCCGCTGCTCCTCGGCTTCGGATTCCTTCGTCTTCACGAGGAAGTAGGTGATCAGCACCGCGAAGGCGGCGACGGGCACGTTGAGGAAGAAGATCCAGCGCCAGCTGAGGGTCTCGGTCAGGACGCCGCCGATCAGCGGCCCGAGGGCGTTGCCGAGCCCGGCGGTGCCGATGATGATCCCGCCGGCCAGACCGGCTTTCCCCGCGGGCAGGATCGCGTAGGTCATGCCGAGGATCGCGGGCCACATCAGCGCCCCGCCGACCCCCATCACGACGCGGGTCATGATCAGCCAGGTCTCCGTCTGCGCGGCGCCGCCGAGCGCCGACATCGAGGCGAAGATCGCGCTGCCGAGAAAGAAGGCCCGCTTGCGGCCGAACATGTCGGCGAGGCGGCCGCCGGTGACGATCATCACACCGAAGGTCAGCGCGTAGGCGTTGACGACCCACTGGATCGTGTTGACGTTGGTGGAGAAGTCCTTCTCCATCGTCGGGATCGCCACGTTGACCGCGGAGAAGTCGTTGGCGATCACGAGCACGCTCATGCTCATCGCGAACAGCGCCAATATCGTCGTCCGGTCCAGTCTTGCGATCCGCGCAGCCTACGCTAAGCTGAGGCGACGAAATGACGCACCGGCTCGACAGCCTCGCGCTACTCCTTCTCCTCCCCCTTCGGGGGGAATAGCGCTGGGCGGCGCGAGAGCCGCGAGAGACAAGGTCATTCGAGTGAACTGGAGAAGGAGGCAGTACCGATGAACACCGCAGGCGACGCAAATCGCGTCCACATCTTCGACACGACGCTGCGCGACGGCGAGCAGTCGCCCGGCATCTCCCTGAACACGGCCGAGAAGGTCGAGATCGCGCAGCAGCTGGCGCGGCTCGGCGTCGACGTGATCGAGGCCGGCTTCCCGATCACCTCGCCCGGCGACTTCGAGGCGGTCGAGCAGATCGCCCGCAAGGTCGAGGGACCGACGATCTGCGGCCTGGCGCGCACGCACAAGGCCGACATCGACGCCGCCTGGGGGGCGATCCGCGACGCCGAACGGCCGCGGATCCACACCTTCATCTCGACCTCGGACATCCACATCGAGCACCAGCTGCAGACCGACCGCGAGGACGTCAAGGGCCAGGCCCGGGCAGCGGTCGCCCTGGCCCGCTCCTACTGCGAGGACGTCGAGTTCTCGCCGATGGACGCGACCCGCGCCGACGTCGAGTTCACGGCCGAGGTCTGCGCGATCGCGGTCGAGGAGGGCGCGACCGTGGTCAACATCCCCGACACGGTCGGCTACACCACGCCCGGGGAGTACGCGGACTACTTCCGCCGCCTCTACGAGCTGGTCCCCGGCCTGCGCGAGGTCGAGACCTCGGTCCACTGCCACGACGACCTGGGGATGGCGGTCGCCAACTCCTACGCCGGCGTGCTGGCCGGCGCCCGCCAGGTCGAGTGCGCGGTCAACGGGATCGGCGAGCGGGCCGGCAACTGCTCGCTGGAGGAGATCGTGATGCTGATCCGCACGCGCGCGGACGTGCACGGCCTCAGCACCGGCGTCAACACGCGCGAGCTGGCGCGCACCAGCCGCATGGTCTCGCGCCTCACCGGCTACGCGATCCAGCCGAACAAGGCCGTGGTCGGCCGCAACGCCTTCGCGCACGAGTCCGGCATCCACCAGGACGGCGTGCTGAAGGAGCGCACCACCTACGAGATCATGGACGCGACCGAGGTCGGGCTGGAGTCGAACTCGATCGTGCTGGGCAAGCACTCCGGCCGCCACGCGCTGCGCGACGCGCTGGAGCAGCTGGGCTTCAAGATCGAGGGCAACGCGCTGAACGCGGCCTTCAAGCGCTTCAAGGAGGTCGCCGATCGCAAGAAGCAGGTCACCGCGCTCGACCTGGAGGCGATCGTCTCCGACGAGATGCGCGAGCGGGCCGACACGCACGAGCTCGCCTGGTTCGAGGTCGAGGCCGGCTCGCGCCGCGACCCGGTCGCCCGCGTCGCGGTGACGATGCCCTCGGGCGAGGAGGCGGTCGGCGAGTCCGGCGGCGACGGACCCGTCGACGCGATCTTTCGCGCGATCCAGGAGGCGACCGACACCGAGTGCGAGCTGCGCCAGTACAACGTCGAGGCGGTGACCGAGGGCGAGGACGCGCTCGGCGAGGTCAGCGTGATGCTGCGCGCCGCCGGGCGCCTGGCCACCGGCCAGGGAGTCGCCACGGACATCCTCGAGGCGTCGGCGCGCGCCTACGTGCGGGCGCTCTCGAACGCGCTGGAGGGCGCCGCGATCCGCGAGGCCGAGGCGGCGACCGCCGAGGCCGCGGTCGAGCGCACGCCCGGTCCGTAATCAGGCCTCGTCGGCCTCGCCCCCGTCGAAGCGGTGGGCGAGGTCGATCTCGAGGCTGGCGATCGCGAGGTAGAGGGCGGTCGCCGCGAAGGCGGCGAGCGGCCAGGCGGCGACGCCGGGGATCAGCCCGATCAGGACGCTGGCGCCGAAGGCGGCGCCGATCGCGAAGACGTGGACCATCCCGGCCTTGACCAGGTCGCCGCGGGCGGTCGGCAGCGCCCGCGGCGCGAAGCGCTGCGAGAGCAGCGCCAGCGCGGCGAAGGCGGCGATCGCGCCGACGACGAAGAGCAGGATGTCGAAGACCGTCGGCGGACCGTGGCTGTGGGAGATGATGCTGTGGCTGGAGAGGACGGTGAGCGTGTAGCCGTAGGGCACGGCGCTGCCGCGGACCACCGTGGCCAGCGCCTCGAGCGGCTGCTGCGCCGGTCCGGGCTCGCTCATGCCGGGGCCGGGGTGCGCCGCTGCGGCCGCGCGCCCCCTTTCCGTGCCCGCTCCATCTTCATGCGCTGATCGTAGACGCGCAGGATGTCGCGATGGGAGAGCCAGCCGACCACCCGGTCGCCTTTTTCGTCGAGCACGGCGAGGCCGGCGCTGTCGGTCTTGACCAGCGTGCCGGTGGCTTCGGCGAGCGACTCGGTCGGCGTCAGCGTCGGCAGCTGCCGCGCCAGCGAGCCGGCGTCGGCATCGGGGTCTTCTTCGCCGAGCGCCTGCTCGAGCTCGTCGTCGAGCAGGACCCCGAGGAAGGCGCCGGCCTCGTCGACGACCGGCAGCGCGGGCTCGTCGGTGGCGCTGAGTCGTTCGACGGCCTCCGAGAGCGAGGCGCCGGCCGCGACCGGGTCGGGAGTCGGGCGCATCGCCTCGGCCACGGTGATCGCTTCCATCGGGCTCATCGGGCGGCGGCGCAGCAGATCGATTCCGCGCCGGGCGAGCTTCAGGGTGTAGATCGAGTCGGGGGAGAGGCGGTTGGCGACCGCCGTCGCGATCACCACGGCGAGCATCAGCGGCAGCATGATCCGGTAGTCGCCGGTCAGCTCGAAGATGATCAGGATCGCCGTCATCGGCGCCCGCGCGGCGGCGGCGAAGACCGCGCCCATGCCGATCAACCCGTAGGCGGCCGCCGGCCCGGCCAGGCCCGGCAGCAGGTCGTGCGCGGCGATGCCGAAGGCCGAGCCGAGCATCGCGCCCATGAACAGCGAGGGGGCGAAGACCCCGCCCGAGCCGCCGATCGAGAGCGTCAGGCTGGTCGCCAGCACCTTCGAGGCGAGCAGGGCGAGCAGGAAGAGCAGCGCGTAGTTGCCGTCGATCGCGCCTTCCAGCACCTCGTAGCCGACCCCGTACATCTGCGGCACCGCCAGCAGCAGCAGACCGAGCAGCACGCCGCCGGCCGCCGGCCGCCAGGCCTCCGAGAAGCGCCAGAGGCGGTCGGCGCGGTCCTCCATCCCGTAGAGGAAGCGGATGAAGCCGACTCCGACCACCGCCGCGAGCAGGCCGAGCACGAGGTAGAGCGGGTAGCCGCCGACCGCGCCGACGCCGACCTGGGGCAGGGTGAGGAAGGCTTCGGAGCCGAAGGCGGCGCGGCCGATCACGTCAGCGGTGACCGAGGCGACGACGACGGCGCCGAAGGAGCGCGTCTCGAAGTCGCGCAGGATCACCTCGAGGGCGAAGAAGACGCCGGCGATCGGGGCGTTGAAGGTGGCCGAGATGCCGCCCGCGGCGCCGCAGGCGACGAGCAGCCGCATGCGCGCCTCCGGCGAGCCGGTGAGCTGGCCGACGGTCGAGCCGAGGGCGGAGCCGATCTGGACGATCGGCCCCTCGCGCCCGACCGAGCCGCCGGAGCCGATGCAGAGCGCCGAGGCGAGCGCCTTGACCACGGCGACGACCGGGCGGATGCGGCCGCCGCGACGAGCGACCGCGTACATCACCTCGGGCACGCCGTGACCGCGCGCCTCGCTGGCGAAGCGGTCGACCAGCGGCCCGTAGAGCAGGCCGCCGACGATCGGCACGAGGGCGAGGAACCAGATGCCGAGCCCCGGGACGAGCGGGTTGGCGACGTGGCCGTCGGCGCCGTAGGTGTCGTGGCCGGTGAAGACGTAGGTGAAGCCCTCGATCAGGTAGCGGAAGGCGACCGCGCCGAGCCCGGCGCCGATGCCGACCGCGAGGGCAAGGGCAAGCAGGCCGCCGGGGCCGCCCATCCAAGCGCCGATACGGGCGCGCCCGCTGGTCGGAAGACGTGGCCAGGGGGCCCATGCGCGACGCTGTTCTCTCACTTCTCCCTGTTATATCAGGTCGCTGTTTACGACCGTATGTGATAACGTACAGCGATGACAGTGACCGCTCCACCACCGCTGGCCAAGGCGCCGACGATCGGGCCGCGGATCCGCGCCCTGCGCGAGGCGATGGGCTTCTCGCTGCGCGACCTGGCCGAGCGCAGCGGCGTCAGCGCGCCGATGCTCTCGCAGGTGGAGCGGGGGGAGACCAGCCCGACCCTCGCGGTGGCGGAGAAGATCGCCGGCGGGCTCGAGCTGACCCTCTCGCAGCTGCTGCGGCTGGACGAGGGCGAGCACGTCTCGGTCAGCCGCGCCGGCGACCGGCGCCGCTTCGAGCGCGGCGGCCATCGCTTCGAGGAGCTGACGCCGCCGCTGCCGGGCCAGCGCGCTGACGTCTCGCTGCACACGCTGCGCCCCGGGGCGACGACCGGCGGCCCCGACGACCCGCCGATCCACGAGCCGGGCAGCCGCGAGACCGCGGTCGTGCTGACCGGCGTGGTCGTGCTCGTCGTCGACGGCACCCGCCACGAGCTGCACACGGGGGACAGCGTCACCTTCGATGCCGACCTGCCGCACCATTTCGAGAACGAAGGCGAGGAGCAGGCCCGCTTCCTCGCCGTGATCGCCGCCGGGCTGAGGAGGAGCTGACGATGCCGCAGACGATGTTCGACAAGATCTGGAGCGCCCACGAGGTCTCCGAGGGCCTGCTCTACATCGACCTGCACCTGGTCCACGAGGTGACTTCGCCGCAGGCCTTCGACGGGCTGCGGATGAGCGGCCGCGGGGTGCGCCGGCCGGACCGCACGCTGGCCACCGCCGACCACAACGTGCCGACCGACGGCACGAAAGCGGCGCGGTCGATCGCCGACGAGCTCTCGCGCGTCCAGGTCGAGACGCTGGAGCGCAACTGCGAGCAGTTCGGCGTGCCGCTCTACTCGCTGGGCTCCGAGCGGCAGGGCATCGTGCACGTGATCGGGCCGGAGCTGGGGGTGACCCAGCCGGGCATGACGATCGTCTGCGGCGACAGCCACACGTCGACCCACGGCGCCTTCGGCGCGCTCGCCTTCGGCATCGGCACCTCCGAGGTCGAGCACGTGCTGGCGACCCAGTGCCTGGTGCAGAAGAAGCCGAAGACGATGCGGATCTCCTACGCCGGCGAGCTCGGCCCGGGGGTGACGCCGAAGGACCTGATCCTGGCGACGATCGGCCGCCTCGGCACCGGCGGGATGGTCGGACACGCGGTCGAGTACGCCGGGCCGGCGATCGAATCGCTCTCGATGCCGGGACGGATGACGGTCTGCAACATGACGATCGAGGGCGGCGGCCGGGCCGGCATGATCGCCCCCGACGAGACGACCTTCGAGTGGGTGCGCGACCGGGCGGCGGCGCCCGCCGACTTCGACGCCGCGCTGGCGCGCTGGCGCGAGCTGCCGACCGACGAGGGGGCCGAGTTCGACACCGAGGTCGAGATCGACGCCGCCGGCATTTCGCCGATGGTCACCTGGGGGACCAACCCCGGGATGGTGATCGAGGTGACCGACGCGGTCCCCGACCCGGCGCGGATGGATTCGCCGGCCGACCGCGAATCGGCCGAGCGGGCGCTCGCCTACATGGACCTGAGGCCGGGGACGCCGATGACCGAGGTCAGGCCCGAACGGGTCTTCATCGGCTCCTGCACCAACTCGCGGGTCGAGGATCTGCGCGAGGCCGCCGCGATGGTTGACGGGCGCCGGGTCGCGGACTCGGTGCGGGCGATGGTCGTCCCGGGGTCGCAGCAGGTGAAAGCGGAAGCGGAAGCCGAGGGCCTGCACGACGTCTTCCGCTCGGCCGGCTTCGAGTGGCGCGAGGCGGGCTGCTCGATGTGCCTCGGCATGAACCCGGACGTCCTGATCGAGGGCGAGCGCTGCGCCTCGACCTCGAACCGCAACTTCGAGGGGCGCCAGGGCAAGGGCGGGCGCACCCATCTCGTCAGCCCGAGGATGGCCGCGGCGGCGGCGATCGAGGGACACTTCGTCGACATCCGAGATTGGAGCTAACGATGCGACCGATAGACGTCATCGAGGGCAAGGTGTCGGTGCTCGACCGCCACGACGTGGACACCGATCAGATCATCCCCAAGCAGTTCCTCAAGCGGGTCGAGCGGACCGGCTTCGGCGAGTTCCTCTTCTACGACTGGCTGCGCGACGGCGAGATCGAGCTCGAGCCGAACCCGATCCTCGTCGCCGGGCGCAACTTCGGCTGCGGCTCCTCGCGCGAGCACGCCCCCTGGGCGCTCGAGGACTTCGGCTTCGAGGCGATAGTCGCGCCCTCCTTCGCCGACATCTTCTACGCCAACTGCACGAAGATCGGCCTGCTGCCGGTCGAGCTCGACGAGGCGCATTGCCGCGCCGTCGCCGAGGCGGGCGAGGCGCGGATCGACGTCGACGACCAGACGGTCACCTGCGCTGCCGGGGTCTTCGAGTTCGAGATCGAGCCCGACATCCAGCACCGGCTGCTCAACGGCCTCGACGACATCGGCATCACCCTGGAGAGCGCCGCCGCGATCGACGAGTTCGAGGCCGGCCAGGGCGCCGCCGCCGGCCCGGTCACGACGGCGCTGTAGGCCGGGCATGACCGGAGCGATGAACAGCGGCCCCCGCGAGTGGGACGCGGAGACCTACGACGCGGTCTCCGACCCGCAGTTCGAGTGGGGCATGGAGGTGCTCGAGCGGCTCGAGCTGCGCGGCGACGAGGCGGCGATCGACGCCGGCTGCGGCTCGGGCCGGATCGCCGCCGAGCTGCTCGAGCGCCTGCCGAACGGCGAGCTGCTCGCCGTCGACGGCTCCGCGGCGATGATCGCCAAGGCGCGCGAGCGGCTGGGGGAGGCGGCCGGGTACATGGTCGCCGACCTGGCCGAGCTCGAGCTCGAACGCCCGGTCGACCTGATCTTCTCGACCGCGACCTTCCACTGGATCCCCGACCACGACGCGCTCTTCGCTCACCTGCATGCGGCGCTGAAACCGGGCGGGCGCCTGGTCGCCCAGTGCGGCGGCCGGCGCAACGTCGCCGAACACACGCAGGCGATCGCCGAAGTCGGAGCTCGCCCCGAGTTCGCCCCACACCTGACGCAGATGACCGCGATGTGGAACTTCGCCGGCCCGGAGGAGACCGAGCAGCGCCTGCGCAGTGCGGGCTTCTCGGAGGTGCGCTGCTGGCTCCAGCCAAAGCCGGTCACCCCGGCCGACCCGCTCGCCTTCATCTCCACCGTCACCCTCGGCCCGATCCTCGCCCAGCTCCCGGAAGACCTGCACCGGCCCTTCGCCGAAGCCGTCCTCGACGCCTCGCCCAAGCCCTTCACCCTCGACTACGTCCGCCTCAACATCGAGGCCACCGCCTGACCTACGGCCCCGCCCGCGTCAACCTTTCGTGAACCAGATCCCCGTGCGCTCCACCTTGGGCGCCTCCTGGCCGATCGCACGCGTGAGCAGCCACAGGTCCGCCAAAGCCGGGTGGGCCGTCGGCTTCCCGCTGGTCATCAGGCCAACCGACAGCGCGCGCTCGGGGTCGGCCCAGCCAAGCACGTTGGTGAAGCCGAGGTGGCCGAATGCCTCCTCGGTGTCGGGGCCGTACAGGCTGACCGCCCTTGCGCCCAGCATGAACCCACTGGCGTGGCGCAGGGGAGCCACCAGGGAGAAGTCGAGCTCGCGAAACGCCCGCTCGGATACGGCGCGGCGGATCGTGCGCGGTTCGAGGATGCGCACGCCGTCGAGCTCGCCGCCGGCACCCAGCAGCTCGAAGAAGCGCGAGAGCTCGTTGGCGGTGGTGACGACATTGCCGGACGGGACGATGCCGGTGAGGAGACGCGGGTCGTTGGAGCGGACGGTGAGCTCATCCGGCGGCAGGCCCAGAGCACGCTCGAGCACGGTGGACAGCGGCGGCAGCGCCGGCGGGCCGGTGGGGTAGCTCACGGCGACACGGTCGACGTCCTTCGGGCTGACGCCGTAGTTTCCCCAGCGAAAGCCGAGCGGGTCGAGGATCTCCTCCCCCAGCACGGCGCGAATGTCCCTGCCGGTCACCCGCTGGACGATCTCAGCGATGATGAAGCCGCCCGATACCGCGTGGTAGGAGAGCAGCTTCCCGGGACGCGAGCGGGGTCTTGCCGCACACAGCGTCTCCAGCCGGAACTCGCGGTCGCCGAAGCGGTCCAGATCGAACGCCTCGGCCGGCAGGTTCGGCACCCCCGCGCGGTGGGAGAGCACCTGCCCGATGGTGATCGCCTCCTTGCCGTGGGCGGCGTACTCGGGGATGTACTCGCACACACGGTCGTCCACATGCAACAGCCCGCGCTCGTCGAGCAGGTGGGCGACGACGGCGGTCATCGCCTTCGACGCGGAGAAGATGACGAACGGCGTCTCGGGCGTGGCCAGCGTGCGCGCCGCGTCCTGGCTGTCAGACGGCCCGTTGCCGCGCGCATGGCCAATCGCGCGGTCGAGCACGACCTCGCCGTGGCGACGCACGCAGAGGGCGATCGCCGGATAGAAGCCGCTGCGGTACAGGCGCTCCACTCCGGCCCAGATCCGCTCGATGCCGGTGGCCGTCATGCCCAGCGCCTCGACATCGTCCGCCTCGTCGGCGCGCGTGCTGACCGCCTCGAGGTCGCGGGGCACCCGAATGCGCCGCAACGGGTCGGGCACCAGAGGAAGGCGCGGTATCGGCGGGACCGGGATTGCCTCCAGCGAGATCACGGACGCACTCCACGGGCGCCGGCCCGGGCCGCCGGGTCAGGCATTCTCGATGCGCAGCTTGAGCTCGCCCGGGCGAGCGTTCACGAGCCCCGCCAGAATGGCCGCCTCGGCGGGGCCGCGGACCAGCATCCCGAGCACTCGTCCGGGATCGGCGTCGAGGGAGTAGGTCGCTCGCGTCCGTCCATCGCCGAGGTCCTCCAGGCTCCAGGAGCCGGTGAGCGACTTGAGATCGCCCTTCTCCTGCGTCCAGGAAAGGCGCGTGGGGCCCTCGTAGCGGAACCGCACCTGCGTGGTGATATGCCTGACCCTGAGGTCGTTCTTCGCCTCGACCAGCGCCGGGCGCCCCTCCGCGTCACGCTCCAGCGCCGACATCGCCACCAGGCCGCCCTGCCAGTCGGGGGCGGTGAGGACGTCTTCCACCGCCACCCAGACCTCTTCCACTGGCGCACCGATCTCGGCGCTGGCGCTGCCGTTGATTCGTGGCATCGAAGGTCTCTCCCTATGTCGCGAGGAGGCGTAGCCGGGCTACGCCTCCTCGGCCTCCTTGTCGCCCCCGACCGCCTCGCCGGCGCTATGGACGATCTTCTTCAGGAAGTCGTACTGGGTCTCGACCAGCTTGTCGGCCATCTTCAGCGCCGAGTCGACGATCTGCTCGGCCTGCGAGGGGCTCGCCGACCCGGCCAAGGTCTCGTCGAGACTGCTGACGAAGCCGCGGACCGCGCCGATCGCCGCCTCCTGGCCTTCCTTGATCTCCTCCAGCACCTCTTCGGAGAGCTGAACCGGTTTATCTGCCTGTGCCATCGTCTTGCTCCTTTCTATTTGTACTAACAGTTCTACCAAGATTTACACCATTGGTAGGATCTGGATACAGGGCATGCCGAGGCACAGCAAGAGAACCCGGCGCGAGCGGCGCCGCCAGCGCGAGCTGGCGATCGTGACGGCGACGCGCTCGCTGCTCGACGAGCACGGCCGGCGTGACCCCTCGGTCGAGAGGATCGCCCATAGCGCCGGCCTCAGCAAGCCCGACGTCTATCGCAGCTTCGAATCCAAGGAGGAGATCTTCGCCCTGACGCTCGTCGACTACCTCGCTGAGCTCGAGGAACGCAGCGCCGAGGTACCTGAGCCCGAGGATCCGATCGCGGCGCTTCGCGAAACGTGTCTGCGCTACGTCGACTTCTGCCTCGAGCATCCGGCCTTCGTCGACCGCTCCCTCTCGCTGCTGGGACGGCCGACCGAGGAGCTGCGCGAGCAGATCTCCGATCCGGTCTGGCTTCGCCTCGGCGGAGCGCTGGCCGCCTGCGTAGGGCGGCTGGAGCGGATTCTCACCGTCGGGGCCGAGCAGGAGGCGTTCGCGGTCGCCGACCCCGCCTTCAGGGCCAACCTGCTCAGCGCGCAGATCCTCGGCTCGATCCAGCTGGCGCGCGCCGGCGTCGGTGTGCGCGAGGTGGCCCCCGGCGTGGCCGGGACCTTCGAGCTTGAACCCGCGCGGCTCCGCGATGCCTGTGTCGATGGCGCCCTGGCTGCGGTGGGAATCCCCGAGGGGGCCGCGAGCTGAGCGCGATGGAGGTCGCCCTGTGGGTCGGCGAGCGGCAGATAGCCGGCAATGCGCTTTACCTCGTCCGGTCCATAGAGTCCCCGGCATGAGCGAGGCGCCGCGGATAGTGCTGCTGCCCGGCGACGGGATCGGGCCGGAGATCGTCGCCGCGGGGCGGCGGCTGTTGGAGGCGCTGGGGGAGTTCGCCTTCGAGGAGCGGCTGATGGGGGGCTGCTCGATCGACGCGCACGGCGTCGCCCTGACCGACGAGGTGCTGGAGGCCTGCCGATCCAGCGATGCGGTGCTGCTCGGCGCTGTCGGCGGGCCGAAGTGGGACACGACGGACCCCGACGCGCCGCGGCCCGAGCAGGGCCTGCTCGGGTTGCGCAAGGGGATGGGTCTCTACGCGAATCTGCGCCCGGTGCGGCCGAGCCCGGCGCTGGTCGGGGCCAGCCCGCTGCGCGAGGAGCGGATCGCCGGCACCGACCTGCTGGTCGTGCGCGAGCTGACCGGCGGCATCTACTTCGGCGACAGTGGCCGCGACGGGGACGCGGCGCACGACACCTGCGAGTACTCGACCGCCGAGATCGAGCGGATCGCCCGCGCCGGCTTCGCCGCGGCCCAGCGCCGCGCCGGCGGCGGCGGCCACCAGCCGCGCGTCACCTCGGTCGACAAGGCGAACGTGCTCGAGACCTCGCGCCTGTGGCGGGAGGTGGTGACCCGCGTCAGCGAGGAGTACCCGGACGTGGAGCTCGACCACCTGCTGGTCGACAACGCCGCGATGCAGCTCGTCTCGCGCCCCGCCGATTTCGACGTGATCGTGACCGAGAACCTCTTCGGCGACATCCTCAGCGACGAGTCGGCGATGCTCACCGGCTCGCTCGGGATGCTGCCCTCGGCCAGCCTCGGCGAGGCCGGCGCCCCGGGGCTGTTCGAGCCGGTCCACGGCTCGGCGCCGGACATCGCCGGCCAGGGCGTGGCAAACCCGCTCGCCACCTTTCTCAGCGTGGCGATGCTGCTGCGCCACGGCCTCGGCCGCGCCGCGGACGCCGAGCGGATCGAGGTCGCGGTCGACGCGGTGCTGGAGCGCGGGCTGCGCACCCCGGACCTGCTCGGCGGCACGGTGGTCGCGGCGCCGATGCCGGAGAACCCGACGCCGGAGCGCGAGGTCGGCACCGCCGAGATGACCGACGCCGTGCTGGCCGAGCTGTAGCTCGACCTTCTCTGACTCATCGGGCATACTTCCGGGGGATGGAGACGGCGGAGCTGATCTGGCAGAACGGCGAGCTCGTGCCCTGGGACGAGGCGAAGACGCACGTCCTCAGCCACGGCCTGCACTACGGCACCGGGGTCTTCGAGGGAATCCGCTGCTACGCGACCGAGCGCGGCCCGGCGGTCTTCCGCCACCGCGAGCACCTCGACCGGCTGGAGAAGTCGGCCGAGCTCTACTACCTGAAGCTCCCCTACACGGTGGAGGAGCTGCGCGAGGCGACGCACGAGCTGATCCGGCGCAACGGCCTCGACTCCTGCTACATCAGGCCGCTCGCCTACCGCGGCTACGGCAACCTCGGCCTCTACGCGACCGACGCCCCGATCGACGTCGTCGTCGCAGCCTTCCCCTGGGGCGTCTACCTCGGCGAGGAGGGCACCCGCCACGGCATCCGCGCCCGCGTCTCCTCCTGGCGCGCGATCTCCGGAGACAGCCTGATCCCGCACGCCAAGGCGACCGGCCAGTACCTCAACTCCGTCCTCGCCAAGACCGAGGCGACGGCGGCCGGCTACGACGAGGCGATCCTGCTCGACCAGCACGGCTGCGTCTCCGAGGGCTCGGGCGAGAACGTGTTCGTCGTCCGCGACGGGGTCATCTGCACGCCGCCGCACACGGCGGCGATCCTCGACGGCATCACCCGCAACTCGGTGGTGCAGATCGCCACCGACCTCGGCTACGCGATCGAGGAGCGCGACATCGCCCGCGCCGAGCTCTACCTGGCCGACGAGGTCTTCCTCACCGGCACCGCCGCCGAGCTGGTGCCGGTGCGCGAGGTCGACGACCACCCGCTCGGCGAGCCGGGCGAGATCACGCGGGTGGTCCAGGCCAAGCTCCAGGACGCCCTGCACGGCCGCGCCGAGGAGTACCTCGAGTGGCTCGACTTCGTCGAGGTCCCGACCGGGCGAATTACGCCGGCCGCCTAGCGGCTGGCGCTGCGCTGCGCGCAAACGGGCCAGCAAGGCCCTCCCGGTTCATCCTCGTATCGAAGAAAGGCAGCAGATGGAACAGGTGAAGCTCTACGACACGACCTTGCGCGACGGCATGGGTGGCCCCGGCATGTCGCTCTCGGTGGGCGAGAAGCTGAAGGTGGTGCGGGCGCTCGACGAGCTCGGCGTGCAGACGATCGAGGCCGGTTTCCCCAGCTCCAACCCGAAGGAAGCCGAGCTGTTCGAGCAGCTCGCCGACCTGGAGCTGAAGCAGGCGGAGATCGCCGCCTTCGGGATGACGCGGCGCGGCGGCGTCGCGGCGGCCGAAGACCCCGCCCTCGCGACCCTCTGCGAGGCCTTCGCGCCGGTCGTCTGCCTGGTCGGCAAGAGCTGGGGGCTGCACGTGGAGAAGGTGATCAGGACCACGCCGGAGGAGAACCTGGCGATGATCGCCGACTCGGTCGCCTTCTGCCGCGGCGCCGGCAAGCGGGTCGTCTTCGACGCCGAGCATTTCTTCGACGGCTACCGCGACGACCCGGCCTTCGCGCTCGCCTGCGCCCGCGCCGCCGCCGAGGCGGGGGCCGAGAACGTGACCCTCTGCGACACCAACGGCGGCAGCCTGCCGGCCTTCGTCGCCGCGGCGACCGCAGCCGTCGTCGCGGAGCTGGGCGAGGACGTCGAGGTCGGCATCCACACCCACAACGACGGCGAGTGCGCGGTCGCCAACTCGCTCGCCGCGGTCGAAGCTGGGGCGCGCCTGGTGCAGGGCACCGTCAACGGCTACGGCGAGCGCTGCGGCAATGCCAACCTCGCCTCGATCCTGCCGGCCCTTCAGCTGAAGCTGGGCTTCGACGTCGTCGCCGCGGACCAGCTCGCCAACCTGACCCCGACCGCGCACTACCTGGACGAGCTCTGCAACCTGACGCCGGACCCGAGCCGGGCCTACGTCGGCCGCAACGCCTTCGCCCACAAGGCGGGCATGCACGCCGCCGGCGTCGCCGCCGACGCGCGCACCTTCGAGCACCTCGACCCGGCGCTGGTCGGCAACTCCCGCGACATCCTCGTCTCCGAGCTCTCCGGCAAGGCGACGATCCGCGCGCAGGCCGAGCGCACCGGGCTCGAGCTCGACGACGCGGCCGCGAGCCGTGCGGTCGAGCGGCTGAAGCAGCGCGAGCACCGCGGCTACCACTACGAGGCGGCGCCGGCCTCCTTCGAGCTGCTGCTGCGCCGCGAGGCAGGCAGCTACGAGCCGCTCTTCGAGCTCGAGAGCTTCAAGGTGCTGGTCGAGAAGCGCGCCGACGGCGCGGTCGAGACCGAGGCGACGATCAAGGTCCGGGTCGACGGCGAGCGCTACGTCCGCGTCGCCGAGGGCAACGGCCCGGTCAACGCGCTCGACGCGGCGCTGCGCTCGGCGATCGCCGACCGCTACCCGCACCTCGCCGACATCGAGCTGACCAACTACAAGGTGCGGATCCTCGACGAGAGCCACGGCACCGGCGCCGTGACGCGGGTCCTGCTCGACTCCTCCGACGGCGAGCGGGAGTGGGGGACGATCGGCGTCTCGGAGAACATCATCGAGGCCTCCTGGGAGGCGCTCGTCGACTCGCTCGTGTACGCCTTCCAGCCGCGCGGGTAGGGTGGCACGGGAGATGCCCACCGCCGCCAGGACCGACGCGATCCCGCTCGCGCGACCGGAGATCGACACGCGCGAGGAGACGCTGGTGCTCGAGGTGCTGCGCTCGGGCCGGCTCTCGCTCGGCCCGATGGGGGAGCGCTTCGAGCGCGAGCTCGCCGCCTGGCTCGGGGTCGAGGACGCGGTCGCCGTCTCCAGCGGCACGACGGCGCTGCACCTCGGCGTGCGGGCGCTCGGCTGGGGGCCCGGCGACGAGGTCCTGACCAGCCCGTTCAGCTTCGTCGCCTCCGCCAACTGCCTGCTCTACGAGGGGGCGAAGCCGATCTTCTGCGACGTCGACCCGGTCACGCTCGATCTCGACCCGGCGGCGGTCGAGGCGGCGCTGAGCGAGCGCAGCGCCGGCATCCTGCCGGTCCACATCTTCGGCTACCCGGCGGCGATGCCCGAGCTGGAGGCGATCGCGGCGCGCAACGGGCTCGGTTTGCTCGAGGACGCCTGCGAGGCACTCGGCGCGGTCGACTCGGAGGGGCGCAGGGTGGGCGCGCGCGGCAACCTCGCCACCTTCGCCTTCTACGCCAACAAGCAGCTGACCACGGGCGAGGGGGGAATGATCGTCCCCAGCGACCCCGCCGTCGCGGCGAAGCTGCGCTCGGAGCGCAACCAGGGCCGTGCGCCCGACATGGGCTGGCTCGACCACGGAGGGGTCGGCTTCAACTACCGGCTCTCCGACGTCGCGGCGGCGCTCGGCGTCGCCCAGACCGAGAAGCTCGACCGGATGCTCGAGCGGCGCGCCGCGGTCGCCGCGCTCTACGAGGAAGGCCTGGTGGGCGTCGAGGGGGTGACCGCGCCATCCGCCGGGCGCGGCGCCGAGCGCCGCAGCTGGTTCGTCTACGTCGTCAGGCTCGACGACGGGATCGACCGCGATGCGACGATCGCCCGGCTGGCCGAGCAGGGGATCGCCGCCAAGGCCTACCTGCCCTGCATCCACCTCTTCCCGCATCTGCGCGAGCTCGGCTACGGCGAGGGGCAGTTCCCGGTCGCCGAAGCGGCTTCGGCGGGCACGCTGGCGCTGCCGTTCTTCACCGCGCTCGGCGAGTCCCAGGTCGCACGGGTGTGCGAGGCTCTCGCCCGATCGGTGCGCTGATGTCCCGCTTCCGCAAAGATCCCGACCCGCGCTTCTGGCGCCTCAACCGCTCGATCGAGTTCGACGCGCGCCTGGCCCCATACGACATCGACCAGTCGCAGGCGCATGCACGCGGGCTGCGGGAGATCGGCGTGCTCGACGACGACGAGCTGGAGCGGATCGTGAGCGGCCTGGAGAACGTGCGCGAGCGGATCGGCCAGGCCGGCTTCTCCTTCGACGCCGCCGACGAGGACATCCACATGGCGGTCGAGCGCCTGCTCGGCGAGGAGATCGGCCCGCTGGCCGGCAAGCTGCACACCGGCCGTTCGCGCAACGACCAGGTCGCCACCGACGTGGCGATGGTGGTCCAGGCCCACTCGCTGCGGGCGATCGAGCTGCTGCGGGCGGCGATGGAGCGCCTGCTCGAACAGGCCGAGGCGCACCGAGACTGGCCGATGCCCGGCTACACGCACCTCCAGCGCGCCCAACCGGTCTACCTGGGCCACCACCTGCTCGCCTACTTCTGGATGTTCGCCCGCGACGCGCTGCGCTTCGAGTTCGCGCTCGAGAGCGCCCGGGTAATGCCGCTCGGGTCCGGGGCCCTGGCCGGCGTCAACTGGGAGATCGACCGGCGCGCGGTCGCCGACGACCTCGGCTTCGCCGAGATCAGCCCGAACTCGATCGACGGCGCCTCCAACCGCGACTTCGTCCTCGACTACATGTCGGCGGCATCGATCTGCTCGATGCACCTCTCCCGGCTCGGCTCCGAGATCGTCATCTGGAGCTCCTCCGAGTTCGGCTTCTGCGAGCTCGACGAGTCGTTCTCCTCCGGCTCCTCGATCATGCCGCAGAAGGTCAATCCCGACTCGGCCGAGCTGTTGCGCGCGAAGAGCCCCCGCGTCGCCGCCGACTTCCTCTCGCTGCTGGGGACGATGCACGCGCTGCCGCTCACCTACGGCAAGGACATGCAGGAGGACAAGGAGCCGCTGTTCGACGCGATCGAGACCGTCGAGGGCTGCCTCGACGCGGCCGAGGGGATGCTGGCGGGGATCGCGTTCGACCGCGAGCGGCTGGAAGCCGCCTCCGGCGACGAGATGCTGGCGGCGACCGAGGTCGCCGATCTGCTCGTGCGCAAGGGGGTGCCGTTCCGCGAGGCGCACGGGATCGTCGGCGGTCTGGTGCGCGACGCGGTCGAGCGCGGCGTCGCCCTCTCGGAGCTCGGCGAGGACGACCTGCGCGCGCGCAGCGAGCTGCTCGACGGCTCCTTCTACGAGGTGCTGAAGCGCGAGAGCTGGCTCGAGTCGAAGCGGATCGAGGGCGGCACCGGCTCGGAGCCGCTGGCGCGGCAGTTGGATCTGGCGCGCGAGACGCTGCGCGAGGTCGGCGAGGAGACGGCCGAGGAAGAGCTTTGAGCGCGGCGGCGCCGACCGGCGAGCGCCTCGAAGCCGCCTTCTTCGCCCGCAGCGTCCACCTGGTCGCGCGCGAGCTGATCGGTTGCCGGCTTTTCCACGCGGGCTGCGGCGGCACGATCGTCGAGACCGAGAGCTACGAGCGCGACGATCCCGCCTGCCACGCCTACGCCGGGCTGACCAAGCGCACCGCGACGCTGTTCGGCCCGCCCGGGCGCGCCTACGTCTACCTCTCCTACGGCATCCACAGCCTGCTCAACGCCGTCGCCGAACCGGAGGGCGAGGCCGCGGCGGTGCTGATCCGCGCCCTGGAGCCGAGCGCCGGGCTGAAGCGGATGCGGGCGCGGCGCGGCGAGCGGCCCGACAGCGAGCTCTGCTCCGGGCCGGGCAAGCTCACCGGCGCGCTCGGAATCGGTCTCGACGCCGACGGCGCCGACCTCGACGCCGACCCGTTCCTGCTGCTGCCGCCGGAGCCGGGCTGGAGCGGGGAGGTCGTCACCGGCCCCAGGGTGGGGATCACCAAAGCGGTCGAGCGCCCCTGGCGCTTCTGCCTCGCCGGCAGCCGCTTCGTCTCGCGCCCGCGGCCCGAGCAGCGCTAACCGGCGGTGATCCCGCCGCCGCCCCCGGACGATTCAGGCGCTGCTTCCGGGGCGGATTCCGGAGCTGCTTCCGGTTCAGGAGCCGGTTCCCGGGCTTCCGGTTCGGGGGCGGATTCCGGAGCCGTTTCTTCCGGCACGTAGGTTTCTTCCGGCGCCGCCGAGGATGACGACGTCGATTCCGATTCCTTCGCCTTCTTCTTGGCCCGTTCGTCGGCGTGTTCGGCCGCTCGTTCCTTGCTGATGTCCTGCCAGGCGGAGATCACGCTGGCCCAGATCTCGGCCGGGAAGGTGCCGCCCTGGACCGGGCCGCCGTTGTAGAGGGTCGTCATCGGCGTGGTCGTGTCGGCGTAGCCGACCCAGACGCAGGCGGTCACTTCCTGCGTCGCCCCGCAGAACCAGGCGTCGCCGCTGTTCTCGGTCGTTCCGGTCTTGCCCCACTGACCTTCGGCGCCGATGTCGGCGTGGGTGCCGGTGCCCTGCTGAACGACGGTTTCGAGGATGCTCTTCGCCTCGCTCGCGGTGCTCTCGGAGATCACCTGTTCGTGCAGCGAATCGTTGTCGCCGCCCTTGATCGTGTGGCCTTCCTGGTCGGTGACCTGCGTGTAGGCGACCGGGCTGTCGCCGGGTTCCGGGGCGAGCGTGCCGCTGACCCGGTCGCCGTCGTTGGCGATCGTCGAGTAGGCATAGGCCCAGCCGAGCGGCGAGACCCCTTCCCTCAGCCCGCCGAGGACCATCGCCGGGTTGGTCGAGATCGCCCCGGAGTAGCCCATCTTGTGGATCGTCGCCGCGATCGAGTGGGTACGGGCGGCGACGTTCTTGCCCTTCAGGCCTTCCAGCGCCAGCGCGGCGAAGATCGAGTTGTCGGAGTAGGTCGTCGCGCAGACGATGTCGCAGCTGCCGAGGTAGGAGTCCTCGTCGTTGCTGACCTTGAACGTTTCGCCGCCGTGCTTGCCGAAGTGGAATTCGCGCGGTTCGGAGGGGTAGGTCGTGTATGGGGAGATGCCCTCTTCGAGCGCGGTGATCAGCGTGAACGGCTTGATCGACGAGCCCGGCTGGCGCCGGCCCTGGGTGGCCAGGTTGAACGGCTTCGTCGCGAAGTCGGGGCCGCCGACCATCGCCTTGACGCCGGCGTTCTTGTTGTCGATCACGACCACCGAGGCGGTAGGGGGGAGGTAGCCGAGGTAGGAGTTGACGGCTTCTTCGGCTGCCTTTTGAAGGCGCAGATCGAGCGTCGTCTTCACCTTCAGCCCGCCGAAGAAGGTCTTCGCCGCGCCGTAGCGTTCGACCAGCTGCTGGCGCAGCCAGGCCGTGAAGTAGGGGGCCTTGGAGTCGAGCGTCGGCGCTTCGATGTCGCTCGGCGCAGGCAGCGCCTGCTGCGTGCCTTCTTCGAGCTGGGTCTCGGTTATGTAGCCCTGTTCGTACATCTTTTCCAGCACGAGGTTGCGCCGCGCGAGCGCGTTTTCGGGGAAGAACTTGGGGTTGTAGGCGGAGGGCGAGTTGATGATCGCGGCCAGCAGCGCGGCCTCCCAGGGCTCGAGCACGGCGGCGCAGGGTTCGCTCGACCCGCCGCAGCCGGGGTGCGCGGCGCCGAAATAGGTCCGGGCGGCCGCCTCGACCCCGTAGGCGCCTTCGCCGAAGTAGACGGTGTTGAGGTACTCGGTGAGAATCTTGTCCTTGCTCCAGTGGCGCTCCAGGCGATAGGCCAGCGCCGCCTCGCGGAACTTCTGGAACAGCGTGCGGCTGCTCTGGGCGGCGAGCGCTTCCTTGACGAACTGCTCGGTGATCGTCGAGCCGCCCTGCTGGGCGCTCTGACTGAGGATGTCCTTGACCAGGGCGCGGCCGATGCCCTGGAAGTCGACGCCGTCGTGTTCGTAGAAGCGCGAGTCCTCGATCGCGACCACCGCGTTCTTCACGTTCGGCGATATCTGCCCCGAGGTGAGCAGGATTTTGTTCTCGTCGCTGGTCAGCGTGCCGATCGCCGCGCCCGAGGCGTCGTATACCTCGCTGTTCTTCGAGGCTTTGAACTGGGCGAAGTCGTAGATCGCCGGCAGGTCTTTGGAGACGGCCGTCATCATCCCGAAGACGAAGGAGACGAGCGCCAGGATCGCGAGGCCGAAGAGGACGAAGAGGACGCGCAGCTTCTTCAGCCGCGGCCGCGACGGCTTCGCCGGAGGTGCCGGCGACGCGGGCGGCGGAACCGAGCCACCCGGCCGGCGGGGCTTTAGTCCAATGGACGCCATCGAGAGGTCGCTGCTCGACACGGGCGCGAACCGCCGAGCGAAGGCGGCAGTCTAGCATTGCCGCCTTGCCCGATTTGACGAAAAACGCCGTCGACGTGCTGCCCGCGGGCAGGCTCGCAGAGCAGCTCACCGGCGACCGGCCGCTGCGCGTGAAGCTCGGAATCGACCCGACCACGGCCGACATCCACCTCGGTCACACCGTGGTGCTCGAGAAGCTGCGGGAGTTCCAGCAGGCGGGCCACCAGGTCGTGCTGATCGTCGGCGACTTCACCGCGCGGGTGGGGGACCCGAGCGGACGCTCGGCGCAGCGCCCGCTGCCCAGCCCCGAGGAGATCGAGGCCAACGCGGCCACCTACCAGGAGCAGGCCTTCAAGCTGCTCGACCGCGAGCGCACCGAGATCCGCTTCAACAGCGAGTGGCTGCGGATGGCGCCGGAGGATCTGCTCGGCCTGCTGGCGACGACGACGGTCGCGCGGCTGCTCGAGCGCGACGACTTCCAGAAGCGGATGGCCGCGAACGCGCCGGTCGCGGCGCTCGAGCTGCTCTACCCGCTGCTACAGGGCTACGACTCGGTCGCGGTCGAGGCCGACGTCGAGCTGGGGGGGACCGACCAGAAGTTCAACCTGCTCTTCGCCCGCGACGTCCAGGCCTCCTACGGCCGTCCGCAGCAGTCGATCCTGACGATGCCGATCCTGGTCGGCACCGACGGGGCGCAGAAGATGAGCAAGTCGCTGGGCAACTACGTCGGCGTCACCGAGGCGCCGGAGGAGATGTTCGGCAAGCTGATGCGGATCCCCGACGAGGCGATGCCGGAGTACTTCCGCCTCCTGCTCGGCGCCGAGCAGCCGGACGGCCCGCCGAACGAGGCCAAGCGCGAGCTGGGGCGGCGGCTGGTCGCCCGCTTCCACGACGCCGACGCGGCGGTCGCCGCCGAGGCCCATTTCGACCGCCTCTTCGTCCGGCGCGAGGCGCCGGAGGAGATCGAGGAGCTCGACCTCGCCGGCTTCCTCGGCGGCAACGGCGACTCCGTGCACCTGCCGGCGCTGATGGCGGGGGCCTTCGAGATCAGCTCCAGCGAGGCGCGGCGACTGCTCGGTCAGGGCGGCGTGAAGCTCGACGGAGAGCCGGTTCCCGCCGGCACGCTCGACCTCGCGCCCGGGGAGCTGGAGGGCCGCGTGCTCCAGGTCGGCAAGCGCCGCTTTCGCCGTCTGCGGCGCTCCGCCTGAGCGGCCCTAGGCAAACCGCCGCCGCAGCGCTATACTCCCGCGTCCCTCTGGGATGGCCAGTTGGCCTCCCATGCGCAAAAGGCGGCGAGACCCGTCGCAGAGGCGCAGCGGTCTTTGAAAACTGAGCAGCGTGCACTCCGCGGACCCTCGGGTCTGTGGATTGTTTGAGCCCGATCCACTCGGCTCGTCAGCGTGCCGAGTGGTCTGATTTACCCGTCATGCCGGTCGCCATGTATGTGTACCCGGCGGCCAGCCAGGCATGACATCTCTCTGTAGAAGTACTTTCACGGAGAGTTTGATCCTGGCTCAGGACGAACGCTGGCGGCGTGCTTAACACATGCAAGT
>CAVSGL010000012.1:0-427500 GCA_963727465.1 uncultured Solirubrobacterales bacterium | reverse complement strand
CGTGGAGGGCCGAACCGACCTAGGTTGAAAACTGGGCGGATGACCTGTGGATTGGAGTGAAAGGCTAATCAAGCCCAGAGATATCTGGTTCTCTCCGAAATATATTTAGGTATAGCCTCGCGTTTTTGCGTGACGGCCGTAGAGCACTGTTTGGACTAGGGGCCCTACCAGGTTACCGACTTCAGGCAAACTCCGAAGACCGTCACGGTTATCGCGGGAGTCAGTGTGCGGGGGATAAACTTCGTACGCAAAAGGGGAACAACCCAGACCATCAGCTAAGGACCCCAAGTACTAGCTAAGTGGTGAACGATGTCCGAGTGCAGAGACAACCAAGAGGTTGGCTTAGAAGCAGCCACCCTTGAAAGAGTGCGTAACAGCTCACTGGTCAAGTGTTCGGGCGCGGAGAATTCAACGGGGCTCAAGCTAGTCTCCGAAGCTATGGGTGTGCAGGCCTGCGGGCTCTGCACGCGGTAGGAGAGCGTTCCAGTTGCGTGAAGCGGGTGCGTAAGCCCCCGTGGAGTGGCTGGAAGTGAGAATGCCGGCATGAGTAACGAAAGAGGGGTGAGACTCCCCTCCACCGATTGTCCAAGGTTTCCTGAGTAAAGTTCGTCTGCTCAGGGTTAGTCGGGACCTAAGGCGAGGCCGAAAGGCGTAGCCGATGGCCAACAGGTTGATATTCCTGTACCACGTCGTTTCCGTTATGACCGATGGGGGGACGGGGAAGGGTAAGGGAACCCAGGCGATGGTCGTCCTGGGGCAAGCACGTAGCCAGTCTCTGTAGGGAAATCCGCAGAGGCGTTACAACGCGAGGTGCGACGCCAGCTGGCTTGACCGCCGGCCAGTCCCCGATCCCATGCCTCCGAGAAAATCCTCTAGGCAGGATTCGCGTGCCCGTACCGATAACCGACACAGGTGGACAAGTAGAGAATACTGAGGTGAGCGAGCTAACTCTCGTTAAGGAACTCGGCAAAATCGTCCCGTAACTTCGGGAGAAGGGACGCCCCGGTAGGGTGAACTCCGCACGGAGGGAGCTCGAGGGGGCCGCAGTGAATTGGTCCAACCGACTGTTTACCAAAAACACAGGCCTCTGCTAAGTCGCAAGACGACGTATAGGGGCTGACGCCTGCCCGGTGCCGGAAGGTTACGCGGACTTGTTAGCGCTTCGGCGCGAAGCAATGAAGCTAAGCCCCGGTAAACGGCGGCCGTAACTATCAGTTGACCGAGGTAGTTATAAAACTCGGCTATATGCTGGAACATCCGAGTATCCGGCGCTACTCGCCGCTTTGCGGCAGTGAAAATGCGTCCGGTGCGGAAAATCAGCAGGAAAGACTCTGCAACGCAGCACTTCCTCCAGGAAGTTGTTACAGAGAATCCTCAGAGACTATACGCCGAGCTCTTCGCTGGATTTCGGAGAGATGAGATAGTCCGCTCTCATGGGCGACCATGAGAGGTGATCAGAAATGAGCCACCCGCTCCAGGCCGATATACGGTTTGGAGTAGTAACAATTAGGAACGGTCCTAAGGTAGCGAAATTCCTTGTCGGGTAAGTTCCGACCTGCACGAATGGCGCAACGAGTTGGACGCTGTCTCAACGAGAGGCTCGGTGAAATTAAAGTCTCGGTGAAGATGCCGAGTACCCGCAGCTAGACGGAAAGACCCCGTGAACCTTTACTGCAACTTGATATTGGAGTCTGGGGTATCTCGCTCAGGATAGGTGGGAGACAGTGAACCGGCGGCTTTGGCTGCCGGGGAGTCGTCCTTGAGATACCACCCTTGATAGTCCGGGCTTCTAACACCATGCCGTGATCCGGGTGGTGAACAGTGTCAGGTGGGCAGTTTGACTGGGGCGGTCGCCTCCTAAAATGTAACGGAGGCGCCCAAAGGTTCCCTCAGCACGGTTGGAAATCGTGCGTAGAGTGTAAAGGCAGCAAGGGAGCTTGACTGCGAGACCGACGGGTCGAGCAGGAACGAAAGTTGGGCTTAGTGATCCGGCGGTAGCAAGTGGAAGCGCCGTCGCTCAACGGATAAAAGGTACTCCGGGGATAACAGGCTTATCGGTTCCAAGAGTCCACATCGACGAACCGGTTTGGCACCTCGATGTCGGCTCGTCGCATCCTGGGGCTGGAGTAGGTCCCAAGGGTTGGGCTGTTCGCCCATTAAAGCGGTACGCGAGCTGGGTTCAGAACGTCGTGAGACAGTTCGGTCCCTATCTGCTGTGGGCGTTGGAGAGTTGAGAGGAGTCATCCCTAGTACGAGAGGACCGGGATGAACGTGCCGCTGGTGTATCTGTTGTCCTGCCAAGGGCATCGCAGGTTAGCTACGCACGGAACGGATAACCGCTGAAGGCATCTAAGCGGGAAGCCGTCCTCGAGATGAGCTCTCCCATCCCTTCGAGGGAGTAAGACCCCTGGTAGACCACCAGGTTGATAGGCCGGCGGTGCAAGCGCAGCGATGTGCTCAGCCGACCGGTACTAATGGGTCGAGGGCTTGACGGATATTTATTTCTTACCCTCTTGGTCTTGTGCAGTTTTCAGGGCCCGCCGTGGCGCGGTCTCGCAAAATCTCCGGTGGCGCATAGCGAGGGGGAAACACCTCTTCCCATTCCGAACAGAGCAGTTAAGCCCCTCAGCGCCGATGGTACTTGGAGGGCAACCTCCTGGGAGAGTAGGTCGCCGCCGGTTCTTGAATTGCCGAAAGCGAATGGTTCCGATCCAGCCAGCCGCGGATGACCCGTCTGGCGCGGCGCTGGATCGGCGCCCGCGCTCTTGCGCGTAGCGCCGCTACGCGCTGCGAGCCCGTACACCACCCAGCTTGGCCAGCCGGCCCCCCGCGACTAGCTGATCTCGAAACCAGTCGCTTCCGTCAATGTTCCAGATCAGCTGTGAGACGCGAAACGGCTTATCGCGGCATTCCACGTTCCCGTGCTGCGGAGAGCGCGGGGCCTGTGCCTGGCCTCACACGGCCGTCCCGTCTCGACCGGCTCGAGGCCGTACTCGCCGAGGGTCGCGAAGTCGATCACCAGGTCGGCGGCGTCGGCCGCCCGCGTGCTGAAGTTCTTTTTCGTATCGAACATAGGTTCGAATCTACGGCTGCCGTCGGACGGCTTCGGATTTCTGCAATCGGCGTTGCACGGCGGCCTTAGGATTGCCGCGCTTTGCAGGGAGTTTCGGCTTGCCGAAGGCGAGCACCAGGGCCGCGGTCTCGGCCGGCTTCTCGACGTTGGGCGAGTGGCCGGCGCCCTGGATCAGCTTCGTCTCGGTACCGGGATAGAGGCGCCGGTATTCGGCCAGGCGG
The DNA here is from genome assembly GCA_963727465.1 of uncultured Solirubrobacterales bacterium. Lineage (GTDB taxonomy): Bacteria > Actinomycetota > Thermoleophilia > Solirubrobacterales > 70-9 > VRUE01. The sequence continues at coordinate 424,206 of CAVSGL010000012.1, read as the reverse complement.
GCCGGCGGGTCGTCGACGATCTGCTCCTCGGCGCCCATGATCACCAGCAGCGGCTTGCCGCTTTCGCGCATCCGGTCCGCGAGGTTCTCTTCGTCGCTGTAGTCCTTCGAGTCGCGGGGCGAGCGGTTGTATGCCGTGTAGGTCATAGCGTTGACGTCTGCGACGAACGCGTCGGGCACGTCGAAGCCGGGGGCGAAGGCGACCTCGAGGCCCTTGCGGGTGACGGAGTCGGTCTTCACGCGCCACAGCGCGTCGCCGATCACGGGCACGAAGACCAGCTTGGCAAGCAGGCCGAGGTCGCCGTTCTCGTGGGTGGCGCCGGTGTCGACGATGACGACCCGACTCACGAGCTGGGGCGAGCGTTCGGCCAGCGCCGTCACCACGCTGCCGCCCAGCGAGTGGCCGACGACCTCGGCGTCGCGGACGCCGAGCCGCCCGAGCACGCCGGCGACGAGATCGGCCTGATTGGGAATCGAGTAACCGGAGGACGGCTTTTCGGAGCCGCCGTGGCCGAGCAGGTCGATCGCGATCACGCGGTGGCTGCGCGCCAGGCGCGGGATCATCCCGTCCCACCAGTTGATCGCGCAGGTGAAGCAGTGGATCAGGACGATCGGGCTGCCGTCCCGCGGCCCCCGTTCGACCACCTGAAGGTCGCCGCCCGGCAGGCTGACGATCCGCCCGCCCGGCTCGTTTACCTCGGCGGACTTCGTTTCCGCCCCGGTGACCAGGGCGTTGACGCCGATCAGCACGAGCAGAGCCACGGTGACCCCGATCAGAATCTTCCAGCCCCGTCCCATTGCGCCAGTACCCTAACCCCAGGATGGAGAAGTTCGTAATCGAAGGAGGCGCGCCGCTCTCGGGCGAGCTGACGCCCGCCGGCAACAAGAACGCGGCGCTGCCGATTCTCGCCGCCTGCCTGCTCACCGACGAGGAGCTGCTGCTGCATCGCGTGCCGCGGATCCGCGATACGGAGGCGCAGATCGCGCTGCTCGAGCGACTCGGCGTCGAGGTCGCCTGGGTCGCTGACAACAGCCTGCGGCTGCGCGCGACCGGCGTCACCGACGTCGCCGTGGACGAGGAGCTCTCGAGCAAGATACGCGCCTCCTTCCTGCTCGCCGGCCCGCTGCTCGCGCGCTTCGGCGAGGCGCGGATGCCGCCGCCCGGCGGCGACTTCATCGGCCGGCGGCGGCTCGACGCGCACCTCGACGCCTTCGCCGACCTCGGCGCTGAGGTCGAGGGCGATCGCTGGATCGAGCTCAAGGCGCCCCCCGGAGGGCTGCGTCCCTGCGCGATCTTCATGGACGAGCCGTCGGTGATGGGCACCGAGAACGCCCTGCTGGCCGCGGCGCTGACGCCGGGCCCGACGACGATCTCCAATGCCGCCTGCGAGCCGCACGTACAGGACCTGGCGCGCCTGCTCACCGGTATGGGGGCAGAGGTCAGCGGGATCGGCTCCAACGTGATGACGGTGCACGGACGCGACCGCCTCGGCGGCGCCGAGCACACGATCTCGCCCGACCACATCGAGGTCGGCAGCTTCATGGCGCTGGCCGCCGCGACCGGCGGCGCCCTGCGGATCCGCGACGCGGCGCCCGCCGACCTGCTGATGGTGCGCCGCCAGTTCCGCCGGCTCGGGCTCGACTCGACGGTCGACGGCGACGACGTGATCGTGCCGCCCGAGCAGCGCCTGCGGATCAAGGCCGACCTCGGCGACGCGATCCCGAAGATCGAGGACGGCCCCTGGCCCGCCTTCCCGGCCGACCTGACGTCGATCGCGCTGGCGCTCGCCACCCAGGCCGACGGCGAGATCCTGATCTTCGAGAAGATGTTCGAGAACCGCCTCTTCTTCGTCGACAAGCTGGTCGCGATGGGCGCTCGGATCACGCTCTGCGATCCCCACCGGGCGATCGTCAGCGGTCCGAGCCGTCTTCACGGCGAGCGCGTCGAGAGCCCCGACATCAGGGCCGGGATGGCGATGCTCATCGCCGCCCTGGCGGCCGAGGGCAGCTCGGAGATCGGCAACATCCGCCAGATCGATCGTGGCTACGAGGCGATCGACGAGCGGCTGCGCGGCCTCGGCGCGCGGATCGAGCGCGTCTCCGCGGAGATCCCCGCGTAGAAGGCTTTCCCCTCCGACTCTCGTAAGGTCAGGCGGATGATCCACCCGATCCCCCCAGGAACGCGCGACATCCTGCCCGACGAGATGCGGGAGCTGCGCCGCCTGCACCTCGCCCTGATCGAGGTCTTCGAGAGCCGCGGCTACGGCGAGGTGGCGACGCCGGCGATCGAGTACGACGAGGTGCTGGCGCGCGGCGACGGGCGCACCGCCGACTCCGCCTACCGCTTCTTCGACGAGCGCGGCGACCTGCTGGCGCTGCGCTCGGACATGACCGTGCCGATCGCCCGGCTCGTCGCCTCCCGCTACAGCGAGGCCGAAGAGCCGCTGCGCTTCTGCTACCTGGCCAACGCCTACCGGGCGGTGCGCCCGCAGCGCGGGCAGATGCGCGAGTTCGCCCAGGCCGGGGTCGAGCTGATCGGCCTGCCGGCGCCGCAGGGGACGGTCGAGGTGATCGAGGTGCTGGAGGCGGCGCTCGACGCGGCCGGGCTCGAGCGCGCGGTGATCGGCCTCGGCGACTCCGACCTCTTCCGCCAGCTGCTCGCGGAGCTCGAGGTGGAGGGCGAGGCGCGGGATGCGGTCCTCGCCAGCCTCGCGACGCATGACCTGGTCGGCCTCGAGTCCGAGCTCGACCGGGCGGGGATCGACGCGGAGCACGTGCGCACCTGCGTCGCGCTCTCGCAGCTGCGCGGCGGGCGCGAGGTGCTTGACCAGGCCCGCGCCCTGGGCGGCGCCGCGGTCGAGCGGGCAACCGCGCGGCTGGGAGCGACCTTCGAGGCGCTCGAGCAGCGCGGCGTCGCCGGTCGCGTGCAGGTCGACCTCGGCCTGCTGCGCGACCTCGGCTACTACAGCGGCGCGATCCTCGAGGTCTACGACCCGGCGCTCGGCCACGTGCTCGGCGGCGGCGGCCGCTACGACGACCTGATGAAGCGCTTCGGGGTGGACCTGCCCGCGTCGGGCTTCGCCCTCTACCTGGAGCGGGTCCACGTGGCCCAGATGGAGGAGTCGCGCCGCGGAGGCGCCTCGTGAGCGTCGAGGTCGCCGGCATGGCCGGCGCCAAGCCCGAGGGACCGCTGAAGCTGGCGGTGCCGCGCGGAGCGCTGCTCGACGGCACCCTCGACGCGCTCGACGCGGCCGGCGTCGACACCGCCGCCGTGCGCTCGGAGTCGCGCGCGCTGATCTTCCCGGGGGCGGAGATAACGCTGGTCACGATGCGGCCCTCCGACGTGCCGACCTACGTCGAGGCGGGTGCCGCCGACGTCGGCATCACCGGCAAGGACGTGCTGCTCGAGCAGTCCGACCGCATGGTCTACGAGCTGCTCGATCTCGGCTTCGGGCGCTGCCGCATGGTGCTCGCCGGTCGCAAGGGCGACACCAGCCTGGGCGAGTCCCAGCGACGCCTCGGGATGACGCGGATCGCGACCAAGTACCCGCGGATTGCCGAGCGCTACTTCGAGTCCAAGGGACGCCAGGTGGAGACGATCGAGGTCAAGGGGTCGGTCGAGCTGGCGCCGCTGATCGGCCTCGGCGACGGCATCGTCGACCTGGTCGCGACCGGCCGAACCCTGGAGGAGAACGAGCTCGAGGTGCGCGAGGAGATCGTCGAGTGCACCGCCCGCTTCGTCGCCAACCGCGTCGCCCACAAGCTGCGCGCCACCGAGATCGACGACCTGACCAAGCGGCTGCGGGAGGCGACCGCCCGGTGAACGCGCGGGCGTTCGCGTGGGAGGGAGCCGACGCCACCGCGACCTCGATTCGCGCCTGGAGCGCCACCGCGGCGTCGGCGCCCGACGTCGTGCCGATCGAACGCGAGGTGCGCGAGGGCGGCGACGCCGCGCTGCTGGCGCTGACCGCGCGCTTCGACGCGACCGAGAGCGCGCCGGACAGCCTCCGAGTCGATCCAGATTCACCCCGGAAGGCGCTCGAGCGGCTCGACACCGATCTCCGCGCCGCGCTGGAGCTGGCGATCGCCAACGTGCGCGCCGTCGCCGCGGCGCAGGTCGACTCCGAGCCGGAGCGGGTCGAGCTGCCGCAGGGACAGAGCGTCACCGTGCGCGAGGTTCCCGTCGGCGCCGCCGGCATCTACGCCCCCGGGGGACGCGCCGCCTACCCCTCGAGCGTGCTGATGGGTGCCGTGCCGGCGCGGGTCGCCGGTGTCGGGCGGCTCGTGCTGGTCACTCCGCCCGCACCCGACGGAGCCGTTCCCGACCCGGTCCTCGCCACCGCGGCGCTCTGCGAGGTCGATGAGATCTACGCGCTCGGCGGCGCCCAGGCCGTCTTCGCCCTCGCCTATGGCAGCGATTCGATCGCCCCGGTCGACGTCGTCGCCGGCCCGGGCAACGCCTGGGTGCGCGAGGCGAAGCGCTCGGTGAGCGGCGTCGTCGGCATCGACTCGCTCGCCGGACCTTCCGAGCTGATGGTGATCGCGGGGCACGATGCCAACCCCGAGTGGACGGCGCTCGACCTCTGCGCCCAGGCCGAGCACGGCGCCGACGGGCCGCTGATCGCCGCGGCGGTCGAGGGGTCGGTGCTGGATGCCCTGGCAGCCGCGACCGAGCGCGCGGCCGCCGCGCGGCCCGGCGTCGGCGAGGCGCCGTTGGCGCTGGTCCAGGTCCCCGACCTCAGCGACGCGATCGACCTCGCGAACGCCTTCGCCCCCGAGCACCTCGAGCTGCTCGAGGAGGACGCCGCGCTGCTCGCCGAGCGGGTGACGACCGCCGGCTGCGTCTTCGCCGGGCGCCACAGCGCGACCGCCTTCGGCGACTACGTCGCCGGCTCCAACCACGTGCTGCCTACCGGCGGCGCGGGGCGGTTCTCGGGCCCGCTCGGACCGCACGTCTTCCGCCGCAAGGTCGCCACGGTGGAGGTGCCGCCCGAGGCTGCGTCGAAGCTGGCACCGCACGCGAACGCGATCGCCCGCGCCGAGGGCTTCCCCGTGCACGGCGAGTCGGCGATGATTAGGGGCGAAGGAGACGAACCATGAGCAGAACGGCAAGCAGAGAGCGGACGACGGGGGAGACCCAGGTGCGGCTCAGCCTCGACCTCGACGGGGGTGAGGCGAGCGCCGCGACCGGCGTCGGCTTCCTCGACCACATGCTCGACCTGCTCGCCCGCCACGGCGGACTCGGCCTGAAGGTCGAGGCGAGCGGCGACCTCGAGACCGGCGCGCACCACACGGTCGAGGACGTCGGCATCGTGCTCGGCCAGGCGCTCGACGAGGCGCTCGGCGACCGGGCGGGGATCCGCCGTTACGGCTCGGCGCTGGTGCCGATGGACGAGTCGCTGGCCGAGTGCGCGATCGACATCTCCGGGAGGCCGCTGTGCGTCTTCGATGCCGAGTTGCCGCCGACCTCGATCGCCGGCTTCGACTCCGAGCTCGCCGAGGAGTTCTTCCGCGCCGTCGCCAACGGAGCGAAGCTGACCCTGCACGTCTCGGTCCGCGCCGGCACCAACGTCCACCACATGATCGAGGCCTGCTTCAAGGCCTTCGCGCGGGCGCTGCGCGTCGCCGTCTCGATCGACCCGGACGCCGACGGCGTGCCCTCGACCAAGGGGACCCTGACCGAATGAGCGCCCGCATCTGCATCGTCGACTACGGCATGGGCAACCTGCGCTCGGTCGAGAAGGCGCTCGAGCACGTCGGCGCCACGGCCACGATCGGCAGCGACTCCGAGACCCTGCGGGGCGCCGACGGGCTGATCCTGCCCGGTGTCGGCGCCTTCCCGCGGGCGATGGAACGGGTGCGCGAGCTCGGGCTCGACGAGCTGATCCGCGAGCGCCGCGACGCGGGGGCGCCGATCCTCGGGATCTGCCTCGGCCTCCAGCTGCTCTTCGACTCGACCACCGAGCTCGGCGGGGCGGAGGGCATCGGACTGCTGCCGGGCCCGGTCGACAAGCTCGACGCGCCGGGGCTCAAGGTCCCGCACATCGGCTGGTCGCCGATCCGCTGGGAGAAGCCCTCGCGCCTGACCGAGGGGATCGAGAGCGAGACTCCCTTCTACCTCGTCCACTCCTTCGCGCCGCAGCCGCTGGCCGGCGACCTGCTCGGCAGCGCCGCCTACGGTTCCCGCTTCGCCTGCGCGGCGGAGCGCGACAACGTCTTCGGCGTCCAGTTCCACCCGGAGAAGTCGAGCAGCGCCGGGCTGCGGCTGCTCGCCAACTTCGCCGGGGTCTGCGCCGCGACGCCCGCAGCGGCGTGATCCTCTACCCGGCGATCGACATCCGCGGCGGCCAGGCGGTCCGCCTGCTCGAAGGCGACTACGAGCGCGAGACCGCCTACGACGCCGACCCGGTGGATGCCGCGAAGCGATGGGCCGGCGAAGGCGCCGAGTACCTCCATGTGGTCGACCTGGACGGCGCCAAGGCCGGCGAGCCGCGCAACCTAGCCGCAATCGCCCGCATCGCCGCAACGGTCGAATGCCCGATCCAGGCCGGCGGCGGCCTGCGCACCGCCGAGGCGGTACAACAGGTTCTCGACGCCGGCGCGAAGCGCGTAGTGATCGGCACCGCCGCGTTGAAGGACCCGGAGTTCCTACAGGCGATGCTGGATGCGCACGGAGACCGCGTCGTGGTCTCCGTCGACGCCCGAGCCGGCAGAGTGGCTCTGGAGGGATGGACTGCCGCAGGTGAGGAGACCGCGGTCGATGCCGTTGCGACGCTGGGCGAGAAAGGCGTCGCCCGCTTCCTCTGCACCGCAATCGAAGTCGACGGCACGATGGAAGGCCCTGCCATCGACCAGCTGAGCGACCTCGCAAGCGCAACGAGCTCCAAGCTCATCGCCTCAGGCGGGGTTGGCACCCTCCAAGACCTCCACCAACTCGCCGATCTGGCACAAGCTCACAACAACCTTGAAGGCGCCATAGTCGGCCGAGCCCTGTACGAGCAGAGGTTCACCGTTGCCGAGGCCATAGCGACCCTGGATGCCTAGCCGCAGCTGGAGAGCCGGGGCGCCCTCCAGCAGAAGCTCATGTTCAGACAATTGAACCCTGGCTTCGGGTCCAGCTGCGCGACGGCTTCTGAGGGAGGGCGCCCCGGCTCTCCCTCTGGGGGAGGGTGTCCCCGTCCTACCTCTACGCTTCGCTGATGGTCCTCAAACGCGTAATCCCCTGCCTCGACGTCGACGCCGGCCGCGTCGTCAAGGGCACCAACTTCGTCGGCCTCCGCGACGCCGGCGACCCGGTCGAGCTGGCCGAGCGCTACGACGCCGAGGGCGCCGACGAGCTCGTCTTCCTCGACATCACCGCCTCGCACGAGAAGCGCGAGACGATCGTCGAGCTGGCGCGGCGCACGGCCGACAACGTCTTCATCCCGTTCACGATCGGCGGCGGGATCCGCTCGGTCGAGGACGCCCAGGCGGTGCTCGACGCCGGCGCCGACAAGGTCTCGGTCAACTCCTCGGCGCTGGAGCGGCCGGAGCTGCTGACCGAGCTGGCCGACCACTTCGGCGCCCAGTGCGTCGTGATCGCGATCGACGCCAAGCGCGAGGACGACGGCTGGGGCGTCTACGTCAACGGCGGCCGCAAGCGGGTCGACGGCCGCGAGGCCGTGGCCTGGGCGGCGGAGGCGGTCGAGCGCGGGGCGGGGGAGGTGCTGCTGACCAGCATGGACCGCGACGGCACCAACGACGGCTACGACATCGAGCTGACCCGGGCGGTCGCCGCGGCCGTCTCCGTACCGGTGATCGCCTCGGGCGGCGCCGGCACGCTCGAGCACCTCAGCGAGGCGATCGCCGAGGGCAACGCCGACGCCGTCCTCTGCGCCTCGATCTTCCATTACGGGACCTACCGGGTGCGGGACGCGAAGAAGCACCTCGACGCGGCTGGAATTCCTGTCCGTCAGTAGGTGGCCCGGGTGTCCCTCGCCCCGACAAACGGCGGTCTAATGAGACCGCCGTCTTGAGTATCCGCCGGTTCGAGGGACACCCGGGCCACCTCAATGAAGGTCGGCAGCAAGTTCGGAAATCCCGCCAGAACCGCGGATCTCATAGCGATCTAGTTCGTAGGGATGCTCGCGATCGGCGTAGCCGGGGATCTCGGTGGTTGCCCCAACGTAGCCGGCCGCTTTGACCGCGGCGATCACGGTTTCGTCGTAGCGCCCCGCCGGGTAGCAGAAGTTGTCGACCGGGACGCCGTACTCGCGCCGCAGGATCGCCCGCGAGCCGGCGACTTCTTCGCGCAGCTGGGCGGCGCCGAGTTCGGTCAGGTCGAGGTGGTGGATGGTGTGGGCATCGATCTCCCAGCCGGCGGCGATCATCGCTTCGACGTTGCTGGGGTAGAGGTCCGAGCCTTCCGCCTTGAGGTTGAGCACACCGGCCCAGCCGTGCCGGCGCAGCTCGGGCAGCGCGTAGGTGAACTGCGGCCGGTAGCCGTCGTCGAAGGAGACGACCACGGGCTTGGGCGGCAGCGTGCCGCCGCGGTACCAGGCGCGCTCGACCTGATCGAGCGTCACCGCCTCGTAGCCGTGATCGTCGAGCCAGCTCATCTCCCGGTGGAAGTCGGGACGGGTGACGTAGAGGTCCGGATAGGGCTCGTCGGCCGGCGCCGCGCCGAGCACGTGGTACTCGAGGATCGGCACCGGGCCGGTGTACGGGCGCCAGTCCGCCCCCGCGGTCGAGCTTTTCCCCGCTATGCGGCGAGAACCTCGACCGCGGTGGGTGTGGTGGCCGCTGGAGGAGCCGACGACGACGACCGCAGCGACCGCCGCGGCGCCGACGGCGAGCGCACCGGCGGCGAGCAGGCGGCGTCGTCGCCTGATTCGGCGGCGCTGTCGCTCTCTTCTCGCAATCCGCTCGTCGACCATCCGGGAAGCCGATCATGGTACGGATGGCGATCACCGTGAAACCGCTCGACGACCTCGCCGGGGCGCTGCGTCGCGCCCATCCCGAGCTCGGCTCCGTGCGCGAGTCGAGCGACGCGCCCGTCTTCCTGGTCGGCGGCGCGGTCCGCGACCTGCTGCTCGGCCGCCCGCGGGCCGACGTAGATCTCGTCGTCCTCGGCGACGCGGCGGCGCTGGCCGCCCGGCTCGGCGCCGACCCCGTCGAGCACCAGCGCTTCGCCACCGCCAAGGTCGAGCTCGACGGGCACGAGGTCGACATCGCCACCGCCCGCTCGGAGACCTACGCGCGCCCCGGCGCGCTGCCGGAAGTGGCTCCCGCCGCGGACATCGAGACCGACCTGGCTCGGCGCGACTTCACGCTCAACGCGTTGGCGCTGCCGCTGCACGGCGAGACGCGGCTGATCGACCCATACGGCGGGCGCGCCGACCTCGATGCCGGCGTCCTCCGCGTGCTGCATCCGCGCTCGTTCGAGGACGACCCGACGCGGGCGATCCGCGCGGCGCGCTACGCAGCCCGCTTCGGCTTCGAGCTGGAGTCCGAAACGGCAGCGCTGCTGCGCCAGGCGAATTTGGAGACGGTCTCGACCGAGCGGAAAGAGAACGAGCTGCTGCGCCTCGCGGCGGAAGCGAATGCCCCGCGCGGCTTCGCGCTGCTGGAGGACTGGGGTTTGACCGAATTGCGGCCAGAGGGCGCCGAGCTGGTGCAGCGCGTCACCGAGCTCCTGGCGGAGCCGGCCTGGGCGGAGCTCGTCGCCGATCAGCGAGATCGCACGGTGCTCGTCGCGGCGCTGGGACCGCCAGCTGGCGAAACCGCGTTGCTCCGCGCTCAGCCGGAGCGACCGTCCACGGGGTTCGAGCTGGCCCGCCGCCGTCCGGCGTTCGAATTGGTCCTCGCCCGCGCGCTCGGCGCCGAGTGGCTCGACCGCTACCTGAGCAAATGGAGCCGGGTGGAGCTGGAGATCGACGGCGGCGACCTGATCGCGGCCGGGGTACCGGAGGGCAGGGCAATCGGACGCGGGTTGGAGCAGGCCCTGAAGCGCAAGATCGACGGCGAGATCTCCGGCCGCGAGGCCGAGCTCGAGGCCGCGCTCGCGGCGGCGCGCGGCGCGCCACACCATGAGGACGAGCAATGAGGTGGCGGCAGGCTGATGGCGTCGAATGGCTACAGGCCGACCTTCCCGGCGCGACGGCCGTCTTCTCAACCCGCTCGGCGGGGTCGATGAAGGAGAGCCACGCGCCGCTCGCCCGGGCGCTCGGCCTCGACCCGCGCCGAATCGTCGCCGGCCGCCAGGTACACGGCTCCGAGCTCGCCTTCCACGATTCCCCAGGCGGCGGAACGCCGGCGGTCGACGGCCAGGTGCTGACGGCGCCCGGCCCGGTCGGCCTCGTCTACACGGCGGACTGCCTGCCGGTCGCCGTCGCCGGCGCGCGCGGGGCGGCCGTCCTGCACTGCGGCTGGCGCGGCCTCGCCGCCGGGATCGTCGCCCGCGGCTGCGAAGCGGTCGCCGCCACGCACGCCGCGATCGGGCCCGGGGATCGGACCCTGCTGCTACGAGGTCGGCGACGAGGTTCTCGCGGCGTTCGAGCAGCTCGGGCCGGGCGTGGCAGGGGACCGCATGCTCGACCTGAGCGAGGTCGCGCGGCGACAGCTGGGCGCCGCCGGCGTCACCGAGATCGACTCGGCCGGGCTCTGCACGCGCTGCGAGGCGGATCTCTTCTTCTCCCACCGCCGCGACGGCGGCCCGGGCAGGCAGGCCGGCCTGGTCTGGCTCGAGCGGGAGGACGCCTGAGATGCCCGGCCTGATCCACGGCCTCGACCCGGCCAAGATCGCCGCCAACCTCGAACGGGTGCGCGAGCGCGCCGGCGATGAGGTCGAGGTGCTCGCCGCGATCAAGTACGTGCCGCTGGAGGAGCTCGGCGCGCTCGCCGAGGCCGGCGTCGAGCTGGTCGGCGAGAACCGCCAGCAGGAGCTCGAGGCGAAGCACGAGCGCTGGGGCGCCGAGTTCACCTGGGACTTCATCGGCAACCTCCAGAGCCGCAAGGTGAAGCGACTGCTGCCGCTCTGCCGCCTGATCCACTCGGTCGCCTCCGATTCGGCGCTCGTCCAGCTCGGCCGTCACGGCGGTCGCGAGACCGAGGTCCTGGTCGAGGTCAACGTCGCCGGCGAGCAGGGCAAGGGCGGCGTCGCCCCGGCCGAGCTGGGCGCGTTCATCGAGCGCTGCCCGGTACGCGTCTCCGGCCTGATGACGATGCCCCCGTTCAGCACCGATCCCGAGGACTCGCGGCCGCATTTCGCCCGCCTCGGCGAGCTCGCGGCCGAGCACGGGCTCGAGCGCCTCTCGATGGGAACCTCGCAGGACTGGCCGGTCGCGGTCGAGGAGGGCGCGACGATAATCCGCCTGGGAACTGCGCTTTACGCCTGAGAGCAGGCATAATCGCTAAAGGAATCGCACGGTTCGAGCCGAAAGAGGCCGAGACATGGCTTTGAGAGACAGCTGGCACAAAGCGCTGGTCTATTTCGGACTGGCCGAAGAGGACGACTACGGGCCCGAGTTCGAGGAAGACTTCCCCGAGACCTCGGAAGAGGAAATCGAGGCGCGTCGCGAGTCCGGTCAGGTGCGGCGCCTGCCGACCTCGCGCCGCTCGCGCCGTGACGAGATCGACGACATCTTTGCCGACGACGAGCCGATCTCGGCTTCGCGCACGCGCACCCTGCGTCCGGTCGGCGGCGACTCCGACGTCAAAGTCCACCTCGTCATCCCGCGCAACTTCAACGACGCCCAGCAGGTCGCCGACCAGTTCAAGCGCTCGGTGCCGGTGATCCTCAACCTTCAGACCACCGATCACGAGCTCTCCAAGCGAATGATCGACTTCAGCTCCGGCCTCACCTACGCCCTCGACGGCGGCATGCAGCGAATCGCCGAGAAAATCTTCCTGCTGACGCCGCGCAACGTCGAGGTCTCCGCCGAGGAGAAGGCGCGGCTGCTCGACAAAGGGTTCTTCAACCAGTCGTAGGGGTTGAGGGGTCGGGGTGTCCCTCCCCCGGAGACCGTTGCGCAGCTGATCCCGGGCGAGGGCTCAATCGGCCATTCTGGAGCCTCCGTGGGAGGGACACCCCGACCCCTCTCTCGCGGGATGGCTAGGGTCCCCAAGGTGATCGTTGGATTCGTCGGCTCGGGCAATATGGCTGCGGCGATGGCTCGTGGTTTGGCCGGAGAGGTGGATGGGATGCTGTTCACGGACTCCGGCTCCGGGCGGGCGCGCGAGCTTGCGGAGCAGCTCGGGGGGGAGGCTGCCGGCTCGAATGCGGAGCTGGCCGAGCGCGCCGACCTCGTGGTGCTTGCGGTCAAGCCGGCAAGGCTGGCCGAGGCCGCCGTCGAGCTCGGCGCCGCAGGCGCAGTCGTCTCGCTGCTGGGCGCGACCTCGCTGGCCGCCGTGCAGGGAGCCTTTGCAGGGGCGGAGGTGGCGCGCGTGATGCCCAACGTGGCCGTCGAGGTGCGGCGTGGGGTCCTGTGCCTGGCCGGGTTCGCCCGGCCCGAGGTGCGAACGCTGCTGGAGACGCTCGGGCACGTGGTCGAGCTGCCCGACTCGGAGTTCGACGCCGCGACCGCGGTGATGGGCTGCGCCCCCGCCTACCTGGCGCTGGCGGTCGAGGCGATCGCCGACGCCGGCGCCGCCGACGGGCTCGACCCGGAGCTGGCGCGGGAGCTCGTGGTCGAGACCACCGCGGGCACCGCCGAGCTGCTGCGGCTGCGCCACCCGGCCGACGTGCGCAGGGCGGTCGCCTCGCCCGGGGGCAGCACCGAGGCCGGCCTCGCGGCGCTCGACCGGCAGGGGGCGAAGGGCGCGTTCGAGGCCGCGGTGCGCGCCTCGCTGGAGCGGATGCGCGGATGACCTTCCTGCTCGCGCTCAGCCGCCAGGACATCGCCGACTACGTCGCCGCGCTGTTTCTCGTCTACATCATCCTGATCCTGATCCGCGTGCTGATGTCGTGGATCCCGCGCATGCCCTACAACCCGACGCTGCGCGCCGTGCTCGATTTCGTCTCGCAGACGACCGATCCCTACCTCAACCTCTTCCGCCGCATCCTGCCGCCGATCGGGGGCGGCGGCTTCGGGCTCGACCTCAGCCCGATGATCGGGATCATCGTCCTCTACGTGCTGCGCGAGATCGTCGTCCGCCTGATCGCAGGGTGAGCGCCGGCGGACGCAGCGCCTGGATCCGCGCGGGCCTGCTCTGCGCGCTGACGGTCGCGCTCGACCAGGCCGCCAAGGCGCTGGTCGAGGCGAACCTCGTCCCCGGAGAGCACGTCGAGGTGCTCGGCCCGCTCGAACTCACCCTCGCCCACAACGAGGGTGTCTCCTTCGGGCTCGCCAGCGGCGGCGGGGTGGCGCTGATCGCGCTCACCCTGGTCGCCCTGGCGTTCGTCGGCGTGCTCTTCGCCCGCAACCCGGGGCGGCCCGGCGCGTGGATCGCCGTCGGTCTGCTCGCGGGCGGCGCGCTCGGCAACCTGATCGACCGCGTGCGCGCCGGCGCGGTCACCGACTACATCGACATCCTCAGCTGGCCGCCGTTCAACCTCGCCGACGTGGCGATCACGCTGGGGGTCGTCGTGCTGGCCCTGAGCTACCTGAGCGAGGCCGATGGCGGCGGCTGAGCTCCGCGTGATCCACGTCGACGACTCGCTGGCGGTGATCGACAAGCCGGCGGGGCTCGTCGTCCATCCGGCGCCCTCGCACCGCGGCCCGACGCTGGTCGACGAGCTCGGCGAGATCCTCGGCGGCGGCGCCGACCCGGAGCGACCGGGGATCGTCCACCGGCTCGACAAGGAGACGAGCGGGCTGCTCGTGGTCGCCCGCGACGACGCCACGCACGCCGCCCTACAGGAGCTGGTCCGCCGTCGCGAGGTCGAGCGCGTCTACCTCGCCCTCGCCGAAGGGCGGCTCGCCTCGCGCACCGGCACGATCGACGCCCCGATCGGCCGCGCCTCCCGGCAGCGCCACCGGATGGCAGTGTCGGGCGCGGCGTCGCGTCAGGCCCGCACGCACTTCGAGGTGCTCGAGCTGCTCGCCGCCGACAGCTACCTCGAGGCGACCCTGGAGACCGGCCGGACCCACCAGATCCGCGCCCACTTCAGCGCGATCGGGCACCCGCTGGTCGGCGACGTCACCTACGGCGGCAGGGAGAAGTACGGGCTCCGGCGCCAGTTCCTGCACGCCCACCGGCTCGCCTTCGTCCATCCGGCAAGCGGCGAGCCGCTCAGCTTCGGTTCGCCGCTGCCCGCGGATCTCGCCACCGCGCTGAGCGCCGCCCGCGCCGCCTGACTCGACGCTCCCCACTACAATCCCTTCGTTCTAAACCGACCCCCACCGTGGCCACCCGGATCCTGACCCGCCCCTCGAGGCCGGTCCCCGGGCGAGGGCGATGGGGCTTCACCAAACCCAAGGAGACTTTTCGCAAATGCCAGAGGCAGGCCTGAAAGAGCTGCTGGAGGCCGGAGTCCACTTCGGCCACCAGACCCGTCGCTGGAACCCGCACATGCGCCGCTACATCTTCGGCGAGCTGGACGGGATCCACATCATCGACCTGGTCCAGACCGAGGCGCTGCTGGAGAACGCGCGCCGCTTCGCCGGCGAGCTCGCCAGCGGCGGCGGCACGGTGCTCTTCGTCGGCACCAAGAAGCAGGCGCGCGGCCCGGTCCAGGAGTGGGCCGATCGCTGCAAGATGCCCTACGTCAACCAGCGCTGGCTGGGCGGCCTGCTGACCAACTTCAACACGATCTCGCAGCGGATCGCCCGCCTGCACGAGCTCACCGAGTGGCAGGAGGAGGGCAAACTCGAGCTGCTGCCGACCAAGGAGCGGATGACGATGCAGGCCGAGCTGGCCAAGCTCGAGTACAACCTCGGCGGCGTCCGCGACATGGAGCGCCTGCCCGACGCCGTCTTCGTCACCGACCTGAAAACGGAGGAGATCGCGGTCCGCGAGGCTGCGCGCCTGCGGATCCCGATCATCGGCCTGGTCGACACCAACTGCGATCCGACCCCGATCGACTACGTCATCCCGGGCAACGACGACGCGATCCGCTCCTGCCGCCTCGTGATCGCGACGATCGGCGCCGCGGTCGAGGAGGGCGCGGGCGCCTGGCGCGTGCAGGAGGAGAAGCGCCTACAGGAGGAGATGGAACGGCGCAAACGCGAGGAGGAAGAGCGCAAGAAACGCGAGGAGGAAGAGAAGGTCCGCAAGGAAGCCGAGGAAGCGGCCGCAAAAGAGGCGGCGGAGAAAAAGGCCGCGGAAGAGAAAGCTGCCGCCGGGAAACAGGCGACCGAGACCGCGCCGGCTGAGACCGCTCCAAGACCGGCCGAGGCCGAGGGGGGCTCCAAATGAGCGTCACGGCGGCTGACGTCAAGGCGCTGAGGGAGCGGACCGGGGCGGCGATGATGGACTGCAAAGCGGCGCTTGCGGAGTCCGAGGGGGACGTCGACCGGGCGATCGAGATCCTGCGGGTGAAGGGACAGGCCTCCGCCGCCAAGCGCGAAGGGCGGGGGACCAGCGAGGGCGTCGTCGCCTCCTACATCCACGCCAACGACAAGGTCGGCGCGATGGTCGAAGTCCAGTGCGAGACCGACTTCGTCGCCCGCAACGAGGACTTCAGGGCGTTCGCCTACGAGGTCGCGCTGCACGTCGCCGCGACCGCGCCCCAGTTCGTCTCCGCGGAGGAGATCCCGGCCGAGGAGCGCGAGGCGGAGAAGAAGGTCTTCGAAGAGAAGGCGCGCGAAGAAGGCAAGCCGGACAACGTCGTCGAGAAGATCGTCGAGGGCCAGCTCGGCAAGTGGGCGAAGGAGGTGGCGCTGCTCGACCAGCCCCACGTCAACGCCGACAAACACGACTCGAAGTCGATCGAGGAGCTGCGCCAGGAGCTCGCGGCGAAGACCGGCGAGAACGTCCGCGTCGCCCGCTTCGCCTATTTCCGCGTCGGCGAGGGCGATTGAGCCGGCCCGAGCCCAAGTTCGGCCGCATCCTCCTGAAGCTCTCGGGGGAGGCGCTGATGGGGCGGCGCGAGCACGGCACCGACGCCGACGAGGTCGAGCGGATCGCTCGTCAGGTCGCGGCGGTGCGGGCACGGGGGGTCGAGGTCGCGATCGTCGTCGGCGCCGGCAACATCTACCGCGGCCTGCGCGGCGCCGCCGACGGCATGGACCGCGCCACCGGCGACTACATGGGGATGCTGGCGACGGTGCTCAACGCGCTCACCCTCCAGGACGCGCTGGAGAAGCTCGGCCAGTACACGCGGGTGCTCTCGGCGATCGACGTCAAGGAGGTCGCCGAGCCCTACATCCGCCGCCGCGCGATGCGTCACCTGGAGAAGGGCCGCGTGGTGATCTTCGCCGCCGGCACCGGCAACCCGTTCTTCACCACCGACACCGCAGCGGCGCTGCGCGCGCTGGAGATCCACGCCGAGACGATCCTGATGGCCAAGAACGGGGTCGAGGGCGTCTACGACTCCGACCCGGCGGAGAACCCGGACGCCGAGTTCATCCCCGAGATCGGCCACCGCGAGGCGATCGAGCGCGGGCTCAGGGTGATGGACTCGACGGCGCTCTCGCTGTGCATGGACAACGACCTGCCGATCTGCGTCTTCAACATGGGCGACGAGACGAACATAGATAGGATCGTCAGCGGCGAGAGGGTCGGCACGCTGGTTGACAGCGCCGCCGGCTGAGACCGGAGAGAGGATCCCAGTGGAGCTGATCGACGAGCTGCTCAAGGACGCCGAAGAGCGGATGCGCAAATCGGTCGAGTCGAGCCGTGGCGAGCTCGCCACGGTGCGCACGGGACGCGCCTCGCCGCACCTGCTGGACCGCATCGTCGTCGACTACTACGGCTCGCAGACGCCGCTCAAGCAGCTCGCCAACGTCGCCGCCTCCGACGCCCGCCTGCTCACCGTCACCCCCTTCGACAAGGGGTCGATCGGCGAGATCGAGAAGGCGATCCAGGACTCCGACGTCGGCCTGACGCCGAACAACGACGGCAGCGTGATCCGCCTCCAGATCCCCGAGCTGACCGAGGAGCGCCGCCGCGAGATGGTCAAGGTGGTCCACGGCGTCGCCGAGGACGGTCGCATCGCGGTCCGCAACATCCGCCGCGACACGATGCAGGACCTGCGCGACCTGAAGAAGGAGGGCGAAGCCGGCGAGGACGACGAGCGCCGCGCCGAGGCGGAGCTACAGAAGCAGACCGACGAGGCGATCGCCGAGATCGACGAGCTCTTGAAGGGGAAGGAAGAGGAGATCCTGGAGGTGTGAGCGCCTCCGCGCGGTACGTAGCGATCATCACCGACGGCAACGGGCGCTGGGCGCAGCGCCGCGGCCTGCCCGTGGTCGATGGACACCGAGTCGGCGCCGACGTGGTCAAGGAACGGCTCCGCGACGCGGCCGAGCTGGGGATCGATGAGCTCACCGTGTTCTCGTTCTCGACCGAGAACTGGTCGCGGTCCGACGAGGAGGTCGGCGGCCTGATGCGGATGTTCGGCGAGCGGATCGACTCCGAAACGCCCGAGCTCGACGCCGAAGGGGTGCGGATGCGCTTCCTCGGCCGCCGCGACGGGGTCGCCGCGGAGCTGGTCGAGAAGATGGAATGGGCCGAAGCGGAGACCGCGAAGAACGAGCGGATCACGCTCTTCGTCGCCTTCAACTACGGCGGCCGGGCGGAGATCGTCGACGCGGCGCGAACGTTCAGGGGGGACTCCGAGGACGAGTTCCGCCGTCACCTCTACGCGCCCGAGATGCACGATCCCGACCTCCTCATACGGACCAGCGGCGAGCAGCGAATCTCCAACTACCTGCTCTGGCAGTGCGCCTACTCCGAGCTCGTCTTCCGCGACGAGCTCTGGCCCGACTTCGACCGCGCCGCCTTCGAGGCCGCGCTGGCGGAGTTCGAGGCGCGCAGGCGGCGCTTCGGCGGGAGGGGATGATGGTCGAGGATCTCTTCGACGAGGAGCTGTTCGCGGAGCCGCCGCCGCCCCCCGAGCGCCCGCCGCGCGAGCCGAGGCGCAGCCGCCGCGGCCTCCTGCGCGGCGAGACGGCGCGCAGGATCCTCGTCGCGATCCCGTGGATCGTCTTCGCGATCGTCATCGTCATCGCCGGCGGCGCCGTGTTCGCCGCCGCGATGGTCGCGATCGGGCTGCTCTGCCTGCGCGAGTACTTCCTGATGACGGCGCCGCTGCGGCCGCTACAGCCGGCGGCCTTCGTCGCGGTCACGGCGATGATCGCCGCCGCCTACTTCGGCACGGCCTTCAACGTGCTGCTGCTGGCGACCGCGTCCTTCCCGCTGCTCTTCGTCTTCGGCGCGCGCCTGCGGCCGCGCGAGGGGGTCGTCGTCTCGATGGCGGTGACCGTCCTCGGCGCCGTCTGGATCGGCCTGCCGCTGGTCCATGCCGTTCTGCTGCGCGATCTGCCGGATCACGGCGCGGCGCTGCTGATCGACGTCCTCGTCGGCACCTTCGCCACCGACACCGGCGCCTACGCGACCGGCCGCATGTTCGGCGCCCACCGGATCGCGCCGGATCTCTCGCCGAACAAGACGATCGAGGGCCTGGTCGGCGGCTTCCTGATCGGCACGATGGCCTTCTGGTTCGCCGGCCTCTACCAGGACTGGCTGAGCGGCGTCGACGCGCTGATCATCGGCGCAGCGGTGGCGGCGATCGGTCCGCTCGGGGATCTCTTCGCCTCGATGGTCAAGCGCGATCTGGGCCGCAAGGACACCGGCCGGCTCTTCGGCCCCCACGGCGGCCTGCTCGATCGCCTCGACGCGGTTTTCTTCACGATCGTCGTCGGCTACTACCTCTCCGTCCAGCTCGTGTATTGACCCACCTAGACTTGGTGCGGCGATGAAGAAACTGGTCATCCTCGGCAGCACCGGCTCGATCGGCGTGCAGGCGCTGGAGATCGTCTCCGCCTCCGAGTCCCTACAGGTGGTCGGCCTGGCGGCCGGACGGAGCTGGGAGACGCTGCTCGAGCAGGCGCGCGAGCACGGCGTGCCGGCCGTCGCCCTCGCCGACGGGGACGCCGCCGCCAGGGCCTCCGCCGAGTGGAGCGGGCGCGTGCTGGCCGGCGAGCAGGGGATTCGCGAGCTGATTGCCGATTCCGGCGCGGACCTCGTCCTCAACGGCATGGTCGGCGCGGCCGGGCTCGGCCCGACCGTCGTCGCGCTCGGCGCGGGGATCGACGTCGCCCTCGCCAACAAGGAGAGCCTGGTGATCGGCGGCGAGCTGACGACCGCGCTTGCGGAGGGCGCCGGCGCACGCCTGCTGCCGGTCGACTCCGAGCACTCGGCCCTCTTCCAGCTGATCGGCGCCGAGCAGCCCGGAACCGTCGAGCGCCTCGTCCTGACCGCCTCCGGCGGGCCCTTCCGCGGCCGCACCGATCTCAGCGGGGTCGGCGTCGAGGACGCGCTCGAGCACCCGACCTGGAAGATGGGCGGCCGGATCACGATCGACTCGGCGACGCTGATGAACAAGGGCTTCGAGGCGATCGAGGCGCACCACCTCTTCGAAGTCCCCTACGAGCGGATCGAGGTCGTCGTCCACCCGCAGTCGATCGTCCACTCGCTCGTTGACCTCAACGACGGCGCGACGCTCGCCCACCTCGGCTATCCCGACATGCGCGTGCCGATCTCCTACGCGCTGCACTTCCCCGAGCGCGCCGACGTCGACGTGCCGCGGCTCGACCTCGCGGCGGTCGGCGAGCTCGGCTTCGAGCGACCCGACCTGGAGACCTTCGCCTGCCTGCGCCTGGCGCTGGAGGCGGGCAGGGCGGGGGGGACGGCGCCCTGCGTGCTCAACGCCGCCGACGAGGTCGCGGTCGCCGCCTTCCTCGCCGGCCGGATCGAGTTCACCGCGATCGCCGCCGCGATCGAGACCGTGCTCGGGCAGATGCCGCCGGCCCCGGTCACCCACTTCGACGACCTCTTCGCCGCCGACGCCGAGGCCCGCCGCCGCAGCGAAGAGCAGGTTGGGGGGTTGGCAAGGGTATGAGCTGGCTCTACGTATTCCTCGGCTTCTCGGCGCTGATCATCCTGCACGAGGGCGGGCACTTCTTCGCCGCCAAGGCGACGGGGATGCGGGTCGAGCGCTTCTTCCTCTTCTTCGGCCCGACGCTGTTCTCCATCAGGCGCGGCGAGACCGAGTACGGGGTCAAATCGATCCCGCTCGGCGGCTACGTGAAGATCAGCGGCATGAACCCCGACGACAAGCTGCCGCCGGGGGAAGAGCACCGCGGCTACTACGAACAGCCGGTCTGGAAGCGCATCGTCGTGATCGGGGCCGGGCCCGCGGTCAACATCGCGCTCGCCTTCGCGATCCTCTTCGCCGTCTTCTTCTTCAACGGCCAGAAGACGACGCAGACGGTCGGCGCGATCCTGCCCAAGTCACCGGCGGCGAACGTGCTGAAGGAAGGCGATGAGATCGTCGCCGTGGACGGCAGGCGCTACGCCGGCCTGAGCGTGGACCGGCGGCTGGAAAGGTTCATCGACCAGGTCTCATCGCATCGCTGCGCCGGCAAGCAGGTGGACGGCTGCCGCGCGACCACGCCGGTGACCCTGACCGTGCGCCGCGACGGCGCGCTGCGAACGATCTCGGTCAAGCCCGAATACGAAGCCGCGCTCGGGCACACCCGGATCGGGTTCGGCTACGGCGCCGCGCCGGCCGAATTCGGCCTCGGCGGCTCCGCCGGCCAGGCCGCCAACGCGATGTGGAAAGTGACCAGCGGCACGGTCAGCGTCTTCGCCAACCTGCTCGACGAAGAACGGCGCAAGGAAGTCTCCGGCGTCGTCGGCGTCAGCGACGTCGCCCACGAAACGATCGACAGGTTCGGCGCGACCCAGGCGCTGATCCTGCTCGCCCTGGTCAGCCTCTCGCTCGGCCTGATCAACCTCTTCCCCTTCCTGCCGCTCGACGGCGGCCACATCTTCTGGAGCCTGGTCGAGAAAGTGCGCGGCAAGCCGGTCGCCTTCCGCACGATGGAACGCGCCGGCGCGCTCGGCTTCGTGCTCGTGATCATGCTCTTCTTCCTCGGCCTCAGCAACGACATCGGCCGCCTCACCGGCGAAGGCTTCAACGTCCGCTGAGTGTTGGAAGTTCTGTCGCGAGCCGTTTAAGGTGGTGCGATGACGGTCTCGGAGGAGGTCCACGCAACCGGCGGCCCCGCGCCCGAGTTGCAGGCCCGGAGCCTGTACGAGGCGTTCGCGCAGACGGTGGAACGACTCGGCGACGGCGTCGCCCTGAACAGCGGCGAGCGGACGCAGACCTGGAACGAGCTGGCTGCGCAGGTGGGTCGGATCGCCGGCGGTCTCGCCGCGATCGGGGTCGGCAAGGGCGACACCGTCGCTCTGCTGCTCGCCAACCGGCCCGAGTTCGTCGCCTGCGACCTCGCGGCGGTCTCGCTGGGGGCCGTGCCGTTCTCGATCTACCAGACCTCCTCGCCCGAGCAGATCGCCTACGTGGTCGGCGATGCCGGGGCGCGCGTGGCGATCGTCGAGGCCGCATATCTCGACGCATTCGAGAAGGCGCGGGCCGACCTGCCCGAGCTCGAGCACCTGATCGTGCTCGACGCCGACGGCGGCACCGAGACCCTGGCCGAGCTCGAAGCCCGCGACCCGGGGTTCGACGCCACCGCGACGGGCATGGCGGTCGGCCCAGACGACCTCCTGACCCTGATCTACACCTCCGGCACGACCGGTCCGCCGAAGGGGGTCCAGCTCACCCACCGCAACCTGCTGACGCTGGTCGCCTCGGTCGACGACCTGATCCCGTTTCCCGAGGACGGCGGCCGCGTGATCTCCTGGCTGCCCGCCGCCCACATCGCCGAGCGCGGCGCCAACTACTACCTGCCCGTGGTCAAGGGGCTCGAGATCCACGTCTGCCCCGACCCGCGCGAGATCGTCCAGTTCCTGCCGCAGGTCAGGCCGACCTGGTTCTTCGCGGTGCCGCGCGTCTGGGAGAAGCTGAAGGCCGGGCTGGAGGCGATGCTCGCCGGGCTGCCGGAGGAGCAGCGCGAACCGGTCGAACGGGGCCTCGAGGCGGCGCTGGAGAAGGTGCGGCGCGAACAGGCCGGGGAGGGGGTGTCCGACGAGGTCAGCGCGGCCGCCGCGGCGGCGGAGGAGCGGATGTTCGCCGGCCTGCGCGCGCAGCTCGGCCTCGACGAGGCGGTCGCGGTCAGCGTCGGGGCCGCCCCGACCCCGGTCGAGGTGCTCGAGTTCTTCCACGCGATCGGGATCCCGATCGGCGAGCTCTGGGGGATGTCGGAGACCTGCGGCGTCGCGACGTTCAACCCACCCGAGCAGGTCAGGCTGGGCACGGTCGGCCTGCCGGTGCCAGGCGCCGAGCTGAAGCTCGCCGAGGACGGCGAGGTGCTCGTCCGCGGCAACGCCAACATGCCCGGCTACCGCAACATGCCGGAGAAGACCGAGGAGACGATCGACGCCGAGGGCTGGCTGCACACCGGCGACATCGGCGAGCTCGACGAGGACGGCTACCTGCGCATCGTCGACCGCAAGAAGGAGCTGATCATCAACGCCGCGGGCAAGAACATGTCGCCGGCCGGGATCGAGGCGACGCTGAAGTCGGCCAGCCCGCTGATCGGGCAGGTCGCGGCGATCGGCGACGGTCGCCGCTACAACGTCGCGCTGATCGTGCTCGATCCCGACTTCGCCCCCGCCTGGGCGCAGGGCCAGGGCATCGAGGACACGACGCTCGAGAGCCTCGCCGGGAACGAGACCGTGCAGAACGAGATCGCCGCCGCGGTGGAGAGCGCCAACGAGCGCCTCTCCCGTGTCGAGCAGATCAAGAAGTTCGAGCTCCTGCCCACCGAGTGGGCCCCCGGCGGCGACGAGCTGACCCCGACGATGAAGCTCAAACGCAAGCCGATCGAGCGCAAGTACGAAGCCGAGATCGAGGCCCTCTACGCCGACTGACCGACCGCGGTAGAGCTTTTCGCCGCTATCCGGGTAAAACCTCGACCGCGGTGCGTAGGTAGCCTTTACCTGTGAGTTCGAAGCGGCAGATATTCGTCGGCAAGGTGCCGATCGGCGGCGGGGCGCCGGTCGCGGTGCAGACGATGACCAAGACCGAGACCGCCAACCTGGCGGCGACGATGGAGCAGATCGGCAAGGTCGCCGAGGCGGGCGCGGACATCGTCCGCGTCGCCGTGCCGCGCGAGAAGGACGCCGAGGCGCTGAAGACGATCGTCGCCGAATCGCCGATCCCGGTGATCGCCGACATCCACTTCAACCACACGCTGGCGCTGAAGGCGATCGACGCCGGGGCGCACTGCATCAGGCTCAACCCCGGCAACATCGGCGGCCGCGAGAAAGTCGCCGAGGTCGCCGAGAGGGCGACGGCCGCCGGCGTGCCGATGCGGATCGGGGTCAACTCGGGCTCGCTGCCCAAGCACCTGCACGAGCTCGAGCGCGAGGCGCCGGTCGAGGCCCTGGTCGCGGCCGCGGTCGAGTTCGTCGAGCTGATGGAGGGGCTCGACTTCGAGAACTTCAAGGTCTCGATCAAGTCGACCAACGTGCCCAACACGATCGCCGCCAACCGGCTGCTCTCGGAGAAGATCCCCTACCCGCTGCACCTCGGGATCACCGAGGCGGGGACGAAATGGTCCGGCTCGCTCAAGTCGGCGGTCGGGCTCGGCACGCTGCTCGCCGACGGGATCGGCGACACGATCCGGATCAGCCTCTCGACCTTCCACGCCGAGGAGGAGGTCAAGGTCGCCTGGGAGATCCTCAAGGCGCTACAGCTGCGCGAGCGCGGCCCGGTGCTGATCGCCTGCCCGACCTGCGGCCGCCTTCAGTTCGACATGGACTCGGTCGTCGCCGAAATCGAGCGGCGACTCGAAGGCTACGCCGAGCCGGTCGAGGTCGCCGTGCTCGGCTGCGCCGTCAACGGCATCGGCGAGGCCAGCCACGCCGACTTCGGCATCGCCGGCGCCAAGAACGAGGGCCTGATCTACGCCCACGGCAAGCCGCTGCGCAAGGTTCCGCAGGCGAAGCTGGTCGACGCTCTGTTCGAGGAGATCGACAAGTCGCTGGACCGGGGCAGGGTCGAGTTCGACGAGGCCGAGTCGCGCGAGGGCGCCGAGTGGCTGGCCAGGATCGAGCAGGAAAACGCCGGCGACCTGACCCCGGAGAAGATCGCCCGGATGGAGCACGAAGCGGCTGAAAAGGGCGAGTCGGACCGGGTCCTGCTCGACGAGCAGGCCTCGCCGACGGCGGGGCGCCGCTTCACCCGCGCCTGAGCGCCATCACGCGGAATCTGCTGTCGCCCGCTATGCGGCCGACTAGTGGATAGGTTTCACGCGTGACCCGGTTGAGCCAGAGCTTCATCCCAACGCTCAAGGACCCGCCCTCGGACGCCGAGGCCGTTTCCCACAAGCTGATGGTCAGGGCGGGCCTGATCCGGCAGCTGGGCGCCGGCCTGTGGACCTACCTGCCGGCCGGCTGGCGGGTGCAGCGCAAGGTCGAGGCGATCCTGCGCGAGGAGATGGAGGCGATCGGCTGCCAGGAGATGCTGATGCCCGTGCTCCAGCCGGCCGAGCCGTGGGAGCGGACCGGCCGCTACGCGATCGAGGAGCTGTTCAAGCTCGAGGACCGCAGGGGGGCGCCGATGGTGCTGGCGATGACGCATGAGGAGTGCGTCACCCACCACGTCGCCCGCGAGGTGCGCTCCTACCGCGACCTGCCGCAGATGCTGTTCCACATCCAGACCAAGGAGCGCGACGAGCCGCGCCCGCGGGCCGGCGTTCTGCGCACGCGTGAGTTCACGATGAAGGACGCCTACTCCTTCGACCGCGACGAGGGGGGGCTGGCGCGCTCGTATGAGCTACAGAGCGAAGCCTACGCGCGGATCCTCGACCGCTCCGGGCTGCGCTGGTACCGGGTCGAGTCCGACGTCGGGATGATGGGCGGCTCGGGCGCGCACGAGTACATGGCGCCCTGCGCGGCGGGCGAGAACGAGGTCGCGCTCGCCCCGGGCTACGCCGCCAACGTCGAGATCGCCTCGGCCGATCCGCAGCCGGCCGAGCTTCCCGCCGCCCTCGGCGCCCCCGAGCAGGTCGCCACCCCGGGCCTGACGACCGTCGAGCAGGTCTCCGGGTCGCTCGGCGTCGCCCCCGGCGCGCTGATCAAGGCGATGCCCGTCGTGGTCGAGGGGCGCGGCACGGTCCTCGTCCTGCTGCGCGGCGACCACCGCCTCAACGAGATCAAGCTGCGCAACGCGCTCGGCGCCGATTTCCGGCCGGCCGGCGGCGACGAGATCGAAGCGGCCCTCGGCCCGGTCGGCTTCGTCGGCCCGGTCGGGGCCGAGCTGCCGATCTACAAGGACGCGGCGATCGAGGGCGACTCCTTCGTCACCGGCGCCAACCGGGCCGACGCCCACCTGCGCGGGGTGCAGCCCGGTCGCGACTTCTCCTTCGAGCAGATCGACGTGCGCACGGTCGAGGCCGGCGACACCGCTCCCGGCGGCGGCACGATCGAGATCGAGCCCGCGATCGAGGTCGGCAACATCTTCCAGCTCGGCACCCGCTACTCGGAGCCGCTTGGCGCCACCTACCTCGACGAGGGCGGGACCGAGCGGCCGATCGTCATGGGCTCCTACGGGATCGGCCCGGCGCGGATCGTCGCCGCGGCGATCGAGCAGGGCGCCGACGAGCGCGGCATCGTCTGGCCCGCCGCCCTCGCCCCCTGGCAGGTGCAGCTCGTCTCCCTGGCCAAGGCCGGCGAAGCGGAGCGGGCGCCGGCCGACGAGCTCTACGAGGAGCTGCGCGCCGCCGGCGCCGAGGTGCTCTACGACGACCGCGACGCCGGCCCGGGGGAGAAGCTGACCGACGCCGAGCTGCTCGGCTGCCCGCTGCGCGTCGTCGTCGGGCGCCGCGGGCTGGCGAAGGGCATCGTCGAGGCAAGCGCGCGGGCCGACGGCTCCGAGCACGAGCTGCCCGTCGAGGAGGCAGGGGAGCGCGCGCTTGCCCTGCTCCAGGGCGGGGATGGCTGACCGGGCGCCTTTCGGGCGCGGCCGCATCCGCCGCCTCTTCGGGCTCGACCGCAGCGCGCCGCCGCCGCGCCAGACCCGGGCCGGGGAACCGCTCAACCCGTGGACGCTGCCGAACCTGATCGGCTACCTGCGCCTGACCGGCCTGCCGGTCTTCCTCTACCTGGCGTTCGAATCCGGCGACGGCCGCAGCGCCGCCTCCGCGGCGCTCTTCTTCGCGATCGCCGCCGGCGACTACCTCGACGGCTTCCTCGCCCGCGTAACCGGCCAGTACAGCCGCCTGGGAACGATGCTGGACCCGCTGATCGACCGCCTGACGATCCTCTCGGGCGCGGTCGTCTGCTGGCACTTCGAGCTGCTGCCGCGCTGGGCGCTCGCCCTGCTCGTGCTGCGCGAGCTGGCGATGCTGGCGCTGGCCCAGTACGGACTGCGCCACGGCGTGCAGATCGCCGTCAACTGGCCCGGACGGATCTCGGTCTTCCCGATCATGGGGGGGATCTTCTTCGCCCTGGTCTTCGCCGGCTGGGTGCCCGCAGCGCTGCTGATCGCCGGCGTCGCCCTGGCGATCGTGGCGACCGTGCTCTACGCGCAGACCGGGATTCGCAGCGTGCGCGCCGCGCAAGCCGCCTCTCAGGCTCCATAACCTTCAACCTTCAGTTGAACCTTTGCCCCGGCGACCTATAATCGGTTTCCAGCGGCCAACGGAGGCGCAGGCCTCCCGATCAAGGAGCGAGATGGAGGACACCTTTCCCGATCTCGGTTCGCTCAGCGACGAAGAGCTGAAGGACCTGATCGACAAGCTCACGACCGAGGAGAACGAGATCTCCTACAAACGCCGGGTCCTGCACGGCAAAATCGACATCCTGCGGGCCGAGCTGGTCAACCGGCTGCGCCAGAAGCGGGAAAGCGGCGACTCGCTGATCTCCGGCGACGACGTCGCCCAGCTCACCGACATCCTCGCCGGCAAGGCTCAGCAGCCCGCCGATCCGGAGGGCGACGCGGCCGCCTGAGGCGCGCATCCCGATGGCTGTCCACTGCCCAGAGTGCGGCTTCGTCAACCCCGAGGGCGCCAACTACTGCCAGAAGTGCGGCGCCTACCTCGGCGGGCCCAAGGACGAGGCCGACGAGCCGACGACGATGACCTATCGCGTCAACGACACCGGCGAGATGCAGCCGATCGACATCGACGAGGTGCTCGACGAGAGCGGCGCGGCGCTGGTCATCCGCGCCGGCGGCGGGCGCGCGGGGGAGAGCTTCACCGTCACCGAGGACCGGGTCAGCATCGGCCGCAGCCCCGACGCCGGCGTCTTCCTCGACGACGTGACCGTCTCGCGCAACCACGCCCTGCTGGTCCGCCGCCGCGACGGCTTCTACATCGACGACCTCGGCTCGCTCAACGGCACCTACGTCAACCGGCGGCGGATCGAGTCGCACCGGCTCGCCGACGGCGACGAGATCCAGATCGGCAAGTACAAGCTCAGCTACCTGGAGAAGTAGGGGAGAGGACGATGGCGGTCTCCGAGCAGCAGCCCGCGCGCCAGCGCGACTCGCGACCGCGCAAGGCGCTGACGATCGGCGCCGTCTGCAAGATCCTCCAGAGCGAGTTCGACGACATCTCGATCTCCAAGATCCGCTACCTCGAGGATCAGAAGCTGCTGACGCCGCGGCGCACGCAGGGCGGCTACCGCCTCTACAGCCAGTCCGACGTCGAGCGCCTGCGCACGATCCTGCGCCTCCAGCGCGACGAGTTCCTGCCGCTGCGGGTGATCCGCCAGGAGCTCGCCGCGGGCGGCGACATCGACCTCGGCGGCGGGAGCTCCGAGGGGCGCCCGGCCGCGGGGGCGGTGCGGCGGGCGATCCTCGTCAATACCTCCAGCGCCTACCTGAGCCTCGACGAGGTGATCGAGGAGACCGGCGCCCGTGCCGAGCTGATCGCCGAGCTGGAGAACTTCGGCATCGTGCAGCCGGAGAAGCGCGACGGCAACACGGTCTACGACGAGACCGACCGCGAGATCGTGCGCGCCGCCAACGAGCTCTCGCGGGTCGGCGTCGGCGCCCGCAACCTGCGCGTCTTCCGCTCCTCAGCCGACCGCGAGGCGAACCTGCTGGAAGCGCTGCTGGGGCCGTCGCTGCGCTCGCGCAACCCCGAGCGCCGCAAGGAGGCGCTGGAGAGCCTCGAGAGCCTCGCCGCCACGGTCAGCCATCTCAAGCATTTGCTGCTCGTCCGGGACCTGCGCCGCCTCGCGGGCGACTGAGCGCGCTCGTGCCGCGCGTCACCCGCCGACGGACGATCGCGGCTCCCCCGAGCGAGGTCTGGGAGCTGGTCTCCGACCCCTACAGCCTGCCGCGCTGGTGGCCGCGCACGAGCCGCGTGGAGAGCGTCGACCGCAAGCCGGAGGGGCGGCGCAGCCAGTGGACCAAGGTCCTCGAGACGGCCGAGGGTCGCGGCGTGCGCGCCGACTTCCGCTGCCTCAGCGCCGCCGAGGGGGAACGCTATGTCTGGGAGCAGCAGCTCTCCGGCAGCCCGTTCGAGCGGCACCTGCGCAGCTCCACGGTCGAGATCGGCCTGGAGCCGGCGGCGGCGGGGACCGAGGTCAGCATCGTCGCCGAGCAGAAGCTGCGCGGGATGTCGCGGCTCGGCTCGCCGATGATGCGCGGCGGCCAGGGCAAGATCCTCGAAAACGCGCTGGACGGCCTCGAAACCGCACTCGGGGTGTCGGCGTGAGGCCCCGGCGCGACTCGAAGTGGTGGGGATGGGGAGACCCGGCGGTCGAGCCTGAGCTGGACGGCGTAGCGCTTGCGACCTTGCGCGAGCGGGTGGGAGAGCTGGAGCCGTGGCCGCTGGCGGCGGAGCTGGAGCGGTTTGTGCTGCCGGCCGCCGAGTCGCTGCCTGCGGCGCTGATCGAGGCCGTGGGCGAGGCGAACGTCTTCACCGACACCGAGGACCGGCTGCGGCACGCGACCGGCTGCGGTTATGCCGACCTCGCGCGGCTGCGCGGTGGGCGCCTCGACGCCGCCCCGGACGCGGTGCTGCTGCCGCAGGACGCCGGCGCCGTTCGGCGGGTGCTGGAGATCTGCGCCGCCGAGGGGATCGCCGTGGTCCCGTTCGGGGGCGGCACCAGCGTCGTCGGCGGGATCGAGCCGCTGCGCGGCGGCCACTCGCGCCTGGTCAGCCTCGACCTGGCGAGCCTGCGCACGGTCGAGGTCGACCGCCGCTCGCTGACCGCGCGGCTCGGCGCCGGCCTGCGCGGACCGGAGGCCGAAGCGGCGCTCGAGGCCGAGGGCGTCGTGCTCGGCCACTACCCACAGTCGTTCGAGTACGCGACGATCGGCGGCTTCGCCGCCACCCGCTCCGCCGGCCAGGCATCGAGCGGCTACGGCCGCTTCGACGCCCTCGTCAGCTCGGTCCGCCTCTTGGCGCCGGCCGCAGAGCTGCGTACGCTGGAGACGCCGCACACGGCCGCCGGGCCGGCGCTGCGCGAGCTCGTCGTCGGCTCGGAGGGGGTCTTCGGGGTGATCCCGGAGGTCACCGTGCGGGTCCGGCCAAGGCCGCCGCAGCGCCGCTACGAGGCCTGGATCGCCGAGAGCTTCGAAGCCGGCGCGGAGATCGTCCGCGCGCTTGCCCAGGGACCGGGCCTACCCGACGTGATCCGCGTCTCCGACGAGGAGGAGACCGAGGTCTCGCTGGCGCTCTCCGGCCCGCGCGGGCTGGCGGGCCGCGCCTTCGACGGCTACCTCGGCCTGCGCCGCCGGCGCGGCGGCTGCCTGATCGTCGTCGGCGTCGAGGGCGACGAGGAGTCGGTGGCGCGCCGCCGGGCTCTGAGCGTTCGCGCCCTGCGCCGCGGCGGTGCCGCGTACCTCGGCCAGGGCGCCGGGCGCTCCTGGGAGCACGGCCGCTTCCAGGGCCCCTACCTGCGCGACACGCTGATGGGCATGGGAGCGATGGTCGAGACGCTCGAGACCTCGCACACCTGGTCGCGGCTGCACGAGCTGCACGCGGCGGTCGGGGCGGCGATCCGCGACTCGCTCGCCGCGCAGGGCACGCCCGGCCTGGTCCTCTGCCACCTCTCGCATGCCTATGCCGACGGCGCCTCGCTCTACTTCACCTTCATCTCCCGCGCCCGCCGGGGCGAGGAGGTCGCGCAGTGGCAGGAGGTGAAGCGCGCGGCCTGCGAGGCGATCGTCGCCCACGGCGGCACGATCACCCACCACCACGCCGTCGGCCGCGACCACGCCCCCTACATGCGGGCCGAGGTAGGCGACACCGGCCTCGATGTCCTTCAAGCTGTGAAGGAAGAGCTAGATCCAACGGGGATCATGAACCCGGGGAAGTTGCTTGAGAGCCGATCCCGGTAGGGGTGGAACGTCTTGTACTTTTTCGTCGACTGCCCCGGGCGCCAGCCCAACCCCAAACCACCGAAAAAGTTAAGTGGAACCCCTGCCGGGATCGGCTCTATTCGCCTTCTTGCCCGGCCTCAGCCACCGGTCCGGTGATCTTGCCGGTCAGCACGGTTTCGCCGGTGTAGCGGGGGAGGCTCTTTTCCTTCTTCGCCTTTGCCACCTCGCGCTGGTAGGTGGCGTTCGAGGTGCGCGAGACGTAGACCTGATTGAAGGCGCCGCTGGCGACGTAGGCGAGCAGTTCTTCGGGAATCGAGAAGCGGGCGCCGAGTTTGCCCGATTCGCCGACCGGGACGCTGCCGACCCGCAGCGAGAGTTTCGGCGTGCGGTACAGCCAGACGGTGTAGGACTGGCCCTTGGCGGTGGGTTCGAGATCTTCGGCGGTCACCTGGAGGACGATTTCTTCCTTGCCGACGCGTCCGAAGATCGCCCGCCCGCCGGCTTCGCTGCCGTCGGCGGACGTGAGCACCGCCTGGGTCACCTTGCCTTCTTCGCCGGCGGCGAGTTCGGGTTCGCCCGCCGCGGCCGAGCTCGACCCGGAGTCAGAGCCGCCGATCAGGGCAACGGCGCCGAGCACGATCGCGACCAGCGCCAGCGCGCCGCCGGCGATCGCGAGCAGGCGGCGCCGCTCGACCGGCACGCCCGGTCGCTGCGGGCGGCGCACGCGCGGGTTGAACCGCGCCCTCGGCGCCGCGGGGGCGACCGCCTGCGGCTCCGCTGCCGGCTCGGGCGCAGGCGCGGGCTCGGGCCGGGGCTCGGGAGCTGGGGGAGGGGGTGGTGCAGGGGGCTCCGGCGGGGGGGCTTCCATCGCCGCCAGCGCGGCGCGCACCTCGGCGCGCACCTCCTCGACGCCCATGCCCTTCAGAGCCGCAATGTCCTCGTAACCCTGCTCGCGCTGGGCGAGCAACCGCAGCAGGGCCTTCTGATCGTCGCTCAAAGCCATAACCCGGCGCAAGACTATGGGACCGACGTTAAGCCCACATGTGCGCGGTCGAGGTTTTGCGTCGCATAGCGGCGAAAACCTCGACCGCGGTCGGGGGATAGGGTGCCGCCGATGGCAGACGATCCGCGCGGCCTCGAGTCGCACTTCGACGGGCTGATCGGCACCGAGTGGCTCGACGACGACCCCGAGCACGCCCGCGTGCGGATCGCGGTCCGCGACGACCTGCGGCAGCCCTTCGGCCTGATGCACGGCGGCGTGCTCTCCAGCCTGATCGAGAGCGTCTGCTCGCGCTCGACCGCGCTCGCCGTCTTCGGCGACGGGATGGCCGCGATGGGCCAGTCGATCAACGTCAATTTCCTCCGCCCGATCACCTCCGGCCACGCCGAGGTCGCGGCCCGCGCCCGCCACCGCGGCCGCACCACCTGGGTCTGGGACGCCGAGGTCCTCGACGCCGAGGGGAAGCTCTGCGCGCTCGCGCAGATGACCATCGCCGTCAGGCCTATTCCCCGAAACGATTCGTGATCGGCAGGCGCCGGTCGCGGCCGAAGGCCTTGGGCGTGATGCGGATGCCGGGGGCGGCCTGGCGGCGCTTGTACTCGGAACGGTCGACCAGGCGCACGACCTCGTCGACGACGTCCGCCGGCAACCCGGCGGCGATCATCTCCTCGCGTCCTTCGTCGCGCTCGACGTAGGCCTCGAGCACGCGGTCGAGCAGCTCGTACGGCGGCAGCGTGTCCTCGTCGCGCTGATCCGGGCGCAGCTCGGCCGAGGGCGCCCGCTCGAGCACCGAGCCGGGCACCAGCTCGCGACCGGCGCGCTCGTTGCGGTGGCGGACGAGCTCGTAGACGAGCGCCTTCGGCACGTCCTTGATCACGGCGAAGCCGCCCGCCATGTCGCCGTAGAGCGTCGCGTAGCCGACCGACATCTCGCTCTTGTTGCCGGTCGTCAGCACCAGCCAGCCGTGCTTGTTGGAGAGCGCCATCATCAGGTTGCCGCGGATCCGCGCCTGGATGTTCTCCGCCGCCAGGTCGGGCTCCGACGGTCGCGTCGGGTCGTGGGGCAGCTCGCGCGGCTCGCTGTCCTCGTCGCTGGCGAAGAAGGGCTCGAGCGAGCGCTCGTAGGCCTCCATCGCCGGCTCGATCGGGATCTCGATCGCCTCGGCGCCCAGGTTGGCGGCGATAGTTCTGGCGTCCGCCTGGGTTTCATCGCTGGAGTGGGGGGACGGCATGACCACGCAGCTGACGTTCTCGGCGCCGATCGCGTCGGCGGCGACGAGCGCGACCAGGGCCGAGTCGATCCCACCCGAGAGCGCCAGTCCGACGTGGCGGAAGCCGTTCTTGCGCACGTAGTCGCGCAGGCCGAGGACCAGGGCGCCATAGACCTCGGCCAGGTCCGGCAGCGGCTCGGCGCGGCGGCAGGGGCCGGGGGAGGGGATCTCGCAGAGCAGCAGCTCCTGCTCGAACTGCGCCGCCCGGGCGACGACCTCGCCCGCCGGGGAGACGACGAAGCTCTGCCCGTCGAAGACCAGCTCGTCCTGGCCGCCGACCAGGTTGCAGAAGGCGAGGTGGGTCCCGTACTCGCGCGCCCGCGCGGCGAACATCTGCTCCCGCTCGCGGCCCTTGCCGCGGTGATACGGCGAGCCGGACGGGTTGGCGATCAGCTGCGCGCCTTCCTCCGCCGCCTCGGTCGAGGCGGGCGGGCCCGGCTCCCAGAGGTCCTCGCAGATCGTCAGGCCGACCCGCGTCCCCGCGACCTCGACGGTGGCCGGGCCGTCGCCGGGAACGAAGTAGCGCTGCTCGTCGAAGACGGCGTAGTTCGGCAGCCTGTTCTTGCGGTAGACGGCGCGGACCTCGCCGTCGCGGAGCACGGCGAGCGAGTTGTGGGCGCGCCGGTGGTCGCCGCCGTCCTCGACCGGCTCGGCGAAGCCGACCAGGACGGTGAGCTCGGCGCCGACCGCGCCGGCGAGACTCTCGACCGCGGCGCGGTTGGCGGCGACGAAGTGACGCTTGAGGTAGAGGTCCTCAGCCGGGTAGCCCGGCACGCAGAGCTCGGGGAAGATCGCCAGCTCGGCGCCCTCGGCGGCGGCGCGGGCGATCCACTCGGCGATCTTGGCGGCGTTGCCGTCGACGTCGCCGACGGTCGGATCGATCTGGGCGAGAGCTATGCGCAACGGAGTCTCCGCATGTTCGCACCGCAGTATCCCCGCCCGCCGCGGTCGAGGTTTTCGCCGCTATGCGATCAAAAGCTCGACCGCGCGGGTCGGGAAGCGCCTCGACGGTCGGTAAATTGACCTCCATGCGGGTGAATCTGCGGCTGCTCGGCGCTCTCCTCGCCTGCATGGCGGGCATCGCGGTGCTGCCTGTCGCCGCCCAGGCGGGCGACCAGTGGACCTTCCGCCAGCCGCGCGCGCGGCCGACCGACCATCCCGACCCGGCGCGTCATTCCTACTCGGTGCCGGAAGCTCCCCGCTCGCCGGCCTGTGCCGGCCGCTTCTGCGTCCACTGGGTCGCCGAGGGGATCGACGCCCCGGACCTGAGCGACGACAACGGCGTGAAGGACGGCGACGGCGTCCCCGATTACGTCGAGCGGGTGCTCGCGGTCGGCGCCCACGTCCACGCGGTCGAGAACGGCAAGCTGGGCTGGCGCGAGCCGCGCTCGGACGGCCGGCGCGGCGGACGGCACGGCAAGACCGACGTCTACCTGAAGGAGCTCGGCCGGCTGCTGTTCGGCTACGCGGCCCCCGACCGCGGTCAGGTTCCCAAGGGCCGGCGGCTGCCGCGCCGCATGCACGGCTACCTGGTGCTGGATAACGACTACGACCCCTTCCAGTACCCGGGGACCAAGCCGGCGCCCGACCTGGAGGTCACCTTCGCCCACGAGTACTGCCACCTGCTTCAGATGAACTACGACGCCTACCAGGACGCCTGGATGGCCGAGTCGACCGCGGTCTGGATGGAGGACCAGGTCTACAACGGGATCAACGACTACCTGCGCTACGTGCGCCGCTGGGTCCGCCTCTACAAGACCCCGCTGACCGCCAACTCGATCCGCGAGTACGGCGGCACCGTCTGGAACGAGTGGCTGGTGCGGCGTTACGGCCGCGACATCCTGCGCAACGCCTGGTCGCGCGCCATGCACACCCGTCCGGGCGGTTTCTCGGTCGCCAGCTACGACTCGGCGATCCGCGCAGCCGGGCCGTCGGACTTCAGCCGCGACTTCGCCCGCTTCGCCCGCGACGTCGCCGAGTGGCGCACCGGCTCCCGTTTCCGCGAAGGCCGGCGCTACCCCGACGTGCCGCGCCAGGGCAACCTGCCGACCGACGGACGCCCGCTGGACCGCGCGCTCAATCACACCACCTTCGAGCTGCTGCGCGTGCACGCAGGCGGTGGGCGCGCCGTGGCCGCCCGCGCGTTCGCCCCCCAAGGGGTCGCCGCCGGACTCGCCCTGGTCGGCCGGATTGGCAGCGAGCGACACGGCCGCGTGGTCTCGCGCCTGAGCTTCCGCCGCCGCGGCGGACCGCTGAAGGTGACGCTGCGCCAACCCGGGCGCTTTCAGCGGATCACCGCGGTGGTGATCAACGCCGACACCAGGGCGGAGGGCTTCAGCGCCCGCCGGCTCGACTGGAACTACTTGACCGACACGGCGCCGTTCCGCGTCCGGGCGGACTCCGTGCGCTGAGCGTCCTCCGGCGGCGGGGCGGTGGCGACGGCTTCGGCGATCGCGCCTTCCAGGTCGAGCCCGAAGCTCTCGAGGTCGGCCATCGCGTCGTAGTCGCCGACCAGGCCGAAGTCGATCTTGCCGTCGTAGGACATGATCCCGACGCAGAGCGCCTGCCGGCGGGCGAGCGGGACCAGGGGGAAGATCGAGGTCATGCGGCGGCCCATCAGGTAGAGCGGGAACTGCGGGCCGGGGACGTTGGTGACGACGAGGTTGAAGAAGCGCTGGGCCGGCTGAAGGCGGGCCGCCTGCGAGGCGATCGTCGGCGGGGCGAAATCGGTCAGCCTGGTCAGCAGCTCGGCGCCGACCGCCTGGCCGGAGCCCTTCAGGTCGCCCATCGTCTCGGTCACCAGGCGCAGGCGCTCGACCGGGTCGCGCGAGAAGACCGGCAGCGGCGCCATCATCGCCGAGATCCGGTTGCCGAGCGCGCCGTGCTCTTCGTCGGCGCGGACGCTGACCGGCACCATCGCGCGCAGCTCCAGCTCGTCGGTCTCGTGCCCGCGGGCGCGCAGGTAGTTGCCGAGCGCCCCGGCGACGACCGAGAGCACGACGTCGTTGACCGTGCCACCGTGGGCGTTCTTGACCTGCTTGAAGTCGGCGAGGTCGGCGCGGACGAAGGCGAGCCGGCGATGCGGCCCGATCTCGACATTGAAGGGGGTGCTGGGCGCGGCGGCGGCGACCTCGATCAGCTTGCCGGCGTCGGCGATGCCGCGCAGCACCTGGCGCGGCCCGCGCAGGGCGGCGCGCACGCCGCGGACGATCTCGCGCGGGCTGGTGGCGCGCTCGCGCAGCGCGCCGCGGAGCAGGTCGAGGTCGGTCGGCTCCGGCCGCGGCGCCCACTTCGGCGGCCGCACCGGCGGGTGGTCCGGTTCCTCCTCGAGGTCGAAGAGGACGGTGGTTATGTCGACCCCGGAGACGCCGTCGACCAGCGCATGGTGGCTCTTGCCGACGACCGCGAAACGGTCGCCTTCCAGGCCCTCGACCAGCCACAGCTCCCAGAGCGGCTTGGTGCGGTCGAGCTGCTGGGAGAAGATCCGCGCCGCCAGGTTGCGCAGCTGCTCCTCGGAGCCCGGCGCCGGCAGAGCGGTGCGCCGCACGTGGTAGTCGAGGTTGAGGAAGGGGTCGTCGACCCAGACCGGGCGCCCCTGGTCGAAGGGGACGAAGCGCAGCTTCTGGCGAAAGCGGGGGACGAGATGCAGGCGCGACTCGATGTGGTCGCGGAACTCGTCATGGGTGGGCGGCTCGCCGTCGAAGAGGATCGTCGAGGCGACGTGCATATGGGCGCCGGCGCGCTCCATGTGGAGGAACGACGCATCGAGTCCAGTCAGCCGATCCCCGTTCATGCGGACAATCTTCGCACACCTGGACGAGTCCCAAATCCAGGCGTGGACTTGGCTTCGCAGCGCGGTTTGCAGCGAATCGTGCGTCTCGCCGCAGTGTGATTGCGCTCACTCACCCGCGCCGATCGGCTTCCTACGGTGTTCCGTCCCGACCCAGGCAATCCATCTGCCGTCCTTTCACGCGGGCCGCGAGTTGCGGTCCGCCGCGTAGGCAGACGAGAAAGCGAGTTGAGACACGATGCGATTCACCCTGCCCGCGGCGCTGGCCGCTGCCGCCCTGCTCGCCGGGAGCGTCCCGGCGCCGGCGAGCACGCACCACAGGTCGCCCGAGCGGGTCCGTTCACACGTCACCCTGCACGTCTCCAGCCACGTCGTCGTCGGCGGAGAGAAGCTCTGGCTGCGCGGGCGGGTGCGGCCACGCGGCTCGCACCGCGTGAAGATCGTCGTCCGCGGTTCGCGCGGGGCGACGATCGGCGCCGCGAGCAGGCGCAACGGCGCCTTCGCGCTGCGCTGGCGCCCGCGCCGCCTCGGCACCTACCGGGTGCGGGCCTACGGCCTGCACGACAAGCGCGTGCGCGCCGCAATCAGCCCGGCCCGCCGGGTCACCGCCTACCGGACCGCGGCCGCCTCCTACTACGGCCCCGGCCTCTACGGCGGCGCGCTGGCCTGCGGCGGCACGCTCGAGCCGGGGACGCTGGGCGTCGCTCACAAGACGCTGCCCTGCGGCTCGAAGGTAAAGCTGCGCTACCGCGGCCACAGCGTCACCGTGCCCGTGGTCGATCGCGGCCCCTACGTCGCCGGACGCGACTTCGACCTGACCGCGGCGACCCGGGCGCGTCTGCGCTTCCCCAGCACCGGGGTGCTGCTCTCAAGCCGCTGAGCGCTCGCCCAGGCCGAGCTCGAGCTGCCCCGGCGGCGCGGCGGCTGTCTCGGGATGCTCGTCGTCGCGCCCAAAGCCGGCGACGCGCACCCCGAGCAGCCGCACCGGCCGCGGCGGGGCGTAGGCGCGCAGAAGGTCGAGGGCGATCGGGGTGACGACGGCCGGATCGTTGGTCGGCTCGTCGATCGTGTGCGCGCGGGTCACGTTGGTCCAGTCGTCGAGCCGCACCTTGATCCCGATCGTGCGTCCCGCGAGCTCGCGCTTGCGCAGCCGCCGGCAGAGCTCCGCGGCGAGCGCGACGACGTGCTCGGCCATCGCCTCCGCGTCGGCGACGTCGACGTCGAAGGTCGTCTCGGCCGACTGCGACTTGGTCTCGCGCTCGACCTCGATCGGCGTTTCGTCCTCGAAGCGGGCCCGGGCCGGCAGCCAGCGGCCCATGCGCGGTCCAAAGGCGCGCTCGAGGGCGACAGGGTCATGGGCGCGCAGCTCGGCCAGCGAGCCGATCCCCATCTTCTCCAG
The DNA here is from genome assembly GCA_963727465.1 of uncultured Solirubrobacterales bacterium. GTDB lineage: Bacteria > Actinomycetota > Thermoleophilia > Solirubrobacterales > 70-9 > VRUE01. The sequence continues at coordinate 386,417 of CAVSGL010000012.1, read as the reverse complement.
CTTCGCCACGGTCTTCGGGCCGATCCCCGGGACCAGGCCGGGGGGCTCGGCGGCGAAGCGCTCAAGGGCCTGCTCGCGGGAGAGAACCACGAGCCCGGCCGGCTTGCCCAGCTCGCTCGTGATCTTCGCCAGCAGGCGGTTCTCGGAGATCCCGATCGAGCAGGTCAGGCCGGTGTCCTCGCGGATCTCGGTGGCGATCCGCCGCATCGTCGCCTTCGGCGCGAAGAGGCCGGTGAGGTCGAGATAGGCCTCGTCCAGGCCGACGACTTCGACCGTCTCGGCGTTGGCCCGCAGGACGTCCATCACCTGCGCCGAGGCCTCCCGATAGGCGGCGAAGTCGGGCTTCAGGTAGATCGCGTCCGGCAACCGCCGCCGCGCAACCGCCGCCGGCATCGCCGAATGGATCCCGGCCAGCCTGCGCGCCTCGTAGCTCGCCGTCGTCACCACCGCCCGCGGCCCCGACCCGCAGACGACCACCGGCTTCCCCCTCAGCTCCGGCCGCCGCCGCAGCTCGACCGAGGCGTAGAACGCGTCCATGTCGAGGTGAGCGATCGTGCGTTGTGAGGCCACGGGCCACCGATCGTAGGGTGGGGATAGGATCGAATCGATGGATGACGTGGCGCACACCAAGATCGAGGAGATCGACGCGATCGAGGGCTTCTTCGAGGGGATCCGCTTCCACCGTGCCGGCGCGGGCCTCGGCATCAATTCCTTCGGCATCGCGATCATCGACCTGGCGCCGGGCGCGGACGAATACCCCGAGCACGACCACTCGGCGGAGGGCATCGGCGGCGAGATGTTCGCCAAGCGCCCGCAGCAGCTCGGCCAGGAGGAGGTCTACGTCGCGCTCAAGGGCTCCGGCACGCTCGAAGCCGATGGCGAGAGGTACCCGATCGACGCCGACCACATCTCCCGCGTCGGGCCCGAGGTCAAGCGCAAGGTCACGCCCGGCCCCGACGGCCTCCGCCTGCTCGTGGTCGGCGCCACCCCCGGCGAGCCCTACGACACCGGCGGCCGGCTGTAGCGCGGACGCAGGGTCCTTAGACTGGTCCCGTGGCTTCTCCGGAGGCGAAGAACCTGGAGGCGATCTCCAAGGCGATCGACCAGCACAACCGCAACTGCCCGTTCCCGGCGGCCGAGGTGCGGATGAACCCGTTCGAGGTCGAGCGGCTCGGCTGGGAGGAGATCCGCGGCCTGCCCGTCGTCCCCGACTCGGCGATCGGCACCGGCCGCTTCCGCATCGTCTGCTCGCGGGACCTCGAGGACAGCGGCCTCGAGGAGACCGAGGCGATCGGGCGCGAGCTCGAGACCGTCGCTCCCGGGACCAACTGATTCTCACGCTTTCGAGGATGGCAAGACCGGCGCGGACGTCGGTGAATAGAGCCTCGGCCTGAGTTCGTTGGCGTATCGGGGCTCGACGTTGCCAAATCGATCAGGCTCGATGCCCTTGAAGACGGCCGACGCAGCGATGTCGGCGACCTGGAGGAGTTCGAGCTCTTTTACGCCTTTGAGGCGAAACGCGTGACCGTGGAACACCTGCCAGCGAATGTCTGCTTCGACGTCGGCTTCGAGCGTCGTCCGGTAGTCGCGCATTTTCTCCGCCCCGAAGCCCTTGAGTTGACCGAAAGAGACGATCGTCTCCTCGCACTCACTGTCGGAAAGCCACCAGGAGACGCGCTCCAGCAACAGGCGTAGGCCCGCAAGGTGGACGGGGTTGCGCCGTGGGGTCATAGCCGCCTCGCTGTCATGCCGCACAGCGATCGGAGCCTTTTCGACCACCGCGTTGACGATCGCGGAAGCGGACGAACGGGCAACGCTTTGCACGGCCTTGAGCCGTTGCGAGTGGCTGAACTTGACGAAATGAAGGGGGTGCCCAGAACTGCGTCCAAGCGCCTCTCGGAGACAGGCGAGCTCGGACCGCAGGCGACCATCGTTGGCGTCCGAAACGACGACTGCCGAAAAGACGAAATATCGAGATGACACCGGAGAGAGACCCAGGTCTCCCGCCTCGTCCACGTAGACGCGGTACAGCATCGAACTGATGCCCCTTCCTCGTAGTGCCCTGCCAAGCGCGAGAGGAAGGGATGGACCGGGCCCGCCTATGGCCGCTTTCAGCGGATGCTGCCTGTAAAGACAGCAGACGGTTGATCCCGCGACCATCCTTCCTGAGTATCGCACACTAGCAAGCGCCTCCGACAGAACACTGCGCAGCCTGTCACCGTACCGCCAAGCCTCGATCGAGGTCAGACCTGGTTCCAGAAGTCGAGGCCGACTTCGCTGAGCAGGCGCTGGGCTTCGATGTTGAGCTGGGTCAGTTCGCCGGTCCAGATCAGGACGCCCATCGCGATCAGGATCAGGCCGCCGGTGGCGACGATCGCCTGGTAATGGCGCTTGACGGCGCTGAAGGCCGTGGTCATGCGGGAGAAGGCGACCGCGGTGAGCAGAAAGGGGATCGCGAGCCCAGCCGAGTAGACGGCGAGCAGGAAGGCCCCGCGCCCGGCCGAGCCGGAGAGCGAGGCGGCGGAGAGGATCGCGCCAAGGGTCGGGCCGATGCAGGGCGTCCAGGCGATCGCGAAGGCGGCGCCGGCGACGATCGGGCCGCCCTTGCCGGCGCGCTCGAGCAGGGCGTCGACGTGCCACTCGCGGTTCAGCCGCGTGACGAACAGCGAGCCGACGAAGAGCACGCCCATCGCGACGATCAGCGCGGCTGAGATCTTGGTCAGCAACTGCTTGTGGTCCTGGAGCGTCGCGCCGACGGCGGTCGCGGTCAGTCCCAGCGCGATGAAGATCGCCGAGAAGCTGGCGACGAAGAGCAGGCTGGGCCCGAGCACACGCCGCCAGCCGGCGCTGTCGAGCTCCGCGGCGGAGACGCCGCTCACCGCGGAGAGGTAGCCCGGGACGAGCGGCAGCACACAGGGGGAGAGGAAGGACACTATGCCCGCCGCGAGGGCGGCAAAAACGCCGATCCCCGCGGTCGGATCGGTGCTCAGGTCGGCGACGATCACGACCTTCCAGGGTACTTGGGGCGGGCACCCCGCTGCGCCCATAGACTCGCCGCAAGCTGGCCGACCGCACGCACTCCTCGCTGTTCAACGCCTCCGGCGCGGCCCGCGCGCTGCGCGCCGGGCCGCTGTTCGCGATCGGCCCGGCGGCGCCCGGGCCGGCGATCCGGCGCGGCTTCCTGATCGCGATCCCGGTCGGCGCCGCGCTGCTGCTCGAGCTCGGCCTCGACTCCGCGACGAAGGGCTCGATCGGCACCGGCGCGATGTTCGCCGGCTTCCCGGCGATGGATGCCGTCGCAAGAACCAGGGCCGCCTGGCAGGCGACGATCGCCCCGGCGATCGGCGTCGCCGCCGCTCTCGGCGCGCTCACGGCCGGGTCGCCGCTGCTGGCCGTGGCGACGATGGCGGTGGTGGGCGCTGCGGCGGGCTACTCCTTCGCCGTCTCCCTGCGCTTCTCGATCGCCGGCCTGATGGTGGCGCTCTCGCTGCTCGTCGCGCAGGGCCTCTCGCTGACGGCGGCGGACGCCGTTCCGGCGCTGCTCTTCACGACCGCCGGCGGCCTCGCCCAGGCAGCCTTCTCCCTTGCTATCTGGGCCGGTGAAGGGATGCACCGGCGGTTGGCCGCCCATACGGGCGGTAAGACACCGGCACGCCCGCGGCGCGAGCCGGTCTGGGATTGGCGTGGGGGGGTGGGGGACCTGCGCTCGAACCTGACGATCGGCTCGCACGCGTTCCGGCACGCGCTGCGCTTCGGCGCCGCGATGGCCGTCGGGGTCGCCGCCTACCGGCTGCTCGACATGCAGCAGCACGGCTTCTGGGTGCCGCTGACGATCCTCTTCGTGCTGCGCCCGGAGGAGGACGAGACCTTTCACCGGCTGGTCCTGCGCGCGGTCGGCACCGCGGCCGGGCTCGTCATCGCCACCGGCCTCTCGGCCGCCCTGGGTGGCGACGAAATCGCCGTCGCCGTGGCGCTGACGGTCGCAACCGCCTTCGCCTACGGCCTGCTCACCGTCCAGTACGCGCTGTTCACGACCGCGATCACGGTCTACGCGGTGATGCTCGCCGACACGCTCGGCGGCGGGCTGCTCCACGCCGCCGGGCAGCGCGCCTACGCGACCGCAATCGGCATCGCGATCGCCGGCATCGCCTTCCTGATCTGGTCGAATCCACCGGCTTCAGGTCCACCCGAAGACGCGATCGCGAGCGCGCCGGGAGCCGCGGCGCGGTAGATTTTGGCCAGCCAGCCAAATCGCCGCGCCGAGGCGGCGGGACGACAGGAGAGACTTTGAGCAACCGCACGTACGTGATCGGGGTCGGGATGACCAAGTTCGAGAAGCCGGGCACCAAGGACGGCGACTACCCCGACTGGGCCAAGGAAGCGGGGGAGAAGGCGCTCGCCGACGCCGGCATCCCCTACGACGACGTCGCGCAGGCCTTCGCCGGCTACTGCTACGGCGACTCGACCTACGGCCAGCGGGCGCTCTACCAGCTCGGCCTCACCGGCATCCCGGTGGTCAACGTCAACAACAACTGCTCGACCGGCTCCTCGGCGCTGTTCCTCGCGCGCCAGGCGGTCAAGGGCGGGCTGGTCGACTGCGCGATGGCGGTCGGCTTCGAGAAGATGGAGCCGGGCTCGCTGGGCGTCAAGTACACGGACCGCACCAACGCGATCGACAAGCACGCCGAGCGGATGTTCGCGATCCGCGACCCCGAGGCCTCGCCGCCGGCGCCGCAGATGTTCGGCAACGCCGGCCGCGACCACATGGAGAAGTACGGGTCCGAGCCGGACCACTACGCCTGGATCGGCTGGAAGAACCACAAGCACTCGGTCAACAACCCCTACGCCCAGTTCCAGGACGAGTACACGATCGAGGACATCAAGGCGGCGAAGATGATCCACGACCCGCTGACCAAGCTCCAGTGCTCGCCCACCTCGGACGGCTCCGCCTGCGCGATCGTCGCCTCAGAGCGCTACGTCGAAGAGCACGGCCTCGGCGAGCGGGCGATCGAGATCGTCGGCCAGTCGATGGTCACCGATCTGAGCACGACCTTCGACGAGAACGCCGACTGCATGAAGATCGTCGGCTCGGACATGTCCAGGCAGGCGGCCGAAGAGGCCTACCGCGAGGCGAGCGTCGACGCGGCGGAGATCGACGTCTGCGAGCTGCACGACTGCTTCAGCGCCAACGAGCTGATCACCTACGAAGCGCTCGGGTTCGCCGAGGAGGGGAGGGCGCACGAGCTGGTCGAGGAAGAGGCGACCACCTACGGCGGCAGGGTCGTCGTCAACCCGTCCGGCGGGCTGATCTCGAAGGGGCACCCGCTGGGCGCAACCGGCCTGGCGCAGTGCTCGGAGCTGACCTGGCAGCTGCGCGGCGAAGCCGACAAGCGACAGGTCGAGGGCGCGAAGACCGCCCTACAGCACAACATCGGCCTCGGCGGCGCCGCCGTGGTCACCGTCTACAAGCCGGCGGCCTGAGGAGGGCTGCCGCAGGAGGAGGAGAGATGGCGAAGGAGCGACGCTCACTGAGCGGGAAGGTCGTCGCGATCACCGGCGGCGCCCGGGGGATCGGCAAGACCACCGCCGAAGCGCTGGTGCGCAAGGGCTGCCGGCTCGCGCTCGGCGACCTCGACCTGAAGCTGGCGGAGCAGACGGCGGCCGAGCTCGGCGGCGGTACGATCGCGATCGAGCTCAACGTCACCGATCGCGACTCCTTCGCCGCCTTCCTCGACGCGGCCGAACGCCAGCTCGGCCCGGTCGACGTGCTGATCAACAACGCCGGGATAATGCCGGTGACGCCGTTCGAGCAGGAGAGCGACGACTCGATCCGCCGCCAGCTCGAGATCAACGTCTACGGGGTGATCGTCGGCACCCAGCTCGCGGTGCGGCGGATGAAACCCCGCGGAACCGGGCACATCGTCAACATGTCCTCGTCGGCCGGGAAAGCGGGCGTGCCCGGCATCGCCACCTACGCCGCGACCAAGCACGCCGTGGTCGGCCTGACCGAGGCGGTTCGCGCCGAGTGCCGCGGCAGCGGGGTCGAGCTCTCCTACGTCATGCCGATCACGGTCAACACCCAGCTGATCGAAGGCCTCGCCGACCAGCGCGGGGTCAAACGGGTCGAGCCCGAGGACGTCACCAGGGAGATCGTCGACGCGCTCGAGCTGGGCACCGTCGACGTGTACGTGCCGCGCACGCTGCGGGCGTCGGTGCTCCTGGGCGCGGTGCTGCCGCGCAGAGCGAGGGAGGCCGTCGGCCGCTTCATGGGCGTCGAGACCGTGATGACCGAGGTCGATCCGAGCAGGCGCCGCTCCTACGAGGAGCGCATCTCGCACAACAACCCCGACGCCGAGCCGCAGCAGGAGCCGGCCGAACACGAGGCCGCCTGAGCCCAGATGAAGGATTGTGGCCCCGATAGGGGTCACAATCCTTCACGATGCCAATGGGACGGATCTACGACGCGACCTGGGGATGGGCCTTCTCGGCCCTGTACGACCGGCTGCTCGCTGGAACCGAGGAGGCCGGGATGCGCGAGCGGCGCCGCGAGCTGCTGAGCGCCGCAAGCGGACGCACGATCGACATCGGCGCCGGCACCGGCGCGAACCTCGGCCTCTTCCCGGACGGCCTGACCGAAGTGGTGATGGCCGAGCCCGATCCGCACATGAGCAAGCGGCTGCGCGAGAAAATCGCCGCCCAGGGTTCCAGTGTCGAGCTGATCGAAGCGGGCGCCGAGCGGCTGCCGTTCGCCGACGACAGCTTCGACACGGCGGTCTTCACGCTGGTTCTCTGCACGGTCCCCGATCCCGCAGCGGCGCTCGCGGAGGCGGCGCGCATCCTCAAACCGGGCGGACGGCTTCTGTTCGCCGAGCACGTGCGCGCCGAGGACCCGGGCGTCGCGCGCTGGCAGGACCGCCTCGAAAGGCCCTGGAAGTTCATCGGCGACGGCTGCCACTGCAATCGCGACACGGTCGCCAACATCGAAGCCTCGCCGCTCAGCGTCGATCATGTCGACCACGGCGAGCTGCCCAAGTCCCCGCCGATCGTCAAGCCGCTGGTCTGGGGCCGTGCCACCCTGACCCAGGAGGGAAAATAGTCTGACCGCCCGTGCCCCGGCCGCGCTCGCAACGCTGCTCGCGCTGGCGGTCGCGGCGCTCACCGCGGCCGGGCCGGCTGCGGCTGCGCCGGAGGTGCCGCACATCGCCCACCTGTTCCTGATCGCGCTCGAGAACGAGGACGCCGAGGGAACCTTCGGCCCCGAACCGCCGGCCCCGTATCTCGGCATGACTATGCGCGATTCCGGCGCCTTCATCCCCAATTACTACGGGATCGGCCACCGAAGCCTCGACAACTACATCGCGCTGATCAGCGGACAGCCGCCGAACGTCGAGACCCAGGCCGACTGCCCGGTCTTCAGCGAGATGACGCCGGGCATCATCGGTTCAGACGGCGTCGCGGTTGGCCAGGGGTGCGTCTTGCCGAGCGGCGTGCGGACCGTCGCCAACCAGCTCGAGGAATCCGGCCACAGCTGGCGCGCCTACATGCAGGACATGGGCAACGCGGTCGGCAGTGGGGAACCGGCGACCTGCCGCCATCCCGAAATCGGCCAGCCCGACACGACGCAGAGCGCCCGCGCCGACGACCAGTACGCGGTCCGCCACAACCCGTTCGTCTACTTCCACGCGATCGTCGACAGCCCCAGCTGCGATGCGAACGTCGTCGACCTCAGCCGGCTCCCGGACGACCTCGCCAGCGCGGCGACGACGCCCGAATACGCCTTCGTCACGCCGGACCTCTGCGCCGACGGGCACGACGAGACCTGCGCAGACGGAACCTCGCCCGGCGGCTTCGCGGGAATCGACGCCTTCCTGCGCGAGTGGGTGCCCAGGATCGAGGCCTCGCATGCCTACCGCGATCACGGGGCGATTCTCACCATCTTCGACGAGTCAGCGTTCAGCGCCGGGTCCTGCTGCGGCGAGACCACCGGGCCCAACACGATCGACAACGGCGGCCCGATCCCCGGAACCGGTGGCGGCCGGGTCGGAGCGGTGATGGTGTCCCCGTGCATCGCGCCAGGAACCGTCAGCGAGGCGCCCTACAACCACTACTCGCTGCTGCGCTGGGTCGAGGACAACTTCGGCCTGCCGCGTCTCGCGAACGCCGCCGCGGATGGGCCGGTCGGCTTCGGCGCCGACGTCTTCAGCCGTCCCGATTGCCTCTCAGGAGAAACGAGCGGGAACGGGAGCCCGATCCCACCTGGCGGCGAAACCAGCGCCCAGGGGAGCAACGGGCGAAGGGTGCGGCTGCTCGTGCGCCCGCGCCGGGTGCGGCCGGGCCGGTGGCGTGAGTTCCGCTTCCGCGTTCTCGGCGCCGGGAGCTCCTGCCGGCAGGGCGCGACGCTGCGCTTCGCCGGGCACCGGGCGCAAACCGACCGGCACGGCAGGGCGCGGATCAGGGCGAGACTTCATCGTGGACACCGACCCCGCAGGGCGCTGGCTCGGACGGTGGGATGCGGGCGAGCCGGGGCCAGGGTTCACGTGACACGGCCCCGCAAGCCTGGACCGAACGCACGATAATGGTGGTTATGTAAACCCGAGCGCGACCGGCTCAGGAGGCTTCTTCGATCGCTTCTTCGAGGATGCCCGCTTCGCTGGGCGTGCCGAGGGTCTTCTTGCCCTTCGTGCCGGGGCCTTCGACCGCGAACGACGGCGTGCCGGTGAAGCCCAGCTGCTGCGCTTCCTTGTAGGTGCTTTCGACTTCGCCCGTGAGCTTGGAGCTCTTGCGTTCCTGGTTCCACCTGCCGATGTCCGGGACCCCGGCGCCCTTGGCGATTTCGGTGAGGAATTCGTCGGTCACGTATCCCGACGCCTCCTGGCCCTGGTTGCGGTAGAAGAGCTCGATGAAGTTCCAGCCCCGGCCCTGGTTGCCGGCGGCGATCGCGGCGGCGGCGGCGGGGAACGATTCCTGGCTGATGATCGGGAAGTTGCGGAATTCGAGCTTCGCTTCGCCGACCTTGACCTGGTTTTCGATCACTTCGGGGATGATTTCTTCGGAAAAGGCCTTGCAGACCGGGCACTGGAGGTCGCCGAACTCATACAGCGTCACCGCGGCGGTCGGGTCGCCGAGGGTCAGGCCGTTCTGCGGAATGCCCTTCAGCTGCTGCTTGACGAGCCCGACGTCCTCGAGGTTGGTGTCGCCGCCGCTGCCGCTGTTCGAGCTGATCACGATCAGCACAGCAACCACGACGACCGCCAGGAAGACGGCGGCGCTGCCGATCTGAAGCAGCCGCTTGCGCCGTTCCTGCGCCTCGCCCTCGCTTTCGGCCTGAAGCCGCTCTTCGCGGCGCGCCTCTCGGGCGTTTTTGCCGCTCACGCCGGTTTCCCCACATAGCCAACCATGCGCACGGCATTCAAGCAGAAGAGGATCGTCATCAGGGTGGCGCTGGCCACGCACCACTGGCAGATCGCTTCGATCTTGAACACCTCCAGATAGGTCAGGTAGACGCTGTAGCCGAAGCCGAGCAGCGAGACGCCGAAACCGCCCATCCGACCCACGTCGCCGCGCAGCAGCGAGGCGGTCAACAGCAGCACGTAACCGACGACTCCGAAGACGGCGATGTTGACGCCGAAGACGTGCGAGTAGGTGCTTTCGGCCACGGTCTCGCAGCCGCCCCCACCGGCCACGCAGACCGGCGCGCCCCCGCCGGAGTCGGCGATCGTGATGTAGGTCGCGACGCCGATGCCGAGCGCCGCGATCACGGTCGCGATGATCCGCAACGTCCCCTCCGCAGGCAGTCTCATCGGCGGAACGGTAGCCGACCCGCCTTCAGACAAGCTAATCCCCCAGTCCGGCGCAGAAGGAGGCGACCTCGCGCGAGAGCCTCCCCCCCTGCCAGGCGAGCGGCGACTCCCCGGCCGCCTCACCGATCAATTTTGCTTGCGGCATTAACTCAGTGTATGCCTCGGCGACATGGCGGGGGTGGCCGGGGTCGGCCTCGTCGTTGCTGGCGACGACCAGCGCCGGGATGTCGAGCGACCCCAATTCGGCGAGACCCCCGAACGGGCGCGAGCGCGGCACCTGGCGCAGCGCCTCCGCGACCGCATCGAGGCGCTCGTGTCGCGCGATCCGCTCACGGGTGAAGCGCAGGACCGAGTCGCGCCAGGCGGCTCCGGTGCCCTGATGGCGGCCGATGTAGTCGACAAAGCCGTCGACCCCGCCGCTCTCCAGCGCCGCGGCGAGGCCGTCCCAGTAGGCGAGCGTCTCGGCCGACGCGGGCTCGCCCATGTAGGTCGGGCCGATTACGACGATGCCCGCGAGGCGATCGGGGCTCCGCAGCGCGTAGGCGATCGTCGTGTGCGCGCCCATCGAGTGGCCGCCGAGGACAAAGCGCCCCTCGCCGAGGATCTCCGCCACGATTCCCTCCAGGTCGTCGACCAGCTCCGGGTATCCATAACCCTGGCCCGGCGGCGCGGGGTCGGACTCGCCGTGGCCGCGCGCGTCGTAGCTGAGGACCGTGTGACCGGCGCGCTCCAGAGCTCGCGAGCCGTGCAGCACGTAGCGGCGGGTCGCCGTCACCCCGTGGCAGAGGATCACCGGCGGCCCCTCCCCCGCGAGCTCGCCGCGGATTCGCGGCGGCCCGGCGGTGGCGAACTGCCGTGGCTGCTCCGAAGACGAGCCGGTCAAGCCAGCGCGGTAACGGCCCGTTCGATGTCGTCGACCGTCTGGAAGCCGGCGCTCGTGCGGGAGACATGCCGGTAGCGAACGACCCCCTCGCCGTCGATGACGAAGATCGAGCGCATGACGTAGCGGCCGCCCGGCGTGTCGTCGAGGCCGGCGAGCCTGCCGAGCGGTCCGACCCAGCCGGTGACACCGTAGGCCTTGCTCACGGCCAGGTCCTCGTCGGCGAGCAGCGGCACGTTGAGGCTCTGCTCCTGCGCCCAGCGCTCGTGCGAGTCGACCGACTGCGGCGAGATCCCGAGCACGACCGCGTCGAGCCGGTCGAGCCGGTCGCCGTTGTCGCGGTAGGAGCAGAACTGGGCGGTGCAGACCCGCGTCGCGTCGCCGGGATAGAAGGCGAGCACCACGTTCCGGCCCCTCAGCTCGGAGAGCCCGTAGGTCCTGCCGCCCGTGCCGGGCAGTTCGAAATCCGGAGCCGCGTCCCCCACGTCCACCTTCGCCATGAGAGGGAGATTACTGTCCGGTCCTCACGCCCTGGCTGAGCGGCCCACGCGCCCTCCTCCCCCACGCCTGGCGCTTCAGCTGGCCAAGCCGGCGCGGGCCCGCGCCGGCTTCGCCTGAGTCAGCCCTTCTCGATCGAGATCTCTTCGATCAGAACGGTCTGTTTCGGTTTTTCTTCCGGGGTGCCGAGCCGGCCGATCCGTTCGACCACGCCGAAACCCTTGTTCACGCGGCCGACGAGAGCGTATTCGGGGGGCAACCCGGCGTCGGCGGCGAGCACGACGAAGAACTGGCTGCCCGAGCGGCCCGGCGGCTCGGCCTGGCTCTTCGCCATCGCGACGACGCCTTTCGTGTAGGCGAAGTTGCCGGGCGGAGGCTCGTCGACGCTGTAGCCGGGGCCGCCGGTGCCGGTGCCGAGCGGGTCGCCGCCCTGGATCACGAATCCGGGCGCGACGCGATGGAAGGTGAGGTTGTCGTAGAAGCCTTCGTCGGCGAGGAAGACGAACGAGTTGACCGTCTTCGGCGCCTGCCCGGTCGCCAGGGCGATCTCGAAGCTGCCGCAGCTCGTCTTCACCGTCGCGGTCAGCTTCTCGCCCTTCTTCACCGTCTGCTTCGGCGCCTTGTAGCTGACCTTCTTCGGCTGCGGCGCTTCGACCTTGCGGCATCCCGAAGCGCCGGCGGCGGCACCCGAGTCGCCGCTGCCGCCGCGTGCGATCAGGATCGCCGCCACGATGGCGGCCGCGATCAGCGCGAAGACGCCGAGCGCGATCCACTTGTTGCGGTCCGAAGTCCCCTCCACGCGCGGGAAATCCTAGATGATCGGGCAATGCCACCGCCCCAACTCACCGCGCTCGCCGCCGCGGTCCTGCACGTGCGCGACCTGCCCGAGCGGATTCTCGAGATCGGTTGCGGCGACGGCGACGGGGTGCTCTTCCTCGCTCGCGAGTTCCCCGGGGCGCGAATCCGGGGGGTCGACCCCTCCGCGGAGGCGATCCACGCAGCGGTCGCCCGCGTCGGCCTCGACCCCGAGGGCCGCGTCGCCTTCAAGCAGGGGCGGGCGCGGCGGCTCCCGTACCCGGACGACCATTTCGACCTCGTCGCCCAGGCGGGCGGCCGGCTCCACCCTGGCGAGCTCGCTCGCGTGCTGCGGTCCGGCGGCCACCTGATCCTGGTCGGCCGCTGGCGCTGGCTCGACTGGCGGCTCGGCGGCCGCCGTTTCGACCCGCTCGAGGTCGGCGAAGCCGAGGGCGAGCGCTTTCAGCTCTTCCGGCTCGCCCCCGCCCGCACCGGGGCCGACTAGGCTGGCGCTCGCGATGGGAGTCGACGAGATGCCGCTGGCGCTGCTGGTCAATCCGGCCTCGGCTCACGGCCGCACGCTGAAGCTGCTTCCGCGGCTCGAGCGGGAGCTCGACGCCCGCCGCGTCTCCTTCCGGGTCGAGCGCACGCGCGGCCTCGGGGACGGAGTCGAGCGGGCGCTCCGGGCGGCCGAGGCGGGCGAGATCCCGGTCGTCGTCAGCGGCGACGGCCTGACCGGCGCCGTCGGCGGCGCCCTCGCCGGCTCCGAGACCCCGCTCGGGATCGTGCCCGGTGGGCGCGGCAACGACCTCGCCCGCGTGCTCGGTCTGCCGACCGAGCCCGACGCCGCCGCCGCGACCCTCGCGAGGCGCGCGCTGCGCAGCATCGACGTCGGCGAGGTCAACGGCAGGCGCTTCCTCGGCATCGTCAGCGTCGGCTTCGACTCCATCGCCAACGAGCGGGCCAACCAGACCAGGTGGCTGCGCGGCAATCTCGTCTACGCCTACTCGGGCATCCGCACGCTGTTCGGCTGGAAGTCGGCCCGCTTCACGATCGTCGCCGGCGAGCGACGCGAGCGCTTCACCGGCTACTCGATCGCGGTCGCCAACAGCAGGGCGTTCGGCGGCGGCATGTTCATCGCGCCGGACGCCGAGCTCGACGACGGCGAATTCGACGTGGTCACCGTCGGCGAGGTCGGCAAGCTGCGCTTCCTGGCTAACCTGCCGAAGGTGTTCAAGGGCACCCACGTCGAGGAGGATGAGGTGCGCGTGTTCCGCGCCCCGCGGCTCGAGCTGAGCGCCAGCCGTCCCTTCCCCGTCTACGCCGACGGCGAGCACCTCACCGACCTGCCCGCCACGCTGCGCGTGCTGCCCCGGGCGCTGAGCGTGATCGTCCCGCCCCGGGACGGGGATTGAGCGAGAACGGCGGCGGCGCGCTGTTCGGCGCCAAGCGCCTGCTCGCCCGCGCGGTCGGCGGCGCCAGCCGCGCCAGCGGCCGCGGCGGCGGTACCACCCTGCCCGGCCGGGTGCTGCTGCGCATGGACCGCCACGCGATCGCCCGGCTCGGCTCGCGCCTCGACCGCGGCGCGACGCTGATCAGCGCGACCAACGGCAAGACCACGACCGCGGGCCTGCTGGCGGCGCTGCTCACCGCCGAGGGCCGTGCGCCGGTGCACAACCGGGCCGGCTCCAACATGACCTGGGGCATCGCCACCGCGCTGCTCGAGCAGGACGGCCGCGAGGGCCTGTTCGAGGTCGACGAGGCCTGGCTCCCCCAGGTGGCCGGTGAGCTCGAGCCGTCGACGATCGTGCTCGGCAACCTCTTCCGCGACCAGCTCGACCGCTACGGCGAGACCGAGGCGCTGGCCGACCGCTGGGCGGAGACCGTCGCCGCGCACACGGGGCGCACGCGCTTCGCGCTCAATGCCGACGACCCGCTCGTCGCCGACCTCGGCCGCGACCCCGACGGCGCCCGCCGCGACGGCGTCCTCTACTTCGGCATCGACGACGAGCGCCAGGCGCTGCCCGAGCTCCAGCATGCCTTCGACGCCAAGCACTGCCGCCGCTGCGGGCACCCCTACGTCTACGACCGCGCCTTCGTCGGTCACCTCGGCCACTACGCCTGTCCCAACTGCGGAGCCTCGAGGCCGCGGCCCGACGTGGCGGCGACGCGGATCGAGCTGCACGGGATGCGCGGCTCGACGCTGAGCGTCCGCTCGCCGGCCGGCGAGCTCGAGGTCGAGCTGCCGCTGCCCGGCCTCTACAACGCCTACAACGCGCTCGCGGCGATCGCCGGCGGGCTCGAGCTCGGCCTGGCGGCGGAGCGAATCGCCCCGGCGCTGGCGGCGGCAAAGGGGGCGTTCGGCCGCGTCGAGACGATCCCCGTCGACTCCCGGCAGCTCTCGATTCTGCTGATCAAGAACCCCGCCGGGACCAACGAGGTCCTGCGCACGCTGCGGCTCGAGGCAGCCGGCGGGGAGCTCGACCTCTGGATCGGCCTCAACGACCGGATCGCCGACGGGCGCGACGTCTCCTGGATCTGGGATGCCGATTTCGAGCTGCTCGCGCAGGGCGTGCGCAGGGTCACCTGCGCCGGCACCCGGGCGCCGGAGATGGCGCTGCGGCTCAAGTACGCCGGCTGGCCCCGGGATGCGATCGCGGTCGAGCCCGAGGTCGAGACCTCGCTCGACCGGGCGCTGGCGGGTTCCGGCGAGCGCCTCTTCGCCCTGCCCACCTACACGGCGCTGCTCGAGCTGCACAGGCTGCTCTCGGACCGCGGCCTGACGGCGGAGTTCTGGCGATGAACCGCACGCACGACACGGAGGCGATCTGGCACGACGTCGAGTGCGCCTCCTACGCCGCCGACCTGCCGCTCTGGGAGGAGCTGGCCGCGGCGGCTGGCGGCGAGGTCCTCGACCTCGGCTGCGGTACCGGGCGGGTCGCACTGCATCTCGCCCGGCGGGGCCACGACGTCATCGGGGTCGACCGCGAGGCGATCCTGCTGGCGGCGCTGGGCGAGCGCGCCGATGGTCTCCCCGTGACGCCGCTGCACGCAGATGTGCGCGAGTTCGAGCTCGACCGCCGGGTGTCGCTGGCGCTGGCGCCGATGCAGACGCTACAGCTGTTGGAGGGGGCAGAGGACCGGCTTGCCTGCCTGCGACGGGTGGCCGCGGCGCTGACGCCGGGGGGATGCTTTGCGGCTGCGATCCTGGAGGGGATGCCGCCGCCCGACGACTCACCGCCGCCGCTGCCCGACGTGCGCGAGGTCGATGGCTGGGTCTACTCGAGCCTCGCCGTCGAGGTCGCGGTCGGGGCGGGCGAAATCGCCATCCACCGCCGGCGCGAGATCGTCTCCCCCGACGGCGACCTGAGCGCAGAGCCGAACCGGGTCCGGATCGCGACCTTCCCCGCCGAGCAGCTCGAGCGGGAGGCGGCCGAGGTGGGGCTGGCGCCGTGCGAGCGGCGGCGGATCGCGCCAACCGACATCCACGTCGGCTCGACCGTCGTCGTGCTCGAAAGGAGCGCCTGATGGAACTGCGCCTGCTCGCCCTCTACCCCGAGCAGATGAACATCTACGCCGACCGCGGCAACATCCTCTTCCTCCAGCGGCGCTGCGAGTGGCGGGGCATCGGCTTCTCCTACGCCGCCAGCGGCCCCGGCGAGGGATTCGATCCCGCCGCGCACGACCTGCTCTACCTCGGCGGCGGGCAGGACCGCGACCAGCGCGCCGTCGCAGCCGACATGGTCGCGAGCAAGCGCGACGGGATCGGCGCCGCGCTCGGCGACGGCGCCGCGATGCTCGCCGTCTGCGGCGGCTACCAGCTGCTCGGCCACAGCTACCAGCTCGGCGAGGAGCGCCTGCCGGGTCTCGGTCTGGCCGACCTGGAGACCGTGCGCGAGCCGGGCGAGCGACTGATCGGCAACGTCGCGATCGAGGCGGACCTGGGCGACGGCACGCGCACGATCGCCGGCTTCGAGAACCACGGCGGCCGCACCTATCTCGGCCCGGGCGCCGCCCCGCTCGGCCGTGTCCTAAAGGGCTTCGGCAACAACGGCAAGGACGGCTTCGAGGGCGTGCGCCGCGACAACCTGATCGGCACCTACCTGCACGGCCCGCTGCTGCCGAAGAACGCCTGGCTCGCCGACCGCCTGATCGCGCTGGCGCTCGAGCGCCGCCACGGCTCGCCCGCCGACCTGGAGCCCCTCGACGACGAGCTCGAGCACGCCGCCGAGCGCTGCGCCCGCGAGGCGGCCCTGCGCAGCTGAGTGCGCGTGGCGGGGTTCGGAATAGATGATGACCGCAAACCCCGCCCCAACACCCCACCGCGGTAGAGCTTTTCCCCGCCATGCGGTTATAACCTCGACCGCGCTGGTGGGTTTGACGCTGGTGGCCGTGGCGCTACAGGCGATCGGCGCCGATCGGTCCGTGGCCGCGAGCTGCGGCGGCGAAGAACCGCGGATCGTCGGCAACACCTACCACGGCACCGAATGCGACGACGTCTACCGGGCGCCGCGCAACGTCACCGCGGTCTACGGCGAAGGCGGCGACGACACGCTCTACGGCCAGCGCGGCAACGACTACCTCTACGGCGGCCCGGGCAACGACCGCCTCTACGGCGGCGTCGGCGACGACCAGCTGCGCGGGGGCCCTGGAAACGACCTGCTCTCGGGCGGCTTCGGCGCCGACTCCGCCCTCGACGGCGAACAGGGCGATGACGTCGTCCGCGGCGACGCGACGATCGACCGGATCCTCAACACGGGAGGCGGCTTCGACACGCTCAGCTACGCGACCGGCGTCACTCCCGGGTTCTTCAATCGGCCGAACCCCCCCTACTCCTTCCCTGACTTCTCCGAATACGAAGGATTTCCGCAAACGCCCAGCGGACGCGGCGCCTACATCAACCTGGGAACCGGGCGTGGCGACAACGGCCGCGCGCCGGACGCAGGAGGGTTCGACGAAGAAGTCGGCGGAGAACCCTTCGACGTCGTGATCGGCACGCCCTTCGCCGACTACATCGTCGGCACGAGCGCCGCCGAGAAGATCTACGGAGGCGGCGGCGCCGACGTGATTCTCGGCCACGGCGGCGCCGATCGGGTCTTCGGCGGCGACGGCGGCGACTACTGCGAATCGGCGGCCGGGACGACGCGCGAAGAATGCGAGTTCACCGGCAGCGAAAGGAAGGTGGAAGCGGGTGACCCCAGCGAAGCACGCGCCGGCGTCATGGCGCCTCAGCAGGGTGAACCGGCTGCGCTCTACCTGACCGGCAGCAACGGCGACGATGCACTCGTCGCCTCGTATTCCAGCTCGCCGCAGGAAGTGACCCTCTCCCGCAACGGCTCGACCGTGGGCTCCTTCCCACTGTCGCAGCCCCCCGACTCGCTCGTCGTCGCCGGCCTCGCCGGCGACGACTCGATCGTCGCCACCGGCTTCCCCGTAAGCACGTCGGTCGTCCTGCTTGGAGGCGAAGGCGTCGACCACATCACCGGTGGGGAAACCGAAGACGCGCTTGTCGACGGGCCCGGAGACGACGAAGTCCACGCTGAGGGCGGGGACGACGCGGTGCCCAACAACCAAGGCGCCGACCGGCTCTACGCCGAAGCGGGCGAGGACCTCTTCGTCGACGACGCCGTCTGTGAAGGCGACCTGTTGGACGGGGGACCGGACCGCGACAACGCCAACTGGGCGAACTTCAAGGATGCGGGGGTCTCGATCGACATGGCGATCGGCAAGGCCGGGCTGGTCGGCCCGTCCGGAGAGCCCGATTGCGGGGGAGGCCCGCTGACGACGATCTCAGACCTCGAGGATCTCGAGGGAACGAGCCTCGGCGACGTCCTGATCGGCGATGCGGGCCCGAATCAGCTTCTCGGACGCCCCGGCCCGGACCGCTATTACGCGGGAGCCGGCGACGACTCGATCCTCGCCAACTCGGGCGTGCCGCCGACGCAGGACCCCGATCCGACGATCGATTGCGGGGAGGGCTGGGACACGGCCCTGATCGACTTTCCCGAAAACGGACCCGACGCGAGCCCGATCGATTGCGAGGACGTCGAAGAACGCGCCCCCAACAGCTTCCGGCCGCCGGGGACGCCGCCCAATCCGAATCCGCCGACCGCGGAAGCGTCCGCCTCTCCGCCTCCGGTCCGGGCAGATCGCACGGCACCGCGCACTCGACTCCTGCACCGCCCCGCCAAGCGCGTCTTCACCCGGCGCAAGTGGCGCCGGGTGGCCTTTGCCCTCGGCTCGAGCGAGAACGGCTCCCGCTTCCGCTGCCGAATCGACCGCCGGCCTTTCAGGCCTTGCCACTCGCGGCGTCGCTACCGACTCCATCTCGGCCGGCACGTCTTCCGCGCCTACGCGATCGACGCCGCGGGCAACCGCGACCGCTCGCCCGTCGTCTGCCGGTTCGCCGTGCGCCGGGTCATCGTCCACTCGAGCCGAAGCCACCATCGCCGCGGCTCGAGTCGCTGAGCGATTCGACCTCGGCCGGCTCCGGCAGTCCAACCGGCACGACCACGAGCTGCGCGATCCGCTCGCCCGGCTCCACCCGGAAGATCTCCGCCGGATCGGTGTTGAGCAGCAGCACCCGGATTTCGCCCCGGTAGCCGGCGTCGATCAGACCCGGGCCGTTGACCAGGGCGATCCCGTGGTCGCGCGCGATCCCGGAGCGCGGCAGCACCAGGCCCGCGTAACCGTCCGGTATCTCGACCGCGACCCCGGTCCCCACGCTCCACCGCTCCCCCGGCCCCAGATGCGCCGCCTCGCACGCGTACAGATCCAGCCCGGCGTCCCCGGCGTGCGCCCGTGTCGGCACGGTCGCCTCGTCCTTCAGCTTGGCGATTCTCAGTTCCATTGGAGGGGGAGGGTGTCACTCGAACCGGCGGATACTCAAAACGGCGGTCTAATTAGACCGCCGTTTGTCGGGGCGAGTGACACCCTCCCCCTCCTACGCAACGGCTAAATCGTCGAAGCGGTGCAGCTCGGCCCGCGGCACGCGAGCGTGGACCAGGACGCCGTCCTCGCGCTCGGTGCGCTCCAGGTCGCCCGCAACCTCGTGCAGCTCGTGCAGGCGGGCGCCCTCGCTGTAGGGGACGAGCAGGTCGACCTCGGCCAGGGTGTCGGCGAAGGCCGCCTCGACCCGCTCCAGCAGCTCGTCGACCCCCTCTCCGGTCAGCGCCGAGAGCAGCACGCCGTCGGGATGGCGCAGCAGCGCCTCGCGCTGCGCGTCCTCATCGAGCAGGTCGGCCTTGTTGAGCACCTGTAGGCGCGGCTTGTCGCCGGCGCCGATCTCCTCCAGCACCGCGTCGACCGCCTCGAGATCGGCGAGGCGGCGCTCCTCGGGGGCGGCGGCGTCGACCACCTGGAGGATCAGGTCGGCGAGCACGGTCTCCTCGAGCGTCGCCTTGAACGCCTCGACCAGCTGGTGCGGCAGCTTCTCGATGAAGCCGACCGTGTCGGTGAAGAGGAAGTCGCGACCGGAGAGGGCGACGCTGCGGGTCGTCGGGTCGAGCGTGTGGAAGAGCCTGTCCCCGACACCGACCGCCTCGGCGCCGGTCAGCGCGTTGAGCAGGGTCGACTTGCCGGCGTTGGTGTAGCCGGCGAGGGCGACGCGCGGCAGCGAGGAGCGCTCGCGCCGCGCCCTCATCACCCCGCGGTTGCGCTCCAGGCGCGCGAGGCGCCGGCGCAGGGCGGCGATCCGGTCGCGGGCGAGCCGGCGGTCGGTCTCGATCTGGCTCTCGCCCGGGCCCCTGGTGCCGATCCCGCCGCCGAGTCGCTCGAGGTGGGTCCACAGGCCCCGCATGCGGGCGAGGTTGTACTCGAGCTGGGCGAGCTCGACCTGGAGCTTGCCCTCGGCCGAGTGGGCGTGGTCGGCGAAGATGTCGAGGATCACGGCGGTGCGGTCGATCACCGGCACGCCGAGCGCGGCCTCGAGGTTGCGCTCCTGGCGCGGCGCCAGCTCGTCGTCGCAGGCGACCAGGTTGGCGTCGCAGGCGCCGACCTGCCGCTTGACCTCGGCCAGCTTGCCGCGGCCGAGGTAGCGGTCGGGGTCGGGCGCGTCGCGCTGCTGGAGCGCCTCGCCGGCGGTCGCCACGCCGGCCGTGCGCAGCAGTTCCTTCAGCTCCGCCAGTGAATCGTCCTCGCCCGCCGCGCCGCCGATGCCGATCGCCAGCGCCCGCTGGCGGGCGCGCGGGTTGGACAGGCCGGCGCCGTCGGCGGCGTAATGCGTCTGCTTGTTGCGTCCGTTGCGGGATCGATCCACTCGACTCAAGTGTAGGCGTCGCGCCGGTGTGGATAGGCTTTGTCGCGTGAAGGTCTTCGTGACGGGAGGAACCGGCTTCATCGGCGGCGAGGTCGCGCGCCAACTGCGCGCCCGCGGCGACGACGTCGTCTGCCTGGTCCGCAATCCCGGCAGGGCAGCCAAGCTCACCGACCTCGGCTGCGAGCTGGTCAGCGGCGACCTCGCCGACTCGGAGGCGATCCGCAGGGGCATGGAGGGCTGCGAGGCGGTCGTCCACGCCGCCGCGATGTACGAGGTCGGGATTCCGGTCAAGCAGCACCCGGCGATGTGGGAGGCCAACGTCGCCGGCACCGAGAGGGTGCTGAAAGCGGCGCGCGAGGCCAACGTCGCCAAGCTCGTCTACGTCTCCACCGTGGGCGTCTTCGGCAACACCCACCGCCAGGTGGTCGACGAGAGCTACGAACACCCCGGCAAGGAGTTCACCTCCTACTACGAGGAGACGAAGCTCGAGGCGCACAAGGTCGCCAAGCGGATGATCGAGGACGGGCTGCCCGGCACGATCGTCCAGCCCGGCGGCGTCTACGGGCCCGGCGACACCTCCCAGGTCGCCGACCTGCTCGAGCAGTTCTTCGCCGGACGCCTGCCGCTGATCCCCTTCCCCGAGCTCGGCATCTGCCTGACCCATGTCGAAGACATCGCCGGCGGCATCCTGCTGGCGCTCGACAAAGGACGGGTCGGCGAGACCTACGTGCTCAGCGGCCCGGTGACGACGATGCGCGAGGCGATCGAGACGGTCGCCGCCGCGACCGGGCGCAAGGCGCCGAAATACGCGCTGCCGACGGCGATGATGAAGATGCTGACGCCGATCGGCCCGCTGGTCGGCAGGATGATGGGCCAGCCGCCCAACCTGCGCGAGCTGATCTCCTCCGCCGACGGCGTCACCTTCTGGGCCAGCCACGAGAAGGCGAGCCGCGAGCTCGGCTACGCCCCGCGCGGCCTCGAGGAGGGCCTGCGGCAGACGCTCGAAGCAGACGACCGCTTCCCCGCCCCGGCGCCCGCCTGAACACGCCGCGACCGCGATGCGCGTAATCGACGTCGAGCACCTCGGCCGCCCGCACGTGATCGGCTGCTGGCAGGTCGACGAGGCGCTGGTCGACCCGGGGCCGGAGTCCTCCGTGCAGACGCTGCTGGCGGCGCTCGGCGACGAGCGGCCGCGGGCGCTGCTGCTGACCCACATCCACCTCGACCACGCCGCCGCGACCGGCGCCCTGGTGCGCCGCTGGCCCGAGCTCGAGGTCTACGTGCATGAGCGCGGCGCCCCGCACCTGATCGACCCCTCGAGGCTGCTGGCCAGCGCAGAGCGCCTCTACGGCGACCGGATGGAGTACCTGTGGGGAGAGATCGTGCCGGTGCCGGAGGCGAACGTTAGGCCGCTGGCCGGCGGCGAGCGGGTGCTCGGCATGCGCGTCGCCTACACGCCCGGCCACGCCTCCCACCACGTCAGCTACCTGCACACCGACAGCGGCACCGCCTTCGTCGGCGACGTCGCCGCGGTCTCGATCCCCGGCCTCGACCTCATCGTCCCGCCGACGCCGCCGCCCGACATCGACGTCGAGACCTGGATCGACTCGATCGGCCTGGTCGAAGGCTGGCGCCCGGAGCGGCTCGCGCTGACCCACTTCGGCGCGATCGAGGACCCCCTCCCCCACCTCGGACTCGTCAAGGAGCGCCTGCGCGAAGAGGCCGCGCTCGCCCGCGACCTCTCCGAGGCCGAGTACGAGGCCCGCCACCGCGAGCGCGTCGCCGCGAGCGCGGCGAGCGAGGACGCCGCGGCGGAGATGATCCAGTGCGTCCCGCCCGAGTACCAGTGGCGCGGCCTCGACCGCTACTGGCGCAAGCGCGAGGAGCGCGAAGCCGCCGCCTGAATCAGGCCGGTTCCGTCGCGGCGGCGATGAGCACCTCGGCGAATTGCTCGATCGTCTCCTCTGTGGAGTCAAGGATCGGGGCGGAATCCGCGTAGGGCTCCTCCCGGAGCGGCAATGCCAGCGACAGCGGAGCGGCTGCCGAAGTGAGCCAATCGGGGTCGTAGGCAAACCGAAGTTTCGCGCTGTCGAGGCGGTCCAGCGTCCCCGCACGCTCGTCATGCAGATAGACATCGAGGGAGCTCATCGCGACTCGACGAATAGATCGAGGCCCAGGGCGGCAAGGACACGTCGGATGCCGTCGTACTGCGCCGTCGCCTTGCCGCGCTCGAGTTCGCTGACGAATCGCAGGGTCACGCTCGATACATCGGCCAACTCACCCTGAGTCAGTTCCAGCTCATTCCGTCGGCCACGAATCGACGCGCCAAGGTCCAACTCGCTTGTAATTTGCCTTTTCATTTTCCCGTTCGGGAAAATTATGGCAGATTCCGCTGTCAGAAAGGCTCAATTTACCCGTTCGGGAAAATCAACCCAGAATCTGCCCCTCGGCGGCATCGATTTTCCCGAACGGGAAAAGCCAATCACGCCAGGTGCTCGCGCATGCGCTCGACGGCCTCGGCGATGCGCTCGTCGGGCGTGGTCAGGGCGATGCGGAAGAAGCCCTCGCCGCTCGGCCCGTACATCGAGCCCGGGGAGACGACGACCGCCGCCTCTTCCAGCACCAGCTCGGTGAACGAGGTCGAGGTGTGGCCCTCGGGCACCGGCGCCCAGACGTAGATCGTGCCCTTCGGCGCGCTCACCTCGACGCCGATCTCGTCGAGCGCGGAGACGACCAGGTCGCGGCGGCGGACGTAGGTCTCGTTCATCCGCTCGAGCGGGCCCGACGGCCCGTCGAGGGCGGCGACGCCGGCCAGCTGCACGGCCTCGAACATGCCCGAGTCGACGTTGGTCTTCAGCCGCCAGTAGGTCTGGATCGCTTCCGGGTTGCCGAGGATCGCCGCGCAGCGCCAGCCGGTCATGTTGTAGCCCTTGGAGAGCGAGAAGACCTCGACGCCGACCTCCTTCGCCCCCGGCGTGGCGAGGAAGCTCGGGGCGACGTAGCCGTCGTAGGTCGTCTCCGAGTAGGCGTTGTCGTGGACGACGAGGATCTTGTGCTCGCGGGCGAAGGAGACGACGAGGTCGAAGAAGCCCTCGGGCACGACGGCGCCGGTCGGGTTGTTCGGGTAGTTGATGAACATCAGCCGCGCCCGGGCGGCGACGTCGGCGGGCACCGCGGTCAGGTCCGGCACGAAGCCCAGCTCCGGCACCAGCGGCAGCAGCTCCGGCGTCGCGCCGGCGAGGATCGGCCCGCCGGTGTACACCGGGTAGCCGGGGTCGGAGGCGAGCGCGACGCCGCCCGGGTCGAGGAAGGCGAAGCAGAGGTTGTAGATGCACTCCTTGGCGCCGAGCGCCGGGATCACCTCGTCCTCGGGGTCGATCTCGACCCCGAAGCGGCGCTCGTAGAAGCGCGCGATGCCCTCGCGGAACTCCTCGCGGCCGCGGTTGCTCGGATACTGGTGCGTGCCGGGGTCGGCGACCGCCTCCTGCATCGCCGCGACGATATGCGGGTAGGTCGGCTCGTCGGGATCGCCGATGCCGAGGCTGATCACGTCGATGCCGGCGGCGCGCTTGTCGGCGATCCGCCGCTCCAGCTCCTGGAACATGTACGGAGGCATCGCCTCCAGGCGCTTCGATGGCTCTGCGATTCCCACGGGCGCGAGAATCTATTGGTTGAGCTCGGCCAGCGCGGCGACGAGCTCGGGCGCGAGCTCGCCGGCGCAGATCGGCTCGGCCCAGCCGGTCAGGCGCACGTCGAGCTCGTCGGAGACCTCGACCTCCAGGTCCCCGCCGTCGAGCTCGACCGTGATTGGGCTCTGGGCGCCGCGCAGGAAGGCGGTCACCGCCGCGCCGCTCGCGCCCGTCCCCGAGGAGAGCGTCTCCCCCACGCCGCGCTCGAAGATCCGCGCCCGCACGCGGCTGCCCTCGCTGCGCAGGAAGGAGACGTTGGTGCGGTTGGGGAAGATCCGGTGCGATTCGATCTCGGGGCCGATCGCGCCGAGGTCGAGCTGCTCCAGCCCCTCGCCGACCTCGATCGCGCACTGCGGGTTGCCGATCGAGACGTGCTGGAACTCCCACTCGCGGCCACCGGCGCTGAGGATCCCCCTGCCGTCCGGCTCGCCCTCGGGAAAGTCCTTGGAGGCGGTCGCGGCGCGACCCATCTGCACCGAGCAGGTCCGTTCGGAGGTGATCGTCGGCGTCACCGGCCCAGCCGCGGTCGAGATCGAGAAGACGTCCTCGTCGGTCCAGCCGTGCCGGCGCAGGTAGAGGATCGCCTCGCGCGCCCCGTTGCCCGAGAGCTCGGCCTCCGAGCCGTCGGGGTTGAAGATCCGCAGCTCGGCGACGAACTCCGGGTCGTCACTGCGCGAGAGCCGTAGGACGCCGTCGGCGCCGATGCCGAAGTGCGGGTCGCAGATCCGCTGCACCCGCGCCCCCGTCAGCTCCCAGGGCAGCTCGCCCGCCTCGACGATCACGTAGTCGTTGCCCAGCGCGGTCCACTTCTCAAACTTCACGGGCGCCAGCTTATTGAAGGGTTGTGCCCCCTATCGGGGGCACAACCCTTCATCTGGCGAGGATGAGGGCGGCGGCTGCGGCGTCGCTGAGGTGGGTGCGGTCGATCGTGGTCAGGTTGGGGATCTTGCGCATCCAGGTGAGCTGGCGGCGGGCGTAGTTGCGCGAGCGCTTCTTCATCCGCTCGACGTCGCCGGAGAGCAGCTCGTCGAAGCCGAGCGCCTTGCGGGCGGTGCGGGACGGGCCGAGCGCTTCGGCGCGTCGCACCTCCTCCGCCGCCCCGCCGGCGACGATCGCTTCAGTGCGGGCGTCGATGCGCTCGTAGAGCCGGGCTCGGTCCATGTCGAGCCCGAAGATCGTCGTCGGCAGTCGCGTCTCGGGCGACCACAGCTCGGAGTCCTCGCTTTCGGGCGGCGCCCTGACCAGCGAGAGCTCGGCCACCGCGGCGCGCAGGTAGAGGCCGGTGCCGCCGACGACGATCGGCGTCCTTCCCGCCGCCAGCGCCCGATCGATCTCGGCGTGCGCGAGCCGCATGTAGTCGCCGACCGAGAATGGCCGGGTGACCGGCACAAACTCCACCAGGCGATGCTCGAGCTTCTCTCTCTCCTGGCTCGACGCCACCCCGGTGAGAACACCCAATCCTTCGTACACCTGAAGCGCATCGCATGAGATCGCAACCGGATCCTCGCCTCGCTCGCGCAGCCTCTCGGCAAGGGCGATCGCGACCCCGGTCTTCCCCACCCCGGTAGGCCCGAATATCGCCAGGACGCTCAAACCGCGATCGGCTTCGCCGCCACCCCGCTCAGCGTGGTCGAGGTCGCGGCGTCGATCTCGACCGCGACCAGCTCACCGGGCTGTGCGACCCCGTCGAAGTTGACCGTCTTGTTGTGCCTGGTCCGGCCGCGCAGCCGCGTCTCGTCGGTGCGGCTAGGGCCCTCGACCAGGACCTCCAGCTCGCGGCCGACGAAGCGCTGGGCGCGCTCCGTCGCCCGGCGCTGCACCAGCTCGACCAGCCGTTCCATCCGCTCGCGCTTCACCGGGTGCGGCACCTGGCCGCCCAGCGTCGCCGCCTCGGTCTCCCGCCGCGGCGAGAAGACGAAGGTGAAGGCGCTGTCGTAGCCGACCTCATCGACCACCTCGAGCGTCTGTTCGAAGTCCGCCTCGGTCTCGCCCGGGAAGCCGACGATGATGTCGGTGGTGATCGCGCAGTCCGGGACGTGCTCGCGGATCAGCGCGACGCGGTCCATGTAGCGCTGCCGGTCGTAGGTGCGGCGCATCCGTTTGAGCACCGCGCCGGAGCCCGACTGGAGCGGCAGGTGGATGTGCTCGCAGAGCGCCGGCAGCTCGGCGTGCGCGCGGATCACGTCCTCCTTCATGTCCTTCGGGTGCGGGCTGGTGTAGCGGATCCGCTCGATCCCCCCGACCGCGTCGATCCGCGCCAGCAGCTCGGCGAAGCCGATCCGCGACTGCTTCGGCAGGTCACGCCCGTAGCTGTTCACGTTCTGCCCCAGCAGGGTGACCTCGAGCACGCCGTCGGCCGCCAGCTTCTCGGCCTCGGCGACGAGCTCTGCCGGGTCGCGGCTCTGCTCGCGCCCCCGCGTCGAGGGGACGATGCAGTAGGCGCATCGGCAGTTGCACCCCTGCGAGATCTGGAGCCAGCCCTGGAACTCGCGCTCGCGCCGCGCCGGCAGGTGCCCGGAGAAGTCCTCGAACTCGAAGTAGCCCTGGGCAGTGAGCGAATCCGAGTTGAGGAACTCGGCCAGGCGGTGGATCTGACCCGGGCCGAAGGCGACGTCGACGAAGGGGAAGCGCTCGAATACCTCGTCCTTGACCGACTGCGCCCAGCAGCCGCCGACGCCGACGATCCGCTCGGGGTCTTCGCCCTTCAGCCGCTTCGCCTCGCCCAGGTGGGCGATGAATCGGTTGTCGGCCGACTCGCGGATCGAGCAGGTGTTGAAGAGGATCAGATCCGCGTGCTCGCGGCTGTCGGCGGCCTCGTAGCCGAGCGACTCGAGCATGCCCTGTAGGCGCTCGGAGTCGTGCACGTTCATCTGGCAGCCGAACGTCGTGACGTGATACCTGGGCATGGACCGGAAGGTTAGACCCGAGCCGCGCAGGTTTGCAGACGTCTACTGCTGCTCGGCCGCTTCGGATTCTTCGGTCGCCGCCGGCAGGCCGCGTTCCTGCTCCTTGTGCACTTCCTCGTCCTGGGAGTGCAGCACCGCGAAGGTCGCCGAGGCGCCGACGAGGACGATGAAGTAGAGCGCGACGATCGGGCCGAAACGGCCCGGGAACTTCTCGAAGCGCAGGCCGAGGAAGCTGACGACGATCGCCGAGGCGGCCAGCACCGGACCGATGATGTAGAAGAGCGTCCCGTTGTCCATGCGCGCGGCATCCTATCCATTGCCGCCGACCTCCGGCGGCGCTCAGCGCGCGTAGCTCGTCGCTCGGCTCTCGCGTATCACGGTGATCTTGATCTGGCCGGGATAGGAGAGCTCGCGCTCGATCGCGGTCGCGATCTCGTGTGAGATCAGAGCCGCCCGCTCGTCGTCGATCTCGCCCGGATCGACCATCACGCGGATCTCGCGCCCCGCCTGCATCGCGAACACCTTGCGCACGCCTTCGTGGCGGGAGGCGAGCTGCTCGAGCTCGCGCAGGCGGGTCACGTAGCCCTCCAGCGTGTCGCCGCGGGCGCCGGGGCGAGCGCCGGAAAGCGCGTCCGCCGCCTGCACGATCACCGCCTCGACCGTCGCCGGCTCGACCTCGTCGTGGTGGGCTTCGACCGCGTGGACGACCGCCTCGCTCTCGCCGTAGCGCCTGGCCAGGCCGGCGCCGAGCTGGGCATGCGTCCCCTCCGCCTCGGAGTCGATCGCCTTGCCGATGTCGTGCAGCAGCGCCGCACGCCGGGCGATGTCCGCCGCGGCGCCGAGCTCGAGCGCGATCAGCGTCGCCAGCCGCGAGCACTCGATCAGGTGGTCGAGCACGTTCTGCCCGTAGCTGGTCCGGAACTGGAGCCTGCCGAGCAGGTCGATCAGCTGCGGATGGAGCCCGCTGACGTTGGCGTCGAGCGCAGCCCGCTCGCCCTCTTCGACGATCCGGTCTTCGATTTCCTCGCTCGCCTGCTCGAACGCCTCCTCGCAGCGCGCCGGATGGATTCGCCCGTCCGCGACCAGGCGCTCGAGCGTCAGGCGGGCGACCTCGCGGCGCGTGCCGTCGAAGCTCGAGACGCGCACCGCCCCCGGCGTGTCGTCGACGATGATGTCCACGCCGGTCAGTTGCTCGAGGGTGCGGATGTTGCGCCCCTCGCGGCCGATCACCCTGCCCTTCATCGCCTCGTTGGGCAGCTCGACGAGCTGGGTCGTCGATTGCACGGCGTGCGCGCCGGCGAGGCGCTGGGTCGCGGCGGCGAGGATGCTGCGCGCCCGCTGCGCGGCTTCGATTCGTGTCTGCTCCTCGATCCGGCGCAGCGTCAGGCCGGCCTGGCGGCGCGCCTCGGCCTCGACTTCGTCGATCAGCAGCCGCCGCGCCTCGGCGGCGGTGAGCGCGGAGATCCGTTCCAGCTCGGCGCGGCGCAACTCACCGAGCTGAGCGTCCAACGCCTCCAGCCGGTCCAGAGCCCGTTCAGCCTCCGAGCCGTTGCCGCGTGAATACATCCACGACGGCATGAATCTCATCTAGGGAGCCATGCTACTCCCATAGACGCATTTGTCTAATTCATCCGTCCGCCGCGCGGGATCAGGCCGCTTCGGCGACCGGGGGCGGCTCTTCGACCTTGGACTCAGCCTCGGCCTCCGGCGCAGCCGCCTCGCCGCCGATTCCCAGCGCGGCGCGGATCTTCGCCTCCAGCTCGCCCGCGATCTCGGGGTTCTCGGCGAGGAACCGCTTGGCGTTGTTGCGCCCCTGGCCGAGGCGCGTGTCGCCGTAGGAGAAGAAGGAGCCCGATTTCTGCACCAGGTCGTGCTCGATGCCGAAGTCGAGCAGCCCACCCTCGCGCGAGATCCCCACCCCGTACTCGATGTCGAATTCGGCCTGGCGGAAGGGCGAGGCGACCTTGTTCTTGACGACTTTGACCCGCACCCGGTTGCCGACCGCCTCGGTCCCTTCCTTGAGCGTCTCGATGCGGCGGATGTCGAGTCGCTGCGAGGAGTAGAACTTCAGCGCCCGCCCGCCGGGCTGGGTCTCCGGCGAGCCGAACTGGACGCCGACCTTTTCGCGGATCTGGTTGGTGAAGAGGCAGACCGTGTTGGTGCGGTTGAGGTTGCCGGCCAGTTTGCGCATCGCCTGCGACATCAGCCGCGCCTGGAGGCCGACCGTGGTGTCGCCGATCTGGCCGTCGAGCTCGGCTTTCGGCGTCAGCGCCGCGACCGAGTCGATCGCGACCACGTCGATCGCCGCGGAGGCGATCAGGCGATCGGCGATCTGTAGCGCCTGCTCGCCGTAGTCGGGTTGGGAGACGAGCAGCTCGTCGGTGTCGACGCCGATCTTGCGCGCGTAGGTGGGGTCGATCGCGTGCTCGGTGTCGATGAAGGCGCAGATCCCGCCGCGGCTCTGGGCCTCGGCGATGATGTGGTAGATCAGCGTCGTCTTGCCCGAGGACTCGGGACCGAAGATCTCGACGATCCGCCCGCGCGGCACGCCGCCGATGCCCAGCGCCAGGTCGAGCGAGAGGGCGCCGGTGGAGACCGCCGGGATCTTGATCGTCGCGTCGGCGCCGAGGCGCATCAACGAGCCCTCGCCGAACTCGCGCTTGATCCCGGTGACGGCCGCTTCGAGCGCCGCGTCTTTTGCTTTCGCCTCCTTCGAGGCGTCTTTCAGGGCCGCTTTCTTGTCTGCCATCTCTATTCCACCTCACTGCTGCCGCCTGCGGGCAGCTCGACTTGCGCCAGCGGCGTGTACTGCGCACCGCGCGGTTTGAGTTGCGAACGGTAGAGCGTCAATCGGACGCCATCGAAGGGCTGCAACAGCTCTTTCGGCAGCGCCCCGGGAAGTTTGGAGACCGGCGCGGGACGGCGCGACCCGCGTTCCTCGCGGCGCACCCGGGCGACGGTCACGTGCGGCCAGAAGGGGCGCTTCTCGGGCTCGTACAGACGCGCCGCGACCAGCCGCTCCTCCAGTCCCGCCTGTAGCGTCATCGTCGCCGGCGACTCGACCGCGAGGGCGAAGAGGCGCGGCCGGCCGCGCTCGGGGCGCGCCAGCGGACCGGCGAGCGCGATCCGCGGAGCGGAGCCGGCGGCGGCAGCGACGATCTCGCCGAGCCGCGGGATCTCCCTCTCGGCGGTCCAGCCGAGGAAGGCGAGCGTCACGTGCAGCGACTCCCGCCGCACCGGGCGCAGCGCCGGGTCGGTCAGCTCGCGCCGCCCCCAGGCGTCGATCCCCGCCCGCACACGGCCGGGCAGGTCGAGGGCGACGAACAATCTCGCCCGCGGGCTCTTCAGTCTCTCCTTTGCCACTGCGGCGACCTTAGGCGGTCGCGACGCACGAGATGCGCGCACAAGGAAAAAAGTCCGCGCAGGCTTCGTTACAGAGGTGCGTCTTCGCCGCCGAGCAGGGT
Source organism: uncultured Solirubrobacterales bacterium (assembly GCA_963727465.1). Taxonomy (GTDB): domain Bacteria; phylum Actinomycetota; class Thermoleophilia; order Solirubrobacterales; family 70-9; genus VRUE01. The sequence continues at coordinate 356,128 of CAVSGL010000012.1, read as the reverse complement.
GCGCAGCAGGTGCATCGCGACCAGCGCCGAGCGCTCGCGGATGTCCTCGCGGCCACCCGGGATCACAGGATCGCGGGCGATGCTCGTGCCGTCGCCGAGGCGGGCGTCGAAGCAGACGTAGCCGACCGGCTTCTCCTCGCTGCCGCCGTCCGGGCCGGCGATCCCGGTGATCGATACGGCGACGTCGGCCCGGAAGCGCTCCAGGGCGCCGCGCGACATCGCCTCGGCCACCTCCGGCGAGACGGCGCCGTGGGCGTCGATCAGGGCCGGGTCGACGCCGAGCAGCTCCGCCTTCGCCTCGTTCGAGTAGGCGACCGCGCCGCCGGCGAAATAGGCCGAGGCGCCGGGCAGGTTGGTGATCCGCGCCGCCAGCAGGCCGCCCGAGCAGGACTCGGCCAGGCCCAGCCTGCGCCCGCCGAGCAGACGCGCGAGCTGGGCGTCGATCGTCTCGCCGTCGACGCTGAAGGTCTGGCGCCGGTGGCGCTCGACCAGGCCGGCCCGCACCGCCTCCGCCACCGGCGCCGCCTCCGTCCGGTAGCGCACGTCGATCTCGATCTCTCCGCGGCGCAGGCAGGTCGTGATCTCGACCGCGCCGAGGTCCACTCCGCCGGCCTCGATCTCGCGCAGGCTGGCGGCGATCTCGGACTCCGGGATGCCGAACATGCGAATCGTGTGGGCGAGCAGCGGCGTCGCCCGGGCGAGCACCGCCTGCACGGCGGGCGACTCGATCGCCCGCGGCCACATCGGCTGTAGCTCGCGCGGCGGCCCCGGCAGGACGATCGCGACGCGCCCGTCCGCCGGCACGACCAGGCCGGGCGCGGTGCCCACGGGGTCGAGCGCCTGCGCGCCCTCGGGCACCATCGCCTGCTTGCGGTTGGCCGCCCGCACGGCCTCCTCGTCGAAGCTGAAGCGGCGCGCGAAACCGCGCAGGATCGCGGCGATCTTCTCCTCCATCTCCTCGTCGAGGACGAGCTCGCGGCCGGCGAAGCGGCCGACGATCTCGGCGGTCAGGTCATCGGCGGTGGGGCCGAGGCCGCCCGAGGTGACGATCAGGTCCATTCCCTCGGCGGCCATGAAGCGCAGCGCCGCCTCGAGGTCGCCGGGACGGTCCGCGACAACGCCGATGTGGGCGACCTCGACCCCGAGCTCGGCCAGCCGTTCGGAGATCCAGGGCCCGTTGCTGTCGGCGATCCGCCCGGTGATCACCTCCGTCCCGGTTACGACGATGCCGGCGCGAACGGCTCCGGTGCTCATTCGCAGCTGGGCCTTTCGCCTTCTTCCAGCTCGCTCAGCCTGCCGCTGCCGTCGACGGCATAGCCGACCGGACTCGAGCTTGCGGCGATTTCGGCCTGCTTGCCGTCGACGTAGACGGCCACGGAGCCGTTGCCGAAGGCCATTTCGAAGCCGCGCGAGCGGAACGGGCCGGCTTCTTCGCCTTCGGCGAGGATCTGGCCTTCGACCAGCGGCTTCCCTTCCGCGTCGAGCAGGCAGACCCAGACTTCGGCCGTCGCCGCGAGGCGCATCGAGACGCCCGGCTTCGCCTTCTTCGCCTTCTTCTTCTTCTTCGCCTGCTTCCCGTGCTGCGCAGCCGTGTCGCCACCGGATGAGGAGGACGATCCCCCGCCCCCGCCGCCCGCCAGGGCGATTCCCACCACCGCCGCGACGAGCACCGCGCAGACCAGCGCAATCGTCAGCCAGCCGCGCAGCCGCGAGCGCGGCGGGCGGGCGCCCGTCGGCACCGGCTCGACCCGCTTCGGCACCCGCTCGCCGTCGGCGGGCGCGGTGCTGCGCTTGTAGTCGTCGGCCAGCCGGTCGCCGTCGAGGCCGAGGTAGTTGGCGTAGGTGCGGATGAAGCCGCGCGTGTAGGCGCCGCCGGGGAGCGCGTCCCACTCCTCGTTCTCGATCGCCTGCAAATAGCGGACGCGGATCTTGATCGCCGCTTCGACCTCGTTGAGATCGACTTTGCGCCGGCTGCGCGCCTCGCGCAGGGTTTCGCCGATGCCGGTGGCCACGGCGACATTGTGTCCATTGCGCCGCTTCGGCGCGAAATGCCCTACCCAGCCGGGGTGTCGTCGGCGTCGACCGCGACCGGCTCCGGATCGCCGCCCTCACCAAGCACCCGCGGCAGGTCCGCCTCGGTGATCAGCACCTGGCGGGGCTTGGAGCCCTCGTAGCCGGAGATCACGCCGCGCCGCTCGAGCATGTCGATCAGCCTGCCGGCACGGGTGTAGCCGACCCGCAGGCGGCGCTGGATCATCGAGACCGAGGCGGTTTCGGTCTGCACGACGGTGCGGATCGCCTCGTCGAGCAGGTCGTCGGCGTCGGGATCGAAGTCGTCCTCGGTTTCGACGCCTTTCTCCTCGCGCAGCTCGAGCAGCTCGGCCTCGAACTCCGGTTCGCCCTGCTTGGCCCAGTGGCCGGTGATCCGGGCGATCTCCTCCTCGGTGACGAAGGCGCCCTGGACGCGCGCCATCTTCGAGGTGCCGGCGCCGCGGAAGAGCATGTCGCCCTGGCCGAGCAGGGCCTCCGCCCCGCCCTGGTCGAGAATCACCCGCGAATCGGTCTGCGATGACACGGCGAAGGCGATCCGGGCCGGGATGTTGACCTTGATCGTGCCGGTGATGATGTCGGTCGAGGGTCGCTGCGTCGCCAGCACCAGGTGGATACCGGTGGCGCGCGACTTCTGCGCCAGGCGGATGATCGAGTCCTCGACCTCGGCCGGCGAGACCATCATCAGGTCCGCGAGCTCGTCGATCACACAGAGGATGTGCGGCAGCGGCGGCTCGCCCGCCTTGGCGCGGGCCCGGTTGAGCTCGCCGAGGTTGCGGCAGCGGGCCTCGCCCATGATCCCGTAGCGGCTCTCCATCTCGCCGATCAGGTTGGCGAGCACGTTGGCGGCCAGCCGCGGCGAGGTGACGACCGGCGTCAACAGGTGCGGCACGTGCTCGTAGTGGTTGAGCTCGACCTGCTTGGGGTCGACGAGGACGAGGCGGACGTCGTTGGGCGAGGCGTGCATCAGGATCGAGGAGAGGATCGCGTTGACGCAGCCCGACTTGCCCGAGCCGGTGGTGCCGGCGACGAGCACGTGCGGCATCTTCGCCAGGTCGACCGAGACGGCGTTGCCGTCGATTCCCTTGCCGAGCCAGGCGACCAGCGGCGAGGTCTTCTCCGGGCGGCCGGCGTAGATGTCGCCGAGCCGGACCAGGCGGCGGCGCGTGTTCGGCACCTCGACCCCGACCGCCTGCTTGCCGGGGATCGGCGCGAGGATGCGGATGTCGGTCGAGGCGAGCGCGTAGGCGAGGTCGTTGGAGAGCTCGGTGACTTTCTTCACCTTGGTTCCGGGGGCGAGGCGCAGCTCGAAGCGCGAGACGTGCGGGCCGCTGACGATGCCGACGATCTTCGCCTCGACGCCGAAGTGGCCGAGCGTCTCGACCAGCTTGCGGCCGATCGCTTCGTGGTCGCGCGGGTCGGGGCCGCTGTCGCCCTTGCCCTTCTCCAGCGCCTTGGCCGGCGGCGGGCGGTAGTCGATCTGCTCCGATTCGGTCACGCCGCGCTTGTTGCCCATCGGGGTGAGATCACCCTGAGCGTCACCGCCAGGGCCCTCATCCGCCTCCGAGGGAATCAGATCGTGATCGGAGTCGGATGAGGGCGACGTTTTGGGATCAACCGCCGCCTCCTCCGCTTCGCGTCCGGGGGCGGCGGGAAAGAGATCGTCGGAAGCCATACCCTCGGCCTCGGAGTCCGCGACTTCGTCGCTGGCCTCAGCGAAGTCGTTGCCGATCGCCACCGTGGGCTCGAACTCGTCCGTCTCCGGGTAGGCGCTCATCACGTCGGTCGGGGCGACCTTGGTCTCGAGCTCCTTCTGCGCGCGGCGGTCTTCGCGGTGCTGGATCGCGGTCTGGGCGACGTTGCGGCCGCCGCTGAAGGTGTGGTGGACGCCGCGGCCGAGGCCGCGGAAGACGGTCGAGACCGAGGTGCCGGTGACGAGCATCGCGCCGGCCGCGAGCATCAGCACGGTCGCGATCCGCGCGCCGACCGCGCCGAACAGGTACTCGAGCCCGGTTTCGAGCCCGTAGCCGACCTTGCCCCCGTCCCAGCCGAAGAAGAGGACGAAGCAGAGGTAGACGCCGGCGGCGATCAGGAAGAGGCCGATCAGGTCGAGGTGGCGCTGCTGCAACCCCTCGGGCAGGTGCGGCCGCGGGATCCGCGATTTGCCTTTGGATTTCGCTTTCGGCTTGCGGCGCGCGGCCGACCCTCGCTTCTTGCGCACGAACATGGGGACCCGCTTCGACGCCCGGCGCGGCTCCCCTTCCGGGTCAGCCGGCGCAGACCCAGGCGCTGCCGCCGGAGTCGGCCCAGATTTCGGCGGCGATCCGGTCCTGTTCGGCCTTCGGCGCGTCCGCCGCGCCGCAATCGCGGCAATCAGCGGTTCTACCGGTCAGACTCAGCTCGCCGCCTCGCAGATCCATCGCATCCGTGTGCCGAACGCCGTGCTCGCCGTTACCTGAAGCGAGTGAGGGACCCCGACGCGCTCATGGACCTACTGGGACGGCTGAAGCCAAAAATGTTTTGAACCCGCGGACAGAGAACGGCTGGGAATCATTTGCCGTAGACGCCACTACAGCTGAGTGATGATCAACGCAGCCAGAAGTGATACGAAGCCGCCGATCATCGTCGCCTGCATCATCTTCATTTCACTCCGCGCCGCCCGGAACTCGGCATGAATCTCGCGGCCGAGCCCATCGATACGCCGATTCGTTTCAGCCACCTTGGCGCTCAGGTCGTCCATCCGGTCATCGGTCCAGCGTTCCATTGTCTGCATGATTGCACGCTAGACGGTCGCGACGCGCGGATGGCGCGCTGAATGCAAAATGTTGCGCGCGGGTTTGTGGCGAAATGCCTGTGCGGTGCGGTTTCAGCCGGCGCAGACCCAGGCGCTGCCGCCGGAGTCGGCCCAGATTTCGGCGGCGATCCGGTCCTGTTCGGCCTTTGGCGCGTTCTGAGGAGCGCCGCTGCCGCCGTAGAGCGCCCAGGTCGAGGGCAGGATCTGGTAGGCGCCGCCGGCGCCGCTGCTGGGGTTGACCGCGCCGTAGTTGCCGCCCGACTCGCACATCACGATGTAGGTCGGAATCGAGTAGGGGCCGCCGAGCCAGCGGCCGACGGTTTCTTCGGCCGCGGCGCGGCTCGCGGCTTCCGCCGCTTCGATCTCCTTCACCCACTGGCCGATCCGCGATTTGAGCTTCGACAGCGCCGCCGAGCGTTCTGCCGCCAGCGAGTCGAGGCGCGCCGCCGTCGCGTCCGCCCTGGCGCGGACGGCGGCGATTTCGGAGCGCGCGGCTGCGAGCTCTTCGTTGTAGGCGTCGACGCGCGCCTTCAGCGCCGCGACCAGGTCGAGCTCGTGGCGCACCCGGTTGCGCACCTGCTCGACCCGCGCCGCCAGAGCCGTGTCGGATTCCTGGATCCGCTGGAGGTATTCGCTGCGCACCTCGAGCTCGTTCACGTCGCCCGATTCGAGCACGATGCTCGCGGTGCTCGGAGCGCCGGCCTCGTAGATCGCGACCAGCCGCTCGGCCAGCGCCCGGCGCGCCCGGCGCAGGCGCCGCCGCTCGGCGGCGAGCCGCGCTTCCGCCCGCTCGACCTTCGCCGCCAGGCGCGCCGCCCGTTCGCGTCCGTGGGCGAGCAGGTCGGACAGGTGCCGCTCGCGCGCCGCGGCGGCTTCGGCTTCGGCTTCGGTCGCCGCGAGCCGTTCCTGCGTGGCGCGGATCTGGCTCCCCAGCGAGGCCGCTTCTTCGCGCGCCCCACCGACCCTGTCGCGCAGGGCGCCAATATCGGCGGCGCGGGCCGAGGCGACGCTGAGCAGAGCTATTGCGAGAAACGCGACTGCGGGCTTCCAGCGCATGGATGCACCTCAGATGACCGGTTTCGTGGCCGCGTGTGCCTGGGGATGCGCGTGGCCAAGCAGGTCAAGGACGCAGGGTGCAGCCTTTGCTGGTTGCAAAGGCAAGCCCGAGGACGCAGAGATGCGCCGTGCCACGTGCGTCATCCAGGTGCGCGGGGTCGCGGGACCGGTCATCTAGCCCTCGGGGACTTCCCGGTTGGCGAGATAGACGGCGACGCCGATCGCCACCGCGCCGATGCCGATGCCGAGCCGGATCTCGCGTCGGTAGCGACGCCGCAGGTAGGTCACGGTGAAGCGCAGGGCGGCCTTGCCGAACTTGTCGTACATCAGCCCTCCTCCCCACGCTGCCGCAGGCGGTGTGCCATGCGCGACTGGAGCGACCAGAGCTCGATGAAGCCCGGCGAGGCGGCCTGCGAGAACAGCCCGCCGGACTCGGCGAACGAGGCAAGGTCGGCGTCGTAGACGGCGTTCGGGGACGAGCGGGTGACGACTCGCACACTCCCTTTGTACAGGCGCAGGCCGATCGTCCCCGTCACCTGGGCGTTGACTGCATCCATGTATGCATCGAGGTCGGAGCGCAGCGGCTCCCACCAGAGGCCGGCGTAGACGAGGTAGGCCCACCTCTGGTCCATCCCCGGCTTGAACTGGTTCTGGTGGATCGTGCCGACCAGCTTCTCCAGCTCCTGATGGGCGGGCAGCAGGATCGCCGCCGCCGGCACCTCGTAGATGTCGCGCACCTTGAGCCCGACGATGCGGTCCTCGATGTGGTCGACGATCCCGACCCCGTGGCGGATGCCCGCCTCGGCGGCCGCTTCGAGCAGCTCGACGGTCGCGAGGCGCTCGCCGTTGAACGCCACCGGCACCCCGGCCTCGAACTCGACGGTCACCGTCTCCGGCTCGTCGGGCGCCTGCTCGGGGCGCGTGACGAGCTGAAACACGTCGTCCTCGGGCGCGTGGCCCAGATCCTCGATCCAGCGGCCCTCCGAGGAGCGCCCCCAGAGGTTGTCGTCGATCGAGTAGGGCGTCACCTCGGCGCCCCCCTTGACCGGAATCCCGTGCTCGCGCGCGTAGGCGATCTCCTCCTCGCGGCCCATCTGCCAGGAGCGCACAGGCGCGATCGTCTTCAGCTCCGGGGCGAGCGTCGCCACCGTGCCCTCGATCCGCACCTGGTCGTTGCCCTTGCCGGTGCAGCCGTGGGCGATCGTGTCGCAGCCGCTGCGCCGTGCGTACTCGACCGCGAGCTCGGCGATCAGCGGCCGGCCGAGGGCGGTGAAGAGCGGGTAGCCGCCGCCGTAGAGCGCGTTCGCCTTGATCGCCGGCAGGACGAAGTCTTCGGCGAAGCGCTCGCGCGCGTCGACCACGTGGCACTCGAGCGCGCCGAGGCGCTTGGCCTTGTCCTCGATCACGGCGTAGTCCTCGCCCGGCTGGCCGAGGTTGACCGTGAGGCAGACGACCTCGGCCTCGTAGCGGTCCTGGATCCATTTCAGCATCACGCTGGTGTCGAGGCCGCCCGAGTAGAGCAGCAGGACACGCTCGACCGCGGCCGGGTCGGCCTCGTAGCTCGCGGTGCGGACCTGGTCGGGGGACGGCTCGCTCATTCGGCGGGGATTCCGCCGCTGCCGTTTTCTTCTTCTTCGGGCGTGGTCGGCGGTGCGGTCGTGGTCGTTTCGGCCGTCGTTTCGGTCGGCGTCGTCGTTTCGGTCGGCGTCGTTTCGGCGGTTTCGGTCGGCGCGGTGGTCGTTTCAGCCGTCGGAATCGTCGCCGAGCCCGTGGTCAGCGTGGTCGTCTCGCCGCCGTTCGAGGCGATCACGACGATCGCGATCACCAGGCCGACGATCACCGCGATCAGGCCGGCGACGAGCAGGCGCATGTTGCCGTGGGGGCGGTCCGTCACGAGGACTCCGGGCCGAGGATTGCGTCGAGGATCTCGCCCGTGTCCTCGATCTCGAAGCCCGCGCGCAGGCGGGCCTCGATCTCCTCCCGCCCGGCGCCGGAGACCGCCATCTGGGTGGCGAGCAGGCGGGCGCCGGCTGAGCCCGAGTGGCGCGGCGCCATCTCGGCCACCTCGCCATCGTCGCCTCGCCGGTCCTCGACCGGCTTCAGGTGGCCGCCGCGGACGACGTCCGCCCCCGGCGGGTCGAGCTCGTCGGCGAGCTCGCGCAGGCGTTCGGCGACGATCCGGTCGGCGCGCCCCTGCGCCTGCTCGATCTGGCGCTGGGCCTGCTTCTCGGCGTCGTCGATGACGCTGGCGGCGGCGCGCTCGGCCGCATCGACGATCGTCGCCAGGCGCGAGGCGGCATCGGCCGCCGAGCTCGGCGGCCGGTCGCGGGGTGGCAGCTTCTCGGCGCTCATCAGGTCGGATAGCTTAGAAGCGAATCGGCGATCAGCGCAATCGCCCGCCCGATTTGATCCGAATCGACCGTCAGCGGCGGCAGCAGCCGCAGCGTGTTCGGCTCGGGGGCGTTGACGATCAGGCCGCGCCCGAGCAGGTCGGCGCCGACCGCCGGCGCTTCGAATCCAGCGGCGAGCCCGACCCCCAGCATCAGGCCGCGACCCCGCACCTCGACGACGCCGTCGAGCCCGAGCAGCCCGTCGCGCAGCTCCGCCCCGCGCTCGCGCACGGCGCGCAGCAGCGAGGCGTCGTCGACCAGCTCGAGCACGGCGAGCGCCGCCGCCGAGACGACCGCGCCGCCGGCGAAGGTCGAGCCGTGGTCGCCGGGCGCGAGCACGTCGCCCAGCGCCTCGGAGGCGACGCAGGCGCCGATCGGCAGGCCGCCGCCCAGCGCCTTGGCGCTGGTCAGCAGGTCCGGCCGCACGGGAGTCTGCTCGTAGGCCCAGAGCGACCCCGTCCGCCCGATCCCCGTCTGGATCTCGTCGAGGATCAGCAGGGCGCCGGTCTCGTCGCAGGCCTGGCGCGCCGCGAGCAGCGTCGCCTCGCTCAGCGGGTAGACGCCCGACTCGCCCTGGATCGGCTCGATCAGCACCGCCGCGGTCTCCTCGTAGACGGCGTCGCGCAGCGCCCCCGCATCGTCGAACGGGACCGAGCGGAAGCCCGGCAGCATCGGCCCCAGCGCCGGGTCCTCGGCCAGTTTCGGCGTCGCCGAGAGCGCCCCGTAGGTGCGCCCGTGGAAGTCGCGCTCGAAGCTGACGATCTCCGGGTTCTCGACCCCGCGGGCGTGGGCCCGCTTGCGGGCCAGCTTGATCGCGCACTCGTTCGCCTCGGTGCCGGAGTTGGAGAAGAAGACCTTGCCGCCGAGGCTGGCGCGGGAGAGCCGCTCCGCCAGGCGCACCATCGGCTCGGTGTAGAAGAGGTTGGAGACGTGCATCAGCCGGCCGGCCTGCTCGCGCACCGCCGCGACCACGGCCGGGTGGCAGTGGCCGACCGAGCAGACCGAGATCCCGGCGAGGAAGTCGAGGTACTCCTTGCCGTCGGAGTCCCAGAGCGAGACGCCCTCGCCGCGCACGAACTCGACCGGCGCCCGCCGGTAGGTCTGCATCAGCCAGCGCTGCTCGCGCTGCTGCAGCTCGGCCAGCGTCATGAGGTCACCATCGTGCCGATGCCGGCGTCGGTGAAGAGCTCCAGCAGCAGGCTGTGCGGCTTGCGCCCGTCGATGATGTGGGCCGACTGGGCGCCGCCGCGGATCGCGTCGACGCAGGCGGCGAGCTTCGGCCGCATCCCGCCCTCGATCGCCTCCAACCGGCCGTCGACCTCTTCGACCGTGGCCCGCGAGATCAGCGAGTCGCCGTCGCTCGGATCGGCCAGCCAGCCGACGACGTCGGTGAGGAAGATCGCCTTGTAGGCGCCGAGCGCCGCGGCGACCTTGCCCGCCGCCTCGTCGGCGTTGACGTTGTAGGCGTTGCCCTCGCGATCGGAGGCCGAGGAGGCGACGACGGGGATGTAGTCCTCGGCGATGTGGTTGAGCACGTCGACGTCGACCCGCTCGATCGAGCCGACGAAGCCGACCTGCTCGGCGTTCGGCACCGGCGCCACCTCGAACAGGGTGCCGTCCTGGCCGGAGAGGCCGACGGCGGGCTGGCCGTGGCGGTTGAGCCGCTGGACGATGTCGGAGTTGAGCTTGCCGAGCAGCACCATGCGCGCGACCTCGACCGTCTCCGCGTCGGAGACCCGCAGGCCCTCGTGGAAGCGCACCTCGAGCCCGAGCCGCTCCATGTACTGGGTGATCTCGGGGCCGCCGCCGTGCACGATCACCGGGTTGAGCCCGACGTACTTGAGCAGCACGACGTCGGTCGCGAACGCCTCGCGCAGCGACTCCTCCTGCATCGCCGAGCCGCCGTACTTGATCACGACGGTGCGCCCGTGGAACTCCTTGATGTAGGGGAGCGCCTCCAGCAGGGTGTCGACGTTGCCGCTCATCGGTCTGCCTTTCGTCAGGTGGTGTACTCGGCGTTGATGCGGACGTACTCGTAGCCCAGGTCGGAGAAGTAGACGTGGGCGGTGCCGTCGCCGCGGTCGAGCCGCAGCCCGATCTCGGCCTCCGCCCTGTCTTCGGCCAGCTCGGCGGCGTCGATCGAGTCGGCGCCGATCTCTTCCAGGTCCTCGCCGACGAGCGCCATCCCGGCCGCCTGCGCGATCCGGCCCCAGTTCGGGTCGCGGCCGAAGAGCGCCGTCTTGACCAGCGGCGAGTTGGCGATCGTGCGCGCGACCCGCTCGGCCTCGGCGTCCGTGGCGGCGCCCTCGACGGCGATCCTGCCGACCCGCACGGCGCCCTCGCCGTCGGCGACGATCTCCAGCGCGAGCTGTAGCAGCACCGCCTCCAGCAGCCCGGCGGGCAGCGGCGCGCCGGCCGCGCCGCTGGCCTGTAGGAGCACGGTGTCGTTGGTGCTCGTCTGGCCGTCGACGGTGACCCGCTCGAACGAGGAGGCGACGGCGCCGCGCAGCGCAGCGTCTATGTCCTCGACCACGGCGTCGGTCTGCACGAAGCAGAGCATCGTCGCGAAGTCGGGCTGCATCATCCCGGCGCCCTTCGCCTGGGCGGAGAGCGTCACGCCGCCGGCGCGCAGCGTGCAGCTCTTCGGCCAGCGGTCGGTGGTCATGATCGCCTCGGCGAAGGCCCCGCCGCCGTCCCCCGAGAGCGCCGCGGCGGCCTGGTCGATTCCCGGCAGCACCGCCTCGATCGGCAGCGGCACGCCGATCACGCCGGTCTCGGCGACGGCGACGAGGTTCGGGTCCAGGCCCAGCCCGGCGCCCGTCCGCTCGCACATCGCCCAGGCGTCGGCCATCCCCTGCTCGCCGGTCTCAGCGTTGGCGTTGCCGGCGTTGACGACCGCGGCGCGCACGGCGCCGCCATCGACCCGCTGCCGGCAGACGCGCACCGGCGCCGCCGCCGAGGCGTTGCGGGTGAGCAGCAGCGACGAGGAGACCTCGGGCGCGTCGCAGACGACGAGGCCGATGTCCGTCTTGCCGCCGCCCTTGAGGCCGCAGTGGGCGGCGCCGGCGCGGAAACCGGGCACCAGCGTCGCCGGGTCGAGCTGCTCGACGCCGTCCGGCGGATCCACCCAGCGCGACTTGAAGAAGGTCATTTCAACCCCTCCGTCTCCGCGAAACCGAGCATCAGGTTGAGGCACTGGATCGCCTGGCTCGCGGCGCCCTTCCAGATGTTGTCGATCGCCGAGAAGGCGAGCACACGCCCGCGCTCCTCGACCGTGACGTAGACGTGGCACTCGTTCGTATCGCGCACAGCGCGCAGGTTGGGTGGGCCGTCGAGCGCCCGCACGAAGGGCTCGTCCGCGTAGCGCTCGGCGAAGAGCGCCTGTACGGCGTCCTTGCCCAGCGGCTCGCCGAGCTGTGCGAAGCAGGTCGTCAGCTCGCCCTGGTCGAGCGGCAGCAGGTGCGGGACGAAGGTCACCGGCGCGGCGCTGCCGAGCGCCGCCAGCTCCTGCTCGATCTCGGGCCGGTGGCGGTGGCCCTCGGTCTTGTAGGGGAAGGCGTTCTCGGTCATCGCGCTGAAGTGGACGAGGTCATCGCTGCTGCGCCCGTAGCCGCTGGTGCCCTGCATCGCGCTGACGACGACGTCGGTCAGGAGGCCGCGCTCGGCGAGCGGCGCCAGGCCGAGCACGCTCGCCGTCGGGTAGCAGCCGGGCACGGCGGCGAGCTTCGCGCCGCGCAGCTCCTCGCGGTAGAGCTCGGCCAGTCCGTAGACGGCGCCGCCGAACAGCTCGGGCGCGCCGTGCTCGCCGTACCAGCGCTCGTAGGTCGCCGCGTCGCGCAGCCGGAAATCGGCGGAGAGGTCGGCGACGACGACGTCCTGCTCGCGCAGCGCGGCGACGGTCGGTGCGGCGGCGCCGTGCGGGTAGGCGACGATCGCCGCGTCGACGTCGGGCAGCGCCTCGAGGTCGAGCTCGGTCAGCTCGACCGGCGCCCGGTAGCGCGGGTAGAGCTCGGCCAGTCGCCGGCCGGCGTCGCTGCGCGAGGTCGCCGCGACCAGCTCCATGCCGGGGTGGCGCCAGGCCAGCTCGGCGGCCAGCGCGCCGGTGAAGCCGGATGCCCCGGCGACGAGGACTCTTGCCCGCTCACTCACGTGGGGACCCTCCGATCTCGTTCAGGGCGGCGACGATCGCCTCGCGCCGCTCGGCGACCTCCTCGTCGGTGAGGGTGCGATCGGCGGCGCGGAACTCGAGCCGCAGGGCGAGGCTCTTGCGCCCCTCGCCGAGCTGCTCGCCCTCGTAGAGGTCGAAGACCTCGGCCGCGCGCAGCAGCTCGCCGCCGCCGGCGAGAACCGCCTCGCGCACCTGCGCCGCCGCGACGTCAGCCGGGACGACGACGGCGAGGTCCTGGCGCACCGCGGGATAGGTGGTCACGTCCTCGAAGGTCTCCTCGCCCGCCGCGGCGGCATCGACCAGCGCCGCCAGCTCGATTTCGAAGCCGGCCGCGGCGTCGAGGTCCCAGGCGCGGCAGACCAGCGGGTGCAGCTCGCCGATCCAGCCCGCCTCGGCCCCGCCGACGAGCACCCGCGCCGAGCGCCCGGGGTGCAGGAAGGGCTCGGTCGCCGGTTCGAGACCCGCTGCCGCGCCGAGCCGCGCCGCCACCCCATCGAGCACTCCCTTGAGCGCGTAGAAGTCGGCCGCCTGCGCGGCGCCGCGCCACGACGGCGGCGTCAGCCCCCCCACGGCAAGCGCCCCCAACCGATGCGCCTCCACGAACGGCGCCCCCCGCTCCCCACCCAGGGGGCCGACGGGCCTATTTCCCTCCATATAGGCGTGTTTTAGGCCCGTCGGCGGGGTGTCGAGGTAGGTGCGGGCGGACTCGAAGAGGGCGACGCGGTCGGCGTCGCGGGCGAGGTTGCGCTGGGCGGCGCCGAGCAGCGAGCCGAGCAGGGTCGTGCGCATGACGGACTGGTCGTCGGAGAGCGGGTTGGAGACGACGACGGGCTGCGCCCGCGGGTCCTCGGCCGCGATCCGCAGCCGCTCGGCCTCGCCCGGGTCGGTGAAGCTCCAGCCGACGATCTCGTCGAAGCCGAGGTCGCGCAGGGCGTCCTCGGCGCGGCGGCGCAGCCGCTGGTCGCGGCGCAGGCCGCCGGCCTGGCCGACCGCGGGCAGGGTCGAGGGAAGGTGCTCGTCGATGCCGTGGACGCGGGCGACTTCCTCGATCAGGTCGACCTCGCGGGTGACGTCGTAGTGGCGGTCGGGCGGCACGGCGACCTCGAGGCCGCCGTCCTCGGGCTCGACGCCGAAGCCGAGCCGCTCCAGGTAGGCGGCCTGGTCGGCCGGATCGATCTCCATGCCGAGCAGGCTCGTCACCCGCGCACCCCGCAGATGGATCGTCGCCGGCTCGGGGGCCGGCGCGGCGACGTCGATCGTCCCCGGCACGAGCTTCGCCCCGCAGAGCTCGACCAGCAGCCGCGAGGCGAGCCGCTGCGCGCGCATGCAGAGCTCCGGGTGGAGCTGCTTCTCGAAGCGCGACGACGCCTCCGAGCGCAGGCCGAGCAGGCGCGAGGTGCGCAGGATGTTGGTCCCGTTCCAGTTCGCAACCTCGAGCAGGATGCGGGTGGTCTCGTCGGAGACCTCGGAGACCTGGCCACCCATGATCCCGGCGATGCCGGAGGGGCCGCGCTCGTCGCAGACCAGCACGGTCTCGGCGTCGAAGGTCCGCTCGACGTCGTCGAGCGTGGTCATCGTCTCGCCCGCGCGGGCGGTGCGCACGGTCAATGCCCCGCCGGGCACCCTGTCGAGGTCGAAGGCGTGCAGCGGCTGCGCGGTCAGCAGCATCGCGTAGTTGGTGATGTCGACGACGTTGTTGATCGGCCGCTGGCCGGCGGCGCTGAGGCGCGCCTGTAGCCAGGCGGGCGAGGGGCCGATGGTCACGTCGGTGAAGACGCGGGCGGTGAAGCGCGGGCAGAGCTCGGGCGCCTCGACGGTCACCGACGCGTGGTCGCCGGCCTCCCCCGCTCCCTCGGCGGGCGCGTCGTCGGCCCAGGGCTCGGGAGCGAGCGGCGCGGCGCCGATCGCGTGCACCTCACGCGCGACCCCGTAGACGCCGAAGCAGTCGACCCGGTTGGGGGTCACCTCGAGCTCGAGCACCGGCTCGGCCACGGGCAGGACCTCAGTCAGCGGCGTCCCCGGCGCGGCGCCGTCCTCGAGCACCATGATCCCGGCGGACTCCTCGGCGACCTCGAGCTCGGCGGCGGAGAGGATCATCCCGTGCGACTCGACCCCGCGCAGCTTCGCCTTGCCGAGCTTCGTCCCGCCCGGCATCGTCGCCCCGGGCAGCGCCACCGGCACGGTCTGGCCGGCGTCCACGTTCGGGGCGCCGCAGACGATCGTGCGCGGCTCGCCGTCGCCGGTGTCGACCGTGCAGACGCTGAGCCGGTCGGCGTCGGGGTGCTTCTCGCGCTCCAGCACCCTGCCGACGACGAAGCCGGCCGGGTCCGGCGGGCCGACGACGCCGACCCGCTCGACCTCGGTCCCGGTCATCGCCAGGCGCTCGGCGAGCTCGGCGGCGCCGACGCCGGGGTCGCAGTACTCGCGCAGCCATGAGTAGGGGACCCTCATGAGAACTGCTCCAGCATGCGCACGTCGTTGTCGAAGAAGCGCCGCAGGTCGGGGACGCCGTGGCGCAGCATCGCGATCCGCTCGACGCCCATGCCGAAGGCGAAGCCCTGCACCCGCTCGGGGTCGTAGCCGTGCTCGGCGACGAAGCCGAGCACGTTGGGGTCGACCATGCCGGCGCCGAGGATCTCGATCCAGCCCTGGCCCTTGCAGAGGTTGCAGCGCTGGCCGCCGGGCAGCGAGCCGCTGCCGCCGCAGCGGAAGCAGGAGACGTCGACCTCGACGCTCGGCTCGGTGAAGGGGAAGAAGTGCGGCCGCATGCGGATCTCACGCTCCGGCCCGAAGATCGCCCGCAGCATCTCCTCCAGCGTGCCCTTGAGGTCGGCGAGCGTGATCCCCTCGCCGATCGCCAGGCCCTCGACCTGGTGGAACATCGGGCTGTGGGTCGCGTCGGAGTCGCGCCGGTAGACCTTGCCGGGGACGATCACGAAGATCGGCGGCGGCTGCGTCTCCATCGCCCGGATCTGCACCGGCGAGGTGTGCGTGCGCAGCAGCACGTCGGGATGGGACTGGATGTAGAAGGTGTCCTGAAGCATCCGCGCCGGGTGGCCGGGCGGGTGGTTGAGGGCGGTGAAGTTGTAGTAGTCGTGCTCGATCTCGGGCCCCTCGACGACGTGGTAGCCGAGCCCGGCCATCACGTCCTCGATCTGCCGCGTCGTCCGCGTGATCAGGTGCAGGTGGCCGGCCGGATGCGCCGGCGCGCCCGGCAGGGTGACGTCGATCCGGTCGCCGGCGAGCTTCTGCTCGAGCTCGGCCGCGTCGAGCTCGGCGGCGCGCCGTTCGAGCAGCGCCTCGAGCGCCTTGCGCACCCGGTTTCCGCCGCCGCCGACGGCGCCGCGTTCCTCCTGCGGCAGCTCGGCGATCCCGCGCAGGATCGTCGTCAGCTCGGCTTTGCGGCCGAGGTAGCGGACCCGCAGCTGCTCGAGCTCGGCGGTGCCGGGCGCGGCCTCGATCGCGGCCGTCGCCTCAGCCTCGATCTTCTCGATCCGTTCGAGCGTCATTCCGCCGCCTCCTGCATGGCGAGCGACGATATCCGCTGCGCGGCGATCGCAGCCGCGGCGGCGACGTTGAGCGACTCGGCGCCGGGCCGCAGCGGGATCGTCACGCGCGCATCGCATGCATCGAGCACGTCGGCGGGCAGGCCCTCGCGCTCGGCCCCGAGGCAGAGCGTCGCGGCGCCGGCCAGGGCATCCAGCCCGGCGCCGCCGTGGGCGACGAGGGCGACCCGCGGGCGCGGCGTCGCGTCCACCCCGGCGGCGGCGAGCGACTGCGCGAAGATCGCCCCCATGCTCGCCCGCACCGCCTTCGGGCCGAACGGGTCGGCGCACTCGGGACCGAGCGCGACGCAGCCGCCGAGCAGGGCGTGCGCGCTGCGCACGATCGCGCCGACGTTGCCCGGATCGGCGACGCCGTGCAGGTAGACGCAGGCTGGCTCGACCGCCGGCGCCCAGGTCCGCGGCCAGGCGGCGATCGCCCGCGTCCCCGAGCCGAGCGTCGAGACCTCGGCGAGCAGCGCCGGCTCGACCTGCTCGCCGGCCAGCCCGCTGCCGGCGGCGACCAGGACGAAGCGCGGCTCGGCCCCCGCGGCGAGCCCGGCCGCGAGCAGATCCTCACCCTCGGTCGCGAACAGCGCCTCGCGCTCGCGGTGGCGGCGCTCGCGCAGCTTGCGCACCAGCTTCAGCTTCTCGTTGTGGGGGCTGGAGATCATCTCTGTCAGGTTCGGGTCGGTTGGGTCTTCTCCTCGGAGCCGGGGCGTCCGGCACAAAAAAACGGGCCGTGAAGACGGCCCGCCCGGGAAAGTGGAGTGTCGGCTGCGGCTAGGCGGCCGCACCCTCCCGGGCAAGCTCGACAAATCGGCGGAAGGCGTCGCGGTCGGAGACCGCGATCTCGGCGAGCATCTTGCGGTTCACCTCGACGCCGGCCTCGTTGAGGCCGTGCATCAACTGCGAGTAGCTCATCCCCTCGAGCCGGGCGGCCGCATTGATCCGCGTGATCCAGAGGCGGCGGAACTCGCGCTTGCGGTTGCGCCGGTCCCTGTACGCGTACATGCCGGAGCGCTGCACCTGCTCTTTGGCGAAGCGGTACGAGGAGTGCTTGCGGCCGAAGTAGCCCTTCGCCTCCTTCAGCACCTTGCGCCGCTTCTTGCGGGCGTGGACGGAGCGCTTGACGCGGCTCATCTTCCACCCCCGAGCAGCGTGCGCACGCGCTTTTCGTCCGGCTTGGCGATCTCCACCGGGCGCGCCATCTGCCGCTTCCGCTTCGGCGACTTTTTCTCGAGGATGTGGCTCGAGTACGCCCTGCGGCCACGCAGCTTGCCCTTGGCGGTCTTGCGGAAGCGCTTCTTGGCGCCGGAGTGCGTTTTCATCTTCGGCATCGGGACGGGTATTGAAGCAGACCGGCGCCGACGGCCGTCGCGGCGGCGGGCCGCGCAGGTACGCTGCCGCCCGATGCGGATCGTCTACGTGATCGGAACGCGGCCCAACTTCGTCAAGACGGCGCCGGCGATCGGGGCGCTGCGGCGGCGCCTGCCCGACTCCCGGCACGCGATCGTCCACACCGGCCAGCACTACGACCGGGGGATGTCGGAGATCTTCCTCGAGGAGCTCGACGTGCCGGCGCCGGACCACATGCTCGAGGTCGGCTCGGGCAGCCACGCGGTGCAGACCGCGCGGGTGATGGAACGGCTGGAGCCGGTGCTGGAAGAGGAGCGGCCGGACCTCGTCCTCGTCCCCGGTGACGTCAACTCGACCCTGGCGGCGGTGCTGACCGCGGTCAAGATGCATATCCCGGTCGGCCACATCGAGTCCGGCCTGCGCAGCTTCGACCGCTCGATGCCCGAGGAGATCAACCGGATCGTCGCCGACGAGTTCTCCGAGCAGCTCTTCCTGCACAGCGACGAGGCGGTCGAGAACCTGCGCGCCGAGGGCATCGCCGAGCGTCGCATGCACTTCGTCGGCAACACGATGATCGACACCCTGGTCGCGCTGGAGCAGCGCTTCCGCGCGGCCGGCGCGGCGGCGCGGCTCGGCGTTCCCGCCGGCGAGTACGTGCTCGTCACCCTGCACCGGCCGGCGCTGGTCGACGGCGAGCTGCTGCCGGAGACCGTCCGCCGCCTGGCCGAGCTGGCCGCCGAGCGGCCGGTCGTCTTCCCGGTCCACCCGCGCACCCGCAAGAAGATGGAGGCGGTCGAGTCCGACCACCCCGGCCTGCTGCTCTCGGAGCCGCTCGGCTACATCGAGTTCCTCTCGCTGCTCGCCGACGCCGGCGCAGTGCTCACCGACTCGGGCGGTATCCAGGAGGAGACGACCTACCTCGGGGTGCCCTGCTTCACGCTGCGCGACAACACCGAGCGGCCGGTGACGATCCGCGCCGGGACCAACACGCTGCTCGGCCTCGACCCGGCGGCGATCGCCGGCATCCCCGCGGCGCTGGCCGAGCGCCCGGCGCAGAAACCCGAGCCGCCCCCGCTCTGGGACGGACACGCCGCCGAGCGGATCGCCGACGTCATCGCCGGCGGCTAGACGACCCTACTCGTCGTCGTCCTTCTTGCCGGCCTCTTTGCTCGGGGCCAGCATCATGCTCATGTTGCGCCCTTCCTGAAGCGGCTCGGACTCGATCGTCGCCAGGCCGTCGAGGTCTTCGAAGAGCCGCTGGAGCAGGTCGCGGCCGCGCTCGGGGTGAGCCTGCTCGCGACCGCGGAACATGATCGTGATCTTCACTTTGTTGCGCCCGCGCAGGAAGCGCTCGACGTGGCCCTTCTTCGTCTCGTAGTCGTGGTCGGCGATCTTCGGCCGCAGCTTGATCTCGCGCACGTTGACCTGGGTCTGGTGCTTGCGCGCCTGCTTCTGCTTCTGCTCCTGCTCGTACTTGTACTTCGAGTAGTCGAGCAGGCGGGTCACCGGCGGCTTCGAGTTGGGCGCCACCTCGACCAGGTCGAGGTCGGCCTCCTGGGCGCGTTTGAGCGCCTCGGGCGTCTCGACGATGCCGAGCTGCTCCCCGTCGGCGCCGATCAGGCGCACCTTGGGGACGCGGATCCGCTCGTTGATGCGCGTCGAATCGCGCTCCGGCGGCCGTCGGTCGAACCTGCGCGGGACCGGCACTAGTGAGAGGACCGGTGGGGGTTCAAGGATTTGACGTGCCTGCGAACAAGTGCGCCCAGTATAGGGATCACGCAGCCTCCGCGCGGTGCACGAGCGCGGCGAAGTCGGCGTAGCTCATCGAGCCGAGCTCGCCCTCGGCGTGCGAGCGCACGGCGACCTCGCCGCTCTCTTCCTCGCGGTCGCCGACGACCAGCATGTATGGGTTGCGGGCGATTTCCGCGTCGCGGACCTTCTTCCCGATCGACTCCGAGCGGCGGTCGATCTCGACCCGGACGCCGAGCTCGCGCAGCTCCGCGGCGACCCCGTCGCCGAACTCGACGTGGCGGTCGGAGATCGGCAGCACTGTCGCCTGCACCGGCGCCAGCCAGACCGGGAAGCGGCCGCCGTAGTGCTCGATCAGGATCCCGGCGAAGCGCTCCATCGAGCCGAGCAGGGCGCGGTGGATCATCACCGGCCGCTGCGCCTCGTCGTCGGGGCCGGTGTAGGTGAGGTCGAAGCGCTCGGGCATGAAGAAGTCGACCTGGCAGGTGCCGCACTGCCAGGAGCGGCCGAGCGCGTCGGTTATGTGGAAGTCGATCTTCGGGCCGTAGAAGGCGCCGTCGCCGGGGTTGAGCGTGTACTCGCGGCCCTGGGCGTCGAGCGCGTCGCCCAGCGCCTCTTCCGCCTGCTCCCACTGCTCGGCGGTGCCGATCGACTTCTCCGGCCGGGTCGAGAGCTCGATCTGCACGTCCTCGAAGCCGAAGCGCGCGTAGAGCTCGTCGATCGCCTCGCAGATCCCGGTCACCTCGTCGACGATCTGCTCCGGCGTGCAGTAGATGTGGGCGTCGTCCTGGGTGAAGGCGCGCACCCGCAGCAGGCCGTGCAGGACGCCCTCGCGCTCGGCCCGCGAGACCTGGCCGAACTCGGCGATCCGCAGCGGCAGCTCACGGTAGGAGTGGCGCTCGGAGCCGAAGACGAGGCAGGCGCCAGGGCAGTTCATCGGCCGGATCGCGTACTGGCGCTCCTTCGACTCGGTGAAGTACATGTTGTCCTTGTAGTTGTCCCAGTGCCCGGAGCGGTGCCAGAGCTCGACGTCCATCAGGTGCGGCGTCTTGATCTCGGTGTACTCGCGCTTGCGCAGCTGCTTCTGCACCTCGGCCTCGATCAGCCGCAGCAGCGTCGTCCCGTGGGCGAGCCAGAAGGGCATCCCCGGCGCCTCCTTGCGCAGCATGAAGAGGCCGAGCTGCGGCCCCAGCCGGCGGTGGTCGCGCGCTTTCGCCGCCTCGATCCGCTCCAGGTGCTCGTCGAGGTCCTTCTGCGAGAAGAAGGCGGTGCCGTAGATCCGGGTCAGCATCGCGCGGCTCTCGTCGCCGCGCCAGTAGGCGCCCGCGAGCGAGCTCAGCTTGATCGCCTTGATCCGGCCGGTGCCGGGGCCGTGCGGGCCGCGGCAGAGGTCCTCGAAGGGGCCGTTGCGGTAGAGCGAGACCGTCTCCACGCCTTCGTCGCGGACGAGGTCCTCGATCAGCTCGACCTTGTAGTCCTGGCCCTGCTCGCGGAAGATCTCGATCGCCTCGGCGACCGGCACGTCGCGCCGCTCGAACGACTCGTCGGCCTCGATGTGCTCCTGCATCGCCGCCTCGATCCGCTCCAGATCCTCATCGGTGACCCTGGTCTCGGGCGGGAACTCGAAGTCGTAGTAGAAGCCCTGCTCGACCGGCGGGCCGATCGTCACCTTGGTCCCCGGGTAGAGCTCCATCACCGCCTCGGCCATCACGTGCGCGGCGTCGTGGCGGATCAGCTCCAGCGCCTCCGGGTCGCGGTCGGTGAGGATCGCGATCTCGGCGCCGTCCGGCAGCGGCGCGCTGAGGTCGCGCAGCTCGCCGTCCACCCTGATCGCCAGCGCGGCCCTGGCGAGCCCCGGCCCGATCGCCGCAGCCGCGTCGGCCCCGCTCGCCCCATCGGCCAGCTCCAGCGGGGCGCCATCCGGCAGCCTCACCGTGATCTTCGTCGCAGCCTCCATCGCCCCCATGCTACGTGCCCACCCCCCATCCCCGCCCAGATGAAGACTTGCGACCCCCATAGGGACCACAACCCTTCACTTTGCCCCGGCGCGGGCCTGGCGTTCGGCGATCAGCGGGCAGGGGCTGGGGCCGCCGACGACGCCGCGGCGTTCCCAGACCAGGTACGTGCCGGCGCGGCGGCGCAGGGTCAGACGGCGGAACGGCGGCTCGTCGCCGCTGCCGGTGACGAAGAAGCGGATCCCGTTCGGCGGCCGCCCGCCCGCCGTGCTCGCCGCTTCGATGCAGACCCGGCCGCCGCGCAGCTCCCAGGCGATGTAGCGCTCGCCGTGTTCGTCGCTGAGCAGGGTGTCGGGGGCGAGGACGAGGGTCGAGCCCTGGGCGAGCAGTGGGCGCAGGCTGGTTAGGGCCGGCGAGTAGGACGTTGGGCCTACCGGGGCGTTGGCGAAGGCGAGTAGGGAGCAAACGGCCGCGATCGGCACATACAGCCACGCGACCGCGGGTCCTGTCGCGGACGGGCGTGGAAGGAGGATGCCGAGGGTCAGAAGGGGGGCCGCGATCTCCAGGGCCTTTGCCGACGTGTACGGAGTGCCCCCGATCCGCGCCGCGACATAAAGCAGGACGACCGCAGCGATTCCGGAGAGCACGGTGGTCTCTCGGCTTCGCCAGGCGCGGCGGACGCCGAGGATGAGGAGTGCGGTGGCGAAAGCGGCCCCCAGGTAGTAGGCGAAGGCGGGGACGGCGCCGTCGCCGGGAGCCAGGCGGAAGTCGCCGGAGGGCCAGATGCCGAGGGCCGTGAAGGGTGAGATCTGGCCGAAGAGGTTGCCGAGGCCGGGGCCGTTGGGGTCGAAGGTCTCGAAGCTGTGGAAGTCGATCATCCGGCCCAGCTCCGGTAGAGCACCCACGAGGAAGACCAAGAGGGCGAGGGACAACGCAGGTTCGAACCGGCGGGTTTGGCCCACGGCCGGGACAAGATCGTCCACAGGGCTGCGATGGCGGCCAGCCAGATGAGGCCTGGGAAGCTGTAGACGTAGACGGAGCCGATGGCAAGCAGCGCTGCGGGGACGAATCGCAACGGGAGGTCGCGCCAGGTGCGGGTGCTCTCGCGCAGAGCGAGGACGAAGGCGAGCACCAGGAGGGCCTGGATCACCTCCTTGAAGGCACCCTGGGCGAAGTAGGACGCGACCAGATATGGGAGGCCGACCAGGAGCGCGGCGGCGGTCCTTCGCCACCCGGACAGGCCCGGGAAGGCCGCCAGCGCGGTCAGCGGCGCGAGCACGGCGGCTGCGACCGTGAGGCCGCTGAAGCCCTGGACGATGCCGATACCGAGGCCCTTATCGAGGGCGGCGACGACGGAATGCGGGCCGAGCGGGTAGCCCTGGCGGAGCAGTTGCGAGGTCTCGCCGTGCGCCAGCCGGTCGGTCGCCAGTAGGTGCTGGGACATGTCCGGGTTGAAGCCGGTGCCGAGGATCCCGAAGTGACCTTCGACCGCGAACGGCAGCGACGCGGCGAGCAGCGCCCCGAGGGCGACCGGCCAGCCGCTCCGCAGCGCTTCCCTCCCCCCCTCCAGGCGCCCGCGCAGGAAGACGACCGAGGCGACGAACAGCAGCGCGATCAACACCGCCGGCACCGCCCCGTCCCCGGGCATGCGCACGGTCGCCCAGGAGATCGCGCAGACGAGTCCCAACCCGACCGCCGGCGAGAGCCAGGACCAGCGGCGGGCGCCGCAGAGGACGAGCGCCGCCTGGCCGATCGCCAGCGAGGCGCCGCCCACAGCCAGAGCCGCCGCGTAGGTCCCGATCACGCGGCGAGCCTAGATGACCCCGATCTCACCCGGGCGGCTCGAGCTCGCCGCCGCCGAGCTCCGGCGGCAGCGACGCGCGGCCCCTGCGGGTACATCCAGCGCAACAGCTCCTCGCTCATCTCGAGCGTGCTCGCTGATCCCTTCCGGCGGCGCGCCGACGATCAGCCAGAGCGCATCGGCGTCGGTGTCGTTGAAGACCTGGCGCAGCGAGTCCGGCTCGACCACGAGCGCGTCGAGCGGAGCGAGCTCGAGCGACTCGCCGTCGACCCTGACCCTTCCCCGCCCCTCGAGCAGCACGTAGAGCTCCTCCTGGGACCGGTGGCGGTGCAGGGTCGAGGCCTGCCCCGGCCGCAGGCGCCACAGCCTGGCGCCGAGCGAAGCCACGTCGAGCTGCCCGGCGAGGTCGGTGTTGGGCACCCGCATCTGGTTGGACTCGCGCCAAAAGGCGTCTCCGGCGCGCAGGAGGCGATGGGCCATCGGTTTCAGGATAAACGCAATAGTTTGCAATGAATTACTTGACTGATCCCATAGTTTGTCGCAGATAAAGCGACCCAGGGAGGAACGAATGCGACCTTGGCGGCTCTTGATCCCAGCGGTGCTCGGCGCCACCGCGCTGCTCGCCTGGAGCCCGGCCGGCGCATCTGCCGCCGACCTCGACTGCGCCGACTTCTCGAACCAGGCGGAAGCGCAGGAACACCTCTACCCGGGCGACCCGTACCGGCTCGACGGCGACAACGACGGCATCGCCTGCGAGGACCTGCCGTGCCCGTGCAGCACCGCCAGTCCGGGGTCCGGTGGCGGCGGTGGCTCGGAAACCATCGCCCCTCCCCCTCCTCCACGCCTGAGCAAGGCCGCCGCGCGCCGCGCCGCCAAGCACAAGGCGCGCCGCTTCGTCCGTCTCCACGGCAACGTTCGGGGAATGTCCTTCGGTGGCTGCACCCGGCGCTCGCCCCACAAGGTCGTCTGCCGGTTCGTCCTTCTCGCCAACGGCGGCACCAGCTGCCGCCTGCGAATCAAGGTGCGCGGCGAAGGCCAGGACGCCCACGCGAAGATCGCCCGCGTGCGCTGCCGGCGATGAGGAAGTCCCGGCCCCGCGCCCGGCTCGATATTGGTTGGCGATACGACGCAGGGCGGGCGCTGCTTTCCTCCCGGCTCAGACGCCGAAGATTTCAGCGGCGCGCACGGCTGCGTGGGTCGGTTCCACGACCTCGCCGTTGAGGCGGATCAGCCCGTCGCGTTTCAGTTCCTGAAGGCGGTCGCCGACGGCGGTGCGGTCGGCCCCGCTCGACCTGTCGGCCACCCGCAGGACCAGCTCGTCCGTCGTCAGGTGCCCGGGGTGCCGACTGACGATCTCCAAGAGGATGGCGCCTTCGAGCCGCCGGTCGCGCTCGCGCGGCGTTCCGTCGGTCGTCTCGCTCACCGGACGCCACCCCCGAACTCGAAGCCGCCCTCGGGGCTCCAGCGGGCCTCGCCCAGCAGCTCGCCGAGGGTGATGCCGAGCGCGTCGGCGAGCTTGACGACTGTCCCCAGCCCCGGCTCGCGCAGACCGCGCTCGAGCCTGCTGATCTCCATACGGTTCACCGAGGAACGGCGGGCAAGCTCCTCCTGGGAGAGGCGCGCGATCTTCCGATACGGCCCCAGCCGTTCCGCGAAGCCGATCGCGACCGGGTTTCTGCGCGTGCGTGCCTCGGCCGCTCCTCACCGCCCTCCCCTCAGACGGCCAGGCGGTAGAGGGCATCGAACTCGTCGCCCTCAGACCGCTCGCCGGGCGAGATGGACTCGACCACGCCCAGCGCCTCGAGCTCGCGCAGGTGGTGGCTCGCTTCCCACATCGTCACCTGACCGTCGAGCACGTCCACCACCGTCCTCGGCGTGAGCTCCCTCCCTGTCCGCCAGAGCGCTTCGACGACGAGCCTGCGCTGCGGGTGCTCGACCTTCTCCGGCAGCGCCGACCAGAACTGCTCGAAGTCCTCGCTCACACCGATCCCGCCGAATCGCTCGGCCGCCATGCGCCCACCGCCCCTCGACTGCCGAGCCCCGGGCGACGGACTGTCCACCCGCCGCCCGGGGTCCCGGCGCTACCAGGCCCCGCCCATGGGAGGTGAGGCGCGGGCCAGTTGCTTTTCCCATTCTGAGTGATGGGTCAAGCATCGTCCAATGAGTGACACATTTCCTCGTCACTAATTCGCCAATTTCATTTCATCATTGGAAGCACGTGAAACAGTGGGGAGAAGGAGCGCCGGGCCAACACGGGCTGTCCCGACGCTCAACCAGCTAACCGTTCTTGTGGACCGACGCAACCGGAGACACGCGGTCGTGAAGCTGAAGCTTCAAGGTGATCACCTCCCTCCGCGCATGAGAGGGCCTTAGGCCCGGGATGCCACGGGATCTATGCTAAGAAAGTTTTAAGCATAAGAAGGGTTACGGGCATAAGAAGAAATCCCCATAAAGCGCTGCAAATACGCTTGGAAACTCAGCGGAAACCGACTAGAGTGCTCCGGCAGTACCGATAAGACAACAAGGAGGTGTCGCGGGCCATGACTTCAGAGTCGCGGGGGATGAGGAAGCGAGGCGAGTTCGCCCTGGCAAGTAGGAAGGTCAACGAAACTCTTGTCAAAGCGATAGCCAACGCTTTGCGGAATCAGATACTCGCGATCCTGGGTGAACGCAAAGGCAGCGCCAAGGGCCTCTCTGAGGAACTGGGCATCGACTATTGGCAGGTCAACTACGAGATGGAGGTTCTGAAAAAGGCGAAGCTCATCGAGAAGGTCGGCGAAAGAAAACGACGTGGAGCCACCGAGGTCTTTTACAGAGCAACCGCGCGAGCCTACCTCGATCCATCCGAATGGCCGAAGGTGGCCGATCCCGTCAAGGCTGGCCTGCGCGCCTCCCTGTTTCAGAACTTATTGGTCGATGCGGCAACCGCGATCTGCGGCGAAACCTATGACTCGCGTGAGAACGCGCATATGAGTTGGTCGCCGCTGATCGTGGACGAGCAAGGCTGGGACGATCTCATGGCGGTCCTCCTGCAAGCAATGGAAGATGCGCTGAAGATCCACGAGGAAAGCGCTGAGCGACTGGTCGCCGCCGACGAGGCGGGGGTCTCGTGCACCGTTTCGATCCTCGGCTATCCATCCGCCATGAAGAAGCGCCGGGTCGGTCTTCCGGTGGACGCGAGAGAGCTAATCCGCCTGTTGCCGGAGGACGATGGGACCGAAGCACCCGACGAGCCCGACACACAGGAGAATCAGAGGTCGGATGCGGCCAAGAGCAAGCCGAAGGCAAAACGAGGCAAGAAGAGCCGCTAGCCGCCGCAGGCCGCGCCGGAACCCGCGCCGAGAACCGCTCGAGCGCCCCTCTCAGGCGGGAAAACCGCCCCACCGGAGCGGCGCTTCCGGCTCCGCCGGCTCCAGCGGTGAGTTCCGTTTTGCAAGCGAGTCGCGAAGGTGGTCCAGAGCCACGGCTTGATTCTTGGCTCTGGACCGGGAATTCGATGGGCGCAACAGGGCTCGAACCTGTGACCTCCAGCTTGTCGAGCTGGCGCTCTCCCAACTGAGCTATGCGCCCCAGCGGGAGACTGAATCTAGCAGCGAACGAGCGCTCTCAAGTCTGCGCCGTCTCGCGTCGATCGACGGGGTGCAACTTTCCAGTCACCGCGGTGTTTCTTGATCAGCAGTCGCCGCGCGACAGCGCCAAAACTTCACAGGCTTGAGGACCGACGAGCCAGCCGCGATCCGTCTGGCGGTACGTCCTTCGGAAGCAAGGGGCCCCGCAAGGGGCCCTTTTCCGTGGCTCAGTCGAGGTGCTGGCTCGGCAGGTGCCAGCGGCGCGGTGCGATCAGCTCGTCGATCGTCCCCGGCCCCCAGCTCCCCACCGCGTACGGCTGGGCGCGCGGGGGCCCGTCGAGCAGCGGCGCCGAGACCTCCCAGAGGCGCTCGACGCCGTCCGAGGTCGTGAACAGGAGCCGGTCGCCGACCATCACGTCGTGGATCAGGCGCTCGTACGGGTCCAGCGCCTCGCTGTTGGCGTTGAAGCTGTCGGCGTAGTTGAAGCGCATGTGCGCCTCGCCCAGCTGGATCGTCGGCCCCGGGACCTTGGCCAGAAAGGAGGCCGAGATGCTGCCCGGCTCGCCGAGCTCGAAGGTGAGGTGGTCGTGGCCGAAGCCCTCCGCCACCTCGTCGCAGTCGAGCGGGAACATGCGCCGCGGCGGCTGCTTGAAGGCGACCGTGAGGATGTGCCGGTCCTCGGCCATCCGCTTGCCCGAGCGCAGGAAGAAGGGGACGCCGTCCCAGCGCCAGTTGTCGATGAACGCGCGCAGGGCGACGAGGGTCTCGGTGTCGGATTCCGCCGCGACCCCCTCCTCGTCGCGGTAGCCCTGGTACTGGCCGCGCACGACGCCGGTCGGGTCGAGCGGCGCCATCGAGTCGAAGACCTTCTCGCGCTCGGCGGTAAGCCGCCGCGCTTCGAGCGAGGTCGGCGGCTCCATCGCGACGAAGCTGAGGACCTGGAACAGGTGCGTGACGACCATGTCGCGGAAGGCGCCGGTTTCCTCGTAGAAGCCGGCGCGCATGCCGATCGAGAGCGTCTCGGGGACGTCGATCTGCACATGGTCGATGTGATTGCGGTTCCAGACCGGCTCGAACATGCCGTTGGCGAAGCGCAGCGCCAGCAGGTTCTGCACGGCCTCGCGGCCGATGTAGTGGTCGATGCGGAAGATGTCCTCCTCGCGGAAGGCGGAGAGCAGGCAGGCGTTGAGCTCGCGCGCCGAGGCGAGGTCCAGGCCAAAGGGCTTCTCGGTGATCAACTGGGCGTCGCGGCCGAGGCCGATCTCGCCGAGCGCGCTCACCGTCGGGCCCATCGCCTGCGGCGGCAGCGAGAGGTAGTGCAGCAGCCGGGCGTCGCCGCCGAGCTCCCGGCGGGCGTCGTCGACCGCGCCGGCGAGCTGCGCGAGGCCGTCGCCGACCGGCGCGAAGTCGAGGCACTCGACGAAGCGGTCGAGCGACTCGTCGGAGGGCGGGCGCCTGCCGGAGGTCCGGATCGACTCGCGGGCCAGGTCGCGGAATCCGTCAGCGCCGATGTCGCGCCGCGCCGCGCCGACGATCCGGAAGCGCGAGGGCATCAGCCCCGACTGCGCCAGGTGGAACATCCCCGGCAGCAGTTTCCGCCTGGCCAGATCCCCCGTCGCCCCGAAGAGCACGATCAGGTGGTCCTCCGGAACGCGCTCCGTCGAGGCGGCGGCGGGTTTGGCCACGGTTGCGGTGCTCATCAGCTCAGGTTGGCAGATACCCCCTCCCGCCCCGCGCAAGCGAGCTGCCGCCGCAACCCGTGCAGGGCCTCGTGCTCGGCGACCACGCGCTCGTACTCGTTGGCGCCGTCGACCGTCGCCGCGAGGTCGTCGAGCACCCCGCGGATGTCGCCGCTCGGCTCGATCGAGCCGCGCTCGAGCGCCGCGAGCAGCTCGTCGTAGACGGCCTCTTCGCGGTACAGGCGCTGCGGCTCGCGGAGCTGCCCCGGGTACGCGGCCAGCTCGTCCCTGATCCCGTCCCGCGCCATGGCGAAGACGCTGCGCAGGAAACGGCGGTCGCTCGGCTCGATCTGGAGGGCGACCGCGTCGCGGACGCCCATAGTCTTCTCGTAGGACATGGGAGCTTCGATTCCTCCTTTGTCTCAGGCGGCCCGTTCGTGTTCGAGCACGGCGGGTCGCCGCTGTTTTGGTGCGATCCACCGTACATGGGGCGGCGGACGGGGCGGGGAAGTCCGCGCGACAGGCTCAACCGGCGGCGAGCAGCTCCATCCAATGGGTCAGCCGTCGCCTTTTTCCGCCTGCGCCCACGTCGGCGCCGACCGTTTGGTCTCCGGCTCCGCTTCACCGGCTTACTGGCCGGGTCGTTGACGATCGCGCTCGGGCACTTCTTTCCGGTCTTGGGGTTCTTCCACTTGTAGGTGAGTGCGTCCAGGCGACCACCGAAGCGCTCGCGGATATCCAAGTAGCCGGGCTGGCAGTGTTTGTTCCACTTCTCGTATCTGCCCGCGTAGACGGCGCTGGCGATCGGCGCCAGGATCGCGGAGCAGAGGAGATCTGCGATCTGGAGACCGGCGTGGTTGTCGCTGTGCCCGAACACGGGCATATCGACCAGGCCGAGATGTTTCGGACGCCGGCCGAACCGTAATCAGTTCCCAGTTGTGCGGGTCGTCTTCCGCCTCGTGAGCGGCCGGCTTCACGTCGAGAGCTGCTGCCGCTCTGCGAAGTCGACGAGATGTTGCGCTTGGCGAAGGGCGCGTTTGAGCTGGGAGGCGGTCACGCTGATGAATCCGTAGTGCGCGGTGTCCTTCATGTCGATGAGCTGACGGAGTTGCCCGGCCGCCCGTTTGCCACCCGGCGTGATCTGAGCCAGCAGGGCCTCGGCGTCGTGGTGATCGTCGGATCGCGATCGCCGCCCGAGGGCCTGACAGCACGCCGCGTCAGCTGCCGCGATACCGGCGAGGATCGCGACCGACGCGGCAACCCGGCGTACTCGAGCGTCGGGTCGTTCTCGTCCGCAGTGAGCGAAGCCACGTCCAGGTAGCTCCTTGCCTGCGCAAGTCGCTGGCGAGCCTGGGCGGCGCCGCACTTTTGGGTCCTCCCCCGCTTCGTGGTCATCGGCCCTCCGCCAGGATCTGGCGGGCCGGCTCGCCGGCAAGGTCGATCGCGTCGGCGTCGGCCTCTTGCAGGGCCAGCGGGCGGTCGGCACGCAACCGCGGCAGCTCGCTCTGGGAGATCTCGACGATGCCGGCATGGTTGCCGGTCCAGCGGCGGACGCTGTCGGCGAGGTCGTCGAGCTGCCCCCGCCACGCCTGATCGTCCGCGTCGACGTCCGCCGGTCGGACGATGAAGAGGTCGATGTCGCTGCTCGTATCGCCATCGCCGCGAGCCGCGCTGCCGAAAAGCGAAGCGTGGGCGGCCGGAACCTTCCACTCGCCCATGACTCCGCGCAGCCTCTGAACCATCTCCACGCGGGCTTCCGCCATGCGCTCGACGGCCGGCGCAAGCAGGTGGTCCCTGTTGAGGACGTAGAGGAACGCGCGGCCCGCCTCCATCCGCTCGACCAGGCCGTGGTCGACCAAGCGATCGAGCACGTGCTGTACACCGGTGTTGGACCGACCGCTCAGCCGTGCCAGCTCACGGCCGCTGCGGGGAGTCGAGGCGCCGGCCAGCGCCACGAGAACGTCGATATCGACACTGTCCGAAAGTGCAGAAAAGGGCCGCGCCACATCCACAATGACCTAAATATAGATCATTTGACCTATATCTAGGTCATTCTGCAAAAGGCTCCG
Organism: uncultured Solirubrobacterales bacterium; assembly: GCA_963727465.1. Classification (GTDB taxonomy): domain Bacteria; phylum Actinomycetota; class Thermoleophilia; order Solirubrobacterales; family 70-9; genus VRUE01. The sequence goes on along the minus strand of CAVSGL010000012.1, from coordinate 325,948 downwards.
CCCAAGGGCCGGCGCCCTGCTCGGAGCGATCGACTCGGCGGCGTCGCTCCAGCGGCTCGACCGCTCCGAAGCGAGAGCTCAATCGCCCAGGACGCTCGGGCGCTCGGTGAGGGCGCTGAGGCCCGGCTCGAAGGAGGCGGGATCGTCGAGCGCCGCCAGGAAGCGGACGGCCTCCTCGGAGTCGAGGACGATGCTGGTCCGCTCGGCCAGCACCTGCTCGGCCTCGGCAAGGCAGAGCGCGACGCCCTCTTGGAGGGACTCGAAAAGCTCGTCCAGGGTGTCGCCAGAGGCGAAGCAGCCGGGCAACTCGGGCACATCGGCCCAATAGCCGCCGTCCTCGACGTGGATGCGGGCGGTCAACTCCATGAAGCGCGGCTGTCTGCGCTGCCGATCCGCCAGCGGATCCCCGGCCCGAACTCCAAGACAACGCCGCCGGGAGTAATCAACTCCCAATTGGGCGGATCGTCTTCGGCCTCGCGGGCGGCGGGCTTCACATCGAGCACCGAGCCATCGGAGAGCTTGCAGCGCAAGCCGCCGGTCTCCACGTCGATCTCCGCATCGGTCACCGAGCGTCCAACCAGCTCGGCCGGATCGGACGGCGACCACTCGGCATCCTGAGTCGCGAGCTGCCACAACTCGCCAGCGGAATCCTTGACCTCGACGTGAAGTACCTCCGGATAGGCGATCCGAGCATCGACAATCGACCCGCGCATGCGACGGATGATGGCGCTTGGGGTCAGCGTGAATGCGTCTTGCTCACGTTCTTCGCGTCCCGCTCGAACGGCGGCCACCGCATCAACCGGGCCAATCACCCGGCCGCGAATCTCAGCGAGTTCGCGGAGGGTCTTGTCCAATCCTCTTTCCATCTATGTAACTTTATCGTCTTTCAGACCGTAGTCCGCATGGCGGACACCGACCCTCGGACCGAACGCTACCTCTGGGGAGCATGACCGCCCGGGAGAAAGCCCATCGTCTGCTTGACGAGCTGCCCGACTCCGAGGTCGAGCCGGTGCTCGACTTCATCGCTTCCCATCGCAAGGACGAGAGGAGGGCCGCTTCGCGCCCTCGCCCACGACTCGGGCTGGGACGTTCGACCGATGGCTTGAGTGCGGCCGACATCGCCAACGAGCCGGTCGCCCGACCTCCGGCATAGGTGGCGCTTGCCCTCGAGCGGGCCCGCTTTGGCGGCGCTCGACGCACCGATTTGCAGGGAAGGCGCCCACCGGAATCGAACCGGTGTAAACGGCTTTGCAGGCGGCTTTGCGCCTGGGCGCGGCGGGCATCGGGAGAGGCCTTTACGCCTGCGGGTCAGGAAGCAATCGTTAGCTCCAACTCTTCTCGATTGGCGTCCGGCGATCCGGCTTCCGGAGAAGATTGGAGAGAGGCGAAATACTCGGTCAAGGCATCCCAAAGCATCTCCTTGGCTTCCTCAAGGGTCGGGGCGGCGGTAACCACTGCCGGAAGCTCCGCGATCCTGCCTTGAATCCAGCCATCCTCCACGGGCTCGTAGATGGCCGTGAGCTTTAGTGCGGCTGCCATAGCCATAGGGTAGTACCCAGGACTCGTTTCAGGGACCTAGAAAGTCAACGATCAAGAACATGCGCGGCTCGAATGGGGCGCAATCGCGGTCATCTTTACTCCGCGCCCCGCTAATTGCGGTTGTTCTTAGCATTTGCACTTGCATTCGGCCTTCCACGGATATCGCATTGACCTCTCAGTGGCCCGTACGCCGTGATGATCCGCGCAGGAGTTCGCGGCGAAAAAAGACCCCTTCGTCCTGCAATGCTGCGGTCCATGCCTGATGAACGGCCGGACCCGCAACTCACCATCAACGCCTTGCTTGAGGCCTCCGATCGACCCCACTTACCGCTCGCGAAGGCTTTTGTTCAACAGCGCGATGCCAAGGGGAAAGGCCACCCTGGACCTCTTGCGAAGTTTACCGCGAAACACCATGAGCGCGCTCTCCGTCAATACCTGCTGTGTCACGCCGTCGCCAGCGGCGGAGACTGGGGGGCCGCCTACCCTTCCCAGGTATGGGCGCGGGGCCTGCGTCTGGATGGAACCCAGATGAGCGCGCGGAACGCGGTATCCAGGAATTGGGCCTGGCTTGAGAAGGCCAGCCTCATCGAACGGGGTCGCTTGGGACGAGACGCGAAGATCATCCTGCTCTATGACGACGGCTCCGGAGACCCCTACTGCCAACCGCATAACCGCAAACCGAGAGAGCTCTTTCTAACCCTCCCATATGCCTTTTGGCGGCAAGGCTGGGACGGAAAATTGGACCTTCCGGGGATCGCAGTTCTCCTGATTCTGCTCCACGAGAAACCCGGATACGTCCCGCTCATTGCGGAGCGCGTGCCCGAGTGGTACGGAATCTCAACTTCAACCTTCGAAAAGGGCGTTCAGACCCTCCGGCGGAACGACCTTTTGGAACGGAAGCGGGACAAAATAGACGCCCCCTTATCCGACACCGGCTTCACCTTCGTGTATCGCTACCGCCTATTGGACGCGTTTGAACGGCAGGAGGAGGCGGCGGCGGGCAAATGATCAAGCGGGTCGCACTCGAACGCCATCTTCGCCAGCATGGCTGCGCCAAAGTTCGTGAGGGCGGGAAGCACTCCGTCTGGCGTGGCCCCAAGGGCGCCGTCAGCACGGTTCCTCGTCATCGTCAGATACCTCGCACCACGGCACAGAGCATCTGCAAGCAGCTCGGCGTTCCTAGGATTTCCTAGTCTCGCCGCGCCCGCTTGCCGCTGTTGACAACCACGCAGCGACACAAACTCGCCTCGGGCTCCGCCTCTCGTGCGCTAGTCGTGCGCCAGTGCGACACGAAAACAACCGGTTTCAACCGGAGACAACCGGACAATGGGACGTCTTACGAATGGCTCACAAACCGCTCTGGCAAGCCGGAAACCGCTTGCCAGAGCCAAAGGCGCCCACCGGAATCGAACCGGTGTAAACGGCTTTGCAGGTTCGTTTACCGGCGCCGCAATCCGCTTGCCCAAGCGGTTCCGCGGAACCGTGCCACCCTCTGCGCCACCGTCGCGCCTCTTAACGACGGGGAGTCCAGTTGCGCTGGTCGGCCTTCGAGTCGGAATGCCACCAGACGGCTTCCTGGTAGACCCAGAACTCGACGATGCCCGCGAGCACCAGCAAGACCAGGAAGATCACTCCGACGATCACGGGGCCAAACGCTACAGATGTCGGAGGCGCGACCGAATACTCCAGGCTTCACATCGAGAGCTGCTGCCGCTCGGCGAAGTCGACGAGATGCTGCGCTCGACGCCGCCACTCCCGCGTTGGGTTCTCCCCCGCCTCGTGGTCATCGACCCCTCGCCAGGATCTGTCGGGCAGGCTCGCCGGCAAGGTCGATCGCGTCGACGTCGACCTCTTGAAGGGCCGGCGGGCGGTCGGCTCGCAACCGCGGCAGTTCGCTCTCGGAGATCTCGACGATGCCGGCATGGTTGCCGGTCCAGCGGCGGACGCTTTCGGCGAGGTCGTCGAGCTGCCCCCGCCACACCTGGTCGTCCGCATCGACGTCCGCCGGCCGGATGACGAAGAGGTCGATATCGCTGTCCTTATCGCCATCGCCGCGGGCCGCGCTGCCGAAAAGCGAAGCGTGCACCGCCGGAACCTCCCACCCGCCTAGAGCTCCGCGCAGCCTCCGAACCATCTCCACGCGTGCTTCCGCCATGCGCTCGACAGCCGGCGCAAGCAGGTGGTCCCTGTTGAGGACGTAAAGGAATGCTCGACCCGCCTCCGTCCGCTCGACCAGGCCGTGGTCGACCAGGCGATTGAGCACGTGCTGCACACCGGTGTTGGACCGACCACTCAGACGCGCCAACTCTCGGCCGCTGCGGGGAGTCGAGGCCCCGGCCAGCGCCACAAGCACGTCGATATCGACACTGTCCGAAAGAGCAGAAAAAGGTCGCGCTACATCCATAATGACCTAAATATAGATCATTTGACCTATATCTAGGTCATATTAGCCCTGAAAATCGGTCAAGCAGAGCGCAACACCCTCCCCCAGGGACTCGAAAAGCTCGTCCAGGGTGTCGCCGGAGGCGAAGCAACCGGGCAGCTCGGGCACATCGGCCCAGTAGCTGCCGTCCTCGATATGGATGCGGGCGGTCAAATCCATGACGCAACTACGCCGGCGGGGCCGTTCATTCAAGGGGTGCCCCGGCGTCGTCAAGTACACGCGAGAACTCGTCGGCACGTCGTTCCGCGGCTGAACGCCTCTCCTCGAAATCCGCGACTGCGCTGGCCGCGACCGAGCAACCCGGTGCGTCAGGTGGCTGACCGGCCTCTAACTCGCCCGCCTCGACCAGGCGGCGCACGTGCTGCGGAGAGAACCCCAGCCGAACCGCCGCGTCCTCTACCGAAAGCATCTTCGGGTTGTCGAAGGCCATTGTCAGCAAGGGTAGCGTGAGATAGATGGATCAGCCAAGGTGCGATCGACTGGAGGTGCAGCCGATCCGCACCGACTTCCGTGGCTACGAGGGGAAGTTCGTCGCAACCGATAGACGAACCGGCAAGGTCGTGATCGCTGACGAGAACCCGAAGGTCGTAATGGAGAAGGCCCGAAAGCTCGAGGGCGTGGTCGTCGGTGGCCGCGTCCCCTATGCAGACGAGCCGTCTCCCGAGGTCGAGCTGGGTCGGGACTTACGGAAGGTGTCGAACGCGGTTCTTCAGCGCGTCGTCGGTTGGATGCTCCGTCAAGACTTTCTCCAGAGCCTTCACCCAGAGCGGGATCGATGCCTTGTTGCGGGGCATCGTGGAGTCGCTGGTGAAGATCAGGCCGTAGTGCTCCTCGCCGGCGGCCAGCATCTGGTTGTGGATCAGCTGGAAGTCGAGCACGTCGTTGGTCACGAGGGCTCGCTGCTCGACGGAAATGCGGCGGACGATCTCGCGATCGGCGACTGCCTCCAGGTCCGGCCTGTCGCCCTTGATCGCCTGGACGTCGAAGTCCCCCCTACCCCGTAGCTCGCGAGCGATCTTCGGCGAGATCATCTCGTCGAGCAGGAGCCTCACGCAAGGGCCTCGTGGCCCCGGCGCCAGCGCTCGCGCTCGCGCTCGCTGGCAGCCCGGGCGCGCTCGACCAGCTCGTCCACCTCGGCGGTGTACTCGCCGTAGTAGCGCGCCGCGGCCTCCAGCTGCTCGACCGGGATCTCGAGATAGGAGGCGGCCTCCTCGACAGAGCCGTCGTTCTGGCGGATCGTCTCGATCGCCTCGGCGACATCGAGACGCGAGCCGAGCAGGGCCGGCCGGCGGCCGGCTGCTCCCTCCCGGAAGTAGATCAAGGGATGCTCGTCCTGGCGGATGCCCTCCTCGATGTAGCGCTGGGCCAGCGCCGTCTGACCGGAGCCCGCGTCGGCGGCATGGTCCTTGAGGCGCCGAACCGTGATCGGGTCGAAGCGGAAGCTGACGCTCTGCTTACCTTGTTTGCTCTGTTTGCTGGCCACAATGCGTTCTCCGTATTGTTGCGTATTGCGTAGTATAGCGAACACCGCGAGATGAAGAACCTCCGAGTGGGCGATCCGAGCATCGACAATCGGCCCTCGCATAGAGCGCAAGAGGTTGAGCGGCGAAGCATCGAGCGGTACGAGCATCGTCGGCGCAGGTGGGTTCGTTGGCGTCTGGAGGGCACTCAAGGCACCCTCTCGGATGCGTGTCTTGCCGAGTGCGCTACGCGTCATACCCGCCCTGACCAACACGAAGGAGCCCGGCGAGGTCGCACACGGAGGGATCGGCTTCGTCAAGTTCACCAGCCAGATAGGCACGGCGGAACTCCTCCACGGAGAGCCCCATGGCCGCGCGCACTTCGCGCTCGAGGAAAGCCTTGTACTCCTCGGCCGTCATCTCGACAACCGGCGTCCCCCTTGACGTCTCGCTCACAAACATGGCCCGAAACATGTTAGCTGCACCGGACGGTCGCGCTGTCGCGTTTACCCTTCCCAGCCATGAAGCTGATCGCGGTTCATGTGACGCGAGGCCGCGAAGCGTGACCTCGAAGCTGATCGTTGCTATCGGCGTCGACGGTGCGCGCGCCGGCTGGGTTGGCGCTTGCCTGCGTTCTTCGCCGTCGCTGAGTCCGGCGACCCGGGAAACGGAGGTTCGGATGTTCGACGACTTCCAGGCCGTCGCGACCTATGCCGCCAAACACGGGTCGACCCTGGCGATCGACATCCCGATCGGGCTTCCCGACCAGGTTGAGCCGCGCGCTTGCGATGTCGCCGCGAGGAAGCTGCTGCCGGGACGAGCGAGCTGCGTCTTCAATCCTCCCTCCCGAGACCTGCTGGCGAGCGGAGGCGACTACCCCACCGTTCAGCGACTCGTCGCCAAAATGCGGGAGACCGATCCCGAAGCGCGCGGCTTGACTCGCCAGAGCGTCGCTCTCATCCCCAAGGTCTCCGAAGTGGATACGTGGATTCGCGAGCACCCGGCGAGCGATGACTGGCTGTTCGAGTGCCACCCGGAGGTGACCTTTGCCCGGCTACGCGGTGGTGACCCCGTGCCGTCGAAGCACTCACCGGCCGGCGCAGTCGAGCGCTTGCGCCTCCTGCGACCTCTCTTCCCCGACCTCGAAGACAAGGTGGGCGCCTTCACGGCCCCGACGGCCGATCTGTCAGACAGTTTCGACGCATACGCCGCCCTCAGCGCTGCGTTGCGTTGTCTGCGCGGGGAGCACAAAGAGCTCGGCGACGGGCGACGCGACAGCGCGGGCGTGCCGATGAGGATCGTGTTCTGACGACGCGCCGCGCAGCTACGCGGGCACGCGGTCTCCAGTCGGAGCCCGATTCCCTGCCGCATCCGCTGCGGGCTCGACCCCGGCACGCACAAAGTGGGTCGGCTGAAGGCCCGACGCCGCCCACCCTCAAGCGCGACTGTCAGCGCTGCCGATCTGCCAGCGGACACCCGGTCCGAACTCCAGGACGACGCCTCCCGGCGTAATCAACTCCCAGTTAGGCGGGTCGTCTTCCGCCTCGCGCTCAGCCGGCTTGACATCGAGCACCAGGCCATCAGAGAGCTTGCAGCGCAACTTGCCGGCCGGCGGGTCCTCCAGCGCGACGCGCAAGGAGCGGCTCATCAACCTCGGCATTGATGGCTGGGCCTCAGTATCGCTGACGGGACGCGGGCAAGTTCTGCTAGCGAACCGTCGCGGAGGGCCGTCGGTCGACCTCCGCGCAATAGCTCCATGCCACCCTCCGTGCCACCCTCTGCCACCCAAACAGCCGGTTTCAACCGGAATCAGCCGGATTTGGGGCGCGGCGCAAAATCGGCCGCAAACCGCTCTGGCAAGCTGAAAACCGCTCGCCAGAGCAAAAGGCGCCTACCGGAATCGAACCGGTGTAAACGGCTTTGCAGGCCGCCGATATAGGGCATTTTTTGGCTTGTTCAAGCGGTTTTATGCCCCCTGTGGGCCAGTAAATGGGCCAGTCATGCCACCGTCGTGCCACATCACTTGGACCTGCGGGGCCGACGAACCAGGGCGTTGGCCCCCGCCGAAAAGCGGTCGAGAAGCTTGGAGTCGACGGGCGCTTGTCCGGCCTCATCGCAGCAGGGCGGTTTCGTTCGTTTGGCGGTCGGCTCGGCCAGGTCAAGCAACCGGTAGAGACTGCGGTAGACATCGACCTCGGGGTCGTTGACCGCGTGCTCGCCCACCAACAGGACGACAACCTGCCGATCATCGGGAAAGCCGACGAGGAGCCGGTGGCGCCCGTAGAGGTGCATCGCACAGATGTGGTCGACGCCCTCGCCGGTGAGCCTGTAGTCGCCGGCCTTGCACCCCTCCGACGCAAGCCGCCGTACGGCGGCGTCGAACGACTTGCGGGCCTTGCCGCGCAATGCATCGACGCTCCGCTGTCCCGTCGGGGTGATGCTGACGCTGAAGCTCACGCGCCGGGCGTGATGTCGATCAGCTCGCCGCTGTGCATCTCATCGAGCGAGCGCCGCAGCTTACGATCGGAGAGGACCCGCTTGTCTTCGACCCGCGCCAGCACGGCCTCAAGCAGATTGCGGTCCCGTCCCAGCCCTCGCAGCTCGCGGACGAGCGGACGGACCTCAAGGACGCTACGCAGCGTGACCCGCCGGGGCGAGGAGCCGCGAACTTCCTCCAGCAACCCACGGTCGATCCAGGTCCGGATCGTGGGAAGCGAGAGGCCGAGCAGCTTCGCAGCTACCGAGAGACGGACCGAGGGCGCCTCGTCGAGGCGTCGGCGTCGCAGGCGCACGACCTTGAGGCGCGCGTCCTCGTTGCGCCCGAGCGAGCTTTCCAACTCGTCGAGTTCGTCGATATCGCGAGCGATGCGCTCCGCGGTGTCCAACTCACGCGTCGGGTTCATGCACACGAGGCTAGCGATCTAGCCTTCAATTTTCAAGGCCAAATTGAAAGGCCGATGCGCTCCGCAGTGGACCAATCTCTTTATCTTTTTAGATAAGTTGCTGATATGAGCGCCGAAGCCGAAAAGACGATCGAGCCGAAGGGGAGGCGAGCCAGCGAGGCGGCGAAAGGGCGCGCGCAACGCAGCGAGGAGTACCGCGAGGCGCGCGACGAGTACGCCGCGATCCGTGCCCTGCGCGAGAAGAACTGGATAGCCGCCCATATCCGCGAGCGCCGCTACGAGCTGGACCTCTCCCAGCGGGAGGTCGCCGAGCGCGCGGAAACCTCCCATTCCTTCATCTCCAAAGTCGAGGGCGGTGCCCACATTCCGACGATCCCGGTGTTGAAGCGCATTCTCGCGGTGCTGGATGAGGAGCTGTTGATCGGAATTGAGTGCCAGGTGCCCGACGAGGAACCCGAGCGCGAGGTGGCGCCGGCGCCGAAGCTCGCCGCGGCCTGAGCGCCTTCACGGACGACCGAGCGAGCGGCAAGCAGCTCCATTATTCCTCGACCAAGCCAATCGCTTCTTCGACGCTCTCGCAGTGGAACTTGGTCAGCGAGCTGCCCGACCCAGAGACAGTGGTCCAGAGCTTGAGCCTTTCCCCCTTTGGGTTCGCGGCATTGCAGCGAAAACTCCTGGGGCCTGCGGGCACGTTGCAGACGACGTGTCGAGCAGCCGTTTCCGCTTCCAAGAGCCTTGCTGCATCCTGAGCATAAGTATCCGACGAGCCTGAACAAGCCGTCAAGGCAAGTGCGACTGCGGGCGCAACGGCGATGGTCGAGCGGCGAAGAAAAGTCACGCAGAAATTAGATCACTATGGCTAGTGCTAAACCTGGGGTTCGGCTTCTCGCGCCATCTGCTCCCCGACCTCGATGTCGGCGCCGAGGTAGGTGTCGAGCAGGGCGGCCGCCTGGGCCTCCGTGCCGGGCATGAGGTGGCCATAGAGGTCGAAGGTGACCTTGATCGAGGAGTGGCCCATGAAGGCGGATAGCGCCTTGGCGTTGACGCCGGCGGCGATCATGAACGACGCGTAGGTATGGCGAGCCTGGTGAAGCCGCATCCGGCCGAGCGATTGCTCACGCCAGGCGCGGTCGGCGCGACGGTAGACACTGGTCGCCTGGAACGGCCGCCCGCGACCGTCGGCGAACACAAGGGCGTCGTCGGCGATGTCCCCCACTCTCAGCCGATGGTCGATTAGCAGTTCCCTGAGGACGCCGGGAACCGGCGTGGCGCGCTGCGAGGTGCGGGTCTTCGGTGGGATAGCCCCCTCCTTCGGGTCCCAGGACTCACGCACGCGGATTGTTCCGCCAGCGAGGTCGACGGCGCCCCATCGCAATGCCCGCAACTCGCCGTAGCGCAGCCCTGCGTACAGCGCCGTTCCCCACAGCGCCCGGTCCTCGGGCGGCAGGGCGGCGAGCAGCCGTCTCGCCGACTCCGGCGAGACGATCTCGACCTCCTTCGGCCGCGGCGAGGGAAGTTCGAGGTCGTGGGTCGGGTTGAGCGGCAGACCCTCGCGCGAGCGAGCACGCCGGTAGATCGCCTGCAAGGGCTTGATCGAGTTGCGGATCGTCGACGGAGAATGTCCCTCCGCCTGCCAGCCATCGACAAGCGCCTGTAGATCGGCGGTGGTGACGGTGTTCAACCTCCGCGAGCCGACCGCCGGGAGGATCCGGTCATCGAGCGCCTGACGATAGCCACGCAGCGTCGCCGGCTTGTAGGAATGGCCTGAGCGGTTGTGAATGTCACCCCGCTCCGCCCCCGCGAGCCACGCGGCAGCCGCTTCGCTCAACGTCCGGCGGCTCGGCGCCCGCAAGGCGCCGTGATCGAGCGCGCGCTTGGCTTCTGCCTGCCACGACTTGGCTTCTGACTCCCGGGCAAACGTCTTGCGGATCTTCTTGCCGTCCCGGGGTGAGTACACCGCCGCCCGATATCCGCCGTTGCAGCGACATCGCCCGCCACGCCGACCCGGACAGCTCGTCGAGTGCCGCTTCTCGATCCCCTCGGCCATCTTCCACTTTCCTTCAGTCGCTCTGCACCAGCATCTTCACAGGGTGTTCGGCGGCGAGTCCTTCGCTCATCAGCGCCGCACCTGGGACGCAACCGACGAGGCCGCGTTCTCGGTCGTCCAGCGTTCCAGCTCGGTGACTGGCACCAGCCGCTTGCGCCCGCGCCGGATCAGCCGCAGGTCCGGCGCGACGTTGGCCTCGAAGAAGTCCGGCCCGACCCCGATCGCGGCCGCCGCCTCGGGCGGCGTCAGCGCGATCCGGGGGATCGAGGCGGCCAGCTTCCTAGCCATGATCGCCGTTCAGCTCGGCCGGCCCGAAGACGCGCACGACCTGGCCCGGCGTCTTGGTCGCGGGCTGGATCAGCACCGCGCGGCCGACGCCCAGGCTCTTGATCTGGTCGGGCAAGACGATGAACTCGCGCTCGCGGGTGCGGGTGCCTTCGCGCTGGCCGAGCCAGCCGTCGGACTTGCCACCGAACTTCTCCGTCGTCACCCAGGCCGCACGGGTGCCGGCCATGCGCGCCAAGCGCTCGGCCGAGTCCGGATCGGCCTCGCGGTGAACCACGGCATAGGAGACGTTGGTGAGGACCTGCTCGGTGAGCGTGTCTGAGTCATCGCCTGCCCGGGCGGCGCGCAGGTCGGCGAGGCTCTGGGTGCCGAGCAGGACGCTGAGCCCTGCCGAGCGGGCGCGGCCGAACAGGCGGGAGACCTGATCGGCGGCAAGCGCGGCGAACTCGTCGATCAGAAGCAGCCCCGGCGCCTCGCCGCCCTGCAGCTCGGCGGTCAGCGTCACCAGGTCGATGACCAATGCAGCGCCCAGGAGCTTGGAGGCAGCCGGGAAGCGGTCGGCGTCGATGTGGAAGTAGACGACCTCACCCCGGCGCAGAGCCTGGGCGAGGTCGATCTCCGGCCCGGCGCCGAGGCCGGGATCGAGCAGCGGCCCGAGCTCGCCCTCGGCGAGGACCGAGAGTCGGTCCCGGCCGCCGCCGAGGTCGGCCTTGGCGCGGGCCGAGAGGCCGTCGACGTAGGCGGAGATCGCCTCGGCGGTCTCGCCGCCGACATCGGTGGCGAGCTGGTCGAGCTGCTCGGGGTCCATGTAGTGGGCAAGGGCTGAGAGGGTCGGCGGCCACTTGCCGGCGGCGCGCAGGGTGTGGGTGACCTTCAAGAGCAGCCGCTGAGTGGCCAGCTCGTAGTGGGGCTCGGTCCATTCGTGCCCGGCCAAGGCCTTGTCGGTGACCTCGGTCGGCCCGCCGCGGGCGAATGGGTTGTAGACGGCCGAGCCCTGCGGGGACCAGCAGCGGAAGGGCACGCCCATGCGCTCGGCCGCATCGTGCAGGGTCTCGCGCAGGAACCGGTCGCCCTTGGGGTCGAGCACGATCACCGGCAGCCCGGCGAGTACATGGGCCTGGGCGATCGCGGCCTGGGTCACGGTCTTGCCCGCCCCGGTCGCGCCGAGGACGAGCGCGTGGATGCCGGTGGAGATGCCGAGCGGGATGCTGACCGCGCCGCCGCGGGAGGTCGTGCCGAGGGCGATCTGCGGCCCGGTGGCACGGCGGGTGAGGGCGCTGCGCTTGGCGGGCTCGACCCGCTGGGCGGGCGCCCGCCGCTGGGAGCGCCAGGAGCGCAGGGCGTGCAGCGGGCCGATCGCCTCGCGGGCAAGGCGCGCGTCCTCGCCGCCGCGGTAGTGGTCCTGGCCGTGCCAGTAGGCGCCGATGCCCGCCGCGGTGGCGGCGGCCAGGCCGCAGACCAAGGCGGCCTTCCAGGCGCCCACCGTGGCCAGCAGGTAGGCGAGCGGCAGGCCCGGCAGTGCCCAGGTCCAGCGCAGGCGGAAGCGGCGCAGGAGCAGGATCGCAATGCCGCCGAGCGCGACGCCGATCAGGACTGGCAGGACGATCGCCCACAGGTTCGCGCCGATCTGGGCTGGGTCGAATGCTTCGGTCTCGTTCAGGTGTCGTTCCTTCATCTCGGTACTACCTCCTCGGTCGAGACGCGCCCCTCGGCGCGCGTTTTGCGGATCGCCCGCTCGACCGCGCGCCGGGTCTCCCCCGGCGCGCAGAGGTAGCGGACCTCGGCGACCCAGCTCGCCCGTCTCCAGGCGCGCAGGATCTGCTCAAGTCGTCGGTGGTCCTTCGGGGTCAGCTCGACCTCGATCGCCGTGGGCCGCTCGCCCAGGAGGACGATGTCGGGGCGGTGCAGGCGCGGGTGCCCGGAGGGCAGCTCGCCGACCTTGGCCGAGGCGAAGGGCTTTGCCTCGCGGCGCTCGAGGTCGCGCAGCTCGCGCTCGGTGAGGACGCGCTCGTGGCCGTGGCGCTCGCCGAGGGCGAGGGCGACGGAGACGCAGCGCAGCTGGTGGGGAGCGCCGCCCGGTGAGACCTCGGCGACGGGCAGGCCGAGGCCGGCGTAGCGCAGGCCCTGGCGGGTGGCGCGCAGCAGGGTCGGCTCGCCCCGCAACAGCGCGAGGCGCTCGACCAGGCCGCGCTCCACGCACTCGGCGACGCGCCGGTAGGCCATCGTCTGCCCGACGCCGAGCGCACGCATCACGTGCTCGATCGAAGCTGCGCCGTGGCGGGCGAGGAAGATCAGCAGCTCGCGGTCGCGGCAATGCCGTGCGGGCGCGGATCGGGGTGTCAGGAGCGTCTCCATCTACTCCCTATCCGCGCGAGGGAGGCAGAGCGCCACCCCCCACTTCGTTAAGCGTCGTTGTCTGGGCCATCACCCCCTAGACGACGAGGAACGGAAAGTGGTACCCCAAAGTCGGGGTTTCCTGGATAGCTGGTCGGTTCGCCCGTTCCGTCGGTTCTGGGTAATCTGCGCGTTCTCTAGCAGCGGACACCCTGGGGGGCTCCCACGTATGCGTCGAATCGCCGTTATCTTTGCCATTGCGTTCTGCTCTATTCCGGGAACGGCCAACGCCTTCTCTACTGGCTCGTTCAGCCACGCCACAGCGACTTCGGATTGGAGTCGGGGCAGCTTCGCCGGCACCGTGAACTGGACCGACTGCAATGCGGGCTGCAACAGCTACCTCATTCTTGTCTACGCCGAGCCGGCCGTCTACACGTGCCACGCCGAAGACTGGCTTGAAGAAAGCGACCCGAACATCCGCCAGGTCTGGAACAGCGGTGGGCAGACCACGAACAAGACGATCTCGTTCGAGCAGACGAATGTTTCGCTGATTCCCGGCGTTTATGGCCAGCGTGTCTGCATGATCGGGATCCAGAGCACTGCAACGGAATTCGGCACGATTGTCCATGAGCAACTGGTTGCGTCGAGACTCTTTGAGTTGGAGACTCCCGTCCCTCCACCCGCTCCACCACCGGCAACCGCCGGGGTCCCTGCCTCGGCCCCTGCTACCACACCAAAGGCAAAGACCAATCGATGTGCCCGGCTGCGCCGCCAGATGGGGCAACTTCGCAGGCGTGCAAGGGCAGCCCGGCGAGACAACAAGCGACAACGGGCCGCGCGCCTGCGCAAGAGGCTGCGACAGACGACCAAGCGTCATCGCGCAAAGTGTTAGCGACCTACCTGGTTGCCGCTTGGACTTGCGCTGGTCGTGCTCGGAGAATACTCACCGGCAGCACGGGGCTTTCACGCCGCCCAATGCTGGAAATGCAGCGGTCTTTCGAGGAGGATGGGCTGGTGGACGCGGCCTCGCCTCATGGGGGCGACAATGACACGATCACTGGTGCCTCGGCGTTGAACGCTGGCCCGACGCACATAGCCTCATATCGCTCCAGGTTCGGAATCGCATGACGCATCTCCCGGCCAACCAAGGACTCTAGATACTCAAGACCGGTCTGATCGAGGGTCTTGAGGATGATGTAATTCTCGCATTGGCTGAGTGCGGACTTCGAAACAACGGCAGTACGCTGAGACACGATCATGAAGGTGAGGCCGAACTTCCTTGCCTGCATGATCATCCGGGTGCTGTAAGCAACATTGGTTTCGTTTCTTTGAAGTGCGAAATTCCACTCAGGCAAGAAGGCGTGCGCCTCCTCAAGCATGATCACACGCCGACGTGGCGTCTGGCCCTCGCGGTATTCATGATCGCCTGCGGACATGCATTGCTCGATAAAGTTGGCGGCCTCCTTGGGGGGTTCTCCGCCCGGCTGATACACGAAGTGACCACAGGCGTTCAAGTCGCCTTCCCACTCCGGGAACCCGAGCCGACTTGCGTACTCGCCAGTCGCGTCTAGGACGATGACCGTGTGGTCGGATCCAAAGGTCTTACACACCCGCTGGGCGACCGCCGTCTTGCCCATTCCAGACATTCCCAGGATGGCAATGTGGCCTCGTCGATCGGCGTCCGTTCGAATCCCTATGGGAACTCGCGTCCCTTTCACTGTGCCTAGTTCGTAGTAGTCGTCGCTGAGGGAGCCCTCGAAATCGCGGGCCACGTTAACCGCGTCGTGAGGATCTGGGAGGTAGGTGACGCTCCGCACGAAGGTCTCTTCCGGGCGCCCAACCAGATGGGCCGCCGCCTCGGGCACCACCGACTTAGATCCGGACCAAGTCGAACTCGTCAGGCTCAGCTGCGCCACTTGATAGAGGAGGTCGCCAGTGGGGGAGCTGATCAAGAGTGGGTCGCCGACATGAAGGCGGCGAATGGGCTCGAATCGGATGATGTCTTGCGTGGTTCCCTCCGCGACAGCGCCCGCGACTTGGAGGTCAGAAGTCGTACGCTCACGGAGTGCGATGGACTGCGGAAACGAGCGGCATACGTTCGTCCATTCCTCAGCTAGGGCGATTCGATACCGGAGTCCTTGGGGGTGAGGTAGCCGTGCGACCACCGACCCGGAAATCTCGTGCGTCCCGGCAGCAACCGTGACGTTGTCGCCCGGGGTGAATGCCTGGGACGGTGAAGATGACACAAGAAGCATGCGGGGGCCGATAGCGGCGACCGCGGTTGCCGTTTCCTGGCGCCTGCCGAAACGAGTCCAAAGGTTCGCCCAATCGAAGGTCACTGAGATCACCAAGATCACTGACCCAAACGCGAGCCACTCGAAGCCATCGATGCGCATCTCCGCATCGGTGACGACGATCAATCCCAGAAGGAGGCCCCCGAGACCGGCGGCTCCCCCGAAGCGCGCGGAGAACTGCTTCACAGCGATGTTGACCGGGCCTTCTGGCGTAACGGAGGCCGTCACTCCCGCTACGAGCACCAGTACGAGAAAGACCAGGGTGGCGATCCAGAGCCCCTCCACAGCCCCGGTGTCGATGGCGGTATATGAGGCGAGTGCGGCGCCGCTGTTGACAATCGCAGTTCGCGGTCCCCTGTAATAGGGCTCGATGAAGGTGGCGGAGAGCGTGAGGCCGAGTCCAATGAAGAACCATGCTTGGTTCGAGTCAGGGGAGAGCCCGATGAAGCCCATTGCGCAAAAAAGTGCGAAGGCGGGTACGGCGGCTGCTAGGCGCCGGCGGACCAGTGCAATGCCCGGATGGTTCTCCATGGATCCAGAACTAGCTTAGTGCCAGTCCAGGCGGGGAGATAGTAACTACTTGAAGACTGCGGAGCGCCATCGTGGAGGAACTGACACCGCGGCGCTTGATGCATCAGATCGGCGAACTGAGACAGGCTCAGACCCATCGCAGCAAAATCAGCCGTCTGCACTCCGCAGGGCCGCTCGACCGGCAGACAGCCGGTGGTCGACCTGCTTCTCGCTCAGGCCGAGGCGCTCCCCGATCTCGCTGTAGGTGTAGCCGAGGGCCAGGAGGCTGAGTGCCCGGCGCTGCTCGGGCCGCAGCCTCTCCATCCCGGCCGAGACCTGCTCGATCCGATCGAGACGGCCTGCCACATCCCCGTCGTCGACCGCAAGTCGCCACTGGCGCCACCACGGTTCGTCGGGTGCGGCCAGCCCGCTGGGCGCCGCGCCGAGCCGGCCCGCGTGCCGGCGCCGGCCGCAGGCGGCCCAGCACCACCGCCGCAGCGTCAGGCGCAACCAGGCAAGCGGTGGCGAGCCCGCCTGAGTGTCGTAGTGGGCGAGGAAGAGGGCGAATGCCTCCTGCACGGCTTCGTCGGGGTCGACGCCGGGGCCGCCCTCTCTGCGGGCCATGCGGCGCAGGTTGCGCAGGTTCTCGGTGTAGAGATCGGCGGCAAGCTTGCGCACCTTGACGGCGCGTTCCTGCTCGGCGGTGGTGGCGTACATCGGTTCCTCCGTTCCTCGCTGGCTCTGACGGGAGCCGCGAAGAAGCGCCGGGCGCTGTGTCCGGAACCCGGAGCCGAAGGCGGAGGGCCGCGAGGAGTCCCGCAGGGACTTGCAGGGCGCAGCGCCCGGCGCAACGCTGCGTAGTCAGAGCCAGGGAGGGGCGGGGCTCCGTACATGACTACGGCATGAGCCGTGATGGATAAGGGGCTTTGGCCACCCGGCCCTTGCGGCGCACTCAGCTTGGCCTGAGAATGCGGCCATGAACCAAGAGGACGTGCGTCCCGCACATGCCAGCGATGCCGATGTGATCTGCGCGATCTACAACGGAGCCCTTGTCGAACGCAGCTCTACCTTTGAGACCGATCCCCGCTCCGCGGCGGACTTCTCCGGGCGCATCGCGCACCCGTGGTTGCCGCTGCTCGTGGCAGACAGCGGGGGCGCAGTGGTCGGCTGGGCTGGCCTCGCCGGCTACAGCGAACGGGCCTGTTACGCGGGGATCGGAGAGTGCAGCGTCTACGTCGCACCCGAGGCCAGAGGGCACGGTGTTGGGACTGCCCTCACCGAAGCATTGGCCGCGGCAGCTGGCTCCCGCGGCATCCACAAGATGATCGGCAAGCTCTTCACTGACAACACGGTGAGCATCCGCCTTGTTCAGCGCTGCGGGTTCTCGACGGTAGGCCTACACCGCCGTCACGGCCAGCTCGACGGCGTGTGGCGTGATGTGCTGGTCGTCGAGCGGCTTTTGGACACGGAATGACAGCGGGCCACTCGGACGAGCCAATCCGAGTCGTTCCCTACGACCCGTCTTGGCCCGACAAGTTCGGCAAGGAGGTGGGCGTCCTGAAAACGGCAATAGGAAGCCGGATGACGGGCGGCATACACCACGTCGGCAGCACCGCAGTGCCGGGTCTTGAGGCCAAGCCGATCATCGACGTGCTCGTCGGTGTTAGCGGTCTCGACGAGTCGCGGGCCTGCTTCAAGCCTCTGGCGCAGCTCGGCTACATGTACGCGCCGTACCTGCCGGACGTGATGCACTGGTTCTGCAAGCCGCACCCGAGCCGACGAACTCATCACCTGCATCTGGTCCCGACCGATTCGCCTCGGTTCGCCGACGAGTTGGCGTTCCGCGATTGCCTGCGGGCGCGCCCGGCGATCGCGGAGGAGTACGCCGCTTTGAAGCGGGGGCTTGCAGAGCAATTCGCCGACGACCGCGACGCCTACACGGAAGCTAAGTCCGATTTCATCCGCCGCGTTCTCCGTTCAGCCACCTGACGTATCCTCCGCTCTTGACTGGCGATGGGATCACCGTGCGTCGATGCCGACAGGGCGACTTGCCGGCGGTGATGGATCTCTGGGCGCAGGCGCGCAGCGAGCACGCCAGTACGCCTGATCGCAGCGATGTCGTCAAGCGGCTGGTCGGAGCCGACTCTCCGGCCGCCCTGCTGGTTGCCGAGCGCAACGGCGAGATCGTCGGCGCGCTGATCGCTGCCTGGGACGGATGGCGGGGCAACATGTACCGGCTCACGGTTCGTGAGGAGGATCGACGGCAGGGGACCGGTTGTGCGCTCACGCGGGCGGGCGAGGCGTACCTACGCCAGCGTGGCGCTCGCCGCGTGACGGCGCTGGTCGCCTTCGATGACGAGGATGCAGGCCAATTCTGGGAGGCGGTTGGATACCCACAGGACGAGGAGATCGGCCGGCGGGTACGGAACCTGTGACCATCGGCAGCGGGCGAGCGCGCTACCGGCGCTCCGCCTCCCAGACAACCACCGCCGGGATTCCCTCCAGGGCATCCCTGAAGGCGTCGGTGCCGTGCTTCTTGGCCCGCGCGCGGGCTTGCCCTTCGGTGAGCGGAGGTTCAATGCAGCGGCGAACCGAGAGTCCGGCATCGGTGAGGGCCTCGACGTAATCGGCGTGCAGGTGCGGGTACTCGGGGATCATCGCCCGCTCGCCCCGTGAATTGACGAACACCGCTCGCCAGCCGAGGACGGCGGTCGCAAAGGGATGGGGGTTGGAGACGACAAGCCGGCCGCCGGGTGCGAGGACGCGGGCGAGCTCCTTCACGGCGCGTGCGATCTCGGGCAGATGGCTCAGAGCCAGAGCGCACACGGCCCCGGTCACCTCCCCGTCGGCGAGGGGCAGCGCGGTCAACTCGCCCTGGCGGAAATCCACCTCGGGCAGCTTCGCCCGCGCTTGTATGAGCATTGCTTCGCTGGAGTCGACGCCGATCACATTGTGGCCGAGCTGCGACAGGTAGGCAGCATGTCGGCCGGTGCCGCAAGCGGCGTCGAGGACCGAGCCGCGGGGGAACCGATCGAGCAACTCCTGGACTATCGGCTCCTCCATTTCGATCGTGTCGTTGCCGGGCTCGTCGTAGTCCTCCGCCCACTGCGCATAACCGATGTCAACGGTCTCTTCTGGCAAGTCGCGACGCTCTGAATAGGGAGCCTCGTCGAGGCGAGAAAGAATCTCGCGAAGCTCCTCGGTGCGGGCTTCGACGCCATCGAAGGATCGGCGCGCTCCCGCCCGGAGCAGCGCGAGGCCCTCGATTCCAAGAATGTAGTGACCCCGCAGGAAGTTCTCTGCCATCGGCGACGGCACGCTACATCAACCCTCGACAGCTAGCAGGCGAGTCCTCGGTGACGAGCTTCGCGCGAAGCACGCCGCCATCCTCGTAGACGACGACCTCGGCCTTGTATTCGAGCAGCCACTCGCACTCGTCGCACTTCATCCCGATCATCGCCCGGCGACGCTAGCTCCCGGCCCGGTCGATTGTCGGACCTGCCGCAGAAAGCTCCCGCGCTCGGTCCCGTCGTCGTTCGTAGCCGCGTTTGGCCCCGGTCGCGCGGCCCGGCGCCGGTCGCCTCTCTCTCGTCCCCGGCACTGCGCGCCCGGCCGTCGTATCCGCCCGCCCGATCCGTTCATCTTCTCCTCTCCTCTGTCTCCTGTTCTCTCTCGAATCCCGTTCCCATGTCCCTGTCCCCTTCCACCGCCGCACCGCTTGCCTTTGCCCACCCAGGAGTTCAGCAGCCGACCCCGGTCGACCCCAATGTTGGGCGGGCGGGGTCGGCTGCTGAATTCCGTCCCCTTCTGCTCTGGCAAGCGGTGCGGCGGTGGAATCCGATTCCACGGGTTTTTCCACACCTCAGGTGGTCAGAAACGAAGTGCTCGGATATGGTCCAGGGCGTGGCGGGATCAACGCTCTGGGCCTTGCACCATTCCGGGGGTCGTCCACTGGTTGACGACAGCGTCTTGGCGATCGGCTGGGTGGATGCTGGCGATCTGACCGATCTGCCCAACGACCGTGAGGCCTTCAAGGACTATCTTCGCCCCCGGTATCCGGACAAATCGGATGCCCAGCTCGCCAACACCGCGGGTCAACTGCTCCGGTTCCGGCACGTCATGCAGCCGGGCGAGCTGGTCGTCTACCCGCAGAAGAGCGACCACACGATCAACATCGGCAAGATCGCCAGCGACTACGCGTATGAGCCGCAGATCTGCGAACGCTATCCGCATCGACGACAGGTCGAGTGGATCAGGACCGGGATCGCTCGGGATCAGTTCTCCCAGGGATGCCTCTATGAGCTCGGGGCCGCAATGTCGGTCTTTACCGTCAAGACCCACCGCGACGAGATTCTGGCAGCGGCCGGAATGCCCAAGGGCATGATTGGCGCGGGTTCTCCAGACGTTGTTGAGTCCGACGAGGCGGTCGCATCAGACAGCGAGCCGACTGCTGAGCGGATCACCGAACTGACCCGTGACTACATCCTCAAGACCTTCAACACCGATCTCAAGGGCCACCCGTTCGCGCAATTCTGCGGTTGGATTCTGGAGGCGCTCGGATACACCGCGCAAGTCTCCGAACCGGGAGCAGATCAGGGCGTCGACATCGTCGCCACGGAAGACGCGCTCGGGGTCAAACGGCCCCTGCTAAAGGTCCAATGCAAGTCCGGAACCGGGGCCATCGGTTCTTCAGATGTACAAGCGCTCAACGGCACACTGGCCGAGAACGAGCTTGGGCTGTTCATTGCGGTCGGCGGCTTCACGACCCCTGCTCGCAACGCGGCAGCCAGCATGCCACGCATGCGGGTCCTGGAATCGGATGAGCTGGTTGAACTGATCTTGGACCACTACGCCGACCTTGCCGATGAGGCCAAGGAGGCACTGCGCCTGAGGCGAGTCTGGGTACCCGACGGACCTTCGAGCGACGAGTAGCCACGCCAGAACTGAATTCCGTCAACGGCACGCCGCATGTCGGATGGGATCGCTCCCCCGACCTACTCACAGCGATAGCCCCGGGGAGCCGGGCGTCAACCCCGGAGGGGTCGGGCGCGGAGCGCCCTTGACTCCCGGCTCCCCGGGGCTTCAATCGCAGGTAGGTCGGCTGGAGGAGGTGTTCAGAGCGAGCACCGTTCGCTTCCGCGATCCGACTCTGCTCGCGCTCCAGCTCTTCAGTCCTGCGAGGGCATCGCTTGGAATACCGTCGTTCACGGCCCTGTTCGCAGGCGCTCGTAGACCTTCTGCAGATAGAACTCCCCAACTGTCGCGCGAAAG
Organism: uncultured Solirubrobacterales bacterium; assembly: GCA_963727465.1. GTDB lineage: Bacteria > Actinomycetota > Thermoleophilia > Solirubrobacterales > 70-9 > VRUE01. The sequence goes on along the minus strand of CAVSGL010000012.1, from coordinate 304,862 downwards.
TCTTCATCGTCGAGGATCTTCTTGAAGATCTCTTCGTTTTCATCGACCCGGGTGACGATGGTTTCGAGGAACTTGCGGTCGAAGACGAGGCGGAAGTTGTCGATGCTGTTGTTCTTTGCCTGATCGGAGAGTTCGTCGTCTGCGACCCAGCTCTCCTCGAACTGGTCCAGGAGCAGTTTGTCGACGTCGGTCAGGTCGGTCCCGAAGCGGTCATTGACGACCTCGACGATGCTGGAAAGGTGCTCGAGGTCCAGCTCTTGCTGGGCTCCCTTGCCCTCGCCAAAGAAAGACTGGATCTCCCCTTGCTCCGAGGTAAGCGAAAGCTCGCCGCTGAAGGTCACCTGATGGCGGAGATGGGTCAGCTCGACCTCGGTGCCGAGATCGAGGCGCTCGACAGTTCCGGTATCTCGCAGATACAGCGAAAGCGCCCTGCAGAAAACGTAGTCGCGCTCCAGCGAGGGATCCGCGAAAGCCGCGACCTGAGAGACGAACGAGTAGGTCCTGGTGAAGCGGGCGAGCACGTCGCGGAACTCCAGTCGCTCCTCGTCTCCGAGCTGCTCGAAGCGCTCCTTCGCCGGCCCGATCGCCGCATAGCTCTCCGCCGAGCGCTTCTCATCCGTGGCGCCGGCGCCCAAGAGCGCTGGCATCGCGGCCTCGACCTCCTCGGGCCGCAGCACGTCGAAGTCGTCGAGGCGGCGGCGGGTATCCCAGAGAATGTTGGGGTCGGTCGGCGGCGCCACGGTACGGCCGTGGAACTGCTCGAAAGCCTCGACGATGTCCTCGGTGTCGTTGCGGAAATCGAGCACGAAGGTGCTCTCCTTGAGTGGATGGATGCGGTTTAGGCGCGAGAGAGTCTGTACCGCCGCCAGCCCGACCAGCGTCTTATCGACATACATCGTGTGCAGCAGGGGCTGATCGAAGCCGGTCTGGAACTTCTCCGCCACAATCAGCACCCCGTACTCCGAGGTCTCGAATTCCTCCACGGTGCGCGACTCCGGAAAGCCGTTCATGTTGGCCTCGGTCAGCGGCTTGCCCGTGCCGTCGTCGATCTTGCCAGAGAAGGCGACCAGGGTCTTGATGTCCGTGTAGCCCTTGGCCCTGATGTATTTGTCGATGTTCTGCTTGTAGCGGACGGCATGGAGGCGGGAGGACGTCACCACCATCGCCTTGGCGAGCCCGCGCATCTGGCTCGCCGTGTGCTCGCGGAAGTGCTCGACGATGATCTCGGCCTTCTGCGCCAAGTGATGAGGATGGAGGCTGACGAAGCGCGCAATCGCCCGGCGCGCCTTCTTGGCGTCGTACTCCGGGTCTTCCACGGTTGCCTTCTCGATCTTCCAGAAGGTCTGGTAGGTCGTGTAGTTGGCGAGCACGTCCATGATGAAGCCCTCCTCGATCGCCTGGCGCATCGAGTAGAGGTGGAAGGGCTCGTGAAGCTGCGTTTTCGGGTTCAAGGTGCCGAACATCTCCAGGGTCCGCCCCTTTGGAGTGGCGGTGAAGGCGAAGTGGGAGAGATTGGAGTGGCGACCGCCTCGTGCGTCAACAGATTTTGCGAGGGCCTCCTCGACGGGGTCGATCGCCGTCGCCAGAAGCCCGGAATCCTCAGCCTCGGCGGCGCTGAGCTCCTGCTCCTCCCCTGCCCCGAGAGCCAGGCGCAGGTCTTTGGCAGCCTCGCCCGTCTGAGAGGAATGCGCCTCGTCGATGACGACCGCGTAGTTGCGGGCTGGGAGGTCGCTGACTTTGTCGAGGACGAAGGGAAACTTTTGGAGGGTCGTGATGATGATGCGTGCCTGTTCCCCCGCCAGCGCCTCGGCGAGCTGCGTTGAGTCCTCGTCGATCTTCACGACAACGCCACGGGCGTGCTCAAATTGGTAGATCGTCTCTTGAAGCTGGCGGTCGAGGATGACGCGGTCGGTGATGACGACGACCTTGTCGAAGACCTTTTGGTCGTCCGCGGTGTGCAGCGTCGAGAGCCGGTGGGCGGTCCAGGCGATGGTGTTGGACTTGCCCGAGCCAGCCGAGTGCTGGATGAGGTAGGAATGGCCGGCGCCATTGGCGGCGGTATCGGCCTCGATCTTGAGCACCGCATCCCACTGGTGGTAGCGGGGGAAGACGACCCTCTCTGCCGCACGCCGGGCGGAGATGGAGCCCTTCTCGGGCCTCTCGACATGGATGAAGCGATGGAGGATGTCGAGCCAGGGGTCCCGCGCCCACACCCGCTCCCAGAGGTACGAGGTCTTGTGGCCCTCTGGGTCGGGCGGGTTCCCCCTCCCGAGGCTATGCCCGAGGTTGAAGGGCAGGAAGCGCGTCCCCTTGCCCTCAAGTTTCGTGGTCATCGCCACCGAATCTGGGTCGACGGCAAAGTGAACGATTGCTCGCCGGCCCAGCGTGACGTTCTTCGGATCCCGGTTGGTCCGGTACTGCTCGATTCCGTGCTCGATGTTTTGACCAGTGAGGTGGTTCTTGAGCTCGGCCGTCGCGACCGGGATGCCGTTGAGGAAGAGGCAGAGGTCGATCGTCTTGTTGGAGTCTGGGTCGAAGAGAAGCTGGCGCGTGACGGTCAGCCGGTTGGCGCTGTAGTGCGCCACCATCTTGGGTGCCACCCCGAACGCTGGCTTGCGATACGAGAGTCGGAACTCGACGTTCTGGTCGCGGATGCCATGGCGCAGGACATCGACCGTGCCCCGCTCGTCGAGCTGTTGCGCCAGCCTTTGGGTGAACTTCTGGTAGGCGAGCTCCTCATCGCCGCCGTGGGCCTTGACCAATTTCTCCCACTCCGGGCTTTGGGTCAGTTCGATGAACCGGAACAGCTCGACCGTGTCCAAGCCGACCGCGGGGTTGAAGTCCGGGCGCCACTCGGACTCCGTCCCGATCTTGCACTCCCGATAGCCGCCGGCAGCGACCAGGTGGGCGCTGATCTCATCCTCCAGCAGCTTCTCGCTGACCGAGCTCATGCTGTTTCCGGGATGTCGAGCTGACCGGTGACGGCTGCGGTGATGAGGGCTTGGCGGCGCTCTTGTAAAAGGGCGATCTGGTCATGAAGAGCGCTTTTGAGGGACCCAGTGCGTCGCCTCTCGGACGCGGCCAAGGATACGATTTCACGCTGGGAAGTTAGGGGTAGGAGCGGAATCTGGATCTCGCGCGCAATGTCGAGATTGATGCGGCTTCGCGTCGTTCCGCGTGCAGCTATCGCGACGTTTCTCTTACCGAGCGGCGAAGACAGATACAGAGCCAGGAACTCGGCAATACCGCAGCTCCGATCAACGGAGGCGCAGTAGCAGTCGGCCTTCACGATGGCGAAACCGAGATCGGGGGCAACGCAAGCTCGGCCGACGTGGTTGTTGGTGTCGCCGAGTCCCGCTATCAAGAGATCGCCAGAGCAGACGCGATGGCGAAGAAGCGACTGGAAGTACTCGGGGCTGATGAACGCCTTGTCATCGTCGCGAAAGACTCCCCTACCGATGTTTCCCAAACGCACTACGCGAGCGCCGTCCTCGACGTAGTCACTTGAGGTCAGGGAACTCCCAAACGGCCCATCGGTGATCCGGTCGATCCACCGTCGCAACGGGAGACATGCAGAGGACCTAGATTCAATCTCTGCGCTGACAAGCGACCAGAAGCGTTCATCGAGCAGCTCCATCATCCGCTTCTTCGCCGCGATCAACGCATCGATCCGCGCCGTCTCGCGATCGAGGTAGTCAGCGATGGCAAGTTGCGTTGGTTGGGGAATGCGGGGGATTTCGAGATGGCCCACATCATCGGCGGAAACCGCATCGTACGTTGACCCTGTAGCCACGGCAGCGAGTTGGGGCGCTGTGGCCACAACTGCCCACCAAGCAAATGACGGGTTGAAATCAGCTAACGGTCGTATCGCACACAGACCGCGACCAATACCGTAGGGACGGTCGGCGAGGTTGAGCGCGCCGACTGGAGCTCGTACCGAAAGGAGTATGTCCCCCGGATTGGCCTGCTTCGGAGCCATGTCGCACTGTAGCCGTGGTTCGGGGTGGAAAGGGCCAAACTCGGCGTTCCCCTGTAGAAAGGGCCGGCCAGAGCCGTTCAGCTCGAAGACATCGTCGGATGACGGGGATTGACCGGCGATGATCGCCGCGATGTGTTTCAAGGGCATGTACGTCCTCATCCCGCAACCTCGGCCAGCAGACGCTGAATCTCCTCCTCCAGGGTCTTTATCTCGGTGTCGATCTCCTCCAGCGGACGCGGCGGCACGTACTTATAGAAATGCCGGGTCAGCGGGACCTCGTAGCCGATCTTCGTTCGCTCGTAGTCGACCCAGGCATCGGGGACATACGGAAGAACCTCCTCCCGCATGTAGTCGTCGATCGCCGTCCGGTACTCCAAGGAACCGAGCCGCTCAGCCGGGTCCTCCTCGAAGGTCACAGGAACGGGAGGTAGCGGCACATTCTCGTTGTCGCGGAGCTCGGAATCTGGCTCGGGGTTGCCCTTGCGGTCCGTGATGATGGGAGCGTCCTCGTCGCGGACCGCAAGGGCGGCCCACACGGCCTTCTGTGCGGGTTTGGCGAGGCCCATCTCAACGAGGTCCGAGCTGAGCGCCTTGGTCAGTTCCTTCTCGGTCGCGAATCGGGAGCCCCGGTGCTTCCTAAGCAGATCGCCCACGGCAGCCTGCGTGTCGGCCTCCAGCTTCTGGATCGGCTTGGCGGCAGAGACGGCGGCGATCGTGTCATCGGCGACTTCCCACCGCAGTTGCAGCGGCCTCTCCACCGTGATGCGCAGCAAGCCGAATGCCTCGTTCGGGAAGATCTTGACCTTGTCCCCCTCGTCGAAGTCGCCGTACAGGCGGGTGACCTCTTCGATCTGCTTGGCGGAGATCTCTTTACGCTTCTCGCCAAGCGACTTGCGCATCTTCACGAAGTAGTCGCGAGCGTCGACGAGCTGGACTTTCCCGCGCCGCTCAGGTGCCTTGCGGTTGGTGACGATCCAGAAGTAGGTGGAGATCCCGGTGTTGTAGAAGAGCTGATCGGGGAGGGCGACGACCGCCTCCAGCCAGTCGTTCTCGATGATCCAGCGGCGGATCTCCGACTCGCCCGATTCGGCGGCACCGGTGAAGAGAGGCGAGCCGTTGAAAACGATCGCCACGCGCGAGCCACCCTGGTCGGGCGACTTCATTTTGGAGATCATGTGCTGCAGGAAGAGGAACGAGCCATCGTTGATACGCGGGAGCCCCGCCCCGAAGCGCCCGCTGAATCCCTTGGTCTCGGCCTCCTTGCGGACCTCGTCCTGGACCTTCTTCCACTCCACACCGAACGGCGGATTGGCGAGCAGGTAGTCGAAGCGCTCGCCCTCGTGGTGGTCTTCGGAAAAGGAGTTGCCATAGGCAATGTGCGAGGCGCCCTGGCCCTTGAGCATCATGTCCGAACGGCAGACGGCGTAGGTCTCGGCGTTGAGCTCCTGACCGAAGACCTCCAGGCGGGCCTCGGGGTTGAGGGCTCGCAGGTGGTCCTCCGCGACGGAGAGCATCCCGCCGGTCCCGCACGCCGGGTCGCAGAGCGTTTTCACGATGCCCGGCTTGGTGAGCACGTCGTCCTCGTCGTCGATGAACAGCAGGTTGACCATCAGCCAGATGACCTCGCGCGGGGTGAAGTGCTCTCCCGCCGTCTCGTTGGAGAGCTCGGAGAATTTGCGGATCAGCTCCTCGTAGAGGTAGCCCATCTCGATGTTCGAGACGGCCTCCGGGTGCAGGTCGACTTCGGCGAACTTGCCGACGACCCGGTAGAGGAGGTTGGCCTTGCGCAGCCGGTCGACCTGGGTGCCGAAGTCGAATTTGTCGATGATGTCCTTGGCCGCCTTGGAGAACCCACCGATGTAGAGGCTCAAGGAGTCGGCGATGTTGCTGGGATCGTCGAGGAGTTTGGTGAAGGTCAGCGGGCTGACGTTGTAGAACTGCTGGCCCGCAACGATCTGGAGCGGCGTCTCGACGTTCTCCACTTTGCCGCTGAGCAGCTTGTATTTGGCGAGAACGGCGTCCTTGGTGGGCTCCAAGACGCAGTCCAAACGTCGGATGACGGTGAGCGGAAGGATGACCTTCCCGTATTCAGACTGCTTGTAGTCCCCGCGGAGGAGGTCGGCAACCGACCAGATGAAGTCGGCATGGTTCTTGATCGCAGGCTCGGCCATTCCCCCTCATTCGTCGTTCATTGACGCCCCAAGGGCCGGGAGGATAAGGCTTCTCCCCCAGCCGAGGCGGCTTCTCAGACGATCCGGTTTGCTCGCTGCGGGCCACTCTGAGCAGGTCACCAATCTGAGCCTCGCGACTATCCCGATCATCGTCTCCGCCTACGGCCGAGAAGTTCAACGCGCCGAGGCCAACTCCCAACATCGACGCGTTGCAACCGACCGGCGACAGAAAGCGATCGCGACGATCGCGACCCAAATCCGAAAGGCCGACCGCCGGGTGTGGGCCACAAATGGGCCAGTCATGCCACGAAATAACCGGCTTAAGCCGGAAACAGCCGGACGGGAATCCGGCGTGAAAAGGCTCCGCAAACCGCTTTGGCAAGCGGAATTTCGCTTGCCAGAGCCAGAGGCGCCTACCGGAATCGAACCGGTGTAAACGGCTTTGCAGGCCGCTGCGTAGCCACTCCGCCAAGGCGCCGTGTGGGCTTGGGTAAGCCTAGCGGCGATGCTCAGGCGCGGCGGTGGTGCTCGATTGCCTCGCGGACCCAGTCGGGGTGCCCGTCGAGGCTGATCGCGAAGATCGCTTCGCCGCCGTCGAGCTCGTCCACCTTTGCGACCAGATCGAACGAGTCGAGCAGGTCGAGCCAATAGGCGGCGGACCGCAGCGAACAGCCGATCCGGGCGCTGACCTGCTGGATCGTCAGCGGGCCGCCGTCGAGGATGCAGCAGAGCACGTCGAGACGCCCGTCGTGCCTCACGATCGCCTCCAGTGCCCTGATCCCAGCCCCTGCCTTGCTCTCCCAACCGTTTCTGCCCTTGTCTACAGCCTAGCGTATTCGCTATGGTCTATCCGGCACCGCCGCGGGAGGCTCTTCCCGCCCGTGTCCCCCTCCACCTCCATCCAGCTTGGCGCCGCGATCCGCCAGCTCCGGACCGCCCAGGGGCTGAGCATCGAAGCGCTCGCGGCCCGGGCCGACGTCCACTGGACCTCCGTCTCTCGCATCGAGCACGGCGAACAGAGCCCGACATGGGACACAGTCAGCCGCATCGCCGGCGCCCTGGGCCTCGGCGTCGGCGATCTGGACCGACTCGCGGCCGAGCAGTAGACGGCACGCATACGCCCTCGCCGCGGCGATTTCCGGCCGGCCTTCGTCCGACGGCGCGCGACCCTATTGTTGCCCGCCCTTGTACCACGCCTCTCAGCACCTGATCGGCGGCGGGGCGCGAACCCGATCGCTTCCGGCTTGGCCCGACGACCGTCCCCTCCGCTCATGGCAGGAGGAGGCGACCGAGGCCGTGCGGGCGCACTCGTCCGCCAGCTTCCTGGCCTCGGCGACGCCGGCGGCCGGCAAGACCACGTTCGGCCTGCACATCGCGCACCGGATGCTGAGCGCGGGGTTCGTCTCGCGCGTCGTCGTCGCCGGCCCGACCACCCACATCTGCCGCCAGTGGGCCGCCGACGCCGCCCGCTACGGCATCGATCTCGAGCCGAACCGGCCGAACTCGGACGGTCCCGAGTCGGCCGACTTCCACGGCGTCGCCGTCACCTACCAGACGATCGCGGCCGGGCCGGAGGTGCACCGGCTGGCAGCCGACCGCAAGCCGACCCTGCTGATCGCAGACGAGCCGCACCACATGGGCGACCAGGCCGCCTGGGGCATGCAGACCCGCGCCGCCTTCGACCGCGCCCGCTTCCGGCTGCTGCTCTCGGGCACGCCGTTCCGCTCCGACAACTCGGCGATCCCCTGGGTCAGCTACGACGAGGACGGCCTCAGCCGGGCCGACTACGTCTACGGCTACCCGCAGGCCCTGGTCGACCGGGTCTGCCGCCCGATCACCTTCCTGCCCTACGACGGCGAGATGGAATGGATCTCGGACGGCCGGCTGCGCAGCGCCGACTTCGACCTCGCCCTGCCGGCGACGGAGTCGGCCCGGCGCCTGCGGACGGCCCTGAGCCCGGAAGGCGAGTGGATGGGCGAGGTGCTGCGCGACGGCGACGCCAGGCTGAGCGAGGTGCGCGCCGATGGGCATCCCGACGCGGGCGGCCTGGTCATCGCCTCCGATCAGGAACACGCGCGGGCGATCGCTGCGCGACTCGCATCGGTCGCGGGCGAGCGATGCGAGCTGGTGCTGAGCGACGAGCCCGGCGCCAGCCGGCGGATCGCCGATTTCGCCGCCTCCGACCGGCGCTGGCTGGTCTCGGTCCTGATGGTCTCCGAGGGCGTCGACATCCCCCGCCTGCGGGTCGGCGTCTACGCGACGGCCGCCCGGACCGAGCTCTTCTTCCGCCAGGTGGTCGGCCGCTTCATCCGCACCACCCCGGCCCCGCGCCGCCAGATGAGCTACCTGCTGATCCCGGGCGACCAGCGGCTGAAGGCGCTCGCCCACGAGATCGAGCTGGAGCGCCGCCACGCGCTCGACCTCTCGCCGGATGCCGAGGAGGACGAGAACGGCGAGATCGACGACTCCGGTCCGGAGACGGGCGAGCCGGGCGGCGGCTTCGCCTCGTTGAGCTCGGGCGACGCCGAGCTGGACGAAGCGATCATGAGCGAGACCACGCTCCAGCTCTTCACGACCGACGACCCGCAGCCGAGGGCGAAGAAGGCAAGCGCCGCCGCCAAGTCCAGGACCGCACCGGCGAAGGATCCCGAGCCCGAAGAGCGGGAGTCGGCCTATGCGGCCCGGGAGCGGCTGCGCGGCGAGCGCAAGCGCCTGGTCGCCGACGTCGCCCGCCGCAGCGGCAAATCGCACCGCGAGGTTCAGGCCCGCATCAACCGCGCCACCCGGGTGCGCTCGGTGGCCAGCGCCACGATCGCCCAGCTCGAACGCGGCAACACGATGCTGCGCCGCGAGCTCAGCTCATGAGCTGGACCCGGTCGCGCCCGGCCGCCTTGGCCCGGTAGAGCGCCTTGTCCGCCCGGTCGATCGACTCCTCGACCGGCTGCTCGGGGTCCAGCGGGGCGATCCCGATCGACACCGTGACGTGCGGCAACTCGCCGTCCGCGACATCGCGATCCATGGCTGCGAGCGCGCCGCGCAGGCGCTCTCCGGCCGCCAGCGCCTCCGCGGGCGAAGCCTGCGGCAGGACGACCAGGAACTCCTCGCCGCCGTACCGGTAGAGGTGATCGTAGGGCCGGAGCTCGCGGAACAGGCACTGCACCGTCGACTTCAGAACGGCGTCACCGGTCGTGTGACCGTGCTCGTCGTTGACCTGCTTGAAGCGGTCGATGTCGACCATCGCCAGCGAGCAGCCCTGCACGCCGCGCCGCACCAGGGCCTGCTGCTCACGCAGATCGGCGAGCAGGCCGGACCGGTTGCGGGCCCCGGTGAGCGGATCGCGATTGTGGGCCGCTTCCTGGAGCTCGCTGCGCAGCGACTGGATCTCCAGGCGCATCCGGTCGAGCAGGTTGGTGAACTGGTCGTATTCGGCGATCGGCAGGTCGAGACCGTCCTCGCAGCGCCGCAGCAGGCCCGCGGCGCTCTCGTGCATCTGGCAGTGGACATCGCCGAGAGCGAGGAAGGCCGGATGCTCGCGGAGCGGCCCGGGCTCCTCGCTCTCGTACCAGCGGCCGAAGCGGCACTGCCGGCAGGCGTCGGGCGACAGATCGGCGGAATCGGCCGGCAGCCCGCCGATCAGCACCCGGAGCAGGCCCTTGTGCCACTGCTCGTGGTTGTAGATCGCCTGGTCGAGCTGGGCGATGGCCGCCTGGAGCTCTTGGTTGGAGATGCGGAGCATCTGGACGATCCTCTCAGAGCGCCGGCCTCCTGCCGACGTCTATTCGAGCCGGCCGGGGTTGCGATGTCCGGTTTCAATCGACAGGCGACCTCGATCGTCCGTGGATCTTCTCGCCCCGTTCGAGCATGGCGACGAATTTGCGCAGGCGCCGCTCGCGGGTCTCCGGCTTCTTCGCGTCTTCGAGCCGGTAGATGATCGCGTAGCGGTTGGCGCTGTCGAGCTCGGCGAAGAAATCGCGGGCGGCCGCGTTGCGATCGAGCTCCCGCTGTAGGTCGTCGGGGACTTGCCGCCCGGTCGCCGCGGCGTGAAGCGCTGTAGGAAGAAGCGCTCGTCGAAGCCACGCTTCTGGCTGTCGATCCAGCCGAAGCAGAGCGCCAGCTCGAGCGCCTCGGCGTAGGTGACGCTGGCGATCCCGGATCCCTTCTTGCCGATCTTCAGCCAGATCCCGTCGCTGCCGGCGTGGTTTCCCTCCCGGGGATGGTTCCATCTTCATCTCGCTCGCGTGCGCTCGAGGTAGCGTCCGAAGTGCGGGACGGTGAACGCGATCTGCCCGCGCTCCGCGGGGTAGATCAGGCCCTTTCGGATCAGGGCCGCGCGAGTCGGCGAAAGGCTTCTCGGCTCGCGCCCCATCCCCTGCGCCACCTCGCGGATCGGTTGCGGTCCCTCCCCTAGGCTGGCCAGGGCCCGGCAGAGCTCAAGCTCCGCCGGGGTGGTCCGCCCCACCCTGAGCCCGAAGAACTCTTCGTCTAGCTCCTCGGCGACCTCGGTGGCCGCCACATCGATCGCCGCCTCGTCGATCTGCTTGTCGGCAGCCGCGTTCCAAGCCGCCTTCCCCCACTCCTGTAGGAAGTAGGGGTAACCGCCGCTCTCGGAGAGGATGGCCTCGATCGCCCCAGCGGTGTAGTTGACGCCGAGCTCGGCGGCCGGCAGCCGTAGGGCACGCTCTGCGGCCTCGGGCTCGAGCGGCCCGAGGCGTGGGAACCCAAACAGTCGCTCGGCATAGGTCTTTGCCTCGAGGATCAGCCCGGGAAGGGTCGGCAGGCCGGCACCGACGAGGCCCACCGGCAGCTGTTGCTGCGCCATCCGGTGCATCGCCGCGACCAAACTCTCCAGTTCGGGCTCCCCGAGGATCTGGAGCTCGTCCAGCAGGAGGAGCGCGCCTGAGTCGCTCTCGGCGGCAAGCGCCCCAACCTCGGCGAGAAGCTCACCGAGGTCCTGCTCGAGCTCGCCGCTGTCGGCGAGGCCTCGCTCCGGCTCCCACTGAAAGCCCATGCTCACCTGGCCCTCGGAGCCGATCGTGGTCGTGAACGATCCCAGCGCCCCGCGCGCTCGGCGCAGCGCCCGGCGGACCGCACCACCCCGCTCGTAGGCGGCGAGGGTGGCGCCTACGAGCCGAGCGATAACGACCCGAAAGTCGCTCTCACGACGCCACTCGTGGCGGAGCGCCTTCCATCCCGCGGATTCGGCGCGCGACGCGAACTCGGTGAGAAGCACCGTCTTGCCGACCCCGCGCAGCCCGTGGATGATCAGGCTCTTCTCGCTGCGCCCGCGCGAGAGCCGGCCGAGCAGATACGAGAACCGCTCGACCTCACGCTCGCGCCCCACCAGAGCAGGCGGCAAGGTGCCGGCCCCCGGCGCGTATGGGTTCTCAAGCGGATCCACCGAGGCGCAAGTCTAACGATATCTAATGTTTCCTAGCAATTTCGCTAGAGATACAAATAATCTCATAGAGAACGGCGCTTTCGCAATCACCCGCTGCGTTTGGAATAGTGCAACCACCAGTACCAAGTGCGACACCGCTCCAACAAGAGCGGAATGCGGCTTGCTACAGAAGCAACGGCAGTTGCGGCCGCCTCGACTTCAAGGGCCCCTCCGCTCAACCCCGAACATCCGCTGGAAGTCGATCGTGCGGTTGATCGAATGGGTCGTCAATGGGTCGAGACCGGTACAGCGCGCCCGGTTGTGTCGTTTCGCTGGGGGCGGCTACGCGCCGTTGCGCGAGTGCGATGTCAGCGAGCGAAGACAGTAAGGTGCGCGCGCATGAAATGGCCACCGAAAGTTGGAGAGACGCTGCCGCGCTCGGCGGATGCTTGGTGCGTCCCGGAGAAGTGGGAGGATTGGATTCTGGCCGATCGGGGACACGGACCGGAATGGGTCCACGTCCTGCGCGTCGAGAGCGACAGCTGGGAGCAGGCCTGGCAGGCGCTCAAAGAGGCGGTGCGCGAGGCGCCGATCCAAATGGTTCGCATCCCCGAGGGGGGCGGCGTCTCATGTGGGGTCGTGATGGACTTGCGCGTCGGGGAGCGGTCCGCGAGGGTGACCAGCGCTTGGCACTACGCGGCCGAAGGCGCGGCGCCACGGCTGGTCACCGCCTACCCCACCCCGTACAATCAGGCCCATGGCAACGACGCATAAGATTTCCATCGGTGGACTGGTCGAGTTGACCAAGTCGGTCGATGGAGCGCCCGCAGGCGCGCGAGGCGGCATCACGGACGTACTGGACGGCGACAAGGTAATCGTCGAGTTGACCTCGCTGCCAGCCGAACCGATCCTTGACCGGATTGTGGTCGTGCCGGTCGAGAAGCTGCGCGTCCTGTAGCGGGCCTCCACGCCGCAATCGACGTCAATCGCCGCGCATGCCAGCGATTCCAGGCACTAATTCGCAGGAGTGCCTGGAGTGCCGGCGATATGCGGGGGTGGTTCCAGTCGGTTCTAGGCGCCCGCGCGGACAGCGACCCGCCCACGTGCAGGGGATTCGCAAAAAGGCGGCTGATGGGATTCGAACCCACGACCTTCTGCATGGCAAGTACACGGGTCATCAGCAAATGACTGCCTTTACTCAAACGTCATTTGCAGGGCTTTCGTGATTGGCGAGATCCCGGGTATTCGGCGCGGATATGCACGGATACGAACCGATATGCAGCGAGTCAGGCACTTCTCGCCAGAAGTGCCTGAAATCAAGGAGGGCGGTTCCAGTTCGCCCCCGCACCGAATCGCTACAGATCGGCGGGGAGGATCGTAAAGGCGTCGCCCCGCAACGGCGCCATCGTCCGGAAGGCGCGCTCGTCGAAGCTAGCGATCCGATCGGTCCTGTGCCGGTCAGCCAGCACGGCGAGCGAGGCGTCGGCAAGGCCCAGCTCGAGATCCCGGTAGCGACGCGCCAGGTCGCGCGCCGCCCCCAGCTCTTTGCGATCGAGGCAATCGACGACGAAGGTGCCCGTCGCGAGGTCGTCGAGAAAAGCGAGCTCGACGTCGACGCCGAGCCGGGTGAGGATCAAATAGTCGGCCTCGGCGACCGCCACCTGCGAGGTGACGAGCGGCCCCCTCTCGCCTTCAAACAGAGTGACGACCGCCTCGTGCTCGGGGTCGTCGGCATCGGCCTGCGCGAAGAGCGTGCCGGCGTCGACGATCAGGGTCATCGACGGTGTTCGCCCCGAGCCTTGGCATAGAGCTCATCGGCACCCCAGCGCCGGTTCACGTTGCCCCCGCTTCGCCCCTTCCCCATGCTGCGGAAGGTCCGCGAAGGCGCCTCGGAGAGCACCCGATCCACACCCTCCCGGATCAGCTCGGCCTGACTGCGACCGCTCGAGGTCGCCAGCCGGCCCAGGCGCTCGGCCTGGGAGTCGTCGATGTAGACCGTGGTCTTATGCATGCGACGTATGGTACCAGCTAGCTGGTACGCTAGCGGCTCCAGGCATGCGAGTGGTTGGAAAGGGGCCGTTTTGCACCTTTTTGTCCACCCTTAGTGCTCCCCGCCGTAAGTTCCGCCGCGAATGAGCCCTGGAGCATGCGCATCCGACATTGACCCCGCTCTGGTGTGGTCAATGTTGGATGCGCGCGCCCGAGCGGCGGTTGTACTTCCCCTGGTCACGCGGCGAGGCACAGCTGAGGCTCGGCGGCGGCGAGCCGCTCCATCAGCTCGGCGAGCTTCTGGCGGGTGAAGTTCCACTCAAACGGCTCGGCGATCTCGTTGTAGCGGCGCTCGAACTCGTTGAGGGTGCGGGCGAGCTCGGCGGTGCTCTCGAAGTCGTTGGGGTCGAGCACCTTGCGTTGGATGATCGAGTGATAGATCTCGACCTGGTTGAGCCAGCTGGCGTGCACCGGCAGGTGGACGAGGACGAGGTTGCGCCAGCGGCCCTGGAGCCGGTCGATCGAGCGTTGGCCGCGATGGTCGGAGCCGTTGTCGACGACCCAGAACACGCGCCTCGCCGAGGCGTAGGGCTCCTTTGTCATCACCTGGTGGACGAGGCGATCGAAAGCCTCGATCCCGCCCTTGGGCTCCGAGCGCCCGATCACCCCACCGCGGCGCACGTCCCAGGCATCGAGGTAGGTGAGGGCGCCCATGCGCTCGTACTCGTGCTCGACCAGCCGGCCGTGGCTGCCCGGGCCCCGCGAGGGGCGCCAGGGGGTCCTGGCGAGGATATGGGCTTCTGCTTCGCGCGAAGCGCGACAGCTGTGCTCCCTCGGCGAGAAGTTCGCGCCGAGAAGCAGCTTCACGCTGCTGGAGATACCACTGCCAGCTCGGGCCCTTGAGCGGCTGCCAGTTGCGTATTCGAGCGCGGCAAGGACGCCCTCGCGTTCCAGGTAGGGATAGTCGGCCAGCTCGTCGATGCTGCCCCAACGGCGAACTCCTGGGCCACGATGCCAGGGCACCTCGCCGCCCGCCCAATACCGCTGCTGCGGGGCGAACGCAAGGCGGAATCGCCGCCAATCGCTGCGCATCCTGGCGGTTTCAGGCACTAATTCGCAGTAGTGCCTGGAATAACGGCAATATTTCGGGGTGGTTCCAGTCGGTTCTGGGCTCCCGCGCCGAAACCGACCCGCCCACGTGCAGGGCATTCGCGAAAAAGCGGCTGATGGGATTCGAACCCACGACCTTCTGCATGGCAAGCAGACGCTCTAGCCAGCTGAGCTACAGCCGCGCGGAGGCGGATTCTACATTCAGCCGCCGAGGAGGGCGCAGGGCAGGGGGACCGTGCCCCGGGCGGGGCCTCCGGCCGGGGCGGCGGGGAGCCACTTGTAGTGGACCTTGGTGAAGTGGCGCTTGTTGTCCTGGGGGCAAAGGCGCGGCCTCGAGAGGATCAGTTTCATCGCCGCCTTGGCGACCTTGCCGGCGGCGCAGTTGGGCTTGCAGACCTTCTGCACGCCGAGGCCGGCGCCGTGGGCCTTCTTCGTCCCCCACTGCGTCCACTGGAGCCTCGTGTCCAACAGCCCGGCATCGCCGCAGGCGAGGACGATCCGGTGCGGCTTGTAGGCCGCGTTGTCGCAGTTGCTGGCGACGTAGGTCCGAACAGCGGGCTGCGCCGACGCGAGGGCGACCGCGAAGGTCCCCAGCGCGATCGCGAAGACAGCCAGGAGCAGGATCTTGCGGGTCGGTCGATCCACTTGCGACAGCATCCTAGCGGCGGCATCGTCGCGTGCACAACCCGCGGCCACCGCTCGGGCGGGCGGTCGCAGTAGAGCTCGAGCCCGTTCCCGTCGGGGTCGCTCAGGTACAGCGCCTCATTGACGCCGTGGTCGGAGGCGCGGTCGAGTCGGATCCCGGCCTCCGAGAGGCGCCGCAGCGCGTCGGCGAGCGAGCGCCGGTCCGGGTGACGGATCGCCGCTGGAAAAGGTCGGTGCTACCGGCGGGGAGGTCGAGCGCCCGGGGAGGCCATTCCAGCAGTCAAGCGGAGCAGTTCACACTCCGGCAAGGATTCGCTGCCTATCTTTGGATCACGATGTCGCGCGACTCGCTCGCACCTCCTGTCCGCTGGCTGAGCGGCGCGATCTTCGTCATCTTCGGGATCGGCAAGTTCAGTGACCACTCGCACGAGGTCGCCTCCTTCGAGAGCTACGGCCTACCGGCCCCCGATGCCTTCGTCTACCTGATCGGGCTGCTCGAGATCGGCGGCGGGCTGCTGCTGCTGGCTGGGATGCTCACCCGGCCGGCGGCGCTGGCGCTCGCCGCCAACATGGTCGGCGCGATCGTCGTCTCCGGGATCGGCGAGGGTGAGGTCGTGCCCAGCCTCACCCTCGCCCCCGCGCTGCTGATCGCGATGCTCTTCCTCGTCGCGGTCGGCCCCGGCGGAGCTACCTGGTCCGCACGACGCCGGAGACGCAGCGCGCGGCGCGCCGGACCGTGAGCCGGTCGACGAAGACGGTCGAGTCGAACTGCCGGTCGCCCTGGTCGAACAGCGACAGGTGGAGCAGGTGCACGCCCGGGCTCACCCGGGTCGAGGCGCGCAGCTTACCGGTCGCCGCGTCGTAGGTCGTCCCCTTCGCGGCGCCGCGGGTGACCCTCGCATTGCGCGTCGCGTTGACGCTGATCAGGTTGCCGTCGCGGGTCGTCGCGAAGTCGTCCGGCGCTTCGATCACCGGGGTCCGGTTGTCGGACGCCGTCCAGGAGGGCGAGCGGTCGAGTTCGGCGATGAACGCGTCGTTGTATTCGGTGCCGACCCACTCCGGGAACTCCTCGGAGAGGAACTTGAAGCGGAAGGAGAGGCAGTTGGCGCCGCGCGGGACGCGCAGGCGGATGCGCCAGATCGTCACGTCGCGGGCGCCGCGGACGCGGGCGCCGCCGTCGGCGCACCCGGTCGCGCCGTCGATGTTTCTGGTCGCGACATACCCCGCGCAACCGGTCGAGAGGAGCGCGAAGGAACCGCCACGGCGGGGGAAGCCCGCGATCCGCTTGGTGGAGACGGCGACCGGGTTGCCCCCGGGCGGCACGGTGACGAACTTCGCCCGCACGAAGCGCCTGCCGTTGCCTTCGAAGATCGCCCGCGCGAGGTGCGTGGCGCCGCGATCGGACCGCGCGACCTTGCGGATCCGTTCGGCTTGCTTCGCGCTGTTCGCGCCGGAGGCGACAGCGGCCAGAGCCACTACCCAAGCGAGCAGGACAGAGACGGATATGAGTGCTTTTCGCTGGTAGCTCATGCTTTCCCGCTACCCAGCGCGAACGGGCGAAAACAGGCGAATTTCCCGCAGCGGTGGTTCAGCCGCCGTCGAGCGCCGCGTTGACGAGGCGGTCGGCCTCGGCGTTCTGCGCGCGGCGCACGTGGCGGATCGACCAGCTCTCGAAGGGCCGCAGGGCGCGCTTCACCTCGCCGTGCAGCTCGCGCAGCGTCGCGTCCTTGACCTTGTACTCGCCCCTGACCTGACGCACGATCAGCTCCGAATCGCCGATCAGCTCGATCTCGCTCGCGCCGAGCTCCGCCGCCCGCGCGATGCCGAGCAGCAGCGCCCTGTACTCGGCGACGTTGTTGGTCGCCGTGCCGATCCGCTCGCCGCGCTCCTCCAGCACCTCGCCGTCGCCGTTCTGCACGACGGCGCCGATCGCCGCCGGTCCGGGATTGCCGCGGGCGCCTCCGTCGACGTTGACGACCAGCTTCATGCGGGCACACCGAGCGCCAGCCGGCCGCCCTCCCCGGCGTGGGCGTTCCACTCGCGGGCCGGCCCGTCGAGCTGCTCGATCTCGTCGCCGCGGCCGAGCTGGAACACGGCGCGCAGCTCGTCGCCGAGATCGACGCCCCACTGATACCAGCAGAGATCCCAGGCGACGGTGACCCGCACCTCGCTGGGCGAACCAGACGCCGCTCCGATCGAGACCCGCGGGTCGCCGAGGGTCCGTGTGAGGCCGGCGACGGTGCGCGCCGCCTCGCTGGCGTTGAAGCGCTCGACCGCGCGGTCCAGCCGGCTGCGCGGCGACTCGCCCGGCTCCGGCTCGGGGCGGCGGCCGACGTTGGCGCCCGGCGCCGCCGGATCGACCCAGCCGAGCCGCTCGGCGCGGCCGCGACAGAGCTCGCAGACGCGCATCGGCCCCTCGCGTGGGCTCATGTAGCTGCGGGTGCGCTCTCCGGCCAGGATCGTGCGACCGCAGACCGCGCAGGTCTCGTCACGACTCACCTCGTCAAGTTAGCAATGGCCGAAACCCCTACGCCGCGGCGGCCGCGCCCTGGCGCGCTTCTGCAACGACCCTGTCGGCGAGCTGCGCCGGGACCGGCTCATAGCGGTCGAACTCGACCGTGAACTCGGCCCGGCCGCCGCTGATCGAGCGCAGGTCCGGCGCGTAGTCGAGCACCTCCGCCATCGGCAGCTCGGCCCGCACCTCGGTCGCGCCGCCCTTCGGCTCCATGCCGAGCGGGTGGCCGCGGCGCGAGTTGAGGTCGCCGATCAGCTCGCCGACGACGTCCTCGGGACAGACGACCGTGAGCCGCACGATCGGCTCCAGCAGCACCGGGTCGGCCGCCTCCATCGCCTCGCGGAAGGCCATCGAACCGGCGACCTTGAAGGCCATCTCCGAGGAGTCGACGTCGTGGTGTTTGCCGTCGACCAGGCGCACCCGCACGTCCCTGACCGGATAGCCGGCGACGGTGCCGTGGCGCATCGCCTCCTCCACGCCCTTCTCGACCGCGGGAATGAAGCCGCCGGGAATCGCCGCGCCCTTGATCAGGTCGACGAACTCGAGCCCGGAGCCGTCCTCGCCCGGCTCGATCTCGATCCGGCAGTCGGCGAACTGACCGCGCCCGCCGGACTGCTTCCTGTAGCGGGCGTGGGCCTCGGCCGGGCGGCGGATCGTCTCCTGGTAGGGGACGCGCGGCGGGTGCAGCTCGATCTCGGCGCCGAAGCGGCGCTTCATCCGCTCGACGATCACCTCGACGTGGACCTGGGTCAGCCCGGCGACGATCTGCTCGCCCGTCTGCGCGTCACGGTGCACGTCGAGCGTCGGGTCTTCCTCGCCCAGCCGCCGCACCGCCGTCGCTGCCTTCTCCTCGTCGCCCTTCGTCTTCGGCTCGAAGGCGAAGGCCATCACCGGCGCCGGCAGGTCCAGGGGCGGGAAGGCGATCTCGGCCTGGCGCTCGCAGAGCACGTCGCCGGCCTGGGTCTGCTTCAGCTTCGCCACCGCGCCGATCTCGCCCGCGCCCAGCTCCTCCACGGGCGTCAGCTCGCCGCCCAGCGGCCGCCCGAGCTGGCCGACGCGCTCCTTCGCGCGCCTGGTCGCGTTGCCGACGTGGGTGTCCGAACGCAGCGTGCCGCGGAGGACGCGCAGCATGCTGATCCTGCCGGCGTAGGGGTCGGCGCGGGTCTTGAAGACGTAGGCGACGAGCGGTCCCTCCTCGTCGGCCGCCACCTCGATCGCCTCTCCCCCCTCCCCGCTCGCCGCGAGCGGCCCGCGCATCGCCGGCGAGGGCAGATCCTCGACCAGCGCCTCGAGCAGCCTGTTGGCGCCGAGGTTGCGCGTCGCGACCCCGCAGGTGACCGGGAAGATCCGGCCTTCGGTGACGCCCTGCTTGAGCACCGCGACGATCTCGGCGTGGTCGATCCGCTCGCCGTCGAGGTAGCGCTCCATCAGCTCGTCGGAGTTCTCCGCCACCTCGTCCATCAGCTTCTCGCGGTGCTCCTCGGCCTGGGCGCGGAGCTCGTCCGGGATCTCGACCCGGCTCGCGTTGCCCCGCCCGTCGCCCTCGTAGACGAATGCCTCGAGGTCGATCAGGTCGATCACGCCGCGAACCTCCTGCTCGGCTCCGATCGGGATCTCGGTGGCGACCACGTGCGGCCCGAAGGCCGCCTTGAGCGAGTCGAGCGCGGCGAAGAAGTCGGCCCGCTCGCGGTCGAGCATGTTGACGAAGACGAGCCGCGCCAGGCCCTCGTCATCGGCGCGGCGCCAGAGCCGCTCGGTCTGCACCTCGACCTCGGCGACGCCGTTGACCACGACCACCGCGGCGTCGGCGACGCGCAGCGCCGCGGCCGCGTCGGCGACGAAGCTCGGCTCCCCCGGCGTGTCGATCAGGTTGATCTCGCGCTCGCCGTACTCGAAGCCGGCGACCGCGGCGCCGATCGACATCTCGCGCTCCTGCTCGTCGGGCTCGGCGTCGGAGACCGTGTTGCCGTCGGCGACCCTGCCGAGCCGCCGCGTCGCGCCCGCCTCGAACAGCAGCGCCTCGTGCAGGCTCGTCTTGCCGCAGCCCCGGTGCCCGATCAGGGCGACGTTGCGAATCCGGTCCGCGGCCTTGTGCGGCATGCCACGAGACTAGCCCGCGACTATGCCTCCTGTAAAGAGGACTTGAGCCGCATGACCGCCTTCGTGTGCAGCTGCGAGACGCGCGACTCGGTGACGCCGAGAACCTCGCCGATCTCGCGCAGCGTGAGGCTCTCGTAGTAGTAGAGCGCGACGACCAGCTGCTCGCGCTCGGGCAGCGAGCCGATCGACTCGGTGAGGCGGTCCTTGACCTCGCTGCTGGCGAGCGATTCCTGCGGGTCTTCGGCGCGCGGATCGGAGATCGTGTCGAGCAGGGAGACCGAGTCGCCGGAGGAGTCGGAGATGCTCCAGAGCTCGTCGAGCGCGTAGATCGAGGAGTTGGCGATCTCCAGCAGCGCGGTCTGTAGCTCCTCCTCGCTGAGTCCGACCTTGGCCGCCAGCTCGGCCTCGGTCGGCGCCCGCTGGAGCTCGTGCTCGAGCTTCGACTGGGCCGCCTCGATTTCCCGCGCCCGGGCGCGCACCGAGCGCGGCACCCAGTCGAGCGAGCGCAGCTCGTCGATGATCGCGCCGCGGATCCGCGTCATCGCGAAGGTCTCGAATTTGATCCCGCGCTCGGGCTCGAAGCGTTCGATCGCCCCGATCAGCCCCATCAGGCCGTAGGAGATCAGGTCCGCGTCCTCGACGTGGGACGGGAGGCCGGCGCCGAGCCGGCCGGCGACGAATTTGACCAGCGGCGAGTAGGCGACGACGAGGCGCTCGCGCGCGGCCCTGTCGCCGTCCTCCTTGTAACGGCGCCACAAGTCCCGTAGCTCGACCTCTTTTACGCCTGCTTCCATCGAGTGCGCTCGATTCTATGGCTGGCGGGGCATCGTTTGGGCATCACGCGCGCGGGTGGGTCGCAGCGTAGGCGTCGCGCAGGCGTGCCGCATCGACACGAGTGTAGACCTGAGTGGTCGAGATCGAGGCGTGACCGAGCAGATCCTGGATCGTGCGCAGGTCCGCCCCGCCCTCGAGCAGGTGGGTGGCGAAGCTGTGGCGCAGCGAGTGCGGCGAGACGCCGGCGGCCAGCGCCGCCTCCCGCACCCAGAGCCCGAGGCGCCGGGTGACGTCGGAGCCGGAGAGGCGGCGGCCGCTCTTGGAGAGGAACAGCGCCTGCTCGCGCGGGTCGGTCGCAAGCACGTGACGGCCGCGCTCCAGGTAGCGGCGCAACGCCCGCTGCGCCGGCTCGCCGACCGGCAGCAGCCGCTCCTTGGAGCCCTTGCCGAGCACCCGCAGCTGCTCGGTCTCGAAGTCGAAGGAACGGCGGTCGAGGTTGACGATCTCCTCGCAGCGCAGACCGCAGGAGTAGGCCAGCTCGAGCATCGCCCGGTCGCGCAGCTCCAGCGGCGTGCGGGCCGGAATCCGCTCGAGCAGCGCTCGCACCTGCTCGCTGCTCAGCACCCGCGGCAGCTTCTCCTCCCGCTTCGGGCTGGAGACGAGGTCGGCGGGGTTCTGGCCGATGCGCTCGGTGCGCACGAGGAAGTCGAAGAGGCCGCGCACGGCGGCCAGCTTGCGCGCCGTCGTCGCCGCCGCGGCGCCCTCGGCCGAGAGACCGGCGGCGTAGCGCCGCACATCGCGGTGGCGAACCTTGCCGGGCTCGAGCCCACGCTGCCGCGCCCAGGCGACGAACTGCCCGAGGTCGACCCCGTAGGCGCGCCGCGTGCGCTCGGCCATGCTGCGCGCGCGCAGATCGCGGTCGTATCCGGCCAGAGCCTCGTCCCAGTCCATCCCGAAAGGAATTCGCCGCCGATTGCGCTTGGCCTTCCACCCCGCGGTCGAGCTTTTCACCGCTATGCGAGGCAAACCTCTACCGCGGTCGGGAGGGGTGGGTCAGCCGATGTAGATGGGGGTGCCGACTTCGACGCGGTCGTAGAGTTCTTCCACATCGGGGATCGACATCCGCACGCAACCGTGCGAGGCGGCGGTGCCGAGCGAGGAGGTCTCTTCGGTGCCGTGGATGCCGGCGCCTTCGAAGATCCCCATCCAGCGCGCCTTGATCGGGTTCGAGGGGCCGGGCGGGATGTCCTGGCCCGCCAGCGAGCCGGCCCAGTCGGATTCCGGCACGTGCCAGGTCGGGTTTTCTTCCTTTTCGGCGATGTCGTAGAGCCCTTCCGGCGTTTCCAGGCCTTCCTGGCCGACGGCGACCGTGTAGGTCTTCGCCAGCTTCAGGTGTTCCCAGAGGCGCAGGGTGAAGTTGGCACGGTCGAGGGTCAGGTAGGACGGGTACTCGGCCGCGACTTCCTTGCCGGTCACTTCCGGCTTGGTCGAGTGCACGCGAGCCGCGATCGTGTGGTTGGCGGAGGCGTTGAGCACCGCCGCGCGCAGCCGGCGGGTGAGCAGGTTGTCGCGCAGCTTGCGCCCGTAGACGGCCGGGGTGACTTCGAGCGAGTCGCCGCTCGCGCTCACATCGGCGTTCTGCGGTTCGCGGTCGATCGCGTCGGCGACGCGGCGCACGAAGCGGTTGACCGCGGGCTGCGAGTAGGTGACGTCGGCGGAG
Organism: uncultured Solirubrobacterales bacterium; assembly: GCA_963727465.1. GTDB lineage: Bacteria > Actinomycetota > Thermoleophilia > Solirubrobacterales > 70-9 > VRUE01. The sequence continues at coordinate 282,482 of CAVSGL010000012.1, read as the reverse complement.
ACGCTCTTGTCGACTTCGCCGCCGCTCACATAGCGGACGATGCGCCCCGGCAGCCCACCTTCGCGGCTCGCGTCGAGAGCGTCGCCGACGGCGCGATCGAGATCGGCGTGCAGGCGCAGGCTCTTGCCGTCGAGCGTCCAGCTCTCGCCGTCGTAGGAGACCCGCAGCGAGTGGCGCAGCGGGGCCAGCAGCTGACGGCGCACGGCGCGCTTGGCTTCGGCTTCGTTCATGCCGCCGACGTCGACGCCGCCGATCGTCACGCCGTCGGCGATCTTGTCGTCCTGCGAGCTGTCGTAGGCGTAGGCGACCCCGACCAGCACGACGAGCAGGAGAACGCCCGCAATCAACGCGATTTTGCTCTTACGCCCCATTTGGAAAAGTTTAGGCACACGCATCGGTCGCTCCACGGATATGTTTCGGTTCCGTGCGCTCGAAGGATGAGATCCGCAAGGAAGTTTGGAAGGCAATGGACAGGGAGGGCGTCTCGCGCTTTCCCGGCGCCGAAGGCCGGATTCCCAACTTCGCGGGCGCCCGCCTGGCCGCCGAGAAGCTCGCCGGCAACCGGCTCTGGAAGCGAGCCCGGGCGATCAAGGCCAATCCCGACTCGCCGCAGACCCACGCCCGCCGCATGGCGCTGGAGGAAGGCAAGACCCTGCTGATGGCAGTGCCGCGCCTGCGCGACCCCCACCCGTTCCGCGTGCTCGACCCGAAACGGCTCTCGAAAGCGGCGATCAAAGAGGCCGCGACGATCAAGGGCGCGCTCAAGCACGGCCGCGTCGTCGCCCTCGACGACCTTCCCGCGATCGACTTCGTCCTCACCGGCTCGGTCGCCGTCAACCTCAGCGGCGCCCGGATCGGCAAGGGCGGCGGTTACAACGACCTCGAGTACGGGATCCTGATCGACGCCGGCAAGATCGACGGCCACACGACGATCGCCACCACCGTGCACCCGATCCAGATCCTGCGGCGCCACCTGCCGGTGATCTCCCACGACCTCCCGATCGACCTGATCGCGACCCCGCGTGCGGTGATCGAGGTCGAGCGCCAGTACGAACGCCCGCGCGGCATCCTCTGGGACCACCTTCAGCCGCCGCAGATTCGCGAGATCCCGATCCTCGAACGGATGGGCTACGCGTGACGAGGGCGACCACCTCCTAGCCGCCCCCCTGTCCCTGCGGTCGGGGTCCTACGGACGATTGCCGCAGACGGCGGAGTTATTGAGGCCGGTCTGGTAGCCGTCGGCGCCGCCGGCGAGGCTGGAGCCTTTGCCGAGGTAGCCGAACGCGCCGGAGCCGGCGCCCGTCCCGCACTGCGCGTCGGGGTTCGGCTTGGCGGCGATCTCGTCGCACTTGGTTCTCCCTATTCGTACGGGGCTCCACAGGCAACCGACCCGGCGCACCACCCCTGCCTCGCCGAGCCGGGGAGTCATATGGGTTTTGCCGCCAGCTGGTTCCCGAAAAAGAAGGATGAATTATGCCTAGTTCTTTGTTTTTTCTGGAGTACCACGCTGTTTTCTACTAGACATTCGGAATAGTGCAGTGATCGGTGTCAAATCGACCAGGGAGGGAGAACATGAAGCGTGCGAATTCGCAGGCGCTCCGCAGAACCTTGCTCAGTCTCATACCCACGGTGGTTGCTGCAATCGGTTTGCTGGCCTTGGCCAGCTCGGCGATGGCGGAAGCGTGGACAAACGAGACCGCGATGCGAGAAAGCACCTACGTACCGGGGCGCAACACGTTCATCTACGACCCCGGGAAAGGGGCCGAAATCTCGCGGACGAAATTCGTTCAACCCCTGCTCGCCGGCTATTTCGAGAACAATGAGAGGGGCTTCGATGCCAACTTCCTCACCTGGGCGCCCAAGCGGAAGCTAGAACTCGGCCCCCGGGAATGGTCCGGGTGCGTCGAATACGCGCATCCTGAACCCTGCCCGACCGGCTACTACGACTTCGCCCCCGTTAGCCACGCGATCAAAGAGGGCCCGATCACGGTGCTCTACTGGAAAGGCGCGTTCATCGCAACGGTCTGCGGCAACTTCAGCAACGGTGGCGCCGGACCGATACCGACGATCACCGGGGTCAAGTACGAGGATCTGAACGGCAACGGCAAACGGGATGCCGGCGAGCCTGGCCTTTCTGGTTGGACCATCAAGCTGCGCCACGCGGGGAACGTCGTCGCAACTACGACCACCGGCAGCGGTGGAGGTTATTCCTTCCATCTCAACGTAAACAAAAATCCGCAGATCGGTGCCGGCACCTTTAAAGTCGAAGAGGTTCTCAAACCAGGCTGGGTTGCGAGCCAGACGCCCGGCTCGTTTGAAGTCCCGTTCGGCGCCGAAGACAAAACGTACTCCGGGCGCGACTTCGGCAACTACCGGCCGGCGACGATCGCCGGGCACAAGTTCGACGACTCGAACGTGAACGGCAAATGGGATCCGCTCGAGAGTGGGCTCGGGGAATGGACTATTCCCCTCTCCAATGGCGAAAACCGGGTCACGGACGGCGAAGGAGCGTTCTCGTTCAGCGTCCGTCCCGGCACCTACACGGTCAGCGAGCAGCAGCAGAAAGGCTGGCGCCAGACCAACCCGCTGAACCCGGGAACGCACACCTACACCGTGATCAGCGGTCAGGTCGTTGAACACGCCGATTTCGGCAACGTCTGCCTGGGTGGCGCCTCGATCGCGCCGGTGGACACATCGACCGGCGAACCGGTGCCGATGAAAGTGCGCCTGGAAGAGGTCTCGGTGCCGGGCATCCTCGAAAACGAACCGAGCCTGCCGCGAACCGAGACCGGGACGCCCACGTTCGGCGAACTGCTGCCGGGCACCTATCGCGTGGTCGCCTTCCTGCCGGAAGGGGTCTTCACCACCGACCCCGATGCAGTGCCGATCGAAGGGCACTTCGCGATCGTCAAGGAAATCGTCGTCAGCGAGTGCGAAACGACCGAAGTGCCGATCGACCTGTTCACAGAAAGCACGCCCGGCACGGTGACTGGCGGCGTGAAAATCGATCTACCGGACGAGTTCGCGACCAGCGGCTTCGTGTTCATGACCAAGCCCGACGGACCAACCGGCAACCTGCAGTACAACGACCATCGACCCTCTGGGCTCGAGCTCCACACGTCGATGATCGAGGCAATTTGGATCGAAGGCGATGTGGCGTTCATATGGGGCCAGGTGCAGGTGGACGGGAGCCTGCAGCGCTTCCGTCTGCGCCTCGTCGACGCCGGCGAGCCGGGCACCGACGACCGCTACGAGCTCACCCTTGCCGGCGGATACAAAGCCGGGTTCGGTGAGACCCTGAGCGGCGGCAACATCCAGATTCACTGAGACGTCGTAGCGGATCCCGGTGCACCGCGTTGACGCGCGGTGCACCGGGAACCACTGCTTCACAGGTCAACGGCTAGGATTCTCGCCATGCCTGAGGCTGTGATGAGTGGGTCGGTGAACTTTCCGGCCAGCGACTACGGCGATCTCGACCCCGAGTGGCTGAAGATCGACTGGCGCGAGCACCTGCACCGGGTGCGGTTGCCGGGCGCCGAGGTCAACTACGCCGAGATCGGCGAGGGCGAGCCGATCCTCTTCGTCCATGGCCTCGGCGGCTGCTGGCGCAACTGGCTCGAGAACCTCCCCCACTTCGGGCGCAGCCACCGCGCGATCGCCCTCGACCTGCCCGGCTTCGGCGACAGCCCGCTGCCCTCCTGGCCGATCGAGATGCCCGCCTACGGCCGCCTGATCCACGACTTCTGCGAGAAGCTCGGGATCGAGCGGGTCGCGGCGCTGGTCGGCAACTCGATGGGCGGCTTCGTCTCCACGGAGGCCGCGATCGAGCAGCCCGACCGCTTCGACAAGCTTGTGCTCGTCTCCGCCGCCGGGATCAGCTTCGCCGAGTCGTTGGGACGGAAACGCGAAGCGGCGGTCAGCCTGTTCGAAGCCGGGATGGCCTTCATGGGCGGTCCGCGGCGGCTCTGGGTCAACCGCCCGAAGGGCCGCGAGTTCGCCTTCGGCCGCATCTTCCACTACCCGAACCGGGTCCGGCCCGAGCTGCTGCGCGAGCAGATGGAGCCCGGCGTGAGGGCGCCCGGCTTCGCCGACGCGATCCGCGCGATCGGCGGCTACGACACGCGCCACCGGCTGACCGAGATCGAGATTCCGACGCTGGTCGTGTGGGGGCTGCTCGACCAGGTCGTCCCGGTCGAGGCGGCGATCGGCTACCACCGCCTTATCCCCGACTCTCGCCTGGAGCTGTTCGAGCGCACCGGCCACGTGCCGCAGATGGAGCGGCCGGCCCGCTTCAACCAGCTGCTGGACGAGTTCGTCTCCGGCTGACGAGGGACGGGGTCATGCCGAACGCCGATCTGGTCCTCGAGGGCGGTGGCGTGAAGGGCATCGGACTGGCCGGCGCGGTGCTGCATCTGCTGCGCGCGGGATACGAGTTCCAGCGGGTCGGAGGAACCTCGGCGGGGGCGATCGTCGCCGCCTTCGTCGCGGCGGGGGCCGACGAGCGAAAACTGGCCGAGATCATGGGCCGGCTCGACTACTCGCGCGTGCCGGACCTGGCGTCCCCTCGAGTCCCGGTGCTTGGCGAGGGCCTCTCGCTGCTGCGCCGCGCCGGCGCCTATGAGGGCGACTACATCCACGAATTCCTGCAAACGGAGCTGGCTCGGCTGAACGCGACGACCTTCGGGCAGCTTCGGCAGGCCAGGAGGCCGGGCGACCCGCCGCTCGCCCGCTCCCAGCGGTACAGCCTCGTCGTGACGGCGACCGACATCAGCCGCGGGCGCCTGCTGCGTCTGCCCTGGGACTACGAGGAGAAGCTCGGCAGAGACCCCGACGAGGAGAGCGTCGCCGACGCCGTCCGAGCCTCGATCTCGATCCCGTTCTTCTTCAAGCCTGTCGTCACAGAGAACGAGCTGACCGGCGAGAAGCTGACCCTGGTCGACGGCGGCGTCCTGTCCAACTTCCCGATCGCGATCTTCGACCGCACCGACCGCGCCAGGCCGCGCTGGCCGACCTTCGGCGTCAAGGTCATTCCCGACCTGCCCGCGTCGATCGACAAACTGTTCCCAGGAATACCGCCCACGCTCTCCGGGTTGCCGCCCGTGCGCGTGCTCGAGCAGGTGACCGCCACCGCGCTGGTCGGTCACGACCAGACCTACCTCGATCGTCCCTGTGTGAAACGGCGGACGATCCGGGTCGACACGAGCGACGTCGGCATCGTCGAGTTCGATGCGCCGCCGCAGAAGCGCGCAGGGCTACAGCGGAGCGGCGAAGAGGCGGCGGAGCGATTCCTCGTCGATTGGGACTGGCGCGCCTACAGGCGCGACTGCCGGCCGCCACCGCCGCTCTGGCGACGGCTCGGCGGGGCGCGCGTCAGGTGATCGCGCCCGCGGAGGCCGAGGAGACGGTGGCGGCGTACTTGGCCATCACGCCGCGCTCGAAGAGTGGCGGCGGCGGCTCGTAGGCGGCGACGCGCTCTGCGATCTCCTCGTCGGAGAGCGCCACGTCGAGGCGCCGGGCGTCGACGTCGAGGGTGATCTCGTCGCCCTCGCGGATCGCCGCGATCGGGCCGCCCTTGACCGCCTCGGGCGCGACGTGGCCGACCATCAGCCCGCGCGTGGCGCCGGAGAAGCGCCCGTCGGTCAGCAGCGCAACCTGCTCGCCGAGGCCCTCGCCGACGATCGCCGCCGTCACCTGGAGCATCTCGCGCATCCCCGGGCCGCCGGCGGGGCCCTCGTTGCGGATCACGACGATGTCGCCCGGGCTCAGCGCCTGGTCCTTGACCGCGCGGAAGCATTCCTCTTCGGACTCGAACACGCGCGCCGGGCCGACCTGGCGCTTGCGCTCGGTGCCGGCGAGCTTGACCACGGCGCCTTCCGGGGCGAGGTTGCCGCGCAGGATCGCCAGGCCGCCTTCGCTCTTGACCGGATCGGCGAGCGGCCGCACCACCTCCTGGCCGTCGGCCTCGGTCGCGGCCTCGGCCTCTTCGCCGATCGTGCGGCCGCTGACCGTGATCGCGTCGCCGTGCAGCTTGCCCGCTTCGGCGAGGCGCTGGAGAACCAGCGGCACGCCGCCGGCCCGGTAGAGGTCGGTTGCGACGAAGCGCCCACCGGGCTTGAGGTCGGCGAGCAGCGGCGTCTCGCGCGAGATCCGCTCGAAGTCGTCCATCGTCAGCTCGATCCCCGCCTCGTGGGCGAGCGCGATCAGGTGCAGGACGCCGTTGGTCGAGCCGCCGGTCGCGCAGACGCAGGCGATCGCGTTCTCGAGCGAGTCGCGCGTGATCACGCGGCTCGGGCGCAGGTCGTCGGCGAGCACGCGCATCACCAGCTCGCCGATCTTCTCGGCGACGCTGCCCTTCTCATCGTCTTCGGCGGGCACCATCGCCGAGCCGCCGGGGCTGACCCCGAGCGCCTCGAACGCGCAGGCCATCGTGTTGGCCGTGAACTGGCCGCCGCAGGCGCCGGCCCCCGGGCTGGCGACGCCCTCGAGCTCGTTCAGTTCCTCGTCGCTCATGTCGCCGGCGGCGTGCGCGCCGATCGCCTCGAAGATGTCGAGGATCGTCACGTCGCGGCCGTGCCAGTGCCCGGGGGCGATCGAGCCGCCGTAGAGCAGGACGGAGGGCACGTCGAGCCTCGCCATCGCCATCGCCCCGCCCGGGATCGTCTTGTCGCAGGCGCAGAGGACGACGATCGCGTCGAACTGGTAGCCGCGCGCCATCAGCTCGATCGAGTCGGCGATCACCTCGCGACTGATCAGCGAGGCCTTCATCCCCTGGGTGCCCATCGTGATCCCGTCGGAGACGGCAACCGTGTTGAACTCCATCGGCGTGCCGCCGGCGGCCCGCACGCCCTCTTTGACGTGCTCGGCGAGGCCGCGCAGGTGGAAGTTGCAGGGCATCGCCTCGGTCCAGGTGTTGGCGATGCCGATCGTCGGCCGGCTGAGCGCGTCGTCGTCGAACCCGATCCCCTTCATGTAGGCGCGCGCGTGGGCGCGGTCGGGTCCGTCGAAGACCGTGCTGGAGCGCGGCCGGGGAAGCCTGGTCGAGGTGGCGCCGTTCGTGCCCATCGCCGGAAATCTACCGGGGCGGGCCCGAGGCGAGTCCGAAGACATCGACCGGGCCCGGGCCGGAGCCGATCTCGCGCAGGCCGTTGGCGACTGCCTCGGAGGCGACCTCGCGCGCCCGCCGTGCGGCCTCCAGCGGCGAGGCCCCCCTGGCGAGAAACGCCGCCAGCGCCGAGGACTGCGTGCAGCCGGAGCCGTGCGCGGCGCCGTCGGGGTGGCGCTCCCCCTCGATTCGCTCGGCGTCGGAGCCGTCGAAGTAGAGATCGACCAGCTGCTCGCTGTGGCCGCCGGTGACGACGACGGCCTCCGGCCCCAAAGCAAGGACCTCGCGGGCGAGGTCCTCCTGGGAATCGCGCTCGCCGGCGCCGGTCAGGGCCCGGGCCTCGGGAATGTTCGGCGTGACGACGGTCGCCAGCGGCAGCAACCGCTCGACCAGCGCCGTCCGCGCCGCCTCATCGAGCAGGACCGCGCCGCTCTCGGCGACCATCACCGGGTCGATCACAACCGGCGCCTCGCCAACGAGGTCGAGCGCCTGGACGACCGCCTCGACCGTTTCGGCGGTACCGAGCATGCCGATCTTGACCGCATCGACGCCGATGTCGTCGGCAACTGCCCCGACTTGGGCGACGATCGCCTCCGGGGACACCCCCTCGACCGCCTCGACCCCGACCGTGTTCTGCGCCGTGATCGCCGTGATCGCGGTCATTCCGTGCACCCCGCAGCGCGCAAACGTCTTCAGGTCGGCCTGGATGCCGGCGCCGCCGCCTGAATCGGAGCCGGCGATCGATAGAGCGGTGCGGATCCGGTCGTCGCTCACAGGTTGGTCAGCCCAGACATGGCCCGCGGCTACCAGAAGGTCGCCACAGGCTCGAAGTCATGCATCGCGCCATCCGCCGTGACGATCGTCAGATCGCGCTCGAGCGCCGTGGCGACGAGGAAGCGGTCGGCCGGGTCCTCGGAAGCAAACCCCTCGAGCGTCTCACTGCGCATCGCGATGCCGTGATCGACGAGTGCTGCAAGGAGCGCCGAGCGCCGCAGCGCGTCGAGCACCCACTCGCTGGGTGACGGCCGCAGCGAGATACGGCCCGTGCGGGCGAGGATCAGCGCCTCCCAGGTCGAGATCGGCGAGAGGAACAGTTCGTTCTCCCTGTCGGCGATCGCCTGCTCGGCGGCGGTCGAGACCCGGCCCGGGTCAAGCAGGCGCCAGAGCCAGACATGCGTGTCAAGCAGGAGTCTCACTCGGCGAGAACGGCCCAGTCGCCGGGGGCGGCTGCCGGCGCGACGAGATCTCCGTTCACTTCGCCTTGGTCGCGCATCGCCCCGGCCCAATCCTGCGGGCGCTCCGGCCCCACCGGTACGAGCTGGGCGACCGGTTTGCCGCGCTTGGTGATCACGACCGGCTCGCCCGAGGCGCCGACCTCGTCGAGCACCTTCAGGCACGTCTGCTTGAACTCTCCTGCTGGCATCGTTTTCACGATCTCGAGATTACCATGGTCATTGGGCATGAACACTTTAATCGACCTCCAGTCGAGGTTGCGGTTGCAGGGACGTGCGCGTGTAGACGCCGACGAGGGAGCAGCTGACGTAGCCCATCGACTCGAGGTCGGAGAGCGCCGATGCGACCGCGGCAGCGGGCAGCGTGAGCTCGGCGGCGACGGCGTCGCAGGTCTCCGCGCCCAGCTCCAGCGCCTCCAGGACCGCGGCCTGGTCACGATCGAGCGGCGGTCCGGAGCGCTCGACCGTGCGGGCGCCGGGGCCGAGCATCGCGTCGAGCACGTCCTGGGCGTCGCGCACGAGGCAGGCGCCGCCGGCGAGCAGGTTGTTGGGGGCGACGGAGAGGCGCGAGCCGACCGGCCCGGGGACGGCGCCGATGTCGCGGCCCAGGTCGGCGGCGAGGTCGGCGGTGATCAGCGAGCCCGAGCGCTCGGCCGCCTCGACCACGACCGTCATGCCCGCGAGGGCGGCCATGATCCGGTTGCGAGCCGGGAAGCTCCAGCGCCAGGCGCCGCAGCCGGGCGGCAGCTCGGAGAGCACCAGGCCGCTCTCGCCGATGCGGCGCCAGAGCGAGCGGTGCGCGGCCGGGTAGGCGACGTCGGCGCCGCAGCCGAGCACGGCGACCGTCGTCCCGGCTTCGAGCGCTCCCCGGTGGGCGCAGGCGTCGATGCCGAAGGCGAGGCCGCTGACGACGATCAGCCCGGCTCGCGCCAGCTCGCGGGCGAGCTCGCGCGCGACCTCGCGCCCGTAGGTGCTGGCACGGCGGGCGCCGACCACGGTGACCGCCTGCTCCGGCGTCAGCTGCAACAGCAGCGCCGGGTCCCCCCTGCCGATCAGCGCCCAGGGGGCGTCGGCCGCGTCCCCCAGCCCGGCCGGAAAGAGCGGGTCGTGCCGGCAGCAGGCCCAGCCGTATGCCGCCTCGATCCGCTCGCGCAGCTCACGCTCGGGCAGGGCCGCGATCTGGCTCAGCACCTGGTCGGCGACGCGCGGCGCCGTCGCCGCGGCGAGATCCTGGTTGCCGAGCCGCAACAGTTCGGGCGAGCGCCGGCCGGGCGAGCCGGTGGCGATCTTCTCGATGTAGGGGGCCAGGTGGGCGAGCAGCCAGGCGCGGCGCAGGCACTCGGGGCAGGCCTCGGGTTTGACCTGGCTAATCACGGTCCCTCCTTCGCAGCTGGAGCGCCTGCGCGACGTGCTCGCGGTCGATCCGCTCGGCCCCGGCCAGGTCGGCGATCGTCCGCGCCAGGCGCAGCACCCGGTCGTGGGCGCGACCGCTGAGCCGGTGGCGCCTGTAGGTGTCCGCGAGCAGAGCAGCCGCGGGCTCGTCCAGGGTGCCTTCGCGCGCCTCCGCCGGGCTCATCTCGGCGTTGCAGCGTCCGCCGCCGAGCCGGCGTTCCTGGCGCTCGCGCGCCGCGGTCACGCGCTCGCGCACGGCGGCCGAGGACTCCCCCGGGGGCCCGCCGATCTCAGCCGCGCTCGGCTGGCGGATCGCGACGAGCAGATCGAGGCGATCGGCGAGCGCGCCGCTGAGCCGGCCCTGGTAGCGGCGCACGGCGAGCGGCGCGCAGCTGCACTCGGGGTCGGCCTCGCCGCGCCCGCAGGGACAGGGGTTGGAGGCGGCGACCAGCATCGCCCGACAGGGCAGCTGGCGGGCGCCCCCGGCGCGGACGATCGCGACCCGCCCGGTCTCCAGCGGGCTTCGCAGCGCCTCGAGCGCATCGCGGCGGAACTCGCAGAGCTCGTCGAGAAAGAGGACGCCGCGATGAGCGAGGGTGAGCTCTCCGGGCGCGGACAGGTTGGCCCCGCCGACGAGACCGGCGGGACTGACCGTGTGGTGCGGCGCACGGAACGGCCTGCCGCCGGGAAAGCCCTCGCCGAGCCGGCCGCAGGCGCTGGCGATCCGCGCGACCTCCAGCGCCTCCTCGGGGGCCAGCGGCGGCAGGATCGACGGCAGGCGAGACGCCGCGAGCGACTTGCCGGCGCCGGGCGGCCCGATCATCAGCAGGCTGTGCCCGCCCGCGGCCGCGACCTCGAGCGCGTATCGGAGGTGGGCCTGGCCGCGCAGATCGGCGAGATCCGGCGCATCGGCCTGCCGCGAGCAGAGCGAGAGGGCCGATGGACGCTCGGGCGTCCACTCTCCGGCAGCCAGGCGGGCGACCTGGGAGAGGTTCTCCAGCGGCACGACCTCCACGCCGTCGACCAGCGCCGCCTCGCGCCCGTTCGCCGCCGGAACCAGGACCGCCTCCGCCCCGCGAGCACGCGCCGCCTCCGCGATCGCCAGCACGCCGGGGATCGGTCGCACCGACCCATCCAGCGCCAGCTCGCCGGCCATCGCCACCCGCGGCAGCCGCTCCCACTCGAGCTGCCCCGATGCGACCAGCAGGGCGACGGCGATCGGCAGGTCGAGCCCGGGACCGGCCTTGCGCAGGCTCGCCGGCGCGAGGTTGGCGACGATGCGCTTCAGCGGGAAGTCGAAGCCGCAGTTGGAGAGCGCCGCGCGCACCCGCTCGCGCGCCTCGCGCACCGCCGCGTCGGGCAGGCCGACGACGGCAAAGGCGGGCAGGCCGCGGTGCACGTCGATCTCCACCCGGACGGGCCGGGCCGCGATTCCATCGAGCGTGAATGTCCTTGCCGTGGCGAGCATTGCGGCCACGCTGGCGGACGCGGACGCGCGTGTGGCGCGCACGATGTAAATCTTCTGCGCCGCCTTTGTGGAAAAAGGCATGCGCGCCGCCGCCGCCGTACCGTCGGCCGATGACCGAGACCCGTCAGCGCCTCGGCCGCGCCGCCGAGGACCTGGTCGCCGCCCGCCTCGCGGGCGCCGCCTGGGAGCTGCTCGAGCGCAACGCCCGCACGCGCTACGGCGAGCTCGACGTCGTCGCCCTCGACGGCCGCACACTGGTCTTCGTCGAGGTCAAGGCCGGTCGCGCCGGCTCGCCGTACGGCCCGGAGCGCCCGGTGCTGGCGATCGGCCCGCGCAAGCGGCTGCGCATCCGCCGCCTCGCCACGGCCTGGCTGAGCGAGCGCCGCGACCTGCCGCGCTACGACACGATCCGCTTCGACGCGATCGGCGTCACCTACGACCACGGCCGCGTGGTCGACTACGAGCACCTGAAGGCGGCGTTCTAACCCGCCAGCTCGAGCTGCGCGTAGGCGACCGACTGAAACGACCGGCGGTGCAGCGGCGAGATGCCGATCCTCTCGATCGCCGCGCGGTGCTCGGGGGTCGAGTAGCCGACGTGCTCGTCGAAGCCCCAGCCGGGGTGCCGGTCGGCGACCCGGTGCATGTAGCGGTCACGGGTCACCTTGGCGATCACCGAGGCGGCGGCGATCGCGGCGCTTGTCCCGTCGCCCTCGATCACGGCCCGGTGCGGGACCGCGCACTCGCGCAGCGCGAAGCCGTCGACGAGGCAGGCCGCATCCTCGCTCGGCGCGAGCCGTTCGAGGGCGCAGGAGAGGGCTTCGATGTTGGTCACGTGCAGCCCCCGGTCGTCGATCCCGCGCACGCAGCGGATCACGACGCTGACCCTGCTCGCCGCGCGCATCACGGCCGGGTAGAGCTGCTCGCGCCGCTCGGGCTTCATCTGCTTGGAATCGTGCAGGCCCCCGAGCGCGCGCCGGTCGGCCCGCGAGAGCGTCTCGTAGTCCATCAGCACGCCGGCCGCGACCAGCGGCCCCGCCAGGCAGCCGCGCCCGGCCTCGTCGGCGCCGGCCACGAAGCGCGCCCCGAGCGCCCGGTCGAAGGTGAAGAGCCGCTGGGAGCGCGCGAGCTGGCGCCGGTGCGCCTTCGAGCCCCTAGAGGGTCCCGATCCGGTCCGGCGGCCAGTAGGTTGCGAAGGCCTTGCCGATGATCCACTTGCGGGGGACGGGTCCCCAGAAACGGCTGTCGTCGCTCGCCCCACGGTTGTCGCCCATCATGAAGTAGTAGTCGGGTGGAATGACGATCGGTTTGGGCAAATTGCAGGCGCCGGCGCTGCCGCAGGGGTTGATGTAGGACTCTTCGGTCTTCTCCACCCCGTTGACGACCGGGTGCCCGTTGCGCACGCTGAGCGTGTCGCCGGGGCCGGCGACGATGCGCTTGATGAAGTTCTGGCTCGACTCCTGGGGGGTCGGACGCGGACAGGCCTGCCGCGGCGAGTGCGGGACGCCGCACACGGTGCCCTGGTCAGCCCCCTTGGGCGGGTGGAAGACGACGATGTCGCCGATCGAGGGGTCTTCGAAGTGGTAGATGAAGCGGTTGACCAGCACCCGCTGCCCGATGTCCAGCGTCGGCTCCATCGAGCCGGAGGGGATCTGGTACGGCTTGACCAGCCAGGCCTGAATCGCCAGCGCCAATCCCAGCGCCAGCGCCACGATCACGACGAGCTCGACAAGCCCCCCGGCGCGGCTCTGCGGCTTGGGAACGAGCCGTCTCAGGCCGAATCCTTGGCGTCGGGCTCTGCTTCCGCCTCAGGCGCCGCGTCTCCAGTCTCCCCTGCCTCGGACTGCTCAGCCTCCGGCTCTTCCTCAGCTTCCGGCTCTTCGGCTTCCGCCGCAGGAGCCTCGTCCGCGGCCGGGCTCTCCTCCACCGCCTGAGCGTCTTCCTCGGCCTGCGAAACCCCCTCGGCGTCGACGGCCTCGGGCGCCTCGCTCTCGGAGGCGACCGGGGTCGAGATCAGCTCCTCGTCGATGCCCCAGCGACGCTCGGCGACCCGCGCCGCCTTGCCGATCCGGCCGCGCAGGTAGTAGAGCTTGGCGCGGCGCACGTCTCCGCGCGCCGCGATCTCCAGTTTCTCGATCTTCGGCGAGTGCAGCGGGAAGGTCCGCTCGACGCCGACGCCGAAGGACTGCTTGCGCACCGTGAACGTCTCGCGCGCGCCGGAGCCCTGCCGCTTGATCGCGATCCCCTCGAAGACCTGGGTGCGGCGGCGGTTGCCCTCGATCACCTGGAAGTGGACGCGCACGCGGTCGCCGGCGGCGAAGGACGGGATGCCCTGCCGCTGCTGGCGCCGCTCGATGCTGTCGATCACGCTGCTCATTTGGCGAGAAAAAACCGCCGGAGCCGGGTTGGGGCTCCGCGCGGCTTGCGGAATCGTACCTACTCGGGATCTTTTTCGAACTGCTCCGCCCGCGCCCTGCTCTGCTCGACCCTCCACTCGCGCACGCGCTCGTGGTCGCCCGACAGCAGCACGTCGGGAACTCCCCAGCCGCGATAGGACGGCGGGCGCGTGTAGTGGGGGTACTCGGGCATGCCCTCGAGCACGCGGCTGAACGACTCCTCGGCCGCGCTCTGCGCGTGCCCCAGCGCCCCCGGGAGCTTGCGCATCAGCACGTCGGCGACGACCATCGCCGGCAGCTCGCCGCCGGCCAGCACGTAGCGCCCGATCGAGATCTCGTCGTCGGCGAGGTGCGCGTGCACGCGCTCGTCGAACCCCTCGTAGCGCCCGCAGAGCAGCGCGACGTGGTGCTCCTGGGTCAGCTCGTCGGCGAACTCGTCGTCCAGCAGCCGCCCCGTGGGCGAGAGCAGCACGACCCGCGGATTCTCCCCGCGCGTGTACGCGGCCTCCAGCGCGGCATCGACGACATCGACGCGCAGCACCATCCCGGCGCCGCCCCCGTAGGGCGCGTCGTCGACCTGCCCGGCCCCGAGCGGCGTCGTATCGCGGTAGTTGTAGAGGTGCAGCTCGTTGCCCTTGGCGAGCGCGTTCTGCACCGACCGCTGCCCCTGAAACCAGTCGAAGGCCTCGGGGAAGAGGGTGAATACGTCGAGTCTCAATCGAGGATGTCGACGATCACGCGCCGGTCGAGGCGCACCGCGGCCGCCTTGGCGATCGCCCGGATCGCGTTTGCCACCCGGCCGCCCTTGCCGATCACCCGGCCCAGGTCGCCGTCGGCGACGCTGATCTCGTATACGAGGTCGCCTTCCTCTTCGAGCTCCTCGACCTCGACGGCGTCGGGCTCCTCGACCAGTGCCTTGACGAGGAATTCCAGCAGCTCGGTCACGCGCCGCTCAGCTTCCGGAGGCGGCGATGCCCTTGGTCCGCAGCAGCGTCGCCACGGTCTCCGAGGGCTGCGCTCCGTGCTCCAGCCAGTGCTTGGCGCGCTCCTCGTCGAGCTCGATCGTCGAGGGCTCGGTCTGCGGGTTGTACTGGCCGATCGTCTCGATCGTGCGCCCGTCGCGCGGCGAGCGTTTGTCGGCGACGACGATCCGCCACACGGGGTTCTTCTTCGAACCCACCCGTCTAAGTCTGATCCTTACCGCCATAAGCGACGCAGCAGGTTACAGGACTGGCCCGGCACGCCCGGACGCGAAGCGGAGGACATGCCGGTTGCTCAGGGCTCAGCGCCGGCGGTACTTGGGCCTGGGCGCGCCGGCGCCGCCGGCCATCTGCGCGAGCTGCTGCGGGCTCGGCTGCTCGCCCGACATCATCATCTTCATCATCTTGCGCATCTGGTCGAACTGCTTGACCAGCTGGTTGACCTGCTGCACGCGCGTCCCCGAGCCCGTGGCGATCCGCTTGCGGCGCGAGCCCTTGATGATCGCGGGGTTGGCGCGCTCCTGCGGCGTCATCGAGAGGATGATCGCCTCGACCCGGTCGAGCTCGCCCTCGTCCACGTCGGCGTTCTTGAGCTGTTTCATCGCTCCCATCCCGGGCAGCATCCCGATCAGGCCGCTGAGCGGCCCCATCTTGCGCACCTGTTTCATCTGGGTCAGGAAGTCCTCGAGCGTGAAGCGGTCGCCTTCGAGCTTCTTCTGGAGGTCCTCGGCCTGGCGCTCGTCGACCTGCTGCTCGGCTTTCTCGATCAGGCTGAGCACGTCGCCCATGCCGAGGATGCGCGAGGCCATCCGGTCCGGGTGGAAGCGCTCGAAGGCGTCGAGCTTCTCGCCCGTGGAGGCGAAGAGGATCGGCTTGCCGGTCACCGCCTTGACCGAGAGCGCGGCGCCGCCGCGGGCGTCGCCGTCGAGCTTGGTCATCACGACGCCGTCGAACTCGGCCGCGGCGGCGAACGATTCGGCGACCCCGACCGCGTCCTGGCCGGTCATCGCGTCGACCACGAGCAGCACGTCGTGCGGCTTGGTCCGCTTGCGGATCCGCGCCAGCTCGTCCATCAGATCCTGGTCGATGTGCAGGCGCCCGGCGGTGTCGACGATCAGCACGTCGTGCTGCTCGGAGCGGGCGCGGTCGAGCGCCCAGGCCGCGATCTCCACGGGGTCGGCGTCCGTCCCCTGCTCGTACACCTGCGCCCCGGCGCGCTCGCCGACGGTCTTGAGCTGGTCGACCGCCGCGGGCCGGTAGACGTCGCAGGCGGCGAGCGCGACGCTCTTGCCCTGCTCGCCCAGGTGGCGGGCGAGCTTCGCGCAGGCGGTCGTCTTGCCCGACCCCTGTAGGCCGGCCATCAGGACCACGGTCGGCCCGTCGGAGGCGAAGGCGAGATCGCGCCCGGCGCCGCCCATCAGCCCGGTCAGCTCCTCGTTGACGATCTTCACCACCTGCTGGCCCGGGTCGAGGCTCTCCAGCACCTCCGCGCCGAGGCAGCGCTCTTTCAGCGTCTTGGTGAACGCTTTGACGACCTTGAAGTTGACGTCCGCCTCGAGCAGCGCGAGGCGGATCTCGCGCATCGCCGCATCGACGTCGCCCTCGCCGAGCTTGCCGCGCGAGCGGACGTCGGAGAGGGTTGCCTGGAGGCGATCTGAGAGCTGATCGAACACGCCGACCCAGATTACGGAACCGCGGTCGAGGTTTGCCTCGCTATGCGGCGATAACCTCGACCGCGCTCAGTCGGCGAGCAGGGCTCGGGCGAAGTCCTCGGGGTCGAAGGGGCGCAGGTCCTCGAGCTTCTCGCCGGTGCCGATCAGCTTCACCGGGATGCCGAGCTCGTTGGCGATCGCCAGCACGATCCCGCCCTTGGCGGTACCGTCGAGCTTGGTCAGCACGACCCCGTCGACCTCGACCGCCTCGGAGAAGATCTGCGCCTGGCGCAGGCCGTTCTGGCCGGTCGTGGCGTCGATCGAGATCAGCGTCTCGTGCGGCGCCTCGGGCATCTGCTTGCCGATCACCCGCCGCACCTTGGCCAGCTCGTCCATCAGGTTGCCCTGGGTATGGAGGCGACCGGCGGTGTCGACGATGACCACGTCGGCGCCGCGCGCGCGGGCGGCGGCGATCGCGTCGAAGGCGACCGCGCCCGGGTCGCCGCCCTCCTTGGAGCGGATCAGTTCGGCGCCGGCCCGCTGCGCCCACTCCGCAAGTTGCTCCGCCGCGGCAGCACGGTAGGTGTCTGCGGCGGCGAGCACGACCGAGAGGCCGAATTCCCGCGAGAGGTGCCAGGCGATCTTGCCGATCGTCGTCGTCTTGCCGGTGCCGTTGACGCCGACCATCAGCAGCACCGCCGGCTCGCCGCTGAGGTCGATCGGCCTGCGCCCGTTGGAGCCGACCTCGGCGAGGATCGCGATCAGGCGGTCGCGCACCGCCTCGCCGTCGGGCGAGACCGCGCCGCTCTCGACCTCGCGCTCGAGCCGTTCGACCACCTCGGCGGTGGTCGGCGCGCCCGCGTCGGCCATGATCAGCGCCTCCTCGAGCTGTTCCCAGGTCCGCTCGTCGATGCGGTCGAAGAGGCTGGCCGAGATCTCCTCGGTGAGCGCCTGGCGGCTTTTCGAGAGGCTCTCGCGCAGGCGGCGGAAGACGCCGCGGCGCCGCTCCTCGTCCTGCGGCTCCTGCGGCGGCGGGGCATCGCGCGCGCCGAGATCGAAGGCCTGCTGCCAGCTCGTCGCCATGCGGGTATCTAAGCCGCTTCGAGCGCGGGCGGCTGCCCGGCCGCCTCGTCGCCGTCGCGCTCGACTTCGCGCGGCAGGCGGCGGGAGACGACCTTGGTCACGCCGTCGCCGCCCATCGTCACCCCGTAGAGCACGTCGGCGGCGTCCATCGTCCGTTTCTGGTGGGTGACGATGACGAACTGGGCGCGGTCGGAGAAGCGGCGGATCAACTGTAGGAAGCGGTCGATGTTGGCGTCGTCGAGCGCCGCCTCGACCTCGTCGAGGATGTAGAAGGGGCAGGGGCGCGCGAGGAAGACCGCGAAGACGAAGGCGAGCGCGACCAGCGACTTCTCGCCGCCGGAGAGCAGCGAGAGTTTGCGCGTCGACTTGCCGGCCGGGGTGACCTCGATCTCCACCCCGAGCACCTCGCGCTCCTCTTCCTCGGACTCGTCCCCCTCGTCGTCCTCGGCGGCGCCCTCCGCCGGCTCGTCCCGCTCGGCCTCGCCCACCGGTCGCAGGCTGACCCGCCGCAGGCGACCGCGCCCGCCCGGGAAGAGGTGCTCGACCATCTCCTCGAAGTTCTTCGCCGTCGCCTCGAAGGTCTGCTCGAAGGCGCGCTCGATCTCGCGGTCGATGTCGCGGATCAGCGCCTCCAGCTCGTGCATTCCGCGCTCGGTGTCCTCGCGCTGGGCCTGGAGCGTCTCGACGTGCTCGCGCGCCTCCTCGTACTCCTGCTCGGCGAGCGGGTTGACGGGGCCGATCTGGGCGCGGCGGCGCTCGAGGCGCTCCAGGCGGCGGTCGATCTCCGCCCGCTGCTCGTCGCTCAGCGCATCCTCGACCGGCTCGACCTCCTCGCCCAGCCGCTCGGCGATCGAGGCCAGCTCCTTCGCCGCCTCGGCCTGGCGGTCGCCGAGGTGCGCCGCTTCGACCTGCGCCTCGGTGAGCTTGTCGGAGGCGGCCTTCATCTCGACCTGTAGCTCGGACTCCTGGCGCGAGCACTCGCGCATCTCCTCGGCGATCGCGTCGCCGTCGCCCTCGCCGCCGACGACCTTCGCTTCGATCCGCTCGACCCGGCTGCGGATCGCGGCCTCCGCCGCCGCGCTCGCCGCGGCCGCCGCGCGGACGTCGTCGAGCAATGCCTCACCCGCGGCGACCCGGGCCCGCAGCGCCTCGCGGTGGCGCTCGCCGAGCAGCCCCTCGGCCCGGCGCGCGTGGCGGGAGGCGCGCTCGGCGCCGGCCTGGACCTCGCCCAGCGCCGCCTCGCGCTCGCCCTCGCTGGCCTCGGTCGAGCGCGCCCGCGCCAGTCCCTCAACCGCTCCCGAGAGGCCGGCGTCGATCTCGCCGAGCTCCTGCTCGAGCTTGCCGGCGCGCTCGCCCGGAGCGGCCTCGCTCGAGCCGAGGTCGAGCGTCAGCGGCCCGAATTCCGCCCGCAGTCCCTCCAGGGCTCCCTCGAGCTCGCGCTCGCGGTCGGCGAGCGCCGCGGCGCGGACGGCGATCCGCTGCTGCTCGCCGCGCAGCTTGGTCAGCAGGCCCCAGGCCTGGGTGCGCTCGCGGTCGCGGGCGGCGAAGCGCTCCTCGGCCGCACGGCGACGCTCGCTCACCTCGTGCAGGCGCTTTTCCACAGCGGCACGCTCGCCGCGCGCCTTCTCGGCGGCCTTCTGCGCGGCCAGCGCCCGGTCCTTGCCGAAGCGCAGCTCCTCGCCGACCAGCCTGCCGCGCAGCTCGAGCTCCTCGCGCTCGATCCGCGCGCCCAGCTCGGCCGCCTGCGCCTGGCGCTTCAGCGGCCGCAGCCGCGCCCGCGCCTCGCGCTCCAGGTCGAGCGCGCGGTCGAGGTTGTCGCGCGCCGCGCGCAGCTTCAGCTCCGCCCGGCGGCGGCGTTTGCGGTGCTTGCCCAGGCCGGCGGCCTCCTCGACCAGCAGGCGCCGCTCGCGCGGCTTGGAATGGACGATCGACTCCACCCGCCCCTGGCTGATCACCGAGTGCATCTCGCGCCCCAGGTTGGTGTCGGAGAGCACCTCGACCACGTCGACCAGCCGGCAGCGGGCGCCGTTGAGCCGGTAGACGCCGTCGCCCGAGCGATCGAGGCTGCGCTGCACGGCGATCTCCGAGAGCTCGGTCGCAGCCCGGCCCTCGGAGTTGTCGATCACGACCTCGACTTCGGCCGCGCGGCGCTGCCCGACGCCCTTGCCGCCGGCCGAGATCACGTCCTGCATCGAGGCCCCGCGAATCGCCCCGGGGCTCTGCTCGCCGAGCGCCCAGAGCACCGCATCGGTGATGTTCGACTTGCCCGACCCGTTGGGCCCGACGATCACGCTGACGCCGGGGGAGAACTCCAGCTTGGTGCGCGCGGGGAACGACTTGAACCCCTTCATCTCGATCGATCTCAGATACATCCTCGTCCTCGGTCCGCAAGGCTGCCGTGTGAGTCGGACGCGACCGGCTTCCTACCCCCGGAGGCGCTTCAGCGCTTCCTCGGCCGCCATCTGCTCAGCCGCCTTCTTGCTGCGACCGGCGCCGGTCCCCACCCCCTCGCCGTCCACGGTCGCCTCGACCTCGAATGTGCGCTGGTGCGCCGGCCCGGATTCGCCGATCACGACGTAGGTTACGCGCGCGCGGCGGCGGGCGAGCAGCTCCTGAAGGGCGGACTTCGCATCGACCGGCGCTTCCAGGGCGAACTCGATCTGCTCGGCGAAGGCTGCGGCCACCGCGGCGGCGACGCGCTCGAAGCCGAAGGCGAGGAAGCAGGCCCCGATCAGCGCCTCGGTCACCTCCGGCAGGGGGCGGGAGCCGGCCAGCAGGATCTCCGCCGGAATCGCGTCCTCGTCCTCCGGCTCGGCGGCTTCCAACAGCGACGGCACATCGAGCTCGCGCCCGACCTCCGCGCAGGAGGCGCCGCTCACGGTGTAGTTGTGGATCCTCGTCAGGCCGCCGGCGTCGACCTCGGGAAAGCGCTCGTAGATCGCCGCCGCGACGGCAAGCGCGAGCACGCTGTCGCCGAGGTAGGCGAGCCGCTCGTAGGACTCGGGCGCCTGCTCGGTCCAGGACGAGTGTGTGAGGGCGAGGCACCGCAGGTCGCCGGGGAGCTCCCCGATCAGCCCTGCGAGCGCCTCGACGCTCACGCCGGGGCGCGCTCCAGGACGAAGGCGACGGCGTCGCCGACGGTCTCGATCCGCGCCGCCTCCTGCTCGGAGACGGAGATGCCGTAGTTGTCCTCGAGCTCCATCACCAGCTCGTACAGATCGAGCGAGTCGGCGTCGAGATCCTGCTTGAAGCGGGTGCCCTCGGCGATCTTGGCGGGATCGACCTCGAGCTCCTCGGCGAGGTGATCGCGCACGAGAGCGAAGACCTCGTCGCGGTTCATTCCCGAATTGCTATCACGCGCCGCCCTCAGCGGCCAGCGCCCCGCGGCCGGCGCCGGCCCGCTCGAGCAGCGCCGCGGTGCGGCCGACCGCGTCGACCTCGACGCAGCGGGCCGCCAGCCGCACCGAGTTGGCGACGCCCTCGGCGCCGGCGCTGCCGTGCCCGACGACGGCGATGCCGCGCAGACCGAGCAGGATCGCGCCGCCGGTCGTGTCGGGGTGCAGCTCGCTGCGCAGGCCGCCGAGCGCCGGCCGCATCAACAGGCCCCCGAACGTCGCCAGCGGGTTGGAGCGCGCCGCGTCGCGGATCGCCCCGGTCACCGCCTTCGCCGTGCCCTCCATCAGCTTCAGCGCGACGTTGCCGGTGAAGCCGTCGGTGACGACGACGTCGGCCGCGCCGGCGGGCAGGTCGCCGCCCTCGACGTTGCCGACGAACTCGATCCCGGCGGCGTCGGCGAGCAGCGCGTGCGCGGCGCTCACCTCCTCCCTGCCCTTGCCGGCCTCCTCGCCGACCGAGAGCAGCGCGACGCGGGGCCGGGCGACGTCGAGCGCGGCCTCGCTGAAAGCGGCGCCGAGGAAGGCGAACTGAACCAGGTGCTGGGCGCGCACCTCGGCGTTGGCGCCGACGTCGAGGAAGAGGACGGACCGGCCGGGCACCGGCAGCTGCACGGCCAGCGCCGGACGCTGCACGCCCTTCAGCCGGCGCAGGCCGAAGGTCGCCGCCGCCATCGTCGCCCCGGTCGAGCCGTGGCTGACCAGCGCCGCGGCGCCGCCCGCCGCCACGTCGGCGGCGGCGCGCACGACGGAGGCGCCCTTCTTCGCCCGCACCGCCGGCACCGCGTCCTCGTCGTTGCCGATCCACTCGGAGGTCGGGCTGACCTCGACGCCCTCGATCTCACCCAGCCCCCGGTCGGGACCGAAGACGCGGATGCGGATGCCGTCGGCGGCGGCCATGCGCACACCGTCGGCGAGCACGTCGAATCCGCGCTCGACGCCGAAGCCGTCGAGGGCGACGGTCACGCCGCCGGGCACCGGCTACTCCGTGTCGGGCGCGGGCGCGGTCGGATCGGCGATCTCGTGCTCGATCACCTCGCGGCCCCTGTAGGTGCCGCAGGTCGGGCAGACCCGGTGCGGCAGTCGCGGGCTGTGGCAGCGCGGGCACTCGTTGAGCCGCGCCTTGCCGGCCTTGTGCTGGGCACGCCGCTTGTCGCGCCGCGTGCGCGAAGTTCTCTTCTTCGGGACCGCCATTGGGTGCAGCATGGTAGCGGGGACGGGGGTCCTCCGCCGCGAACCCGCATTGAATCGTCGGCCGCGGGTCCTTGCCATCGCGTGCTCACAAGTTCCCTGCGGAGGACCCCCGTCCCCTCAACTCATCCAGTTTCGCCCAGCGGGGGTCCCGGGTGCTCGAATGCTTGTGGTCCTCCGGGTCGGCGTCGTTGAGGGATTCGCCGCAGACGGGGCAGAGGCCGGCGCAGTCGGGGCGGCAGAGGATCTGGTTCGGGAGGGCGAGGATCGCGGCGTCGTGCGCCCAGCGACCGAGGTCGAGCTCGTCCTCGACGACGTAGGGGCTGCGCAGCTCCTCGTCGTCGGTATCGGCCTGGTCGACCTCGCGCAGGTCCACCTCGGTCTCGACCGCGGCGTGCTCCAGGCAACGCATGCACGGCCCCTCGACACGCAGCGGGAAGCGCAGCCTGAAGGCGTAGCCGTTGCTCGGCCGCGAGATGTCGATCCGGGCCTGAACCTCGCCCGGAGGCGCATACGCCTGGCCGCCGATCTCCAGCGGGTCGAGGCGCATCGGGAGATCGAGACGGGCTCCCTCGCCGTGCGCAAGCGAGAGCCGCGCAAGGTCGATGATCGTGGTTGGCGTCCTGGCCATAGCGAGCTCCTCCGCCCTGCCGCTTACGATGGCTCCTCCCGACGAGGTTACGAAATGGGTCAATTCGACTGGACGCCAGACGAGTACTTGGAGCGGATCCACGCCCGGATCCCGCGCTACGACGAGCTACAGGAGGCGGCGATCGCCGCGATCCCGTTCCCGCCCGAGCGCGCGCTCGAGCTCGGAATGGGCACCGGCGAGACGACCAGGCGCCTGATCGAGGCCCACCCCGACGCCTGGGTGGTCGGGCTCGACTCCAGCCCCGACATGGTCTTCCGCGCCCGCCAGACCTACGACGACGTGCAGCTCGCCCGCATGGAGGACCCGCTCCCCGACGGACCGTGGGACCTGGTCATCTCGGTCCTCTCCGTCAACGACCTCGACCCCGAGCAGAAACAGGCGCTCTGCCGGCGGGTGCGCGAGCAGTCCCGCGCCCTGGTGATCGGCGACTCGTTCGCGGGCGACGAGCTGGACGAGCTCGTGGGCTGGAGCGACGGCGAGGTCACCTGGCAGGCCGACGACCTGGCGGTCGTCCGCGCCGCCTACTGAGCTCTACTGCTCTTCGAGCTCGGCGACCGGCTGCTCTTCGTCGCGGCCGGCGAGCCGGTCGCGGCCGCGCTGCACGGCGGCGAGGAACTTCTGGAGGTTGACCTCGAGCGTGTTGAGGATCTCGTCGGCGTAGTCCTCGGCGCCGAGCCGGATCTCGCGCTCGCGCGTGCGCGCGTCCTCGACGATCTCGTCGGCGGCGCGCTCGGCCTGCTTGGTGACCTCCTCGTCGGAGATCAGGCGGGCCTGCTGCTCGCGCGCCTCGCGCACGATCCGCTCGGCCTCGCGTTTGGCCTCGGCGAGCATCTCCTGGCGCTCCTTGACGATCCAGCGCGCCTGCTTGATCTCCTCGGGGATCGTCGCGCGCATCTGGTCGAGGAGGTCGTAGATCTCCTCGCGGTCCACGCGAACCTGGTCCGTGAGGGGCACGGGCCGGGCGTTGTGGACGACATCGTCCAGTTTGTCGATTAGGACCAGAACGTCCATGAGCAGGGCGTAAGCCTACGTGTATGAGCCACTTTCGGTGAAGAAGCCGTGAATTCCTCGGCTTTTTGCAAACTCTCGCCCAACGCGGCGGCGGTCGGCACAGCCTACCCTTCGGCCAGGCGGTCCGCCATCGCCGCGGCCACCGGGGGCGGGACGAGATCGCTTACGTCGCCGCCGAAGGTCGCCATTTCCTTCACTCCGGTCGAGGAGAGGAAGCTGTACTCGGGCGAGGCGATCATGTAGATGCTCTCGATCTCCGGGTCGAGCTTGCGGTTCAGCTGGGCCATCTCGAACTCGTACTCGAAGTCGGAGATCGCCCGCAGGCCCTTGACGATCGACTTGGCTCCTAGTTCGCGCGCGAACTCGACCAGCAGGTTGGAGAAGATCCGCACCTCGACGTTGCCGAGATGGGCGGTTGCCTCTTCGATGAACGCCTTGCGCTCCTCGGCCGTGAACAGGGTCCTGTTCTTGCGCAGCGGGTTGTTGACGACGCAGACGACGACCCGCTCGAAGACGTCGGAGCTGCGGGTGATGATGTCGAGGTGCCCGTTGGTGATCGGGTCGTAGCTGCCGGGGCAGAGGACGGTGCCGTCGCGCTCGGGCATCACGACCCCCTTGGCCGGTAGAAGCTGACGTCGGCGCCGCCGTAGCGGCGCTGGCGCAGCGGCTCGAGCGAGTCGATCCGCAGCGGCCTGCGGGCGCCGCTCTCGATCACCGCCCTGCCGCCGGCGGCGAGAACAAGCGGCAGATGTGTGTCGAGTGCCTGCCCCACGCGGTCGGCGAGTCTATACGGGGCGTCGACGAAGACGAGGTCGAAACGCCGCGGCTCGGCCTCGCCGGCGCGCGCGGCGAGCCAGCGCTCGCCGTCGGCGCGGACCAGCTCGACGCGCTCGCCGAGGCCGAGTCGCTCGACGTTGCCGAGCGCCGGGACGGGTGTCGCGGTCGACGAGGACGGCATTGGCGGCGCCGCGCGAGAGCGACTCGATCGCGAGCGCGCCGGTGCCGCAGTAGAGGTCGAGCACGCTCGCGCCGGCAATGTCGCCGAGCGCCGAGAAGACCGCCTCGCGCACGCGGTCGGTCGTCGGTCGCACCTTCCAGCCGCGCGGCGCGACCAGCCGCTGCCCCTTCAGCTCTCCGGCGATCACCCTCATCGCATCACTCTCTCAAGCGCGGTCGAGGATTTACCCGCATGGCGATGAAAACCTCGACCGCGGTCAGAGGGGGATCGGGTCGGAGGCGCCGGCGCCGAAGCGCCGGTGAGCGGCGTCGAGCAGGGGGCCGAGCTCGGGGACGCCGAGCGAGCCGTGGCGCCCGAGCAGCGCCAGCACCTCGTCGCGGGCGGCGGCCAGCAGCGCGGTTTCCTCGGGCAGCTCGGCGACGGCGAAGCGCGGCAGGCCGCTCTGGCGAGTCCCCAGCACCTCGCCCTCGCCGCGCAGGGTGAGGTCGACCTCGGCGAGCTTGAAGCCGTCGCGCTCGCGGGCGAGCGCCCTGAGGCGGCGGCGCGCCATCTCGCCCGCGTCTTCGGGAAAGAGCAGGCAGTACGAGGCGTGCTCGCCGCGCCCGACCCGGCCGCGCAGCTGGTGCAGCTGCGAGACGCCGTAGCGCTCCGCCCCCTCGATCACCATCACGGTCGCGTTGGCCACGTCGATGCCGACCTCGATCACGGTCGTCGCGACGAGCACGTCGGTGGCGCCGGCGGCGAACGCCTCCATCGCTGCGGCCTTCTGCGCCGAGGGCATCTGGCCGTGGATGACGCCGACCGAGAACCCGTCGAGCTCCTCGGCGGCGAGCCGCTCCCCCTCCCGCTCGGCGGCCTTGCCCTGCATCTTCGGCGACTCGACCACGAGCGGGCAGACGACGAACGCCTGCCGGCCGGCGCGCAGCTCGCCGCGCAGGAACTCGTAGGCGCCGGGGCGCTCGTCCTCGTCGACGACCCTGGTCTCCACCGGCTTGCGGCCCGCCGGCAGCTGGTGCAGCGCGGTCGTGTCGAGGTCGCCGTAGGCGGTCAGCGAGAGGGTGCGCGGGATCGGCGTCGCGGTCATGTGCAGGACGTGCGGCGCCATCCCCTCGACCCCCTTCGAGTCCAGCGCGCGGCGCTGCTCGACCCCGAAACGGTGCTGCTCGTCGACGACGCAGAGGCCGAGGCGGGCGAGCTCGACGTCGGGCTCGATCAGCGCGTGCGTGCCGACGACCAGACCGAGCTCGCCGCTGGCGAGCCGGTCGAGCGCTTCCCTGCGGCGCGCGGCCGGGGTCGCCCCCGTCAGCAGCGCGAACGGCGTCGCCTCCGCCGCCAGCAGCCTGCCCAGCGTCACAGCGTGCTGCTCGGCCAGCGTCTCGGTCGGCGCCATCAGCACCGCCTGGTACCCCGCTTCCAGCGCCCGCAGCATCGCGTACAGCGCGACGACGGTCTTGCCCGAGCCCACCTCCCCCATCAGCAGCCGCTGCATCGGCTCACCCGAATCGAGGTCCGCGTCGATCTCGTCCAACGCCCGCCGCTGGTCCCGGGTGAGCTCGAAGGGCAGCGACTCGATCCACCTGCCGACCGCATCACCCGGTTTGGCGAACCGCGGCGCCGGCCGCGAAGCCCTGTGGGTCTGCTTTCGCGTAGTGAGGATCGCCTGATACAGGAACAGCTCTTCGAACGCCAAGCGTTCACCGCGCCTGCTCGATGTCCACAGGACTCGCGGGAAAGTGCATCGCTTTGACCGCATCCGCCACGCCGGCGATCTCTCTCCGCACACGCAGCTCGGCCGGCAACGCCTCAAGCGTGTTCCCCACAAGCGGCATCGCCGCCTCAACCCACTGCCGTATCCGCTGCGCTTTCAGCGCCTCGGTAGCGGGGTGAACCGGAACCAGCGCCCCCCTTTCGTCCGCGGGTGGCGTCGTAGGGGGCACCGCCCCCGAGGACGCTTTAGCGACCGCAGGGGGTGGTGGGTCCCCTGCGGCGACAGGACCCGCGGTCGGAAGCAGCTCGTATTCCGATACGCGGAAGCCGCGTTTGTCGCGGGAGCCCGTGAGCAGCAACCCGGTCCCCGCAGTCAACTTGGGCGTCAACCACGGTTGGTTGAACCAGGTCGCGCGCACGTGGCCGGAGGCGTCGCCGACTTTGACCGTGAGGATGGAGAGACCCCTGCGGCGGAATGGACGCGTCGCGTCGGAAAGCACTTCGACTCGAATCGTCATCTGCTTGCCGGGCTCCAGCGCGGCGACCGGGGTGACGGTTCGGTCCCGGTGACTATGGGGGAAGCGGAGCAGCAGATCGCCGAGCGTGGCGATTCCGGCCTCGGCGGCGGCTTCGGCGAGCCGCGGTCCGACCCCCTCGATCGCCTTCAGCGAGGCATCGAGGACGCTCGGGCGGGGCCAGTGGACGGGCGCCTGTAGAAGCTGCTCACGGGTCAGCCCGGCGGTGCCCGCGAACGACCGGGCTACTGGGCCGCTAGCAGCCACCACCAGCTCGGCTGGCCCCCTTCGTGGGTCTCGATCTCGACTCCGTCGGGGACGTGGGCATCGATCTCGTCGAGTGGGATCGGGGCCTCCTTGCCGCCGAGGACGGTGACGATCTCCGCCGCCGCGGCGAGCCGCTCCAGAGTCGTCGCCAGCGTCGAGCCGGCGCCGCCCCAGGCGACGATCTCGCCGGCGACGAAGCCGACCGCGTCGCCCTTGCGGAAGCGGCCCTGCGCGTCGTCGCGCCCCGCCGGCGCCACCCCACCGGTGACGATCCCCCCCAGCGCCGCCTCGAGCCGCTCGGCGTTCTCCTCCGCCGAAGCCGAGGAGTCGAGCTCGACCAGGGCGAGCAGGCCGGCCTGCTGCGATGTCGCCGCGACCACCCGGGCCGGCTTCTCGGAGAGCTCGCAGGCCCGCTCCGCGGCCATGATCACGTTCGAGCTGCTGGGCAGGACGAGCACTTCCTCGGCCGGCACCTCGTGGATCCCGGCGAGCAGCTCGTAGGTGGACGGGTTGAGCGTCTCGCCGCCGGGCACGACGTGGGCGCCGAGCTCGGCGAAGAGCCGCTCCAGCCCCTCGCCCGCGGCGACCGCGAGCGCCCCCGTCCGGCCACTCTCGAGCCGCGCCCGCCGCTCGGCGATCTGCTCGCGCATGTCGGCGACGTCGAGGTTGGTCACGGCGCCGGCGTGCTCGAACAGGGCGACGGCGCTTTCCGGCTCGTCGGTGTGGACGTGAACCTTGAGCGTCGCCTCGTCGCCGACGACGAGCACCGAGTCGCCCAGCCGCTCGAGGCTGGCCAGGAAGTCGCGCGCGTCGAGGTCGCTGCCGGCGACGATGAAGTTCGTGCAGTAGCGGTAGCGGCTGTCCTCGTGGTGCGGCTGGCTGAGCGGCGGCGCCTCGTGGTGGGAGACCTCGGGCACCGCGGCGTCGTCGCCGCGCAGCCCGGCGACGACGCCGGCGAGGATCAGCACCAGGCCGTACCCCCCCGCATCGACCACACCCGACTCGCGCAGCACCTCGAGCTGCTCCGGCGTGCGCTCGACGGCGCGCTGGCCGTCGGCGATCGCCTGCTCGAGCACCTCGGCGAGAACGGCGTCCTGCTGCTGCTCGCTGACGCCTTTGTCGAGCCGCTGCTTCTCGGCCTCCAGGTGGGCGAGCTGGCGGGCGATCGAGTGGGCCATCTCGCGAAAGACGGTCAGCATCGTCCCCTCGGCGGGGTCGCGCACCGATTCGTAAGCGGCGTCGGCGGCGCTGGCGAAGGCGGAGGCGACGAGCACCGGGTCGACCAGCTCGCCCGGGCGGCTGGCGAGCTCCTCGGCGGCGCCGCGGACGATCTGGCTGAGGATCACCCCGGAGTTGCCGCGGGCGCCCATCAGCGCCGCCCGCGCCAGCGCCTGCACGAGCTCGGTGCGGCCGACCTCGTCGACATCCTGCCCGTCGAGGCGGTCGAGCTCCCCCATCACCGCGCGCATCGTCATCGCCATGTTGTCGCCGGTGTCGCCGTCGGCGACCGGGAAGACGTTGAGGTCGTTGACCTCCTGGCGGCGCTCGTCCAGGTGGGTGTAGGCGGAGGTGATTACGCGCTTGAAGCGCGCGATCGAGGGGTCGGGCATCGGCTGGAATCTAGCTGCCGCGCGCGGACGCGAGGCAGAGGGAACCTACGTTCGGTACGGTGCGCCGCCGTGCGCCGCTACGCGACCTGGCTGACCGGACACCGCAAGACGGTGATTCTCGCCTGGATCGTCGCCCTGGTCGGAGTCGGGATGCTGGCCGGCTCGGTTGGCTCCTCGTTCAGCGAAAACTTCAAGCTGCCGGCATCGGACTCCCAGGAAGCGTTCGACCTGCTCGAAACGAGGTTCCCCGCCCAGTCCGGCGACACGGCGACGATCGTCTACCGGGCGCAGGGCGGTGTCGAGGCGCCGGCGACGGAGCGCAGGATGGAGAGCGTCTTCGCCGAGATCGCCAAGCAGCCCCACGTCAGCGAAGTCGCCAGCCCCTACGCCGGCGACGGCGCGGCAGCGGTCAGCGAGGACGGGCGAATCGCCTACGCGACCGTCCAGTTCGACCAGATCGCCGACAAGCTCGACAAGGCCGAAGTCAAGCGCGTCATGGATCTCGCGCGAGGTGCCTCCGGAGACGGGCTTCAGGTCGAGATCGGCGGCCAGCCGGTCGAGGAAGCGCGCAACGAAGAAGAAGGCGGCGACATCACCTTCCTCGTCGGCCTCAGCGCGGCGGTGATCGTCCTCCTGCTCACCTTCGGCACGGTCGTCGCGATGGGGCTGCCGATCCTCACCGCGCTGTTCGCGCTCGGCGTCGGCCTCAGCCTGGTCACGCTCGGCACCCACGTCTTCGACACGGCGGACTTCGCCCCCCAGCTCGCGGCGATGATCGGACTCGGCGTCGGCATCGACTACGCGCTGTTCATCCTCACCCGCTTCCGCAACGGCCTCGACGAGGGGCTGGAGCCGCGCGAGGCGGCGATCGCCGCGGTCGATACGGCAGGACGCGCCGTCCTCTTCGCCGGCGTGACCGTGATCATCGCCCTGCTGGGGATGATGCTGCTCGGCCTCAGCTTCCTCTACGGCGTGGCGATGGCGGCGGCGCTGGCGGTGCTGATGACGATGATCGCGGCGCTGACCCTGCTGCCGGTGCTGCTGTCGCTGGCCGGGCGCTGGGTCGACCGGCTGCGCATCCCAGGGCTTGGCGAACGTCATCTCTCAACCGCCGAAGACACGCGCTGGTTCCGCTGGAGCCGCGAGATCCAGCGCCGGCCGGTGCTCTCGGCGCTGCTCTCCGGCGGCCTCCTGATCGTTCTCTGCATCCCGGTGCTCTCGCTGCGGCTCGGCTCCGACGACGCCGGCTCCGACCCGGCGGGCTCGACCACGCGCAGGGCCTACGACCTGCTGGCCGAAGGCTTCGGCCCCGGCTTCAACGGCCCCTTCTCGATCGTCGCGGCGCTGCCCGGCAAGGGCGAAGACGCGGCGCTGACCGAGGCTCGCAGGGCGCTCGAGAACGAAGCAAACGTAGCCGCGACGACGCCGGTGATGCTCAACCCGGCCGAAAACACCGGCGTGTTTCAGGTCTATCCGACCACCTCACCGCAGAGCGAGGCGACGACCGAACTGCTCGACCGCATCCGCGGCGAGGTGCTGCCGCCGATCGAGGCGCGGACCGGCGCCCGGGTCCACGTCGGCGGCATCACCGCGATCTTCGAGGACTTCGGCACGGCGATCGACGAAAAGCTGCCGCTCTTCATCGGCGTCGTCGTCCTGCTGTCAGCACTCCTGCTGATGGCCGTCTTCCGCTCCGTGCTGGTGCCGGTGAAGGCGGTCTGCATGAACCTGCTCAGCATCGGCGCCGCCTTCGGCCTGATCGTCGCCGTCTTCCAGTGGGGCTGGGGCGCGAGCCTGATCGGCGTCGACAGCACCGGCCCGATCGTCTCCTTCTTCCCGATCTTCCTCTTCGCGATCATCTTCGGCCTCTCGATGGACTACGAGGTGTTCCTGATGTCGCGCATCCACGAGGAGTGGGAGCACCGGCGCGACGCGACCGTCGCCGTGACCCGCGGCCTCGCCCTGACCGGGCGCGTGATCACCGCGGCCGCCGCGATCATGATCACCGTCTTCGCCTCGTTCATGATCGGCGAAGACCGGATCATCAAACTCTTCGGCCTCGGCCTCTCGGCCGCCGTCTTCATCGATGCCGTGATCATCCGCACCGTGCTCGTCCCGTCGCTGATGCAGCTCTTCGGCAAGCGCGCCTGGTGGCTGCCCGGCTGGCTCGACCGCATCCTCCCCCGCCTCCACGTCGAGCCCGCCGAGGGCGACCCCGCCCCGACCGGCGAGCATCCCGTGGTCGAAAGCGCCTGAGTGGGTGGCGGGGTCCCTCTCCGTGAATTGAGGTCGCGCGCCCTTCGGGCTTCGCGACTGTGTTTGTGCGCGGCTTCGCCGCGCAGATGACAGATTGCATGTCGCCGCTTCGCGACATTCCCGGAGAGGGACCCCGCCACCCACTCCCCACATCTCACCCTCTCCTTAGCTTCAGAACCCTGAACGCGCTCGCCGGTCGTTGCTTTTGAAGCTGGGAAAGCTTCCGTAGTCGTCTCGGGCGCCCGTGAGGAGGGGCCGGTCCTTCTCCAGGTGAATGTCGCGAAGCGGCGATATGCAATCTGAGGATCGCGCGGCGAAGCCGCGCTCGCCATTGGCGCAAAGCCCGCAGGGCGTGCGCCTCAATTCAGCTGGAGAAGGACCGGCCCCTCCTCCTGCGAGTTCGAGCGACTACGCGGCCTTGACGACCTTATTCGCCTTCAAGCACCTGGTGCAGACGTAGGTGCGCAGCTTGCGGCCGTTCTCCTGGATCCGCACCTTCTGGAGGTTCGGCTCGAAGCGCCGCTTGGTCGCGACCATCGAGTGGCTGCGGGACTGGCCGAACGCCGGTCCCTTGCCGCAGCTGTGGCATACCTTGGCCATCGGGCGCTGCATGCTACCGTGATCGCTAGTTAGCTAATCGGACTAAGCAACAGGGTCCGCAAATTCCGCCAACCGCCCGATCGCGAGGGGGGAGAGAAATGAGCGCCGAGGACTTGGAGCAGGTGAACATGCACGAGGCCAAGACCCACCTGTCGAGGCTGGTCGAGCGCGTCGAAGGAGGCGAGCAGATCGTGATCAGCCGTGCGGGCAAGCCGGCGGCGAAGCTGGTGCCGGTCGCTCAGGCGAAGCCGGGCAAGCGCGAGCTCGGGGGTTGGGAGGGCATGAAGATGCCATCGGACGAGGAATGGGAGCGGATGGACAGGGAAATCGAGCAGCTCTTCGAGGAAAGCGAGATCTTCCCCGGGGAAAACAGGAGGCGAGACGAGCGGTGAGGCTCCTGCTCGACACCCAGGTTCTGATCTGGGCGCTGAGGAAACCCGAGCGACTGGCCGATGCCACGAGGCGGGCCATAACGGCAGGCGAGACCCGGGTCTTCGTCAGCATGGCCAGCCCATGGGAGATGGCGATCAATGAGGCCCTCGGCAATCTGACGCCTCCAGATGACCTCGAGGTGCGGCTGGAGGAAAAGAGGTTCGAGCTGTTGCCGATCTCCATGCGCCACACCCGAGCAGTCGCCGCCCTGCCCGACCATCACGGCGACCCATTCGATCGCATGCTGATCGCTCAAGCCCAGGTCGACGGAATGACCCTGGTCAGCTCGGATCGTGAAATCCGGCGCTACCAGGTGTCTCTGATGCCGGCGTTCTAGGCCAGCTGTCGCTGCAACAGGGCCATGCGGGCGACGGTGAGGGCGGCGTTGCGGCCCTGGTCGCGCTTGCCGCCGCCGGCGCGCTTCGAGCGCCTGCTCCATCGTGTCGCAGGTGATCACGCCGAAGGCGCAGGGGACGCCGCTGGCGAGCTGCACGTCCTGGATCCCGCGCGCCGCCTCGGCGCAGACGAAGTCGTAGTGGTCGGTCTCGCCGCGGATCACGACGCCGAGGCAGGCGACGCCGGCGAACTCGCCGCTCTCGGCGTGCAGCTTGGCGGCGAAGGGGAGCTCGTAGGCGCCCGGGACCGAGGCGTGGCGGACCGAGGTCGCGGGCACGCCGGCGAGCTCGAAGCCCTCGCCGGCGCCGCGCAGCAGCCGCTGCGCCAGGTCCTCGTAGAAGCGGCCGACGCAGACGGCGAAGGAGAGCGAGCCGAGGATCGCGCGCTCGGCCCCGTCGAAGCTCTCGAGGAACGTGCCGTCCTCAGCCACCGGCGCTCCCGGCGTCGCGCTCCTCCTCGTCGTGGATCATCTCTTCGTCGAAGGCGAGGCCCTGGTGGTGCAGGGTGTGGCCCATCTTGTCGCGCTTGGCCCGCAGGTAGTCCTCGTTGTGGGCGTTGGGCGCCGACTCGATCGGCACCTGCTCGCTGACCGAGAGGCCGTAGCCCTCGAGGCCGACGATCTTTTTCGGGTTGTTGGTGAGGATGCGGATGCTGGTCAGGCCGAGGTCGCCGAGGATCTGGGCGCCGATCCCGTAGTCGCGCAGGTCCGCTGGCAGGCCGAGCTTGAGGTTGGCCTCGACCGTGTCGGACCCTTCCTCCTGGAGCTTGTAGGCGCGCAGCTTGTTGAGCAGGCCGATCCCGCGCCCCTCCTGGGAGAGGTAGAGCAGCACGCCCTGGCCCTCGCGCTCGATCATCCCCAGCGCCGCCGCGAGCTGCTCGCCGCAGTCGCAGCGCATGCTGTGGAAGACGTCGCCGGTGAGGCACTCGCTGTGCACGCGGACGAGCACGTCCTCGGCGCCCGCGACGTCGCCCTTGACCATCGCGACGTGGTGTTTGTCGTCGACCAGCGAGCGGTAGCCGACCGCGG
The DNA here is from genome assembly GCA_963727465.1 of uncultured Solirubrobacterales bacterium. Lineage (GTDB taxonomy): Bacteria > Actinomycetota > Thermoleophilia > Solirubrobacterales > 70-9 > VRUE01. Next base: position 249,166 of record CAVSGL010000012.1, on the reverse strand, counting down.
TGAAGTCGCCGAAGGCGGTCGGCAGGCCGGTGTCGACGACGCGCTCGACCAGTTTCTCGGTGCGGCGCCGGTAGGCGATCAGGTCGGCGACCGTGACCATCTTCAGGTTGTGCTTCTCGCAGTAGGGGATCAGGTCGGGGACGCGCGCCATCGTGCCGTCGTCGTTCATCACCTCGCAGATCACCCCGGCGGGGGTCAGGCCGGCGAGCCGCGCGAGGTCGACGCTCGCCTCGGTGTGGCCGGTGCGCTCGAGCACGCCGCCGTCTTTGGCCCGCAGCGGGAACATGTGCCCGGGGACGACGATGTCGCGCGGTCCCGAGCTCGGGTCGATCGCGACCTGGATCGTGTGGGCGCGGTCGTGGGCGGAGATCCCCGTGCTGACCCCGCCGGCGGCCTCGATCGTCACCGTGAACGCGGTCTGGAGCGGCGCCTCGTTCTTCGCCGCCATCAGGTTGAGGCCGAGCCGCTCGCAGCGCTCCGCGGTCAGCGCCAGGCAGATCAGGCCGCGCGCCTCCTTGGCCATGAAGTTGACCGCCTCGGGCGTGGCGAACTGCGCCGCCATCACCAGGTCGCCCTCGTTCTCGCGGTCCTCGCCGTCGCAGACGACGACCATGCGGCCGCGGCGGATCTCCTCGATCGCCTCCTCGATCGTCGCGAACGGGCTCTCGCCCGCCGCCTGCTCCGACTCTTGTCTCTGCGTCTCCGCCATCTGGCTCACATCCGATCCTTTCCAGCGAATGGTGACATCAACCGCTCGACGTGCTTGGCGATCACGTCACACTCGACGTTGATCTTGCGCCCGGGCTCGGCCTCGCCGAGGTTGGTCCGCTCCAGGGTCTCGGGAATCAGGGAAACGACGAGCCAAGACTCGCCCAAATCCGCGATCGTCAGGCTGACGCCGTCGAGCGCGACCGAGCCCTTCTCGACCGCGTAGCGCAGCAACCCGGGGTCCAGCTCGACCCGCAGGCGCCGGGCGAAGCCGTCCTCCTCGACCGCGGCCACCTCGCCCACGCCGTCGACGTGGCCCTGGACGATGTGGCCGCCGAGCCGCTCCGAGGCCTTCATCGCCAGCTCCAGGTTGACCCGCGCGCCGGGCTCGATCGCGCCGAGCGCGGTCACCGCGAGCGTCTGGTTCATCGCCTCGGTCGCGAAGCCGTCGCCGTCAACGGCCGTGGCGGTCAGACAGGCGCCGTTGACGGCGACCGAGTCGCCGGGCTCGATCTCCGCGGCGAGCCGGGTGGCGATCCGCAGCCGCGCCCCGTCGCCGCCGGCATCGACCGACTCGACCGTGCCCACGTCCTCGATCAGCCCGGTGAACACCTCACCACTCCTTGAGCCGGGCCGTAATCAGCACGTCCTCGCCGACGCGCTGGACGTCGGTGTGCAGGGCGGGGGCGGGGGTGTCCCCCCCGCTTGCTGGGTTTTTCGCCTGGGGAGCCGGTGGCTGTCCGCGAGGCGTATCGGGGCGAAAAACGGGACGCCGCTGCGCCGGGGGGACACCCCCACCCCCGCTTTCCAGATCGCCGATGAGCATCGGGGCGACGAAGGTCCGAACCTCGTCGATCGCGTCAGCCACCGCGAAAGCCGAAGCGAGGGTGCGGCCACCCTCGAGGAAGAAGCTGGTGACACCGCGGCGGCCAAGGCTGGCCAGCGCAGCCTCGATGCCATCGGCGACGAGCACCTCAGCGCCGGCCTCGCGCAGGGCCGCGGCGCGGGCCGGATCGGCGTCCTGTGAGCTGACCACGAGCACGGGGGACGTGTCGAGAGTCCTCATCAGCTGCGAGGCGAGCGGCAGGCGTCCCCGCCGGTCGAAGACCACCCGCAGCGGTTGCCTCACGCCATCGTTGTCGAGGTTATCTCCGCTATCCGAAGAAAAGCTCGACCGCGCCTGGGGGCGGGCGGTGAGCAGGGGGTCGTCGGCGAGCACGGTGCCGATGCCGACCGCGATCGCGTCGGATTCGGCGCGCCAGCGGTGGACCAGCGCGCGGCTCTCGGGCGAGGAGATCCAGGGCGAGTCGCCCGGGTCGGTCTCGGTGCGGCCGTCGAGCGACATCGCCAGCTTCAGCGTGACCAGCGGCAGGCCGGTGCGGGCGTGCTTGCGGAACGGCTGGTTGAGCAGCCGCGCCACGGTCGCCTGCTCGCCGGCGGCGAGCTCGACCTCGACGCCGCCGTCGCGCAGGATGCCCGGCCCCCGCCCCGCGGCCTTCTCGCTCGGGTCGTCGGACCCGATCACGACCCGGCCGATCCCCGCCGCGAGGATCGCCTCGGTGCAGGGCGGCTGCCGCCCCTCGTGCGCGCAGGGCTCCAGCGTCACGTACATCGTCGCCCCGCGAGGGTCCTCCCCCCGCTCCGCGCAATCCTTCAGCGCCGCCCGCTCGGCGTGCAGGTCTCCCAGCTCGGCGTGATACCCCTCGCCGATCACCTCACCGTCACGCACGATCACCGCGCCGACCAGTGGATTTGGGCTGACCCTCCCTCGGCCGCCTTCGGCAAGCTCGAGTGCCCGCCGGAGGTGCTCACGATCCGCAGTTGTCAGCGACGCGGCCATATTGATTGACAAGTCAGTCAATGGTACTCCCCACCGCGGTAGAGGTTTGGCCCGCATAGCGGTGCAAACCTCTACCGCGCCGCGGGCGGGGATACCCTGAGCGGCCCCGCATGAAGCTGATCGTCCAGATCCCCTGCCTCAACGAGGAGGCGACGCTGCCGGAGACGGTCGCGGCGCTGCCGCGCCGCATCGACGGCTTCGACGCGGTCGAGCTGCTCGTGATCGACGACGGCTCGACCGACCGCACGGCCGAGGTCGCCCGCGAGTGCGGGGTCGAGCACATCGTCCGCCTGACCGGCAACCGCGGCCTCGCCTCGGCCTTCCAGGCCGGGCTCGACGCCTGCCTCAAGCTCGGCGCAGACGTGGTCGTCAACACCGACGCCGACAACCAGTACAGCGGCGCCGACGTGCCGAAGCTGGTCGCGCCGATCCTCGCCGGCGAGGCCGACATGGTCGTCGGCGACCGCCGCGTGGAGACGATCGAGCACTTCTCCGCCCGCAAGAAGCGCCTACAGAGGCTCGGCAGCGCCGTCGTGCGGCGGCTCTCGGGCACGGCGATCGCCGACACGACCTCCGGCTTCCGCGCCTACAACCGCGAGGCGGCGCTGGGGCTGCTCGTCGTCGACGACTTCACCTACACCCTGGAGAGCCTGATCCAGGCGGGCAAGATGCTGGTCACGGTCGACCAGGTCGAGGTCGCGACCAACCCGCAGACGCGCGAGTCGCGCCTGTTCGGCTCGACCGGCTCCTACGTGCGCCGCAACGCGCTCTCGATCCTGCGCATCTACGCCCGCTACGAGCCGCTGCGCGTCTTCGCCGCGGCGGGGGCGATCGTCGCGCTGCTCGCGCTCGCGGCCTGGCTGCCCTTCCTGATCGACTGGATCTTCAACGGCGACTCCAGCGGCCACATCCAGTCGCTGATCCTCGGCGCGGTGCTCTTCATCGCCGCCCTACAGCTGTTCGCCCTCGGCGTGATCGGCGACCTGCTCGCCGGCCAGCGCGTGATGACCCAACGGGTCTTCGAGCGGGTGCGCCGGGTCGAGCTGGCGCTGGAGGTCGAGCCCTCCCACTACGAGCGCGGCCGATGAGCGAGGGCAAGGGCGGATCGGCGACCGCGGAGTACGGTCGCCTGGCCAGCTTCCTCGCGATCGGCGTCGGCCTCACCGGGCTGATCACCTACGCCTACTTCCTGATCGCCTCGCACGTGCTCTCCAAGCCCGACTACGGACAGATCACGGTGCTCTGGTCGGCCGTCTTCATCACGATCTCGACCCTCTACCGGCCGATCGAACAGCTGCTCTCGCGGCACATCTCCGAACACCGGACCAAGGGCGAAGCGGTCGACAGCACGATGCGGGTGGCGGCGACGATCCAGCTCGGGCTGGGCCTGATCTTCGCGGTGCTCGCGCTCGCCCTGCGCGGGCCGATCCAGGACGGCCTGCTGGAGGGCAACGAAACGCTCTACTGGGTCTTCTTCTCGGCCGTCCTCTTCTACGCCGCGAGCTACTTCGCCCGCGGCTTCCTCGCCGGCGCCCAGCGCTTCGGCCTCTTCGTCGCGCTGATCCTCTCCGAATCGTGCTTCCGCACGATCTTCGCCGTGCTGGTCGCAATCAGCGTGCTCAGTGGCCAGTCGGCAGTCGCGATTGGCATCGTCGCGGCCCCGGCGCTCAGCCTGATGGTCGTCCCCTTCGCCTTCGCCCGGCGGGCGAAGCGCGGCCGCGACGAGGCAACGGCGGAGGCCGGCGACGCTGACGAGGAGGAGGCGGGCGATGCGGGATTCTCGCTCAAGCACGGCACGGGGTTCGCCGCGGCGGTCCTGGTGATCATGTTCAGCGAACAGGCCTTCCTCAACGCCGGCCCGCTGGTCGTGCGCGGGCTCGAGGGCGCCGCGGCGGCGGGCTTCATCTTCAACGTGCTGATGATCGCGCGGGCGCCGCTACAGCTCTTCCAGGCGGTCTCGACCAGCATCCTCCCCCACCTGACCAGGCTGCACACCAGCGGCACCGCCGAGGGGGAGGCGGAGTTCCGCCGCACGGTCCGCATGGTCCTGCTCGGCCTCGCCGCGTTCACCGCGCTCGCGCTCGTCTTCATGGCGGCGGTCGGGCCGACCGCGATGCAGATCGCCTTCAGCAAGAAGTTCAGCTACGACCGCGAGGGGCTGCTGCTGGTCACGCTCGGCATGGGCCTCTACCTCTCCTCGGTCACGGTCAACCAGGCCTGCGTCGCCCAGGGCCAGGTGCGGCGCGCCGCGGTCCGCTGGATCGGCTGCGCCGCCCTCTTCATCGGCTGGAACTTCGTACCGCTCGTCGGCGACGAGTTCCGCCGCGTCGAGATCGGCTTCCTGCTCGCCGCCGGCGTCCTCTTCTCGCTGCTCTACTACGTCTACAGGCGGCCGCGCGAGCGCGCCGAGGACGTGCCGCAGCCGGGCTCGCCGGAGGAGATCGAGATCCAGCTCGCGACGATCGACGAGCAGACGTAGGCGGGCGTCCTGTGGAGGGTCACGACGCCGAGCTGATCCTGATCGTCGGCGCCCTGCTGGCCGCCGGCATCGGCGCCGCCCTGGCGGCCGACCGCGTGCGCGTGCCGGGTCTGCTGCTCTTCCTCGGGCTCGGCATCCTGGTCGGCTCCGAAGGGATCGGCGGGGTCGAGTTCAGCGACTACCGCGCCGCGCAGACCGCCGGCACGATCGGCCTCGTGCTGATCCTCTTCGAGGGCGGCCTGACCGCTGGCTGGCACGAGATCCGCCCGGTGATCGGGACCGCGATCGGCCTCGCCACCGTCGGCACCTTCCTCACCGCGATGGCGACGGGCGCGGCGGCGATCTGGATCTTCGACCTGAGCACCCTCCAGGGCCTGATCCTCGGCGCCGCCGTCGCCGCGACCGACTCGGCGGCGATCTTCGCCGTGCTGCGCGGCTCGCGGCTCGAGCGCCGGCTCGCGCGCACGCTCGAGGGCGAGTCGGGAATGAACGACCCGGTCGCGCTGCTGCTCGTCGTCGGCTTCGGCGAATGGATCCTCGGCCCCTCCTACGGAGCCGCCGACATGGCGCTCGCCTTCGTCGTCAAAATGGGCCTCGGCGCCGCGCTCGGCCTCGCCGCCGGCTGGTTCGCCCGCCGCGCGATCGCCCAGGTCGAGCTGCCCACCCAGGGGCTCTACCCGGTGGCGACGCTGGCCACGGCGGCGATCTCCTACGGCGTCGCCGAGGTCGCGGGGGGCTCCGGCTTCCTCGCCGTCTACGTCGCCGCGCTGGTCCTCGGAACCGGCTCGCTGCCGGCGCGCAGCACCGTCGTCTCCTTCCACCAGGGGCTCAGCTGGCTGGTCCAGATCGGCCTCTTCTTCCTGCTCGGCCTGCTCGTCTTCCCGAGCCAGCTCTGGGACGTCGCCGGCAAGGGGCTGCTGCTCTCGGTCGTCCTGATCTTCCTCGCCCGGCCGCTGGCGACGCTGCTCGTCACCCAGCTCGGCGGCCTCAACCTGCGCGAGCGCACGATCCTCGGCTGGGCCGGCCTGCGCGGCGCGATCCCGATCTGGCTGGCGACCTTCCCGGTCGTCTCCGGCGTCGCCGAGTCGACGCTGATCTTCGACGTCGTCTTCTTCGTCGTCCTCACCTCGACCGTGATCCAGGGGGCGACGATCGAGCCGCTGGCGCGCCGGCTCGGCGTGACCAGCACCGAGCCCGCGCTGCCGACGCCGGTGGCCGACGTCGGCATGGTGCGCGAGCTCGGCGGCGAGCTGATCTCGTGGCGGGTGCACGAAGGGGACGCCGCGGCCGGCCTCATGGTGCGTGAGCTGGGGCTGCCGCGCGAGGCGCTGATCCACCTGATCGTCCGCGGCGGCCGCGCGATCGCCCCGCGCGGCTCGACCAGGATCGAGCCCGGCGACGAGCTGCACCTGCTGGTCCAGGAGCCGCAGCGCGAGGAGGTCGAGCGGCTGACGCAGCGCTGGCGCGAGGGCCCGCTGGGCGAGCCGGCGCCTCTGCTGCTGCCGCCGCGCGGGGCGCCGCAGGTGTTCTCGGTGCGACCCGGCCACACCCTGGCGGGCGACCCGGCGCGGCCCGAGGAGATCGACGGCATCGCCGTGCGCGAGCGCCTGCGCACGCGGCGCGACGAGCCCGGCGCCCTCGTCGCCCTCGCCGACGGCCGCTTCGCGATCACCAGCGGCAGCCACGTCGGCATCGGCAGCCGCCGGGCGCTGGCCCGCTGGTGCGAACGGCGCGCCCTGCGCCCGAGCATCGCCGAGGCGGAGCGCTCCTGGTGGCAGGAGGCCGCCGGCACGCTGGTCGTGCCCGTGGCCCGGCCGCAGCGCGACTGAGCGGCGCTACGCGGTCGACGGACGCTCGCTGCCGAGGGCGAGGCGAACCATCTCGGTGCCACTCTCCTTGTAGGGGGAGACGACGCGGTCGGCGCCGGCGCGGCGCAGCTTGCGCTCGGTCTCCTCGACGCCGGCGCGGGCGACGATCGTCAGGTCGGCGCGCAGCTCGCGGGCGCTGAGCGTGATGAAGACGTTCTCGGCGTCGTCGTCGACGCAGGCGATCAGGCCGCTCGCCCGCATGATCCCCGCCCGATGCAGAACGTCGTCGTCGGAGGCGTGGCCGTGGATGATCGCCGCGCCGGTCGCCTCGGCGTGCTCGCGGGTGCCCTCGACGTCGGTGTCGATGACGACGAAGTCACGCCCCGCCTCGCGCAGGTCGCGCGCGACCTGGCGGCCGACGCGGCCGAAGCCGCAGACGAGCACGTGGTCGGTGAGCGAGTCGATCTTCTTCAAAGCTCTTCTCTCGTCGAGCAGGCCGGAGAGGTGACCGGCGACGAAGAACTCGACCGTGGTCACGAGGGCGTAGAAGAGCGTACCGACACCGAGCACGATCAGCGCCACCTTGACGATCCGGCCGGCGCTGCTCGCCGGCTCCGGGATCGAGCCGATCGTCGCCACGGTGTCGAGCGACCAGATGAAGCCGAAGCCGACCGAGACGTTCTCGGTGATCGCGTAGCCGGCGGTGCCGGCCGCGAGCAGCAGCAGGATCGCCAGTGCCAGCAGGGCGAGGCGGACGACGCCCGGCGGCTGACCCTGGGGCACCGGCTCGCCTCAGGCCGCTCCCGCCGCAGCGGCGATCTCGGCGTAGGCGGCGGCGGGATCCTCGGCGCCGAAGACGGCCGAGCCGGCGACGAACAGCGAGGCTCCCGCTTCCGCGGTCGGCTTGGCGGTGGCCGCGTCGATGCCGCCGTCCACCTCGACCTTCGCCGGCCCGATCGCCTGTGTGAGCCGCGCGACCTTCTCGACCGAGCCGTCGATGAAGGCCTGGCCGCCCCAGCCGGGGTTGACGGTCATGCAGAGGGCGATGTCGGCGTGGCCGCGCAGCTCGGCGAGCGCCTCGACCGGGGTGCCGGGATTGATCGCGATCCCGGCCAGGCAGCCGAGCTCGCGGATCGCGGCGAGCGTGCGGTTGGCGTGCGGGGTCGCCTCCTCGTGGAAGGTGATCGAGTCGGCCCCGGCCGCGGCGAAGGCCTCGACGTGGCGCTCCGGCGCCTCGATCATCAGGTGCACGTCGATCGCGCCGCCGGCGGCGTGGACGCGGTCGGCGATCGAGGCGGCGACCAGCGGCCCGATCGTGATCGGCGGGACGAAGTGCCCGTCCATCACGTCGACGTGGATCACCCGCGCCCCGGCGTCGAGCACGTCCTCGACCTGGGAGCCGAGCCGCGAGAAGTCGGCCGAGAGGATCGACGGAGCGACTCGCCGCTCCCCCAGGAGCTCCGCCATGCGCTCGCTCAAATCGGCCTCAACATCGAATCTCCGCAGGTCTGGCAGGTCATGTCCTCGGTGCTGCTCATCCTCGCGATCGTCTGGTGCTCGCCGCAGTTCGGGCACTGCGAGACGAGCTCGAAGCGCTGGAGACAGTACACGCAGCGCATGCGGCCGGGCAGCTGAGTCGGGCGCAGCCAGGGCTCGCCGCAGCTCGGGCACTTGGCTCGTTTCTTCACCCCTTGCACCCCTCCCACTTCCGATTTCTAGCATCCATCCGCGTCAATCATCCTTTCTCAAGCGGCAGACGAAGAAACCGGTGGTGCGGTCGCGGTCGGGGCGAAGCTGGAGACAGCGGGGGTCGTGGGCCGAGGCGAGCGTGGGTTCGAGGGCGCCGAGATCGTCGACGGCGAAGGCCGGCAGCTCGCCGGCGTCCGCCCGCCGCTCCAGCGCCGCGACCCGGTCCTCGCCCTCGCGGCGGGAGATCGTGCAGGTCGAGTAGACGAGCGTGCCGCCGGGGCGAAGCGCCTCCAGCCCGCGCGCGAGGATCCGGCCCTGGAGCTCGACGAGGCGCTCGATCGCCCGCGGCGACTTGCGCCAGCGGGCGTCGGGCCGGGACGCGAGCGCGCCGAGGTCCGAGCAGGGCGGGTCGACCAGCACCCGGTCGAAGCCCGGTTTCATCCCCGGCTCCGCCGCGTCGGTCTCGACCACGGTGATGCAGCGCAAGCCGAGGCGGCGCGCCTGGCCGGCGACTTCGGCTGCCCGCTCCGGGTCGCGCTCGACCGAGATCACCTCGCCGCGGTCGCCCATGCGGGCGGCGATCTGGCCGGTCTTGATCCCCGGGCCGGCGCAGAGATCGAGCACGTGCTCGCCGGGCTGCGGGTCGAGCAGCTCGACCACGGCGGCCGAGCCGCGGCTCTGCGGCGTCAGCTCGCCGGCGGCGACCCGCCGCAGGATCTCCTCGTCGATCTTCTCGACGACGAGCATCTCGGGCAGCGCCAGCAGCGACTCGGCCGGCGTGTGGGGCGTGCTGAGGCGGAACGCCGTCTCGGCCGGCTCGTTGCAGGCGGCGAGCAGCGAACGGGCCGAGTCGGCGCCCAGCTCCCGCCACCACGTGCGCGCCAGCCACAACGGCGCCGAGTGCGCGACGGAGGCCGACTCCGGGGTCGAGTCGTCCTCGAGCAGCGCGGCGACGAGCTGCTCGCGCTCGCGCCCGGCGCGGCGCAGCACCGCGTTGACCAGGCCGGCGGCGTGCGCCGCCCGGGCCGCCTTGACCAGCTCGACCGCCTGGTCGACCGCGGCGTGGTCGGGCGTCGCGTCGGCGAAGAGCAGCTCGTAGAGGCCGAGGCGCAGCGCGGCCAGCACCGGCGGATCGAGCAGGCGGATCGAGCGCTCCGCCAGGCGTTCGATCGCCGCGTCGATGGTGCCGCGGCGCTGCACCGCCCCGTAAGCCAGCCGCTGCGCCTGCGCCCGCTCGCGACCGGCCAGCCCCTCGCGGTCGGCGGCCTCGCGGAAGAAGCGCTCCGTGCGCGCGTCCTGCTCGAAGGTCGCCCGGACCGTCTCGTAGGCGAGCGCCCGGGCCGGCGAGATCAAAGCACCGGCACCGGGTGGCCGCGCAGGTAGGCGTCGGCGGCCATCGGCCTGCCGCCCGGCGGCTGCACGACCTCCAGCCGCAGGGCGCCGCGGCAGCAGCCCAGCAGCAGCGCCCCCCATTCGGCCTTCATCTCGCCCTGCTTGACGTTCACGTCCACCGCGCGCGCTCGCTTCACGCCGAGCCGGCTGTCCTCGTTCAACTCCAGGTAGGCGCCCACGTGTGGGGTCAGGGCGCGCACCGTGCGCGCCAGCTCGCTGGCCGGCCGGCCCGGGTCGAGACGGCGCTCGGGCGGTTCGATCTTCTCCGCGTAGGTGGCTTCCCCGTCATCCTGCTGCTCGAAGGCGAGCTCGCCGCGCTCGAGCAGGCCGAGCGCCTCGACCAGCAGCTCGCCGCCAAGCGCCGCCAGCTTCCCGGCGAGGCGCTCGAAATCGTCCTCCGGTCCCAGCGGCAGCTCCTCGCGCAGGGCGACCGGGCCGGAGTCGAGGCCGGCGGTCACCCGCATCACGCTGACCCCGGTGCGCGTGTCGCCGGCCATGATCGCGCGCTCGATCGGGGCCGCGCCGCGCCAGCGCGGCAGCAGCGACGGGTGCACGTTGAGCAGCGGCCACTCGGAGAGCAGCGGCTCGCGGATCAGCTGGCCGAAGGCGCAGACGGCGACGGCCTCGGGGGCGGCGGCGCGGATCCGCTCGAGCACGGCTTCGTCGTTGACGTCCCCGGCCTGGAGCAGCTCCAGCCCGAGCTCGGTCGCCGTCGTCGCGGCCGGCGGCGGGCCGCTGTGGCGCCCGCGCCCCCTGGGCCGGTCGGGCGGCGTGACGACCAGCACCGGCCGATGGGGCGACTCGGCGAGCCGTCCCAGCACGGCCCCGGCGAACTCCGAGGTGCCCAGATAGACGGTCCTCACGCGTCGGTGTGGGGCTCGCGGTGGTGCTCGCCCTCGCCGGCCTCGTGCTCGGCCGGCGCGGGGGCGTAGCTCTCGCCCGAGCGCAGCGCCCGCAGCGCCGCCTTGCGCTGGTCGCGCGGCGCCCGGTCGAGGATCAGGACGCCGTCGAGGTGGTCGATCTCGTGCTGGAGCACGCGCGCCTCGAGGCCCGAGGCCTCGATCCGCACCGGCTCCCCCTCGACGTCGAGCCCCGCGATGCGCGCGTGCAGCGGGCGCTCGACGTCCATCGCCACACGCGGCAGGCTGAGGCAGCCCTCCTCGGCGATCGCGATCTCGTCGGAGAGCCACTCGATCTCGGGGTTGACGAGGCTGCTCGGCTCGCTGTCGGGCCCGGCCTGGAAAACCAGCACCCGGCGCAGCACCCCGAGCTGCGTGGCGGCCAGGCCGACGCCCATGCCGTCGCGCATGATCGCGATCATCCGCGCGGCCTCCTCGCGCAGCGCCGGCCCGAACTCGGCGACCGCCGAGGCCCTGCTCTTCAGCACCGGATCGCCGAACTTGACCACGCGCGCGAGCGCCGCTTCGCGCCGCTCGATCAGCTCGGCTTCCAGCCGCTCGCGCTCGGTCTCGTCCTTGACGGCCCCTTGCTCGCTCACTCGCTCGATTGTATGGCCGGCAATTACCGGCGAGTCGCCAGCTAGCGCAACGGCCTGTGCTGGCGCGTCTGGAGCCATTGCTCGGAAACCGAGCCCAAGATCAATGCCAGCGGTACGACGACGGCCACCAGCAGGAAGACGGCATATCCCTGCACCCCGATCGCGGCGCCAATTGCCGCAAAAACCACAACGAATATTGCAGTCAAAAACCTTCTCCGCCACATGCCGGGCATGTTACATCTCCAATCCACCGAAGATCCCCACGAGAAGCACCAACAGCCCGCCAACGAACATACCCTCGCGCCAACCATCAATCGGAGAGATCGGCAAGGACCAGCGCAAGCCAGAGAACGGGTTCCACATTCGTATAAGCCCCTGGAGCCCAGAACTCTCCCCCCAGAGATCGAAAAAGCGACCTCGGGCGACAACTGCTCGTTCCTCGGCCTACTGAGGGTCGACGTCGACGCCGATCGCGACGTCCTTGAGGGTGCGGTCGGCGGCCAGGCGGTCGACCGTGGCGCGAATCGCGGCGACGGTTCGCTCGCGGTCCCCGGCCTTGGTCAGGATGCGGCGGCGGTAGCGGTTGCGGACGCGGAACATCGGCGCCGGCCCGAGCAGCTCGGTGTCCTCGGGGAGAGATTCGGCAAGCGACTCGGCGAGCTTCGCGGCGACCCGGTCGACGCGCGGCTCCGACTCGGCCTTGAGCACGACGCGAACCAGGTGGGAGAACGGCGGGTAGCGGAGCGCGCGGCGGCGCTCGATCTCCTCGGCGAGGAACCCGGCCGAATCGTGCCGGGCGGCGTGGGCGATGCTCGGCGCCTGCGGCGCCAGGGTCTGCACGATCACCTCTCCCCCGGCCGCGCCGCGGCCGCTGCGCCCGGCGAGCTGGGCGACCATCGCGAAGGTGCGCTCGCCGGCGCGGAAGTCGGGGAAGCGCAGGGTCGCGTCGGCGTCGAGGATCGCGCTCAGCGTGACCTCGGGGAAGTCGTGGCCCTTGGCGACCATCTGCGTGCCGACGAGAACGGCGCTCTCGGCCTCGCCGAAGGCGGCGAGGATGCGCGCGTGGGCGCCGCGGGCGCTCGCCGTGTCGGAGTCGAGGCGGAGGACCGGCAGCGGCGCCAGGCGCTCGGCCAGCAGCGCCTCGACCTGCTCGGTGCCGGCGCCGGCCTGCGAGAGCGTCGTCGAGCCGCACTCGGCGCAGGCGCGCGGCAGGGGCTCGGAGTGGGCGCAGTGGTGGCAGACGAGCCGGCCGGCGCGCCGGTGGACGATCAGCGAGACGTCGCAGTTGGGACAGTCCCAGTGCCGGCCGCACGAACGGCAGGTGAGCCAGGGCGCGAAGCCGCGCCGGTTGACCATCACGATCGCCTTCGAGCCGGCCTCGCGCACAGCCGCCAGCGCCGCCCAGGTCGCCGGGTGCAGCGGCCCCGAGCGCGGGTCGGCCTCGCGCATGTCGAGCAGCTCGACCGGCGGCATTCCCGCGCCCGTCGACTCGCCGCGGCAGCTCCAGGCGCGGCAGCTCCAGCCACGACTCCGGCCGCGGCGTCGCCGTGCCGGCGACCAGCACCGCCCCGGATTCCTCCGCGCGGCGCCGGGCGACGGTGCGCGCGTCGTAGCAGGGGTCTCCCTCCTGCTTGTAGGAGGAGTCGTGCTCCTCGTCGATCACGATCAGGCCGAGGTCGCGCACGGGGGCGAAGACGGCCGAGCGCGGGCCGACGCAGACGCTCGCCTCGCCGCTGCGCAGGCGCCGCCACTCGTCGTAGCGCTCGCCCGGCGAGAGGGCCGAGTGCAGGATCGCGAAGCGGTCGCCGAGGCGGGCACGGAAGCGCGCCACCGTCTGCGGCGTCAGGCCGATCTCCGGGACGAGGACGATCGCCCCCCGGCCCCGCTCCAGCGCCGCCTCGACGGCGGCGAGGTAGACCTCGGTCTTGCCCGAGCCGGTGACGCCGTGCAGCAGCAGGCGCTGCGGCGCCGCGGCCTCGCCGTCGAGCGCGGCGACGATCCCGGCGACCGCGGTGTGCTGCTCGTCGAGCAGCCGTGGCGTCTCGCCGCCCGCCCCCACCCCCGCTTCGCCGGGCCGGCGCTGCACCGTCGAGCGCCGGGTGACGATCAGCTCGCGCTGCTCCAGCCGCCGCAGGACCTGGCTGTCGGCGCCGACCGCCGCCGCCAGCTCGCCCGCCGACATCTCGCCCGCGCCGAGCGCCTCGAGCACGGCGCGCTGCTTCGCGCCCAGGCGCCCCCCGCCGGCGAGCGCCTCGCCGCCGCGGGCCGTGATCGCCGCCCGCAACTCGGTGCGCGAGCGCACCCGCTGCCCGCCGGCGCCGGTCCCCGGCGGCAGCACGAGCTGGAGCCCCCGCGAGGGCGTCGAGCAGTACTCGGCGGCAATCCAGAGGCCGAGCCGCACGAGCTCGGCCGGGACGCCCGCCTCGAGCGCCTCCAGCGGCTCGGCGAGGCGCTCGGGCGGCAGCTCGGAGCGCTCGGCCAGCCCGACGACGACGCCCAGCGTGCGGCGCCGGCCGAACGGCACCCGGACGACGCTGCCGACCGCGAGATCGGCCATCTCCGCCGGCAGGCGGTAGTCGAACGGCCCCCGCAGCGCGCGGGCGGTGGTGAGCGGCTCGACCTTGGCGATGGCCATCTGAATGAAGGTATGGAGACTGGCGGACGGCCGGGATATCCTGCCCGTCGATGGGCCTCAACCTCAGCCCCGGCGAGCAGGTGATCTTCCAGGGTCATCCATCCTGGCGGGCGATCCTCGGCTTCTACCTCAAAGGCGTGCTGCTGGCGGCGATCCTCGGCGCGATCGCGAAGCTCGTCTCGGGCAGCGGCGCCGTCTTCCTCGTCGTCCTCGTCGTGCTCGCGCTGACCGTCCTGACCGGGTTCGTCAAGCGCGTCGCCACCACCTACACGATCACCGACCGCCGGCTCAACATCAAGCGCGGCATCGTCTCCCGCGAGGTGCAGGAGACGCGCCTGGAGCGCGTGCAGAACGTCAACTACCGCCAGTCGATCTACCAGCGCCTGATGCAGATCGGCGACGTCGACTTCGACACCGCCGCGACCGACGACTACAACTTCGTCTTCACCGGCGTCGCCGACCCGGCGGACGTGGTCCACCGGGTCGATCAGGCGACGAAATCCCTACATCACAGTCCCTAGCCAGGGGTGCGTGTGGCCAAGCAGGTCAAGGACGCAGGGAGCGTGGCGTGCTCTGCACGCGAGCGACCGAGGAACTCGCGCTACGCGCTCGCACCGCTCCCTTTGGTCGCTCGATGCGCCGCGCCACACGCGCACCCGCCTATGCCGGTGCGGCCGCAGTCCCTGCTGCTGCTTTAAGAGAGTCGACTCGGTCGGTTCGCTCCCAAGTGAAGGCCTCAAGCTCGCGGCCGAAGTGGCCGTAGGCCGCCGTCTTCTGGAAGATCGGCCGGTGCAGGTCGAGGTAGCGGCGGAAGGCGCCCGGGCGCAGGTCGAACTCGTCTTCGACCAGGCGGGTGATCTCCGCGTCCGGCAGCTTGCCGGTGCCGAAGGTGTCGACCATGGTCGAGACCGGGTGCGAGACGCCGATCGCGTAGGCGACCTGCACCTCGCAGCGCTGCGCCAGCCCGGCGGCGACGACGTTCTTGGCGACGTAGCGGGCCGCGTAGGCGGCCGAGCGGTCGACCTTCGACGGGTCCTTGCCCGAGAAGGCGCCGCCGCCGTGGCGGGCCATGCCGCCGTAGGTGTCGACGATGATCTTGCGGCCGGTGAGGCCGGCGTCGCCGACCGGGCCGCCGATCACGAACTGGCCGGTCGGGTTGACGAGGAAGCCCTCACGCAGCTCGTCGGCGTCGTAGAGGCCTTCGGCCTCGGCCTCGAGCACCGGCAGCACGACGTGCTCCCAGAGGTCCGGCTTGATCTTCTCCTGCGAGTCGACGTCGGCGGCGTGCTGGGTCGAGATCAGGAGCTTTTCGACGGCGACGGGGCGCCCGCCGGCGTAGCGCACGGTGACCTGGGTCTTGCCGTCGGGCCCGAGGTAGCCGAGGGTGCCATCCTTGCGCACGGCGGCGAGCCGCTCGGCCAGCCGGTGGGCGAGGTGCGCCGGCATCGGCATCAGCGCTTCGGTCTCGTCGGTCGCGTAGCCGAACATCATTCCCTGGTCGCCGGCGCCGGCCAGCAGCAGCTCGTCGTCTGAGCCGGAGCCGCTGCGGGTCTCGTGCGACTCGTCGACGCCCTGGGCGATGTCGGCCGACTGCTTGTCGAGCGAGACGAGGACGGAGATGTGATCGCAGTTGTAGCCGTAGTCGCCGTGGTCGTAGCCGATCTTGCGGATCGTCTCGCGGACCAGCTCCGGCACGTCGAGGTGGACGTCGGTCGAGATCTCGCCGGAGACGACCGCCATCCCGGTGTTGACCAGGGTCTCGCAGGCGACGCGCCCCTCGGGGTCGCCCGCCATGACGGCGTCGAGGATCGCATCGGAGATCTGGTCGCAGACCTTGTCGGGATGACCCTCGGTGACTGACTCGGACGTGAATAGGTACTCGCCCTCGGCGAGCGGCTCGTTATTTGGCATGCTGGGAATGTATCGGGGACCGCTCAGGCGCGTCCCCGGCGTCCCGAGTGCGGGACGAAGTCGATGACGAGCGGGATGCCCTCCAGGCCGTAGGCCTCCCGCATGCGGTTCTCCAGGTGATAGGCCCAGTCGCGGACGATCAGGCGGCGGTCGTTGACCTGGATCGCGAAGCGCGGCGGCCGCACGCCGATCTGCGCCGCGTAGTAGAGGCGCAGGCGGCGCCCGCGGCGCGAGGGCGGCGGCGTCGTCGCGACGACGTCGGCGACGAAGCGGTTCAGCTCCGGCGTCGGGAGCCGGGTCGCCGCGCGATCGGCGAGCTCGAGCGCCTTGGGCAGCAGCTTGGCGACGTTGCGTCCCCGCAGGGCCGAGCAGGTGACGACCTCGGGGCGCAGGCGCAGCTTGCGCTCGACCCGGGCGCGGGCGTCGTCGACGTCGGTGGCGCCGATGTCCCACTTGTTCAGCGCCAGCAGGGTCGCGCAGCCGGCCCGCATCGCCAGCTCGGCGATGCGCAGATCCTCCGCCGTCACGCCGTCGGTCGCGTCGCAGACGACGATCGCCACGTCGGCGCGCTCGACCGCGAGCTCGGAACGCAGCTGGGCGTAGTAGTCGACGGTGCCGGCGACCTTCGAGCGCCGCCGCAGCCCGGCGGTGTCGACCAGCAGCAGCGGCCGGCCCTCGACCTCCAGCTCGGTGTCGATGGTGTCGCGGGTCGTCCCGGCCCGTTCGGAGACGATCACCCGCTCGCTGCCGAGCAGGGCGTTGACCAGCGACGACTTGCCGGCGTTCGGCCGGCCGACGATCGCGACGTGGACCGGCTCCCCCTCAACTGCCGCTCGCCGGCCGCTTGCCGAGCAGCTCGACCACGCGGTCGAGCAGGTCGCCGCTGCCGAGCCCGTGCGTGGCCGAGACCGGGAGCGGCTCGCCGAGGCCGAGCTTGTGGAATTCAGCGGTGAGGTGCTCGTCCCCGGCCGGTCGGCCTTGTTGACGGCGACGAGCACCGGCACGTCGGCGCCGCGCAGCGTCTTCGCCAGCTCGGCGTCGCCGGCGCGCAGGCCGGCCCGCCCGTCGACGACGAGCAGCACGACGTCGGCCTCGGCGATCCCGATCCGGGCCTGGCGCTGCACGTCGGCGGCCAATTCGGTCTCGTCGGCGAGGTCGATCCCACCGGTGTCGAGCAGCTCGAAGGCGACGCCGTTCCACTCGCAGGGCACCCGCTTGCGGTCGCGGGTGACGCCCGGCTCGGCATGGGTGACCGCCTCGCGCCCGCCGGCGAGCCGGTTGACCAGGGTGCTCTTGCCGACGTTGGGAAAGCCGACGACGGCGACGGTCGGCCGGCTCATCGCGGCCCCGCTGAACGGTTGACCCACGTTTTCGGTGGCAAAGTGACCACTCGCGTCACGCGAGGCCCCTTTGGCGCGCCAAGTCGACGACGCGATCCACGACATCGTCCAGTGCCGTGCCCGTGGTGTCGAGCTCGACCGCGTCCTCTGCCGCCCGCAGGGCGCTGTGCTCGCGCGTCTCGTCGCGCTCGTCGCGCTCGCGCTGGGCCGTCAGCACGGCCGCCTCGTCCTCGCCGGTCTGCGCGGCCCGACGCCGGGCACGCTCCTCGGACGAGGCGGTGAGGAAGACCTTCAGCGGCGCCCCGGGGCTTACCACGGTGCCGATGTCGCGGCCCTCGGCGACGTAGCGGCCGGCCCCGATCAGGCGGCGCTGCTGCGCGACCATCGCCTCGCGCACCGCCGGGTGGACGGAGACGCGCGAGGCCGCCGCGGTCACCCGCGGCGCGCGGATCGCCGCGCTCACGTCCGCCCCGTCGAGGCCGACCGCCTCGCCGTCGAGCTCGATCCGCAGCGAGCGCGCCAGCGCGCCCATCGCCTCGCCGTCGTCGAGGTCGGCGTCGCGCTCGACGCCGGCCAGCGCCACGCAGCGGTACATCGCCCCCGAGTCGAGGTAGGTGAAGCCGAGCGCCGCGGCGACCGCGCGGGCGACGGTTGACTTGCCGGCCCCGGCGGGACCATCGATCGCGATCACCATGAGGCGAGAGTATTTCGCTCAGCCGCGGCGCAGCGAGGCGAGATCGTCCTCGAAGCCGGGATAGCTGACGGCGGCGGCGTCCATGCCCGTCACCTCGACGCCGTCGCGCGAGGCGAGCCCGGCGACCGCGCCGAGCATCGCGATCCGGTGGTCGCCCTGCGACTCGACGGCGCCGCCGCGCAGGCCACCGCCGGCGATCCGCATGCCGTCCTCGGCCGGCTCGACCTCTCCCCCGAGGGCGGTGAGCGCCGTGCTGACGGTTGCGATCCGGTCGCTCTCCTTGCGCCGCAGCTCGGCCGCGTCGCGGATCGTCGTCTCGCCCTCGGCGAAGCAGGCGGCGAGCGCGACGAGCGGCAGCTCGTCGATCGCCAGCGGGATCTCCTCGCCGCCGACCTCGGTGCCGCGCAGTTCGGATGAGCGCGCCCGCAGGCGACCGCTGGGCTCGCCGCCCCGTTCGCCTTCGGGCTCGATCTCGATCTCGGCGCCCATCCGCTCGAGCACCCGCAGCAGCCCGGTGCGGGTCGGGTTGAGCCCGACCCCGACGAGGCTGACGTCGCTGCCGGGCACCAGCAGCGCCGCGACGAGGAAGAAGGCGGCGGAGGAGAAGTCGGCGGGGACGGCGATCTCACCCGGCTCCAGGCGGGAGGCGGGATGAACCGAGACGACGCCGTCGCTGCGCTCCACCTCGGCGCCGGCGGCGGCGAGCATGCGCTCGCTGTGGTCGCGCGTCGGCAGCGGCTCGGCGATCCGCGTCTCGCCCTCGGCGAGCAGGCCGGCGAACAGCACGCAGGACTTGACCTGGGCGCTGGCGACCGGCAGCTCGTAGGAGATCCCGCGCAGCGGCGCGGCCTCGATCCGCAGCGGCGGCAGCCGCTCCTCGCGGGCCTCGATCCGCGCTCCCATCAGCCGCAGCGGAACGGCGACCCGGTCGACCGGCCGGCGGCGGATCGAGTCGTCGCCGTCGAGCGTCCAGGCGCCGGTCTCCTGCCCGGCGAGCCAGCCCGGCAGCAGGCGCAGCAGCGTGCCGGCGTTGCCGACGTCGATCGCCGCCGGCGCCGCGCCGCGCAGGCCGACGCCCTGGACGCGCAGCTCGGGGCCGGCCGTCACCCGCGCTCCGAGCGCCTCCACCGCGGCAAGGGTCGAGCGCGTGTCGGCGGCGTCGAGGTAGCCCTCGATCGTCGTCTCTCCCTCTCCCATCGCCGCGATCAGCGCCGCGCGATGGGAGACCGACTTGTCGGGCGGTGGCCGCAGCGTCCCGCGCAACGGCCCAGTTGGATCGAACCGCGTCGCCACCCCGCTACTCCCCGGCAAGCACCGAGACGCTGTGGCCGCGCTCGCGCATCAGCGCCGCGGCGCGCTCGGCCCCCTCGTCGCCGCCGACCCAGAGGGTGATCGCGCCCGAGCGCATGTCCGCCGCGGGGTGCAGCGCCATGTCCTCGATGTTGACCCCGGCCTCGCCCAGCGCCAGCGCCAGCTCGGCGAAGACGCCGGGGCGGTTGGGGACGACGACGCGCAGCTCGCGCAGCGGTCCGGCGGCGTCGTCCGCTTCCAGCAGCCGGCGCCGGTCGGCGCCCGCCGCGGCGTGCCAGGCCTCGATCGCACCCCGCTCGCCCGAGCCGATCAGCTCGCGGGCCTCGCGCAGGCGGCCGATCGCGTCGTCGATCGCGGCCACCACCGCGTCGCTGTTGGCGCTGAAGATGTCGCCCCAGATCGCCGGGTTGGAGCCGGCGACGCGGGTCGCGTCGCGGAAGCTCGGGCCGACCTCGGGCAGGCGCTCGGAGTCGTGTGTCAGCGTCGCCGCCGCCTGCGAGGCGAGCGCGTTCGCCAGCACGTGCGGGAGGTGGCTGACGGTCGCCATCAGGCGGTCGTGCGCGGCGGCGTCGATCGCCTGCGGGCGGGCGCCGAGGCCGGCGATCGCCCGCTGTAGGCGGTCGTAGAGGATGCCCCCGGTGCGCTCGCTCGGGGTCAGGTACCAACGCGCGTCCTCGAACAGGTCGGCGCGCGCGTTGTCGACTCCGGCGGTCTCGGCGCCGGCCAGCGGGTGGCCGCCGACGAAGCGCTCGTCCTCGCCCAGCGCGGCGACGATCCCGCGCTTGGTCGAGCCGGCGTCGGTGACGACGGTCTCCGGACCCCCGGCGGCGAGCGCCGCGCCGGCGAGCTCCGGCAGCGACGCCACCGGCCCGGCACAGAACACGATGTCGGCCTCGGCGCAGGCCTCTCCCACCGAGTCGGCGGCGACGTCGATCGCGCCCCGCTCCAGCGCCCGCTCCAGAGTCGGCCTGCGCGGCCCCCAGCCGCTCACCTCGGCGTCGAGCCGCTCCCTCGCGGCGAGCCCGATCGAGCCTCCGATCAGGCCCACCCCGAGGACGGCCACCCTCATTCGCCGCGCCGTGTCCGTACAGCCGCCGCCAGCCCCTTCAGCGCGGTGACGGTGTGCTCCCAGTCGATGCACGGGTCGGTGATCGACTGGCCGTAGACGAGGCCCTCGCCGTCACCGAGGTCCTGCCGGCCCTCGACCAGGAAGGACTCGAGCATCACGCCGACGATCGCCGCGTTGCCGGCGGCGACCTGATCGCCGATCTGCGCCGCCGCCTGGATCTGGCGCTCCGGGTCCTTGGCGCTGTTGTCGTGCGAGGCGTCGATCACGACGCGCTCGGCGAGCCCGGCGCCGGAGAGCTTCTCCAGCGCCGCCGCGATGCCCTCGGGGTCGCAGTTGGGCGCGCCGCGGCCGCCGCGCAGGATGATGTGCCCATCGGGGTTCCCGGCGGTGTGGTGGATCGCCGGACGGCCGGCGTCGTCGATGCCGGCGAAGGCGTGCGGGGCCGCCGCCGCGCGCACCGCGTCGACCGCGATCTGGACGTTGCCGTCGGTGCGGTTCTTGAAGCCGATCGGCATCGAGAGGCCGGAGCCGAGCTGGCGGTGGATCTGGCTCTCGGTCGTGCGTGCGCCGATCGCTCCCCAGGCGACCGTGTCCGAGATGTACTGCGGCGTGATCGGGTCGAGGAACTCGCAGCCGATCGGCAGGCCGAGGTCGAGCACCTGGAGCAGCAGTGTGCGCGCCATGCGCAGGCCGGCGTTGACGTCGCAGGAGCCATCCAGATAGGGGTCGTTGATCAGGCCCTTCCAGCCGGTCGTCGTCCGCGGCTTCTCGAAGTAGACCCGCATCGCGATCAGCAGGTCGTCGCCCAGCTCGGCGGCGATCTCCGCCAGCCGCCCGCCGTACTCGAGCGCCGCCTCGGGGTCGTGCACGCTGCACGGCCCGACCACCACCAGCAGCCGGTCGTCGACCCGTTCGAGCACGTTCTCCGTGTCCTGCCGCCCTTTGACCACGATCTGCTCGCGCTGCTCGCCGAGCGGCAGGTCGCCGAGCAGCGCTTCCGGCGAGACCAGCTCGACCACGCGCTCGATCCGCTGGTCGCGAACCCGGTCCCGCGCCTCCTCCCGCATTCCGATGAACATTTTTCCTTCGCCTTTCTCCACTCTGGGGGACTCTACTTTCCGTGCGGGCCTCGCAATGCGAGCGCGGGCATCGCGAAGCGCGCGAACCACTCGAACCGGCGCCCGGCCAGACGCTCTATGTAAGCGGCGCGAAGCCGCCCAGGCCGGACGCCTAGCTAAATCGCCAGAGATAGGAGATGCGGACAGGGGCGATCGCAGCGCGCCTAGCGCACATGCTGCTCGCGGTCTCGCCTGTTCGCTTCATCGCCTGACTTTGTAGCAGGCGAGACGGAATTAGTCGAGGTACGGCTCGATCCATGCACGGTAGGAGGCGATGAGATCGTCGGCCGTCCTCCTAATCGTCGCAGCCGCTCGATGGACGTCCCCGGCAGGCATCCCCAGATACTGGTGCTCGAGTCGAGAGCGAGCCTTCTGTCCGTCCTCGAGCCGCGCGCAGACATCGGCGTCGATGACCTTTCCCTCTCGCAGCGCGTCGAAGTATGGCTTCGCCTTCGAATCTCCTTCGGTGCGCCTTCCGATCGGAAGCCCTGCCAACCGAACGCCGTCGACGACCAGATCGGTCAGGTAGTTCTGCACCCGCCCGAGGGCCCTTTCGACACTCTGGACGCGGTTGTAGGTTCTTGGATCGTCCACGGCGTCGTAGGCCTCCTTGAACCGGACGAGATCGAAGTCTTCACCGAACTCGGCCATGGCGGATTCGAGCGCTGCGACCTGGCGAGGGAAGTCCTCCAGATGACCGACGATGCGGCGGACCAGGCGCTGTCGATCGACCTTGCGCAGGTCGTCCATGCTCATCTTCTCGCCGCCAAGAACCTGTCGATACCAGCCAGAGCGTCACGCTTACGTTTGGCGTCTCGCCTCGCGCCCCTGCGCCTCAGCCCGGGCAGGCGGGCGGTCAGACCGGGCCAGGCCCCGTGACGGTCGACGAGCACGCGCCCCGCGTCGAGAGCGTTTGCAAGAAACGTCGGGTCGTCTTCCACGTCCTGCAGGCGAATCACGTCAGCCGACTTGCAGACGGCGGCTTCCAGCTTCCGCTCGAGGTCGAGAACCCGCTCCAGGCTCGGGTCGCGCAGGTCCACAATCACGTCGACATCGCTCTGCTCGGCGTCTTCGCCTCGGGCAGCGGAGCCAAAGAGGAATGCGAGCCGGACGTTGCGCTCCGTTCGCAAGACAGCCCTGAGCTTCGCAATCAACCGCCAACGCCGCCGGATGTAAAGGCTCTCCGAAAGCGGCAACTCGAGAACTCGTGGCGAGGGCCGGCTCGCTTTGAGGGTTCCCTCGTTCACCGCACGTCGCAACGTGCGCTCGTTGACGCCAACCTCGTCAGCGAGAAGACTCAGCCTATTCATATGTCCATTGTAGAGGGTATATATGTCCGTTGTTTCTTAAAATACGTCCAATGCCAAACGCAAGCACGGCGGGAGAATGCGACTGTCGAGACATGGGCGTGCGCTCGACAGACGGTCAAACGGCGCTCAGCCGACGAGTTCGGCGATCGCCGCCAGGAAGCGCTCGTTCTCGGCGGGGGTGCCGTAGCTGACCCGGATGTGGCCGGGGTCGCCCAGGGGGGTGCCGGGGCGGACGGCGATCGACTGCTCGGTCAGCGCGGCGACGACCTCCTGCTCGGCGGCCTCGCCGAGGTCGATCCAGGAGAAGTTGGTCTGGGTCTCGGCCGTGATCAGGCCGAGTTCGCGCAGGCCGTCCTCGACCCGGACACGCTCGATCAGCGTGCGCTCGACCCGGCGCTCGACGTCGTCCTGGTGCAGGACCGCCTCGGCGGCCGCCGCCTGGGCGAGCGCGTTGACGCTGAACGGCTGGCGCACCGCGTCGACCGCGGCGCGGAACTTGGCCGAGCCGAGCGCGAAGCCGACCCGCAGGCCGGCGAGGCCGTAGATCTTGCTGAAGGTGCGCAGCGCGACCAGGTTGGGGAACTCGGCGAGCAGGTCGACCGTCGCGTCGGGGTCGTCGACCGTCTGGAACTCGATGTAGGCCTCGTCGAGGACGATCGTCACGTGGTCGGGGACGCGTGCGCAGAAGGCGGCGACCTCGGCCGCCGGGAGGTAGGTCCCGGTCGGGTTGTTGGGATTGCAGACGACCACCATCTGGGTCGCCGCGGTGATCTCGGCGGCCATCGCATCGAGGTCGTGGACCTCGCCCGCGGCCAGCGGCACGCGGATCTCGCGCGCCCCGGTCATCGCCGCCATGTGCGGGTACATCGAGAAGGAGGGCCAGGCGTGGACGATCTCGGCGCCGGGCTCGCAGAGCGCCTCGGCGGCGGCGAGCAGGAGCTCGCAGGAGCCGTTGCCGACGGCGACCCGGCCGGGCTCGGTCTCGTAGCGCTCGGCGATGCGGCGGCGCAGCAGGGTCGCATCGGGATCCGGGTAGCGGTTCATCGCGCCCGCCGCCTCGCGGATCGCCTCGACCACCTTCGGGTGCGGCGGGAAGGACGACTCGTTGGAGGCGAGCTGGGCGATCTCACCGGCCGCGATCGCCTCCGGCGCCTGGCCCGTGGGCACGCCGGCCTGGTAGCCGGGGATGCGGGCGAGCTTCTCGGCGAAGGTGACGGTCATCGACTCATTGTTGCCTACGAGGGCGCGCGCGGGCGGCGCTGACCTCTACTGAGCAGCGTGGAGATCCGAGCGCAGCCCCTGCGTGGCTCCGAGGTAGGCGTGGGTTGTCGTGTGTGTGGGCGGCGCGTAGTAATGCACCATCGCCCGGATCACCCGCGGCATCGAGCCCGGCACGGGGATCTCTCGACAACAGAGCAGCGGCACGGCCTCGAGTCCGAGCTCGCGCGCCGCAGCGGCCGGGAACTCGGCGTCGAGATCGTCGGTGGTCGTGAACAGGCAGCTGACGATCGAGGCGGGCTCGAGCTCGTTGCGCTCGAGCAGCTCACGCATCAGCTCGGTGGTCGCGGCGGCAATCGACTCGGCGTCGTTCTCGTCGACCTGCACCGCTCCCCGCACCGCGAAGAGCCTCTCCTTCCCGTTGCTGCTCACATGCGCATCTTCCCAAAACCCACCGTCCTCGGAACCGCCGACGGGCCTCGAATACGCCCTATTGGGTGGTTTTAGGCCCGTCGGCGGGAAGTTCGCGGAGCTGGGAGACCTCCGTGGCGGAGAGGCGGCGGGCTCGGCCCTCGGCGAGATCGCCGAGCTCGACCGGGCCGAAGCGCACCCGCTGTAGCGCGACCACCTCGTTGCCGACCGACTCGGCCATGCGCCGCACCTGCCTGTTGCGGCCTTCGCGCAGGACGATCTCGACCTTGCGCTCGCCGAGCCGCCGCACCTCCGCGGGCGCCGTCATCCCGTCCTCCAGCTCCACCCCGCCCCCCAGGCGCCGCAGGTCCGCCTCGCTCGGCGGGCGCCGCAGGTCGACCCGGTAGGCCTTCGCCACTTCGTAGCGCGGGTGCGTCAGCCGGTTGGCCAGCTCGCCGTCGTTGGTCAGCAGCAGGAGGCCGGTCGAGTCGGCATCGAGCCGCCCAACCGGGTAGAGCCGCGCCTCCGAGTCGACCAGCTCGACCACCGCCGGACGCGCCCCCGGCTCCCGCGCCGTCGAAACCACCCCGGCCGGCTTGTTCACCGCCCAGACCTCCCGCCCCTCGACTCCGACGACCTCGCCGTCGACCCGCACGTCGTCCCCCTCCCCCACGTCCCGCGCAGGATCCGTCGCGACCTCCCCATCCACCGTCACGCGTCCAGCCCCCACAATTTCCTCAGCTTTCCGCCGAGAGGCGACTCCTCCGTGCGCGAGGAACTTGGCGAGCCTCACGAGGGGGACGAGGGAGGCCCCGGCGGAGCCTCCCCGCTGTTGCTCCGACGGGGCCTCCCTCGTCCCCCATCAAGGCTCAGCACGTTGCTCCCCCGCCTTGAGCAGCCGCTCGCGCAGCTCGCGCTCGTCCTCGGGCGTCGGGTCGAACTGCGCCGGGTCGGGCAACTGGTCGAGGCCGGAGAGGCCGAAGAGCCGTTCGAACAGCTCGGTCGTCTTGAACAGCGCCGCGCCGAACTGCGAGCGGCCGGACTCCTCGATCAGGCCGCGCTCGGAGAGCGTCTGCACCGCCGACTCCGAGGAGACCCCGCGGATGCGCGCCACCTCAGGCCGCGAGACCGGCTGTAGGTAGGCGACGATCGCCAGGGTCTCGGCCTGCGCCTGCGTGAGCGGCGGCGTGCGCGGTTTGGCGAGCAGGCGGCGCGCGGCGTCCTCGCTGGACGGATCGCTGGCAAGCGCGAAGCCGCCCGCGACCTCGCGCAGCACGACGCCGCGCCTGCCCTCGGCGAGGTCCTCCCGCAAGACCTCGATCGCCTCCGCAACCTGGCCCTCGGTCGCCTCGGTCGCCTCGACCAGATCCGGCAGGCTGACCGCCTGCGGAGAGAGGAAGAGCAGCGCCTCGATCGTGCGGCTCAGGTCGCTCACCCCGTGCTCGCCTCCGCGCGCAGGATCTCGATCGGGCCGAGTGGCTCGCTCTGCTTCCAGGTGATCTCGCCCTTGCGGTAGAGCTCGAGCAGGGCGAACAGCGTCACCGCCTGCGTCAGCCGGTCCTCGCCGCCGAACTGCTCGTCGAAGTCGATGCTCGTGCGGCCCGCGAGCGCGTCGCGCAGCGCGCGCAGGCGCCGCTCCAGCGAGACGGTCGGGCGGATATGGCTGACGTCGACCGGCGGCGGCACGGTCAGCAGGTCGCCCAGCGCCGCGGCGAGCCGCTCCGGCTCGTAGACCGCGACCGCCGCCTCGACCGCGACCCGCCGCAGGCCCGGGGGCAGCGGCGCGCTGCGGTAGAGGTAGCCGCGCGCCGCCTCGAAGCGCTCGCCGAGCGCCGCCGCCGCGCCGCGGTAGCGGCGGTACTCGAGCAGCCGCGCGAGCAGCTCCTCGACCGCCTCCTCGGGACCCATCTCCTCCAGCTCCGGGTCGGCGCCGGGCAGCAGCAGGCGCGACTTCAGCTCCAGCAGCGAGGCGATCAGGACGAGGAACTCGGTCGCCACCTCGAGCTCCAGCTCACCCTCGTGCTCGAGGTGCTCGATGTAGGCGACGACGACCTCGCCCAGCTCGACCTCCAGCAGATCGACCTCCTCGCGCAGGAGGATCGCGATCAGCAGATCGAACGGCCCGGCGAAGACGTCGAGCTCGAGGTCGAGGTCGGCTACGGCCATCGCCAAAGACTAAGCGGCGGACCCGAAGCCCATCCGTTCGCGCACGTCGGCGACGACCGGGGCGGCGAGGGCACGCGCCTTCTCCGCGCCCAGCGCGAGGATCTCATCCAGGGCCGCCTCGTCGGGCCGCAGCTCGGCATAGCGCTCGCGCACACGGGTCAGCATCTCCACCACGCCCTCGCCGACCGCCTGCTTGAAGTCGCCGTAGCCGGCGTCCGCGAACTCGCGCTCGATCGCCTCCGGCTCGACCCCGCGGGCGACCGCGAGCAGGTCGATCAGGTTGGTCACGCCGGGCTTGTCGGGGCTGCGCACGATCTCGCGTCCGGAGTCGGTGACGGCCGAGCCGACCTTCTTGCGGATCGACGCCTCCTCGTCGAGGACGAGGATCGTCCCGGACGGGGTACCGCCGGTGGTCGACATCTTCCGCTCGGGCTCCTGGAGGTCCATGACCCGCGCGCCGACCTCGGGGATCCGCAGCTCCGGCACCACCAGCGTCTCGCCGAAACGCTCGTTGAAGCGGCGGGCGATCTCCCGCATCAGCTCGACGTGCTGGCGCTGGTCGTCGCCGACCGGGACCTCGGTGGCGCGGTAGGCGAGCACGTCGGCGGCCATCAGCACCGGGTAGAAGAAGAGCGCCGCGGACGCGAGCTCCTGCTGGCGCGCCGACTTGTCCTTGAACTGGTGCATCCGGTTGAGGTCGCCGTGGGCGGTGACCGCGGAGAGCAGCCAGGTCAGCTCGGTGTGCTCGCGCACGTCGGACTGGCGGAAGAGGATGCAGCGCTCGGGATCGAGGCCGGCGGCGAGCAGGATCGCGGTCGTGTCGTAGAGCCGCTCGCGCAGCTCGGCCGGGTCGTAGGCGACCGAGATCGCGTGCAGGTCGACGATGCAGTAGATCGCCGGCTCGCCGCGCTCCTGGCCCTCGACGTACTGGCGGATCGCGCCGATGTAGTTGCCGAGGTGCTTGCGGCCGGTCGGCTGAATCCCCGAGAAGATGACTGGTGCGCCCACGAGCGGCAGCCTAGTCAGGGCCGGGAACGGGTGCCTCTCGCCCCGACAAAACGCGGTCTAATGAGACCGCGTTTTTGAGCATCCGCCGGTTCGAGAGGCACCCGTTCCCGACTCACGTGGCCTTCATCCTGGCGGCTCGGCTCCGCTTCTCAAGCGGTATCGACCGCCGCGGGCACGGTGTCGAGCTGAGCTGAGTCCGCGTCGGCAGCGTGGCCACACTCGCCGGCGGCGGCGGCGCTGCTGGCGGGCACCGTCTCAACCTCGACCTTTCGCTCGGGATTGACGATCCCCAACCCGGCGACGATGCCGCCGGCGATCATCAGCAGGCCGGCGATGGCGATGCCGAGATGGAAGGCGTCGGTGGAGGCTTCGGGCGCGGCGGCGGTCAGCGGACCGCCGGAGACTTCGCCGCCGACGCTCGCGTCGAAGCTGGCCGAGATCACGGCGCCGAGCACCGCGATCGCGAGCAGGCCGGCGACCCGCGAGACGCCGTTGTTGGTGCCCGAGGCGATGCCGACGTGGCGCTCCTCGACCGAGTCCAGCACCGTCGCGGTCAACGGCGCCACCGTCGCCGAGAGGCCGAGGCTGAAGACGAGCACGCCCGGCAGGACGTCCGGGAGGTAGGCCGCATCGGGGCCGACGCGCAGGAGCAGCAGCAGGCCGGCGCCGGCGACGACCGGCCCGGCCGTCATCGGCAGGCGCGGGCCGGTGCCCGAGGCGAGCCTGCCGAAGCGCGGCGAGAGCAGGAAGAGGACGATCGAGACCGGCGTGGTCGCCAGACCGGCCTCGACCGGCGAGTAGCCGCCGACCTGCTGGAGGAAGATCGTGACGAAGAAGAGGCCCGCGATCAGCCCGGCGTAGGCGGCGAAGGTGGTCAGGTTGGCGACCCAGAAGTTGCGGATCCGGAACAGCGCCAGGTCGAGCATCGGGCGGCGGGCGCGCGCCTCGCGCAAGACAAAGAGCGCCAGGCAGACGAGGCCGACGAGCAGCGGCGTCAGCACCAGCGGGTCGCCCCAGCCGCGGCCAGGCTGTTCGATCAGGGCGAAGACCGGTCCGCCGAGCCCGAGCGCCGAGAGCAGGATGCCGGGGACGTCGGCGCCGTGGAACGCCTCGGGGTCGCTGCTCTCGCGCACCCCGCGCACCGCGAGCACCGCGGTGAAGACGATCAGCGGGACGTTGATCCAGAAGATCGCCCGCCAGGAGAGCGCCTCGACCAGGGCGCCGCCGCCGGCCGGCCCGATCACGACCGCGATCCCGGTCCAGGCCGTCCAGGTGCCGACCGCCTGTCCGCGCGCCGCGCCCTCGAAGCAGGCCGCGACCAGCGCCAGCGAGCCCGGCACGAGCAGCGCCCCGGCGATGCCCTGAAGGGCGCGGGAGGCGATCAGGAACTCGGCCGAGGGCGCGATCGCGCACAGCACCGAGGTCAGGCCGAAGCCGAGCAGGCCGAAGACGAAGATCCGCCGCCGGCCGAACTGGTCGCCGAGCGAGCCACCGACGAGCAGCAGCGAGACCAGGGTCAGCATGTAGGCCTCGATCACCCACTGCTGGCCGGCCAGCCCCGCGTCGAGGTCATCCGCAATCGCCGGCAGGCCGACGTTGACCACGGTCGAGTCGAGGAAGACGACCGTCGACCCCAGAATCGCCGCGATCAGCGTCAGTCGCTGCGAACGTGACACCCGAGCGAGTGTACGCCGCGATCAGAACGGCTCGTACGAGGCGCCGCCCAGGATCTCGGCGTGCAGGGCCGCCAGCCGCGCCTTGATCTCGAGCGGTTCGCCCGCCACCTTCGCGTCCCAGCCGTAGGCGCGAGCGACGGTCTCGTCGAGCCGACGATGAAGGTCCGCCAGATCCGCCCACGCCCCTTCGTCGACCTGGTTGTAGAGGTCAGTGAGGCCGATCGAGTGCTCGACGCAGATCGCCTGCCGACGCTCGATCAGGCGCTCGGCGATCTCGCCGATCTCGTTGCGGAGATCGTCACCGGGCTGGGGCCAGGGGAAGGTCTCGAAACACGAGGTCGGGGTATAGCGAGGGCGATCCTCAAGCGTCGAAGACTCTGAATGCGCCCACGCGCCGTGGGTCGACGACGTGAGAATGCCCATCGAGTAGTCGTCATCGAAGGCGAAAACGATCGTCAGGTCGCTAGGGCAGACCGAGGTGTCAGCCCGGCAAAAGAGGAACCGCTTCCCGATTCGGTTCCCCGCGATGTAACGCGTGAGCGGAGCCAATGCATCTCGCATCTCTCCGCGTGGACGCCCGAATCGCCACCAGTGCTTCCGAAATCCCTTGTCGCGGTTTTGGTCGCGTTCGGGCTTGACCCGGTCGCGCACGAGATCGATCGCCGCCGGATACTTCATCGCCTCCTCCAGCGGCATGAAACCGAAGTCGACGATGAACCGCCGCGGCCTCTGCTTCGGCTCCTCGGTGATGTCGTCGCCGATCAGGTAGGGGCGCACCACCTCCTCGTACGCAGCGTCGTTGCGCGCGAGAATCGCCTCCGCCTCCTCCCGCTCGAGATAGAAATTCCCAGCGGGAATCGGACCCTGGAACGAGCGGCCCTTGTTGGGGGAGAGCGGTCCGTACTCCTCGACCTGCACTTTCGACTCCCGCAGGCGCGTGTTGATTCCCTCGACCTCCTCGCCATCCAGCACGAAGCGCTCTGGTGGCTCGCTCGGCTGCTGGACCCAGTTGGCGATGCTGACGTTGACCACCGCCTCACCTGGCCACTTCTGCCGCGAGACGGCATCGGTGATCACGCCACCCTTCCCCACCACGTAGTTGAGGCTCGCGCCGCGCGCCCGGTTCTGGCTGATCGAGTTGGTCCCGACCAGCCCGGCGCGATCGCCGGGCCGCATCCCGTTGGCAGCCCGCCGGAACCAGTAGACGCAGAGGTCCTTCACCCCTGCGTCGAACTCCTGCTTGAGCCACTCGACGTAGTCCTCGCCCAACTCCTTGCGGAGGTTCTGCGAGCCGTGGTAGGGCGGGTTGCCGATGATCGCGTCCGCCTCCCCCCAGTCGGCTTTGAGCGCATCGGCGCGGCGAATGCCCGAGAGATCGGCGAGTGGGAGCGTGCTCTCGTGCAGATCGAGTTCCTCGACCGCGAGCCGGTGACCCATCCAGAGCGTGACCCGCGCGAGGTCAACCCCGAACTGCTCGATCTCGATCCCGCGCATGTTCTGCAGGGGGAAGAAGGCGCTCAACCCCTCCTGCGATGGACGGCCCTCGGCCTGAGCCAGCTCGGTTACGCGGGCCGCGAGCTTCGCCTCGATTTTGCGCAGCTCGCGGTAGGCGACGTAGAGAAAGTTTCCCGAGCCGCAGGCCGGGTCGAGGACGATGTAGTTGAGCAGCTCACCCTGCGCCGCGCGCGCCTCGTCGTAGGTCGCGATCGCATCGATCCTCGCCATCCAGGGCTCGACGACCGTCGGCTCAACGATCTTGAGGATCTCGGACTCGTGCGTGTAGTGGGCGCCGAGCTGCCACTGTCTTGCGTGGCCAAACACTCCCTCCAGCAGCGATCCGAAGATCGAGGGTTGAACCTCGTGCCAGTTCGAGGCGCTGACCTCCCGCAATAGCGAGAGCTCGTCCGGCGTCAGGTCTATCCGGCTCGGTTCGGCGAAAAGCGATCCGTTCGCGTAGGGAACGCCCGCGTAGAGGCCGTGCTTGGGTCGCTCTGGGCTCGGATCGTTGAGGTGCTCGAAGAGCAGGCCGAGGTCGTCGGCGCTGGAGCGCTGGGGGTTGGCGATCAGTTCATCGACGACCCGGGTGAAGGCCTGCCCCGGAATCTGCCCCAGGTCCTCGGCGAACATGCACCAGACCGTCTGCAGGACGAAGCGCCGGCGTGCGTCCGGCTCGCCCTCTCGTCGCTCCTCGAGCTGGTGGAAGAGCTCGGAGAGCTTGCCGACGGCGTCGAGCGTGACTCCCTCCTGCCGTGCGTTGAACACCGGCTCGTTGCCGGCCAAGAAGAGCAGCGACGTATAGCGATCGGGCAGCTCCTCGAGCTCGAACTTGACGCGCGGCTCGTTCGGGAATTTGCCGGGCTCCCAGACCTCGAAGCGCTTGAAGGCGCAAAGAATCACGTACTCGGGCGCGGGGACCCCTTTCTCGGCGTCTGCGGCCTCCCGCCAGTACCCGAGCGCCTGCTCACGATGCTTGGCGAGCCTGCCCGCCTCGCTCGCCGACTTCATCTCGAAGATGCAGACCCGGGGCCAGATCAGGTCGACGAAACCGCCGGACTGGAACTGCTCGAACTTCGCGACGTCGGAGAGTCGCTGCCCGTAACAGGCGAAGAGCTCGGTCAGGAAGGTCTGCGCCTCTCCGCGCTCGTAGCCGTCGCGGATGCTCCAGTGCGCGACGAAGCGCGTCAGGTTCGCCCTGATCTCTTCGCCGGTCAGGGGCATTCGCGCCTGCTAGGACGCGAGGCGCTGCTGCTCGTCGCCGGGGGCGATCAGCTCACCCTGCTCGCTGCTTGGCGCACCCCAGTAGACCGACTTGACCAGGCGAGAATGATCGGCGCGAACGGCCCCAGCGGCCGTTTCCAGCGCTGCCACCAGATGCGGCGCGGCGCCCTCCTTCTTCAGCTCCTTCGCTGCTTCGTCGAGCCTGCGGGCTGCGTCTTCGACGTGGAGCATCGCCCCCTCGACCTTGCGGAAGTGGGCTTCCTCGCGACGTTGCTCTGCAGCAGTCATCGCGAATCACTCTAGGCGTGGTTGCGGACGCCTGCGAAACGTCGAGCCGCAAAATAGGAGAAGTGGATCGCCCCGGCCCGGTCAGGCGCTCGGCTCGCGCAGCTGCTGGGCCGGGGTGAAGAAGTTGCGGTAGGCGAGGCCGGTGGCGACGAGGGCGGAGATCGCGACGCTGCCGAGCAGGGCGTAGAGCAGGATGAGCTGGAGGCGGACGGCGTCGGTCGGGGCGGCGCCGGCGAGCAGCATGCCGACCATCGTCCCGGGGAAGAAGATCAGGCCGGTGGTCTTGGTCGAGTCGACCAGCGTGATCGTGCCCGAGCGCAGGGCGCGGCGGACGAAGGGCTCCGCCGCTTCGCGCGCGGTCGCGCCGAGCGCCAGCGTCGCCTCGATCGCCGGGCGCGACTCGCTCACCTCGTCGCCGAGCCGGTTGAGCGCCACCGCGGAGGCGGTCATCGCGTTGCCGATCACCATGCCGCCGACCGGGACCAGATAGCGAGGCGTCGGGTCGAAGATGCCGAGCGCGACGACGAGGCCGAGCGTCGTCGCGGCGGCGATCGTCAGCCCGATCAGCAGCGGCCAGAAGGCGCCGGGAACCTTCTTCGCGCGGCTGCGGGCGGTGAAGGCGCCGAAGACGACCATCACCGCGAGCAGCGCCAGCACCAGCCAGATCGTGTCCGCCTCGAAGATCAGCTTGATCGCGTAGCCGATCGCGGTGAGCTGCACGAAGGAGCGCACGGTGGCGACGACGATGTCGCGCTCGAGGTCCGTGCGGCGCCAGCGCGAGATCGCCGCGGCGAGGGCGACGAGGGCGAGCGCCGCCGCGACCTGGCCGAGCGAGAGGTGGATCGAGGTGGTCATCTCAGGCGAGCGCCTGCTCGAGCGCGCCGCAGGCGACGACCCGGCCGGCCTCGAGGCGCACGGCGCGGGAGGCGAGCCGCCGCGCCTGCTCGGGGTCGTGGCTGACGACGACGAGCGAGAGCTCGAGCTCGTCGCGCAGCCGGTTCAGCGTCGCCTCGACCGCATCGCGCGCCTCGCGGTCGAGCGCCGAGGTCGGCTCGTCGAGCAGCAGCACGGCGGGCTCCTGCGCGAGCGCCCGCGCCAGCATCGTCCGCTGCCGCTCGCCGACCGAGAGCTCGGCGACGTCGCGCGCGGCGAACTCGGCGCCGAGGCCGGCGTGGGCGAGGCGGCCGGCGGCATCGAGCCGCTTGCCCGCCAGGCGCGCCGCGTAGGCGAGGTTCGACTCGACCGTCCCCGGCAGCAGCGAGGGCAGCTGGGGGACCAGTGAGACCTCGCGCCGCAGCGCCAGCGGGTCGTACTCCGGCAAGGGCCGGCCGCAGTAGGAGATCGTGCCGGCGTCGGGGTCGGCGAGGCGGTTGAGCAGGCGCAACAGGGTCGACTTGCCGGCCCCGGAGGGGCCGACGATCGCGGTCGCGCCGGCGTGGATGTCGGCGCCGACCGCGTCGAGCACGCGGCGCTCGCCGCGGGTGAGGCTGACGTCGCGAAGCTCGAACAGCACCCGGGCATGATCCCGCACCCGCGCAAGAAGCCTCTCGCGCGGCGCCCGCCGCGCCCCGCGCCCGTGAATCGCTGCCAGAATCCGGGTAGGTGACCCCCTGATGCCGAGAGCGATCTGGACCGGAACGATCAGCTTCGGGCTGCTCAACGTGCCCGTCAGGCTCTACAGCGCCGTCGCCCGGCGCGACATCGCCCTGCGCCAGATCCGCGAGTCCGACGGGGCGCGGATCCGCAACCGGCGCGTCGCCGAGGGCACCGACGAAGAGGTCCCCTACGGCGAGATCGTCAAAGCCTTCGAGATCACCGCCGACCGCTACGTGCCGCTGAGCAAGGACGAGCTGGAGGCGCTGGCGCCCGAGAGGACGCGGGCGATCGAGGTGCAGGACTTCGTCGACCTCGACCAGATCGACCCGATCTACTTCGACAGCCCCTACTACCTGGGACCGGCCGAGGGCGCCGAGAAGGCCTACTCGCTGCTCGCCAGGGCGATGCAGGAGTCGGGCAAGGTGGCGATCGCCCGCTTCGTCTTCCGCAACAAGGAGCACCTCGCGGCGCTGCGCCCCGGCGACGGCGTGCTGACCCTGACGACGATGCGCTTCGCCGACGAGGTCGTGGCGCCGTCCGAACTCGAGGACGTGCTGCCCGAGGGCGAGCAGAAGGTGGCGAAGAAAGAGGTCGCGATGGCCGAGCAGCTGATCGAGTCGCTGACGACGAAATTCGACCCGGCCGCCTACCGCGACGAGTACCGCGAGCAGCTGCTGGCGCTGATCGAACGCAAGGCCGAGGGCAAGGACGTGCTCGAGGCGCCGGAGACCGAGGCGCCGCAGCCGACCGCGGCGCCGGACCTGATGAGCGCGCTCGAGCAGAGCATCGCCGCGGTGAAAGAGCGCAAGGGCGGCACGGCGAAGGCGAAAACGCGCGGCGGCGCGAAAAGGACCAAAGCCGCGGAAAAGCGCGCCTCGTCCGGCAAAAAAGCCAAAGCCCCGAAATAGGCCGTGGCCGGTGACAGCCGCCAGGTCGAGGTCGACGGCCGCGAGCTGAAGCTGACCAACCTCGACAAGGTGCTCTACCCGGAGGCCGGCTTCACCAAGGGCGAGGTGGTCGACTACTACGCCAAGGTCGCGGACGCGATCGTCCCCCACCTGAGCGGGCGCGCCGTCACCCTGCGCCGCTTCCCCGAAGGCGTCGACGACCTCGACGCCGCCTTCTTCGAGAAGCGCTGCCCCAAGCACCGGCCCAGGTGGGTGAAGACCGCGCGGGTCGAAGCCGGTCCGCACGCCGGCAAGATCGACTTCTGCGTCTGCGACAGCCTGCCGACGCTGATCTGGATGGCGCAGCTCGCGGCGATCGAGCTCCACCCATCGCTCTCGCTCTCGCGGGCGCCGAAACGCCCGACCGTGCTCGCCTTCGACCTCGACCCCGGCCCGCCGGCCGACATCGTCGAGTGCTGCCGCGTCGCCCTGCGCCTGCGGGAGATGTTCGACCACTTCGGCCTCGAGTGCTTCCCCAAGACCTCCGGCTCGAAGGGCCTTCAGGTCTACGTGCCGCTGAACCGCAGGGACACCTCCTACGAGATCACCAAACCCTTCGCCAAAGCGATCGCCCAGCTGCTGGAGAAGCAGACCCCCGACGAGGTCGTCTCGAAGATGAAGAAGGTCGAACGCGAGGGCAAGGTCTTCGTCGACTGGTCCCAGAACCACCAGCGCAAGACGACGATCTCCGTCTACTCCCTGCGCGCCCGCGACCATCCCACCGCCTCGACCCCGGTGACCTGGGACGAGGTCACCCACGCCGCCGACAAAGCCGACGCCGGCTCCCTCGTCTTCGAAGCCGGCGAGGTCATCGAGCGAATCGAGCAACACGGCGACCTCTTCGCCCCCGTGCTCGAGCTGGAGCAGAAGCTGCCGGAGCTTTAGGTCGGCCGCGCCTCAGCCGGTTGCATCGGACTGGGCCGTATGGGCTTGGGCGGACCCTCGGGTCCACTGCGATAGGCGCGTTTGCCTTCGACGTAGATCACAGACAAATCATTACACATGGCATGGCAGCGCCCCATCGACCGCGTGATCACAGCCTGATTGCGCGCTGTAGACGTTGCATTTCATACGTTCGCGGCGTGCCGGGAACTACGTTGTCTGCGTATCAACCACACCCGCATAACGCAGGTAGATCGCCTCTGCCTGCTTGGCGTACTTCGAAGGCAGCGAGTCGTATAGCTCGCCGAGAAAGTCCTCGCGGTTGGACGGACGGCGAGCTGGAAGCGACTCGAAGAACCGATCGACACCCGGACAGTCCGATTATGAGGCCGGAACCCGGAGGAACGTACCGTCCGAGACGTTCGTTAGCTTTCTTTTCAACATAAAAACGGCCCGAGCGCTGCGCAAACAGCCCCGGGCCCGGCACAGGAAGGAAGTGACTTCCCATGCACCGCAAGCGTAACGCCGCGGTCCCGAGCCCCTCGCCAAACGAGGCCGAGGACCGCAAAGCACAGCGGATCGTCCTGATCCAGGTGCTCGAGCTCCACCCGACGCAGCTCCGCATTCCCGATCTGGTGCGCTCGATCGCCGCGGGCGCCGGCGAGTTCGCCGAAACCGACGCGATCGAGCGGGCGATCCGGGACCTGACCTGCACAGGCCTCCTCGCCTGCCCCGGCGGCGTCGTCACGGCGACGCCCGCGGCGCTCGACGCCGACCGCCTGGGAGTGCTCTGAGCCATTGAGGGCACTCGCTCCGGCCCAACGCCGCCCGCCCTGTGGACGCGGCGGGGTTGGGCCGGAAACCGCTCGCCGCGGGGGGCGGAGGCTGGAAAAATCCCGCTATCCGACCGTCCAGCGCCTGCCGCTGACCACCCAGCGGGCGAAGACCGGATCGACGAGCTCGTGGCGCGTCTCGCGGCCGCTTCCCGCACGGGTGAGAATGCCCTGCTCGACCAGTCGCTTGGCGGCGTTGCCGGCAGCCGAACCGGTGGGAAGGCCGAATATCTCGCGCGAGGCCTTGCCGGTGAGACTCTGGACCCCGGCGGCGACGGCGTCCACCACGCCCGCCTCCACCGCCGAGAGCGAGTCCCAGGTGGCCTCGAAGTCACCCTGGAGATAGCCCCAGGCCTCTTCGTGAGCCGCCAGCCACTGCTCCTCGGCGGCTTCCGTGTCCACTGCCGTGTGCCGCCAGAGCAGGTGTGCGAAGAGCATCGCTCGCTGCGGATGGCCATCGACGAAATCGAGCAGCCATCCCAGGGCCTCTCCGGGCTCCCGCCGGGTCTGCTGGAACCGGTCCCCGATGTAATCGCCGATCGCCGGACGCGGGAGGCGATGCAGCTCAAGCGGCGCCGCCTGACCGTAGAAGGGCCGCTTTCGGTCCGAGAACAGCGAGCGCATCATGCCGGGGTGCGAGCCGGAAAAGACATAGGTGACGCCAGACCCCTGGTGCTGAATCACGCTGCGGATAACGGCGTCTAGCTCTGCCCTGAGAACCACCTGGAACTCATCGAAGACGACGAGCATGCGACGGCCGGTCTTCTCGTGCAGCCGCGCTGGCAGGTTGAGCGCGTCGAGCAACGCCCTGTGCCCCGCTTCGCCGGCGCCGAAGGAGATCGACGCTCCCCCAAGCGGAGTTTGCAGCCCGATCCCACCACCGTGGCGATGCAGCTTCGTCAGCGCAGAGCTCAGCGGCCCCGCGGGGAGATCGGCGTATGCCAACTCGATTTGCGCCGCCATCTGCCCAGCCGTGCGAACGCCGTAGAGATCGACGATCACCGCTCCGGCGTCGGCGGCGCGGGCGTCAGCGAGCGCCCGGCGCAGGAGGCTCGTCTTTCCGTAATCGCGCGGGCTCGAGAGGCGGGTGTTCACACCGTCCCGCAGGCGCTCGTCGAGAAGCGCCAGCTCGTCCTCGCGGTCGATCAGATCGTCTGGCGCGAGCGGCCGGTCGAAGATGAACGGATTTCCCCGCATACGTTGATCGCGTGCCATTTTCTACGTTATTAGCGTAGCAAACGGCACACTGATAGCGTGGGTAACCGCACACTAGCGATGTGCCAATCAGCCGAGCGGCTGGCGCACCACCGGCCTGCGGGTTGCCTTGACCTCGTCGAGGCGGCGGACGGGAGTCGTATAGGGGGCCTGTTTGGCCTTCTCGGGGTCCTGTTCGCCCTCGGCGAGGATCCGGTCGACGGCGTCGGCGAAGGCGTCGAGGGACTCCTTGGTCTCGGTCTCGGTCGGCTCGACCATCAGGGCCTCGTCGACCAGGAGGGGGAAGTAGACGGTCGGAGGGTGGAAGCCGAAGTCGAGCAGGCGCTTGGCGAGGTCGAGGGTGGCG
Source organism: uncultured Solirubrobacterales bacterium (assembly GCA_963727465.1). Classification (GTDB taxonomy): domain Bacteria; phylum Actinomycetota; class Thermoleophilia; order Solirubrobacterales; family 70-9; genus VRUE01. The sequence continues at coordinate 211,060 of CAVSGL010000012.1, read as the reverse complement.
ATGCCGAGCTCCTTCTTCATCGGCCTGCCGGAGAGGACGAACTCGTGCATGCAGTGGCGCTCGAAGGCGACCGGGACGTGCCTGCCCGCGCGGCCCTCGGCGAGCCGGGCCTTGAGGTAGTTGGCGTTCAGCACCGCGGTCTCCGAGGCCTCGGCGAGGCCGTCGGCGCCGAGGCTGAGGATGTAGGCGTAGGAGCGGACGAAGACGCCGAAGTTGCCCTGGAAGCCGCGCAGGCGGCCGATCGATCTGGGCCGGTCGTGGTCGAGGTCGAAGAACGGGCCGCTGCCGTTGCCGCTCTCGCGCCGCACGACCTGGGGCCGCGGCAGAAAGGGCTCGATCCGGTCCGAGACGGCGATCGGCCCCGCCCCGGGGCCGCCGCCGCCGTGCGGCTGGCTGAACGACTTGTGCAGGTTGACGTGGACGATGTCGAAGCCCATGTCGCCGGGCCGCGAGTGACCCATCACCGCGTTGAGGTTGGCGCCGTCGTAGTAGAGCGTCCCCCCCACCTCGTGGATCAGACCGGCGATCTCGGCGATGTTTTCGTCGAAGAGCCCGAGCGTGTTGGGGTTGGTCAGCATCAGGCAGGCGACCTCGTCGTCGACCTTCGCCCGCAGGTCGTCGATCTCGACCCCGCCGCGCTCGTCGGTCGCGACCTTGACGATCTCGTAGCCGGCCATCGTCACCGAGGCGGGGTTGGTGCCGTGCGAGGTGTCGGGCGCCAGCACCTTGGTCCGCGCTTCGCCGCGGTCGGCGTGGTAGGCGCGGGTCAGCAGCAGTCCGGCGAGCTCGCCGTGCGAGCCGGCCGAGGGCTGAAGGCTGACGTGCGGCAGGCCGGTGATCTCGGCCAGCGACTGCTGAAGCAGCCACATCAGCTCCAGCGCCCCCTGGGCGCGTTTCGGCTGCTGCGCCGGGTGCAGGCGGGCGTGGCCGGGCAGCGCCGCGACCCGCTCGTTGAGCCGCGGGTTGTGCTTCATCGTGCACGAGCCGAGCGGGTAGAAGCCGGTGTCGAGGTCGAAGTTGCGGCGCGAGAGGCGGTTGTAGTGGCGCACGATCTCGGGCTCGGAGACCTCGGGCAGGCGCGGCGGCTCGCTGCGCAGCAGCTTCGCCGGGATCAGCTCCTCCAGCGGCGTCTCCGGCACTTCCGCCGCCGGCAGCGCGGCGGCGCGGCGGCCGGGCCTGGAGCGCTCAAAGATCGTCTGCGCGCGTTCGCGCTGCATCGGCGGTTCCATCACCTCGTCCCCCCGGGCGCGTTCTTGACGCCATGCGTCAATAAGGCGCCCGCCTCGGCCGACACCGCGGTGCCGAGCGCCTCGGCGAGGGCGTCGATCTGCGCCCGGGTGCGGCGCTCGCTGATCGCGATCAACAGGCCGTCCTCGTGCTCGGGGTACTCGCGGGCAAGCGGGTAGCCGGCGGCGATGCCGCGCTCGGCGCAGCGCTCCAGCACGCCCTCCACCGGCGCCGCGAGGCGGACCGCGAACTCGCGCGCGACCGGCGCCTCGTGCAGCAGCTCGACCCCCGGCGTGGCAGCGAGCCGCTCGCGCGCGTAGGCCGTGCGCCGCACCAGCAGCTCGCCCAGCTCGCGGAAGCCCTCGCGCCCCAGCCAGGCGAGGTGGATCGTCGCCGCCAGCGCGTTCAGGGCCTGCGCGGTGCAGATGTTGTGCGTCGCCTTCTCGCGGCGGATGTGCTGCTCGCGGGTCTGCAATGCGAGGACGAAGCCGCGGCGGCCGTCGACGTCGTCGGTTTCGCCGGCGATCCGGCCCGGCATCTTGCGGATCAGCTCCTCGGCGCCGCAGAAGAAGCCGAACGAGGGGCCGCCGAAGTCGAGCCGGTTGCCGAGCGGCTGACCCTCGCCGAGGGCGATGTCGGCGCCGCACTCGCCGGGCGGCCGCAGCACGCCCAGCGTCATCGGGTCGACTGCGACGACGAGCAGCGCGCCGTGCCGCTTCGCCGCCTCCGCGAGCGCCTCGACGTCCTCGATCGCGCCGAGGAAGTTGGGGTTCTGGAGGATCACCGCGGCGGTCTCGCCGTCCACCGCGGCGCTGAGTGCGGCGGCATCGGTCACGCCCTCGTCCAGGCCGACCGCCTCGATCTCGGCGCCGAAGCCGGCGGCGTAGGTGGCGAGCGTCTCGCGACTGTGCGGGTGGACGCCGCGCGAGACGACGAAGCGGCGTCGTCCCTTGGTCGCGCCGATCGCCAGGTAGGCGGCGGAGGCGACCGAGGACGGGCCCTCGTAGAGCCCCGCGGTCGCAACCGGCAGCGCGGTCAGCTCCGACATCGCGGTCTGGAACTCGAACATCGCCTGTAGGCCGCCCTGCGAGATCTCCGGCTGGTAGGGCGTGTAGGGCGTGAGGAACTCGCTGCGCTGGGTGATCGCGTCGACGATCGCCGGCACGTAGTGGTCGTACATCCCGGCGCCGAGGAAGCAGACCTGCTCTTCGCAGTCCGCGTTGCGGGCGGCGAGCCCGGCGAGGCGCTCGTAGACCTCGGCCTCGCTCATGCCGGCCGGCAGGCCCAGCGGCCGGTCGAGGCGCAGCGGCTCGGGCACCTGGGCGAAGAGCTCGTCGACCGACTCGACGCCGATCGCGGCGAGCATCTCCGCCCGGTCGGCGGGCGTTGCGGAGGTGTAGCGGCTCACCCGAGCAAGGCTACGTAATCGGCCGGCTTGAGCAGGCCGTCGACCTCGCTCGGCTCGCTGAGCCGCACCCTGACCAGCCAGCCGCCGGCGTAGGGGTCCTCGTTGATCCGCTCCGGCGCATCGGCGAGCTCCTCGTTGACGGCGACGATCTCACCGGAGAGCGGCGCGATCACGTCGGATACCGCCTTCACCGACTCGACCTCGGCGTAGGGCGAGTCCTTGCTCACCGTCGCGCCGACCTCGGGCGGGTCGTAGAAGACGACCTCCCCAAGACTGTCCTGGGCGTACCAGGTGATCCCGAAGGTCGCCTCGTCGCCCTCGATCCTCGCCCAGTCGTGCTCGGGGTGGTACAGCAGATCCTCTGGGTAGCTCGCGTCGGCCAAGCTCAGTTCTCCTTCCGGGACGGGCTCGCGTACAGGGGCTTGGACGCTATACGGGCGGCGCGGCGCTTGCCGCGCACGTCGATCTCGAGCTCGGTCCCCGGCTCGGCCAGGTCGCTGCGCACGTAGGCCATCCCGATGCCGATCTCCAGCGAGGGCGAGAAGCTGCCGCTGGTCACCGTCCCGACCTGCTCGTCGGCCGCCATCACCGGATTGCCCTGACGCGGGATCCCCGCTCCCTCGATCCTGAACGGCGCCAGCCGCTCGGCAGTGCCCTCGGCGCGGGCGCCGGCGACCGCCTCGGCGCCGACGAAGCCGGTCGCCTCCTTGCAGCACCAGCCGAGCCCGGCCTCGATCGGGTTGCGCTCGGGGCCGAGGTCGTTGCCGTGCAGGTGGAAGCAGGCCTCGAGCCGCAGCGTGTCGCGGGCGCCGAGACCGCAGGGGACGACGCCGGCGTCGAGCAGCTCGGCCCAGATCGCCGGCGCGGTCTCGGGGTCGACCAGCAGCTCGACCCCGTCCTCGCCGGTGTAGCCGGTGCCGCAGACCAGCGCCGGCCGGCCGCCGATCCGCTCGTGGGCGACCCGCATCCGCGGCGGCAGGTCGGTGCCCAGGGCGCGGCCGGCGATCGCCCGCGCGTGCGGGCCCTGGACGGCGATCATCGCGTAGCGGTCGGCGACGTCGCGCACGGCGACGTCGAAGCCGCGGCTCCAGCGGCCGAGCCAGGCGAGGTCGGCGGCGTGGTTGGCCGAGTTGGTGACGATCAGGTAGCGGTCGCCGCCGAGCCGGTAGGCGAAGAGGTCGTCGAGCACGCCGCCGTCCTCGGCGCAGAGGCAGGAGTACTGGGCGCCGCCGAGCGCGATCGCCGCGACGTCGTTGGAGAGCACGCGCTGGAGGAAGGCGAGCGCCCCGGGCCCCTCGACTTCGACCTCGCCCATGTGCGAGACGTCGAACATCCCCGCATGCGTCCGCACCCCCACATGCTCCTCCCGCACCCCCTCATACGCGACAGGCATCTCCCAGCCCGCGAAATCGACCATCTTCGCGCCGGCATCCCGATGAAGCTCGTAGAGAGGGGTTCTCACGCAGGCCAGGCTATTGGAAGAAGGGCCAGGTGCCCCTCCCACGGAAGCTCAAGAAACCACGTCCGAACCCTTGAAGGCGATCCAGCTGCGCAACGGCTTCCGGGGGAGGGGCACCTGGCCCTTCCCCAACCGTCATTCCTTGAGGAACCCCGGCACGTCGATGTCGTCGTCGCTGACGCGAAGTTTTCGTATATCCGTGTCCTCAGCCGAGATCCGCGGCCCGCGGCTCTCGTAGCGGCGGCGCACCCGCTGCGGCGAGCGGGCCAGCAGCTCGAAGCCTTCGAAGCCGGTGGCGATCACGGTGACGCGGACCTCGTCGCGCATCGACTGGTCGACGACCGAGCCGAAGATGATGTTGGCGTTGTCGTCGGCTTCGGCCTGGACGAGCTGCGCCGCCTCGTTGACCTCGAACAGGCCGAGGTCCTCGGGGCCGGTGATGTTGAGCAGCATCCCGGTCGCGCCCTTGATCGACTCCTCGATCAGCGGCGAGGTGACGGCCGCCTTGGCGGCGTCGACCGCGCGCGACTCGCCGGAGGCGGCGCCGACGCCCATCAGCGCCGAGCCGGCGTCGCGCATGATCGTGCGCACGTCGGCGAAGTCGAGGTTGATCAGGCCGGGGATCGTGATCAGGTCGGTGATCCCCTGCACGCCCTGGCGCAGGATGTCGTCGGCCTGGCGGAAGGCCTCGAGCACGCTGGTGCGCCGCTCGACCGCCTGCAAGAGCTTCTCGTTGGGGACGATGATCAGGGTGTCGACGTTGTTGCGCAGCTTCTCGATGCCCTCGAGCGCCTGCTGCATGCGTCGTTTGCCCTCGAACTCGAACGGCTTGGTGACCGCGCCGACGGTCAGCGCGCCGATCTCCTCCTTGGCGATCTCGGCGATGATCGGCGCCGAGCCGGTGCCCGTGCCGCCGCCCTCGCCGGCGGTGACGAAGACCATGTCGGCGCCCTTCAGCGCCTCCTTGATCTCGTCGCGGCTCTCGGCCGCGGCGCCCGCCCCGATCTCGGGGTTGCCGCCGGCGCCGAGGCCCCGGGTCAGCTCCTGACCGATCGAAAGCTTGATGTCGGCGTCGCATGCCTGCAACGCCTGCGCGTCGGTGTTGACCGCGACGAACTCGACGCCGCGGATTCCGGCGTCGACCATGCGGCTGACGGCATTGGTGCCGCCGCCGCCGGCGCCGACGACCTTGATCACGGCCAGGTAAGTGGATTCCATCTCCCGATTTTCTCCAGCTGCCCGCCCATTCCTTGGGCTGGCATTTGAGTTGAGCCTTTATTCCGTCCGACGCTTCAGTGAGGCTTCAGGGTTTAAGCCTACTCCCAAAGCACGGAAATTGCGCTCAACGTAGGGCATTCTCGGGGTACTGTCAAACGCCCGGGCGGCATCGTGCAAGCGCGAACTCTCAACCGACACTTTAGACTTTCCTCAGTCTAACCCTGTGGTCGAGGGTTCATTCGACGGGTGGAAGCGCATGCCCAGAGCCACCTACGGCGGCTTTCCCGGGCGCGCGCAGATCTACATAATCCAGCGCCGTGATCGACGGGTCGGCGAGCACCGCCGCCGCCGCCCTCCACTTCGTCGCGGCCTGCGAGGCTTCGCCGAAGCGCAGTTCGATCCCCGAGCGCAGGTTGACGTCCACCCCGGTTTCGCCGTAATAGCTGCTCTCGATGTAGGGGCGCAGGCGGGCGGGCGCCGCGCCCAGCACGCGTGCCTGCTGAAGCACGGGTCCGGCCAGCCGGCCGCTCCGCGGCGGTTCGGAGAGCGGCAGAGTCGGGAGCTGCACTTCCTCCGGCAGCGGCAGCCAGGCGAGGACCCGACCCCGTGGGCCGACGGCGATCGCGTCTGCGCCGCTGCCGATCGTCGCCGTCGCCGTGGGAACGGCGACCTGCGCCTCGATCGTCGTGTCGCGGATCAGGAACCAGTAGGCGGCGAGCAGCGTTGCCAGCAATGCCGCGCCGCCGATCAGCCAGCGCTTCACAGCTCCCAGTCCCCCGGCCAGCGCACCTCGCCGAGCGTCTGCACCTCCGGCTCGAGCACGACGCCGAAGCGCTCGTGAACCCGGCGCCTGCCGGCCGCCATCAGCCCGAGCACGTCGGCGGTCGTCGCCTTGCCGGCGTTCTCGACGAAGTTGGCGTGCTTTGGCGAGAAGCGCGCCCCGCCGAGCTCGAGGCCGCGGCACCCGGCGGCCTCCAGCAACTGCCCGGCGGTGCGGCCCTCGGCGCGCTCGTCCTCGGGGTTCTTGAAGGTCGAGCCGAAGGTCTTGATCCCGGAGGGCTGTGCCTCGTGGCGCCGCTCACGCATCGCCGACATCGTCGCCCTGACGGCGCCGGGGTCGGCCGCGGTGAGCAGAAAGGAGGCGCGGGCGACGATCTCGTCGGAGCGCAGGTTCGAGCGCCGGTACTCGAAGCCGAGCTCCCCGGGGACGCGGCGCTCGACGCCCGCGCGGGTGCAGACGTCCACCCACTCGAGCACCTTTGCGAGCTGGCCCCCGTATGCGTTCGCGTTCATCCGCACCGCGCCGCCGACCGTGCCCGGGATGTTCACCCCGAACTCGATCCCCGAGAGCCCCCAGCCGGCGGCTTTCGCTGCCGCCGAGGGAAGCCGGGCGCCGCCGCCGCAGCGCAGCCGCTCACCCTCGTGCGCGACCGTCGCCAGCTCGCCGTCGAGCTTCAGCGCCAAACCGCGAAACCCGGCGTCGGCGACGAGCAGGTTCGAGCCGGAGCCGATCGCGCCGATCGCCAGGCCCTCCTCGGCGGCCCAGGCGAGCAGCGCGACCAGGTCCTCGGCGCCGCGGGGGCGGGCGAACCAGTCGGCCGCGCCGCCGGTGCGGACCGTGGTCAGCCGCGCCAGCGGGTAGTCGCGCTCGACACCGGGCGGCGGCTGGCTCACGAGCGGCTTCCTTGCGAAGTGACCCCTCCGTCGACCAGGGCCTCGCCGGCGCGGAAGACGTCTCCGGCGCCGACCGTCACCGCGACGACGCCGGGAGCCAGCCGCCGGCCGAGCGCCGCCTGCGCCCGCTCCAGCGTCGGCGCCCAGACGACGGGCCTGCCCCCCATGCGGTCGGCCGCAGCGCGGGCGACGTCGAGACCGCTCACACCGGCCAGCTCGCCGACCGGCTGCTCGCGGGCGGGGTAGACGTCGAGCACGATCGCCTCGTCGGCCAGCGCCAGCGCCGCGCCAAACTGCTCGGCGAGCGCCTTCGTGCGCGAGTAGAGATGCGGCTGGAAGGCGGCGATCAGGCGCGACGGCTGCATCCCGCGCAACGCCTCCAGCGCGGCGCGCAGCTCGGTCGGGTGGTGAGCGTAGTCGTCGTAGATCCGCGCCCCGTCGCGCTCGCCCTTCAGCTCGAGCCGGCGGTGGACCCCGGGGAAGTCGGCGAGCGCCGCCGCGACGGCGCCGGCGTCGAAGCCGGCGAGTTCGGCGGCGGCGATCGCGGCGCGCGCATTGAGCACGTTGTGCCGCCCCGGCACCGCGAGGTCCAGCTTCGCCGGCCCGGGCGAGTCGAGGTCGAACTCAGCCACTCGGGCGTCCGCGGCGAAACGGTCGAAGGCCTCGCGCAGCTCGGCGATCGAGCCCCAGCGGGAGTGATGGTCCATCTCGACGTTGGTGATCGCGGCGATCTCGGGCTTCAGCTCGAGGAAGCTGGCGTCGCTCTCGTCGGCCTCGGCGACCACCCACTCCCCCGCGCCCCAGCCGGCGTTCGCGGCCTCACCGCCGGGGCCGAGGCCGGGCGCCTCGCCGCCGACGAAGAAGGCGGGCTCGGCGCCGAGCCCGCGCAGCGCCCAGGCGAGCATCGCGGTCGTCGTCGTCTTGCCGTGCGTGCCGGCGACGGCGATCAGGCGCTTCTCGCCGCAGAGCTCGGCCAGCAGCTCGCCCCGGTGGCGGACCGGCAGGCCGCGCTCACGGGCCAGCGCCAGCTCGGGGTTGTCGGCGGCGATCGCGGTCGAGACGACCACCTCGGCCTCCTCGGGCAGGTTGGCGGCATCGTGGCCGATGGCCGGCTCGAGCCCCGCGGCGCGCAGGCGCTCCATATATGAGGAGTCGCTGCGATCGCTGCCCGTCACCGTCGCCCCGAGCTCGTCACAGACAAGCGCCAGCCCACTCATCCCCGCCCCCCCGACCCCGACAAAGTGCAGCCGCCGCCCCCCCCACCCGCCGACGGGACTATTTCCGCCCATATGGGCGTATTTCCGTCCCGTCGGCGGGGGGGTCATGGGGCCACCGCCGCGAGGACCTCGTTGGCGATCAGGCGGGCGGCGTCGGGCTTGGCCAGCCGCGCCGAGGCCGCGGCCATCGCGGCCAGCCGGGCGTCGTCGCCGAGCAGCGCGGCGATCGCGTCCCGCAGGCGCCCCGCGTCGAGCTCGTCGTCGCGGATCACGGTGGCGGCGCCGGCCTCGGCCATCCAGGCGGCGTTGCTCTCCTGGTGGCCGGCGGCGGCGTGCGGGTAGGGCACGAGGATCGCCGGGCGGCCGGCAGCCGTCAGCTCGAAGATCGAACCGCCGGAGCGGCCCAGCACCAGGTCGCAGGCGGCGAGGCAGTCGCCGAGGTCGGGCTCGTAGGCGAGCAGCGTGTAGCGCTCGTTGTGGGGCGCCTCGGCGAGGCGATCCTCGAGCGCCTCGAAGTCGCGGCGGCCCGCCAGGTGGATCACGTCGAAGTCGCGCCCCCCGCGCTCGGCCAGCGCCGCGATCGCGCACTCGTTGACCGAGCGCGCGCCCTGGCTCCCCCCCATCACCAGCAGGCAGCGCGCCTCCGGGGCGATCCCGAAGCGCTCGCGCGCCGCGTCCCGGCCGGCGGCGAGCACGGCGGCCGGCACGGGCCGCCCGGTGACCTCGTAGCGCTCGCCGTCGCGCCCGGCGATCGGGAAGGAGAGGCACACGCGGCGCGCGGCGCGGGCCAGCAGGCGGTTGGCGAGGCCGAGGTGGCTGTCGGCCTCGGTCAGCACCAGCGGGATGCGCAACAGCGCCGCCGCCAGGCCGGCGGGACCGGCGACGAAGCCGCCGCCGCCCATGACCACGTCGGGCCGGCGGCGCCAGAGCACGCGCAGCGCCGTGCCGACCGCGACGAGCGCCTCGACGCCGGCCAGCGCCGCGCGCAGGCGACTGGAGCGATCGATGCCGCGCACCTTTAGGAAGTCGATCTCGTAACCGGCCGCCGGCGCCAGGTCGGCCTCGATCCGCTCGCGCGTGCCGAGGAAGGACACCTCGGCGCCGCTAGCCCGAAGCTCGTCGGCGACCGCCATGGCCGGCACGACGTGCCCGGCCGTTCCCCCGGCTGCGACCACCACTCTGACCGCGCTTGGCGGATCCACTCTTCGTTCGGCTCCTTCCACGGGCGGATTTGCGACCGCCCTCGACGACGCGCAGTTTGCCAGCGCGGGCGGTCCCCCCGCGGGCGACGTTGAGGATCAGCCCAACCGCGAACAGGGTCGCCATCAGGCTGCTGTTGCCATAGGAGACGAAGGGCAGCGGCACGCCGGTCAGCGGCGCCAGGCCCATCACCGCGAAGAGGTTGATCGTCGCCTGCACGAGGACCAGCGAGGTCAGCCCGGCGACGAGCAGCTTGCCGTAGTTGTCGCGGGCCTTCTTCGCCACCTGGAGACCGGCGTAGCCGAAGAGGCCGAAGAGGCCGACGACGCCGAGGATGCCGACCAGGCCGAGCTCCTCGCCGATCACCGCCGAGATCATGTCGGTGTGCGCCTCGGGCAGGTAGAAGGCCTTCTGCACGCCGTTGCCGATGCCGACGCCGAAGAGCCCGCCGGAGCCAAGCGCGATCTTCGCCTGCGCCGCCTGGAAGCCGGCGCCGCTGGCGTCCGCGCCGGGGTTGAGGAAGCCGGTCAGGCGGGCCATCCGGTAGGGCTCGACCACCGTCATCAGCAGGCCGAAGAAGGCGAGCACGGCGGCGATCACGGCGAGGTCGCGGATCCGCATCCCGGCCGCGATCAGGGTCGCCGCGACGGCGAAGGCGACGACCATCGCCGTGCCCAGGTCGGGCTCGGCGACGATCAGCAGCGTGGCGGCGCCGACGACGAGCAGGAACGGCATCAGCCCCTCGATCGTCCGCGCCCGCTTCGGCTTGCGCGCCAGCAGGTCGGCGCCGTAGAGGATCAGCGCCACCTTCGCCAGCTCGGACGGCTGTAGCTGGATGAAGCTCGGCCCGATCCAGCGGCTGGAGCCGTTGACGGTGCTGCCGCCGAACAGCACCGCGAGCAGGAGGAGCATCGAGACGGCGAGGATCGCCGGCGTCAGCCGGCGGATCGTCGCCAGCCCGTGCCGCGCGGTCAGGTGCATGATCGCCAGCCCGACCGCGCCGAAGAGCAGCGTGCGCTTCAGGTAGAAGGCGCTGTCGGAAAGGCCGCCGTCGTTGAGGATCCGGGTGGTCGAGCTGGCCGAGAAGACCATCACCGCGCCGAGCGCGAGCAGGCAGAGGGTCGCCGTGAGCAGCAGGTTGTACTCGGTCTTCCTCACAGCGCCCCGACGATCTCGCGGAAGCGGTCGCCGCGCCGTTCGAAGTTCTCGAAGGCGTCGAAGCTGGCGCAGGCGGGCGAGAGCAGCACGACCTCGCCCGGCCGCGCGGCGGCCGCGGCGCGCCGCACGGCGTCCTCGAGATCGGCGCAACGGTGGATCTCGACGCCCTCGAGCAGGTCGGGCGCCAGCTCGGCGGCGAGCCGGTCGGCGGTCGCGCCGATCAGGTAGCAGGCGGCGCAGCGCCCGCGCACGGGCTCGACCAGGGGCGCGAACGGCTCGTCCTTCTCGCTGCCGCCGAGGATCGCGTGCACGCCGCCCTCGAAGGCGGAGATCCCGACCACGGCCGAGGCGACGTTGGTCGCCTTCGAGTCGTTGACGAAGCGCACCCCGCCGCGCTCGCGCACGGGCTCGAGCCGGTGGGGAACGCCGGCGAAGCTGCGCAGGCCCTCGCGCACCGCGTCGCGGTCGAGGCCCATCGCCAGCGCCGCCGTCGCCGCCGCCATCGCGTTGGCGACGTTGTGCTCGCCGACGATGCCGAGCTCGGGGGCGGCCAGCAGCGGCTCGCCGTCGTAGAAGATCGTGCCGGCATGAAGCCAGACATCACCATGAGGTCGAATCCCGAGCCCGGACGCACGCGCGTCACGGTCTGATTCTTCGCGCGTGCGGGAGGGCGAGGGCATTGATGTCGAGAAGGCGACGCGGCGGGCGCAGCCGCCGAGGTCGGCGCCGGCGAGCGCCGGGTCGTCGGCGTTGTAGACGGCGACGTCGTCGTTGCCCTGGTTGGCGAAGATGCGCAGCTTCGCCGCGAGGTAGGCGCCGAGGTCGCGGTGGCGGTCGAGGTGGTCGGGCGCGAGGTTGAGGAAGACGCCGCACTCGGGGGCGAAGCGGGCGGTGTCCTCGAGCTGGAAGCTGGAGGCCTCGCAGACCACCGTCGCCGCCGGGTCGAGCTCGCCGGGCAGCGAGGCGAGCGGCGTGCCGACGTTGCCGGCGACGGCGACCGGCTCGCCGGCGGCGCGGTAGACGTGGCCGAGCAGCTCGACCGTGGTCGTCTTGCCGTTGGTTCCGGTCACGGCGAGGAAGCGGTTGGGGATCGCCCGCCAGGCGAGCTCGAGCTCGCCGATCACGTCGACGCCGCGCTCCAGCGCGGCAGCGATCACCGGCGCCTCCCGGGGCACGCCGGGGCTCTTGACGACGGTCCGCGTGCCCTCGAGCTGAGCCAGTCCATCCGTATCCAGGGCAACTTCGACGCCCTCCCCCGCCAACCCTGCCGCCGCTTCGGGATGACCGGAATCGGCCCCGCGCACCCGCTCCCCCCGCGCGGCGAGGAGGCGCGCGGCGGCGCAACCCGAGCGGGCCAGCCCGACGACCAGGAACGGGCCGGCTGGCAGCGGCGGGCGGGGCTTGCGCGGCGGGGGCGGGCTCATCCCCCGAATATTCGCCCTCGGCTCGGCTGCCTCCTGTCCCTCCGGCTACTTTGCCGGGTGGGCTGCCCCACCGCTTTCGCGACGCCGGGCGGCTCGCCTTCGCAAGCGGACTGCCGCGATATCGACGACGGTCGGGGCGCCCAGGACTGCCGTCAAGGCCCAGGTGGTGGCAGAGCCGCTCCATCCATGCAGATCCGACAAGACAAGGATTGCCGCCACACCCATCAAGGCAATGAACAGAGCAATCGGCCAAACGAATCGCTTCATGAAAGACCCACTTCCAAGAGGTTGACGATCAAGTACACGGCGAGGGCGACGACGGTTCCGCAGTAGCCTCCGTTAACTGCCCACCGAATGCCTTTGTCATCATCATAGCCGAGCAGCCAGGCGACGGTACGGGCAAGTGCCGCACCCAGCACCGCTCCGAACCCGATCAGATCGGGCTCGGCGAAATTCGGCAACCCAGCAGACGGAACCATGCTCCGACCGTAGGCGGACGCGACGCACGCATGGCGCGCACAAAGTGACTTCTTTGCGACGCGTCTGCGTCAGTAGAGCGCGGCCGAGAGGCGCTTGCGGTACTTCGGGCCGATCGGGTCCGTGGGGTCGAGCCCACTGAGGACGCCGACGATCGCCTTGCGCAGGTCCTCGCGCGTGTCCTCGTCGGCGCCGCCGATCTCGCCGATCAGCGCGTCGAGCGCCGCCTCGCGCTCGCCGCGGTCGAGCGCCGCGAACGCCTCGGCGCCGACGCCGCGCTTGACCAGGCGCACGCGGGCGGCGATCCCCTCGGCGCCGAAATCACCCTCGAAGGCCTCGACCGCGGCCAGCGCGTCCTCTTCGGCGCCGCGCTCGAGCCGCGCCCGCGCCAGGGCGACGGCGATGTCGGCGCGGCGCGGCTCCAGTTCCGCCGCCTCGCGCAGCGAGAGCTCGTCGCCCTTGGCGAGCAGCTCGTCGGCGCGCGAGGGGACGAGCGAGTCGAACATCTCCTCGACCTTCGCCTTCGGGACGGCGCCGACGAATTCGTTCGCGACCTTGCCGTCGCGGAAGGCCTTCACCGCCGGGATGCCCTGCACCCGGTAGCGCGCCGCCAGCGCCTGGTTGGAGTCGACGTCGACCTTGGCCAGCACGACCTTGCCTTCGCGCGCCTTCTCCGCCGCCTCCAGCGCCGGGCTCAGCGTGCGGCAGGGACCGCACCACTCGGCCCAGAAATCGACCACCACGGGGGTCCTGCGCGAGCGCTCGATCACCTCCTGGGCGAAGCTCGCCTCGGTCACGTCGATCGCCATATCCGGGAGATTAGTGCGGCGCGCGCCGGCACGCCGATGCCGGCTCAGCGCTCGATCTCGCCCGGGATCAGGAAGGGGTAGGTCCGGCCGCGCAGCCGGTGCCAGCCGCGGTCGGCCCGGCGCAGCCGCTGGATCCAGCTCCAGGTGCGGGAGTCGGAACGGTAGTAGCGGCGCACCTCCTCGGCCTCGACCGGGCGCTCCAGGCGCGGCGCCGCGAGCGCCAGGAAGACCGGGATCCAGGCCTCGAGGCGCTCCTTGATCAGGTTGGCGCAGGCGTCGATCAGGGCGACCCGCGGGTCGTGGTACTGGGCGATGATCCCGGGGGCGACGAAGCGACGAAGCGCGCCGCGCAGCGGGCGCGGAAAGGCCGCCAGCAGCACCTCGAAGTCCATCCGGTCGCGGCCCCGCTCGTCGCGCAGGAAGGGCGTGGTGACGTCGAAGAAGACCGCCTCGCCGCCGAGCCAGGACCAGTTGGCGAGCTGCGGGTCGAGCCCCAGCTCCGGGCCGACGAGGGAGAGCGTCGCGTCGACGATGCGTTCGGCCAGCGGGTGCCCGGCCTCGGGGCCGGCCGCGGCGAGAACCGGCGGGCCGAGCGACGCGGCCGGCAACAGCGGCTGAAGCGCGTAGGCGACCACCGAACCGCCCTCCCCCTCGACCGGCCGCACCTCGGTCTCCAGCACCCGCATCCCGCCGTGCTCGAGCCGGCCGATGTAGTCGGCGACCGCCCCGCGGTAGGCCTCGAACGCGGCCAGGTCGCGGAACGGCGGCATCCGCTTGGCGACCAGGCGCGGCTCATCCGGCGGCCAGCCGACGCCGAGCGAGATCTCGCCGTAGCCGACGACGTTCAGCTCGCCCTCGTCGCCGCGGGCCAGCGCCCGTCGCACGGCCGCGTCGAGCCGCGCCAGCTCGGCCTGCTCGATCAGCCGAAAACCCCTCGCACGATCGCGACGATCTCCTCGACCTCGTCGTCGCTGACGATCAGCGGCGGCTTGAACTGGAGCACCGAGGGGTCGTTGTTGGCGGCGACGGCGAGGATGCCGGCCGCGACGATCCGCCGCATCGCCTCGAACCCCCCCGCCGGGTCGCCGAACTTGAAGCCCATCGTCATCCCCCGCCGCCGCAGCTCGAACGGCAGCCCGGCGAAGGCCTCGCCGAAGCGCTCGCCGACCGTGCGCACGCGCGCGAGGAAGGCCGGCTCGGTGACGACGTCGAGCACCGCGAGCGCGGCGACGCAGCCGGGCTCGGCGCCGCCGAAGGTGGAGACGTGGACGAACGGGTGCTCGCGGAAGAAGTCGAGCAGCTCCGCCGTCATCAGGGTCGCCGCGATCGGGTAGACGCCGCCCGAGAGCCCCTTGGCGGCGATCAGCATGTCGGGCTCGACGTCCTCCTGCTCGTAGTACCAGACGCTGCCGGTGCGCCCGAGCCCGGTCTGCACCTCGTCGAGGATCAACAGCGCGCCGACCTCGCGGCAACGCGCCGCGACCGCCGCGAGGTAGCCCGGCTCGGGCATCGGAAAGCCGAGCGTGGCCGGGATCGACTCGAGGATCACCGCCGCGGTGCTCTCGTCGACGGCCGCGCGCAGCGCCGTCGGGTCGTTGTAGGGGACCTGGACGAAGCCCGGCAGGTTGGGGCCGAACGGGTCGCGGTAGGCCGGGTCGCCCGCCGCCAGCGCCAGCCCGGTGTGCCCGTGGTAGCCGCCCGCGGCGCTGACGATGCCCTGGCGGCCGGTGTGGCCGCGGGCCAGCTTCAGCGCCAGCTCGATCGCCTCGCCGCCCGCGACCGCGAAGACGGCGCCGCTCAGGCGGCCGCCGGTCGTCTCGGCGAGCCGCTCGGCGAGCTTCGCCCGCCAGCCGGAGATCAGGTGGTGGTTGCCGGCGTCGAGCTCGCCGAGCGCGTCGCGCACCGCGTCGACCACCCGCGGCGGGCGGTGGCCGAGGTTGAAGACCCCGCCGTTGCAGTGGCAGTTGATGTAGGAGCGGCCGCTGAAGGCGTCCTCGAAGCGGATCCCCTCGCGCGCGCCCATGACCAGCTCGAGCCCGTTCTCGGCGAAGAACGCCGCCTTGCCGGGATTGACGTGCCCGGCGAAGGCCGCAACCGTCTCCTCCAGCGACCCGTAGGGCTGGGACAGGGACGTGTGCGCCGGCGCAGCCGGACCGCTCGCCATGGCTCGTCCAATGTAGCGCCTCGCCGTGCCCGCGCGGCGCGCTGCCCTTGTGCACGCGGACGAGTCGCGCTAGCTTCGAAGTCGGGCAGGGTCCGTTTCGACAGAAGGAGGAGCCATGTCAAACGTCGACACCGCCCGATCCGCCTACGAGGCGTTCGGTCGCGGCGACCTGGAAGCGCTGAAGGACGACTTCGCCGAGGACGCCGTCTGGGTCACCTCGGACGAGCTGCCGCTCGGCGGAGAGACGAATGGCCGAGACGCGATCATGGCCAATTTCGCCCAGATCCCCAACTACTGGTCGTCGTTCAGCGTCGAGCCGAGCGAGTTCATCGACGGCGGCGACACGGTCGTCGTGCTCGGCACCCAGCGCGCCGGCAACGACAAGGGGAGCTTCGACTCGCCGTTCGCCCACGTGATGAAGTTCGACGCGGACGGGAAGGTCGTCCGCGGAGAGTTCCACGCCGACAGCGCCAAGGCGGCGAAGCTGCTCTGAACGCGAACCGATCCCGGTGGGGGGCTCCCACCGGGATCGGGTTCGGCCGGGGCGGTGCGGTCAGGCCTGAGCCGGCTCGGCCTCGGGGTCGGCGTGGCGCACCCGCGGCAGCCAGCTGAGCCCGCTGGGCAGGTACCAGTTGCGCTCGCCGAGCAGCTTCATCGCCGCCGGCAGCAGGACCGCGCGGACGATCGTCGCGTCGATCAGGACCGCGACGGCGAGGCCGACCCCCATCTCCTTCATGTCGACGATACTCAGGGTGGCGAAGATCGAGAAGACCGCGACCATCACCGCCGCCGCGCTCGTCACCGTCCCCGCCGTCGCCCCGATGCCCCGGCTGACCGCCTCGTCGCTGCTCATCCCCCGGTCGACGTTCTCGCGCACACGGCTGAGGATCAGCACGTGGTAGTCCATCGAGAGGCCGAAGAGGATCACGAACAGGAACAGCGGCAGCCAGGAGCTGACGCCGCCGTTGGAGTGGAAGCCGAGCAGCGACTCCCCCAGGCCGTCCTGGAAGACCAGCACCAGCACCCCGTAGGCGGCGCCGACGGAGAGCAGGTTGAGGACGATCGCCTTGATCGGCACGACGATCGAGCGGAAGGTGACCAGCAGCAGCAGAAAGGCCAGGCCGAGGACGAAGGCGAAGACCAGCGGCAGCCGCTGGGCCACCAGGTCGCCGAAGTCCTTCGACTGGGCGGCCTCGCCGGTGACGTTGACCTGCGCTCCCGGAACGCCGGAGAACGCCGCCGGGACGAGCCGCTCGCGGATCGCCCCCAGCGCCGCGGTCGCCGCGGCGTCGCTGCCCTTGCCGACGGTCGGCAGCTCGATCGCGGCCACCGTCCCGTCATCGCTGCGTTCCACCGTGACCGGCCCGTTGACCACCCGCGGGCTGTGCTCCGCCCGCCGCCGCAGGTCGCCGATCGCGGCGGCGACCGGGCCGTCGCTCACGTCGTCGGCTTCGACCACCACCCGCGAGCCGGCGGCCTCGCCCGGGAAGGCGGCGCTGACGCGGTCGAAGGTCTGCACGACCGGGATCTCGCGCGGCAGGTCGTCGGAGCTGCTGACGACCAGGTTCATGCCGAACGCGGGCACGGCGAGAGCGACCAGCAGCCCGGCGGAGGCGATCAGGGAGACGACCGGCCGCCGCATCACGCCGTCGACGACCGACCCCCAGACGGACCTGCCGCCGCGCCGCTCGCGCAGGCGGCCGAGGAAGGGGATCCGCCCCCTGTCGACTCTGTCGCCGAGCTTGGAGAGAACCGCCGGCAGCACGGTGAGCGAGGCGAACATCGCCACCGCGACGACGGTCATCGTCCCGACCGCGAACGAGGTGAAGGTCGGGTCGCCGCTGAGCAGCATCCCGGCCATCGAGGCGATCACGGTCGCGCCGGAGACGAGCACGGCCCGGCCGGAGGTCGCCGCGGCGGCGCTCAGGGCCGCCTCCGCCGAGCGCCCGGCTCGCCGCTCCTCGCGCTCGCGGCGCAGGTAGAAGAGCGAGTAGTCGACGCCGACGGCGAGCCCGACCAGGACGACGACCGAGGAGACGTTCGGGTCCATCGGCACCAGCTGGCTGGGGATCGCCAGCAGCGAGACCGTCGCCAGCACGGCCGAGAAGGCGATCAGCAGCGGCACCAGCGCCGCGACCAGGGCGCCGAAGGCGAGCACGAGGACGATCAGGGTGATCGGCAGCGAGGTGGTCTCCGCCTTCTTCAGGTCCTCGTTGAAGACCGCTTCCAGCGCCTTGTTGGCGCTGACGCCGCCGAACTGCTCGATCCGCAGCCCGGGATGGGCGCGCTGCGCCGCCGCGGTCGCGGCGAGGCCGGCGCCGACCTTCGCTTCGGCCGCTTCGGCGTCGCCGGGGATCTGGAATTCGATCAGCGCCGAGTGGCCGTCCGCGGAGACCCGGCCGCCGCCCTCGGAGGGCGAGCTGAGCGCGGTCACCGAGGGCAGCGCCCGCAGGCGGCCGGCCGTGTCCGCAACGGCCGCCTCGAAGGCGGGGTCGTCCACCTTCAGGCTCCTGCTCTGGATCAGCACCTGCTCGAAGTTGGGATCGAGGTGGGAGCGTTCGATCGCCACCTCGGCCCGCCCGGCCTCGCCCGGCACGGCTTCGGCGTTGCTCAGGGTCCTCTGCCCCACGGCGCCGCCGACGAGGACGGAGAGGACGACGAAGGCGAGCCAGCCGAAGATCGCGATCCTGCGGTGCGCGGTGCTCCAGCGGGCGGCGCGTGCTGCGATGTTGCTCTTGGCGTGCATTGGGTTCCTTTCGGAGGGGTTGGACGCGACCTGCATCTGACGCATCCAGGCTCCCAGCGCGGAGGGGGCGTTCCAATGCGGCTGGCAGGCGTCCCCAGGTGCGGCCTGCACCGCGCAGAGGGGGGGTTAGCCGTACCCTGCGGGGCGCGCCGATCGAGGACAATCGAGCCATGCCGATCCCGCCCCGGAACGCCGCATGACCGCCCTGCGCCGCGCCCTGCTCGGCCTCGCGGGGCTGGCGCTGGCGCTCGGCGCCGGCTCGATCGTCCTCATCCTCACCAGCGACCACACCGACACGCGCGGGCTGGCGGCGACGCTGATCCCGCTCGCCGGCTGGGGCTTCGCCGGCACCGGCCTCTACGCCTGGTACCGGCGGCCCCGCAGCAACATCGGGCCGCTGCTGACCGCGGTCGGCTTCACCTGGTTCTTCCAGGCCCTCGCCTCCTCCAACAGCGCGGTCGTCTTCCTGATCGGCTACGTGGGGTCGGCGCTCCCCTACGCGATCCTGATCCATCTCCTGGTCAGCTTCCCCAGCGGCCGCCTGGAGACGCGACTACAGAAGCTGCTGGTCGCCGCCGCCTACTTCGTCACCACGGTCATGCAGCTGGCCTGGGCGCTCTTCGCCGAACCGGAGCGGGAAGGCTGCGAAGGCTGCCCCGCCAACCCGATCCAGATCGGCGGCCACGAGGCGCTCGCAGAAGCGATCAGCGCGGCCCAGGGGCTGATCGCGATCCCGCTGGTGGGGGCGACGATCGTCCTGCTCTACCGGCGCTGGCGTCGCAGCGACAGCACCGAGCGCCGCGCGCTCACGCCGGTGATCGCCACCGGCGGCCTCGCCTTCCTCTTCCTCTTCCTGGAGCTGATCGTCGGTCAGCTCGGGATCTCCGACGCGGCCGAGACGGCAGCCTTCGTCGCCGGGGTCGCCGCCTTCGCCTGCCTGCCCTTCGCCTTCCTGGTCGGCCTGCTGCGCTCGCGGATCGGCCGCGACGAGGAAATCCGCACGGCGCTGAGCGCCGAGAACGAGCAGCTGACGGCGGAGCTGCGGGCCAAGGTCGAGGAGCTGCACGCCTCGCGCGCGCGGATCGTCGCCGCCGGCTACGAGGAGCGCCGCCGGGTCGAGCGCGATCTCCACGACGGCGCCCAGCAGCGGCTGATGGCGGTCAACATGACCCTGCGCCTCGCCCGCGGCAAGCTCGAGTCCGACTCGCGGCTGAGCGGCGAGCTGCTCGACGAGGCGATGCGCGAGCTCTCCGAGGCGACCGGCGAGCTGCGCGAGCTGGCCCGCGGCATCCACCCCGCCGTGCTCACCGACCGCGGGCTCGCCGCGGCCCTGAGCGGCCTCGCCGGCCGCTCGCCGGTCCCGGTCGAGATCGTCGAGACCCCGGCCGAGCGCCTGCCCGCCGCGGTCGAGTCCGCCACCTACTTCGTGATCGCCGAGGCGCTGACCAACGTCGCCCGCTACGCCCGGGCCGATTCCGCCGCGGTGCGCGTGGAGCGCGTCGACGGCGCGGTCGAGATCGAGGTGCGCGACGACGGCGTCGGCGGCGCCAACCCGGCCGCCGGCACCGGGCTGCGCGGGCTCGGCGACCGCGTCAGCGCGCTCGACGGCGAGCTCGCGGTCAGCAGCCCGGCCGGCGAGGGCACGACCGTGCGCGCCCGCATCCCGCTCGCCGCCTGAGCGGCTAGCTTCCCCCTATGCGTGTCGTGGTCGCCGACGACTCGACCCTGCTCCGCGAGGGCGTCGTCAGGCTGCTCGAGGACGCCGGGCTCGAGGTCGTCGGCCAGGCCGGCGACGCCGAGGAGCTGCTGCGCAAGGTGCGCGCCCACAGGCCCGACGTCGCCGTGGTCGACGTGCGGATGCCGCCGACCCACACCGACGAGGGTCTGCGCGCCGCGCAGGAGATCCGCGCCGAGCTGCCCGGGGTCTCGGTGCTGGTGCTCTCCCAGTACGTCGAGGCCGCCTACGCCAGCGAGCTGCTGGCCGAGAGCGCCGAGGGGCTCGGCTACCTGCTCAAGGACCGCGTCGCCGACGCCGACGCCCTCGCCGACGCCGTGCGCCGCGTCGGCGGCGGCGGCTCGGTGCTCGACCCCGAGGTCGTCTCGGAGATGCTCGGCCGCAGCCGCCGCGACGACCCCCTGGCCGCGCTCACCCCGCGCGAGCGCGAGGTCCTCGGCCTGATGGCCGAGGGCCGCACCAACGCCGCGATCGCCGCCGAGCTGGTGGTCACCGAACGCGCCGTCGAGAAGCACGTCACCGCGATCTTCGCCAAGCTCGACCTGCCCGCCAGCTCCGAGGACCACCGCCGCGTGCTGGCGGTCCTGCGCTTCCTCGAGGGCGCGGCCTGATCAGCCGACCGTCGGCAGGCTCTCGACTCCCGCCGCATCCGGCATCACATGCGTCAGGCCCTCGACTGCGGCGAAGTCGGTGTCCGCGGAGACCAGGGCGTCCGCGCCCCTGGCCATCGCGGCGGCGGCCAGCACGGCGTCGAAAGCACCGAGCTTCTCGCCGCGTTCGAAAAGGGCAAGGCCCTTGCGCAGGTCATCGCGAGTGACGTCGAGCAGCGGTGAGAGCAGGTCCGCATAGTCACGACCGATCTCCGCCGCGTCCTGGCGGCTGCGCCGCTTCGCGCGAACGTGGACGAACTCCTGGATCGCCTCGACCGAGGTCGTTGCGTCGATCTCCCCTGCGGCGATCAGGCCCACCAGCTTCCGGCAGGGGTCGCGATACGGGTGATCCGCGCCCTTGGCGTAGACCAGAACCGTGGTGTCGAGGACGATCATGCGCGGCGGGCGCGCAGCGCATCGAGCTCGTCGCGCAGCTCGTCCGGCCCGGGCACCGGCATGTCGGGGGCCGCAAGGAGGCGTCGCCCGGCAGCCCGCCGCCGGTCCTCCGGATCAGCCACCCCGCGGTCGATCGCCTCACGTACGACGGTCGCAACGGACACGCCGCGTTCGCGCGCAACCGACGTGATCCGCGCGTGGCGCTCATCATCCAGCAGGATCTGAAGTCGATGCTCAAGCATGAGCATACATTAGCATGTGCAGGCCTAGGACCGGCGGTCATCCCATCGATGACCAATCGCCGCGCCAGACGTGTCATCCGCGGGTGCGTCCAATTTGGATTGTTCATCTAGGTCCCTGCGCAGCTCCTTGAGCTCGTCGCGCAGGCGACCGGCCTGCTCGAAGCGCAGGTCGTCGGCCGCCGCCAGCATCTCCTCTTCCAGCGAGACGATCGTCTTCTCGAGCTCGGCGGGGTCGGCGAAGTCGCCGCTCGCCTTGCGGCGGCGGCGCTTCGGCGCCCGGTCCTCCATCGCCAGGAAGCTGGCCATCTCGGAGATCCCCTTGCGCACCGTCTCCGGCGTGATCCCGTGCTCCTCGTTGTAAGCGAGCTGGATCTCGCGGCGGCGGTCGGTCTCGCGCATCGCCGCCCGCATCGCGTCGGTCTCCCTGTCCGCGTACATCAGCACCCGCCCGTTGACGTTGCGCGCCGCCCGCCCGATCGTCTGCACGAGGCTGGTCTCGCCGCGCAGGAAGCCCTCCTTGTCGGCGTCGAGGATCGCGACCAGCGAGACCTCGGGCAGGTCGAGGCCCTCGCGCAGCAGGTTGACGCCGACCAGCACGTCGTACTCGCCGAGCCGCAGCTCGCGCACGATCTGGATCCGTTCCAGCGTGTCGATCTCCGAGTGCAGGTAGCGCACCTTCACCCCGTACTCGAGCAGGTACTCGGTCAGATCCTCGGCCATCTTCTTGGTCAGCGTCGTGACCAGCACGCGCTCGGAGGCCTCGGCGCGCAGTTTGATCTCGTTCATCAGGTCGTCGATCTGGTTCTTCGTCTCGCGCAGCTCGATCTCGGGGTCGACGATCCCGGTCGGGCGGACGATCTGCTCGACCGTGCGCGAGGACTCGGCCCGCTCGAACGGACCGGGCGTCGCCGAGACCATCACCAGCTGGTCGACCCGGTCGAGGAACTCGTCGAACTTGAGCGGCCGGTTGTCGATCGCCGAGGGCAGGCGGAAGCCGTAGTCGATCAGCGTCTGCTTGCGCGAGCGGTCCCCCTCGTACATGCCGCCGATCTGCGGGATCGTCTGGTGGGACTCGTCGACGAAGACGACGAAGTCGTCGGGGAAGTAGTCGATCAGCGTGTGCGGCGGGCTGCCCGGCGGGCGGCCGTCGAGGATGCGCGAGTAGTTCTCGATCCCCGAGGTGAAGCCGAGCTCCTTCAGCATCTCGATGTCGTAGGCGGTGCGCTGGCGCAGCCGGTGCGCCTCGAGCTGCTTCCCTTCGCCCTCGAGCTCGGCGGTGCGCGCGTTCAGCTCGGCGCGGACTTCCTCCACGGCGCGCTCCAGCGTCTCGTCTCTGGTCACGTAGTGCGAGGCCGGCCAGACGGAGACGTGGTCGATCGTGTCGAAGATCTCCCCGGTCAGCGGGTCGAAGTGCTGAACGGACTCGATCTCGTCGCCGAAGAGGGCGATCCGGTAGGCCGACTCGGCGTAGGAGGGCATGATCTCGAGCACCTCGCCGCGCACGCGGAAGGAGCCGCGGCCGAGCACCGAGTCGTTGCGCTGGTACTGCATCTTGACCAGCTTGCGCAGCACCTCGTCACGGTCTATCCGGTCGCCGAGCTTGAAGAGCTGCATTTTTTCGTTGTAGACCTGGGGCGAGCCGATGCCGTAGATGCACGAGACCGAGGCGACGATGATCGTGTCGCGGCGGGCGAACAGGGCCGCCGTGGCGGCGTGGCGCAGGCGGTCGATCTCGTCGTTGATCGACGAGTCCTTCTCGATGTAGAGGTCCTGCGCCGGGACGTAGGCCTCGGGCTGGTAGTAGTCGTAGTAGGAGACGAAGTACTCGACCGCGTTGTCGGGGAAGAACTCGCGGAACTCGTTGCAGAGCTGCGCCGCCAGCGTCTTGTTGTGCGCGATCACCAGGGTCGGCCGCTGCACCGCGGCGATCGTCCCCGCCATCGTGAAGGTCTTGCCGGTGCCGGTGGCGCCGAGCAGCGTCTGGAAGCGCTCGCCGGCACCGAGGCCCTCGGCCAGCCCCGCGATCGCCTGCGGCTGGTCGGCGGTCGGCGTGTAGGCGGGGTTCAGCTCGAACTCAGGCACCCGATGACCATAGCGGGCCGTCGCAGGTAGGATAAACGCACAAGTTTCGGTCTGAACCATCTTGTCTGTAGTACCGCTGTCATCTGACACAGAGAATTCCGCTCCATGAAACCAAGAGACCGCTTCTCAATCAGCTTGCGCAAAGCGCGCCAGAAAGCAGACGTATCCCAGGAGGAGCTTGGCTTTCGCTGCGACCTCCATCGCACCGAGATCTCGCTGCTCGAGCGCGGCGGCCGTGAGCCCCGCCTGGGCACGATCATCAAGCTCTCCAGCGCCCTCGGCGTGACGCCGGAAGAACTCTGCACCGGCATCAGCTGGAACGTCAAAAAGCAGAAATTCCAGTTCAAGAAATAGGACGTTCCACCCCTACCGGGATGGGTCCTCGTTCAAGGCAGGAATTCTTCGAGCAGATTTCCAGCTGGGCCTAAAAAGCCCTGGAAGTTGTCGAGCAGGGAGCGGGCGTCCTGGACCAGTTCGATCGCCTGGTCGAGCGGGATCCGGCGCAGGGTCGCGCGCAGGGGCGCGGCCAGGAGGGGGTTGAGCGCGCCGGCCCGTTCGGCGTCGTCGACCGCGCGCAGCAGGCCGGCGCGGATCGCCCGGGCGAGTTCGGCGTCGTCGATCCCGTAGCGCCCGAGGAAGCGTTCCCGCGACGCCGGCGTGGCAAGCGCCCGGGCCAGCGTCTCGCGGCTGACCCCGAGCTTGCAGGCGGCGCCGTCGAGCGCCGAGAGCGAGAACTGTTCGGCGAGCTGCTCGAGGCCTTCCGGATCGCGCCAGGGCCGCGGCTTGCAGGGGTCCTGGACCTTGGCCGGCTCATACGAGGCTCCGCCCGCGGCGAGGTAGATGAAGACGAGCGCCAGCGAGGCGACGGCGGCCACGCCGACGAGCACCCCTCCCCTCCCCGGCGCACTCACAGATCCACCCTTCGCGCCAGGCCGATCGGGATCAGGGCGAGCAGGCCAAGCAGCGCGCCGACGCCGAAGGAGGGACTGAAGGCGTGGGTCGCGGCGCGGTCGAGCTGGTCCTGGAGTTCTTCGCGCAGCACGAGCACGTCTTCGCGATCGCCCGGGTCGGTCGGCAGCGGCTCGAACGCGGGGCCGATCGTCGGCACCTTGCCCCGCTCGCCTTCCAGGCGGTCCTCGAGCCGCTGCGCGAGCTGGAGCTTGAGCAGCGGATCGACGCGGGCGTCGAGCACCACCGCGGTGCCGGCGCCGATCGCGTCGCGGCGCTGCTGGGCGATGTCCGCGGTGAAGACCGGGGTCAGCACGATCAGGCCGATCGCGACACCGGCGTGGCGGGCGGAGATCGTCCAGCCGCCGTGGATCGCCTGCGGCGCCCGCCCCAGCAGGGCCGTCTCGGTCAGCGCCGAGAGCACGAGCGCCAGGCCGACCCCGACCAGCAGCTGCGGCGGCAGGGTCAGGGCGACGTTTGCCGAGGGCAGCAGCGCCAGCCCGCCGAGCCCGCCGGCGACCAGGATCGCCCCGGCCGCCGCCCGCGCCCGCTCGCTCCCGGCGCCGGGGCCGATGCGGGCGCCCAGCAGCGCCGCCAGCGGCATCGCCGAGACGACGATCGCGGCGCCGATCGGGCTCAGCCGCCAGCCTTCGATCAGCAGCAGCACGAGCAGGAAGAGGGCGGCGGCGATCGCCGAGGAGACAAGGGCCAGCGCCGCGTTGGCGAGCAGGTGCGGACGCCCGGTGCTGCGCAGCTCGGTGGAGACGATCGAGGTCGAGGCCTCGTGGCGGGCGACGGCCAGCAGCGGGATCCCCGCCGCGATCGCCGCCGGGGCCTGGATCAGGAAGATCGACTGCCAGGAGACCAGCTCGGTCAAGAGGCCACCGGCGGCGGGGCCGAGCGCGGCGCCGGTGGCGCCGGCGGTCGCCCAGATCGCCACGGCGCGGCGCTCGGAGCCGACGGTCGCGGGCAGCAGCTCCAGCACCGCCGTGACCGCCGCGGCGCCGCCCAGCGC
The DNA here is from genome assembly GCA_963727465.1 of uncultured Solirubrobacterales bacterium. Classification (GTDB taxonomy): domain Bacteria; phylum Actinomycetota; class Thermoleophilia; order Solirubrobacterales; family 70-9; genus VRUE01. The sequence goes on along the minus strand of CAVSGL010000012.1, from coordinate 185,811 downwards.
CTGCACGCAGCGGGCGGCGATCAGGGTGCTGAGCTCAGCCGAGAGGCCGCAGGCGACGCCGGCCCCGGCGAAGATCGCGAGCCCGACCGCCGCGGCCCGCCCGGGGCCGAACCTGCGAGCCAGGTGCGCCGCCGGCACCGCGGCGAGCGCCATCACCAGGTTGAACGAGACGAGCACCCAGGTGACCCCGGCGACGCTGGTGTCGAGATCGCGGTAGATCTGCGGCAGCGCCAGGACGACGATCGACGAGTCGGCGAGGACGAGGCCGACGGCGATCGCGAGGGCGGCGAGTCGGGGGCGCGGCGGCGCGCTCAATAGCCCAGCTCCTTCGCGTACTTCTCGCGGTAGGCGCGCTGCTTGTCGAGCACGTCGGCGACGTAGCCGCGGGTTTCGTCGAGCGGGATCTCGTCGATCGTCAGGTCCTTGCCGCCCCATTCGTCGACCTGGGTCGGCCCGGCGTTGTAGGCGGCGATCGCCGCCACCTCGTTGCCGTCGTAGCGGCTCAGCAGTTCGCCCAGGTAGAAGGTCCCGTAGCGGATGTTGACGTCGGGATCGCTCAGGTCCGACAGTCTGAAGGTCGTGCCGCCGCTGAGCCGCTCGATCTCGTTCGCCGTCGTCGGCGTTATCTGCATCAGCCCGCGCGCCCCCGCCTTCGAGGTCTGGTCTTCGAAGCGCGACTCGGCGTAGATCACGGCGGCGATCAGCGAGGCGTCGACGTGCTTGTCCGCCGACTGCTGGCGGATGATGTCCTCGTGGCGCAGCGGCAGCGTCAGCTCCTGGATCACGTCGCCGAACTTGCCGAACAGCCCCAGCGCGACGCCCACGGCGAGGCCCGCGGCGATCGCCAGGCCAGCGGCGAGCAGGCGCCGCCGGCGCCTCGCCCTTCGCTTCATTCCCGCAGCTTCGCGACGAGTTCGGACAGCCCCCGCTCGAGCTCCTCGACGCTGCCGTCGTTGGAGACCACGTGCGCGGCCCGCGTCGCCTTCTCGCCCTGGGCGAGCTGGCGCGCCTCGCGCTCGTCGACAAGTGCGTGCCCGCGGCCGGCGGCGCGCTCGCGGCGCAGCTCGTCGGTCGCGGTCACGGCGACGGTCGTGTCGAAGACGCTCTCCATGCCGGACTCGAACAGCAGCGGCACCTCGACCACGGCGACCTCGGTCCCCGCCGGCAGCGAGGAGAGCCAGGCGCCGATCCGCTCGCCGACCAGGGGGTGGATCTGCGCCTCCAGCCACTTCAGCTCGCCGGCGTCGGCGAAGACGATCGAGCCGATCCGTTCGCGGTCGACCTCGCCGCCCGGCGCCACCTCCTCGCCCCAGCGCTCGACCAGGCGCGGCAGCAGCGGCTCCGTCTCGAGCAGCTCGTGCACGACCGCGTCGCTGGAGATCGTCGCCGCCCCCAGCCGCCCGAACGCCGCAAGCGCCTCCGACTTCCCGGCCGCGATCCCACCGGTCAGCCCAATGGTCAGCGGCCGCCCCACAACCGCCGCTCAGGACTCAGCCGAGTCCCCGGACTCCTCAGTGACTTCAGGCCCAGGCTGCTCAGCCGGCTCCTCGGCAGCAGGTTCCTCGGCAACGGCCTCGGGCTCCGAGGCATCAGCCTCAGTCTCGTCTGCCGCGGGTGGCGACGCAGGGGGGACCGTCTCCGAGGAAGCTTCAGCTACCGCAGGAGACGGTGGGTCCCCTGCGGCGTCAGGACCCGCGGCTTGCGAGTCCTCAGCCTGATCCTCTTGAGGCGGAGCCTCGGCCGCTTCGATCTGCTGCCCGAGATCCCCCATCGGCATGTTCTGCCCCTCGACCCGCTTGATCGACAGCGAGAGCCGCCGCCGCTCCTCGTCGATCTCGAGGATCTTCACGTTCAGCTTCGAGTTGGGCTCGACCACCTCGCTCGGGCTCTCGACGTGGTGGTCGGCGAGCTCGGAGATGTGGACGAGGCCCTCGACCCCGGGCAGGATCTCGACGAAGGCGCCGAAGGCGACCACCTTGGTCACCGTGCCCTCGAGCACGTCGCCGGAGCGGTGGGTGCTGATCACCCGCTGCCACGGGTCCTCCTGCGTCTGCTTGAGGCCGAGCGAGATGCGCTGCCGGTCACGGTCGATGTCGAGCACTTTGATCCGCACCGTGTCGCCGATCGAGACGACCTCGGAGGGATGGTTGACGTGGCTCCAGGAGAGCTCGGAGATGTGGATCAGGCCGTCGATCCCGTCGAGGTCGACGAAGGCGCCGAAGTCGACGATGTTGGAGATCTTGCCCTCGACCACCTGGCCCGGCTCGAGCCGGCCGAGGATCTGCTCGCGCACCTCCTTGCGCTCTTCCTCGAGCACGGCGCGGCGCGAGAGCACGACGTTGTTGCGGCTGCGGTTGAGCTCGATCACTTTGCACTCGAGCGTCTGGCCGAGGAACTCGTCGAGGTTGTGCACGCGGCGGATGTCGACCAGCGAGGCGGGCAGGAAGCCGCGCACCCCGAGGTCGAGGATGAGGCCGCCCTTGACGACCTCGATCACGTTGCCTTCGACCGGTTCGCCGGACTCGGCGGCGGCCTCGATCTTGCGCCAGGCCTTCTCGAAGCGGGCGCGTTTCTTGGAGAGCACGAGGCGGCCCTCGGCGTCCTCCTTGGTGAGGACGAGCGCGTCGACCTCCTCGCCCAGCTCGACCTCGTCGGCGGGGTCGACCGACTTGCGGATCGAGAGCTCGGTCGAGGGGATCACCCCCTCCGACTTGTAGCCGATGTCGACCAGGACCTCGTCCTTGTCGATCCGCACGACGCTGCCCTTGACGACGTCGCCCTCGTCGAAGGAGACCATCGTCGCCGCGTAGTTCGGCACGACTTTCCCGTCGACTTCGACCAGCAGCCCGTTCGATCCCTCGACTGGAGAACCGGCCGCGGCGGCGGTCGGGCTCGTATCGGTCAAGGTCGTATCGGTCACGGACACAGCGGCGAATAATTGCAGAAATCACCGCCGCCTCCTCTGCTCCCATGAATGCCTGAAGAATCAGATATGGACAGGCATTCATTCCCGCGTCCGGGGGCGGCGGGAGATACCCTGCGCCTGTGCCAGTGCGCGCAACCAAACGCGGCAACGAGCGAGTCCCGCTTTCCGGGTCGTATGACGTGTTGATCTGCGGCGCCAGCTTCGCGGGGCTCGCGGTCGCCCGCGAGCTGGCCGGCTCCGGCGCCGACGTGCTCGTCGTCGACCGCTACGAGATCGGCGAGCGGCAGACGTCGGCCTGCGGCATCCCGACCGAGTGGCTGCGCGCGACCGGGCTGATGGGCGGCCGAGCGCCAGCGCTTCGGCTCGCTGCTGATCCACACCCCGCACGGCAGCAAGCGCTACGAGCTGCCCTGGACCTTCTCGACCTTCGACTACCGCGAGCTCTGCGCGCTGCTCTGGGAGCAGTGCGACGCGCGCTTCGAGACGGCGAAGGTGAACGGCCGCGCCGCGCCGGTCAACGGCGACGGGGCGATCGCGGTCGAGACCGACCGCGGCGTGCTCTCGGCCCCCCTCGTCGTCGACGCGCTCGGCTGGCGCCGAATGCTCGCCTCCGGCGACGGCTACCAGCCGCCGGACGCGCCGCTCTCGCGCGGCCTCGAGGTGCACCCGCACGGCAGCGGCGAGGACCTCGAGGTCTGGATCGACCGGCGCTACGTGCCGGCCGGCTACGGCTGGTCCTTCCCGGCCCGCGACGAGCTGCGGATCGGCGTCGGCTCCTTCGACCCGCGCTTCCACGTGCGCGAGACCACCGAGCTGCTCGCCGAGGACCTGGGACAGGACCGGGTCCGCTATCAGGGCAACTGGATCCCGCACGAGCTGCGCACCGCGACCGAGGGCGGCGTCTTCTTCGCCGGCGACTCCGCCGGCCACTGCCTGCCGCTGACGGCCGAGGGGATCAGGACCGCGATCTACTTCGGCGTCGCGCTCGGGCGCGAGCTGCGCGAGGTCCACGAGGGCCGGCAGGACCGCGAGCGCGCCGCCGCCCGCTACGCCTCCTTCCACGACTCGCACGAGTGGAAGTTCCGCTGGATGCTGCGCGCGCAGCGGCTCGTGCCGCGCATCCCGCCGCGCCTGCTCGGGCCGCTGATCCGCCTGCTCGGCCGCAGGCGCTTCGTCGACTGGTCGTTCGGCCACTACCTGCGGATCGCGCCGCCGCCCGCGGCCTCAGCGCACGATCAGGACCGTGCCGGCGATCAGCAGCGCGACGCCGGCCAGCCGCTCGACGCTGAGCGGGACCTGGTCGAGGCCGAGCAGGCCTAGACGGTCGATCGCGACGCTGGCGACGAGCTGGCCGGTGATCGTCGCCGCCGCCACCCCGCCGGCGCCGATCGCCGCCACCTGGATCAGCGCGTTGGTCACGTAGATCGCGCCGAGCAGGCCGCCGAGCAGGTAGTACCAGCTGACGTCGAAGGTCGAGCCGACGCCGGCCGCCTTGCCGCTGAGGACGACGATCGCGGCGAGGGCCAGCGTGCCGACGCTGAACGAGACGAGCGCCGCCGGCAGGCTGCCGGTCGAGCGGCCGAGGCCGGCGTTGATCGGCGCCTGTAGGGCGATCAGGCCGCCCGCGACCGCGGTCAGCAGAACTGCGACGCCCTTGTCCATCCGGCCATCCTCGCAGGCGGCGTGATTTTCGGGCCGCGGCCGTGTTACACCATTTGACTGATGCCACCGCCAGCGGAGGGACTAGCACCGCGCCTCTTCCTCGGCCCGGCCCTGCGCACGCAGCCGGACCGGCGGCTGGTGACGCTCGTGCGCGAAGGCTACGAGTCCGCCTTCGAGGAGATCGTCCGGCGCTACGGGCGACCGCTGGGGCGCTACGCCGCCTCGATCGTCGGCGGGCGCTCCGAGGACGTCCTCCAGGACGCCTTCGCCAAGGCCCTGCCGGCCCTCCAGCGCGACGACGCGGAGATCGACCTGCGGCCCTGGCTGTTCCGGGTCGTCCGCAACACCGCCCTCAACGACCTGCGCGACAGCCCGCCCTCGCCGGAGCTGCTGGCCGAGACGCTGGCCGGCGGCCGCAACCCCGCCGAGGAGCTGGAGCAGCGCGAGCAGCTCGCCGACCTGATGAAGCGCTTGCAGGAGCTGCCCGAGCCACAGCGCGCGGCGATCGTGATGCGCGAGCTCGAGGGTCTCGGCCACGATGAGATCGCCGCGGCGCTGGGGCTGACCGACGGCGGCGCCCGGCAGGCGATCTACCGGGCGCGGCGGGCGCTGCGCGACGGCGTCGGGATGCTGCTGCCGCTGCCCTTCGTGCGAATGCTGATCGACCACGGCGCCGAGACCGCCGCGGGCGCCGGGGCGGGCGGCGCGCTCGCCGCGGCCGGAGCGTCGGCGGGCGGCGCCGGGGCGGGCGGCGCACTCAAGGTCGGCGTGGTCGCCGCGGTGCTGGCCGGCTCCGTCGGGGCGGGCGTCGCCGTACAAGGCCACCGGGACGGCGGCCCCGAAGCGGCACGGGCCAGCGCGGCGGCACCCGACCCGCAGCCATCCGCACGGGCCACCCCGACGCAGCCGACGGCCGAGGCGATCTCCGCGAACCATTCGCGCTCGAGCCGGCGGGGCGAGGATCAGCGAGGCTCTGGCCACAAGGATGGAGAGCCCGGTCGTGGCCACGGCGGGCCCGGACCGAGCGACGCTCGGGGCAACGACCGCCACAACGGCCCGAGGCCGGCGCAGCGCGGGGAGCGACACGAAGGCAGGCGCCGCGATGGCCCTCGCGGCGAGCATCGGGGCGGCCGCCACGGCGGCCATCCCGAGGACGATTTGGGCCGCCACGAGGGCGAGCCAGGGCCGGACCGCCACGGCGGGCGCTCCGGCCCTGGCCGAGGCGGCGGCGACGGCGAACGGATCAGCGACGATCGCCACGGCGGCAGCGGGGACGGCGGCGAGGATCCCAGCGGCAGCGGAGGCAACGGCGGCGACGGTGAGATCAGATCGGGAGGCGGCCCCGGACCAAGCCCCCCTCCGCCGCCGCCCGAAGAACTCGAACAGGAGTCCAGCGCCGGGGAAGAACCTCGTGATCTTGAGGAATAGGCCGTGTTGTCAGACATGAAGTCTCTTCGACAACCGACCCAGGAGGCAGAAGAAGATGAAATCGCACGGCAATCGAGCGCGGCTCGGCGGGGTGCTTGTCGCCGTTGCCGCAGCCCTGGCGCTCGTCGTGGTTCCGGGCCTGGCGTCCGGCCATAGGGGCCCCGGCGACGATCCCGCGCCCGCGGGCACGATCTCGTCCTTCGACGAGGAAACCGGCCTGCTGACGATCGACCTGACCGCAGGCGGCAGCGTCAGCGGCCTGGTCACCCCGCGCACGCACGTGCGCTGCGACAACGGCCGTCACCGCGGCCGTCACGGCCTGCGCCACCACAGGCGCGGCCACGGCGCCTCGGCGTCGAGCCGCGGTGAGGGAAGCCGCAGCGAGGAAGAGCCCGGCGACGACCACGGGGGCAACCAGGCTGACGGCGCCGACCACCCGGGTCACTGCGGCGTGGCCGACCTGACCGAAGGCGCGACCGTGAAGCTCGCCGACCTGATCCTGGTCGACGGCAAGGCGATCTTCAAGTTCGTCGCCCTGCCGGCCGTCCAGCTCCCCGCGGTCCAGGGCGAACCGGAGGCCCCCGCGAGCTCATAGGGCTACTTGGCGTCGAGCCAGTCCCTGCCGACGCCGATGTCCACCTCCAGCGGCGGATCGAGCTGGTAGGCGGCGCACATCTCGCGCCGCACCAGCTCGGTCGCGTCGTCCATCTCCCCCGGCGGGCCCTCGAAGAGCAGCTCGTCGTGGATCTGTAGGACGAGGCGCGTCTTCGCCCCCTGCTCGGCGAGCTCCCGCTGGCAGCGGACCATCGCCACCTTGATGATGTCCGCCGCGGTGCCCTGGATCACCGTGTTGACCGCGAGGCGCTCGCCCAGCCGCCGGGTATTGGGATTGCCCGAGCGCAGCTCGGGGATCGCCCGGCGGCGGCCCATCAGCGTGCGCACGTAGCCCTCGTCCTGGGCGCGCTCGACGACCTGCTCGCGGAACGCCCGCACCGCCGGGAAGCGCTCCAGGTAGCGGGCGACGAATTCCTCGCCCTCTTTGCGCGGGATGTTGAGCCGGTCGGCGAGGCCGAAGCCGGTGAGGCCGTAGACGATGCCGAAGTTGACCATCTTCGCCTTCGAGCGCTGGCCGACGTCGACGTCGTCGCGTGAGATCTCGAAGACCTCGGCGGCCGTCGCCGCGTGCACGTCTTCGCCGGCCCTGAAGACCTCCTTCAGCACCTCCTCCTCGGCGACGTGGGCGAGCACGCGCAGCTCGACCTGGCTGTAGTCGGCGGAGAGCAGGCGGGCGCCTCGCTCGGCGACGAAGCAGGCCCGCACCGGGCGGCCGATCTCGGTGCGGATCGGGATGTTCTGGAGGTTCGGGTTGGTGCTCGAGAGGCGGCCGGTCGTCGTCGCCGCCTGGTTGAAGGTCGTGTGCACCCTGCTGGTCTCAGGGTCGATCAGGTCGGGCAGCGAGTCGAGATAGGTGTTCTTGAGCTTGGTCAGCTCGCGCCAGTGCTCGATCTTCTCGACGATCGGGTGCTCGTCGCGGATCTGGGCGAGCACGCGGGCGTCGGTGGAGAAGCCGGTTTTCCCGCGCCGTTTCTTCGTCAGGCCGAGCTTCTCGAAGAGGATGCGGCCGACCTGCTGCGGCGAGCCGATCGTGAATTGCTCGTCGGCCAGCTCGTGGATCTCCTTCTCCAGGGTCGCGATGCGCTCGCCGAAGCCGGCGCCGACCTCGGCGAGCCGCTCGGCGTCGAGCTTCAGGCCCTCGCGCTCCATCGCCGCCAGCACGTGGACGAGCGGCAGCTCGACCTCGTGCAGCAGCGGGGTCAGCTCGAGCTGCTCGAGCCGCGGGCGCTGGACGTCGGCCAGGGCGGCGACGAGGCGCGCTTCCTCGGCCGGGTCCAGCCCGGCCTCGGCCTCATCGCCGAGCGCCAGCTGGCCGTCCTCCTCGCCGCCTGCGGGGGCGGCGTCCGCGGCGATGCCGATGCCGGCGTCGGCCGCGAGCTCGGTCAGCTCGTAGGTGCGGCGCTGGGGCTCCAGCAGGTAGGCGGCGAGCATCGTGTCGTGCTCGAGCGCCAGCTCGACGCCCTCGCGCGCGGCGGCGGCGAGCAGGCCGTGGCGACCGCCGCCGAGCGACTTGGCGTCGTGGGCGAGCAGCGGGTGCCCGGCGAGCGCGACCGCGAGCTCGTCGAGGCCGGCCTCGCCGGCGACGATCCGCTCCCCCTGGGCGCCGGCCCAGCGCTCGCCGGCGATGCCCAGGGCGGCGGCCCCCGGTCCGAGCGCGTCCGGCCCGCCCTCCTCGACCTTCACGGCCAGCTCCCGCTCGACGCTGCGGCCGGGCACCGCCTCGCCCTCGGGCAGCGCCTCTTCGAGCCGCTCCATCACCGCCCGCAGCTCGAACTCGCGCATGAAGTCGCGCAGCGCGCCCCGGTCCGGCTCCGACTCCATCGCGGCGGCGAGGTCGACGCCGGTCTCGACGTCGTAGTGCAGCGTCGCGAGCTGCTTCGACATGCGCGCGTCATCGGCGTGCTCGACCAGGTTCTGCTTGCGTTTGGCGCCGGAGATCTCCTCGACGCTGCCGAGCACCCCCTCGAGGTCGCCGAAGCGCTGCAAGAGCTGGGTCGCCGTCTTCTCGCCGATCCCCGGGACGCCGGGGATGTTGTCGGAGGTGTCGCCGCGCAGGCCCATCAGGTCGGTGATCCGCTCCGGCGGCACGCCGTAGCGCTCCTCGACCGCGGCCTCGTCGTAGACCTTGGTCTCGGTGATCCCGCGCGAGGTGCTCATCACCCGCACGCCGGGGCCGACGAGCTGGTAGGCGTCGCGGTCGCCGGTTACGACCATGACGTCGATCCCCTGCTCCCGCGCCTGTTTGGCGAGCGAGGCGATCACGTCGTCGGCCTCCCAGCCCTCGACCCTGACGTTGGTGTAGCCGAAGGCCTCGACCAGCGGCATCAGCTGCGGCCACTGCTCGCGCAGCAGGTCGGGCCGCGGTTTGCGCTGCGCCTTGTAGAGGTCGTAGGTGACCTCGCGCCCCGACATCCCCGCGTCCCAGGCGACGACCACCCCGGCCGGGTGGTGCTCGTCGATGATCTTGACCAGCATCGAGGCGAGCCCGTAGATCGCGTTGGTCGGCCGCCCGTCGCTCGTCCCGATCGACTCCGGCAGCGCGAAGAACGCCCGGTAGGCGAGCGAGTTGCCGTCGATCAGGAAGAGCTCGGGCTTGGCGGCGGCCTCAGACGGTTCGCTCGGCATCGGCGCCAACTCTAAGGGCAGCGCCGACGACCTCAGCGACGCGCTCCGGTTCCTCGTCGATCTGCACGTCGGCCACGCGGATCACGTCGTATCCCAGTGCTCGCAGCGAGAGATCCCTTCCGCGGTCGTCCTCGAAGGCCGCGCGACCGCGATGGTAGACGTAGCCGTCGGTTTCCACCACCACCATCCGATCGCGCCAGAGGAAGTCGACCAGATGCTCACCGACGTGTACGTTGACCTCGGGAGCGGGCAACCGGTGGCGGCGACAGAGGGCGAGGAAGTCTTGCTCGAGATCGCTGCGCTCCCGCCTGCGCCGGTCGTGCTCTTCGAGCGGCAATCCGAGCACGTTCGCCTGGCGAAGCGCCCGGCGCAGCTCACGGGGCGCGATCAGGCGGCGCTTGCCGGTCGATACACGCCGAAGGTCCGCAATCGTCTTGGCTGGCTTCGTAACCGGAATGCCGTTTCGAGAGGTGACCGCGGCAGGTAGGAGTTGCCGGGAGCGATGCAGTCGGATGCCCGCTCGCGGGCTTCTGCCGCCGGCGCCAGGGACGGTGACGTCGACCGGGCCATCCCGGTCCGGAAGCAAGCTCCAAAGCTCCGCCGCGCTGCGGTGGCTGACCACGGCACCCCAGTGCTCGAGGATCGACACGGTTGGGCCGTCGAGGTCAAGCGAGTCTGTGTCCACCCCGTTACCCCCACGGTGGCCTTCCACAGGCTTCCCACAGGCAAGCACGGCTGCCATCCAGCGCCCCTCGTTTGAGAGCGCCCCGTGCCCCACGCCGTACACGCCGCGGTGAATCGGGTGAAGCCGACCAGCCGTTACGCGTCGCGAGATCGCACTCGTGCTGAGACCACACGCCCCCAGTTGCCAATTCGCCACCACCCCGTGCTGGCGTCGCGCGATCTCAGCCACCGCTTGATCCGGCGTGGCGCTTTCTTCCCGCATAGCGGGAATAAGTCGCCAAGCACTGCTGGCTCTCCCCCCGCGGCGGCCGAAATTTCCGCAACGAGCGTGCGGGAGCGCTACTTGGGAGGCAGGGACGAGGCGAAGTCGGCGCCGGCTTCGACCCAGGCGGCGAGGTCGCGATCCGATTCGGTGCCGGCGGGATCCACGTAGACCATGTTCTTTGCCGGTTTGCCGGTGAAGTCCATCGGCCGCGCGTGGGGCTCGGCAAGCGCCTTCTCCGCGTCGGCGGGGTCGAGCCGGACCATCAGGTCCTCGCCGATCACCCCCACCGCCATGTTGCCCGCGACCATGAAGGCGATCCCGCCGAACATCTTGCGCTCGCCGACCTCCGACCGCGCGGCGAGCACGTCGCGGATCCGATCGGCGAGCGCCTCGTCGTAGGCCATTGCCGCACAAGCTTATGATGCGCGGCGATGGCCGTCAGCGCGCAGTACAGCGTCACGATCCGGGTCGAGCTCGATGCTCGCCAGGAGCCGCTGGGCAAGCTGACGGCGTCGATCGCCGAGGCGGGCGGGCAGTTGCAGGGGGTCGACCTGGTGCCCGGCGCCGGCGGCGAGGGCAAGCGGGTGCGGGAGTTCACGATCGACGCCCAGGACCGGCCGCACTGGGAGCGGATCCTGCGGGCGATCGGCTCGACCCGCGGCGCGCGCGTGCTCGACTACGTCGATCGCACGATGCAGATGCACCGCGGCGGCAAGATCTCGGTCGAGAACAAGTACCCGCTGAAGACGCGCGACGACCTCTCGATGGCCTACACGCCCGGCGTCGCCCGGGTCTGCCAGGACATCCATGCCGACCGAGCCAAGGCCTTCGAGTACACGATCAAGAAGAACACGGTCGCGGTCGTCTCCGACGGCAGCGCCGTGCTCGGCCTCGGCAACATCGGCCCCGAGGCGGCGATGCCGGTGATGGAGGGCAAGGCGATGCTGTTCAAGGAGTTCGCCGAAGTCGACGCCTTCCCGATCTGCCTCGACACCCAGGATGCCGACGAGATCGTCAAGGCGGTCGAGCTGATCGCGCCGACCTTCGGCGGCATCAACCTCGAGGACATCTCCGCCCCACGCTGCTTCGAGATCGAGGAAAAGCTGAAGAAATCCCTGGACATCCCGGTCTTCCACGACGACCAGCACGGCACCGCCGTGGTCACGATGGCGGCTCTGTTCAACGCGCTGAAGATCGTCGGCAAGCCGATCGAGCAGCTGCGCGTGCTCGTGGTTGGCCTCGGCGCGGCCGGGGTAGCGGTGACCAAGATGATGCTCGCCTCGGGAGTCACCCACGTCGTCGGCTGCGACCGCCGCGGCGCCCTCTCGACAGAGCGCGAGGACTACGAGGCGGGCGAGATGAGCGCGATCAAGCGCTGGTACGCGGAGCACTCCAACCCGGAGAAGCTCGCGGGCGAACCGGCCGCGGTGATCGAGGGCATGGACCTCTTCGTCGGCCTCTCGGGACCGGGGATCATCTCCGCCGAGGCGCTCGACCGGATGAACGACGACGCGATCGTCTTCGCGATGGCCAACCCCAACCCCGAGGTGATGCCCGAGGAGGCGGCCCCGTACGTGCGGATCATGGCCACCGGCCGCTCCGACTACCCGAACCAGATCAACAACGTGCTCTGCTTCCCCGGCATCTTCCGCGGCGCCCTCGACGCCGGCTCGCCCAACATCACCGAGGAGATGAAGCTCGCAGCCGCCAGGGGCATCGCCGAGGTCGTCACCGAGGACGACCTCTCCGAGGACTACATCATCCCCAGCGTCTTCAACCGCGACGTCGCGCCGATGGTGGCCAAGGCCGTCGTCGAGGAGGCGAAGCGCGAGGGCCTCGCCCGCTTCAGCGAGGAGACGGGCACCTTCTCCACCGTGGAGGTGGGCTGAGCCGGTGCGCGTCCTCGTCACCGGAGCGAGCGGCTTCATCGGCTCGGCGCTGTGCGACGCCCTGCTCGCCCGCGGCGACACCGTGGTCGGCCTCTCGCGCGACCCTCAGCGCGCCCGCAGCACAAATCCCGGTGTCGTCTGGCACGCCTGGGAGCCGACCCTCGAACGCCCGCCCGAGGCGGCCTTCGAGAACATCGACGGGGTCGTCAACCTCGAGGGCGAGAAGATCAACCAGCGCTGGACCGAGGACGCGAAGCGGCGGATCATGGAGAGCCGGCGCACCGGGACGCGCAATCTGATCGCGGCGCTCGCGGCGCTCGAGCGCAGGCCCAAGGTCCTGGTCAACCAATCGGCGATCGGCTTCTACGGCGACCGCGGCGACGCGATCGTCGACGAGTCGGCCGAGTCCGGCGAGGGGTTCGACGCCGAGGTGGTGCGCGAGTGGGAGGCCGCGGCGCGCGAGGCGGAGGGCGCCGGAACGCGCCTGGTGATCGTCCGCACCGGCCACGTGCTCGACGCGAGCGGCGGACTGCTGGGCGAGCTGCTGCCGCCGTTCAAGCTCGGCCTCGGCGGCCCGATCGCAGGCGGCCGCCAGTACATGTCCTGGGTCCACATCGACGACGAGATCGGCATCCTGCTCTGGGCGCTCGACAACGACCAGGTCAGCGGCACGATCAACTCGACCGCGCCGAACCCGGTCACCAACCGCGAGTTCTCGCAGGCGATCGGCCGTGCGCTGGGCCGACCGGCATCCGTCCCGGTGCCCGGATTCGTCCTCGACCTCAAATTCGGCGGCGAGTTCGGCAAGGTGCTGCGGGGCGGCCAGCGGGTGATGCCGCGCCGGGCGCTCGACCTCGGCTACGAGTTCCGCTTCACCCAGATCGACGAAGCGATGAGGGATCTTCTCTGAGCGTCCGCAGCAACCTGCGCATCGCGACACCGCCAGGGGTCGCCGCGTACTGACGGATCCCGACTTCGGCGAGGATCGTCTCGGCGAAGCGCGATGCCGCCCTCGTCGGTTCGCCGATGTAGCCGACCGAGCTCGAGTCCTCCGCGGCGCGCCTCGCATTGGCCCCGATCTGCGCCAGGTCGAGCCGCCTGCTCGCTTCCGCACTCGGCACACAGATCGCGCGAACGCGCAGATCGCCCGCCTGCCCGCCCTCGTCGGCGAGCGCCTCCTTCGCTTCCCCGCATAGAGCTTTCGCCACGTAAACCGTCACCGTCGCCCCGTTGGCCACGCTGCCGCCTTCCCCGCAGCCAACAGCGAGAGGCAGCAGGCAAAAAGAGGCGAGGGCCGCTTTCAGTGAGCGGCGGGAGGGTCGGGGGTTCCCTCTCCGGGAGCATTGGAGCACTTCCCGGAAAGTTGCCTTAAGGCCGTATCTATGCGGGCTCCCGGAGGGGGAACCCCCGGCCCTCCCCCTCCCCTCACCCAAAAAAGACCTCAGCCTCTTCGTAGAGCTCCTTCGGCACCGTCTTCAGCTGCGCGACGGCATCGCCGAGCGCGACGAGCTGGATGTCGATGCCGCGCAGCGCCGTCATCCTGCCCCACTCGCCCGCGTGCGCGGCGTCGATCGCGTGCAGGCCGAAGCGGGTCGCGAGCACGCGGTCGAAGGCGGTCGGGGTGCCGCCTCGCTGCACGTGGCCGAGCACCGTGGCGCGCGTCTCCTTGCCCGTCTTCTGCTCGATCTGGCCCTCCAGCCAGTGGGCGATGCCGCCGAGCCGGACATGGCCGAAGGCGTCGAGCCCCTTGTCCTGGGTCTCGGGGATACCGCCCTGCGGCTGGGCGCCCTCGGAGACGACGACGATCGGGGCGAAGCGCGCCTCGAGGCGCCGCCCGACGAGCTCGCAGACGCGGTCGAGGTCGAAGGGCTGCTCGGGGATCAGGATCACGTTGGCGCCGCCGGCGAGCCCGGCGTGGAAGGCGATCCAGCCCGCGTGCCGCCCCATCACCTCGACGATCAGCACGCGGTGGTGGCTGTCGGCGGTGGTGTGCAGCCGGTCGATCGCCTCCATCGCGATGTTGACCGCCGTGTCGAAGCCGAAGGTGTAGTCGGTGGCGCCGAGGTCGTTGTCGATCGTCTTCGGCACGCCGACGACGTTGACGCCGTGCTCCGAATGCAGGCGCGCGGCGACCCCGAGCGTGTCCTCGCCGCCGATCGCGATCAGCCCTTCGACCCCGTCGCTTTCCATGTTGGCGACGATCTGCTCGGCGCCGCCGTCCCGCTTGAACGGGTTCGTCCGCGAGGAGCCGAGGATCGTGCCGCCGCGCGGCAGGATGCCGCGCACCTCGGGCACCCCGAGCCGGCCGCTGTCGCGCTCCAGCGGCCCGTGCCAGCCGTCGCGGTAGCCGACGAACTCGTGGCCGAGCTGTTCGACGCCCTTGCGCACGATCGCGCGGATGACCGCGTTCAGTCCGGGACAGTCGCCCCCGCCGGTGAGTACGCCGATCCGCATTGCCAGTCAGCTTAGAAAAGCTGACGAGCCGAGGTCTGGCGCGTTGGCCTTGACGACACCGAAAGGGAGCTGAGTGCCCGGCGAGCGCGTGCTCGACGTCGCCTGCGGCAGCGGCTCGGCGTCGAGTTCGTCGAGGGCGACGCCGAGAACCTGCCCTTCGGCGATGCCGAGTTCGACGTCGTGATGTCGATTTTCGGCGCGATGTTCGCGCCCGACCAGGAGCAGACCGCGCGCGAGCTGCTGCGCGCCTGCAAACCCGGCGGCCGGATCGGGATGGCCAACTGGGTGCCCGACAGCGACGTCGGCCAGATGTTCATGACCGTCGCCAAACACGCCCCGCCCCCGCCCGGTGTGCTGCCGCCGCTGCTCTGGGGGACCGAGGACCGGCTGCGCGAGCTGTTCGGCGACGGCATCTCCGATCTGCGCATCGAGCGCAGGAAGTCGCGTCAGACCTTCCGCTCCGCCGATCACTGGCTGGAGTTCTTCCGCACCTACTTCGGCCCGACCAAGGTCGCCTTCGAGCGGGTCGGTCCCGAGGGCGAGGCGGCGCTGGAGGCCGAGCTGCGCGGATTCCTCGCCGAGGCGAACACGGCCGGCGACCGGGCGCTGGTCCTCGAGCCGGAATACCTCCAGGTCATCGCCACCCGCGCCTGAGCGCGTGCCGCGTCAGGAGCCGCTGGGGCGAAAGGCCTGGATCGTCGCCCCGAGCAGCAGGATGCCGAAGAAGATCAGGCCGGAGACGCCGCCGCCCTGGCCGAGCCAGGCGTAGACGATCGTGGTGGCGGCGAGCGCCGAGAAGAGGGTGACGACCATTCCCATAGCGGCGCGAATCCTATTAGACCGAGCGGCCTACGCGGCGAGCGCGGCGCGGGTGTCGCCGAGGAATCCGGCCACCGCCTCGGCGGCGCCTGCGGCCGAGCCCGCCTCGCCGGCGGCGCGCACCAACCGGCTGCCGATGATCACGCCGTCGGCGATCTCGCCGACCCGACCCGCCTGCTCCGGCGTGCCGATGCCGAAGCCGACCGCGACGGGGACCTGCGAGTCGGCCTTCGTCGCGGCGACCAGATCCGCCAAACCGGGCGGCAGCTCAGCCCGCTCGCCGGTGGTGCCGACGGTCGAGACGACATAGACGAAGCCCTCGGCCGTGGCGCAGATGCGGGCGCGGCGCTCGGCGGGGGTGGTCGGAGCGAGCAGCGGCACCAGTGCCAGACCGGCGTCCGCGAACGCCTCGCGCACCCGGTCTGCCTCCTCGAGCGGCATGTCGGGGACGATCGCCCCGGCGGCGCCGGCGCCGGCCGCAAAACGGGCGAAGGTCTCCGCCCCGCCCCGCGCCAGGACCATGTTCGCGTAGACCATCAGCACCACGGGCAGCCGCTCGGACACGCTCCGGCAGACCTCCAGCGCGGTGTTCAGCGTCGCCCCCGCTGCGAGCGCCGCCGTCGCCGCGGCGTGGATCGTCGGCCCGTCGGCGAGCGGATCGGAGAACGGCACTCCGAGCTCGATCAGGTCGGCGCCCGCATCGACGTACGCCTCGGCCACCGCCAGCGACGACTCGCGATCGGGGAAGCCGGCCATCATGTACGGCATCAGCGCCGCCCGCCCTTCCTCGCCAGCTTCTTGAAAGGCGGCTGCGATCCGCTCGACCCCGGTCAGCGTCGTCTCAGCCACCGGTGCGCTCCACGACCTCTGCAAGGTCCTTGTCGCCGCGCCCGCTGAGGCAGAGGACGTCGTAGCCGTCGCCGCCGCCGTTCTCGAGCAGCCAGGCGATCGCGTGCGCCGACTCGAGCGCCGGGATGATTCCCTCGAGCCGCGCCAGCTCCGAGAACGCGGCGAGCGCCGCCGCGTCGGTCACCGCCGTGTAGGTGGCGCGGCCGCTGTCGCGCAGGTGGGCGTGCTCGGGGCCGGCGCCCGGATAGTCGAGGCCGGCCGAGACCGAGTGCGCCTCAAGGATCTGCCCCTCCTCGTCGGCAATCACCGCCGAAAGCGAGCCGTGCAGCACGCCGGTGCCGCCCGCTCCCAGCGAGGCGCCGTGGCGACCGCTGTCGAGACCCTCGCCCGCCGCCTCGACCCCGATCAGCTCGACACCCGCATCGTCGATGAACGGCGTGAAGGCTCCGATCGAGTTGGAGCCGCCGCCGACGCAGGCGATCACGCGTCGCGGCAGGCGGTCCTCGACCGCGAGCGCCTGCTCGCGCGCCTCGTCGCCGATCACCCGCTGTAGGTCGCGGACCAGCGCCGGAAAGGGCGCCGGACCGACGGCGGAGCCGATCACGTAGTGGGTCGTCTCGACGTTGGCGACCCAGTCGCGGATCGCCGCGCTCACCGCCTCCTTGAGCGTGCGGGCGCCGGCGTCGACCGGGGCGACCTCGGCCCCGAGCAGCTTCATCCGCTCGACGTTGGGCGCCTGGCGGCGAATGTCCTCGGTGCCCATGTGGACGACGCACTCGAGGCCGAGCAGGGCGCAGGCGGTCGCGGTCGCGACGCCGTGCTGGCCGGCGCCGGTCTCGGCGATGATCCGCGGCTTGCCCATGCGCTGCGCCAGCAGCACCTGGCCGACCGCGTTGTTGATCTTGTGGGCGCCCGTATGGCAGAGGTCCTCGCGCTTCAGGTAGACCCGCCGCTGCGCCCGCTCGGAGAGCCGCTCGGCCAGGTAGAGCGGCGTCGGCCGTCCGACGAAATCGCGGCGCAGCGAGGCGAGGCGAACGCGGAAGTCCTCGTCGGCGCGCGCCGACTCCCAGGCGGCGGAGAGCTCGTCCAGGGCCGGGATCAGCGTCTCGGGCACGTAGCGGCCCCCGTAGGGGCCGAACCTCTCATCTATCGCCGGGCTCATCTGGCGCCAACGCTAGCGCCTGCCGCCTCGAAGAAGGCGGTCATCGCGGCGTGGTCCTTGCGACCCGGCTCCGCCTCGACTCCGCTGGCGACGTCGACCGCGTACGGCCGCGTCGTCGCGATCGCCTCGGCGACGTTCTCCGGCCGCAGCCCGCCGGCGACGATCGCCGGCACCTCGGAGCGCCGCTCGCCGAGCAGCCCCCAGTCGAAGCTCTCGCCGCTGCCGCCCCAGAGCCCCCTGCCGCGCTTGTCGAAGAGGTGGAAGTCGGTGCGGAAGGCCTCGGCGGCGTGCACGTCGGCGGCGCTGGAGACGTGGATCGCCTTGATCACCTTGACCCCCGTCTTGCGCGCCACCTCGGCGCAGAACGAAGGGCCCTCTTCCCCGTTCAGCTGCACCATCGTCAGCCTCTCGTCCTCGACCGCCTTCGCGACCTCCCCCAACTCCGGATTCACGAACACCCCCACCACCTCGCACTTGCGCCTGAAAGCAGCACCGATCCGCGCCGCCTCAGCGCTCTCCACCGCCCGCGGACTCTCGGCGTAGTGAATGAGGCCGATAGCCCAAGCTCCGAGCCTCACGGCCTCGGCGGCGTCGTCGAGATTGGTGATCCCACAGATCTTCACCCGCATCAGCTAAGCGTACGTGAGAGGGGGCGGGGTCTTCCGCCGCTACCGCGACGGAACTTCTTCTGCGGACGCAGGCCTGACGCCGAGGGTGACCGTGATCTTCTTGCTGTTCCCGCCGCGGTCGACCGTCAGCTCCATCTTGTCCCCCGGATGCGCCGCGTTGACCAGGTTGATCACGTCTTCCATGCTCTCGACCTTCTTGCCGTCGGCTTCTGTGATCACGTCGCCGCCGAGCCGAAAGTTCGCGCCTTCGATCGTCGCCGAGGTGTCGCCGCCCTTCAGCCCGGCCTGGTCGGCGGGGCCGCCCTTGACGACTTCGTTGACCAGCACGCCTTCGGTCTCCGGCAGCTTCAGCGCCTTCGCCAGATCGGGCGTGATGCTGCCGCCGCTGATCCCGAGATAGGCGTGCTTGACTTCGCCGTGCGCTTCGATCTGCCGCACGACTTCGCGCGCCGTGTTGATCGGGACCGCGAAGCCGATGCCGACGTTGCCGTTGCCGCCGCCGCCGGTCTGAATCTGGGAGTTGATCCCGATCACGCTGCCGGCGCTGTCGATCAGCGGCCCGCCCGAGTTGCCGGGGTTGATCGCCGCGTCGGTCTGGATCACGTGCGAGATCGAGAAGCCGTTGGGCGCCTGGATCTGCCGTTGAAGCGCTGAGATGATGCCGCTGGTCACCGTTCGGTCGAGGCCGAACGGGTTGCCGATCGCGACCACCGGGTCGCCGACTTCGACCTTCGACGAATCGCCAAGCGAGAGCGGATGGAGGCTGCCTTCCGGCGCGTCCACCTTGAGCAGGGCGACGTCGGTCGCCGGATCGGTGCCGACGACTTCCGCCGTGTAGGTCTTGTCGGAGGAGCCGAGTTTGACCTCGACCTTGTCGGCCCCTTCGACCACGTGGTTGTTGGTGATGATGTGGCCTTCGGTGTCGATCAGGAAGCCCGACCCGGTGGCGGTGCCGCCGCCATCGCCTTCGGGCGAGCCGAAGGGGCTGAGTTCTGACGGTTCCTGCGCTTCCAGCTGCGATGAGATGAAGGCGACCCCCTGCCCGTCGCGACGGTAGATCTGGTTGACGAGATTGCCGTCGCCTTCGGATTCGTTCGCATCGACCGGCGCCGAGAGCGGCTGGGAGACCGTGACCGTCGATCCGTTCCCATCGGAATGGATCCAGCCGGCCGCGATCGCGACCCAGCCGAACGCGGCGACGATGGCACCGCCAAGCAGTGCCGAACCGAAGGAGCTCCTGATGATTCGCTTCATCGGCAGGCGATGATGCAGGCAGTCTTCAAAGTTCTTCTAAAAAAGCGGATCGGCTGTTACGGGAGGTGGTGCTCGCGGGTCTCGTCGGCCCCGGTCAGCTCGCGGGTCAGCGCTTCGGGATCGGCGGCGCTCATCAGCGCCGAGCCGATCAGCACGGCGTCGACCCCGACCCGCTCCAGCTCGTGCAGCTCCGCACGGGTCGAGATGCCGCTCTCGGCGACGACGGTCTTGCCCGCGGGCACGTCGGGCATCAGCTCGTAGGTCGTCGTGACGTCCACGCCGCCCTCGTCGAGATTGCGGTTGTTGATCCCGATGACGTCGACGTCGAGCCGCAGGGCCCGCTCCAGCTCCTCCCCGTCGTGCACCTCGACGAGACAGTCGAGGTCGAGGCCGCGCGCCGTTTCGTGCATCTGCCGCAGCTCGGCGTCCTCCAGCGCCCGGACGATCAGCAGCACGGCGTCGGCGCCGTTGACCGCCGCCTCGTACAGCTGGTACGGATCGACGATGAAGTCCTTGCGCAGGATCGGCAGGCTGGAGGCCGCCCGCGCCGCCCGCAGGTCCTCGAGCGAGCCGTCGAAGTGGCGCTCGTCGGTGAGCACCGAGAGCGCCGCCGCGCCGCCGCGCTCGTAGGCCCGCACCTGCGCGGCGACCTCCGCGTCGGAGGAGATCTCGCCGGCGCTCGGCGAGCGTCGCTTGAACTCCGCGATCACCGAGAGGCCGGGGCGCACCAGCGCCTCGCGGAAGGGGCGATCGTCGCCGCGCCTGTGCAGGCCGGCCTCGAGATCCGCCTGGGGCGTCTCGGCGCGACGCCGCTCCACCCCTTCGCGCGCCGCTGCGATCAGCTGCTCAATCATTCCCACGAGAGACCCGAAGCCTAAACGGACAGCCGCTTGCTGGTTGCAATCAAACGGTCGAGCAGCTCGGCCGCAGCGCCCTCGTCGACCGCGGCCGCCGCCTTTTCGACGCCCTCGCCGAGGTTGGGGACGAGACCCCCGACGTAGATCGCCGCGCCTGCGTTGAGCAGGACCAGATCGCGGCGCGGGCCGCGCTCGCCGGCAAGGACGGCCCGCGATGCCGCCGCATTCTCCTCCGGGCTGCCGCCGGCGACCTGATCGAGCTCGCCCGGCGCGAGGCCAAACTCGCCCGGCTCGACGAACCACTCGGCCGTGCGCCCCTCGGCGACCTCGATCACCCGCGTGCGCGCCGAGATCGAGAGCTCGTCGACCCCATCCTCGGCGGCAACCACCAGCGCCCGGGCGGCGCCCAGGCCGACCAGGGCCTCGGCGATCGTCTCCTGGTAGTGGCGATCGGAGACCCCGAGCAGCTGGCGCTCGGCGCCGGCCGGGTTGGTCAGCGGCCCGAGGAAGTTGAAGATCGTGCGCACGCCAAGCGCTTTGCGGGCAGGTACGACGTGCTTCATCGCCGCATGGTGGCGCGGCGCGAACATGAAGCCGAAGCCGACCTCGTCGATGCAGCGGCCGACCCGCTCGGGAGTCAGCTCGATCTCGACGCCGAGCGCTTCGAGCAGCTCGGCGGAGCCGCAGCGACTCGAGTTGGAGCGGTTGCCGTGCTTGGCCACGGCGCAGCCGGCGCCCGCAGCGACCAGCGCCGCCGTGGTCGAGACGTTGAAGGTCGACGGACCGCCGCCCGTGCCGGCGGTGTCGACGAGGTCTTCGCGCGAGGTCTCCACCGGGGCGGCGAGCGAGCGCATCGTGCGCGCCAGGCCGACCAGCTCGGGCACCGTCTCCCCCTTCGCCCGCAGCGCGATCAGGAAGGCGCCGGTCTGCACCGGGTCGGTCCGCCCCTCCATGATCTCGGCGAGCACCGCCGAGGCGTGGTCGGCGGTCAGGTGGTCGCCGGCGCAGACGGCATCGATCGCGCGGCTGACGACGTCGTTAGGCATCGTGGCCGTCCTCCCCGAGGAAGTTGGCCAGCAGGTGCTTGCCCTGCGGGGTCAGCACCGACTCGGGGTGGAACTGGACGCCCTCGGCCGGCAGCTCGCGGTGGCGGGCGCCCATCACGACCTCGCCGAGGCTGGCGCTCAGCACCAGCTCGTCGGGCAAATCGGGGTCGGCGACGAGCGAGTGGTAGCGCCCGGCGACCAGCGGTGTCGGCAGGCCCGCGTAGATCGCCTTGCCGTCGTGCTCGATCTCGGCGTCCTTGCCGTGGATCGGCTCGCCCTGGACGGTGCGGCCGCCGAAGGCCTCGACCAGCGACTGGTGTCCCAGGCAGACGCCGAGCACCGGAATGCCGGCCTCGGCGAAGGCCCGAATCGCCTCGACCGAGATCCCGGCCTCGGCCGGCGTGCAGGGCCCGGGCGAGACGACGAGGCGCTCGGCGCCGCGCTCGAGCAGCCCGGAGACCGCGGCGCGGTCGTTGCGCACCACCTCGACCTCCGCGCCGAGCTCGCCCAGGTACTGGACGAGGTTGTAGGTGAAGCTGTCGTAGTTGTCGATGACGAGGACCTTCATCGCTTCCCTCAGGGCCAGTCGGGCTGCTCACAGGCCAGCTCGACCGCGCGGAAGACCGCCTTGGCCTTGTTGACCGACTCGTTGTACTCGTAGGCAGGCTTGGCGTCGGCGACGGTGCCGCCGCCCGCCTGCACGTGGACCTGCCCGTCCTTGACGACCACGGTGCGGATGTGGATCGCGGTGTCGAGGTCGCCGCTCCAGGAGAGATAGCCGATCGCGCCGCCGTAGGAGCAGCGCTTGACCGGCTCGAGCTCGTCGATGATCTGCATCGCCCGCACCTTGGGCGCGCCCGAGAGCGTGCCGGCGGGCAGAGCCGAGCGCAGCACGTCCATCGCCCCGACGCCCTCGCGCAGCGTGCCCGAGACCTGGCTGACGATGTGCAGGACGTGCGAGTAGGTCTCGACGACCATCAGCTCGTCGACGTTCACCGAGCCGTACTCGCAGACGCGGCCGAGGTCGTTGCGACCGAGGTCGACCAGCATCACGTGCTCGGCGCGCTCCTTGGGGTCGTTGACGAGGCGCTCGGCGAGGCGGCGGTCGTCCTCCTCGTCGTGGCCGCGCGGGTAGGTGCCGGCGATCGGCCTGGTCTCGACCCGCCGCCCGTTGACCTTGACCAGCGGCTCGGGCGAGGCGCCGGCGATCTGGAAGTCGCCGAACTCGAGGAAGTACATGTAGGGGGAGGGGTTGACCGCGCGCAGGCCGCGGTAGACCGAGAAGGCCTCGACCGGGGCCGGAGCCGAGAAGCGCTGCGAGGGCACGACCTGGAAGGCGTCGCCCGCGTGCACGTACTCGACGATCCGCGAGACCGCCGCTTCGAAGTCCTTGCGCTCCATATTGGAGGCAAAGCGCGGCGGCTCGGCCACCGCGGGGCGCTCGGGGGCCGGCACCGCGCCGCGCAGGCGCTCGCGCATCTCGCCGATCGTCGCCACCGCCCGCTCGTAGGCGGCGTCGATCCCGCCCTCGTCGTCGGCAAAGGCGCAGGACATGATTGTCAGCTCATGCCGCAGGTGATCGAAGGCGAGCAGGACGTCGGTGATCATCAGCGCCATGTCCGGCAGGCCCAGCGGGTCGGGGTTGGGATCGCCCAGGGGCTCGACCGTGCGCACGAGGTCGTAGCCGAAGAAGCCGACGGCGCCGCCGGCGAAGGGCGGCAGCTCCTCGACCGCGGCGAGCCGGAAGCGGCCGAGGCTCTCGGCGACGGCCGCGTAGGGGTCGGGGGCGGGCCGGTCGTCAGCGCCCGTCTCGCTCAGCACCCCGTCGCTCCAGCGCAGCACCGAACGCGGCCGGATGCCGACGAACGAGTGGCGGCCGACCTGCCCCTGCTCGGCTGACTCGAGCAGGAAGCAGGGCGCCCCGTCGGGCTCGCCGGCGCGCAGCTTGAGGAAGGCGGAGACCGGCGTCTCGCAGTCGTCGACGAAACGTGTGCGCACGGGCACGACGTTGCCCCCGGCGGCGAGCTCGCGCGCCCGCTCGAGGCCGGGCTCCACCCGCAACTCGGCGGCGTCAGCGGCGACGGCCATTGAGCACCTCCATCGCCGCGCTCAGCGGCAGCTCGCGCGAGGCCATCAGGACGCTCAGGTGGTAGAGCAGATCGGCCGCCTCTTCGGCGACGCGCTCGTCGGACTCCTCGCGCGCCGCGCGCGCGACCTCCTCGGCCTCCTCCTCGACCTTCTCGCCGATCAGCTTCGGGTCCTCGAGCAGCTGCACCGTGTAGCTGCCCTCGGGGCGCTCGGCGGCGCGGCTGCGCAGGGTCCGCTCCAGCGTCGCCGGCGCCTCGTGCGCGACCGGCTCGGGCTCCCCGCCGCCGAGCGCGCGGTGGAAGCACGACCGCTCACCGGTGTGGCAGGCGGGCCCGGTCGGCTCGACCAGGGCGACGAGCGCATCCCCATCGCAGTCGTAGCGCAGCTGCACCAGCTTCAGCACGTTGCCGGACTCTTCGCCTTTACGCCACAGCTTCCCCCGCGAGCGGCTGAAGAAATGCATCTCCCCCGTCTCGACGCTGAGCCGCAGCGCCTCCTCGTTCGCGTAGGCGAGCGTCAGCACCTCGCCGCTGTCGGCATCCTGCGCCACGCACGGCACCAGCCCGCGCTCATCGAATTTCACCTCGTCGAACATCGATGCATCGTAGTTGGCTACTCGATCCCCAACCGGTCGAGCAGGCCCTCGTCGCGGCGCCAGCGGTCGCGGACGCGGACCTGGAGGTCGAGAAAGACCTTGGCGCCGAGCTCGGCTTCGAGCGAGCGGCGGGCGGCGGCGCCGATCTCGCCGACCTTGACCCCGCGCTTGCCGATCAGAATGCCCTTCTGCGACTCCGTCTCGACCCAGACCTCGGCGCGGACGGTGACCAGGCCGTCCTCGCGGGCGCTGGTCTCAAGGACCTGGACCTCGACCGAGTGCGGGATCTCCTCGCGCGTGCGGTTGAGCACCTGCTCGCGGATCAGCTCGGCCAGCATCGTCTCGCCGGGCTGGTCGCTGCGGTCCTCCGGCGGATACAGGTAGTCCCCCTCGGGGACCAGCTCGCCGAGCCGGGCGACCAGCTCCGGTAGGCCGCTGCCCGTGCGGGCGCTGATCGGGAAGACCTCATCGACGCCGTCGAGCTCCGCCGCCTCGGCGAGCACCGGCACCAGCTCGTTCGGCCCGACCCGGTCGACCTTGTTCACGGCGCAGAGCGTCGGCAGCTCGCGCCCGGCGCCGAGCAGCGCGCGGGCGATGAAGCGGTCTCCCGGCCCGATCCCCTGCTCGCCGTTGACGACCAGCAGGGCGACGTCGGAGTCGGCCAGCTCGCGCTCGACCCGCGCCTGCATGCGCTCGGTCAGGACGTCGCGCGGCTTCTGCACGCCGGGCAGGTCGACGAGGACGAGCTGGCGGCCCGCCTCGGCGTCGGTGTGGATGCCGCGGATCGCGCGGCGCGTCGTCTGCGGGCGCACCGAGACGATCGCGACGCGGCTGCCGACGATCGCGTTGACCAGGGTCGACTTGCCGACGTTGGGGCGGCCGGCGAGGCCGACGAAGCCGGCATGAGCCGGCACGTCCTCCGCTTCCCGTCCGGGCGTGCCGGGTGGGCGATGAACGGCTTTCATGATCTCGGCCTGCAAGGACAACATCTCGCCCTGATCGGTCTCGTGGTCCATACCGCAGAGGTGCAGGGTGCCGTGCACCGCCGCCTCGACCACGTCCGTGCAGTGCTCGGGGCAGATCGCCACGTCGCCGAGCTCGCGGGGGCCGGCGGTCGGCCCGGCGCCGTCGAGCGGGAAGGCGAGCACGTCGGTCGGCGCGTCCCTGCCGCGGTGCTCGCGGTTGAGCTCGCGGATCCGCTCCGCATCGACCAGCTCGACCGCCAGATGCCCATCCTCGACTCCTGCCGCCCCCAGCGCCGCCGAGACCGCATCGCGCAGCTCGACCGGCACGTCGGCGAGGTCAGCCACCATCGGCTGCCGGCGGGGGCTCGGCCGTGCGGCGCTCGGCGTGCTCGTCGTAGGCGGCGACGATCCGCTGCACCAGCTTGTGGCGGACCACGTCCTCGCCGCCGAAGCGGATGAAGGCGATGTCCTGAACGGCCTCGAGGATGTCGCGGACGACGATGAGGCCGGAGCGCTGGTCGGTCGGAAGGTCGATCTGGGTGATGTCCCCGGTGACGACCATGCGCGAGTTGAAGCCGAGCCGCGTGAGGAACATCTTCATCTGCTCGGGGCTGGTGTTCTGCGCCTCGTCGAGGATTACAAAGGAATCATTAAGCGTCCTACCACGCATGAAGGCCAGCGGCGCGACCTCGATCACGCCGCGCTCGAAGTAGCCGTTTACCCGGTCGGGGTCGAGCATGTCGTAGAGCGCGTCGAAGAGCGGGCGCAGGTAGGGGTCGACCTTGGCCTGGATGTCGCCCGGCAGGAAGCCGAGCCGCTCGCCGGCCTCGACCGCGGGCCGGGTGAGGATGATCCGCTGGACCTCGCGTTCGGCCAGCGCCGCGGCGGCCATCGCCACGGCGAGGAAGGTCTTCCCGGTTCCCGCCGGCCCGATGCCGAAGGTGATCGTGTGGTTGCGGATCGAGTCGACGTAGCGCTTCTGGTTGAGCGTCTTCGGCGCGACCTTGGTGTTGCGGTGGCGCCAGACGACGTCCTCGAGGATCTCCGCCGGGCTCTCGTGCGCATCGATCGCGCCGGTCACCGCTTCGATCGTCCCCGGAGCGACCTCGTGCCCCTGCTCGATCAGGTCGACCAGCTCGTCGACCACGGTGGCCGCGGTCTGCACGTCCCCGGCGCTGCCGTCGAGGGTGAGCACGTTGCCGCGCAGGTGGAACTCGCAGTCGAGCCGGCCGCGCAGCGCCCGCAGGACGGCGTCCTCGGAGCCCGCCAGCTCGGCGGCGACGGTGTTGTCGAGGGTCAGCTGCCTACGCGCCAAGCTTCTCTCGCACCGCCGCGCTGACCCGCTTGCCGTCGGCCCGGCCGGCGACCTTCGGCATCAGCGCCGACATCACCTGGCCCATCTGCTTCTGCTCGGTGGCGCCGGTCGCCTCGATCGCCGCCCCGACGAGCTGGGCCAGCTCCTCGTCGGAGAGCTGCGCCGGCAGGTAGGCCTCGATCAGCTCCGCCTCGAAGCTCTCCGCGTCGGCCTGCTCGGTGCGATCCGCATCGCGGTAGGCCTCGGCGGCCTCGAGCCGTTTCTTGCGCTCTCGCTGTAGGACGGCGACCTCGTCCCCCTTGCCCAGCTTGGCGTCCTGCTGGAGCGAGTCGACGATCAGCCGCAGCGCCGCGGCACGCTCGCGCTCGCCGGCCTTCATCGCCGTGCGCACGTCGTCCTGCACCTGCTCCAGCACGCTCATCGACCTAAGGGTAGTCGGCGGCGTCCGGAGCCACCGCCAGGCCCTTGGAGACGAGATCGGCGATGTCCGCGCTGACGAGCGTCCACCCGTGGCGGCGGGCGGCCGCGACGTAGGCCGCGTCGTAGGCGGTGAGGCCGTGCTCGGAGGCGAGATCGATGGTGACATCGACCAAGTCCGAATCCACAGAAGCGATCCGATCGCCGCAGCGTCGCGCGATCAGCCGATTGAGTGCGTGCGCCTCCTCCGGCCGGCCCTTCTTCGCGCCGAGAGCATTGGCAACCTCATAAAAAGTCAGATCCAACGCCGCAAGCGGTTGATCGACGTCGGCCGAGAGCTCACGCGCGGCCTCGTGGAATCGGTCGGCCGGGTCGGCGATGGCCACCCAGACGCTCGCGTCGACGAGGCGCATCGGTCAGTGCGATTCGCGGTCTTCGCGGATCAGCCGTGCGGCGTCTCCACCAAGGCCTTCGGGGACAAGGGCCTTCTCCATCAGTGCTTCGATCTCGCGGCGCTCGGTCGCCTTGGCACCTGCCAGCTCATGCTCCGTCAGGCGGCGCAGAAAGCCGCTGCGCGTCTCGCGGTTCACGCGTGCTTGCGCATCGAGTCGGTCGAGCAGATCGTCGGGCATTGAGATCATCACCTTGGCCACGGGATGAGTATATACGGTATTGCCGGATGGAATGACTGCGGTTGTCGTAGGCATGGCGCCCACGCTGACTGGCAGCGACGCACGCGTGGCGCGCACAAACGCGTGAGAGGGAAAATTCTTCGTCCCAGACGCTCAACGTTGCTCGGCGATGTCGACATGCTCGACCTCGCCGAGGGGCATCTGGAGGAAGCGGGTGCCGAGCTCGCGGAAGGACTCGACCTCACCGCTACAGAGGAAGCGGTAGGCGCCTTCCCGGCCGGGCGTACGGGCGATGCCGGCGGACTCGAGCGTGCGCTGCGCCGCCGCCGCGACCGCGTGGCCGCCGCTGACCAGGCGTACGTCGCGGCCGAGGATGCGCTGGAGCATCGGCGCCACAAGCGGGTAGTGGGTGCAGCCGAGGATCAGCGTGTCGACGTCGGCCCGCTTCAGCGGCGCGCAGTAGGAGCGGGCCATGTCGACGACGGCCTGGTCGAAGGGGGAGCCGTCCTGGATGAACGGGGCGAGGTCGGGCGCCTCGACCTCGGTCACCTCCAGCGCCCGCCCCTGCGATTCGAGGGCGCGACGGTAGGCGCCGCTCTCGACCGTGTTCGGCGTCGCCAGCACGCCGACCCGGCCGCTGTCGGTGATCGCGGCGGCGATCTCGGCCTGCGGCTCGACCACGGGCACCACCTCCACCCCGCGCTCGGCGGCGACCGCGCGGGCGACGTCCTCGCCGATCGAGGTCGCCGTGTTGCAGGCGATCACCAGCAGCTTCGCGCCGCGCGCCAGCAGCAGCGCGGAGATCGTCCGAACGCGCGCGCGCAGCCGCTCGGGATCGCGGCTGCCGTAGGGGAACATCGCCGTGTCGCCGAGGTAGACGAAGTCCTCCTCGGGCAGCGAGACCAGGCACTCGTGGAGGACGGTGAGCCCGCCGACCCCCGAGTCGAACATCGCGATCGGCTGCGAGGCGTCCAGCGGTCCGCGCGCTACAGGAATGGTTTGTAAGCCATGAAGAAGATCGCCACGACGACGATCAAGCCGGCGAGTTTGCCGCCGTTCTCCAGCCGCTTCGAGACGGCTTCGTACTCGGCGCTCAGCGTGTCGCCGGAACCGAGGTCGCGCTCGGCCAGCTCCAGCGCCTTCGCCGTCTGCGGCCGGAAGAACCCGTGCGAGAGGCCGAAGAGGGCGATGACCGCGAGGAAGCCGATGCTGATGAAGGCGTCGCTCGCCTCCCAGGGACCGTCCGCGAGCAGGTAGATCCCAGCCAGCAGGACGACGATCAGCCCGGGCTCGACCAGGTAGCGGTCGATTTTCTGGATCGACCGCAGCACCGTCGGCACGCTTCTCGGAGCGGCGCTCTGCGCGGCGGCGACGAAGAAGCCGTAGCCGAAGGTGGGGCCGAAGGCCAGCACGACCGCCAGGATGTGCAGGAAGAGGACGAACTTGTAGCCGGGGTCGCCGATCGTCGCCAGCATCGGGCGGAAACACTATCCGCTAAGGACGACGGAGCAGCAGGGCGGCCCAGTCGCCCTCGATCCGGCGCTCGGCCTCGGCCAGGCCGCACTGGCCGAAGGCCGCGACGACTTCATCCAGCTCGGCGGGCAGGATCCCGGAACACGCAAGGGTGGCGGGGGGCGTCGCCATGAGCTCAGCCACTGCCTTCAGCACCGGCGTGGTCATGTTCGCGACCACGGTTGGCGCGAGCTTCGGGAGCTGTTCGCGCAGGTTGAGTCGTTCGAAGCTGGCGTCGGCTCCGTTGGCGGCGGCATTTGCGGCGGCGGCCTCAATCGCGGCGGGCTCGTGGTCGTAGCCGGCGACCGGGTCCCAGCCGAGCTTGGCGGCGGCTATGGCGAGGACGCCGGAACCGGCGCCGAGGTCGGTGAGGGCTCCGCCGGCTTCGCCGGCCCGCTCAAGCTCCAGCAGCAGCTCCAGGCAGAGCCGCGTGGTCGGGTGCGCCCCGGTGCCGAACGCCCGGCCCGGATCGACGACGACGTCGACCGTCCCCTCGCGCGGCGGCTCCCAGGACGGCCGCAGCCAGAGCCGCTCGCCAACCAGCAGCGGCTTGTGGAAGTCCTGCCAGCGGTCGGCCCAGTCGTCCGGGACCTCGGTCGCGACCAACTCGACCAGGCCGTCGCCGGCCGCGACCTCGACCTCGCCCAGCTCGGGCAGCTCGCCCTCGCCGCCGTAGATCGCGTACTCGACGTAGCCGGGGCCGGTCTCCTCCTCGACTCCGTTCGGGGCCAGCACCGTCAACTCGGCCAGCACGAACTCCGCTTGATCAGGCGTACACCGCACGGCAAGGCGAATCACCAAGCCACCCCCGGACGCGGGAGCGAATGCCTGTCCATATCTGATTCTTCAGGCATTCGCGGGAGCAGAGGAGGTGGCGCTTGATGTCTTCACCCGAAGGCGCGCCGCATGCGGCTGAAGAAACTGTCTCCGCCGCCGCGCCCGCCGGCGCGCAGGTTGTGCGGCTCCAGCGTCTCCCCCAGCCGCTCCGCAAGCTCGCGCTGCTCCTCGGAGAGCTCTGCGGGGACGATCACCTGCACGGCGACGACCATGTCGCCGGGAGGTCCGCCGTTGGCGCCGGGCATGCCGTGGCCGCGCAGGGCGAACTGGCTGCCGGGCTGAATGCCCGCGGGGAGCTCGATCTCGCGCTCGCCCTCGTGGCTGGGCACCTTGATCGTCGTTCCCAGCATCGCCTCCACTGCGGTGATCTCGACCTGGTGGATCAGGTCCTGGCCGCGCATCGGCCCGCGCCGCACCTCGAAGCCGAAGTTGCCGCCGAAGAAGGCCTGGAAGATGTCCTCGACCGAGCCGAACCCGGCCTGTCCCGCCCCCGCCCCAGCGCCCCGCAGGCCCTCGTGGCCGTAGGCGTCGTAGGCGCGGCGGCGCTCCGGGTCGGAGAGCACCTCGTAGGCTTCGGCGGCTTCTTTGAACTTCTCCTCGGCCTCGGGGTCGTGATCGTTGACGTCGGGGTGCAGCTCGCGCGCCAGCCGGCGGAAGGCGGTCTTCACCTCGGCTTTGTTGGCGTCGCGCTGGACGCCGAGGATCTCGTAGTAGTCGCGTGGCATCAGCCGTAGACCGACTCGCAGTAGCGCGACAGCTCGCGGGCGGCGCCGCGCACCGAGGCGATCGCGGTCGCGTAGTCCATCCGCAGCGGCCCGACCACGCCGACCGCGCCGAGGTTGCGGTGGGCGAGGCCGTAGTTGGCCCCGACGACGCTGACCGAGCGCAGCTCGGGCTGCGGGTTCTCGCCGCCGATCCAGAGGAAGACGGAGCGCTCGTCAAGCGTCGAGCGCAACATGCCGAGCACGCCGGCGCGGCGCTCGAGCGCGGTCATCAGGCGGTCCGCGCGGGGCAGGTCGCGGCGGTGTTCGTCGGAGAGCAGCCGCGAGGCGCCCTCCATGTAGAGGCTGTCGCCGGTCTCCCGCTCGAGCTCGGTGAAGGCCGGGCCGAGCGTGGCGAGGAAGCGCGCCTCGGCCTCGCCGAGCTCGGGATCGGCGAGGCGGTTGGCGATCATCCGCGCGCCGACGCCCAGGCCGGCGAGCGACTCGTTGAGATAGCTCGAGGCCCACTCGACCAGGCCGGGGTCGACCGGCGCGTCGAACTCGAACACGCGCTTCGAGATGTCACCGGTCGAGGCGATCGCGATCGCCATCACCTCGTTCGGCTGGAGGCGCAGCACCTCGACCCGGTGGATCGTCGCCGTGGCCGGCGCCGGCGCGGTCGCGAGCGCCATCAGATCGTTGACCTGCGCCAGCGCCACGGTCGTCTCGCGCATCGCCTCATCGATCTCACGGCGCAGCCGGGAGAGCTCCAGCTCGACCCCGGCCGCCTGCGGCGCGCCGGACTCGATCAGGCGGTCAACGTAATAGCGGTAGCCGGTCTCGGTCGGCACCCGCCCCGCCGAGGTGTGCGGATGCGTCAGGAATCCGGCCGCCTCCAGCGCCGCCAGCTCCGCCCGCACCGTCGAGGGCCCCCACTCGACCTCCCGCCGCTCAGCAATCGGCTTCGAAGCCACGGGCTTGCCGGACGCGAGATACGCGTCCACCACCAGCTTGAGGATGAGCTCCTGTCGGGCGGAAAGCACGCTTGAAGTCTAAGAGGACGGCCGGGTGGCCCCTCCCAAAACACTCCAGCGAGGCTCCCGCCGAGCGTTTTGGGAGGGGGTGCCCGGCCGTCCTCCCCGCTAAAGCTCTATTTCCGCCTCGGCATTGCGAATCGTCTGATTGTCGCCCTGCGCGGCGACGACGTCGATCGTGGCCTTGCCGTCCTCGACCGACTTGACCTCGCCGCTGACGACGATCTCGGTCTCCGGCGCGCCCATGCCGCGGAACTGCACCGAGAGCCGCTTCAGCGCCCGCGGGTCGCCGCCGGCCGCCTCGGTCGCGGCGCGCGCGGTCAGGCCCATCATGTAGAGGCCGTGCAGGATCGTGTTCGGCAACCCGACCGCCTTGGCGAACTCGGGGTCGATGTGGATCGGGTTGAAGTCGCCCGAGGCGCCCGCGTAGCGGTGCGGCAGGTACTTGTCGGGCGTCACCCTCAGCTCCGGAATCGCGTCTCCGGCCTTAAGTTCGGCCATCTCAGACCCCCCTGACGATGTTGGTCCAGGTGCCGCGCACGACCTCGGCGCCGTCCTGGTTGGTGGAGACGGTCTCGAAGACGTAGAAGCCCTTGCCGTCCTTCTCGTAGATCTCCAGGCACCTGGCCCCGGTCGTGATCTCGTCGCCCGAGCAGGCCGGCTCGCCCCAGACGAACTCCTGGCCGCCGTGGACCATCGCGGCGAAGTTCATCGCCACCTCGTCGTCGAACATCGCCGGGCCCAGCGCCGGGGCGCTGTAGACGACGCAGAACATCGGCGGCGCGACGACGTCGCGGTAGCCGGCCGCCGTGGCGGCCTCGCGATCGAAGTGGACCGGGTTGTCGAGCCCGACCACCCGCGCGTACTCCCCGATCTTCTCCCTGCCCACCTCATACGTCGTGGCGGGCCACTCCTTGCCGATTGCCTCAGTCTTGATCGCCATGGCGCGGCAGTGTATTGGCCAAGCGGCCAGTCCGGCGCGCCGCTACTCGCCGATCTCGAGCACCGCCAGGAAGGCCTCCTGCGGCACCTCGACCCGGCCGACCTGCTTCATCCGCTTCTTCCCCGCTTTCTGCTTCTTCAGCAGCTTGTTCTTGCGGGTCACGTCGCCGCCGTAGAGCTTCGCGGTGACGTCCTTGCGCAGCGCCTTGACCGTCTCACGGGCGAGGATGTTGGAGCCGATCGCGGCCTGCACCGGCACGTCGAAGAGCTGGCGCGGGATCGTCTTGCGCAGCCGCCCGACGAGGCGCTTGCCCTGCTCGTAGGCGAATTCGCGGTGGACGATGATCGAGAGCGCGTCGACCCTGTCGCCGGCGAGCAGGATGTCGACCTTGACCAGGTCGGAGGGCCGGTTGCCGATCGGCTCGTAGTCGAGCGAGGCGTAGCCGCGGGTCGAGGACTTGAGCAGGTCGAAGAAGTCGAGCACGATCTCGGCCAGCGGCATGTCGTAGCGGATCTGCACCCGCTGCGGGCTCAGGTAGTGCATGTCGACGTGGGAGCCGCGGCGGCCCTGGCAGAGCTCCATCACGGCGCCGACCTGCTCGGAGGGAGCGATGATCGTGGCGCGGATATAGGGCTCTTCGATCGCCTCGATCGTGCCCGGGTCGGGCAGCTCGGTCGGGCTGCGGACCTCGCGGCTCTCGCCGTTGGTCAGGTGGACCTCGTAGCGCACGTTGGGCGTGGTCGAGAGCAGGTCGAGCCCGTACTCGCGCTCGAGCCGCTCGCGCACGATCTCCATGTGCAGCAGGCCGAGGAAGCCGCAGCGGAAGCCGAAGCCGAGCGCCTCGGACGTCTCCGGCTCCCAGGAGAGCGCGGCGTCGTTGAGCGCCAGCTTCTCGAGCGCGTCGCGCAGGTCTTCGAAGCGGTCGGTGTCGATCGGGAAGAGCCCGCAGAAGACCATCGGGCGGACCTCGCGGTAGCCCTCGAGCGGCTCGCTCGCGGGGTTCT
Source organism: uncultured Solirubrobacterales bacterium (assembly GCA_963727465.1). Taxonomy (GTDB): domain Bacteria; phylum Actinomycetota; class Thermoleophilia; order Solirubrobacterales; family 70-9; genus VRUE01. The sequence goes on along the minus strand of CAVSGL010000012.1, from coordinate 152,604 downwards.
CCTGCAAGGTCAGGGTGTCGCCGACGCGCAGCTTGGCGACGTCCTTGATCCCGGTGATCAGGTAGCCGACGTCGCCCGCCTCCATCCCCTCCACCGGGGTCATCGCCGGCCGGAAAAAGCCGATGTCGTCGATGTCGGCTTCGGTGCCGTTCTGCATCGCGACGATCCGCTCGTTCTTGCGGAAGGCGCCGTCGACCATCCGCACGTAAGCGATCACGCCGCGGTACTGGTCGAACTCGGAATCGAAGATCAACGCCCGCGTCGCCGCCTCGCGCTCTCCCCGCGGGGGCGGCACGCGCGCGACGATCGCCTCGAGCACCTCGGCGACGCCCTCGCCGGTCTTGGCCGAGATCCGCAGGGCTTCCTCGGGGTCGCCGCCGAGCAGGTCGGCGATCTCGGCCGCGACCCGGTCCGGTTCGGCGCCCGGCAGATCGACCTTGTTGATCACGGGGATCAGCTCGAGCCCGTTCTCGATCGCGAGGTAGGTGTTGGCGACGGTTTGGGCCTCGACCCCCTGGGCGGCGTCGACGACCAGCAGCGCGCCCTCGCAGGCGGCGAGGCTGCGCGAGACCTCGTAGGAGAAGTCGACGTGCCCCGGGGTGTCGATCAGGTGCAGGTGGTAGGCCTGCCCGTCGGCGGCCCTGTACTCGACCCGCACCGCCTGGGCCTTGATCGTGATCCCCCGCTCGCGCTCGAGGTCCATCGAGTCGAGCACCTGCGCCTGCATTTTCTTCGGGTCGACGGCGCCGGTGACCTCGAGGATGCGGTCGGCCAGGGTCGACTTGCCGTGGTCGATGTGGGCGATGATCGAGAAGTTGCGGATCTGGTCCATCGGCCTGCGGAGTATGGCGAGGCGGGGGCGTGGAGGGGGTCGGGTCTCGCTCGGCGGTGCCTCCCTTCGGCACCGCGGAGTGATTCCTGTCCCGAAGGGACACCAAGTTAATCCGCCTCCGGCGGATTTAGGCACCGCCGAGCGAGACCCGACCCCCTCCTCCCCACAGCTTGCGCGGCACTACGGGCAGGCCGATGGATCTAGAGGAGTCCTTAGCTTGAAGATGATCGTGGGGGGCTTGCGGAGGATGGGTTCGGCGCCCGGCCCCTCGGTCCAGGTGGCCGTTGCGGGATACGGGGCCTTGCCGGGTTCTATGCGGTCGCGGGTGGCGATTACGTAGTCGTAGTGGCCGGCGTTGAGGAGCTGGCGCCAGCGCTGGCATGTGGTTGGGGCGACGAAGCCGCCGTGAGGCTCGGATTCGCCGACGTACTGGACGTGGTTGGTCAGGTCGGCGCCGAACAGGGGGTACTGGCGGGTGCCGGTGGTGGCGATGCGGGCGTCGGAGATGTCGTTGGCCCACCTGAAGGCGGCGTTGAGGCCGGGGGCGGCGAAGGTGGGGTTGGCGTAGCGGTCGCGCAGGTAGGCGCGCTGGACGGGATAGCCGATTGCGATCGCTGCCAGCAGCAGGATCAGCGCCAGTGCGAGGGGGCGGGTATGGGGTGTCCCCCCGCTTGCTGGGTTTTTCGCCTGTGGACGTTGCGGCCGTCCGAGAGCCGAGTTGGGGCGAAAGAGGGGACGCCGCTGCGCCGGGGGACACCCCATACCCGCCCATCGAAACGGTGCAGAAAGCACGGCCGGAAGAACGGCAAACCCGAGCGCTAGAGCTGGGGCGAGGTAGCGGAGGCCGGATTCGAAGCCGCGGGGCATGCCGTCGGGGCCCGAAGCTGAGGTGGGGGCGATCAGCCAGGCGAAGACGACGGCGAGACCTGCGAGGCCGGCGAGCAACAACCCGACGTCCCGACCGTTGTCGAGGTTTTCGTCGCTATGCGAAGCAAACCTCGACCACGCTCTGACAGGGACCAGGCAAAGCAGCAGGCCGGCGAAGGCAAGGGCGAAGATCAGGGGCCAGAGGATCGTCAGGGCGCCGTGCAGGCCGGGCAGGAACCAGTCCAACCAGACCGAGCCGTCGGTGAGGTAGCCGAGCACGGTGTGGCCTTCCCTGCCGCCGAGCGCCTGGTCGGGCGCGGGCAGCGAGATCGGGCCGACGTGGTCGAACCAGGGCAAGGGGTTGCCGGTGTGGATCAGGTTGCGCAGGTACCAGTAGCCGCCCCCGGCGAGGGCCGCGAGGCAGGTGGCGGCGAGCGCTCGCCAGCGTCTTCCGGCCGGCGCGAGCAGCGGGGCGCCGAGGACGAGAACTGCGGCGGGTAGGACGAAGTTGAGCTTGGTCCCGGCGGCGAGCCCGGCGGCGAGACCGACAAAGGGGAACGCGTTCGCTGTTTGTCTGGGTGTGCCCGACGAAGAGCGAACGGAGTCGGTCTCCCCGCCCGGTTCCCATGCGCTGAGCGCAATCGCGACGGCGGCGAGCAGGAAGAAGATCCCGACGATGTCGTTGCGCGCTTCCCCAGCCTGGTCGGCGAGCACCGGCAAACTCAGCGCGACCGCACCAAGCGCCAGCGACCACGGCGCCACCTTGTACGGCCGCCCGATGCACCAGCAAGCCACCAAGCAGCCAAAGAACCAGCCGAGGTTGAGCAACGGCGAAAGGATGTCGCGCCCGAACGCAAGCATCCCCGCCGCGTGGAAGATTTCCGCGTTCGCTGGGTAGAACCAGGCAAGAAACTGGGGCGCGATGAAGTGCAGGCCCCACGTATCGCCGCTCTGGAAGAACCCCGCCGCGAATGGCCCGTGGTACCAGGTCGAATCGAACCCGGTCATCCCCGTTCCGAGCTTCGACTTCACATCGACTCCGAACTTGACGAGTGCCAAGGCCGCAAGAAGCAAGGCAACGAGCAGCACAGCGGTCTGAGTGGGAGGGCGGGGGTGTCCCTCCAGCGCAGCGGCGTCCCTGTTTTTCGCCCCAACCCGGTCCTCGGACGGCCGCGCGGTCCAAGGCGAAAAACCCAGCAAGCAGGAGGGGCACCCCCGCCCTCCCCCTAAACCCAACTGAAGCGAGAGGCCGGTCGCAACGGTGACGACGAGGTACGGAACGGGCTCGAAGAGCGAAAAGCTGCCGAGGAGCTCCGCGGTCCAGATCAGCAGCGCGAGGCCGACCACCGCGGATGCAAGGTGGGCAGGAGCACCCGAGAAAACGGCGAGCAATCGGGAGCGAACGGCAGATCCCCCGAGCCAGGCGAAGCCGCCGAGCAGGAGGAGCTCGAGGACGCCCAGCAGGTAGCGCGGCAGATCGAGCATCTAGCGGCGGCGGACGAGACGCATTACCTGCTCCAGCTCCGCTATGCGCAGGAGCCTCGCCGCGCCCACGTAGACCGCCCCGCCGGCCGCCAGCGCCACGCCCAGCGAGACGATCTGGCCGACGAGGCCGCGACCGAGGGCGCTGTCGAGGACGTCCCAAATGCCGAAGCTGACCGCCGCCAGGGCGGCGGCCGCAAGCGCGATCCGCAGGCCGGTCTCCAGCAGCCGCCCCAGCTCGAGCCCGCCGAGGGCGCTGCGCAGGACCACCGCCTGGGCGACGACCGCGGCGGTGGTGCCGATCCCGGTGCCGGCGACGATGCCGCCGGTGCCGAACGGCTTGTAGAGGAGGAGGGCGCCGAGGGCGGAGACGGCGAGGTCGAGGCCGGCGAGGCCGGTCGCGACCCAGGGCCGCTGGAGACTGAAGAAGGTCCGGGTCTGTAACAGGTAGACGCCGTTGGTCGGCAGCGAGAAGGCGAACCAGAACAGCGCCGTGGCCACCAGGGTGGTCTGCTCCGGAGTGAACTCGCCGCGCTGGTAGACGAGCCGGATCATCGGCTCGGAGAGGACGAGGATCGCCGCCGCCGCGGGCAGCAGGACGAAGAGGATCTGGCGCATCCCGTTGGCCATCGTCGCGCGCAGGTCGTCGTGCGCGCCGCGCGCGGCGAAGCGGGCCAGGGTCGGGAAGAGGACGGTCGCTATCGCCACCGAGAAGATCCCCTGCGGGAGCTGGTAGATGCGAAAGGCCTTGTCGATCGCCGCCGGCGCCTGGTCGCTGACGAGGCTGCCGAAGATGCTGTTGATCAGCAGGTTGAAGTTGATCAGGCCGAGGCTGATCGTCACCGGCAGCATCAGCAGCAGCACGCGGCGCACGTCGGGGTTGCGCCAGTCGAAGCTCCACTCGAACTTGAAGGGCGTGTGGCGCAGATCGAAGGTCGGGATCAGCAGCTGCACGAGGGTGCCGACGAGGATCCCGATCGCGTAGGCGTAGATCCGGTTCTGGCCGTGGAAGAGCGGGATCAGCACGACCAGCACGACGATGATCGTCAGGTTCCAGAACAACGGCGAGATCGCGAAGGCGCCGAAGCGGTCGTAGCTGTTGAGGATGCCGACGACGACGCCGCTGATCCCGAGCAGGACGAGGATCGGGAAGAGGACGCGGGAGAGGGTGACGGTGAGGTCGAGGATCTCCCCTTCGAAGCCGGGCGCGAAGAGCGGCATGATCACCGGCGCGAGCAGGACGAAGAGCGCGGTCACCGCGCCGAGGACCAGGGTGACGAGCAGCAGCATCGTCGAGGCGAGGCGGAAGGCCTCGCGGTAGTTCTTCTTCTCGAGCTGCTCGGTGAAGACCGGGACGAAGGCCGGCTGTAGGGCCGCATCGGCGAAGAGGGCACGAATCAGGTTCGGAACCTGAAAGGCGATCGTGAAGGCGGACATCGGTCCGCTGACCCCGTAGTAGCTCGCCGCGACCACTTCCCGCCCCAGGCCGGCCACGCGCGAGGCGGCGGTGGCGGCGGAGAAAAACGCGGTCGAGCGTGCGATCCGACCGGGGCGACGACCGGACGGGCTCTCGGATGAATCCCCGGCCTCGGTATAGTCCGGCGCCGCGCTCATGGCGAATATAGCCTCACAGAAGAAGCGGATCCTACGCAGCGGTCGGGAGCGAACCGAGAACCGGCTGATGACGAGCACCGTGAAGACCTACTTCAGGCGACTGGAGCAGGCCGTCGAGGGCGGCGACGCGAACGCGATCGAGACCGAGCACCGCGCGCTCGTCTCGCGCATCGACAAGGCCGTCCAGAAGGGCGCCCTGCACAAGAACACCGCTTCGCGTAAGAAGTCACGAGCCGCCAAGCTCGCGGCCGGCGCGGCGAAGTAGTCAGGCAGCGACGCCGGCCGCGGCACGCAGCGCCAGGGTCAGCGCCAGCTCGTCTCCATAATCCGCGCCGCCGCGGAGCCACACCTTGAGGTCGGCGAGGGCGATCGTCGCGGCGCGCAGATCTTCGAGCTCGGCGTCCTGGAGGCGGCGCACGAGCTGCTTGGCCGCGTAGGGATGCATGCCCAGCTTCGACTCGACCTGCGCCGGCGGCACGCCCTCTTCCAGCATCGCCGCGGCGGAGCAGGCTTTGCGCAGCCGCGAGGCGAGCCCGTAGATCAGGCCGGTGACGTTCTCGCCCTGGGCGATCAGCCGCTCGCCGATCCGCAGCGCCGCCGGGGCATCGCGCTCCAGCAGCGCGTCCGAGAGGGCCCACACCGCCGCCTCCGAGGTGTCGGCGATCATCGCGTCGAGGTCGGCGGCGCCGACCCCCCCGCCCTCGCCCGCCCAGAGCGCGAGGCGCTCGAGCTCGTTGTGGAGGCGCTGCGGATTCGCCCCCATCCGGTCGACCAGCATGCGCGCCGCCGCCGGCTCCAGGCGGAAGCCGAGCCGCTTGGCGTCGGCGACGAGGACGCGCGGCATGTCCCGCGCCTTCGGCGCTTCGAACTCGTGGATCTCGCCCTCGGCCGCCCTGACCGCCCGCAGCAGCTTGGCCGGCGCCTTGGCCCGGGCGATCAGCACGACGCTGAGGTCGGGAGGCAGCCCGGCCAGCGCCTCGCTGACCGCGTCGAGCTGGCGGTCCCGCCAGCGCTCGACCCCGTCGGCGAGCAGGAAGCGGCGCGATTCGGTCAGCGACATCGCCGGGATCGCGGCGAGCAGCGCCTCGTGGTCCGGCGCGCCCCGGCCCTCGCCCGGCTCGAACACCTCCAGCGCCGCGGCGCCCCCGTCGCGCTCGGCGCGCGAGCGCAGGCGCGCCCTCGTCGCGTCGATTTTCGCCCCGTCGGTGCCGGCAATCAGGTAGAGCGAGTGCAGCTCGGCCAAAGTGAGCCGAGTCTAGAGGCGCAGCCGGGCCTACCGGTCGTTACCGTCGAACTGGCCCCGGCCGTGGCCTTCGTTCCAGCCGTCGGAGGCGCTGGAGTCGTGGCCCTGTCCGCTCCAACCGTCGCCGCGACCGTAGGCGTGGCCGTTGCCGTTGCTCCACGAGGGGACGTTCGATTCTTCCGGAGCGCCGGAGGCGGTCGCCGGCGGGTCGGTCGCGGCAGGGGCTTCCTTCGGCGGGCTCGACGCTTCCGGCTGCGGCGCGGGCGACGGCGCCGGTTGGTCTGGCGTCGCCTGTTGGTCCGGTTCTGCCCGGGCTGGGCCCTGCTGACTCGGCTTGTGTTCGTTCTGCGGCTTGGGTTTTCGCTCGGGCGCCGGCGCGGGGGTCGCCGGCGTAATCACGAGCTCACTGGACGGGGCTGGAGCCGGGCTCTGGGCGGGACCGGACCCCCTCGACCCGGCCTCGCCGGACGACCGGGCGACCGAGCCCCGCCGATCCGCGGTGCGGGACCTGGCCGGCGGCTGCGATCGCGCGGCGACGGTCGCGTCGCCGACGTGCTGATGCAGAGGGGGAGCTGCCGGAATCCCGCTGCCGTCGACGAGCGGCCACCCCTGGTTCAGGGCGAGTGCGACGATCGCCAGGCCGACCGCCGCGGTGGCGCCGAGCAGCGCGAGGGAGATCGCCCGGGCCCGCTCCAGGAGGCCGTCTCCGAGGACGCCCGATCGCAACCGCTGAAGTCCGCGCTTGTATTGCACCAATACGTCAAATCGGCCCCGCGAGTCCCACCCATGAGCAGGTCGGACCGATAAACCCAAAATCGATTCGTCGATTCGTTGAGTTTCTCGCCCCAACACGCGGAGCCCCTTGCTCAGCCCCCGGCGCTGACGCCGAACCGGCCTCCCCGAACGTCGATCACGACGGTGCCGTCGCGGTCGGTCCGCAGCGTGCGAATGCGATGGCGAGCGAGCGTCGCGAGCGTCGCCGGAGTCGGATGGCCGAAGGGATTGCCGGCCCCGACCGAGATCACCGCCAGCTTCGGCCGCGCGCGCTCGAGCAGGGCGCCGAGCCCGGCGTCGTCGCTGCCGTGGTGGGCGACCTTGAGGACGTCGACCGGACCGGGGTCGAGCGGCGTCGCCGCGGACTCGGCGTCGGCGGTGAGCAGCATCGAGAAGCGCCTCCAGCGTGCCAGCACGACGATCGCCAGCGCATTCGGGTCCTCTCCCGGCCGGGGTTCGGCGAGCAGCTCTCGCGGGGGCCAGAGCACGTCGAGCCGCAGGCCGCCGTCGCGCAGCTCCGTACCGGCCGCGAGGCGACGGGTGACGATCCCCGCGGCCCTGATCCGGGTCAGAGTTGGGCGCCGCAGCCTCGCGAACAGCACCTGGCCGATCGGCAGCGCGCCGAGCAGGTCGCGGACGCCGCCGGCGTGGTCGGCCTGATCGTGGGTGACGACCGCCGTCCCCAGACGGTCGACGCCGGCGCGGCGCAGCTTGCCCGCCAATCCGTCGCCGGGCGGACCGCCGTCGACCAGGATCGCTGGGGCGTCGCGGGGTTGCAGCAGGATCGCATCGCCCTGTCCGACGTCAAGGACCGAGATGCGCAATCCGGAAGGCGATGCGGCAGCGCCCCGCTCTACGCCGGCGAAGCGCGGCGCAAGCACGACCGCCGCGACAACGAGCGCCACCGCCACCCCCCACCGCACCGCGGTCGAGCTTTTCACCGCATAGCGATCAAAAGCTCGACCGCGCCTGTGGCGGGCCAGGGCAATCAGCCCAACCGAAGCCGTTGCGACGGCCAGGTACGACGCCACGAGGCCGCCAAGGCCGAGGTGCACGTGGAGACTGGCCCAGGCCGGACGGCCGCACCAGGCGGCGACCTGAGCGATGTAGGCGAGCAGCGGCGCGTTCAGTGCGTTCAGGGCCTCGACCGGGGCGCCGGGGAGCTGGCCGGTGGCCGCGGCGAGCATGCCCAGCCACATCGCCGGCGCCACCGCCGGCATCGCGAGCAGATTGGCGAGCAGCGTCGTCGTCGAGAGTTCTTCGAAATGGAAGGCGATCAGCGGCGCTGTCGCGAGGGTCGCGGCGATCGTCATCGCGGCGCCGTCGGCGAGCGCCCGGCGCCAGCCGCCCTGGCCGATCCGTCTCGCGATTGCCATCCGCAGCGGCGTCGCCAGCAGCAGGATGCCGAGCACCGCGGCAAAGCTGAGCTGCCAGCCGACGTCGGCGGCGATTCCGGGCTCGAGCACGAGCAACGCGACGGCCGCGAAGGCAAGGGCATACAGGCGCGACGCCCGCCTGCCGGAGAGCGTGGCGAATACGCTCAGGGCGCCCATGATCCCGGCCCGCTGGATCGACGGGCCGGCGCCAGCGAGCGGCACGTAGACGGCGATCAGGCCGAGCACCCAGACGAGCCGCGTGCGCAGGGGCATTCCCAGGACCCCGAGCAGCGGCATCGCCAGCAGGGCGAGCAGGGCGACGTTCTGGCCGCTGACGGCGAGCAGATGCGCCAGCCCGGCGCGGCGGAAATCTTCCGTCGTGGCCGCGTCGACACTCTCGTCCTCGCCGAGGACGAAGCCACGTGCGAGCGCCGCCTCGCGGTCCGGCATCCCCCGCCCCAGCGCCGCCTCGGCGCGGTCGCGGATCTCACCCGTGTGGGCGAGGGCGAGGCCGATCGCCGCCGCCACGAGCAGCAACGGCAGGTGGAGGCCGGGACGGGGCACGGTTGGGCCGTCAGGGCTGAAGGCGACCGCGCAGCGACTCCATCGTCGCCGGCCCGATCCCGGGCACCCGGTCGAGCTGGTCGACCGAGGCGAGGCCGCCGTGCGCGTCGCGATATTCGACGATCTTGCCTGCGGTCACCGGGCCGATCCCGTCGATCGTTTCGAGCTGCTCGGCGCTGGCGCTGCCGAGGCTGATCGGGCCGTCCTCGCCCGCCACGGCGGAAACCGCCGCCCCACCGGGGCCCTGCGCAGGCACCACGACCTGCTGTCCGTCGGCGAGCCGCGCGGCGCGGTTGATTCCCTCCAGCGCTGCGCCCGTATCCGGCCCGCCCGCGCGCGAGATCGCGTCGACCACCCGCGCGCCCGCCGGCAGCCTGTAGACGCCGGGCCTGCGCACCGCTCCGGCGACGTCGACGACGACATCCGGCCCGCCGCTGGACTTCAGGCTGAATTCGGCGGAGCCGCCGGCCGCCGGCGCCGCGGCCGCGGAGGAACCACCCGTGTCGCCCTCGGCCCGGATTGCCCGCGCGCCGACCAGCAGCAGCGCGATCGCGATGGCGCCATAGACGACGACCTGGGACCTCGACAGCTCGGGCATGGGCCGCGACTGTGAACGACCCCGACGCGCACATGGCGCGCACAAACGAAAAATTCAGCTACAGGCCTTCGTCGTCTTCGTCGTATCCGGCGACCTCGGCGAGCTGATCGCTGTAGAGATCGGAGGCGGCGACCGGCGGCGACTGCACGGAGACGCAGGCCAGCGCCTGCTCGCCGTTATTGGCGATCGAGTGGTCGGTGGCGGGCGGGACGAGGATCAGATCGCCCTCGGCGACGCTCTGCGTGTCACCGGCGACCGACATCGTGCCGCCGCCGCGGACGACGACGTAGACCTGCTCGCCGCCCTCGTCGGAGCGCAGCGTCTGCTCCGCCCCCGCCGGGATCTCCACCCAGGTCACGGACATGTTGCGGGCGCCGAGCTGGCCGGCGTCCATGAGCGCGTGATAGCGCAGCCGGTGCCACTCCTCGGCGGGCGCTTCTGACAGGCGTCTGACGAGCACGGCGGCTTTGTACCAGATAAATCGACCTGAGCTGCGGGAGCTCAGCGAACCACCAGGTTTACGAGCTTTCCGGGCACGACTATCTCCTTGACGACCTGCTTGCCGTCGAGGTGGCGGCGCACCTTCTCGCTCTCGCGCGCGAGCGCCAGCAGGTCCGCTTCGGAGGCGTCGGCGGCGACCTCGATCCGGTCGCGCAGCTTGCCGTTGACCTGGACGACCAGCGCAAAGGTGTCTTTGGCCAGCAGCTCGGGGTCGGGCTTGGGCCAGGGCCGCTCCCAGACGCGTCCGCCCTCGAGCCGCTCCCAGAGCTCGGCGCCCAGGTGCGGAGCGAAGGGGAAGATCAGCGAGGCGGCGGTGGCGGTCGCGAAGCGCACCGCGGCGACGCCGGCCGGGTCCTCGTAGAGGCCGTCCTTGAGCCGGTAGGCATCGTTGACCAGCTCGATCACCGCCGAGATCGCGGTGTTGAACTGGAAGCCGCGCTCGAAATCGCGCGTCGCCTTGTCGATCGCCCAGTGCGCCTTGGCGAGCAGCTCGCGCGCCTCGCCCTCGCCGGCCGCCGCGTCGAGGTCCGCGGCCTCGCGCCCGCCGACCTCCTCGCCGAGGCGCCAGAGGCGGGAGAGGAAGCGGTTGACCCCCTCGACGCCCTCGTCGGACCAGTCGCCACCGCGCTCGGGCGGGCCCATGAAGCAGACGTAGGTGCGGGCCGTATCGGCGCCGTAGCGCTCGACGTACTCGGCCGGGCTGACCGTGTTGCCCTTCGACTTCGACATCTTGGCGCCGTCGCGGGTGATCATTCCCTGGGTGAAGAGGTTGGCGAACGGCTCCTGCACCGAGAGCGTGTCGAGGTCGGCGAGCGCCTTGGTGAAGAAGCGCGCGTACATCAGGTGCAGGATCGCGTGCTCGACCCCGCCGATGTACTGGTCGACCGGCAGCCAGTGGTCGGCCGCCGCGCGGTCCCAGGCGGCCGCCTCGTTCTGCGGGTCGAGGTAGCGGATGAAGTACCAGGAGGAGTCGACGAAGGTGTCCATCGTGTCGGTCTCGCGCCGCGCCGGGCCGCCGCAGCGCGGGCACTCGGCAGCGACCCAGTCCTCGGCGGCGGCGAGCGGGCTGCGCCCCTGCGGCGCGTAGTCGTCGATCTCCGGCAGCTCGACCGGCAGCAGGTCCTCCGGAACGGGGACGATCGCGGGGGCGCCCGCCTCCCCGCACGCCTCGCAGTAGACGACCGGGATCGGCGCCCCCCAGTAGCGCTGGCGCGAGACCAGCCAGTCGCGCAGCCTGTAGTTGACGGCCGACTCGCCTCGCCCCTCCTCGGCGAGCCAGGCGACGATCTCCTCGTAGGCCTCGCGGTTGTGCCTGCCGTCGAAGCGCCCGGAGGCCGTCATCGGTCCGTTGCCCGGATAGGGCAGGCCCTCCTCGTCGCGCGCCGTCTCGGGGTCGGTTCCCTCGATCACGCGCTTCACCGGCAGCTCGAAGGCCCGGGCGAACTCGTAGTCGCGGGCATCGTGGGCGGGAACCGCCATGATCGCCCCGGTGCCGTACTCCATCAGCACGTAGTCGGCGACGAACATCGGGATCACCTCGCCGTTGACCGGGTTGACGACGCTGCGCCCGAGCGGCACTCCGGTCTTCGGCCTGTCCTCGTCGCCGCGCTCCTCGGCCGACTCGCGGGCGACGCCGTTGACGTACTCGCGCACCTCAGCCTCGGCCGGCGTGCCGGCGATCAGCCGCTCGAGCTCGGGGTGCTCGGGCGCGAGGACGAAGAAGGTCGCGCCGAACAGCGTGTCGGGCCGCGTCGTGAACACGGGGAAGTCGAGCTCGAGCTCGTCGCAGCGGAAGGTCACCTCGGCGCCCTCGGAGCGGCCGATCCAGTTGCGCTGCATGGTCACCACGTGCTCGGGCCAGGACTCGAGCAGGTCGAAGTCGGCGAGCAGGCGCTCGGCGTACTCGGTGATCCTGAAGAACCACTGCTCCAGCCGGCGCTGTTCGACCGGCGTGCCGCAGCGCTCGCAGCGGCCGTCGACGACCTGCTCGTTGGCGAGCACGGTGGCGTCCTTGGGGCACCACTGCACGGGCGCCTCCTCGCGGTAGGCGAGGCCGCGCTCGAGCAGGCGCAGGAAGATCCACTGGGTCCAGCGGTAGTACTCGGGCGTGTGGGTGCCGAGCTCGCGCGACCAGTCGATCGAGATCCCCCACTCGCGGAACTGGCGGCGGAAGGACTCGATCGAGCGCTCCGTCGCCTCCCGCGGCGGCTCGCCGGTCTTGATCGCGTTGTTCTCGGCCGGCAGGCCGAAGGCGTCGTAGCCCATCGGGTGGATCACCTCGAAGCCGTGACGGCGGCGGAAGTGGGCGATCGCGTCGCCGACCGCGTAGCACTTGAGATGACCGACGTGGGGTTCGCCCGACGGGTAGGGCAGCATCTCCAGCACGTAGGACTTGGGCTTGGAGCCGTCGTGGCCGGGTTGCCCCGGGTTGGCGACCTCCCAGGTCTTCTCCTCGGCCCAGACCTGCTGCCACTTCTGCTCGATCGCCTTGGGGTCGTACGCCGCCATCGGCGGCGATCTTACGGATGAGCGCCGCCTACACGACCGGAGAGACGGCCTCGAGGATGTGGGGCCAGACGTAAACCTCGATCGCCGCCGCGGCGACGAGGGTCGGGACCGCGAGCGCGACCGTGATCAACGTGGCCGCGAGCAGCTGGTTCCACTCGCCGCGGCGGCTGGCGATCAGCCAGGCGGCGAGCGGCAGGAAGAGCGCGCTCAGCTCGGGGATCGCGTGGGGCATGACGCTGAGGATCAGGGTCGCGTGGGAGATGTGCAGCTGGTAGGCGATCGTCGCTCCCTGGAAGCCCAGGTACAGGGCCTGGGTGGATAGCGAGAAGATCGTCACCGCGGCGACGAAGAGGATCGCGAACTGGCCCGCCTTGACGTGGATCCAGCGCGAGATGCCGGTGCGCTGGGCGGCGGCGATCGGCATCGAGGCGCCGGCGATGAAGCCGGCGACGCAGGCGGTCGCGTGCAGGGCGAGGACGAGCGAGTTGCGGTAGAGGATCGGCAGCATGTCGCCGGGGTCCTGGGGTTCGGTCAGGCCCGGCAGATGGATCGGCGTGATGTCCGGGGTGAGCAGGCCGGCGACCACCCAGACCGCGGCGAGGAGCGTCAGCGCGATCGCCAGGCTCAGCGCCAGCCAGCCGCGCAGGACCGCCCAGGGGTGTGCGTTCCACGCCTCGACGGTCGCCCGCGTATCGCGCAGGCCATGCGAGAAGACGTGCTGGTTCGCGGCGTTCATCGCTCAATCATCGGCAGCCGGATGAACGAATTTGAGCTGAGTAAGGTGGCGGCCGTGGAGGAAGCGGGAGAAGTCGCCTGGCGCCGGCGCCGCTGGCGCTGGCTGGCCGCTGCCGGGATCGCCCTGGTCGTGCTCCTGGCGGTGGGTGCGGCGATCTCCTGGCACTTCTCCGACGACGTGCTCGTGCCGAACCACTCGAATCCGGACCGGAAGGCGCGGGTCGAAGCGCTGACGCCGGGACGGATCGTGCTGAGCCGCAACGAAGAGAGCGAGCGGCGCGGGGTCTACGGACTCGAGTGGATCGGTGGACACGCGGTCATCGGCGCGATCGTCGGCGAGAGCGAGGACACGGTGACGCGGCGCCTGCGCGACGTGCGCGGCTACCTCGTCCCGGAAATGGACATCGGGATCGAATCGGACGTGTTCTCCGGCGACCCGCGACAGGCGCTCGGCCTGCCGACCGAGCGCGTCGACGTTCCAGACGAGCTCGGGCCGATGCCGGCCTGGCTGGTGCCGGGGCGCAGCGACACCTGGGCGATCGTCGTGCACGGGATCAACGGGACCCCGCAGGTCGGCCTGCGCCTGCTGCCGACGCTGCACCGGGCCGGCCTGCCGGCGATGCTGATCGCCTATCGCGAGGACCAGGGCGCCCCGGCGAGCCCCGACGGGTTCCACCACATGGGCCTGACCGAGTGGCGCGACCTGGAGGCGGCGGCGCGCTACGCGCTCGCCCACGGCGCCCGGCGCCTGCTGCTCGCCGGCTACTCGATGGGCGGCGCGCTCGTCGCGCAGTTCATGCAGAAGTCGCGGCTGGCGGGGCGCGTCAGCGGTCTCGTCCTCGACGCGCCGGCGCTCGACTGGAGGCGCATCCTCGAATTCAACGCCGAACGGATGGATCTCCCCGGCTTCGCCGCGCTGCCGGTCATCTGGACGATCGGCGCCCGCATCGACGCCGACTGGGACAGCCTCGACGCGCTCCAGCACACGGAGGACTTCCACCTGCCGATCCTGCTCTTCCACGGCGACGACGACGAAGTCGTCCCGATCGCGACCAGCGAAGCCTTCGCCGCCGCCCTCCCCCGCTGGGTCACCTTCTACCGCGCCCCCGAGGCCGGCCACACGCAGTCCTGGAACGTCGATCCGCAGCTATATGAACGGCGGCTGAAGGACTTTGTGGGATCACTCGAAGGCCGTTAGGACCGCGGCAGCGACACCAACTCCGGAGGGCCAAGCTTGGCGACAGGTCTACCCCATCGGGTGATGTGAACATCCTCGCCAGCCTCAGCACGCCGGACATATTGGGCGAGCTTGGCGTAGAACTCATCCATGCCGACCGTCCCCTCGAGGTCGGCAAAGCTGTCGCGATCGGGAAAGACGATTCCGGAATCGCGGCCGGGCTCGGAAGTGGAGCTGGAGGGACTCGAACCCTCGGCCTTCTGGCTGCCGGCCAGACGCTCTTCCAGCTGAGCTACAGCCCCAAGCTCGTAATCGGCAGCGAAGTTTATCGCGGCTCGCTGCTTGTTTCGCGCCGGCCCCGTCCGCAACTGGACCGAGTGGCGACCGATGACCATATCCGCGGGGAGCAGATAGCACCGATGCAGCTGCTGACAATAAGCCGCGACGGCATCGAGCTCACCGGTTCTATAGGTGGTCCGGACATATCCTCGGCTGCCGGTCCGGCAGCGAGTGACGCGAACGTGGACCACCTCGCTCTTGAGCGTTGCCCACTTGCACTGGATCCGCCAGATCCTATCCCCGAGATCGAAGGCCAGATCGTAGGCCTCGTGCTCGGTCAGCGGTTTGAGCACCGACAGCCCCAAGTTGGCAGCCTCGGTGGCGATCGCCAACTCGGCGACGTTGCCCTTGCGATTGGGGTTGTGTTCCTCCACGAACGTACGTTCGCAGACAGAGAGATGACAGTCAATACGTCAAACGTCCAGTGGGCAAAGGAGAGACGGTGGCCTTTGCCGTGCTGACCGGCGCGACAGCCCTACGCGGCGTTCTGCTCGGCGTCCTGGTCGTCGTCGACGTCGAGGATCAGGCGCTCGTCGGCGGTGCGGCGGATGTTGAAGTCGAAGGGGGCGTTCTCTTCCAGCTCGCGCAGCAGCTCGACCGGCTCGTCGAACTGCATCGAGACCGTCGCGCGGCCCTCGGAGAAGCGCTCGACCGAGATCTCGGAGGCGCCGAGCCGGCCGACGGCGTCCTCGAAGCCGACCAGCTGCGAGAAGTCGCCCAGCGGGCCGATCTCGAGTTTGATCAGGCCCTCGAAGAGCTGCCCCAGCGCCGCCTCGGCGCTCGGCGCCTCGCCGCCGTCCCCGTTCGCCGCGCCCTCCTGGGCCTCGGCGAGGTCGTGGGTCCGGCGGCTCACCTCGACCGCCTCGCGCAGCGCCTTCATCCGGATCCTGGTCGCCTGCCCGCGGGCCTGCGCCTGAATCTCCTCCAGTCGCTCGGAGACCGACCGCAGCGAGGCGATGCTGCGTTCGTGCCGTTCGTTCGCGTCGTCCAGGCGCTCGCTCAGGCTGCGGATCTCGCGCTCGCGTTCGATCACCATCCCCGACAGCGACGCCAGCTCGGCTTCCGCCTGCGAGGCGTGCCCCTCAACCGCGGCGATCGCCTCGTCGCGCGCCTGTAGCGCGGAATCGACTTCGTCGCGGCGGTAGCCGAATAGCGCCCGCTTGAAGCTACCCATGCGCGGCACCGTAGAGGTGCCCTCGGACGCCATCTTCGGAAAGGTCCAGATCGGCCCGCGGCGCCTCGTGCCAGAGCTCCTCGAGCTGGTAGCGCTGGCGTTCCTCGGCGGTGAACACGTGCAGCACCGCGTCGAGGTAGTCGAGCACGATCCAGCCGGCCGCCCCCTCCCCCTCGACCCCGCCGGGGAGCAGCCCGTGCTCCTGCTTGAGCCGCAGCTTCACCTCGTCGACGATCGCCCGCGCCTGGCGCTCGTTGCGCGCCGTGCAGACCGTGAGGAAATCGGTGTACGCGGCGAGCCCGCGCATGTCGAGGACGACGATCTCGGTCGCCCCTTTCGAATCCGCCAGCTCGGCCAGGCGTCGTGCGAGCGTCTCGGGCTCGACCGCCCTGCCGCTCCGCGCTCACCGGTAGATCCCCTTCTCCTCGATGAAGCGGGCGACCGCCTCCGGCACCAGGTAGCGCAGCGGCCGCCCGGCCGCTGCCCGCTCGCGCACCGCCGAGGATGAGACGCCGAACTGCGGCATCTCCAGCATCGTCACGCGCTCGCCGGCGCCGACGCTGCGCATGGTCGAGGCGACGTCGGCGTCGGAGACGCCGGCTCGCCGCGCCACCGCCAGACGCGCCAGCCCAGCGACGCGCTCCGGCTCGCGCCAGCTCTCGAACCCGACGGCTGCGTCCGCCCCCATCACGAACACCAGATCGGGTTCTCCCTTCTCGCGTGCAAGCAGCTCCAAGGTCTCATACGTGTAGGACGGTCCCTCGCGCTCGACCTCCAGGGTGGAGACCGTGAAGCGCGAATCGTCGGCGGCGGCGAGCCTGGTCATCGCCAACCGCAGCTCCCGCCCTGGGTCGTCGTGGATGCGCTTGTGCGGCGCCTCGCCGGTCGGCACGAGCACGACTTCGTCGAGGTCGAGCTGCCAGAGCGCCTCCTGGGCGAGCGCCAGATGGCCGAGGTGCGGCGGGTTGAAGGCCGAGCCGAGGACGCCGATCGCGGGGCCCGCGCTTTCGGCCGCGGGCGCGCTACTCACGCACCTGGCCGTCGCCGCGGACGACGTACTTGTAGGTGGTCAGCTCGCGCAGCCCGATCGGCCCGCGGGCGTGCAGCTTCTGCGTCGAGTTGCCGATCTCCGCCCCCATGCCGAACTCGAAGCCATCGGTGAAGCGGGTCGAGGCGTTGGTGTAGACGACGGCCGCGTCGACGCCCGCCGTGAAGCGCTCCGAGGCCTCGGGCGAGCGGCTGACGATCGCCTCCGAGTGGCGCGTGCCATAGCGATTGACGTGCTCGATCGCCGCCTCGAGCGAGTCGACGACCGCGACGGCCAACTTCAGGTCGAGGTACTCGGAGGCCCAGTCGTCCTCGCTCGCGGCGCCGACCTCGGCCCCGCCGGCGGCGGCCCGCACCCGCTCGTCGCCGACCAGCTCGACGCCGGCCTCGCGCAGCTCGGCCAGGGCGCCGGGAAGGAAGTCATCGGCCACGGCGGCATCGACCAGCAGCGTCTCGGCCGCGTTGCAGACGCCCGGCCGCTGGGTCTTCGCGTTGACGACGATCCGCCGTGCGATCTCCAGGTCGGCGTCGGCGTGCACGTAGACGTGGCAGTTGCCCGCCGCCGCGTAGATCACCGGCACGGTCGCGACCGCCTTCAGCGCGTTCTTCAGCCCCTCGCCGCCGCGCGGGATCAGCAGGTCGACCGTGTCCTCCTGCGTCGCCAGCTCGCCCAGGTCCTCGTCGACCGCCGCCGGCGAGCAGTACCGCGGCGTCCTCGGGCAGCCCGCCCTCGGCGAGCGCCTCGCGCACGATCGCCGCCAGCGCCCCGTTGGTGCGCTCGGCGTAGTGGGAGCCGCGCAGGACGATCGCGTTGCCGCTCTTGATCGTCAGCGCCGCGCAGTCGATCGTCACGTTCGGGCGCGCCTCGTAGACGACGGCGACGACCCCGAGCGGCACCCGGACCTTGCGCAGGTCGAGGCCGCTGGCGAGCGCCTTGTGCTCGAGCTCCTCGCCGACCGGGTCGGCAAGCGCCGCGACGGCGCGCACGCCCTCGGCCATCGCCGCGATCCGCTGCTCGCTCAGGGCCAGCCGGTCGCGCAGCGCCGGCGTCAGGCTCTCAGCCCGCTCGTCGGCCAGGTCGGCGGCGTTCGCCTCGAGCACGTCGCCGCTCCGCTCGCCGAGCAGCCGCGCGATCGCCGCGAGCGCGGTGTCCCGCGACTCGGTCGAGGCGCTGCCAAGCTCTCTCGCTGCCCGCTGTGCCGCGGCACAGCTTTCGGCGACGCTGGCGGTCGTGGTTGCCATGATCGCTAAGGGTAGCCGTGAGGGCCGGGTGCCCCTCCCAAAACGCTCGGCGGGAGCCTCGCTGGAGTGTTTTGGGAGGGGCACCCGGCCCTCAAAGCAGCACGAACCGATCCCGGTGGATCGCCTCTTTCATCGGGCGCTCTCCAAGGGTTTCGATGAGATCAGCGCTGAACTCATTGGTCGCCATGCCCTTCACCCGCTCGAGGTCCACCGAGGAACACTCGGCAATGCCCTTGCCGATGAGCTGCCCGTCGCGGATGACTTCGACTGCGTCTCCCATGGCAAAGCTGCCGTGCACGTTGGTGATCCCGACCGGCAGCAGGCTGGAGCCGCGCTCGCGCAGAACCATGGCGGCGCCCTCGTCCACCTCGATCTGCCCCTTCGCCGGCTTGGCGTATTTGAGCCACAGCTTGAAGCTCGATGCCTTGCCGGCCTGAGCAGCGAACCGGGTGCCGACCGGCTCACTTCGAGCGGCGGCGAGCAGCGTCCCGGCCTTCGTCCCGTTGCAGATCGTCGCCGGGGTGCCCGACTCGGCCGCCATCTCGGCCGCCGCGACCTTGCTGCGCATGCCGCCGGAGCCGAAGGCCGAGGTGCGGTCGCCGATCTCCATCGCCTCCAGCGCGCCGAAGTCCTCGACGGTCTCGATCAGCTCCGCCCCCGGGTCGAGGCGCGGGTCGCTGCGGTGCAGCCCGTCGACGTCGGAGAGCAGGACGAGCAGCCGCGCCTCGAGCAGGATCGCGACCTGGGCGGCGAGGAAGTCGTTGTCGCCGAAGGTGATCTCGTCGGTCGCCGTCGTGTCGTTCTCGTTGACGACCGGCACCACCCCCCACTCGATCAGCCGCCGCAGCGTCTGGCGGGCGTTGAGGTAGTTCGTGCGGGCGGCGATGTCGGCCGCCGTCAGCAGCACCTGGGCCGAACGGGTCCCGCCCGCCGCCAGCCGCGACTGGTAGGCGCGGAAGAGGTCGCCCTGACCGATCGCCGAGGCGGCCTGCAGCTCGTCCATCGCCCGCGGGCGCACCGGCAGCTCCATCAGCCGCATCCCGCGGGCGATCGCGCCGGAGGTGACCATCGCCACCCGCTCTCCCCCCTGCTCCAGCTCGGCCACCTGCGCGCAGACCGAGTCGAGCACGTCGACGCGCAGCTCGCCGTCGTCGGCGGCGACGATCGAGGAGCCGAGCTTCACGACCAGGGTCATTGCGGCAAGTGTATGAGCGGCGCTACCCGGAGTCGTCCGTGCTCAGAGCCGCCGGCAGCTCGGTCCGCTTCGTCACGTCGAGCTTCTGAAAGACGTGGCGCATGTGGGTCTCGACCGTCTTCACGGTCACCGTCAGCGCCTGCGCGATCTCTCGGTTGGTCATCCCCTTCGCCGCCATGCGCGCGACCCGCAGCTCGCTCGCCGTCAGCGACTCAACCCCGCTGAAGACCACCTTGCGCGCCCGCGCGCCGGTCGCGGCGAGCTCGGCCCGAGCACGCTCCTCCAGCGGGACGGCGCCGCAGCGGCGGGCCAGCTCGAGGCCGTCGCGCAGCGGCTCGCGCGCGTCCCTGCGGCGGTTGGAGCGGCGCAGGGAGGCGCCGAAGCCGATCAGCGCTTCGGCGTAGCGGAGGCGGGCCCTGGTTCCCGCGAGAGTCTCGACCGCGTCCCCCAACAGCCGAAGCCTCTCCTCACCCTCGGCGACGGTCCCCTGAACCAGCAGGGAAATCCCGATACCACGAGCTCCACCCGCCCCGCGGGCAAGCTCGACCGCCTCGCTCGCCAGGCGCCGGGCCTCGATCTCGTTGCCAAGCGCCGCTTCGGCCAGGGAGAGGCCGGTGCGCCAACCGAGCAGCTCCGGGTTTGGATAGGGCAGCCAGCGCACCCGTTCGGCCGCTGCGAGAAAGTCGTGACGCGCCTCGGCCGGACGACCCGACGCCAGGCGAAGCTCACCACGCGCAACCAGCAGCGTGGCACCGGATATCCCCGAACCGGGGTCATGTCCCCGCCAGAGATCGTCGAACAGCTGACCGGCAGCTGCGATCTCGCCCTGTGCGGTCAGCGCTCTCATCGCCATGCCCAGCCAGTTTCCGACGCCGACGCGAAGGCCCGCGGGCTGTAGACGAATCGCCTCCTGCGCATTCACCCAGGCCGCACTGAGGTCGCCCTCGACGTAGCGACAGGATGCGCGCATGCCGTAGCTGGTGGCCATGCCGGGGGGAGTCCCCCGTCGCTTTGAGCTCTCGATCATCAGATCGAACAGCTCGTCGATGCCCTCACCCCGGTCGCAGAGCGTCAGCGCGGCAAGCTCGAGCTGGGGAGGCCGGCCGGCAAGTGAGTCCGCCTCGATGGCGGCGGGATCGAGTCCGGCGCGCTCAGCAAGCTCGAGAGCGCACTTCATCGTCCCCAGGCCGAACGCGTAAAGCGCAGCCGCCGTGTGCAGCAGGAAACGCCCCCCTGCGTCGTCGCCGTTCAGCCTCTCCCCCGCGGCCGGCAGCGCGCCCTCGGGAACACGCTCCAGCCCGCTGATCGCTTGCATCAGCAGGCAGCCACGCAAGAGCAGGCCCAGCTCCGAATCGGGTTCGCGTATCTCTGTCAGCGATTCTTCGAGCAGCGGGGCGCCTCTCCCCCCGGACCCGCGGAAGGCGAGAGAGGTCGAGAGCTCGGCGGCGATCTCCGCCCGCTCGACCGGGGCTTCGAGGTTGGCCCGCACCGCCAGCAGAACCTCGATCCCCTCCGGGTCGTCGGCCCGCAGCAGGGCGACGCCCAGCTCGCGGCTGACCGTCGCGCGCTTCCCCGGCGCAGGTGGCTCACGCAGCGCCCTGCGCAGGTAGCTGACGGCACCGTCGGGCGCACCGCGCGCAAGCGCCGCGGTCGCCGCCGAGCGCAGGGCCGCAGCCACCCATTGGTCGCCCCGCGGCTCCGCCAGCAGCAGCTGGGCGGCGACGACGTCTCCGTCGGCCCCGTCCTCAGCCAGCAGGCTCGCCGCCTTGGCGCGATCCGCGGCTCTGCGGGGCGCGGGAATCTCGCTCAGCACCGCCTCCCTGACCAATGGGTGAACGAAGGCTGGCGGGCGGGAGTCCGAGAGCAGTCCCGCAAGGACGAGCCGCGTACAGGCGTCAGCGGTGGCGTCCGCCGCGAGCCCGGCAAGCGCCGCGATCAGCCGGAGCTCGGCGTTCGGCTCGAGCACGGCAACAGCCCGCGCGGCGGCAATCGCGTCTTTCCCGAGCTGAGCCAGGCGCCGCACGATCGAGATCGATGCGCCGGCGCCGGCAAGCTCGGCCAGTCGCTCGGCATCGACGTCACCGGCTTCGATCTCCACCGGGTCGAGCGCACGCAGGAGCTCCGTCAGCAAGAACGGGTTGCCCGCCGCGGCCTCGCAACAGGTGCGGGCGAGACCTGCGCTCGGCGACCTCCCGGAGCCGGCTTCGATCAGCATCGCAGTCGCGGCGACCGTGAGCGGCCGCGGCTCGATCGAGTGGGCACCGGGCTCCCGGCGCAGCTCGTCGAGCAATCTCTCGTGGTCGCCAGGCTCACCCCTCCGAACGGTTGAGCCGACGACGACAGGAAGGTCCTGCAGGCGACGGCCGACGTAGACGAGAGCGCGCAGGGAGGCCACGTCGGCCCACTGCGCGTCATCGACCAGCAGAAGCAACGGCGACGAGACGGTGAGCGCCGCCACCAGCCGGTAGAGGCCGTGCTGGGCCTGGAATGGATCCACCCCTTGGGACGGCGCCGCACCCGGGTCGAAGATCGCGGCGGCCGCGGCGGCCTCCCCGCCGAACAGCTCGTCTCGCAGCGAGGCGCGGGAAAGGAGCGGCTCGAACAGCTGCCTCACGACGCCATAGGGGAAATCCCGCTCGAACTCTCCGGCACGGGCGCGCAGCACCCGCATCTCGCGCTCTTCACCGCGGACGGCGACCGCATCCAGCAGCGACGTCTTGCCCGCCCCCGCCTCGCCCTCGATCGTCAGCAGGGCACCCGTCCCCGCGACCGCGGTCGCCAACACCCGCTCGATCTCCTCGAGCTCCTTCTCTCGCTCAAGCAGTTGCACCGCGGTAGCCGGCATGTGCGCTCGGTGACGATCGTACGCCGTGCGGCCTCAGCCGACCGGCTGTGGGCTCTCGACGCCCGGCGTGAGCGCGAGAGTCAGCGCCATCGCGACCGCCCAGGGCGCCTGCTTTGCGCTGGTTCCGGCCTCGTCGATCAAGGCAACCACCTCCGCGCTCCCAACGCCCTCTGCAACGGCACCGCGGGCAAGCTCGAGTATCTGGGCCGGGTCACCGCCGCCGAGCATGCAGCCACCCGCCGCGGCAAGCAGGGTCGCGAGTCGCTCGTCCAATGGCTTGGCGTCACGAGCCGGCGCTCCGGGCGCCGGGCCCGCATCGAGTCGAGCCTCGCCCGCCAACAGGCGCTCCGCCTGGGCGGCGAAGACGAGCTTCAGCGCCTCTTCGGAGAGACCGGTGGCACGGGCGCAGCGCAGGGTGATCGCCAGCACCAGCTCGAAGTCCATATAGGGCTCGTCGCTGCCGAAGAGGATCTGGCCGGGCGGGACCATGGCGAAGAGCGCGAGCATGTCGCTCGGGTTCCACCAGGAGGTGTCGAACAGCAGGTTCGACTGCTCGGCCGCGACCGGAGCCAGCCAGGCCAGATCGGAAACGCCGCAGTGGGCGAGGATCAGCGGGCAACCGCGGTGGCGTTCGGCGAGCTCGACCAGGATCGGGCCAAACGAGCCGACGCCGGAGCCGGCGTGGATCAACACCGGCACCCGCGCAGCGGCTGCCACCGTGGCGATCGCCTCGACGGCCGGGTGCTCGAGCCGGAAGTCCTCCGCCCGCGGATGGAGCTTGAAGCCGCGCGCACCGGCATCGAGCGCGGTGGACGCCTCGGCGGCGCCGTCCACTCGCGGATCGAGCCGCGCGAAGGGGAAGAGCCGGTCGGGGCGACGCCGGCACTCCTCGATGACGCGCAGATTCTCGGACCGGTAACCGCCGCTGACGCAGAGCGGGAAGATCGCCGACCGGCCGTCGAGCGGCTCCAGCGTCGCGAGGTGCTCTTCGCTGCTGCGCCTCGTCCCGTCGATGTCCTCGCCGGTGTGCGCGTGGATGTCGACGGGCGCGATCCCGCCGGCGCGAAGCGCCTCCAGCTCGGAGTCGAGCACCGCGGCGAGGCTCACGGGCGCTGGTTCCGGGCCGAACGCGTCGCGGCGGCGGGATCCTTGTCGCCGGCCAGCTCCCGGCGCACGATTTCGTCGAACCCCGGTGGACACAACAACGCCATCTGCGAGGCGACCGAGACCGCGCCCGCAAGCTCCATCCCCATGCTGCCACCGCGCCTGCCTCGCCTTTTCCGTTTGCTCCAGTTCATGCGCCGATGGTCTCCCGATCGGCGCCGCTTCGCATCA
The DNA here is from genome assembly GCA_963727465.1 of uncultured Solirubrobacterales bacterium. Taxonomy (GTDB): domain Bacteria; phylum Actinomycetota; class Thermoleophilia; order Solirubrobacterales; family 70-9; genus VRUE01. The sequence goes on along the minus strand of CAVSGL010000012.1, from coordinate 129,156 downwards.
GGGACCCACCCTGAACTTTTCGGGATCAGCCTTGCAGCCAGCCCCTGATCCGCGGCGGAGACTTCAGTTCGGAGAAGTCGCCGTGCTCGCGGATCCGCGCCGCAGCGTCTGCCGCCGCCTCGACGGCCGTCCAGGCCAACGCACCGCCTACGCTGACCCGCTGCGCCCCTGCCGCGGCGATCTCGGCAAACGACATGCCGGGACGGGCGAGGACGTTGACCGGCCTGCCGACGGCCGCGCAGACAGCTCGGATCTCCTCCGAACCGCTCAGCCCCGGCGCGTAGAGCACGTCGGCGCCCGCGCGCTCGTATGCCTGCAGGCGGGCGATCGTGTCGTCGAGATCCGGGTTGCCCCGAATGTGATTCTCGGCCCGCGCCGTCAGGACGAAGTCGAGGTCGAGGCTACGGGCCGCCTCCACAGCCGCCGCAACCCGCTCGGCCGCGTGGTCGCGCGGGTAGATGCCCTCGGGCTCGCCGAAGTCCTCGATCGAGCCGCCGACGGCGCCCGCCTCGGCGGCGGCGAAAATCGCGCGCGCAGCGGCCTCCGGCTCGGCGCCGAGCCCGTTCTCGAGATCGACCGAGACCGGCAGAGCCGTCGCGGCGACGATCGCCCGCACGTGGGACGTCAGCTCGTCCAGGCTCACGCTCCCGTCCCGGCGCCCGAGCGTGAAAGCGAACCCCGAGCTGGTCGTCGCCAGCGCCTCGAACCCAAGCGCCGCCAGCACCTTGGCGGAGCCGGCGTCCCAGGGGTTGGGAATGACGAACGGCTCCCCTTCGTGCAGGGCGCGAAACGCCGCCGCTCTCTCTTGTTGGTCGGTGCTCATGGATGCAGCTCGAACTCGTGCTCGCCGACGCGGACGTCGTCGCCGGGCTCGAAGCCGGCGGCGCGCAGGGCGGCGACGACGCCGATCTCGTTGAGGCGCTGCTCGAGGTAGGCGAGCGCCTCTTCGTTGGCGAGGTCGTGGCGCTCGAAGAGCAGCTCGACGCCGCGGCCGAGCACCCGGAAGCCGCCGTCGGGCTCGCGCTCGACCGAGTAGCCGCCCTCGCCGACCGGCCTGTAGACGCGGTGCTCCGCCTCGAACTCGGCCGGGCCGAGGTCCTCGCGCTCGGGCCGGGCGGGCGCCTGCTCGGTCAGGCCGGCGAGGATCGCCCGGCGCAGCTCGTCCAGCCCCTCGCCCGTCGCCGCGGAGACGGCGAGGACACCCAGCGAGCTCTCGCCGAGCCGCTCGCGCCACCGCGCGACGGCGGCCTCGACATCCTCGGGCGGCAGCAGATCGCGCTTGGAGAGCACGACCAGCTCCGGCAGCAGCTCCAGCCCGGCGCCGTAGGCGACGAGCTCGGCGCGCACCGACTCGTAGTTCGCCTCCGGCTCGCCCTCGGCCGGCGCGAGGTCGACCAGGTGGACGAGCAGCGAGCAGCGCTCGACGTGGGCGAGAAACTCGTGCCCGAGCCCGGCGCCCGGCGGCGGCGCCCTCGATCAGTCCCGGGGATGTCGGCGACGACCGCCTGCCGCTCCTCGCCCTCGATCGTGCCCAGCACCGGCGAGAGCGTCGTGAACGGGTAGTCGCCGACCTTCGGCTCGGCCCGCGTCAACCGACCCAGCAGCGACGACTTGCCGGCGTTCGGCAGGCCGACGAGGCCGACGTCTGCGAGCAGCTTGAGCCGGACCTCGATCCAGCCCCCCTCGCCGCTCGTCCCCTTCTCGGCAAAGCGCGGCGCCTGCCGGGTCGAGGTCGAGAAGCGCTTGTTGCCGTGCCCGCCGCGCCCCCCGTGGGCGACAACCGCCCGCTGCCCGGGCTCGATCAGATCGACCCGGCTCCCGTCCACGCTCTCGGCCTGCGTTCCCGCCGGCACCGGAATCTCCAGGTCCTCCCCCCGCCCCCCGTGCCGGTTCGACCCTTCGCCGTGCCTGCCCCGCTTGGCACGGAAGTGGCGCCCCCCGCGCAACGCTCCCAGATCGCGCCGCGACGAATCGCAGACGAGCACCACGTCCCCCCCATGCCCACCATCGCCACCGTCAGGACCACCTCGTGGAACGTGCGCCTCCCTGCGAAAGCTCACACACCCGTTGCCGCCCGCCCCACCTTCGACCCAGATCTTCGCCCTGTCGTCCATCGCTCGAGAGATAAAGGCAATTTCTTTCCGCTATACGGCAATAAAGCGCCAACCAGCTCGCGCGGAGGTCCTGCGGAGCCGAGGAGGGGACGGGTGTCCCTCCCACGGAGGCTCAAGAAACCACGCTCGAGCCCTGTCAGACGATTCAGCTGCGCGACGGCCTCCGGGGGAGGGACACCCGTCCCCTCCAACCGCCTAGTCCGAGAGGACGCTGATCGTGCGGCCCTTGCGCGACGGCTTGAACTGCACCGTCCCCGCCTGGGTGGCGAAGATCGTGTGGTCGCGGCCGATGCCGACGCCGTCGCCCGGCCAGAAGCGGGTGCCGCGCTGGCGCACGATTATCTCGCCGCCGGAGACCTGCTGGCCGGCGAAGACCTTGACCCCGAGCATCTTCGGGTTCGATTCGCGGCCGTTGCGGCTGGAGCCGAGTCCTTTCTTATGCGCCATCGTCGTCCTTTTTAGCAGCCGCTTTGGGTTTGGCGGCTTTTTTCTCGGCTTTGGGTTTCGCGGCCGCTTTGCCGAGTTTCAGCTCCGTCACCTCGAGCCGGGTCAGCTCCGAGCGGTGGCCGGCGCGCCGCCGGTAGCCCTTCTTCGGCTTGTATTTGAAGACCTTGATCTTCGGGCCGCGCAGGTGCTCGGCGACCTTCGCCTCGACTTTGACCTTCTCCAGCTCCTGCGGCTGGGCGACGACCTCTTTGTCGCGGAACAGCACGGCGCGGAGGGCGACCTTGTCGCCCTCCTTGGCGTCGAGCCGGTCGACGAGCAGCGAGCTGCCCTTCTCGACCTTGTACTGCTTGCCGCCGCTCTCTATGACCGCGTAGGTGCTCATCTGGCGGCGGCGGATTCTAGAGCGTCTGACTCCGAGCCGTTGCTGCCGGGGGGATCGCCGAGCAGCGAGGCCACCGCGGCGGCCCGCTCGACCCGCTCGATCCGCACCATCTTGCGGTCGCCGACGTGGCGCCCGCCGCCGCTGACGCTGACGATGTAGGAGTCGATCCTGGCGATCGCGTCGTCGGCGTTGTACATGTGCGGCTCCTCGATCGTCACCACGACCTCCTCGCCGACCTTGAACGGCAGCGCCCGCTCCTCGATCTGGGCGCGGCTGCCGGCTTCGACCAGTGTGAACGTGTCGATCGCCAGCGCCTCGCCGCCCTCGAAGTGGAACTGGCGGCCGGTTTCCCGCTCGAGCTCCTCGAGGCCGCTGTCCTCGCCGATCAGCTCCGCCGCGACCTTGGGGTTGACCCGCAGCAGGAAGGCCTCGGCGTCCGGATTGTCGGCCGCCATCTCGCGCATCTGCCGCAGGCCTTCCAGCGCCACGGTCTCGGCCGAGAGGACGACTCCCTCGCCGTCGCAGGTCGGGCAGGGCGCGGTGAGGATCTCGCGCACCCCGTCGGTGATGTTCTGCCGCGTCATCTCGACCAGCCCGAGCGGCGAGACCTCGACCACGTAGCTCTTCGACTTGTCGGTGTCGAGCGCTTTCTGCAGCGTCTTCACCACTTTGTCGCGGTTCTTCGCCCGCGCCATGTCGATGAAGTCGATGACGATGATGCCGCCGATGTCGCGCAGCCGCAGCTGCCGCACGGCCTCCTCCGCCGCCTCGGTGTTGACTTTGGTGATCGTCTCCTCGAGCCCGCCGCGGCCACGGCCGGTGAACGAGCCGCTGTTGACGTCGATCACGGTCAGCGCCTCGGTGTAGTCGATGATCAGGTAGCCGCCCGAGGGCAGGTCGACGCGCCGCACCAGGGTCGACTCGATTTCCTTGTCGATCTGCCATTTCTCCAGCAGCGGCTTCTTGCCGTCGTAGAGCTCCACTTTGTCGACCAGCTCCGGCGCGGTGCGCTGGAAGAAGCCCGTGACCCGGTCGAGCTGCTTGGGCGAGTCGATGATCGCCTTTTCGAAGTCCGAGAGGAAGACGTCGCGCAGCACCCGCACCGGCAGGTCCTGCTCCTGGAAGACCAGGCCCGGGGCCTTGATCTTCTCCTCGCGCTTCTGGAGCACGTCATAGAGCCTGTGCAGGTAGCCGACCTCGCGCACGAAGTCGGTTTTTTTGGCTCCGTGCGCGGCGGTGCGGACGATCAGCCCGCCCGGGCCCTTGTACGTGCGGTCGACCATCTTGCGCAGCCGGTCGCGCTCTTTGGTGCTGAGCCGGCGGCTGACGCCGACGCCCGAGCCCTGCGGCGCGTAGACCAGGTAGCGGCCGGCGATCGAGAGGTTCATCGAGAGCCGGGCGCCCTTCGACTTGAGCGGGTCCTTGACGACCTGGACGAGGATCTCGTCGCCCGACTTGATCAGGTCGGTGATCTTCGGCCCGCCGCCGCCGCGACCGCGGCGCGGCGCCTGCTTGCCGTTCGGCAGGACGATCTCGTCGACGTGCAGGAAGCCGTTGCGCTCGAGGCCGATGTCGACGAAGGCGGCCTCCATGCCGGCGAGGACGTTGTCGACCTTGCCCTTGTAGATGTTGCCGACGATCGATCGCCGGCCGCGTCGCTCGATGTAGAGCTCCGCCACGTTGCGTTTGCCGCCTTTCGTCTTCGACTCGAGGACGGCGACTCGGGTCTCGCCGCGATCGGCGGAGACCAGGATGGTTTTTTTCATATGTGTTTCAGCTCAGTTCAGATAGGTACGCGGTGCCAGGTGCCATTCGATGGATCACCAGGCGAACCTGCCCTTCTGGCTGAGGCGCGCTTGCATGTGGATGCTCTGTAGCACCCCGACCGCCAGGAGCGTCGCCAAGACAGACGACCCCCCGTAGCTCATCAACGGCAGGGGAATTCCCGTGATCGGCATGATGCCGAGGTTCATCCCCACGTTGACGAAGACCTGAAACAGCAGCATGGCGGCGATGCCGCCCGCTACCAGGGTCCCGTAGGAGTTCTTCGAGAGCGTCACGATCCGCAGCGCCCGCCAGATCAGCAGGGCGTATAGGGATAGGACGAACGCGGCGCCGAGGAATCCGTAGCGCTCACCGATCACCGCGAAGATGAAGTCGGTGTGCCGCTCGGGGACGAAATCGAGCCGCGTCTGGGTGGCCCGATCGCCACGGCCGGCGGTTCCGCCGGAGCCGATCGCGATCTTGGCCTGGTTCTGCTGGTAGCCCGCGTCGCCTGGGTCCTCGCTCGGATGGGTGAAGGAGGTCAGCCTCTGCTGCTGGTATTCCTTCAACACGGGCGTCCCGATTGCGGGAGCGACCACGAGAACGAGTGCCACGATTGCGGCGAGGGCCGCGCCGATCACCGCGAAGTGCGTCCAGCGGACGCCCCCCACGTACATCACGGCGAGGGTGATTGCCCCGTACACCAGGGAGGTGCCGAGGTCCGGCTGTAGGAAGACAAGCGCAGCCGGGGCGAAGCCGAGTGCCAGGTAGCGCACGGTGCGCTGCCTTGGCGAGCCCCGCCGGGCGCCATCGATGACGAAGCCGGCAAGCGCCAGAACGAGCAGGAGCTTGCCCAGCTCCGATGGCTGGAAGCTGAAGAACGGAAGGTCGAAGCTGCGCCGCGAGCCCCGCGCGGCGAAGCCGAAGACGAAGACGAGCGAGACGCTGACGCAGAGGAAGGTGTAGATGCCGACCCGCAGCTCGCGGAAGCGCGAGTAGTCGATGCGGGCGAGCACGTACATCCCGACCAGGCCGAGGATCCCGTAGATCGCCTGCCGGTCGAGGTAGTAGTCGGGACTGCCGGGGACGTCGTGCTGGGTCGCCTGGCCGAGCACGAAGGCGCTGAAGGCGACGAGGCCGACGGCGGCGAGGCCGAGGGTCGCGTCCATGTAGGGCAGGCCGAGGCGCTCGGCGATGCCCGGTCGCAGCGCGAACGGCTCGGGACGGGCGCGTCTGGTTCGGGTCGCGTACATGATCAGCCGGGACTGCCCCCGTTGGGGCCGCTTTCGCCGCTGCTGTGCTTGCCGAAATAGGCTTCCAGGATCTGCAGCGCGGCCGGGGCCGCCGATTCGGCTCCGAAGCCGCCTTCCTCGATCGTCACCGCCGTCACGATACGGGGATTCGGATACGGAGCGAGGATCACGTACCAGGACTGGTCCGCGTGGCCGTCGCGCTGCGCGGTCCCGGTCTTGCCCGCGACCGGGATCGGGAAGCCGCCGAAGACGGCATAGGAGGTTCCGCTCGGCGACTGCGCCGCCTCGTGCAGGCCTTCGAGGATCACGTCGCGGCTTTCCTGTTTGAACTTGACGCGGCGCCGCGGCTTCGGGTCGAATTCCTTCACCACGCGACCGGCCGCGTCGGTCACCTCCTCGCCGACGTGCGGGGTGACCACGGTGCCGCCGTTGGCCAGCGTCGCGTAGGCGATCGCCATCTGCAGCGGGTTGGTCTGGAGGTCGCCCTGGCCGGTCGCGAGCTGGATGTTGTCGCCGGCCGACCAGGGCCGTTCTTCGGCCAGGCCTTCGGCGGCGAGCTTGTCGCGCCACTGTTTCGTCGGCAGCAGGCCTTCGACCGCGCCGGGAAGGTCGAGGCCGCTGGGCCGGCCGATGCCGAGCTTGTGCGCCCAGCGCTGTAGCTGGCCGCTGTCCCACATGTCGAAGCCGAGCGTGTAGAAGAAGACGTCAGAGGAGACCTGAAGCGCCGGCACCAGGGTCAGCGCGCCGTAGGAGGCGCCGCCGGCGTTCTGGAAGGTCTGGGTGCCGACGGTGAACGTGCCGCCGTCTTCGATCACCGAGCCGGGCGTGATCACACCGCCTTCCAGCGCCGCCAGGGCGGTTATGAGCTTGAAGGTCGAGCCGGTCGGGTAGAGCCCGGCGATCGCCCGGTCGGTGATCGGCGCCGCCACCGGGTCGCGGTAGAGGGCGTTGACCTGCGCCTGGGTCAGCGGCTTGGTGAAGACCGAGGGGTAGAAGGTCGGGAACGAGCCGAGTCCGAGGATTTCCCCCGTGTGGACGTCCATCGTGACGAAGCCGCCGGGCAGGCCGCGCCCCGCCAGCGCCGCTTCGCCGGCTTCCTGCACCGCCGAGTCGATCGAGAGCTTGACGTTGTCGCCGGGCACCGGGGCTTTCGAGACGAGGCGGCCGTTGCGGGTCGGCTGGCCGAAGGCGTCGACCTGGATCCGGGTCAGGCCGGGCTTGCCGCGCAGGTAGCGGTCGTAGGTGTCCTCGACGCCTTCCTGGCCGATCTCTTCGCCCGGCTGCAGCCCTTTGTAGCGCGCCTCCTTCAGCTGTTCTTCGCTGATCTCGTTGACGCTGCCGACGATGTGCGCGGCCAGCGTGCCATGCGGGTAGCGGCGCACGAAGACGCGCTGCACGGTCACGCCGGGGAAGCGGTCCTGGTTCTCCTGTAGGTAGTAGACGAGGTAGTCGCCGACGTCCCGGCGCACCGTGACCGGCGCGCTCGGCGCCAGCAGCAGCTCTTCGTGGATCGTCTTGCGCAGCTTGTGCGGGGTCGTGTGGATCAGCTTCGCCAGCCGCGAGAGCTCGCCGCGGCGCTCCCGTTCGCCGGGAGGCAGCTTGCGCGGGTTGATCTGTAGCGCGAGGCTGGTCCGGTTGGCGACGATGATCCTGCCGTTGCGGTCGAGGATCTCGCCGCGCGGCGCGCTCACCCTGAACTCGCGCGTGCGGTTGTTGTTCGCTTCGGCCAGGTACCTGTCGCCATTCAGCACCTGGAGGAACCAGAGGCGGAAGAAGAGGACGACGAAGAGCGCCAGCGCGAGGCCGCCGAAGACGGCGATGCGCAGCGCCAGCCGGTTGTTCACCTCCGGGCCGAGCTCGTCCGAGCGCCGGTACATCAGGCTCGCCTCGTCCCCAGCACGGTCGGCTGCCGCCGCCGCGTCACCATCGGCTCCTCGACCAGCGCCGGGCGCAGCAGGCGGCGCAGGCCGAAGTAGATCGGCCAGGCGAGGAAGAAGGCGTAGATGCTCTTCAGCAGCATGTCGCGGACGATCAGCGCGCTGACCGGCGCGTCGACCCCGAGCATCACCTGCACGACCGCGTAGCCGAGCTCGGCGAGCAGGGTCAGCGCCATGCAGATCAGCGGCGGCAGCAGGGCGCTGTGGATGTCGAAACGCTCGCGGAAGAGCCCGGCCGCGTAGCCGGCGCCGAGCAGCACCAGGGAGGAGCCGCCAAGCGGGGCGATCAGCAGGCAGTCGACGAGGAAGCCGATCGAGAAGCCGGCGACGGCGCCGGTCATGCTGCCCCCCAGCAGGCCGAGCGAGACGACGACGGCGGGCAGGATGTCGGCGCTCGTGTGCAGCAGCTCGACCCGCGAGAAGAAGGAGAGCTGAAGCAGCACCGCGAGGATCGCGATCGCGACCAGCCGGGCGAAGATCTTCGGCGTAACGATCATCCGCGGGAGCCCCCGGTCAGCACCTGAATCAGGTCGAGGTTGGCGATGTCGGCATAGGGTCGCAGGTGGACCTGCTGGCTCGCCTCCTGCTCGACGATCGAGGCGCTGGTGACTTCGCCGACCGGCAGCCCGGGCGGGAAGAGCGATTCGAGGCCCTGCGCGCGCCAGCCGGAGGTGACCACGGACTGGCCGCCGTGCACGTCCTTGGTCGAGTCGATGAAGTCGAGGATCAGGTCTTCGGGATCGCCGACGTTGGGCCTGATCACGCCCTGCACCCCGCCCGGCACCGCCTTCGCCGAGACGGCGCTGGTGTGGTCGGTGATCAGCGTCACCTGCGAGGAGCCGCCCTGAGTCGAGGCGACGATGCCGACGAGCCCGTCGCCGCTGACCACCGGGTCGTCGACCTTGACGCCGTCAGCGGAGCCGACGTCGACGTTCACGGTCGAGTTCCAGACCGTCGGCGAGCGCCCGATCACGCGGCCGGTGACCGGTTCGTAGGCGGATTCGGCCAGCACCGGGCTGCGGTCGAGCTTGACCAGCTTGCGCAGCTGGGCGTTCTCGGAGAGCGCCTCCTGACCGGCGACGGCCTGCTTGCGCACGCTCGCCAGCTCGTCCTTGAGCCTGCTGTTTTCGCCGCGCGCGTCGAAGGTCTTGTCGAACCAGCCGACCAGGTCGCGGGCGGGCTTCAGCGCCCGGTCGGCGACCGACTGAAGCGGGCTGAAGACGGCGCTGACGCCGCTCTGCACGCTGCCCGAGCTCTGCCCGTAGGTGATCGTCAGCAGCAGAAAGGAGCCGATGACGAGGAGTGCTAGAACCGCTCTACGGCGGCGTACTTGTTTGCGATACACGGCTGAAACCTAAGTTTTGCGCTTTGCATGAAGGGGAGCTGAAGGGACGGCGTCTAGGCAACGCGTGCCGTCCCGGAGTTCATCTTGCTTGCCCGGTGGATCGCCTCGAACTCCTCGAGCGAGATGCCGGAGCCGACGGCGACGCACGTGAGGGGCGACTCCGCCAGCTGACAGGGCATCTGGCACTCGTCGCGGAGGCGCTGTTCGAGCCCCTGTAGGAGCGCGCCTCCACCAGCAAGGGTAATGCCTCGGTCCATGATGTCCCCGGCGAGCTCCGGCGGCGTGCGGTCGAGCGTGTCTTTGACCGCCTCGACGATGTGGCTGATCGTTTCGTCGAGCGCCTCGCGCACCTCGGCCGAGCCGAGCGTGATCGTCTTCGGCAGGCCGGAGACCAGATCGCGCCCGCGGATCTCCACCTCGACCTCCTCCGGCAGCGGCGAGGCCGACCCCGCCTCGAGCTTGACCTCCTCGGCGGTCTGCGTGCCGATCGCCAGTTTGTAGTGCTGTTTGCAGTGGTGGACGATCGCCTCGTCGAGCTCGTCGCCGCCGACCCGGATCGACTGCGAGACGACGATCCCGCCGAGCGAGATCACCGCGACCTCGGTCGTGCCGCCGCCGACGTCGACGATCAGCGAGCCGGTCGGCTCGGCCACCGGCAGGCCGGCGCCGATCGCCGCCGCCATCGGCTCCTCGATCAGGTAGGCCTTGCGGGCGCCCGCCGAGAGGCAGGCCTCCTCGACCGCGCGCTTCTCGACGCCGGTGACGCCGGAGGGCACGCAGACGACCACGCGCGGGTGGGCGAAGCGGTTCGAGTGCACGCGTTTGATGAAGTGGCGCAGCATCTCTTCGGTCACGTCGAAGTCGGCGATCACGCCGTCCTTGAGCGGCCGGATCGCGGTGATCGAGCCCGGCGTGCGCCCGAGCATGCGCTTCGCCTCGACCCCGACCGCGTGCACCTGGCCGGTGCGCGAGTCGATCGCGACCACGGACGGCTCGGAGAGGACGATCCCGCGCCCCCGCACGTAGACCAGCGTGTTAGCCGTGCCGAGGTCGACAGCCATGTCGCGGCCGCCGAGCCCGGTCAGGTAGCTGAATAAGCCCATATGTGCAATTTGGAGAAAATGACGGCGCAATCATCCCAGATGGACAGCGCCGGCTTTTCCCTGCGCCTACGGAAGCAATTCGGGGACCAGATCGGCGAGCAGCCCCACCGGCAGCCCGACCACGTTGGAGACGCTGCCCTCGATCCGCTCGACCAGGGTCGAGCCGAGCGTCTGGATCGCGTAGCCCCCCGACCGCCCGCGCCACTCGCCGAAGCGCACGTAGCGCTCCTTCTCGGCTGCGCCGAGGTCCTTGAAGACGACCGTCGTGCTTTCCAGCCCGCTGCGCTCCTCGCCGTCGACGAGGACGACCAGCCCGCTCAGCACGGTGTGCGCGCGGCCGGACATCCGGTCCAGGTAGTTCCGCGCCTCCGCCTCGTCGGCGGGCTTACCGAGCGCCTTGCCGTCCAGGACCACGTCGGTGTCGCAGGCAACGACGACGCCGTCGGCGCGCACGGCCGTCGCCTTCCTGCGCGCGTTCTCGACCACCTCGTGCTCCGGATCCCCGCCCGTCAACTCCTCGACCCCCGGGACAACGACATCGAACTCAATGCCGAGCTTGCTCAAGATCTCAGCTCTCTGAGGCGATCCGGATGCAAGCGTGACCTTCAGGACAGCTCGGGGAACCAGATGCCGATCTCGCGCTCGGCCGACTCGTCGGAGTCCGAGCCGTGGACCATGTTGAAGGTGACCTCGAGCGCGTAGTCGCCGCGAATCGATCCGGGCGCCGCCTCGACCGGGTTGGTGGCGCCGATCACCTGGCGCGCGGCGGCGACCGCTTCGGTCCCCTCGAGCACCATCGCGACCAGCGTGCCGCCGGTGATGAACTCGACCAGCTCGCCGAAGAAGGGCTTCTCGGTGTGCTCCTCGTAGTGCGCGTGGGCGATCTCCTCGACGGCGACCATCGTCTTCAGCGCGACGATCCGCAGGCCCTTGCGCTCGAAGCGTGCGATCACCTCGCCGCTGAGGGCGCGCTCGAAGGCATCAGGCTTGACGAGGATCAGGGTCCGGCTCACGGTCGGGGCTCCTTTTCGGTTGTGGTTTCGGTTTCGAGGTCCCTTTCGGTTTCGAGGCCTCTTTCGGTTTCGGCGCCTCTTTGCGGGCGGGCCGTTTGCGCCGGCGCGGCTTCTGCCCGCCGCCGGGCAGCGACTCTTCGCAGTAGGGGCAGACGGCCCATTTCGGATCGACCGGCTTGCGGCAGCTCGGGCAGGGATGCTTGAGGCGGCGCTGGCAGTCGGGGCAGCGCAGGAAGTCCTTCTCGGCGGGAAAGCCGCAGTCCGGGCAGGCGTGCTCTGTGAGTTGGCGCACGCGCAGCTCCGCCGCCTTGATCTCGAGCTCGCGTTCGTGCGCGTCCTCGAGGAACTCCGGCGGGCGGACGATCGCGTAGACCGCCGTGCCGAGGTACGGGATGAACGAGGCGAGCGTCGCGCAGCCGACCAGGAACGGGTCCTTGATCCGCCGCTTGGCGTCGAGGTAGGTGAAGACGATCAACGCCAGCCAGACGACGACCAGCATCAGGATGAGCAGGTTGACGACCAGGTTGAGGCCGCTGTTGCTGATGCCGAAGGTCGCGATAGCCATGACTGAACGCCCGCCCGCACCTGCGGGTAGAGGGCGCGGTGAGTCTACTTCTATGCCCCTCCTGCGAACCCTGTCGCGGTGCGGCTCAGAGGAAGAGGCTGCCGAACAGGTAGCCGAGCCCGAAGAAGATCAGGATCACGACGGCGACCACCGCGGCGACCAACGCCATCATCGAGAGCAGTTCGGAGCCGGCGCTTTTCGAGCTCATCCTCGCGCCAATCCTAACGCTGCCCGCGCCGGTCCCAGCGCGTAGTGCGACCCGGCGACCAGCAGCACGCCGTCGAGCTCGCGCGCCAGCTCCACCCCCCGCCCCATCGCCTCCCCAAAGTCGTCCACGGCCTCGGCCGCCATCCCCGCCTCAACGCACAGCGAGGCCAAAGCACCGGCCCCAACAGCCCGCCGACGGGCCGATTTCCCCCCATATGGGCGTATTTGCGGCCCGTCGGCCCCGGGGAGTTGGGTGCAGACGCAGTGGGCGAGGGTTGGGGCGAGAGCGGCGGTCATCGCGCGGGCGTCCTTGTCGGCGAGGATCGCGAGGACGGCGACGACCGGGCGTCCGGCGGCTGCCTCGGGCAGCGCCTCGGCCAGCGCGCGGGCGCCGTCGGGGTTGTGGGCGGCGTCGAGGAAGACGGGCGGGTCGGCGGCGACCTGCTCGAGCCTGCCGGGGATCTCGACCTCAGCGGCGACCGCGGCGACCCGCACCGGGTCGAGCTCGCCGAGGAAGGCCTGCGCGGCCGCGCAGGCGAGCGCGAAGTTACGACGCTGGAAGGGACCGAGAGCCCGCAGGCCCAGCGGCGCTCCCTTGCCCCCCATATAGGTGGTCAACGGAGCACTGGCCGGGACGCTCACGAGGCGGGCGCCGCGTTCGCGCGCGGTGCGCTCCGCGAGCTCGGCGACCGGCAGGCTGACCTCGCCCAGCACGAGCGTCGTCTGGTCGCGCAGCACCGCCAGCTTCTCGGCCGCGATCCGCTCCTCGCTCTCCCCCAGCCACTCGGTGTGGTCGAGGCCGACCGAGGTGAGGACGGTGAGCTTGGAGGGGATCGTGTTGGTCGCGTCCAGCCTCCCCCCCAGGCCCGCCTCGACGACGGCGGCCTGAACGCGGGCGGCGGCGAGGGCGACGAAGGCGGCGGCGGTCGCCAACTCGAACTGGGTCACAGCCTCGCCCTCGTCGAGGCTGCGGTTGACCGTCTCGGCGGCGACGGCGGCGCGCTCGACCGCCGCCGCGAACTCCGTCGCGCCGATCTCCTCCCCGTGCACGAGCACCCGTTCGGACCAGCGCGCCGCGTGCGGCGAGACGCAGGCGCCGGCGGAGACGCCGTGCGCCTCGAGCAGCGCCGCGGTCATCCGCGTCACCGAGGACTTGCCGTTGGTGCCGACGACATGGATCGAGGCGAAGCGGTGCTGCGGCAGGCCGAGCAGCGTGCTCAGCCTGTGCATCCGCTCCAGGCCCAGCTTCCAGCCGATCGGCTCGAGCGAGTCGAGGTAGGCCTCCGGGTCCAAGATCAGTCGACGGTTGCTCCGCTTCGCGTCTGCACCGTCTATGCGATCACGCGAGCTCTGTCAGTTCCATGCGGTAGCGCTCGAGCTTCTGGCGCTCTTCCGCGACGACCTCGGCGGGGGCGCGCGCGACGAACTTCTCGTTGCCGAGTTTTCCCTCCGCGCGCGCGACCTCCGAGCGCAGCTCCTCGCGCCGCGCCTCGAGCCGCGCGGCGATCGCCTCGGCGTCGATCTCGGCCGAGGCGAGGATCTTCACCGGGCCGACCGCGGCCACCGGGTCACCGCCGTCGCGCCCGAAGGCGAAGCGGGCGAGGCGGCCGACGAACTCCCGCGGCTCCAGCCCCTCGGCCCGGGCGGGCAGCACGGTCGCCGCCGGCGCCTCGACCAGGTCGCGCCAGGCGCGCAGCCGCCGCGTCAGCTCGATCCCGGCGCGCACCTCGGCCTCGGCCTCGGCGTCGCGCAGCGACTCGTCCGCCTGTGGGAAGGGATGGACGACGAGGTGGCCGCGACGGGACGGGTGGTAGGACCAGATCTCCTCGCTGACGAAGGGCATGATCGGGTGCAGCAGCGCCAGCACGCGCTCCAGCGCCCAGAGCAGCGTCGCCGAGACCTCCTCCTCTTCGTCGTAGAGGCGCGGCTTGACGATCTCCAGGTACCAGTCGCAGAGCTCCGACCAGAAGAACGCATAGGCCTCGCTCGCGGCGTGGGCGAAATCGTAGGCCTCGAGCTTCGCCGTCACCGAGGCGATCGTCGCCTCCAGCCGCGAGAGCAGCCAGCGGTCCTCGACCGTGCGCGGGCGCGGCGCCGCCTCGACCTCGGCAACCCCGAGCAGGATCAGCCGGCTCGCGTTCCAGAGCTTGTTGGCGAGGTCGGCGCCCTGCTGCACCTTGGCGTCGGAGAAGCGCACGTCCTGGGTCGAGGACATCGCCAGCAGGCCGAAGCGCAGCGCGTCGGCGCCGTGCGCGTCGATTTCCTCCAGCGGGTCGACGCCGGTGCCGAGGCTCTTCGACATCCGCCGCCCGTCGCGGGCCTGGATCACCGAATGCACGTAGACGTCGCGGAAGGGCACGTCGCCGGCGAACTCGATCCCGGTCATGATCATCCGCGCCACCCAGAGAAAGAGGATCTCGCGCGCGGTGGTGAGGAAGCTGGTCGGGTAGAAGGCGCGCAGCTCCGGCGTCTCGTCGGGCCAGCCGAGCGTGGCGAACGGCCACAGCGCCGAGCTGAACCAGGTGTCGAGCACGTCCTCCTCCTGGCGCAGCGGCCCGCCGCAGGCGCCGCAGCGCTCGGGCTCGCGCTCGGCGACGTGGGTCTCCTCGCAGGCGTCGCAGTACCAGACCGGGATCCGGTGCCCCCACCAGAGCTGGCGCGAGACGCACCAGGGGCGGATCTCGCGCATCCAGTCGAGGTAGACGCGCTTCCACTGCGCGGGCACGATCCGCACCTCGTCGCGCTCGACCGCCTCGATCGCCGGCTGCGCCAGCTCGTCCATGCGACAGAACCACTGGAGCGAGATCAGCGGCTCGATCCGCGCCCCCGAGCGCTCCGAGAAGGGGACCGAGTGGACGTAGGGCTCTTCGTCCCGCAACCGCCCTTCCTCGCGCAGCGCGGCGACGACCGCCTCCTGCGCCTCGGCCGCGGTCATCCCGGCGAAGCGCTCCCCCGCCTCCGCGCTCATCGTCCCGTCGGGGCCGATCACGCCGATCTCCTCGAGGCCGTGCTTGCGGCCGATCTCGAAGTCGTTGGGGTCGTGGCCCGGGGTGATCTTCAGCGCCCCGGTGCCGAACTCGGTGTCGACGTGCTCGTCGGCGACGATCGGCAGGCGGCGGCCGACCAGCGGCAGCAGGCAGTGCCGGCCGACCAGGTCGGCGTAGCGCTCGTCGCCGGGGTTCACGGCGACGGCGGTGTCGGCGAGCATCGTCTCCGGGCGCACGGTGGCGACGGTGAGCACGCGCTCGGAGCCCTCGACCGGGTAGTCGATCGAGTACAGCGTGTCCTCGACCTCGCGGTTCTCCACCTCGAGGTCGGAGATCGCCGAGTGCGAGCCCGGGTCCCAGTTGACCATGTAGTGGTCGCGGTAGATGTAGCCCTTGTCGTAGAGCTCTTTGAAGACGCGGTAGACGGCGCGCACATAGCCCTCGTCGAGGGTGAAGCGCTCGTTGTCGTAGTCGAGTGAGGCGCCGAGCCGCTTGTACTGCTCGACGATGCGCGAGCCGTACTCCTCTTTCCAGGCCCAGACGCGCTCGACGAAGGCCTCGCGGCCGAGCTCCTGGCGGCTCGTGCCTTCGGCCTTGAGCTCCTTCTCGACCACCGCCTGGGTGGCGATCCCGGCGTGGTCGGTGCCGAGCGTCCAGAGCGTGTTGCGGCCGCGCATCCGGTTCATCCGCACCAGCGCGTCCTGCATCGAGCCGTTCAGCGCGTGGCCCATGTGCAGGGCGCCGGTCACGTTCGGCGGCGGGATCGCCACCGAGAAGTTCTCCGCCGCCGTCCCCGTCGCCTCGGGGTGGAAGTAGCCGCCCTCGATCCATTCGGCGAAGATCCGCGCCTCGACCTCCGCCGCTTCGTAGCGGGTCTTCGCTTTGAGGGTCTCCAGACGCTCGTCAGCCATCGGCCGCCGAGTCTAGGAGCTAGGCGCTTTCCTCGCCCAGCCCGTCCTCGGCCTCGCCGATGTCCTGGTGGGCCGCCTCGGTGACGAGCGTCGGCCGCCGTCCCTGGGCGATCGTCTCCCTGGTCACGACGCACTTGGTCACGTCGCGGCGCGAGGGCAGCTCGAACTGCACGTCGAGCAGCGTCTCCTCGAGGATCGAGCGCAGGCCGCGGGCGCCGGTCTCGCGCTCGAGCGCCTTGTCGGCGATCGCCTCGAGGCTGTCCTCGGAGAAGACCAGCTCGATGTCGTCGAACTCGAAGAAGCGCTGGAACTGCCTGGTCAGCGCGTGTTTGGGTTCGGTCAGGATCGTGATCAGGTCGTCGCGGGTGAGCTGGTGGATCGCGGCGACGACCGGCAGGCGGCCGATGAACTCCGGGATCAGGCCGTACTCGATCAGGTCCTCGGGCAGGACCTGCTCGAACCATTCGGCCGTGTCCTTCTGCTCGCGCGAGGAGAGTTCGGCGCCGAAGCCGATCCCGCGGTCGCCGACGCGGTTCTCGATCACCTTGTCGAGCTCGGCGAAGGAGCCGCCGCAGACGAAGAGGACGTTCGTCGTGTCGATCGTCAGGAACTCCTGGTGGGGGTGCTTGCGCCCGCCCTGCGGCGGCACCGAGGCCGTCGTCCCCTCGAGGATCTTGAGCAGCGCCTGCTGCACGCCTTCGCCGGAGACGTCGCGGGTGATCGACGGGTTGTCGGCTTTGCGCGCGATCTTGTCGATCTCGTCGATGTAGATGATCCCGGTTTCGGCCTTCTTCACGTCGTAGTCGGCGGCCTGGATCAGCTTCAGCAGGATGTTCTCGACGTCCTCGCCGACGTAGCCGGCCTCGGTCAGCGCCGTCGCGTCGGCGATCGCGAAGGGGACGTTGAGGATCCGCGCCAGGGTCTGGGCGAGCAGCGTCTTGCCGCACCCGGTCGGGCCGAGCAGGAGGATGTTCGACTTCTGTAGCTCGACCTCGGGGTCCTCGCCGCCGGCCGCCATCTGCACCCGCTTGTAGTGGTTGTAGACGGCGACCGAGAGGGCGCGCTTGGCGGCGTCCTGGCCGACCACGTACTGCTCGAGGATCTCGTTGATCTCACGCGGTTTCGGCAGTTTCTCGAGCTCGACGCCCTCCGACGGGGGCGTCAGCTCCTCGTCGATGATCTCGTTGCAGAGGTCGATGCACTCGTCGCAGATGTAGACGCCGGGCCCTGCGATCAGCTTCTTGACCTGCCGCTGGGACTTGCCGCAGAAGCTGCAGAGGAGTTGCTCGTTGGAATCGGTGGGACGTGCCAAAGCGAAAAATCCCCTCCTTGCGGGGTCGGTAGTCGCCTACCGGCGTCGCGTCCAACAGCTTAGAGGGGGACGCAACCCGGCCCTGTCGCTGCCCCCGTTTACTGCGGCCCGGCGGCGGTCCCTGCACGCGGGCGAAGCCTTGCGGGCGGGGCGATACGGTGACGAGGATGGCCGCCGAGACGCGCGTGGAGCCGATCGCACATGAGCAGCTCGATGCGCTGCTGCCGCTGATCGCCGCCTACCAGCGCTTCTACGAGGTCGAGCGGATCGACGACGAGCGCAACCGGGCCTTCCTCGGCCGCTTCCTCGCCCCGAGCGATGACGGCATGCTGCTCGGCGCCTGGCGCGACGGCGAGCTCGCCGGCTACGCCTGCCTCTACTGGCACTTCAGCTCGCTGGTCCCGGCCGAGACCGTGCTGATGAACGACCTCTACGTGGCCGAGGCCCAGCGCGGCGAGGGGATCGGCCGCGCCCTGATCGAGGCCAGCGCCACGATCGCCCGCGAACGCGGCGCCCACCAGCTCGAATGGGTCACCTCGCCCGACAACCGCACCGCCCGCCGCCTCTACGACACCCTCGGCGCCGAGAGCGAGCCCTCGATCGAGTACGAGCTGCGGCTGTAACGTCCGAACGAAGACATAACATTTCGCCCATGGCGAAGTTAGAGCGAGAGGCGCACCTGATCGCGGCGCGGGCCCTGAGCAAGCAGGAGGAAACGCTCTCTGAGCTGCGCGCGAGGACCGGAACGCTGCTACAACGCCCTATATGACGTGCGTAAAGACAGAGAGGAGATCGACCGCAGGCTCGCCTACTGGCTGCAATCGGTTCGAGAAGAAAATCACCCGACTGTCGAACGCCTAACCAGTGTCTTCGAGATCGCCGGCTTCGCCCTGCTGACGGAGATCGCATTCTTGGCGGTCGGGCTGGCGGTAAGCTGATGAAGACGATGGATCAACCCCCGAAAGAAGTGATCGAAGCCGCACAGCAGGCGTCCGAGGCGAAGCCTCCGCCTCCCCCACCGCCTCCGCCCCCTGACATCGGCATCCCCGAGACTCGCGGTGGCGGTCAAAGCCGCGGAAAGTAGTCCTCCGCAAAGCTCAACCCTGACGGTCCCAGCGTTCGAGCGCCGGCAGCGGGTCGATCGGGTGGCCGCGGCGGTGGATCTCGAAGTGCAGGTGGCAGCCGACGGTGCGGGCGTTGCCGGTCCTGCCGACGCGGCCGACGCGCTCGCCGGCCCAAACGCGCTCGCCGCGGCGCACGGTGGCGGGGCGGGTCATGTGGGCGTAGAAGTAGCTGCGCCGCTCGCCCTGGCCGTGGATCAGCAGGAAGTTGCCGTAGAGCACGGGGTCGTAGCCGGCGCGCAGGACGCGCCCGGTCGCGGCGGCGACCAGAGGCGTGTCGCAGGCGGCGACGACGTCGAAGCCCTCGTGGGTGCGGCCGCCGCTGCGTGGCGCGCCGAACTCGCCGATGTAGCCGCGCGTCCAGTGCGGGCCGGCGACCGGGAAGACGTGGGCGCTGAACTCAGAGGCGCCGTCGTGGCGCGGATCGGCGGCCGCCGGCGCCGCGAGCGCCGCCAGCAGGGCGAGAGCTACGAGGAGGGCGGGCCTCAGTGGTGTTCGATGACCCGGTCGACGAGGCTGTACTCCTTCGCCTCATCGGCGGTCATGAAGTAGTCGCGATCGGTGTCGTTCGTGACTTTGTCGAACGGCTGGCCGGTGTGCTTGGCGATGATCTCGTCGAGGCGCCGGCGCGTGTCGATGATCTCCTTGGCGTGGATCTCGATGTCCGCCGCCTGGCCCTGGAAGCCGGCCGAGACCTGATGGATCAGGATCTTCGAGTTGGGCAGCGACATCCGCTTGCCGGCGGCGCCGCCGGCAAGCAGCAGCGCGCCCATGCTCATCGCGATGCCGACGCAGATCGTCTGCACGTCGGGCTTGATGAACTGCATCGTGTCGTAGATCGCCAGGCCGGCGTAGACGTCGCCGCCGGGCGAGTTGATGTAGAGGCTGATGTCCTTGTCCGGGTCCTCGGACTCGAGGTGCAGCAGCTGCGCCACGATCAGGTTGGCGATTTCCTGGTTGACCTGCGTGCCGAGGAAGATGATCCGCTCGTTCAGCAGGCGCGAGTAGATGTCGAACGAACGCTCGCCGCGCGAGGTCTGCTCGACCACCATCGGTACCAGTGGGCTCATGGCGCGCACTCTATAGAAGCGATCCGGCGGGCCGCGCTCACTCGTCGCCCGGGGTCCAGAGCGCGCCTTTCTCCTCGCGCTCCTTCTCCGGGGTCCAGATCTGCTCGCGCGCCTCGGCCTGCTCCTTGGGGATCGGCTTGGCCGACTCGGCGAGCAGGTCGATCGCCTTGCGGAAGCGGATGTCGTCGCGGATCATCGCGTCGCGGCCGCTCTCGCGCAGCCGCTTCAGCAGCTTCTGCGGCGTCGTGCGCTCGTGTTCGGCCGAGTGCTCGAGCGCCTCGACCATCTCATCCTCGGAGACCTCGATCTGCTCGGCCTCGGCGATCGCCGCCAGCACCGCCTCGCGCTTCAGCTCCGCTTCCGCCTCCGGCTTCGAGTCCTCGATCACCTGCTCGCGCGTTTTGCCCTGCATCTGGAGGTAGGCATCCGGATTCATCCCCTGACCGGCGAGCTGGCGCTCGATCCGCTCCCAGCGCTCGCTCGCCCGCGCGCTCGCCAGCTCGTCCGGCAGGTCGACATCCGCCGCCGCGGCGGCGGCATCGACCGCGGCGATGCGGAAGTCCTGCTCGGCGCGCTGACCGACGACCTCGGCGAGGCGCTTGCCGATGTCCTCGCGCAGCTCGTCCAGAGTGTCGAACTCGGAGGCCTCGGAGGCGAACTCGTCGTCGAGGCCGGGCAGCACCTTCTCGCGCACCTCCTTCACCTCGACGGTGAAGACGGCGTCCCGGCCGGCCAGCTCCTCCGCCTGGTAGTCCTCGGGGAAGGTCACCTCGACCCTGCGCGTCTGCCCCCCCTCGGCACCCGTGAGCTGCTGCTCGAAGCCGGGGATCAGCTGGCCGCCGCCGAGCTCCAGCATTTGGTCGCTCGCCTGGCCGCCTTCGAAGGCCTTGCCGTCGACCAGCCCCTCGAAGTCGACCAGCAGCACGTCGCCCTCGGCCGCCGCGCGCTCGACCGGCTCCAGCCGGGCGAAGGCTTCGCGCATCCGCTCGACCTCGCGGTCGATCATCTCGGCCGGCGGCTCGGGCTCCTCCTTCGGCACCTCGAGGCCCCTGTACTCGCCCAGCTCGGCCTGCGGCCGCACGCCGATCTCGAACCTGAAGGCAAGCGGCTCGTCCTCGCTCTCGGGGGTGGAGACGACCTCGACGCTCGGGTCGCCGACCGGGGCGATGCCGGAGCCGAGCAGGGCGCGTTCGTACCACTCGGGCAGCGCCTCGCGAATCGCCTCCTCGAGCACGGCGGCGAAGCCGGCGCGCTGGATCACCAGCGAGGGCGGCGCCTTGCCCTTGCGGAAGCCGGGCATGCGCATCTCCCGCGCCAGCGAGCGCGCGGCGCGATCGACCGCGCGCTTCACGTCGGCGGCCGGGACCTCGACCTCGACGCTGACGCGCGAGCCGGGCAGCTCCGACACTTTGGGCTCAGTCAGTGACACGAGAGCGCGGGACCCTATCGAGAGCGCCGCAACAGGCCCTTCCGCACCGCCACCGCGAAGTCGACCGCGAACGCGAGCCCGCGGCCGAGCGGCCCGGTGACCAGCCACGCTCCCACTCGGTTCGGTCCCCTACTCGTCACGGGTGTATTCCAGCAGGGACGAGTCGACGAGCCACTCGACCGGAGCGCGATCGTCGGTATAGACCTCGCCGCCGGACAGGCGCGCCGTCAGGCGCGCGGCGCCCCTGCGGGCGGGCTCCCGCAGCGGCGCCGGCAGCGAGGCGGCGGCGGCCCGCAGGCGGCCTGGACCGAGCGGCCCGGCGGCGGCCAGCAGCAGCGTGTTCGTCGGCTTGACGGGGTCGCGCAACACGCGCGGAAACGCACTCGCCATCGTCCGCCCCAGCACCCGCTCGAGCTCGCCGCTGCCCACCGGATGGCCGACGTTCACGATCGCGACGCCGCCGGGCGCGAGGCGCCCCCGGGCCAGCTCGAAGAACTCGCGCGTGGCCAGGTAGAAGGGAATGTAGGGCTGCCGGTAGGCGTCGACGACGATCGCGTCGTAGCCGCCGTCCACGCGCCGCAGCCATGGCCGCGCGTCCTCGCTGAAGACCCGCATGCGGGGGTTGCGCAGGCCGAGGTAGCGGCGGCCCAGCTCGGTCAGCTCGCCGTCGATCTCGACCGCGTCGACGGCGGTGCGGGGGAAGAAGTGGCCGTAGGCGCGCGCCACCGTCCCCCCGGCGTTGCCGAGGATCGCGATCCGCCGCGGCGGCTGCGGCCGGGCGGCGAACGGCAGATAGAGCGGCCCATCCCAGTAGTCCCCGGTCAGGTAGCTGCCGGGCCGGTAGAGCGAGTGGACCGCCTGGCCCTCGTTCAGCTCGAGCACGCGCGTGCCGTCCGGCCGCTCGACGACCCGCGCGTACTGGTGGGTCGTCTCCGCCTCGTGCAGGACGGTGCCGGTGTCGGCGGCCTTGATCGTCCCCACCGGGGCGAGGATCGCCAGCGAGAGCGCCGCCGGCAGCGCCGCGAAGCGCCAGCCGAGGCCCGCTGCCGCGACCAGGGCGAGTGCCAGCGCGAAGACGAGGAAGGTGCGCTGGGTGCCGAGCAGTGGGATCAGCAGCAGCGCCGCGGCCATCGTCCCGAACAGCGAGCCCGCGGTCGAGATCGCGTAGAGCCTGCCGACGACCTCGCCGGAGCGGTCGAGGTCGCCGACCGCGAGCCGCGCCGCCCACGGCGCCACCGCCCCGAGCAGCGTCACCGGCGCCGCGACGAGGACGAGCACGCCGAACAGCGAGCCGGCGAAGCCGCCGACCGAGACGGTGTCGAAGGCGTCGACCGAGAAGCCGAGGAAGGGACGGGCGGCGAATGGGACCGCGGCGATCAGCAGCGCCGCGACGAGCACCAGCAGGCAGAGGCCGCGCAGGTGCGGGTGGCGGTCGGCGTAGCGGCCGCCGAGCCAGTAACCGAGCGAGAGCGCGACGAGGACGACGCCGATCGTGTTCGCCCAGACCACGGTCGAGGCGCCGAAGTAGGGCGCCAGCAGCCGCGCCGCGGCGATCTCGGCGCCGAGGCTGGCCGCGCCGACGACGAAGACGAGGCCCGGCAGCAGCAGCCGCTCAGGCGCGTTCGGGCTCGCGGTCATCGGCGGTGAGGCGTTGCTCGAGCAGGGCGCCGTGGCCGGCGGCGACGGCGCGGCGGGCGCGGCGCTCGTCGAGCTCGACGCCGCGCTCGCGCGCCAGGTCGAGCAGGTCCTGCTTTTCGGTCCCTTCGCGGGCCACCTCGAAGAAAACCCAGGCGAGCACGCCGAGCGCCAGGAAGGTGCCCTCGATCATCATGATCACCCCGGCGGTGCTCTGGTCGGCGAGCGCCGAGATGCGCCAGTAGCGCTCGCCCGGCGCGTAGATCGGGTAGAGCACCGAGCCCGACCACATCAGCACGTTGCCGAGGATCGCGCTGACGAAGCGCACGGCGATCACGTAGGCGACCTTCCAGCCGGCGCCGAACCACT
The DNA here is from genome assembly GCA_963727465.1 of uncultured Solirubrobacterales bacterium. Classification (GTDB taxonomy): domain Bacteria; phylum Actinomycetota; class Thermoleophilia; order Solirubrobacterales; family 70-9; genus VRUE01. The sequence goes on along the minus strand of CAVSGL010000012.1, from coordinate 106,192 downwards.
CCGGCTTGGGCAGCGGCCCGAAGACCGGCATCCACATCAGGCAGCCGAAGAGGAGGAAGCTCGTGTGCTCGAGCGAGTGCACGAAGGCGCCGCCGTAGGCGGCGTCGTAGATCGGCGGGATGTGCCAGAGGTAGAAGTTGAGCGCCCAGAGCGGGAAGGCGACGAGCGGGTGGGTGAGGATCTCCAGGCGGTTGAAGAGGCGGATCGCGAGGATCGGCTGGAGGATCGATTTGGTCAGGCCGAGGACGAAGAGCAGCGAGGCGATGTCGCCAATCAGCAGGTGCTCGACCATGTGCCCGATCACGAGCTCGTCGGAGATGTGGCCGATCGGGCTGAACAGCGCCACCGAGACCGTCACCAGGCCGGCGCCGAAGCAGAGCTGGCGCCAGACCGGCACCCGGCGACCGTCCCAGGAGAGGGTCAACACGCGGCGCCAGTAGGCGACGCCGGCGACCGTGATCGGGACGACCTCGATCGGCGCGAAGGCGCCCGCGACGTGGGCGAGGGGAAGACTCACAGTGGTAGCTTGGCAGGCTCCTTGAGCGCGGAGCGAGCAAGCGTGCATATCTGGTTCTTCGCGCCGCGAGCGAAGCGCGATCCCTGATGGATGCCGGTCAGAACCGCTTCCCGCCGATCGGCAGCTACGGCTTCCTCTCCGACTGCCACACCAGCGCCCTGGTCTCCTACGACGGCGCGGTCGAGTGGCTCTGCCTGCCGCGCTTCGACTCGCCCAGCGCCTTCGGCGCGCTGCTCGACCGCGGCGCCGGCAACTTCACCCTGAAGCCGCGCGGCGTCGTCGTGCCGATCAGCCGCCGCTACGAGCCGGGGACGCTGGTGATCGAGACCACCTGGGTCACCGACAGCGGCTGGGTCGTCGTCCACGACGCGCTCACGATCGGCGACTGGGTCGCGCAGTCGGGGCCCGGCTCGCGGCCGCGCACCGAACACGAATCCGACCACTCGCTGCTGCGCACGATGACCTGCATCGACGGCGAGGTCGAGCTCGAGATGGAGTGCCGGCCGCGCTTCGCCTACGGCGCCGAGCCGGCGAGCTGGAGCGGCGGCGAGCTCGGCGAGGCGGTCGCCGCCGGCGGCGGGATCGAGCTTCAGCTGACCAGCGACATGAAGCTCGACCTCGCCGGCGGCGCGGCCACGGGCACGATCCGGCTGCGCGAGGGCGAGACCGGATTCTGCGCCCTGACCTGGGGCGATCGCCGTCTCGGCGGACCGCGCAGCGCGCCCGAGGCGCTGGAGCGGCTCGACTCGACCGAAGACTTCTGGCGCAAATGGCTGCGCGACGGCGATTTCCCCGACCACCCCTGGCGCATCCACCTACAGCGCTCGGCGCTGGTCCTCAAGGGCCTCACCTACGCGCCGACCGGAGCGATCCTCGCCGCGCCGACCACCTCGCTGCCCGAGAGCCCGGGCGGGGAACGCAACTGGGACTACCGCTACAGCTGGATCCGCGACTCGACCTTCAGCCTCTGGGCGCTGCACACGCTCGGCTTCGACCAGGAGGCGCGCGACTTCATGCGCTTCGTCGTCGGCATCTGCCGCAAGGACCCCCGCCTACAGATCATGTACGGGATCGGCGGCGAGAAGGAGCTGACCGAGAGCACCCTCGACCACCTCGAAGGCTACGGCGGCGCGCGCCCGGTGCGGATCGGCAACGGCGCCTTCGACCAGCGCCAGAACGACGTCTGGGGGGCGCTGCTGGACTCGATCTACCTGCACGAGAAAGCCCTGCGCGGGACGGGCGCGCCGGCCGACCGGGCGCTGATCCGCGAACAGGTCGAGGCCGCGATCGACGCCTGGCCGCATCCCGACCAGGGCATCTGGGAGTCGCGCGGGGAGCCGCAGCACTACGTCTCCTCGAAGCTGATGATCTGGGTCGCCGTCGATCGCGGCGTCCGCCTCGCCCGCGGCATCGGCAACGACGAGCTCGTCGCCAAATGGGAGCCGGTCGCGACCCGGATCCACGCTGAGATCCTCGAGCGCGGCGTCCGCGACGGCGTCTTCCGCCAGCACTACGAGACCGACGCGCTCGACGCCTCCACCCTGCTGATCCCGCTGGTCCGCTTCCTCCCCCCGGACGACCCGCGCATCCGCGCCACCGTCAACGCCGTCGACGAGCAACTCACCCAGGAGGGGCTGGTCCTGCGCTACAAGGTCGAGGAGACCGACGACGGCCTCAGCGGCGAGGAGGGCACCTTCCTGATCTGCTCCTTCTGGCTCGTCTCGGCGCTCTCGGAGATCGGCGAGCCCGAGCGGGCGCGCGAGCTCTGCGAGCGGCTGCTCGCCGCGGCCGGCTGGCTCGACCTCTACGCCGAGGAGCTGGAGGCCCGCAGCGGCCGCCACCTGGGCAACTTCCCGCAGGCCTTCACCCACCTGGCGCTGATCAACGCGGTCTCGCACGTGATCGCCGACGAGCAGCGCTCCGGCGGCGGCCCGACGGCCGTTTTCAGCGAGATGGGCGGGGTACGCGAGGGGGTCTGAAAAGGTCCGAAATAGTCTTCAGACGACGGACTTACAGACAGAATGATCCTGGTTGCTCTATATTGTTTCGATCGCTTTCGGTGTCCTAGAGGGGGAAGCAATGAATGACACGCCCGCGATCGAGACCCCGGCCGGGGAAGACGCGCTATTCGAGCAAGTGGTCCTGCGTCGGCTGCTCGAGCTCCACCCGATTCAACCGACCCGCGACGAGCTGGTGCGGGAGATCGGCTGCGGCGAGGCGGACTTCGCGACAACCGACGCCGTCGAACGTGCGCTACAGCAGCTGACGGCCACCGGCCTCGTCAACCGCAACGGCGAGGTGCTCGTTCCGAGTCGCGCCGCGCTGCGCTTTTACGAGCTGCTCGAGTGAGCGGCGGAAAAGGAGGCTTCCTACCAAGATCGCGTGGACTCTGCTCCCGCACCGCCCCCGCCTCCCATCGACCTTGGAAGGAAGCTTCATCGAGGGTGGCGGGCGGGGGCGGGTTGAGTCAAATGCAGCCAGAATCAGGCGTCACTGCGCTCTGCCGGCATCGCGATTGCCGCCAGGAGCAACCCGCCGGAGGCCGACCATCTCCCCTCGAAGCCGTCGACGAGCCGCCCTTCGACGCTGGGCCCGGGGACCAGCAACCGCACCCGGAAGCTCGCATCGGCACGATCGATCGCGATCTGGGCATCCTCGAATCCGAGCCAGCGCCCGGCAAGGGGGAACCAGGCCTTGTAGACCGACTCCTTGATGCAGAAGAGCAGACGGTCCCAGCAGACGGACGGATCGCTCCTCTGCAAGGCGCCGATGGCCTCCCGCTCGGGCGGCAGCGCAATGTCGGGAAGCAGCCGTTCCGGCAATCCCTCGTTTGGCTCGGCGTCGACCCCGATCGTCGCCAGGTCCGCCTTCCGGGCGACCGCCGCGGCGCGGTAGCCGCGACAGTGGGTGATGCTGCCGACCACCCCGTCGGGCCACAGCGGCTCCCCCTTCGGCCCGCTCGGGATCGCCGTCGGCGCGATCCCGAGCTCGGCGAGAGCGGCGCGAGCGCAGGCGCGAGCCGTGGCGAACTCGTGCCGGCGTTTCGGCACGGCGTTTTCGATCTGCGCCTCCTCCGCCGGGAAGAGGTCCTCGCTCGCCGCGTCGTCGCGGGCCGTCGACACCGCGACCGAGCGCGGCAGGATCCGCTCAAGCATGGCCCGGGGCCGGCAGGATCTGCCGCAGCTCGAAGGGCTGCGCACGCCAGGCGCGCTCGCGCGGATAACCGAGTGAGACCTCCTCGAAGCGGACGCCGTCGTGCCAGGTCGTGCGCGGAATGTGCAGGTGCCCGTAGACGACCGCCTCGGCGCGAAAGCGGCGGTGCCAGTCGGCCGTGCGCAGGGTTCCGCACCATTGCGCGAACTCCGGATGCCGCAGAACGCGGGTCGGCGCATCCAAGAGGGGAAAGTGGTTGATCAGGACCGTCGGCAGGCCCGGGTCGCTGTTGGCCAGGCGCCGCTCGCTCTCCTCGACGCGCGCCTCGCACCAGGCCTCCCGGCTCGGAAATGGGGTGGGGTCGAGCAGGAACTCGTCAACGCAGACCACGCCGGCATCGTAGGCGCGCCGCAGCGCCTCCTCCCGGGTCGCGGCGACGTTGCGGCCGAAGCTGTAGTCGTAGAGCAGGAACAGCGGGGCGAGCTGCGCCGGGCCGCCCGCGCCGTCCCAGATCGGGAAGGGGTCCTCGGGGGTCGTGGCGCCGGCGCGCCTGGCGCGCTCGACGAGGCTCAGATAGCGCTGCTCACCGCGCAGCTCGGGCGGGTCCTCGCGCTGCGCCAGCAGCTCGTGGTTGCCCGGCGTCCAGATCACCCGGTCGAAGCGTTCGCGCAGCAGCTTCAGCGCCCACTCCATCTCGTCGGGCGAGTCGGCGACGTCGCCGGGGACGATCAGCCAATCGCCGCTCGCCCCCGGCCGCAGGCTGTCGACGAGCGCGCGGTTCTCCGCATGGTCCACATGCAGGTCGCTGGCCGCGAATAGCGTCCGCGTGGTCAAAGCCGCCGGGGCGAGCTCACCGCTCGCTGCCGGAGAGCGCCGCCAGCGCCCCCGCCACTCTGGCGCGCGTCTCGCGCGGCTCGATCACCTCGTCGACGAAACCGCCCGCCGCAGCGACGTCGGCGCGGAGATGCTCTTCCGCATATTCGTCGGAGAGCATCCGGTGCCGGGCATCGGGGTCGGCGGCTGCGGCAAGCTCGCGACGATGAATGATCTTTGTTGCGGAGTGGGCTCCCATCACGCCGATCTCGGCCTGCGGCCAGGCAAACACTAGATCAGCCCCGAGACCGCGTGAGTTCATCGCGATGAAGGCTCCGCCGAACGCCTTGCGCAGGATCACGGTCACGCGCGGCACGGTGGCGGCGGCGAAGGCTCGCACCAGCGAGGCCCCGAAGCGGATCACGCCGGCCCGCTCCTGGCGCACCCCCGGCATGAAGCCGGGCGTGTCGACGAGAACCACCAGGGGAAGGCCGAACTCATCGCAGCTCGAGACGAAACTGGCCGCCTTCTGCGAGGAATCGGTGTTGAGAACGCCGCCGAGGTAGCGGGGCTGGCTGGCGACGAGGCCCACCGGGCGACCCTCGATCCGGCCGAAACCGGTGACGATGCTGCGCGCCCAGCGCGGCGCGACCTCGAGCAGCGAACCGGCATCGAGGATCCCCTCGCCGGCCGCTCGCACGTCGTACACCTGGCGCGGGGAGCGCGGCACGTGCTCGCCGGGGTCGGCCAGCCGCGGCGCGGCCGGGGGCGCCTCCGGCAGGGCGCCCCCGGCATGCTGCGGCAGGTAGCCGAGCAGGTCGCGGGCCAGCTCCACCGCCGAGCGCTCGCATGGCACGACGAAGTCGCAGACGCCGTTGCGCTCGTGCACCCACCTGCCGCCGAGCTCGTGCGTGCCGACGTCCTCGCCGGCGACGTCGCGCACCACCGCCGGGCCGGTGAGGAACATCGCGGCGCCTTCCGTCATCACGACGAAGTCGGTGAGCGCGGGCGAATAGCAGCCCCCGCCGGCGGCGAGGCCGGCGATCACCGAGATCTGCGGGACCCGCCCGGAGAGCAGCACGTTCTGGCGGAAGATCCGGCCGTAGCCGCAGAGCGCCGCCGTGCCCTCCTGCATGCGCGCGCCGCCCGACTCGAGGATGCTCACCACCGGCAGGCGCGCGCGGCCCGCCAGTTGCAGCAGCCTGTCGATCGTGTCGGCCTGCGCCTCGCCGAGCGAACCGCCGAGAAATCGCGCGTCCTGGGCGTAACAGGCGATCTGGCGCCCACCCACGCAGCCCAGCCCGGCGACGACGCCGTCGCCGGGCTGGGCCTGCGACCCCACCCGAAGCGAGGTGACCGACGAGCGGATCGGCGCGAGCGAATCGCGGTCGCAGAGCATCTGTAGGCGCTCCAGCGGCGAGCTCGCCCGCTCGGCGGAGGCGGTCTCCGCAGTTCTCGCGATCCCCGTTGCGCTGCTCACATCCCCACCCCTGCCCACGTCCGGGCCACCTCGTTGCGGTCAAAGACGAACGTCAAGGCGAGCGCAGCGAGTGCCCGCAGTGCGGGCAAACCTGCAACTCCCCGTCTCCCTGCGGCGCGACCCCGCCCTTGCGCGGCGTCGTGCCTCGACTCACCTGCTGCGACGCCCGCAACTCGATCCTCAGGTCGGCCACCGAGAGCCGCTCGTCGCTTGCGCGCTGTAGCCACCTGCGCTGCTCCTCGGTCTCAAGCGAGGCGAGCAGGACATGATGGCTCCAGGTCAGCTTGTCATTACGTAGTGACAAGTCGAAGCGCGAAGCAACCCAGGCCATATTGCGCAGGCTCGCCGGGTCATAGCCGGTGATGCGGGCGGCTTCGGCGTATTTCTCTCCCCAGCGCGCCGCGCCATAGCGGACCCAGTCGCCGATCCACCACTGACTACAGCGACCGATCGCCCCCAGCCGCCGTCCGGTCGCGAGCCAATCCGAGTGGCCCAGTTCCTCGTGTGGAAGCCAGGCCGTCTTCGAGAGCGTTCCCGACTTCCCGGTCGTCGCACCGGGATTCGCGGCCGCCTCCGACTCTCCCGCGGACGAGCGGGAAGGACGAGTTTTGACAGCTACGTGCGACCCAGACATAGGCATCGTTAGACGGTTGATTGAGAGATATAGCTGCGGCACGCATCGCCCCAAAGAGACTTATGCGTGTTCCCCTGCGGGCACTCATATTTATCACCGGGGGTTCAATGGCCAGCACACCAATATGGCGCGTGGACATTGTCTGCCTTGGACAAGATGTCCCTGCGCGCCCGCGAGAGAACTGCTCAGGCCTCTGCCAGCGGTTCTCCGGCGTCAGCCGGCGCTCCGATCTCCTCCAGGCTGAGCGCGACGACGAGCTCGGCATGGCAGGCGGGCAGCAGCCTGCCCAGCGCCTGCTCCACTTTGCGCAGGCGCCGCTGCACGGTGTGGCGATCGACGTCCAGCGCCGCCGCCGCCGTCGCCGCGTTGAACCCCGCGGCGAAGTAGGCCCGCAGCGTTTTCCGCAGGACCGGCCCCGAATCGCCGTGGCCCTCGAGCGGCGCGAGGTAGGTCTCGAACAGCGACTTGGCCAGGGCATCGTCGCGCAGCATCGCGGCGAGCAGGATCACGTCACGGGCCCGGGTGAGGCGGCGTGGCTTGCGCAGCATCACCTCCTGCGCAGCCTGCGCCTCGCGGTGCGTGAGCCGCCAGCCCGCGATGCCCCGCCGCGGCTCTCCCACGGCGAGCACGGCGTCGCCGGCCACGCCCGTCGAGAGCAGGCGTTCGACGTCGGGCGCGGCAAGCGCCCGGCGTGCGCCGAGCCACGCCCAGACGATCTCGCCGCCGCGGGGGACGACGAGGACCTGCGTATCGAGCCCGGCCGCCAGCGCGCGCACGCACGCCTCCGCCTTCGAGCCCTTGACGATCATTCCCAGGTGCCAGGCGTCGAAGGCGTATTCGAGGCCGCCGATGTCGGTCGGGTCCTCGCCCGCAATCAGGCGCTGCACCCGCTCGGCGAGGCGCTGGGTCGGAGAGCGCTTCATCAGCGCGACCTCGTCCATGTACTCCGCGGCCACCGCCGCCATCAGCCGGTCGACCTGCGGTCCGTGCGCACGCAGCACCTTGCGCAGGGCCTGGCTCGGAAAGCGGTCGGCTTCGTCCATGATGAAGTCGCCCAGCAACCTGTCGCCCGCGGCGTAGCGGCGCAGCACCGTGTCGAGCCTCAATCCCACGCGGGCGGAGCGGCGGGCCTGCTCGGCCGGCGCCGGCGGGATCGGTCCGGTCCAGTCTTCGCCTTTCTCGATGTGCGCCAACCCGTAATCGAGGGCTTCGCTCACCGTCGCCCTCAGCCCCGTGATGTACTCGGGGTCTTCTTCGCCGACGTCCTCGGAGAGGGTGCGCACGCGAGCGAAGATCGCATCTTCGATCTCGGTCAGGCGTTCGCGCAGGCGAGCGACCAGCTCGACCCGGATCGTCTTCAACGACGCGCCGTGGTCATCCCCCAGACGGCTCACCAACGACCGCACCGCATCGTCGGCGCACACGACCTGTGGGACAGTGAAGGAGAGACCCCTGTCGTCATCCTCAATCTCCTATACACACGCTATTACCCAACTCCGAGAGGGTCAAATTGCCTTCACGGCATGGTCCTCGAGCAGTCCCGCGACGGCTGCCGCAAGCCGCCGGCCGCGCCGCGTGAGCACGTACTCGCTGTGCGGAGGCCGCCCGGGGACCAGCCGCCGCTCGACGATCCCGGCCGCCTCGAGCTGCTCCAGGCGCTCCGAGAGGGTCGTCGGCGAGACGCCGGGGAGCGACTGGCGGAACTCGTTGAAGCGGGTGGCGCCGCTGGCGCTGGCGTAGATCGTCGCCAGCGTCCAGCGCCGCTTGAGCAGGCCGGCGACCGCCCGCAGCTCGGGCGGCAGCGGCGCGCAGCTACGACACCGCGGCGACATCCGCCCCACTCTCGGCCGGCTCCAGCGCCAGCTCGAGCACCTCGCCGATGCTCATCACCGGGTGGAAGGTCATCTCCTCGCGCACCTCGTCGGGGACCTCGGCGAGGTCGCCGCGGTTGCGCTCGGGCAGGATCACCTCGGTCAGACCGGCCGCGTGCGCGGCGAGCACCTTCTGCTTGAGGCCGCCGATCGGCAGCACCCGGCCCTGAAGGGTCACCTCGCCGGTCATCCCAACCGTGTGCTTGACCGGCCGTCCGGAGAGCAGCGAGACCAGCGCCGTGGTCATCGCCGTGCCGGCGCTGGGGCCGTCCTTGGGGATCGCCCCCGCCGGCACGTGCAGGTGGAACTCGCGCCGGAAGCGCTCGGGATCGATGCCCAGCTCCGCGGCGTGCGAGCGCGCGTAGGAGAGCGCGATCCGCGCCGATTCCTTCATCACGTCGCCGAGCTGTCCGGTCAGCACGAGGCCCTTGTCGCCCTCCATCGCGGTCGCCTCGACGAAGAGCACGTCGCCGCCGCTGCCGGTCACCGCCAGACCGGTTGAGACGCCGGGTATCGCCGTGCGCTCGACCGACTCCCGGAAGAAGCGCTGGCGGCCGAGCGCATCGCGCAGCGCCGCCTCGTCGAGCGCGATCGGGGCCTCGCCGGACTCGCCGCCGGCGATCCGCGTCGCCGCGCCGCGCAGCAGCTTGCCCAGCTCGCGCTCGAGCTGGCGCACGCCGGCCTCGCGGGTGTACTCGGCGATCGCCGTGCGCAGGACCTCGTCGTCGACCTCGACCTCGCCGGGCTCGAGCCCGTTGCGCTCGAGCTGGCGCGGCAGCAGGTAGCCGCGAGCGATCGCCAGCTTCTCCTCGGTCGTGTAGCCGTCGAAGGCGATCGTCTCCATGCGGTCCAGCAGCGGCGCCGGGATCGGGTCGGTCAGGTTCGCCGTCGCCAGGAAGACGACCTCGGAGAGATCGACCTCGACGTCGAGGTAGTGGTCGCGGAAGGAGTGGTTCTGGGCCGGATCGAGCACCTCGAGCAGGGCCGCCGAGGGGTCGCCGCGCCAGTCGGCGCCGACCTTGTCGACCTCGTCGAGCAGGATCACCGGGTTGATCGTGCCGGCGTCGCGCAGGGCGCGGACGATGCGCCCCGGCAGGGCGCCGATGTAGGTGCGGCGGTGGCCGCGGATCTCGGCCTCGTCGTGCAGGCCGCCGAGGCTGATGCGGACGAACTCGCGCCCGAGGGCGCGGGCGACCGACTCGCCGATCGACGTCTTGCCGGTGCCGGGCGGGCCGACCAGGGTGAGGATCGCGCCGTTGGCGCGACTGTCCTCGCCGCCCTTGCCGCGTTCGGTGCGCAGCTTGCGCACGGCGATGAACTCGACGATGCGCCGCTTCACGTCCTCGAGCCCGGCGTGGTCGGCGTCGAGCACCTCGCGCGTGTGCTCGGGGTCGAGCCGCTCCTCGGAGCGCTTCGCCCAGGGCACCGCGATCAGCCAGTCGAGGTAGCTGCGGATCGTCGAGGACTCGGGCGACTGCTCGCCCTGGCGCTCGAGCCGGCGCAGCTCCTTCTCGGCCTGCTCGGCCACTGCCTCGGGCATCTCCGCCGCGGCGATCTTGCGCTCGTACTCGTCGATCAGACTGCCCTCGTCCTCGCCCAGCTCCTTGCGGATCGACTCCATCTGTTTGCGCAGGAAGTAGTCGCGCTGCTGCTTCTGGGCGCCGGACTCGACGTCCTCGCGGATGCGGCTGCGCACCTGTAGCTCGGCGAGCCGCTCGCGCTGTAGCTCGACCGCCAGCTCGAGCCGGGCGGTCACGTCGAGGGTCTCGAGCAGGCGCAGCTTCTCGTCGCTGGCGAGGTCGGGGCTGAGGCCGGCCGTATCGGCCAGCGCGCCCGGCTCCTCGACCGAGCGCAGGAAGGCGGCGATGCGGCCGTCGTCGCCGCGCTGCTCGAGGATCTCTTCGACCACCGCTCGGTACTCGCGCTCGAGCTCGTGCGTGTGCTCGTCGGCGGGATGCCCGTCGTGGGCCTCCTGCACGTCGATCCGCAGCGAGTCGGCGTCGCCGGCGAGGGCGGCGCCGGCCAGCCCGCGGTGCAGGCCGAGCACGGTGGCGACCTGCCGGCCGCTGCGCGAGCGGCCCCGCTCGATCACCTCGGCGACGACGCCGACCCGCCCGAACTCGCCGTCGCGACGGGGCAGCAGGAAGACCCGCTCCTCGTCGCCGACGTCGATCGGCAGGGTCGCGGAGACACCGGGAAAGACGATCGCTTCATCGAGGGGAATCAGGAGATAGGCCATCGGCAAGTCCAATTTCTGTAGTTAGTCCTACAACAGGATAGCGCGGCCGGGGTTTGGGCCGTGGATCCCCGGCGATCGGTCGAGCGAACCGCGTTAGCGTGGATCCGTTCGATAGGCCGCCGAGCGATGGAGGATCGCCGCAACGCGGACCGTCTTGCCTGCATCGGTCAGCTGGTAGAGGATTCGATAGGCGCCGACCCGCAGCGAATACAGGCCACGCAGCCTGCCACGCAGCGCATACCCCTTCCCCGGTTCGCGCTCGAGCAGGCCGAGCGCGTCCTCGATCGCGTCGATCAGCGGCCAGCCCAGCTCGAGCAGTTCTCGACGGGCGCGCCGTGCGAGAACAAGCCGGGCCAAGGGGTCAGCTTGCGGTCGGCCGGCGCTCTGCCAGGTCGCTGCGAAGCTCAGCCAAGGTCACCGTCTCTCCATGCTCGATCTCGGCCAAACCAGCCTCCAGCGCCGTCAGGGCGGCAGGGTTGGAGAGAATCTCCGCAGTCTCCTCCAGCGCCTCGTACTCGTCGACGGGGAGCAACGCAGCAACCGGCATGCCGTTGCGAGTCACGAGCACGTGATCTCGGCGATCGCTGACATCGTCGAGCAAGCTGCTCAGGTTGCTACGGAGCTCCCGCACCGGGACGGTCTTCGCCATTCACGAAGTGTACATCTTTGCGTACGCAAAGGCCGCTATTGAACCGCCTCATTGCGAACCGGCTATTTCTCGAGCAGGGCGGGGATGACCCGCTGGACCGTGGCGAGGATGCTCTCGACGATCAGGGCGTGGGTCTGCGCGCGATCGCCCCCTCTGCCGTTGATCCAGTCCCAGATCGCCCGTTCGACCAGGCCCAGCTCGCCGCGCATCGCGGCCAGCGCAACCGGTGAGACGCCGTCGCTGCCGAAATGGTTTTCGAGCATCCGGGTCGCGAGTCGGTCACGGAGCTCGTCCCCCAGCGCCTCCAACTGCGGATCGCGGCCGAGCGGACCGCTGCCGAGCAGCGTCAGGAAGGTCTCCTTCCCCGCTTCGACGAAGTCGAGCCAGGCCGTCGTGTTCGCCGCGACCATCTCCTCGCCGCTCAGCTCGAGGTCGGTGCGCACGACCTGTGGCGTGCTCTCGACCAGCATCCGGACGACCGCAAGGAAGAGGCCGCGCTTGTCGCCGAAGTAGTGGTTCAACAGGCCGCGGCTGGCCTCGGCCTCGGCGGCGATCGCATCGAGGTGGACCTCGTCGTATGGGCGCGCGGCGAATGTGCGCGCGGCGACGCGCAGGATCTCCTTCCTACGATCGTCCGGGTTAAGTCGCCGTCTCATCCGCGCTCGGCTGTAAATTTACTGGCGTGTGTCAATAACGGCACGCGACCCGAGCTTGGAGGACATCTTGCCCGTTGACCGCCGCCTGGCCGGCGCCGCCCTGGCGCTGCTCGCCTCGATCGCCCTGCTCGCCCCCGCTGCCGCTCCGGCGGCCAGCATCGGCAAGGGACGGCTGCTCGCCGGAACGGTGCCGCTGCGCGGCATGAACGTCACCCTTCTCGCGGCGCGGCCGGGGCAGCGGCGACCGAGCGTCCTCGGGGTCGCGCGCAGCGGCCGCCGCGGCGCCTTCGCGATCCGCTACCGGCGCAATCCGGTCCGCGCGGTCAAGTACCTGATCGCCACCCGTCCCTGCTGCGGCGCCGAAGCCGGCTTCCCGGTGCCGGCCAACTCCTACCGGCTGGCCGCCGCGCTCGGGGTCGGGCGGGTACCGCGGCGGGCTGCGCTCAACGAGCGGACCACGGTCGCCTTCGGCTACGCCCTGGCCCAGTTCGTCCGCGGCAACCGCCTCGTCGGCAAGAACCCCGGCCTGCGCAACGCCGCGGCGATGACGCGCAACCTCGTCACCCGGCGCCGCGGCAGGCTCGCGCCGGTGCTGCTGCGCTTTCCCAACGGAGGCTCCACCTCCACCCTCCAGACCTTCAACTCGCTGGCGAACCTGCTGGCCCTGTGCCGGGCCCAGAGTCCGCGCTGCGCGCGGCTGCTGCGGCTCGCGGGCGCGCCCGGCGGCGGCCCGGCGGCCGACACCCTTGCCGCGACCGTCACGATCGCTCGGAACCCGTGGCAGCGCGTGCGCCCGCTCTTCGCGCTCTCGCGGGCGGCGCTCCAGCGCTACCGGCCGGCGCTCGGTCAGCGCCGGCGGCCCGACGCCTGGACGCTGGCGCTGCGCTTCGAAGGCGACGGCGAATCGATGAACGGTCCCGGCAACTTCGCGATCGACGCCCAGGGCAACCTCTGGGTCGTCAACAACTACGAATACAGCCGCGACCGCCTCAAACCGGTCTGCGCGGCGGAAAACCTGCTGCGCTTCACGCCGACCGGCCGCTACTACCCCGGCTCCCCCTACACCGGCGGCGGCCTCAGCGGCGCCGGCTTCGCCGTCGGCATCGACACCAAGAACCACGTCTGGGTCGGCAACTTCGGCTTCGCCGCGCCCGAATGCGAACGCCAGCCGCCGCACAACAGCGTCTCCGAGTTCACGATCGACGGCGAACCGCTCTCGCCGCCGCTGGTCGAAAAGCCGCACAAAGACCCGAAAAAACCGGTGGAATTCGAAGGCGGCTGGGAAGACGGGAACATCAGCTGGCCACAGCAGACGATCTCCGACCGGAAGGGCAACATCTGGATCGCCAACTGCGGCAACGACAGCGTGACGAAATACATCAGGGGCAACCACGAAGCAGCGGTCAACCTCGGGCCGAACCTGATCGGCATCCGCAAACCCTTCGGCGCCGCGATCGACGCGCAGGAACGGTTCTGGGTGACCGGCAACTACAGCGACTCGGTCGCGATTCTCAGGCCGAGCGGCATCCCGGTCGCCGGCTCGCCGCTCAGCGGCCACGGCCTGCACCAGCCGATGGGCATCGCGATCGACAGCAACGGCTACGCCTGGGTTGCCAACTCGGGCAAGATCGCGGCGCCCTGCCCGGTCGAAGTCAGCGAAAGGCCGGCCGAAGGCAACGCGATCCTGATCAAGCCGAACGGCGAATTCGCCCGCGAAAAACCGTTCCAAGGCGCCGGCATGCAGACCCCGTGGGGGATCGCGGTGGACGGCGACGACCACGTCTGGATCGCCAACTTCAGCGGCAAACGGCTCTCCGAGCTCTGCGGCACGTCGACCTCGCTCTGTCCGGCCGGCAAACAGCGCGTCGGCGCCTCGATCTCGCCGCGCAAAACCGGCTACGGCTTCGACGGCCTGGTCCGCAACACGGGCGTCGCGGTCGACCCGTCCGGCAACGTCTGGCTGGCGAACAACTGGAAGCAGCTTCCGATCCAGAAAAACCCCGGCGGCTACCAGGTCGTCGCCTTCCTCGGCCTCGCGGCGCCGGTCCACGCGCCGATGATCGGACCCGCCGAACGGCCGTAGGCGCGCCGGGCCGCCGAGCCCTGCGCGATCCTGGCGGACGATGAAGGTCCGCGTCGCGATCTGCCTCTGCCTCGCCGCCGTCCTCGCCGGCGGCGGGCAGAGCGCGGCGCGGCCGCTGCCGCCCGTCGTCCACAGGACCCCGGTCGGCGCCACGCGGATCGCCTGGTACGAACGCGGCCACGGCGCGCCGCTGCTGATGCTGACCGGAACCGGCTCGACCATGGCCGAATGGGACCCGGCGCTGCTGCACCTGCTGGCGCGCCGGCGCCGGCTGATCCTGCTCGACTACCCGGGCGTCGGCCGCTCGGGGCCCTGGCGCGGGCGCGACTTCGACTCGCTCGCCGATGCGACCGCCGGCCTGATGCGCGCGATCGGCGTCGAACGCGCCGACGTGCTCGGCTGGTCGCTGGGCGGCTTCGTCGCCCAGCGCCTGGCGATCGAGCATCCGGGGCGCGTCTCGCGCCTGATCCTCGCCGGCACCAATCCCGGCGGCGCGCGGACCGTGCTCGGCACCCCCCGGGCGCAGGCGATCGACAGCGAGCCGCACCCCTCCGAGGCGGCGATCCTGGGCGAGCTCTATCCCCCCGGCCGCCAAACCGAGGGCCGGCGCTTCCTGCGCCGGCTCGAGCGCGCCAGCAGCCGCGGCACGATCCCCGACGACTTCCGCGTGCCCGCCGCCACCGTGCGCCGGCAGGTCGCAGCCGAGGACCTCTGGCTGCGCAGCGGCCGCAACTACCGCGAGCTGGCCGGCGTCGCCGCCCCCACCCTGGCCACCGCCGGTGCCCGCGACCCGGTCGTCCCGCCGATCGACCTGCGCCGCATCGCCGCCCGCATCCCGGGCGCGAGATTCGCCCGCTTCGCCGGCGCCCACGCCTTCCTCTTCCAGTCCCGCCACCGCTTCACGGCGCTCGTCAACGACTTCCTCTCCGAGCAGAACCCCGACCACCGTGAAGCCTTGTGGCCCCCGGAGGGGCCACAAGGCTTCCAAATCGCCCGCGTTCAGACGCAGACGCCCCAGAGCCGCGCGAAGTAGAGCGCGGCGATGGTTGGGATCGCGAAGCCGGCCTGGCAGTGGATCAGGCCGGCGGCGTCGAGTTCGCGGATCGCGCGCTCGACGGCGTCCTCGCTGGCGAAGCTGCCGGAGACGACGTTGAGCGCCCGCGAGACCTCGGGGATGGTGAGCTGGGCCGGGTGCCGGTCGAGCAGGAACTCGAGCACGACCCGCTCCGCCTCTTCGTCCTGGACGGCGGGGATGTCGAAGTCCGCCTCCGTGCAGGTCATACCCTTTGGAATAGCCATTGGAGATACATCCTCCTTTTGGTTAGGCGGCCCGTTCGCGTCATCACCGCGGCGGGTCGCTGCTTTCTTGGAGCCGGCACGTAGATACCGTTCCCGCTGCGATCGGCCTGGTGCCAACTGAGCCGGTCGCCACGGGGCCGGTGTTGCTAGCACGCGGCCCCATTTATGTGGTTGGGACCATAGTGGGGGGAGCGGCGGAAACGCGTGGGGGTCGTCGCGCGCCGGACCCGCAGTGCGTACAGCTATCTCAGCCTCGTCCTGGGCCCTCAGTCAGCCGGGGATTCGCTCATGGCGGGGGACGCCCTCGAAGTGCGGTGCCCAGGGCTGCGCCGAGCGGGTCCAGATCTCGGCCGTTGGCTCGAACCAGGAGAGATCGTCGATCGCCCCGGCCTTGAGGAAGGCAAGTTCCGGCATCGACTCGATCGTGCTGAATATCGGCGAGCCGCAGGTCGAGCAGAAGTGCCGCTCCGTCGTGCTCTCGTAGGCTTCGCTGGCGGTCTTGAACGAGGCGAGCGTCTCGCCCTCCACCGTGAGCGCCTTGCTCGGCACGCCGACGATCGGTGAGAACGCCGATGCGGTCTGGCGCTGGCAGTTCGAGCAGTAGCAGACCCCCTGCCAGACCGGCTCCGCGTCGACGCTGAAGGTCACCCCGCCGCACAGACAGCGACCCGTGATTGGTCCAGGTGCGTCGGCCACGTCGCGAAGACACTACCGCGGAGCGGTTTGCCCGTCGCGCAGCGGACGCCGTGCGGTCTCGGGCAGGCCGCGGATCACGGGCAGGGCGGCGATCGCGACGACGGCGAGCATCAGGCCGGGCGCGAAGTCCCAGCCGCTGGCGCGGACGAGCAGGGTGGCGAGCAGGGGCGAGAGCCCGCCGAAGATCGCCGTGGCGATGTTGTAGCCGACGGCGAGGCCGCTGAAGCGGTCCTCGGCGCCGAACTGCTCGGGGATCGCGACCGATGCGATCGCGACCCAGACTGCGACGCCGATCGCCAGCGCCACCGTCGCCCCGAGCTGCACGCCCGCCGGGTTGCCGATCAGCAGCACGAACAGCGGGATCGAGCCGGCGGCGAGCAGCAGCGCCGTGATCGTCAGCGTCAGCCGCCTGCCGCCGGCGTCCGCCCACCAGCCGGCCAGCGGCGTGACGAGCACATAGACGGCGGTCGCGATCGTCGACCAGGCGAGCGCGTCGCCGTGCGAGACGTCGCCGAAGGACTCGAGGAAGGTCGGGATGTAGGTGATGCCCAGGTAGTAGGCGATCGAGCCGACCGCAGAGAGGGCGAAGGCGACGAAGACCGCCCAGCGCGCGTTGACGAGCGCGTCGCGGACCGGGTGCGTGGAGACCTCGCCGGCGGCGCGCATCTCGCGGAAGGCCGGCGTCTCGGCGAGCGAGGTGCGCAGGCCGAGGATCGCCGTCGCCAGCACGGCGCCGAACAGCACCGGGATGCGCCAGCCCCAGTCGTCGAGCTGCTGCTGGCTGAGCGCGGCGCTGACGATCGCCGTGCAGCCGACGGCGAGCAGGGTGCCGACCCCCGAGGCGGCCGGGGCGAGGCTGACGACGAGGCCGCGAGTGCGGGCGCTCGCGGTCTCGAGCAGGTAGACGAGGATGCCCGAGTACTCGCCGCCGACGGCGAAGCCCATCGCCAGGCGCAGCAGGAAGAGCCCGATCGGCGCGGCGATGCCGGCGCTCGCCTCGCTCGGCAGCAGGCCGTTGAGCAGCAGGGCGACGCTCATGATCGAGGCCGACGCGAGCAGCGCCCCGCGGCGGCCGATCCGGTCGCCGAAGTGGCCGAAGACGATCGCGCCCACCGGCCGCGCCAGGTAGGCGATCGCGAAGACCGCGAGCGTGATCACCACTCCGTCCAGTCCGGCCTCCGCGGGAAAGAAGACGCGAGCGTAGATCGGCGCCAGGAAGACGTAGAGGCTGAAGTCGTACCACTCGATGATCGTCCCGAGCGCGCCGACCGCGACCGCGCGGCGCGTCCCGGTGGGCCGCTCGTCCCCGGCGCGACTCATCACTTCGGGCTGATCAGCGCCACCGGCAGGGCGAGGCCGGCGGAGCGGCGCAGGGTGGCGATGCGGCGGCCGGGCTGGACGGCCGGGCGGATCTCGCTCACCCGGTCGCCGAGACCGGCGACGGTCGCGTCGAGGTCGGGAGCGGCGAAGGCGAGGCCCCAGAAGAACGCGGAACGGTCGGCGCCGTCGCGCTCGACCACCTCAGCCGGCTCCTGCACGACCTCGAGGATCGTCGCGCCGAGGCGGAAGAAGGCCTGCCGCGGCGCGCCGGCCGGCGTCGGCTGCTCGCGGATCCGGCGCAGGTCGAGTCCGGCCCGCTCCAGCGCCGCGACGGTGCGCTCCAGGGCCGGGGTGATCGCGACGACGTGGTCGAGCGCGGCGACGCCGTTCGGCTGCGCGGGCGCCGCCGCGAGCGGCTCGCTGTCCGAGCGCGAGGTCGGCAGCCCGTCGAGCTCGACGCCCTCGACCCCGCGCAGCGACCAGCCGGCGAGCCCGCGGCCCGCGTCCGTTCCCGTCAGGCGGATCCGCACGTCGCCGACGACGCAGACGTCCCCCTCCAGCTCGAACCCGAGCGCCGACCAGGCGGCCGGCGGGTCGGCGATCGTCAGCTCGTCGATCGTCGGCCTCACGGACCGCAAGTTATCCATCCGTGTCAGACGGGGAGTAGCGTGGGAGCAAGGCACTCGAGGGAGGAAGGCGATGGCGAACTCACTGGACGGGACCGTGGCGCTGATCACCGGCGCCAGCAGCGGCATCGGCGAGGCGACCGCGCGGGCGCTTGCCGGCGAGGGCGCGAAGATCGCGCTGGCGGCGCGGCGGCTGGAACGGCTCGAGCGGCTGGCGGCGGAGATCGGCGGCGCGGGGCACACCGCGCTGGCGATCCGCTCCGACATCACCGAGCAGGCGCAGGCGGTGGACGCGGTCGAGCGCACCGTCGACGAGCTCGGCCGGCTCGACATCCTCGTCAACAACGCCGGCGTGATGCTGCTCGGCCCGATCGAGGACGCGCCGACCGAGGAATGGGAGCGGATGATCGACCTCAACCTCAAGGGCCTGGTCAACACCACGCACGCCGCCCTCCCCCACCTGCTGGCCGCCGCCGCGGACTCCGAGCGCGGCTGCGCCGACGTCGTCAACATCAGCTCCGTCGCCGGCCGCGTCGCCCGCGCCGGCTCCGGCGTCTACAACCTGACCAAGCACGGGGTCGGCGCCTTCAGCGAGTCCTTCCGCCAGGAGTTCGCCGGCCGCCGCGTGCGCTCGACCCTGATCGAGCCCGGCGCCGTCGCGACCGAGCTGACCGACCACCTGCGCGACGGCGTCAGGGAGCGGGTGCGCGACCGCTTCGCCGGCATCGAGATCCTCGAGTCCGAGGACATCGCCGACGCGATCGCCTACGCCGTCACCCGCCCCGCCCGGGTCTGCGTCAACGAGCTGCTCGTGCGGCCGACCGAACAGACCGGCTGACTTGCCAAGACGCCGCGCCGGCGCGAGATAATGCCGGCAATGGCGATGGGGCAGGGGACCAAGCGGCCGTCGGCCACCGCGGCGGCGGTGCTCTCGGGCGTCTGCGTCGCAGGGAGCGAGCGCGACCCCGGGGTGCGGATCGAGGACCCGATCGCGCGGCGGATGCTGCGCTGGCGCGACGGCAAATACATGGCGCCGCGCTTCCGGCTGCTCCATCCGATCGTCATCCGCGTCGGCGAGCGCGAAACCCCGGGCGCCCTCGGGTACTCGATCGGCCGCATCCACCACATGGACGCGGTCGTGCGCCGCGAGGTCGCCGCCGGGCTCGACCGGATCGTGATCCTGGGCGCCGGCTACGACACCCGCGCCTACCGCATGCGCGAGAGCCTCGGCGGCGTGCAGGTGCTCGAGGTCGACCACCCGGCCACCCAGCGCGACAAGCGCGCACGGCTCGCCAGGGCGCTCGGGTCGGAGCCCTCCGGCGTCACCTTCGTCGAGGTCGACTTCACGCACCAGAACCTGCTCGACCGGCTCGCCGAGCACGGGTACGAGCTCTCGATGCGCACCCTCTTCGTCCTCTCGGGCGTCGCGATGTACATCCCGCCGCAGGCGGTCTTCGACCTCTTCGACCAGGTGGCGGCGCACAGCTCCGCTCGCACGTCGCTGCTCTTCGACTACGTCTTCGAGGACGCCTTCGCGAACCCCGAGTCCTACTACGGGGCATCGAAGGGAATGTCCCTCGTCGCCGGCAAGGGCGAGGAGATGCGCAGCGGCATCCCCGCGGACGGGATCGAGGCCGTCCTCGCCGCCCACGGGCTGCGACTCGACTCGCACGTCGAGGCCGACGAGCTGGAGGCCCGCTACCTGCGCCGCGCCGATGGGACCACCGTCCTGCGGCCATTCGACTACTTCGCGATCGCCCACGCCTTCGCCGCCGGCCGCGAGTAGGCCCGGCTCAGGCCCGGTCCGCTTCGCGGCGCTTGATCAGCAGCCACTGCGGCTTCTCGCCGCCGCGGGTGCGCTGTAGCGCGAAGCCGCCGCGCAGCTTCTCGCCGTGCAGGACGAAGACCGCGTGCCCGCGCTCCAGCGCCTCCGGCCAGGGCACCCGACCCCCCTGCTCGTTGCCCCGATCCCAGATCTTCACCCTGCCGCCGTCCACCTCGCCCTCGAAATCGCTGTAGGAGACGTCGTGATCGGCGACCTCGATCGCCAGGCGCTTGACCGCCGGGTCCATCGAGGGTTCCTTCGGCACCGCCCAGGAGCGCATCGTGCCCCCGACCTCGAGCCGCAGGTCGCGGAGGAAGGCGACCAGCTCATCGACCGCCCGCTCGGGGCCCTCCGCGCCCTGCCCGGCAGGGGCGCTCATCGCCCTGCCGCGGGCTTGACGCCGACCAGCAGCGCCATCTCGAGCCACTTCCAATAGCAGTCGACGTCGTCGAAGCCGAGCCCGCGCAGCCACTCGAGCTGCGTCTCCACGTCGAGCGTGCGGTCGGACGGGTCCTCGTTCTCGACCGGCTCGCCGATCGCCGTGAAGAAGGCGCGATGGAGGCGCTCGGTCGGCGAGGCGACGTGCTCGAAATTGGCGAAGACCCCGCCCGGCTCCAGCAACTCGAAGACTTCGGCGTAGAGCGCCCGCTTGCGCTCGTGCTCCAGGTGGTGGATCGCAAACGAGGAGACGACGGCGTCAAAACGGCCGAGCACAGGCAGCGGGCGGTCGAGGTCGTGCTCGACCAGCTCGATCCGCTGGTCGCCGGCGAAGCGCTCGCGCGCCGCCGCCAGCATCAGCTCGGAGAAATCGAGGCCCACACCCAGCATCCGGGGACGGCCGGCCCGAAGCATTGCCAGCAGGCGACCGCCGCCGGTGCCGAGGTCGAGGACACGGCTCACGTCGGGCGGGATCTGCTCCAGCAGGACGCTCTCGCCCTCGATCCGGTGCGGGAACTCGTCGGCCCGGGCGAGATACGCCTCGACCCGCTGTCTGTCCGTCGCCCACTCCTCTCCCGGCATGGCCCGAATTATCGGGCAAGCTGGGACGACCCGGTGGCTTCCAGGAAGGCCTCGATCGCGGCGCCGGTCTCCCCCGGGGACTCCCAGAGCACGTTGTGGCCGCCGGGAACCCTGACCAGGGTCAGCGCCTCCCCCAACGCCTCCCGGTACCGCTTCTCCAGGTCGCCGCCCTCGAAACGCGGCACCTCCGGCGTCACGAGCAAGGTCGGGCACTCGGCGACGGCGGGCGGCGCCAGCGTCATCTCGCTCCACGCGACGACCACGGCGGAGGGGCAGAAGCTGAAGCGAAAGCGGCCGTCCGGCCCCTTGCGAACGTCGTCCCTGACGAAGCCGGCGATCGTCTCCCGCGGGGCAATCGCGATCGAGTCGCCGGAGTACATCGCGTTGAGCGCTCCATCGACGGTGGCAAAGCTCCAGTCGAGCCGATCGATTTCGGCGCTGCGCAGCGCCGTCGCCGGCGGTAGACCGATCGCCGGGTCGAGCAGAACGAGCCGCTCGGTTCGCTCCGGCGCCCGCGCGGCGAGCTCCGCCGCCACCTTGCCCCCGAAGCTGTGTCCGACCCAGGTCGCCGTCTCCACGCCCGCGGCATCGATCGTCTCCAGGACGTCGTCGGCGTGGGTCCTCGAATCCCACGGCGGCTCGTCGCCCGACCGTCCGTGCCCGCGCAGATCGACCGCGACGACCGAGCGGCCGCCCGCCGCGAGCCGCTCGGCCAGGCCGGCGAATACGCGACCGTGCTGGGTGACGCCGTGCAGGCAGACGACCGCCTCGCTCCGGCCCTCGCCCCAGCGATGGGTCTCGAGCAGCACCGCTCAGCCCGCCGCCCGCTCGGAGCCGGGCAGCGCTCTGCCCCCGGGAACGAGCCGGTCCAGCCAGCCCGGCATCCACCATGCCCACCTGCCCAGCGCCCGCATGATCGTCGGCACGATGATCAGGCGGACGATGAAGGCGTCGATGAAGACCGCCGTCGCCTGCGCGACCCCGAAGTCGCGCAGGGTGACGAAGCTCGACAGCGAGAAGGAGAGGAACACGGCGATCATGATGATCGCGGCCCCGGTGACGACCGGCGCCGTCTGGAGCAACCCGTTCTCGATCGCCGCCTCGGACGATCCCGTGCGCATGTATTCCTCGCGCATGCGGGCGAAGATGAAGACCTCGTAGTCGATCGCCAGCCCGAAGATGACCATCACCATCGCCGGAATGACCGTCGAGTCGACATAGCCGGGACCGCCGAGCAGCGAGTGGTTGAACATCAGGGCGAGGAACCCGAGGCTGGCGCTGACGGTGAGCAGATTGACGAACATCGCGATGACCGGGACGATCAGCGACCGCAGCACGGGGATCAGGACGATCAGCGAGACGAGCATCAGGGCGATTCGCGCCAGCGCGGTCCGATCGCGGAAGGCGTGATCGATCTCGATCTGGCTTGCGCTGAGTCCGCCCACCGCGACTTCGGCGCCGGTTTCACCGGCGAGCCTGCGCGCGTCGGCGCTCACCCGGCTAAGCGTTTCCCTCCCCTGCGAGGTGGTGACGGTGTAACGCGGGATCACCATCATGCGCGCGGTGTGCCCGCCCTGATCGAGATCGATCATCAGGCTGGCGCGATTGCGCCCTTCGCGGCCGCCGCCGTCGAGCCCCGCGAGGTAGAAGTAGCCGGAATCGAAAAGCCCCGGGGAGCGCCGGTGGAGGCGGTCGAGATTGGAGTCGCCGCTCCGCGACTGGGCGGCGACCTGCGAGCCCATGCGGCGGAGGGCCGCGGCAAGCGATTCCTGGCTCTGCGCCCCGCCGCTCAGGCCGGCGGCGAGATCGCCGGCTTTGGCCCCCAGCCGGCTGAGACCGCTCGCAAGCGATTCGGTGCCCTTGCCCAGGCGCCTCAGCGCCGGCGACAGCCTCTGGCCCGCGCCGCTGAGGCGGCTCACGCCTTCGGACATCTGCCTGGTGCCGTCCGCCAGCCTTTCGACGCCGCGGTCGAGCTTGCGCGACGCGTCGGCGAGCTTGTCCGTGTTCTTCGCGGCTTCGTCGTTGCTTTCGCCCATCTTCCCCGCCAGGTAGAGGCCGAGTTCGAACTGATGCTGCGCACGCGCGATGCCGGTGCCGACCCCTTCGCCGGAGCGGTCGCTTTCGGGTTCCGCGCCGGTGAGCAATTCGGTCGCTTCCCTCACCGCCTTCTGCGCGGACCCGTACTCGGCATCGGCCTTCCCCGTCGTCATCCCCTGAATTGCCTGCCAGGCCTCGGCAAGCCGGTCTTCGGCCCCTTCGAGCGGGCTCCGCGCGTCGTTCAGCCGCTGTTCGCCGAGGCGCATGGCGTTCTTCATCGCGTGCACGGTTCCGTTCGTTTCGTTCACCTGCTTGCGGCTGCCGCTGAGCGCTTCCGCCAGGCGCCCGGCGCCGGAGCTGACTTCGTCGCTGCTGTCCGCAAGCCGGCCGCTGCCGGTGCTCGCCCGCTCCAGACCCTGGCTGAGCTGGCTCGAGCCGGTGTGCGCCTTGTCGAGGCCCTGCACGAGCAGGCCGGCGCCCGCGGCCGAGGCCTGGACGCCGGAGCCGAGCCGGCCGGCGCCCGTCGCCGCTTCGTGCAGGCCGTCGCCGCCCGCGGCGGCACCGGCGCGAGCGAGGCCCCTGCTCAGCCGCGAGCCTTCCTTGTTCTGCCTCGCCAGTCGCTCTTCGAAGCCGTTCAGCGGCTTCACGGCGTGCTGGATCTGACTGAATCCGGCCATCGTCTGCACGCCGCCATCGCCTTCGACGCGCTTCTGGAAGGCCACCAGCGAGTGCATTCGGTCAGGTGAGGTCATCGGCTCGCCGCGGTCGTTCACGACCACTTCGATCGGCGCCAGCCAGCCGGGCCCGAGATCCCGCTCGACCTCTTCGCCGTCGATCCGTCCCGACGAGTCGGGCGGCAGGAGCTCGGGAGTGGCGACGGCCGAGTCGAGCGTCGCGGCGAGGCCGCCGAGGACGAGGACGACCAGGACGATCGCGCCGGCGGCGAAGGGACTGCGTGAGATCCGGGCCGAGAGCCGCAGGGGAGCGCCCCGCAATGCGAAGCGCTGCGGCAACGACCAGCGATCGAGGTTGTCCCCCAGCAGGAGCAGCGCCGCCGGCGCGACCCAGAGCGCCGAGAACATGCTGAGCACGGTCGCGATCATGATCGCCAGCGCACTCGACTGGATCGCCGCGCCGGGAAGGATCTGCGAAGCGACGAACATCGCCAGCAGGAGGCCGAACCCGGCCGGCAGGATCGAGCGGCCCGTCGCTTCGACCGTGACCTGCACGGCGCCGGCCAGGTCGCCTTTGTGTCGCTCCTCGCGAAAGCGCGACACGACCAGCAGCGAGTAATCGACGCCGAGCGCGAGCCCCATCATCCCCACCGCCCCGAGCGAGAAGGCGTCGATCGCGAAGGACCCGAGCAGGAGGCGCATGACGCCCTCGGCCCCGGCGACGACGGCGGCGCCGATGACGATCGGGATCAGCGCCGCCAGAACCGAGCGGAAGACGAGCAGCAGCACGATCAACAGGATCGGTATGGCGATCAGCTCGCCCTTCTTGGCGGCGTCATCGGCGGCTTCGGTATAGGAGTCGAACACCTTCGGCAACCCGGCGACGCTCGCGTGCACCGGCGGAGTCACGGTCCTGTCGATCCGCCCTTCCACGAGCTCGAGCATGCGTCCGAGGTCTTCTTCGCTGCGGTGCCCGACCCGGACCACGATCCCCGCGACCCCCGGCTTCGGCCTCAGCCCGGAGATCGGCGTGTCGGCCGACCACGGTGAGATCACCAGGGTGTCGGGCAGCGTCTCGACCGCGGCCGCCAGCCTGCGTCCCTGGCGCTCGACCGCCGCGCGCGGGCCGCGCAGCGCGACGACCATGCTTTCGTCGCTGCCGAACTTCCGCAGCGTGATCTCGTGCGCCCGTTGCGGCGCGGTTCCGTCGATGTAGAGCGGATGCCCCTGCAACCTGCTGCCGAGGTCGTACCCGAGCACCCCGAGCACGAGCATCAGCGCGACCCAGACGCCGACCACGAGCCGCGGTCGGCGCGCGACGAACGCCCCCAGCGCCCCCAGCCGGGCGGAGCTGCTCGGGCGACCGGCCCTTTGCCTGGAAGGCTTGCTCACCGGCGCCTGCCCCCGCAGGTGTTCTTGGCCAGGTGCAGGGGCACGCGCTCCAGGCGGTAGGCGTCGTTCTGCGCCTCGGCGACCGCCGGGCTGCTCAGGTGACGAGGACGCCCCTTCCTACAGAGACCGCTCCGCAGCGCGAACAGCCCCGACTTGCCGCCGCCGATCCGCATCGTGAAGCTCGAGATCGGCATGTCCGGCAGGCCGGCGACTTCCGTCAGCAGGTGGCCCCGCCGCCGCAGCGTCCTGCCCACGACGTCGAGCTTCACGCCCATCGCCCCGAGGCTGCCGGCAAAACCGGGAAGGCCGTCGCCCGCCGGCTGCGCAAGGTAGAGCGGGCCCCGGAGCGGTCGCTTCAGCAGCGGCGTCCTGACGATGGCGGTTCCGACCCGGGAGCTGCTCGTGCAGGCGCCTTCGACCGCGTCTTCGCCCGCGCAGATCGCCCTGACGCCGCCGGCGTGGAACCCGAGGACCCGTGGAAGCTTGATCCTGAACCGGCCCAGATTCGCTCCGCGCCTCGCCATCCGCACCGAGAGCCGCAGGCCGGGGTGGCCGCCCGCGCGCAGTCGCCGGCCGATCAGCGCCGAGCCGAGGCGCGGCCGGAACGCCAGGTGGTCGCAGCCGCTGACGGCGAACGGACTCGCGACCGAGACCACGCGGCCGTCGAGCGCGTGCACGGCCGCAGCGACCTCGTCCGGCTGACAGGAGGTCGGATTGCGCAGCAGGCCGGGGCGGTCGAGGTCCATGCCGATCGTCCTGAAGCGGACCGGAATGCCCTCGACCACCGAGGGCAGCGAGTCGGTCGAGATCGTGACCTGCCCGGTTCGCCGATCGACGTCCAGCGTGCCCCGCACCTGCACGTTGCCGAGATCGAACGGGCCCAGGGCGGCGTGAAAGGCGATCGCGAGGCCGAACGGCGCGCCTCGGTAGGCGTCGGTCAGGAAGACGTCACCGCGCATCAGCGCCGGGTCGGGGCCGGAGCCGAACTCGGCAATCGCCGAGCCGATCCTGCTGCCGGCGGGGCAGGCCGCGCTCGCCGCCGCGGCGCCCGGACAGGGCTCGACCGATCCAAGCGCAGCGCTCACGCCGGCCGGAAGCGTCACCGAGAACCGCCTGGTGAGCTGTTCCTCGTCCCGCCTGACCAGGGTCAGCACGAAGCCGGTGTCCTGTCCGGCCTGCGCCTCCGTGCTGCCCGTCGTCACGCTGGGCGCGAACGGCAGGTTCGCCGGACAGGAGGTGCCTCCGGCGCCGGTGATGTCCACGCTCACCGAGGAGTCGA
This sequence comes from uncultured Solirubrobacterales bacterium, assembly GCA_963727465.1. Lineage (GTDB taxonomy): Bacteria > Actinomycetota > Thermoleophilia > Solirubrobacterales > 70-9 > VRUE01. The sequence goes on along the minus strand of CAVSGL010000012.1, from coordinate 79,929 downwards.
CGGCGCTCGACCCCGAGTAGGGCACGAAGTGCCCGCGCGCGGTTGCCGGGCCACAGGAAAGCGGAGTCGCCAGCAGCGCCCGCGAGCCGCCGTCGAAGCTCAGGCCGATGCGACTGAACGAGACCTGCGGGAGATCGCTCAGCACCGCCGCCAGCTGACCGGTCTGCGGATCGCTGCTCAGCTTGCCGAGCAGCTTCAGCTCGGTCCCCCGCAGACTGACATCGACGAACAGGCGAAGACGCTCCCCCGGATGTTCCTCGCCGAGATAGATGGCTCCGCTGAGCGGCTCGCTGAACTGCGGCGTGGATATTTCGGCTGAGCCGATCCGCGAGCGGGGCGGGCAGCCGGCGGCGGACTTCCTCGCCGATCGCGAACTGAGAGTCGCGGCAGGCCTCGAGCCCTTCCACTCCGCCGGGAGAGACGGTCACCCCCGGGGGCAGGTCGATTCTCGCGTCCTTCACCTGAGCGCCGACCGCGTCGTCCGGTCCGGCCGGCGCCGGTACGTTCAGGGCGACCTTCGCCCCGGTCGGCGAATCCGCGGTCCGGTCGCTCAGCTCGAAGCCGAGCCGCGGGCCGAACGGCAGGCTCTCGCAACCGGTGAAAGGCGGCGTCTGCGCCGTTTCGCTGAGCCACGGCGCGTCCGCTTCCCATGAACGCGTGTGGGCCGTGACCCCCAGTGAGCCGCAGCGCGTCGGGGTCGTCAGCAGGGCAGCTCGTTCGGGCGGGGGCGGACTGAGATGATCCGCCGGTATTCCCCACAGTTCGATTTCGGCCAGGTCGGACGCGAATTGAGGGAGTTGCGTCGTCTGGAGCCTGAGGCCGTAATCCGTCGGCCTCAGGCCCATTTCGAATTCGGTCTTCCAGAACGGCTTCAGCCCGAACGCGGCGATCTGCGTCGGGGCGGGAGCGATGGCGTACAGCTTTTCGCTGCGCGGTTTGCCGTTCGATTCGGACGTGAAGACGCCCACCTGGGTGTCGGCCGGACAGGATTCTTCTTCATAGACCGTGCGCGCGCAGAGGGGGCCGCCACTCGAGCTGCCCGCCAGGCCCGGATCGAATTCGAATACGTAGTCACGGGCGCTCGTTCCGGTGCCGACGGCGACGAGCCGGAAGCTGAGCAGGAGATGGTCGGGGTGAACGCCGGCGCGCGTATCGGGGTTGCCTTCGCCGTCGAGCGTCTTGACTTCGAGGCTGCCGGGCACGATGCCGAAGTCCGCCGCAGCCGCCATCGGGACGACGGCGGCGAGCAGGGCAAGAACCCCGACCAGACTGGATGCGGCGATCCATCGCCTTCTCATCTCGCACCGCCCAGGCTCAGCCTCACCCGACGCGAGAGCCCCCGCACCCCGGGCTGGCGAATCGCGAGGCGGCCCCTGCGCAGGCCCCCGCCGTGCCGGCGGCGGCCGACGCCCGTGAGACGCAGCCTGATCGCCGCCTTTCCAGGTCGCACGACGCCCCGCCGGCCCACCGCCAGCAGGAGCTTCTTGCCGTGGCGACGCACGAAGACCGACGCCGTGACGAGACCCGGCTTGGGCACCGAGACGAAGAGCAGGGTCCTCGAGCCGATCGCCTTGCCGGCGCCGCGGGACCTGATCCGGAGCAGGCGAATCCGCCGGGGCTGTCCGCTGCCCGCGGCGGCGGTGGCCGGGCTCGGGAGCGAAGGCCGCGCCGTCGAAGCGCAGGCTGCGCCTTCGCACACCGGCGGCTCGTGCGGCTGCGGGAAGCCGCCGCCGAGGCGCGCGGCATAGAAATCGGTATCGCCGCCGTCTTCGTCCTGCCAGGTGAGCGTGGCGGTGGTCTCGAACAGCACGGTCTTCCCGTCACGGCTGATGCCGCCGAATTCGACGGGGACTTCTTCGCTTCCGGAGCTGACCAGTCCCAGCTCACCGTCGTGCCATTCGTATACGTCGGGCTGTTCGTTGACGTCCGCCGCGACGAGTGGCTCGGCGGTGATGAAGACGACTCGATTGCCGCTCGCGTCTATGCCGTAGACGGGCCGTTCGTTCCCGTCCTGGAGTTCGTTGTAGGGAAGGCTCGACTTCAGATTCGCATCGAATGCGGCGTCGCCCCCGGACGGCCCGGCGGAGATCCTCCTGACCAGGCCTTCGCCCGCGTCGTACAGGTAGACGTCCTGCTTGCTGTCCGTATCGGCTTCGAGGACGTTCGTCGTCGTCACGAAAACCGCCCTGGTTCCGCTCTGCGAAAGCTGGATTTCCGCTTTGCCCGGGAAGTCGGCGATCGCCACCAGGTGCATGCCGCCACCGTCGGCGAGAAAGAGCTTCTGTTCGGCGTTCGTTTCCCCCGGGACCATCACCCCGGTGGCGCGGAAATACACGCGGGAACCGTCGTCGGACGGGTACACAACCGCTTCGTTGACCTGTCCGCTCGCTTCCGGCGAGCCGCCGGAGAGCAGATGAAGCTGGCCAGAGCCGACGTCGTAGCGGTACAGGTCCCGGCCTTCGTCTTCGTCGTCGTTGGTGAGCTGCTGCGCGGTAACCAGGAACGCGCTGCTCCCGTCCGGCGTCGCGCCCTCGAAGACGACGTCCTGGGCGGCGTTGCAGTCGCTGCGGGTGCATTGCGACGCCGATATCTCGGTGGTCGTGCCGGCTTTCAGGTCTCGCAGGTAGACCCTCTTCGTCCCTTCGCACCCACTCGTCGCGGGCGCGGTGAGGAACACACGCTGGCCGGAGACCGACATCCCGTTCGCATGAGAAACCGTCGATCCACAGGTCGACAGCAGGGCCCCTCCGGCACCGAGGTCGATCTGGCGCAAAACGCCCTCCCGCCATGCGTAGACCGATTCTCCGGAGGTGCGTCCCGCGTCGCCGGGCAGAAGGTGTTCCGCCGTGGAGAAGACCACCGCTTCCCCGTCGCGCGACATGTCGGCGAAGCCGCGAAATCCGTAGGTCGAGCTTTTCCCGATCGAGGCGATGAACTGCGGGGCGCCGCTGCCGACCACTCTGTAGAGGCCGAGCTGCCCTTCCGGCGGGCTGGCCGGCGTCAGCGGCACCGTCGCGAGCCACAGCGCCGTGTCGAAATCTTCGCTGAAGGTGCCGAAAGCCTCCGGGGCGAGCAGGGAAAAGATGTTGGTCGTGAAGATGGAGAAGGGAAAACCGAGGGCTTCGCTGGACCACCCGGTCGGACCCCGCCGGGCGATTGCCCCACCCAGCAGCGAGCCGGATGGCGAACCGGGCGGGGGGCCGAGCGTCCGGTAGGCAAGCGTGTCCCCGCTCTCCCCCATCGGGACGATCCAGTTGGGCACGCCGGACGTCGGCTCCCTGGGGGTAACCAGCTCCCACGCACGCCCGGAGGCCGGTACCGAGGCGAGCGTTCGAGCCGGGAGCACGCCGAGGAGCAGCGCAACGCCCGCCAATGCGACTGCGAGCGCGACGGCACGCAGCCAGGTGCCTTCAGGCAGCACCGAACGAATCCGCGAAGCCTCCCAATAGACCAATGCGTCCCTTCCCGGCGGAACCACGCCCTGCTCAATTTCCTGCCTTCCCGCGGCAGTAAACGCCAGCGTATCAGGGGGTGGCTTCAGCACTTTCCCGCGCCTCCGTGCGCCAGCCCCTCGAGCCACTCGTCGATCGCCCGCGCGGTTTCCTCCGCGTGCTCCTGCATCATCGAGAAGTGATTGCCGGGAACCTCGACCTCGGAACCACCCCAGGATGCGGCCCGCCACTCGGCGTCGGCGGGCGTGCCGGGCGGCGGCTCGCTACAGCGCACCAACAGGACCGGCGTCGCCAGCTCCCGGAAGCTCCATTCGGAGAGCAGCTGTAGGTGTGCGCCCATCGCGGTGAGGCGGGTGGTGTTGACCGTCTCGCTCTCCTCGACCACGGCGAAGACCGCCGCCGCCAGCGGGTCGACGACTCCGGTCTCGACCTGCCTGTAGGCGTCGGCGACGACGAGCCCCGCGGGCGCGTCTCCCCCGGCCTCGAGCCGGGCGGCGACGGCGTGAGCGTAGAGACCGCCGGTCGAGTGGCCGAGCAGCGCGAACGGCTGTCCGTCCGCCGCGGCGAGGACCGAGTCGGCCAGGGTCGCGACGGCGATGTCGAGGTTGGCCGGGACGGGCTCGCCCGGGACAAAGCCGCTCTGGGGCAGCGCCAGCACGTCGCGGCAGCCGTCGAGCTCCCTGGCGAGCGGCATGTACTCGTGCGCGCCCGACATCGGCGTGGCCGTCGCGATGCAGATCAGCTTCGGCTTCGAAGCTCCCTCGGCGAGGGAGACCGGCGCCGGCGCCCGGTCGGGCGGGAGCGGGGTGTCGAAGCTCTCGCAGAATGACGAGGCCGACCTCAGCAGCTCGACGAACTCGAGCTCCTTGCCCTGCCGCCGCGCCTGCACAAAGAGCGAGCCGATCGAGCCGTCCGCAATGGGTCCCGCCTCGTCGAGCTGCTCCTCTGGGCGCGCGCCGGGCTTGGCCCCGCCGCCGGACGCCTCGGCCAGCATGTGGGCGGCAAGGGAGTCCGGGGTCGGGTACTCGAAGGCCAGGGTCGCCCGCATCGACAGCCCGGTGCGGACCTCGAGCCGATTGGACAGTTCGACCGCACCGAGCGAGTCGAAGCCCATCTCGGTGAAGTTGCGTCCGGGGTCGACGGCGTCGAGCGACTCGTGGCCGAGCACCGTCGCCGCCTCCTCGCGCACGAGCCCGAGCACAAACTCCTCCCGCTCCGACTCGGGCAGGCCGGCGAGCTTCTCGCGCAGCGAGCCGCTCGAGCGGCGCCGCGGCGGGACGCGGACGAGGCCGCGGGCGATCGCCGGCACGAAACCCGCCCGGGCCAGGGTGCGCAGACTGGCGAGGTTGAAGCAGATCGCCAGCGAGAAGCTGCGCCCGCCCGCGAGGGCGGCGTCGAAGAACGCCAGCCCCTGCTCGTCGGACATCGCTTCGATGCCGCCGCGCTGGAGGCGAGCAAGGTCGGCCTCGCCGAGCTCGGCGGTGGGCCCGCTCGCCTGCGGCCAGAGACCCCAGGCGATCGAGGTTGCCGCGAGCCCGGCGGCCCGTCGGCGCGCCGCGAGGGCGTCGAGGAAAGTGTTCGCGGCGCCGTAATGGGTCTGGCCGGGGCTGCCGACCGTTCCGGCTCCGGAGGAGAAGAGCACGAAGGCCGAGAGGCCGAGCTGCTCGGTCAGCTCGTGCAGGTGCCAGGCGGCGTCCACCTTGGGGGCGAAGACTCGATCGACCTGCTCATCCTCCAGCGACTCGATCGTGGCGTCGTCGACCGCTCCGGCGGCGTGGACGATCGCTCCCAGCGGGTGCGAGGCGGAAACCGACTCGATCAACGTCGTCGAGCCGGCCGCGGTCGGAGACGTCGCAGGCGGCGATCTCGACCTCCGCCCCGAGCTCGGCCAGCTCCGCCTCGAGCTGAGCGGCGCCGTCGGCCTGCTGCCCCCGGCGGCTGACGAGGAGCAGGTGGCGAAGGCCATGGGCGGAGACGAGATGGCGGGCGACCTGGGCGCCGATGCCGCCGGTTCCGCCGGTGATCAGGACCGTCCGCTCGGAGTCGAACATGGCGGGCTCGCGGTCGGGGTCGGGGGCGGAGCTGCGCACGATCCGGGGAGCGAGGAAAGCGCCGTCGCGCAGGGCGAGCTGTGGCTCGTCGCGCCGGGCGAGCGCCCCCGGGAACGCCGCCAGGGAAGCGTCGCTCTGATCGATGTCGATCAGGCCGAAGCGGCCCGGCTGCTCCAGGTCGGCCGAGCGCAGCAGGCCCGAGAGCGGCGCCAGGGCGAGGTCGGGCGCCTCCGCGTCCCGGGCCGCCATCGCGCCGCGGGTGAGGAACACCAGCCTGGTCCTGCCCAGACGCTCGTGCGCGATCCATTCGCGCATCAGGGAGAGGGCGCAATGGGTCACCTTGCGCGCCGCCGCGGCCACGTCCTCGCCCTCCAGCCAGGCCGCCGGGATCTCGAAGAGGACCGCGTCGGGGGCGCTGCCCCCCAGACGACTCCACGAAGGCATGGAGGTCGGCGTGGCGCTCGGCCTCGAGCCCCGGTGGGGTGGTGTCCCCGAGGACGGCGAGGCGAAGCTCGGACTCCGCCGTGTCCTGCGGCTCGGCGGCGACCCACTCGAGCCCATAGAGGGGACGGCTGGCGCTCTGTAGTCGGCTCGGCTCGATCGGTCGCGAGACGAGCGACTCCACGCGGGCCACCGGCTCCCCGGCGCCGTCGAATGCCGCGATCGCGAAGCTGTTGCCGGCGAAGGAGATGCGCGAGCGCAGCGCCGGGGCTCCGGTTGACGACCAACTGCACCCCCTGCCAGGAGAAGGGAAGCCACATGGCGGACGGACCGTCGTCGCCTTCCCCGGCGGAGGGAATCGCGCCACCGGCGGCCGCAAGGGCGACGCCGGAGTGGATGGCAGCGTCGAACAGGGCGGGATGGATGCCGAAGAGCGTCGCCTCGTCGCTCTCCTGCTCGGCGAGGCTGACCTCGGCGAAGACCTCTCCGTCGAGTTGCCATGCTGCCTCCAGGCCCTGGAATGCGGGTCCGTATTCGAGCCCGTGCTCGGCTAGACGCTCGTAGAAGTCACCGACCTCGATCTCGGTGGAACCCTGTGGTGGCCACGTCTCCAGCCGCTCGGGCGCCTCACCCACCGGTGCCAGGGAGCCGCTGGCGTGGCGGGTCCACTCGCCCTCGTCGGCGCTCGCGCCGGCGTCCGGCTCGGGACGCGAGTAGATGGCGACCGGCCTGCGACCGTGCTCGTCGAGCTCTCCGACGGAGACCTGTATCTGCACGGCACCCGGTCCGTCGAGGACGAGCGGCGCCTCCAGGGCAAGCTCGTGAAGCTGCTCGCACTCGGCCTCGCGGCCGGCGGCGAGCGCCAGCTCGACAAAGCCGGTGCCGGGGAACAGCGCCGTGCCGAAGACGGCGTGATCGGCCAGCCAGGGCTGGGCCCCGGGCGAGATGCGGCCGGTGAAAATGCATCCCTGGCCACCCGCCACGGTGACTTTGGAGGCCAGCAGCGGGTGCTCGGTTGCCCCCTGACCGATCGCAGCCGGGTCCGAGGCGGCGCCGCTCGCCGCGTCGATCCAGTAGCGCTGCCCTTGGAAGGGATAGGTGGGCAGGGGGACGCGCTTGGGCGAGCGGCCCCTGAACAGGGCATCCCAGTCGAGCTCGATGCCGGCGGCGTGGGCCTCGGCAAGCGAGCGGGCAAAGCGCTCGGGGCCACCCTCTTCGCGGCGCAGGGTGGCGAGGATGTGGGCATCGGTTATGCCGAGCGCATCGGCGCACTCGGTGGCGCCGAAGGCGAGCACGGGGTGCGGGGAGATCTCGATGAAGCCGCGCCTGCCCTCGTTCAGCATCGTGGTGAGGACGGGCTCGAGCAGGACGCTCTGGCGCAGGTTGCGGTACCAGTACTCGGGGCCGAGCTCTTTGCCCTCGACCTGCTCGCCGCTGACCGTGGAGCGCAGGGCGATCTCGGCGTCCCTTGGCTCGATCGGGGCAAAGGCCTCGAGCAGCTCGTCCCTTAGCGCCTCGATCTGGTGGGAGTGGGCGGCGTAGTCGACGGCGATCCGCTGGGCCCTGAGCTGCTCCGCCTCACACTGGGCAAGCAGCTGCTCGATCGCCTCGGGCTCCCCGGAGACGACCACCGAGGCGGGGCCGTTGATCGCCGCCAGCGAGAGGCTCTGGCCGTAGGGGGCAAGGCGCTCGGTGAGCGCCTCGGGGGCGAGGGAGACCGAGGCCATCGCCCCCTTGCCGGCGATCTTCGCCATCGCGGAGCCGCGGCGGGCGATCACCCTGGCGGCGTCGTCCAGGGAGAGGGCGCCGCTGATGTGGGCGGCGGCGATCTCCCCCTGGGAGTGCCCGGCCACAAGCGCGGGCCTTACCCCGAAGTCCCCCCACAGGCGGGCGAGGGAGACCATCACCGCAAAGAGCGCCGGCTGGACGATGTCCAGGCGCTGCATCCAGGCGCCCTCGGGGTCGGCGAGGACCTCGCTCAGGGACCAATCGACGAAGGGCTCGAGCGCCTGCTCGCACTCTTCGATGCGTTGGGCAAAGGCGGGCAGGGAGCGGTGCAGCTCATATGCCATCCGGGGGTGCTGGGCGCCCTGGCCGGCAAAGAGGAAGACCGGGCGGGGCTCGGCGCTTTGCTGGGTGCTCTGGCCCTTGCCCTCGGCGAGGGCGTCGAGCTCAGCCTGTAGCTCTTTGGAATCGGTGGCCAAGAGCACCGCCCTATGGGAGAAGGCGCTTCTGGTCGTTGCGAGGGAGTAGGCGAGGTCGGTGGGGTCAAGCTCTGGGTGCTCTCTTAGGTGGGAGGCGAGGCGGGCGGCGGCGTCTGCCAAGGCGGGCTTTGATTTGGCCGAGAGCGCCAGCGGCAGTGGGCCTTCAAAGAGGGGCTCTGCCTTTGCTTCTTCCTTTGCCTCAACGGGGGCCGGTGCTTCCTCCAAGATCACGTGGGCGTTGGTGCCCGAGATGCCAAAGGAGGAGATGCCGGCGCGGCGCGGTCGGCCGTTTGGCTGCCAGGGCTCCTGCTCGGTCAAGAGCTCGACCTGACCGGCCTCCCAGTCGACCTTGGTCGAGGGCGAGTCGACGTGCAGGGTCTTGGGCAAGGCGCCCTCGCGCATCGCCATCGTCATCTTGATCACGCCGGCGACTCCCGCCGCTGCCTGGGTGTGGCCGATGTTGGACTTGAGCGAGCCGAGGCGCAGCGGCTGCTCCCTTTCCTTGCCGTAGGTCGCCAGCACCGCTTGGGCCTCGATCGGGTCGCCCAGAACCGTCCCCGTTCCGTGGGCCTCAACTGCGTCGACGTCCTTGGGCTCCAAGCCTGCGTTTGCCAGTGCCTGGCGGATCACCCGCTGCTGGGAGGGGCCGTTGGGGGCGGTGAGGCCGTTGGAGGCGCCGTCTTGGTTGACGGCGCTGCCCTTGACCACGGCGAGGACCGGGTGGCCTTCTCGTTCGGCGTCGGAGAGCCGCGCGAGGGCGACCACGCCGACCCCGTCCGAGAGGCTCGTCCCGTCGGCACCCTCGGCGAAGGACTTGCAGCGGCCGTCCGGAGCCAGCCCCCGCTGGCGGCTGAATTCCATGAAGGCGGCCGGCGTCGAGAGAACGGTCACCCCTCCCGCGAGAGCCAGCGAGCACTCGCCCTGACGCAATGCCTGAGCGGCCAGATGCAGGGCGACCAGCGAGGAAGAGCAGGCGGTGTCGACCGTCATCGCCGGGCCCTCGAGACCGAGCGAGTAGGCGACGCGGCCCGAGGCAATGCTGAGCAGGTTGCCGGTCGAGCCGTATCCCACGAACGCCTGGTGGGTGGGGTTGAGCAGCTGGTAGTCCTGCGAGCTGATCCCGGCGAAGACGCCGGTCGACGTCCCGGCCAACGAAGCGGGGTCGATGCCCGCGTCCTCCAGCGCCTCCCAACAGGTTTCGAGCAGCAGCCGTTGCTGGGGGTCCATCGCGAGGGCCTCGCGCGGGGCGATGCCGAAGAACTCGGCGTCGAACTCGGCCGCTCCGTCCAGAAAGCCGCCGTCGCGCGCATAGCTCGTACCGGCGCTGTCGGGGTCCGGGTCGTAGAGCCGTTCGAGGTCCCAGCCGCGGTCGGCGGGAAAGGGGCCGATGCCATCGGAGCCGGAAGCGACGAGCTCCCATAGGCCGACCGCCGAGCGCACCCCGCCCGGATAGCGGCAGCCGACGCCGACGATTGCGATCGGCTCGTCCGCCACCTGAGACCTGACGATCGCCTGGGTAGCGGCTCCGGACGCCGTCGCCTCGTCCAGCAGGTGCGCCGCCAGCTTGGCCGGGGTCGGGTAGTCGAAGACGACGGTCGGCGCCAGGCGCAACCCGGACGTCGCGCTGAGACGGTTTTTCAGCTCGACCGCGGCGAGGGAATCGAAGCCCATGTCCTTGAACGCCTTGGCCGGATCGATCGCAGCCGGGGAGCCGTGACCGAGCACGGCGGCGATCTCCTCGAGGATCAGCTCCTGGACGTGATCCAGGCGCTGCTCCTGCGGCAACGTGGCGAGCTTCGCGGCGAGCGCGCCGGAAACCGCGGTACGGCGCTTCGATTCCTTGGGGGCAAGCTCCGAGAGGATCCGCGGCAGAGCTCCGGCGGAGGCCATCGTCTGGAGGCCCCGCCGGTTCAACCCGATCCCCACCGCCAGGGGACGGTCTGAGGCAAGGCAGGCGTCGAAGAGCTCGAGGCCCTGCGCGTCGGTGAGCGGCTCGATCCCGACCCGGCGCATGCGCGCCACGCCCGCCTCGCCGAGCCCCGAGGTGAGCCCGGTCGCCGTCGCCCAAAGGCCCCAGGCGATCGAGGTGGCCGGCAGCCCTTCGGCGCGGCGCCTTGCCGCGAGCGCGTCCAGGAAGACGTTGGCGGCGGCGTAGTTGGCCTGCCCGGGGGAGCCGAGGGCGCCGGCGGCCGAGGAGAAGAGGACGAAGGCGTCGAGCTCGGTGTCCCTGGTCAGCTCGTGCAGGTGCTGGGCGGCGTTTGCCTTGGGGGCGAAGACGGTGGCGAGGCTCTCGGGGTCGAGGCTCTCGAGCGTGCGGTCATCGAGCGCTCCCGCGGCGTGGATCACCGCCCCCAGGGGATGCTCGGAGGGGATCGAGTCGAGCAGGCCTTCGAGCGCCGTGCGCTCGGAGACGTCGCAGGCCTCGATGCGCACCTCGGCGCCCAGCTCGGTGAGCTCCTGCTTCAGCTCCTCGGCCCCCTCTGCCCTTGCCCCCGAGCGGCTGGCCAAGAGCAGATGCCTTGCCCCGTGCTCGCTGATCAGGTGGCGGGAGATCCGGGCGGCGAGGATGCCGGTGCCGCCGCTGATCAGGATCGTCTTGTCGGGGTCGAGCGGGCGGGGGATCGTGAGCACGACCTTGCCCGTGTTGCGGCCCTCTCTGAGGTGGCGGAACGCCTGCGGGGCCCGGCGCAGGTCCCAGGCGGCGAGCGGGGAATGGTCGAGCTCGCCCGCCTCGAAGCGGGAGACGACCTCGCTGAGCATCTCGGTGGTGCGCTCGGGGCCCGCTTCGAAGGTGCTGAAGGCCCTGTAGGTGACGTTGGGGTGGGCTGCCTCGACCTCTTCGGGGTCGCGGATGTCGGTCTTGCCCATCTCCAGGAAGCGGCCGCCCCTGGGCAGGAGCTCGAGCGAGGCGTCGACGTGGTCCTTGGCGAGCGAGTTGAGAACGACGTCGACTCCCTCTCCCCCGGTCGCCTCGAGGAAGGCGTCCTTGAAGCTGAGATCGCGCGAGGAGGCGATGTTCTCCGCGGGGAGGCCGAGCTCGCGCAGCGCCTCCCACTTGGCGGGGCTGGCGGTGGCGAAGACCTCGGCCCCGGCTCGCTTGGCGAGCTGGATCGCCGCCATGCCGACGCCGCCGGCGCCGGCGTGGATCAGGACCCGCTCGCCCCGCTTTAGGTCGGCCAGGTCAAAGAGGCCGTAGTAAGCGGTCGTGTAGACGACTGGGATCGCCGCGGCCTGCTCGTGGGAGAGGCCCGCGGGGATCGCGACGATCGCGCTGCGATCGGCGATCGTCAGCGGGCCGAAGGAGTCGGGGATCATCCCCATCACGCGCTCGCCGGGGGCGAGGTCCTCGACCTCTGCGCCGACCTCGCAGAGCACTCCCGCCCCCTCTCCCCCGAGCATCGCCTCGCCGGGCACGGCAAAGCCCAGGGCGACCATCACTTCGCGGAAGTTGAGCCCCGCGGCGCGCATCTGGATCCGCACCTCGGTCGGGCCGAGCGGCTCCGTCGCCCTTGGGTTGGAGACCAGTGAGAGCCCGTCGAGGCTGCCGGTGCCCGAGGACTCGAGCCGGTAGGGGCCCGGCGGGGGCAGCAGCGAGTCGGCGTCGTCTTGGGCGGGCGCCAGGCGGGGGGCGAGCGCCCTGCCCTCGCGCAGGGCGAGCTGGGGCTCGGTGCTCTGGGCGGCGGCGCGGGCGAGCGCCTCGCCCGAGGCCTCGCTTGCGTCGGTGTCGATCAGGACGAAGCGGCCGGGGTGCTCTGCCTGGGCGGAGCGCACGAGGCCCCAGACGGGGGCGAGGGAGAGCTCGGGGGACTCCTCCTCGGTGGTCGCGATCGCGCCTGCGGTTGCGATCGCCAGCCTCCTGCCCTCGTTGTCGGCGTCGGCGAGGAAGCCCTGGAGGCGCTCAAGGGCTTCCCGGGCGATCTCTTCGGCTGCCGCGGGCAGGCCCTGCTTTGGCTGCGGCCGCCAAAGCAGCGGCTCGTCCTCTCGGTCTTGGGCTTTGAGCTCGACCTCGCTCCAGCGGATCTCATAGGGGGTCTGGGCCCGCTGCTGGGTCAGCTGGTCCCTGGAGAGCGGGCGGGTGAGCAGGGACTCGACGGTCGCGACCGCGATCCCGGCCTGGTCATAGAGCTCGAGCGCGATCGCCCCCTCGCCGGCCTCGCTGAGGCGCACGCGCAGCTCGCTCGCTCCCTGGGCGGCGATCGAGACGCCGCTCCAAGCAAAGGGCAGGCGCAGGCTCCGGTCTTGCGCAGAGCCCAGCAGCATCGCCCCCGCGTGCAGGGCGGCGTCGAGCAGGGCGGGGTGGATCGCAAAGGAGGCCGCCTCTTCGCGTTGCCTGGGCGCAAGCGATACCTCGGCGTAGATCTCATTGTCCTTGCGGTAGGCGGCGCCGAGGCCCTGGAAGGCGGGGCCGTAGGCGAGGCCGAGGTCTGCGAGGCCCTCATAGAAGCCGGCCAGCTCGATCTGCTGCGCCCCTTGGGGCGGCCACTGGGCAAGCGGCGCGGGGGGCTCGGCGCTGTCCTCGGTGAGCGTGCCGGTGGCGTGCAGGGTCCAGGGCTGGGGCTCCCCCTCGGGGTCTGCCTCGGGGCGGGAGTGGATCGAGATCTCCCTGGCGCCCTCCTCGGAGGGCTCGGAGACGCTGAGCTGGATCTGCACCGCCCCCTGGGCGGGGACGATCAGGGGGGCGGCGAGGGTGAGCTCTGCCAGGCGCTCTGCCCCCGCCCTCTCCCCCGCGCTCAGGGCGAGCTCGGCGAAGGCCGCGCCGGGGAGCAGGACGTTGCCGGCGACCTCGTGCTCGGCCAGCCAGGGGTGGGTCTTCAGCGAGAGGCGGCCGGTGAGCAGCAGGCCCTCCCCTCCTTCGCCGGCCAGCTCGACCGTGGAGCCCAGCAATGGGTGATCGGCGGGGGCCTGGCCGATCGCGGCCGGATCGGAGGAGCCAAGGCCCCCCTCCAGCCAGTAGCGCTGCCTTTGGAAGGGGTAGGTGGGCAGGGGGACGCGCTTGGGCGAGCGGCCTCTGAACAGGGCATCCCAGTCGAGCTCGACGCCGGCGGCGTGGGCCTCGGCGAGCGAGCGGGCAAAGCGCTCGGGGCCGCCCTCCTCGCGGCGCAGGGTGGAGAGGATCTGGGCGTCGGTTATGCCGAGCGCATCGGCGCACTCGGTGGCGCCGAAGGCGAGCACGGGGTGCGGGGAGATCTCGATGAAGCCGCGCCTGCCCTCGTTCAGCATCGTGGTGAGGACGGGCTCGAGCAGGACGCTCTGGCGCAGGTTGCGGTACCAGTAGGTGGGGCCGAGCTCTTTGCCCTCGACCTGCTCGCCGCTGACCGTGGAGCGCAGGGCGATCTCGGCCTCCCCCGGCTCGATCGGGGCAAAGGCCTCGAGCAGCTCGTCCTTGAGCGCCTCGATCTGGTGGGAGTGGGCGGCGTAGTCGACGGCGATCCGCTGGGCTCTGAGCCCCTCTGCCTCACACTGGGCAAGCAGCTGCTCGATCGCCTCGGGCTCCCCGGAGACGACCACCGAGGCGGGGCCGTTGATCGCCGCCAGCGAGAGGCTTTGGCCGTAGGGGCCAAGGCGCTCGGTGAGCGCCTCGGGGGCGAGGGAGAGCGAGGCCATCGCCCCCTTGCCGGCGATCTTCGCCATCGCTTGGCCGCGGCGGGCGATCACCCTGGCGGCGTCGTCCAGGGAGAGGGCGCCGCTGATGTGGGCGGCGGCGATCTCCCCCTGGGAGTGCCCGGCCAGGAGCGCCGGCCTCACCCCGCAGCTCTGCCAGAGGCGGGCGAGGGAGACCATCACCGCAAAGAGCGCCGGCTGGACGATGTCCAGGCGCTGCATCCAGGCGCCCTCGGGGTCGGCGAGGACCTCGCTCAAAGACCAATCGACGAAGGGCTCGAGCGCCTGCTCGCACTCTTCGATGCGCTGGGCGAAGGCGGGCAGGGAGCGGTGCAGCTCATATGCCATCCGGGGGTGCTGGGCGCCCTGGCCGGCAAAGAGGAAGACCGGGCGGGGCTCGGCGCTCTGGCGGGTGCTCTGGCCCCTGCCCGCGGCGAGGGCGTCGAGCTCGCCGAGCAGCTCCTCGGGCTCGGTGGCCAGGAGCACCGCCCTGTGGGGGAAGGCGCTTCTGGTCTTCGCCAGGGAGTGGGCGATGTCGGTGGGGTCCAGTTCGGGGTGCTCTCGCAGGTGGGAGGCGAGGCGGGCGGCGGCGTCTTGGAGGGCGGGCTTCGATTTGGCCGAGAGCGGCAGCGGGACGGGGCCCTTAAGCAGGGGCTCTGCCTCTTCTCTGTCCTCTGCCTCAACGGGCGCCGGCGCTTCCTCCAAGATCACGTGGGCGTTGGTGCCCGAGATGCCGAAGGAGGAGACGCCGGCGCGGCGCGGTCGGCCGTTTGGCTGCCAGGGCTCCTGCTCGGTCAGCAGCTCGACCTGACCTGCGGTCCAGTCGACGTGCGAGCTGGGCGCATCGACGTGGAGCGTCCGCGGCAGCAGGCCCTCGCGCAGCGCCATCGTCATCTTGATCACCCCGGCGACGCCGGCGGCGGCAGCGGTGTGGCCGATGTTTGACTTGATCGAGCCGAGCCGCAGCGCTCCGTTCTCGCGCTCCTGGCCGTAGGTGGCGAGCAGCGCCTGGGCCTCGATCGGGTCGCCGAGGGTGGTGCCGGTGCCGTGGGCCTCGACCGCGTCGACGTCCTTGGGCTCCAGGCCCGCGTTTGCCAGCGCCTGGCGGATCACCCTTTGCTGCGAGGGACCATTTGGCGCCGCCAGGCCGTTGGAGGCGCCGTCCTGGTTGACGGCGCTGCCCCTGACCACGGCGAGGATCGGGTGGCCCTGGCGCTGTGCGTCGGAGAGCCGCTCGAGCGCCACCACCCCGACCCCCTCCGAGAAGCCGGCGCCGTCCGCGGCCTCGGCGAAGGACTTGCAGCGGCCGTCGGGCGAGAGGACGCGCTGACGGCTGAATTCCACGAAGACGCCTGGAGTGGCGAACACGGTCACCCCACCGGCCAATGCCATCTCGCACTCCCCTCCCCGCAGCGCCTGGGAGGCGAGGTGCAGGGCGACCAGCGAGGTCGAGCAGGCGGTGTCGACGGTGATCGCCGGGCCCTCGAGGCCGAGCGAGTAGGCGATGCGACCGGAGGCGACGCTGCTCGAGCTGCCGGTGATGCCGTAGCCCTCGAGCCGGTCGGTGGGCTGGAGCATGTGGTAGTCCTGCGAGCCGATGCCGGTGAAGACGCCGGTCGGAGTCCCGCTCAACGACGACGGACGGATGCCGGCGTCCTCGAGCGCCTCCCAGCAGGCTTCAAGCAGCAGCCGTTGCTGGGGGTCCATCGCCACCGCCTCGCGCGGGGCGATGCCAAAGAACTCGGCGTCGAACTCGGCTGCATCGTCCAGGAATCCCCCCTCCCGCGTATAGGCGGTTCCCGGATTCTCCGGATCGGGGTGATAGACGCGCTCGATCTCCCAACCGCGACCCGGGGGGAACTCGGATACGCCGTCCCCGCCGGCCGCAAGCAGCTCCCAGAGCTGCTCGGGAGATCCGGCGCCGCCCGGGTAGCGACAGCTCATGCCGACGATCGCGATCGGTTCCTTCCTCCGTGCCTCAACCTCGTCGAGGCGCCGGCGGGCGGCCCGCAGGTCGCTCGTCGTTCGCTTGAGGTAGTCGCGGAGTTTTGCCTCGTTGCTCATACCTGTCCCAGCTCCTTGTCGAGGGCCTCGAACATCTCCTCGTCCGTCGCCCCGGCGAGGTCCTCCTCGTCGCCGGCCCGCAACCCACCGAGCAGGCTGCGCAGACGCATCGATGCCTGCTCGCGCTGCTCGTCCGACTCGATCTCCCCGAGGATCGACTCGAGCCGGTCGAACTCCGCCTCGATCGTGCGGGCCTCTCCCCCGTCGCCCTCGCCACCGGCAGGCTTCACCTCGGACAACAGGTAGGCGGCCAGTTTGGCCGGGTTGGGGTAGTCGAAGACGGTCGTCGCCGACAACCTCAAGCCGGTCGTGCTGTCGAGCATGTTGCGCAGTTCCACCGCCGCGAGCGAGTCGAAGCCCATCTCCGAAAAGGCCCTGTCGGGATCGACGGCGGCCGCCGAGCCGTGTCCGAGCACTGCCGCTATCTCGGTGCGGACCAGCTCGAGGACGTGCCCGTAGCGCTCTTCCTCGGGCAGGGCGGCGAGCTTTGCGGCGAGCTCGCCCGAGGACGCCGAGCGGCGCCTTGTCTCGGCGCGCACGAGCCCCGAGAGGATCGGCGGCAGGGCGCCGGCGGAGGCCATCGTCCGCAGCCCGGCGCGGTTCAGCCCGATCGCCAGGCAGAGGGGACGCGGGGAGCCGAGGCAGGCGTCGAAGAGCTCGAGGCCCTGCGCGTCGGTGAGCGGCTCGATCCCCGCCCGGCGCATGCGCTTCAGGTCGGCCTCGCCGAGCTCTGCGGTGAGGCCGCTCTGCTGCACCCAGGCGCCCCAGGCGATCGAGGTGGCGGGCAGCCCTTCGGCGCGGCGCCTTGCCGCGAGCGCGTCCAGGAAGACGTTGGCGGCGGCGTAGTTGGCCTGCCCGGGGGAGCCGAGGGCGCCGGCGGCCGAGGAGAAGAGGACGAAGGCGTCGAGCTCGGTGTCCCTGGTCAGCTCGTGCAGGTGCTGGGCGGCGCTTGCCTTGGGGGCGAAGACGGTGGCGAGGCTCTCGGGGTCGAGGCTCTCCACCGTGCCGTCCTCGAGCACCGCGGCGGTGTGGATCACCGCGCCCAGGGGGTGCGCGGAGGGGATCGAGTCGAGCAGGCCCCCCAGGGCCGTGCGATCGGAGACGTCGCAGGCCTCGATGCGCACCTCGGCGCCGAGCTCGGTGAGCTCCTGCTTCAGCTCCCTGGCCCCCTCTGCCCTTGCTCCCGAGCGGCTCGCCAAGAGCAGGTGCCTTGCCCCGTGCTCGCTGACGAGGTGGCGGGAGACCTGGGCGGCGAGGGCGCCGGTGCCGCCGCTGATCAGGATCGTCTTTTCGGGATCGAGCGATACCGGCTCTTCCTCCTGCTCAGGAGCCAGCGCCCGGGCCACCCGGGGAACGAGCGCCCTGCCCTCGCGCAGGGCGACCTGGGGCTCCTGGTCTTGGGCCGCGGCCTGGGCAAGCGCCTCATCCGAGGCCTCGCTGCCGTCGGTGTCGATCAGGGCGAAGCGGCCGGGGTGCTCTGACTGGGCGGAGCGCACGAGGCCCCAGAGCGGGGCGAGGGAGAGCTCGGGGGACTCCTCCTCTGTGGTGGCGATCGCGCCTGCGGTTGCGATCGCGAGCCTTGCGCCCTCGCTTTCCTCGGAGCCGAGGAAGGCCTGGATGCGCTCCAGGGCCTCTTCGCACATCTCCCGAGCCGCCCCGGGGAGGTCCGGCCTGGGCTCGGGCCGCCAGATCAGCGGCTCGGGGGCGTCCGGCTCTTCGGCTGGCAGCTCCAGCTCGCTCCACTCGACCCCGAACAGCGCCCGAGGGGTCCTGGCGGCGCCGGCAAGCTGCTCGGGGGGGATCGGGCGAGTCAGCATCGAACCGGCCCGCACCACCTCGGCCCCAGTCGGGTCGCAGGCGAGCAGGGCGACCGTTTCGTTGCCGATCGAAGTCAGCTCGATCCGCAGCTCGCTGGCTCCGGTCGCCCGCAGCGCCACGTCGCTCGCGGAGAAGAACAACCTCAGGGCCGTCTCCTCACTCGAGTCGAGAGCCGCCAGGATCGCCCCGTGAAGGGCGGTATCGAGGAGGGCTGGATGGACTCCGAAGTCCGTTGCCTGCTCGCGCTGCTCGGCGGCGAGGGAGACCTCGGCGTAGACGTTCTCGCCCTCCTTCCAGGCGGCCGTCAGCCCCTGGAAGGCGGGGCCGTACTCGAGCCCGATATCGGCGAGGCGCTCGTAGAAATCGGCGAGATCGATGTCCTCGGCGCCCTCGGGAGGCCAGTTCGCCAGCGACTCGGAGGCCGCGAGCGGTTGCGAGGAGAGCGCACCGGCGGCGTGGCGGGTCCACTCGGCCTCCGCTCGCTCGTCGGGATCGCGGCTCTCGGGGCGGGAGTGAACCGAAATCGGCCAGGTACCGGCCTCTTCGGGCTCGCCAACCGAGACCTGTATGGCCACAGCCCCCTGCTCGGCCAGGATCAGCGGCGCCTCGAAGGTCAGCTCCGCGACGCGCTCGGCTCCGACGCGCTCGGCGGCGTTGAGCGCCAGCTCGAGGAAGGCCGTTCCGGGGACGACGGCGGCGCCCGCAACCGCATGGTCCGCCAGCCACGGATGACTCTGCAAGGAGATGCGCCCGGTGAGGGTGAGCGCGCCGCTGGTCGGGTCCTCGACCGCCGCTCCCAGCAGCGGGTGATCGACCGGGGCCTGGCCGATCGCGGCCGGATCGGAGGAGCCAAGGCCCCCCTCCAGCCAGTAGCGCTGCCTTTGGAAGGGGTAGGTGGGCAGGGGGACGCGCTTGGGCGAGCGGCCCCTGAACAGGGCATCCCAGTCGAGCTCGACGCCGGCGGCGTGGGCCCTGGCGAGGGCGGTGGCGAGCGCCTGGGGCTCGGGCCTTTGCTCGCGCAGGGTGGAGATCAGGGCCGGGCGCTCCTTGGGCTCTGCCTGGGCCAGGCACTCCTCGGCCATCGGGGTGAGGGCGGGCTGGGGGCCGATCTCCACCAGGGCGCTTGCGCCCTGCTCGGCGAGGGTCGCGACGGCGTCGGCAAAGCGCACCGGCTGGCGCACCTGGGAGACCCAGTAGGCGGGGTCGGTGGCCTGCTCTTCGCTCAGCAGCTCGCCGCTCAGGTTGGAGACGATCGGGATCCGGGGCGGGTGGTAGTCGAGGCTTCCGGCGATCGCGGCGAACTCCGCGAGCATCGGCTCCATCAGCGGCGAGTGGAAGGCGTGGGAGACCGCCAGGCGCTTGCTCTTTCGCCCTTCCTTTGCCCAGGCGGCCTCGAGCTCTGCGATCGCCCCCTCCTTGCCCGAGAGGACCACCGAGGTGGGTGAGTTGATCGCGGCAATCGAGAGCTCTGCCTCTTTGCCCGCGATCGCCGCCGCCGCCTCCGCCTCCTTTGCGGCCACGGCGAGCATCGCCCCCTCCTTGGGCAGGGCGCCCATCAGGGCGCCCCTGGCGACCACGAGCCTTGCCGCGTCCGGGAGCGAGAGCACGCCGGAGATCTGGGCGGCGGCGAGCTCGCCGATCGAGTGCCCGGCGAGCAGTGCGGGCTCGATCCCGATTGCCGCCAGCGTGCGCGCGAGGGCGAGCTCGATCGCAAACAGGGCGGGCTGGGCGTAGGTGGTGTCGTTCAGCTTCTCCTGGGCGGCCTCGCCCGTTGCGAAGACGATCTCCTCGAGCGAGCAGCCGAGCTCTGCGCTCAGGGGCTCACAGATCCGATCGAAGGCGGCGGCGAAGGCGGGGGAGCTCTCATATAGCTCCCTGCCCATGCCGGCTCGCTGAGAGCCCTGGCCGCTCAACAGGTAGGCGAGGCGTCCCGGCCTTGCGCTCTCGGTGGGGGTTGAGGGCCTGCCCGCGGCGAGGGCGTCGAGCTCGCCGAGCAGCTCCTCGGGCTCGGTGGCCAGGAGCACCGCCCTGTGGGGGAAGGCGCTTCTGGTCTTCGCCAGGGAGTGGGCGATGTCGGTGGGGTCCAGTTCGGGGTGCTCTCGCAGGTGGGAGGCGAGGCGGGCGGCGGCGTCTTGGAGGGCGGGCTTCGATTTGGCCGAGAGCGGCAGCGGGACGGGGCCCTCCAAGAGGGGCTCCGCCTCTTCTCTGTCCTCTGCCTCAACGGGAGCCGGCGCTTCCTCCAAGATCACGTGGGCGTTGGTGCCCGAGATGCCGAAGGAGGAGACGCCGGCGCGGCGCGGTCGGCCGTTTGGCTGCCAGGGCTCCTGCTCGGTCAGCAGCTCGACCTGACCTGCGGTCCAGTCGACCTTGGCCGAGGGCGCATCGACGTGCAGGGTCCTGGGCAGGGCGCCTTCGCGCAGCGCCATCGTCATCTTGATCACCCCGGCGACGCCGGCGGCGGCAGCGGTGTGGCCGATGTTTGACTTGATCGAGCCGAGCCGAAGCGGCTGCTCTCTTTCCTGACCGTAGGTGGCGAGCAAGGCCCCCGCCTCGATCGGATCGCCCAGAACCGTTCCCGTTCCGTGCGCCTCGACCGCGTCGACGTCCTTGGGCTCCAGGCCGGCGTTTGCCAGCGCCTGGCGGATCACCCGCTGCTGCGAGGGACCATTTGGCGCCGCCAGGCCGTTGGAGGCGCCATCCTGGTTGACGGCGCTGCCCCTGACCACGGCGAGGATCGGGTGGCCCCGGCGCTGTGCCTCAGAGAGGCGGGTGAGGACGAGCATGCCGACGCCCTCCGAGAAGCCGGTGCCGTCGGCCGCCTCGGCGAAGGACTTGCAGCGGCCGTCGGGGGCGAGGCCGCGCTGGCGGGAGAATTCAATGAAGATGCCGGGCGTCGAGAGCACGGTCACCCCGCCGGCCAGCGCCATCTCGCACTCTCCCTGGCGCAGCGCCTGGGCGGCCAGGTGCAGGGTGACCAGCGAGGACGAGCAGGCGGTGTCGACCGTCATCGCCGGGCCCTCGAGGCCGAGCGTATAGGCGACGCGGCCCGAGGCGACCGCGGTCATGCTCCCGGTCATGCCGTAGCCCGCGAACGCCTTGTGACCGGGGTTGAGCAGTTGGTAGTCCTGGGCGCTGACTCCGGCGAAGACCCCGGTGGGAGTCCCGCCCAGCGACGCGGGGTCGATGCCGGCGTCCTCGAGCGCCTCCCAGCAGGCCTCCAGCAACAGTCGCTGCTGGGGGTCCATCGCGACGGCCTCGCGCGGGGCGATGCCGAAGAACTCGGCGTCGAACTCGGCCGCGCCGCGCATGAAGCCGCCCTCATGGGTGTGGCTGGCGCCATCGGCCGGCTCGGCGTCGTACAGGGGGGCGAGGTCCCAGCCGCGATCGGAGGGGAACTCGCCGATCCCGTCCCTGCCCTGGGCAACCAGCTCCCACAGCCCCGCGGGGGAGGCGACCCCGCCGGGGTAGCGGCAGGCCATGCCGAGGATCGCGATCGGCTCCTCGCTCGCCTGGGCCCTGACCACGACCTGCCTGGCGGGACCGCCGGCGCTCGCCTGCTCGAGCAGGTAGGTGGCCAGCGCCTGCGGGGTCGGGTAGTCGAAGACCGCGGTGGCGGGCAGGTCGAGGCCGCTGAGGGCGCTGAGGCGGTTCTTCAGCTCGACCGCGGCGAGGGAGTCGAAGCCGATCTCCTGGAAGGCCCTGGCGGGGTCGATCGCCGCGGGGGAGCCGTGGCCGAGCACAGCCGCCACCTCGGTCTGGATCAGCTCGAGCACGTATTCGGCGCGCTCTTGCTCGGGCAGGGCGGCGAGCTTTGCCGCAAGCGCTCCGCCCCCCGCCGAGCGGCGCCTTGGCCCCGAGTGGATCAGGCCCGAGAAGACCGGCGCCAAAAGGCCGGCATCGGCCTGGGCGCGCAGCCCCTGGCGGTTCAGCCCGATCGCCAGGCAGAGGGGACGCGGGGAGCCGAGGCAGGCGTCGAAGAGCTCGAGGCCCTGCGCGTCGGTGAGCGGCTCGATCCCCGCCCGGCGCATGCGCTTCAGGTCGGCCTCGCCGAGCTCTGCGGTGAGGCCGCTCTGCTGCACCCAGGCGCCCCAGGCGATCGAGGTGGCGGGCAGTCCTTCGGCGCGGCGCCTTGCCGCGAGCGCGTCCAGGAAGACGTTGGCGGCGGCGTAGTTGGCCTGCCCGGGGGAGCCGAGGGCGCCGGCGGCCGAGGAGAAGAGGACGAAGGCGTCGAGCTCGGTGTCCCTGGTCAGCTCGTGCAGGTGCTGGGCGGCGCTTGCCTTGGGGGCGAAGACGGTGGCGAGGCTCTCGGGGTCGAGGCTCTCGAGCGTGCGGTCATCGAGCGCTCCCGCGGTGTGGATCACCGCCCCCAGGGGGTGGGCCCTGGGGACCTTGCCCAGCAGCGCTTTCAGCGCTTTGGGATCGGAGACGTCACAGGCGGCGAGCTTTACCTTCGCCCCCAGCTCGGCGAGCTCTTGCTTCAGCTCCCTGGCCCCCTCTGCCCTTGCTCCCGAGCGGCTCGCCAAGAGCAGGTGCCTTGCCCCGTGCTCGCCGACGAGGTGGCGGGAGATCTGGGCGGCCATCGCGCCGGTGCCGCCGCTGATCAGGATCGTCCTGCCGGGGTCCAGCGATAGCGGCTGCTCTTCCCCTTGGGCCTGCGCCCGGGCCAGGCGGGGGGCGAGCGCGGTGCCCTCGCGCAGGGCGAGCTGGGGCTCGGTGGCCTGGGCGGCGGCGCGGGCGAGCGCCTCGCCCGAGGCCTCGCTGCCATCGGTGTCGATCAGGACGAAGCGGCCGGGGTGCTCTGCCTGGGCGGAGCGCACGAGGCCCCAGACGGGGGCGAGGGAGAGCTCGGGGGACTCCTCCTCGGTGGTCGCGATCGCGCCTGCGGTTGCGATCGCCAGCCGCTTGCCCTCGTTGTCGGCGTCGGCGAGGAAGCCCTGGATGCGCTCAAGGGCCTCCCGGGCGATCTCTTCGGCTGCCGCGGGCAGGCCCTGCTTTGGCTGCGGCCGCCAAAGCAGCGGCTCGTCCTCTCGGTCTTGGGCTTTGAGCTCGACCTCGCTCCAGCGGATCTCATAGGGGGTCTGGGCCCGCTGCTGGGTCAGCTGGTCCCTGGAGAGCGGGCGGGTGAGCATCGAGCCGGCCCGCAGCACGGGGGCGCCGCCGGCGTCGAAGGCCTCGACGGCAAGCGCCCCCTCCCCCGCCTCGCTGAGGCGCACGCGCAGCTCTGGCGCGCCTGCTGCCTGGAGGGAGACCTGCCGCCAGGCAAAGGGCAGCCTCAGGGCCTCCTCGCCGCTGCCCAGGGCGCCGATCGCCCCCGCGTGCAGGGCGGCGTCGAGCAGGGCGGGGTGGATCGCAAAGGAGGCCGCCTCTTCGCGTTGCCTGGGCGCAAGCGATACCTCGGCGTAGATCTGCCCGTCCTTGCGGTAGGCGGCGCCGAGGCCCTGGAAGGCGGGGCCGTGTTCGAAGCCGATGTCGGCGAGGCGAGCGTAGAAATCGGCGAGCTCGATCTGCTCGGCTCCGGGGGGCGGCCACTCGCCGAGCGGCGCGGGGGCCTGGGCAGAGGCGCCCGAGAGCGTGCCGGCGGCGTGGCGGGTCCACTCGGTCCCCTCTTCGGGCTCGGGAACGTCGGGGCGCGAGTGGATCGAGAGCGACCATCTGCCCGCTTGCTCGGTCTGGGTGGCCGAGACCTGGATCGCCACCGCCCCTTGCTCTGTGAGGATCAGCGGGGACTCGAAGGTCAGCTCGTCCACCTGCTCGGCGCCGAGGCGCTCGGCGGCCTTCAGCGCCAGCTCGACGAAGGCGGTCCCGGGGACGATCACCGCGCCGGCGGCGCCGTGGTCTGCCAGCCAGGGATGGGTCTGGAGCGAGAGGCGGCCGGTGAGGGTGAGCTCGCCTCCCTCGGGGTCCTCGATCGCAGCGCCCAGCATGGGGTGCTCGGGGTCGGTCAGGCCGGCGGCGCTGACGTCGCCCCCGCCAAGGCCCCCCTCCAGCCAGTAGCGCTGCCTTTGGAAGGGATAGGTGGGCAGGGGGACGCGCTTGGGCGAGCGGCCTCTGAACAGGGCATCCCAGTCGAGCTCGACGCCGGCGGCGTGGGCCTCGGCGAGCGAGCGGGCAAAGCGCTCGGGGCCGCCCTCCTCGCGGCGCAGAGTGGAGAGCACCGCCGCCTCGCCGGAATCGGCGAGCGTGCTTTCGACCGTCTCCCTGACCGCGAGCGCGAAGACCGGATGGGGACTGACCTCGACCATCACCCTGTGCCCCTGCTCGAGCAGCGCCCTGGTGACCGGCTCGAAGAGGACACGCTCGCGCAGGTTGCGGTACCAGTAGGAGGCGTCGAGCTCGGCGGTGTCGAGCGGCTCGCCGGTGACGGTGGAGTGGAAGGGGATCTCGCCGCTTCGCGGGGAGATCGAGGCGAGCTCGGCGAGGACCTCGTCGCGCAGCTCCTCGACGTAGGCGGAGTGGGACGGGATCGTGCTGGGGACCTCGCGGGCCCTCGTGCCCTCCGCCTCGCAGCGCTCCAGCAACTGGTCGAGGGACTCGCGATCGCCGGAGAGGATCGTCGACGAGGGGCCGTTCAGGGCGGCGACCTCGATCCGGCCCTGCCAGCGCTCGATCAGCGGATCTAGCTGATCCGCGGAGCGGGCGACCGAGACCATCGCTCCCTTGCCGGCGAGCCTGGAGATGATGCGACTGCGGACCGCCGCCAGCATCGCGGCGTCCTCGAGACTGAGGCCACCGGCGATGTGGGCCGCGGCGATCTCCCCCTGGGAGTGCCCGGCGACGGCAGCGGGCTCGACGCCGCAGTCCTGCCAGAGCCTCGCGAGCGAGACCATCACCGCGAACAGGGTCGGCTGAACGACCTCGATCCGCTCGATCGGCGGCGCGCCCTCCGCCCCGGCGAGGACCTCGTCGACCGAGAAGTCGAGATGCGGCGAAAGCGCCTCTTCGCACGCGCGCATGTGGGCGGCGAAGGCGGGGGAAGCATCGACCAGCTCCAGCGCCATCCCCTTCCACTGGGAGCCCTGACCGGGGAAGAAGAAGACGGGGCGGCCGTCGCGGGCGACGCCCCGCGCCAGGCCGGCGTCCTCGCGGCCGGCGGCGAAGGCCTCCAGCTCCTCCTGTAGCCGCTCGCGGTCGCCGGCCAGCGCCAGGGCGCGGTGGTCGAAGGCGGTTCTGGCAGTAGCGAGCGAATAGGCGATGTCGGTGGGGTCGAGCTCCGGGTGCTCCTTCACATGCGAGGCGAGGCGCTCTGCCGCCTGCCGCAGGGCGGGCTCCGACCTGGCCGAGAGCGGCAGGAGCACCGGCCCCTGCCACAGCGGCTCCTCGGCTGAATCGGCGGCCGCCTCATCGGTCGGCGCCGGCACGGGCGCTTCCTCCAAGATCACGTGGGCGTTGGTGCCCGAGATGCCGAAGGAGGAGACGCCGGCGCGGCGGGGCCTGCCGTTTGGCTGCCAGGGCTCCTGCTCGGTCAAGAGCTCGACCTGGCCCGCCTCCCAGTCGACGTGCGAGCTGGGCGCATCGACGTGCAGGGTCCTGGGCAGGGCGCCTTCGCGCAGCGCCATCGTCATCTTGATCACGCCGGCGACGCCGGCGGCGGCAGCGGTGTGGCCGATGTTTGACTTGATCGAGCCGAGCCGCAGCGCTCCGTTCTCGCGTTCCTGGCCGTAGGTGGCAAGCAGCGCCTGGGCCTCGATCGGGTCGCCGAGGGTGGTGCCGGTGCCGTGCCCCTCGACCGCGTCGACCTCCCTGGGCTCGAGGCCCGCGTTTGCCAGCGCCTGGCGGATCACCCGCTGCTGCGATGGGCCGTTGGGGGCGCTGAGGCCGTTCGAGGCGCCGTCCTGGTTGACGGCGCTGCCCCTGATCACGGCGAGGATCGGGTGGCCTTCTCGCTGCGCGTCGGCGAGGCGCGCGAGGGCCAGCATCCCAACGCCCTCCGAGAAGCCGGCGCCGTCCGCCGCCTCGGCGAAGGACTTGCAGCGGCCGTCCGGGGCGAGGCCCCGCTGGCGACTGAATTCTCTGAAGACACCCGGGGTCGAGAGCACGGTCACACCCCCCGCGAGCGCCATCGAGCACTCCCCGAGGCGCAGCGACTCCACCGCCAGGTGCAGCGCGACCAGCGAGGTCGAGCAGGCGGTGTCCATGGTGATCGCCGGTCCCTCGAGGCCGAGGGTGTAGGCGACCCGCCCGGAGGCGACGCTGGTCAGGTTGCCGGTCATGCCGTAGCCCTCGAACGCCCGGTGCTGGGGCTGGATCATCTGGTAGTCCTGGGAGCTGACCCCGGCGAATACGCCGGTCGTGCTTCCGCCCAAGGTGGTGGGGTCGATGCCGGCGTCCTCCAGCGCCTCCCAGCAGGTTTCGAGCAGCAGGCGCTGCTGGGGGTCCGTGGCCAGCGCCTCACGTGGGCTGATGCCGAAGAACTCGGCGTCGAAATCGCCGATGCCCTCGATGAAGCCGCCCTCGCGCGCGTAGCTGGTGCCGAGGTGGTCGGGATCGGGGTGATAGAGCCGCTCGAGGTCCCAGCCTCGGTCGGCGGGAAAGGGGACGATGCCGTCGGAGCCCGACGCGACCAGCCCCCAGAGCTCGGCCGGCGAGCTCACCCCGCCGGGGTAGCGGCAGCTCATGCCGAGGATCGCGATCGGCTCCGTCGTGCTCTTCCGCAGGCGGACGTTCTCGCCCCGGAGCCGATCGCGCTCCTTGAGCGCCCGGCGCAGGGCGTCCACCACGTCGGCGTTGCTGGTGCTCATCCGTCGGTCCTTTCCTGAGAGTCGGTCTCCCCATCGGCGCTGCGGCTGATGAGTTCCTCGATGTCCATGTCGTCGATCCGGTCGTCGTCGTCCCCCGCCTCGGGCTCATCGGCCTCCCCGTCGAGGCGAGATAGCTGCATCAGCGAATCCATCAGCCCCGCCCGGCGCAGACGGGAAAGCGGAATCGTCGCGAGCGCCTCGCGGATCTCCCGCTCCCCCGACTCGAGCACAACGG
The DNA here is from genome assembly GCA_963727465.1 of uncultured Solirubrobacterales bacterium. Classification (GTDB taxonomy): domain Bacteria; phylum Actinomycetota; class Thermoleophilia; order Solirubrobacterales; family 70-9; genus VRUE01. Next base: position 53,325 of record CAVSGL010000012.1, on the reverse strand, counting down.
CCTCGCCCTCTCCGGGAGAGATCTGCGCGAGCAGGAAGGAGGAAAGCGCCCCGGGGGTCGGGTAGTCAAATACGGCAGTCGCCGGCAGGTTGAGCCCGCTGAGCGCGCTGAGGCGGTTTTTCATCTCCACCGCCGCGAGCGAGTCGAAGCCCATCTCCGAGAAGGCCCTGTCGGGATCGACGGCGGCCGCCGAGCCGTGTCCGAGCACTGCCGCTATCTCGGTGCGGACCAGCTCGAGGACGTGCCCGTAGCGCTCTTCCTCGGGCAGGGCGGCGAGCTTTGCGGCGAGCTCGCCCGAGGACGCCGAGCGGCGCCTTGTCTCGGCGCGCACGAGCCCCGAGAGGATCGGCGGCAGGGCGCCGGCGGAGGCCATCGTGCGCAGCCCGGCGCGGTTCAGCCCGATCGCCAGGCAGAGGGGACGCGGGGAGCCGAGGCAGGCGTCGAAGAGCTCGAGGCCCTGCGCGTCAGAGAGCGGCTCGATCCCCGCCCGGCGCATGCGCTTCAGGTCGGCCTCGCCGAGCTCTGCGGTGAGGCCGCTCTGCTGCACCCAGGCGCCCCAGGCGATCGAGGTGGCGGGCAGGCCTTCGGCGCGGCGCCTTGCCGCGAGCGCGTCCAGGAAGACGTTGGCGGCGGCGTAGTTGGCCTGCCCGGGGGAGCCGAGGGCGCCGGCGGCCGAGGAGAAGAGGACGAAGGCATCGAGCTCGGTGTCCCTGGTCAGCTCGTGCAGGTGCTGGGCGGCGTTTGCCTTGGGGGCGAAGACGGTGGCGAGGCTCTCGGGGTCGAGGCTCTCCACCGTGCCGTCCTCGAGCACCGCGGCGGTGTGGATCACCGCGCCCAGGGGGTGCGCGGAGGGGATCGAGTCGAGCAGGCCCCCCAGGGCGGTGCGATCGGAGACGTCGCAGGCGGCGATGCGCACCTCGGCGCCGAGCTCGGTGAGCTCCTGTTTCAGCTCCCGGGCCCCCTCTGCCCTTGCTCCCGAGCGGCTCGCCAAGAGCAGGTGCCTTGCCCCGTGCTCGCTGACGAGGTGGCGGGAGACCTGGGCGGCGAGGGCGCCGGTGCCGCCGCTGATCAGGATCGTCTTTTCGGGATCGAGCGATACCGGCTCTTCCTCCTGCTCAGGAGCCAGCGCCCGGGCCACCCGGGGAACGAGCGCCCTGCCCTCGCGCAGGGCGACCTGGGGCTCCTGGTCTTGGGCCGCGGCCTGGGCAAGCGCCTCATCCGAGGCCTCGCTGCCGTCGGTGTCGATCAGGGCGAAGCGGCCGGGGTGCTCTGACTGGGCGGAGCGCACGAGGCCCCAGAGCGGGGCGAGGGAGAGCTCGGGGGACTCCTCCTCTGTGGTGGCGATCGCGCCTGCGGTTGCGATCGCGAGCCTTGCGCCCTCGCTTTCCTCGGAGCCGAGGAAGGCCTGGATGCGCTCCAGGGCCTCTTCGCACATCTCCCGAGCCGCCCCGGGGAGGTCCGGCCTGGGCTCGGGCCGCCAGATCAGCGGCTCGGGGGCGTCCTGCTCTTCGGCTGGCAGCTCCAGCTCGCTCCACTCGACCTCGTGCAGGCTCTGGGAGGGCCGAATGGCGGCGGCAAGCTGCTCCGGGGCGATCGGCCGCGTGAGCATCGAGCCGATCCGGGCGACCTCGGCGCCGGCGGAGTCGAAGAGATCCAGCGCCACCGCCCCCTCTCCGGCCGGGCTGAGCTTGACCCGTAGCTCCCTGGCGCCCGCAACCGCAAGCGACACCTCGCTCAGCGCGAAGAGCACCCGCAGATCCAGGCCCTGATCGCCGAAGGCGGCCAGCGCGCTGTGGAGAGCGGCGTCGAGCAGCGCCGGGTGCAGGGCGAAGGCGGCGGCCTGCTCGCTCTGCTCGGGTGCGAGGGAGACCTCGGCGTATATCTCCTCGCCGTCCCGCCAGGCCGCGGTGAGGCACTGGAAGGCTGGGCCGTACTCGAAGCCGACGCCGGCGAGACGGTCGTAGAAGTCGGCAACGTCGATCTCGGTGGCGCCGCGTGGCGGCCAGGCGGCGAGCTGCCGGGGCGGGCGGGCGGCGTCATCGGCCGAGAGCGAGCCCGAGGCATGCTGCGTCCACTCCGCCGCGTCAGCCTCCCCGTCCACCGCGTTCTCCTGCGGCCGCGAATAGACGGCGACGGGGCGAGACCCGCTCTCATCGGGCTCGGAGACCACGACCTGCAACTGCACGGCGCCGGACTCGGGCAGAACCAGAGGGGCTTCGAAGCTCAGCGCCGAGATCCGCGCGGCCCCGGTCATCTCCCCCGCGTTCAGGGCAAGCTCGGCGAAGACCGTTCCGGGGACGATCACCGCGCCGGCGACGAAATGGTCGGCGAGCCATGGATGCGTGGTGAGCGAGATGCGCCCGGTGAGGGTGAGCGCGCCGCTGGTCGGGTCCTCGACCGCCGCTCCCAGCAGCGGGTGATCGACCGGGGCCTGGCCGATCGCGGCCGGATCGGAGGAGCCAAGGCCCCCCTCCAGCCAGTAGCGCTGCCTTTGGAAGGGATAGGTGGGCAGGGGGACGCGCTTGGGCGAGCGGCCTCTGAACAGGGCATCCCAGTCGAGCTCGACGCCGGCGGCGTGGGCCCTGGCGAGGGCGGTGGCGAGCGCCTGGGGCTCGGGCCTTTGCTCGCGCAGGGTGGAGATCAGGGCCGGGCGCTCCTTGGGCTCTGCCTGGGCCAGGCACTCCTCGGCCATCGGGGTGAGGGCGGGCTGGGGGCCGATCTCCACCAGGGCGCTTGCGCCCTGCGCTGCGAGGGTCGCGACGGCGTCGGCAAAGCGCACCGGCTGGCGCACCTGGGAGACCCAGTAGGCGGGGTCGGTGGCCTGCTCTTCGCTCAGCAGCTCGCCGCTCAGGTTGGAGACGATCGGGATCCGGGGCGGGTGGTAGTCGAGGCTTCCGGCGATCGCGGCGAACTCCGCGAGCATCGGCTCCATCAGCGGCGAGTGGAAGGCGTGGGAGACCGCCAGGCGCTTGCTCTTTCGCCCTTCCTTTGCCCAGGCGGCCTCGAGCTCTGCGATCGCCCCCTCCTTGCCCGAGAGGACCACCGAGGTGGGTGAGTTGATCGCGGCAATCGAGAGCTCTGCCTCTTTGCCCGCGATCGCCGCCGCCGCCTCCGCCTCCTTTGCGGCCACGGCGAGCATCGCCCCCTCCTTGGGCAGGGCGCCCATCAGGGCGCCCCTGGCGACCACGAGCCTTGCCGCGTCCGGGAGCGAGAGCACGCCGGAGATCTGGGCGGCGGCGAGCTCGCCGATCGAGTGCCCGGCGAGCAGTGCGGGCTCGATCCCGATTGCCGCCAGCGTGCGCGCGAGGGCGAGCTCGAGCGCAAACAGGGCGGGCTGGGCGTAGGTGGTGTCGTTCAGCTTCTCCTGGGCGGCCTCGCCCGTTGCGAAGACGATCTCCTCGAGCGAGCAGCCGAGCTCTGCGCTCAGGGGCTCACAGATCCGATCGAAGGCGGCGGCGAAGGCGGGGGAGCTCTCATATAGCTCCCTGCCCATGCCGGCTCGCTGGGAGCCCTGGCCGCTCAACAGGTAGGCGAGGCGGCCGGGCCTTGCGCTCTCGGTGGGGGTTGAGGGCCTGCCCGCGGCGAGGGCGTCGAGCTCGCCGAGCAGCTCCTCGGGCTCGGTGGCCAGGAGCACCGCCCTGTGGGGGAAGGCGCTTCTGGTCTTCGCCAGGGAGTGGGCGATGTCGGTGGGGTCCAGTTCGGGGTGCTCTCGCAGGTGGGAGGCGAGGCGGGCGGCGGCGTCTTGGAGGGCGGGCTTCGATTTGGCCGAGAGCGGCAGCGGGACGGGGCCCTCCAAGAGGGGCTCCGCCTCTTCTCTGTCCTCTGCCTCAACGGGAGCCGGCGCTTCCTCCAAGATCACGTGGGCGTTGGTGCCCGAGATGCCGAAGGAGGAGACGCCGGCGCGGCGCGGTCGGCCGTTTGGCTGCCAGGGCTCGGCCTCGGTCAGCAGCTCGACCTGACCGGCCTCCCAGTCGACCTTGGCCGAGGGCGCATCGACGTGCAGGGTCCTGGGCAGGGCGCCTTCGCGCAGCGCCATCGTCATCTTGATCACCCCGGCGACTCCCGCCGCCGCCTGGGTGTGGCCGATGTTGGACTTGATCGAGCCGAGCCGCAGCGCTCCGTTCTCGCGCTCCTGGCCGTAGGTGGCGAGCAGCGCCTGGGCCTCGATCGGGTCGCCGAGGGTGGTGCCGGTGCCGTGGGCCTCGACCGCGTCGACGTCCTTGGGCTCCAGGCCCGCGTTTGCCAGCGCCTGGCGGATCACCCGCTGCTGGGAGGGGCCGTTGGGGGCGGTGAGGCCGTTGGAGGCGCCGTCCTGGTTGACGGCGCTGCCCCTGACCACGGCGAGGATCGGGTGGCCCTGGCGCTGTGCCTCTGAGAGGCGGGCGAGGACGAGCATGCCGACGCCCTCTGAGAAGCCGGTGCCGTCGGCGGCCTCGGCGAAGGACTTGCAGCGGCCGTCGGGGGCGAGGCCGCGCTGGCGGGAGAATTCGAGGAAGGCGCCGGGGGTGGCGAGCACGGTCACCCCGCCGGCCAATGCCATCTCGCACTCCCCTCCCCGCAGCGCCTGGGAGGCCAGGTGCAGGGCGACGAGCGAGGACGAGCAGGCGGTGTCGATCGTCATCGCCGGGCCCTCGAGGCCGAGGGCGTAGGCGACGCGGCCGGAGGCGACGCTGGTCAGGCTGCCGGTCATGCCGTAGCCGTCGAACTCGCGTTTCGCCGGCCCGACCAGCTGGTAGTCCTGCGAGCTCATCCCCGAGAACACGCCGGTCGGAGTCCCTCCCAGCGAGTCCGGGTCGATCCCCGCGTCCTCGAGCGCTTCCCAGCAGGCCTCCAGCAGGACCCGCTGCTGGGGGTCCATCGCAACGGCCTCGCGCGGGGCGATGCCGAAGAACTCGGCGTCGAACTCGGCCGCCTCGTGCAGGAAGCCGCCCTCGCGCGTGTAGCTGGTGCCGGGGTGGTCGGGGTCGGGGTCATAGAGGCGATCGAGGTCCCAGCCGCGGTCGGCGGGGAACTCGCCGATCCCGTCCTCGCCCTGGGCCACCAGCTCCCACAGCCCCGCGGGGGAGGCGACCCCGCCGGGGTAGCGGCAGGCCATGCCGAGGATCGCGATCGGCTCCTCGCTCGCCTGGGCCCTGACCACGACCTGCCTGGCGGGACCGCCGGCGCTTGCCTGCTCGAGCAGGTAGGCGGCCAGCGCCTGCGGGGTCGGGTAGTCGAAGACCGCGGTGGCGGGCAGGTCGAGGCCGCTCGCCTGACCGAGGCGGTTTTTCAGCTCGACCGCGGCGAGGGAGTCGAATCCCAGGTCCTTGAAGGTGTCGCCGGGGTCGATCGCGGCCGCCGAGCTGTGCCCCAGCACCGCCGCCGCCTCTCCCGCGATCAGCTCGAGGACGTAACCGGGGCGGTCGGTCTCGGGCAGGGAAGCGAGCTTCGTTGCAAGCGCTCCGGAGGCGGTCGAGCGCCGCCTGGCCCGGCCGCCGACCAGCCCGGAGAGGATCGGGGGCAGGAGACCGGTGTTGGACTGGGCGCGCAGCTCCCGCCGGTTCAACCCGATCCCCACCGCCAGGGGACGGTCTGAGCCGAGGCAGGCGTCGAAGAGCTCGAGGCCCTGCGCGTCGGTGAGCGGCTCGATCCCGACCCGGCGCATGCGCGCCAGGCCCGCCTCGCCGAGCCCCGAGGTGAGCCCGGTCGCCGTCGCCCAAAGGCCCCAGGCGATCGAGGTTGCGGGCAGCCCTTCTGCGCGGCGCCTTGCCGCGAGCGCGTCCAGGAAGACGTTGGCGGCGGCGTAGTTGGCCTGCCCGGGGGAGCCGAGGGCGCCGGCGGCCGAGGAGAAGAGGACGAAGGCGTCGAGCTCGGTGTCCCTGGTCAGCTCGTGCAGGTGCTGGGCGGCGTTTGCCTTGGGGGCGAAGACGGTCGCGAGGCTCTCGGGGTCGAGGCTCTCGAGCGTGCGGTCATCGAGCGCTCCCGCGGTGTGGATCACCGCCCCCAGGGGGTGCGCGGAGGGGATCGAGTCGAGCAGGCCTTCGAGCGCCGTGGGATCGGAGACGTCGCAGGCCTCGATGCGCACCTCGGCGCCCAGCTCGGTGAGCTCCTGCTTCAGCTCCCCGGCCCCCTCTGCCCTTGCCCCCGAGCGGCTGGCCAAGAGCAGATGCCTTGCCCCGTGCTCGCTGATCAGGTGGCGGGAGATCCGGGCGGCGAGGATGCCGGTGCCGCCGCTGATCAGGATCGTCTTGCCGGGGTCCAGCGGGCGGGGGATCGTGAGCACGACCTTGCCCGTGTTGCGGCCCTCTCTGAGGTGGCGGAACGCCTGCGGGGCCCGGCGCAGGTCCCAGGCGGCGATCGGGGAGTGGTGAGCTCGCCCGCCGCGAAGCGGGAGACGACCTCGGTGAGCATCTCGGTGGTGCGCTCGGGGCCCGCTTCGAAGGTGCTGAAGGCCCTGTAGGTGACGTTGGGGTGGGCTGCCTCGACCTCTTCGGGGTCGCGGATGTCGGTCTTGCCCATCTCCAGGAAGCGGCCGCCCCTGGGCAGGAGCTCGAGCGAGGCGTCGACGTGGTCCTTGGCGAGCGAGTTGAGAACGACGTCGACTCCCTCTCCCCCGGTCGCCTCGAGGAAGCTCTCCCTGAAGCCGAGATCGCGCGAGGAGGCGATGTTCTCCGCGGGGAGGCCGAACTCGCGCAGCGCCTCCCACTTGGCGGGGCTGGCGGTGGCGAAGACCTCGGCCCCGGCTCGCTTGGCGAGCTGGATCGCCGCCATGCCGACGCCGCCGGCGCCGGCGTGGATCAGGACCCGCTCGCCCCGCTTTAGGTCGGCCAGGTCGAAGAGGCCGTAGTAAGCGGTCGTGTAGACGACTGGGATCGCCGCGGCCTGCTCGTGGGAGAGGCCCGCGGGGATCGCGACGATCGCGCTGCGATCGGCGATCGTCAGCGGGCCGAAGGAGTCGGGGATCATCCCCATCACGCGCTCGCCGGGGGCGAGGTCCTCGACCTCTGCGCCGACCTCGCAGACCACTCCCGCCCCCTCTCCCCCGAGCATCGCCTCGCCGGGCACGGCAAAGCCCAGGGCGACCATCACTTCGCGGAAGTTGAGCCCCGCGGCGCGCATCTGGATCCGCACCTCGGTCGGCCCGAGCGGCTCCGTCGCCCTCGGGTTGGCGACCAGCGAGAGCCCGTCGAGGCTGCCGGCGCCAGAGGACTCGAGCCGGTAGGGGCCCGCCGGGGGCAAAAGCGAGTCGGCGTCGTCTTGGGCCGGCTGGAGGCGGGGGGCGAGCGCCCTGCCCTCGCGCAGGGCGAGCTGGGGCTCTGTGGCCTGGGCGGCGGCGCGGGCGAGCGCCTCGCCCGAGGCCTCGCTGCCATCGGTGTCGATCAGGACGAAGCGGCCGGGGTGCTCTGCCTGGGCGGAGCGCACGAGGCCCCAGACGGGGGCGAGGGAGAGCTCGGGGGACTCCTCCTCGGTGGTCGCGATCGCGCCTGCGGTTGCGATCGCCAGCCGCTTGCCCTCGTTGTCGGCGTCGGCGAGGAAGCCCTGGAGGCGCTTAAGGGCCTCCCGGGCGATCTCTTCGGCTGCCGCGGGCAGGCCCTGCTTTGGCTGCGGCCGCCAAAGCAGCGGCTCGTCCTCTCGGTCTTGGGCTTTGAGCTCGACCTCGCTCCAGCGGATCTCATAGGGGGTCTGGGCCCGCTGCTGGGTCAGCTGGTCCCTGGAGAGCGGGCGGGTGAGCAGGGACTCGACGGTCGCGACCGCGATCCCGGCCTGGTCATAGAGCTCGAGCGCGATCGCCCCCTCGCCGGCCTCGCTGAGGCGCACGCGCAGCTCGCTCGCTCCCTGGGCGGCGATCGAGACGCCGCTCCAGGCAAAGGGCAGGCGCAGGCTCCGGTCTTGCGCAGAGCCCAAGAGCATCGCCCCCGCGTGCAGGGCGGCGTCGAGCAGGGCGGGGTGGATCGCAAAGGAGGCCGCCTCTTCGCGTTGCCTGGGCGCAAGCGATACCTCGGCGTAGATCTCATTGTCCTTGCGGTAGGCGGCGCCGAGGCCCTGGAAGGCGGGGCCGTAGGCGAGGCCGAGGTCTGCGAGGCCCTCATAGAAGCCGGCCAGCTCGATCTGCTCGCGCCCCTTGGGGCGGCCACTGGGCAAGCGGCGCGGGGGGCTCGGCGCTGTCCTCGGTGAGCGTGCCGGTGGCGTGCAGGGTCCAGGGCTGGGGCTCCCCCTCGGGGTCTGCCTCGGGGCGGGAGTGGATCGAGATCTCCCTGGCGCCCTCCTCGGAGGGCTCGGAGACGCTGAGCTGGATCTGCACCGCCCCCTGGGCGGGGACGATCAGGGGGGCGGCGAGGGTGAGCTCTGCCAGGCGCTCTGCCCCCGCCCTCTCCCCCGCGCTCAGGGCGAGCTCGGCGAAGGCCGCGCCGGGGAGCAGGACGTTGCCGGCGACCTCGTGCTCGGCCAGCCAGGGGTGGGTCTTCAGCGAGAGGCGGCCGGTGAGCAGCAGGCCCTCCCCTCCTTCGCCGGCCAGCTCGACCGTGGAGCCCAGCAATGGGTGATCGGCGGGGGCCTGGCCGATCGCGGTCGGATCGGAGGAGCCAAGGCCCCCCTCCAGCCAGTAGCGCTGCCTTTGGAAGGGGTAGGTGGGCAGGGGGACGCGCTTGGGCGAGCGGCCCCTGAACAGGGCATCCCAGTCGAGCTCGACGCCGGCGGCGTGGGCCTCGGCCAGCGAGCGGGCAAAGCGCTCGGGGCCGCCCTCCTCGCGGCGCAGGGTGGAGAGGATCTGGGCGTCGGTTATGCCGAGCGCATCGGCGCACTCGGTGGCGCCGAAGGCGAGCACGGGGTGCGGGGAGATCTCGATGAAGCCGCGCCTGCCCTCGTTCAGCATCGTGGTGAGGACGGGCTCGAGCAGGACGCTCTGGCGCAGGTTGCGGTACCAGTAGGTGGGGCCGAGCTCTTTGCCCTCGACCTGCTCGCCGCTGACCGTGGAGCGCAGGGGGATCTCGGCCTCCCCCGGCTCGATCGGGGCAAAGGCCTCGAGCAGCTCGTCCTTCAGCGCCTCGATCTGGTGGGAGTGGGCGGCGTAGTCGACGGCGATCCGCTGGGCTCTGAGCCCCTCTGCCTCACACTGGGCAAGCAGCTGCTCGATCGCCTCGGGCTCCCCGGAGACGACCACCGAGGCGGGGCCGTTGATCGCCGCCAGCGAGAGGCTTTGGCCGTAGGGGCCAAGGCGCTCGGTGAGCGCCTCGGGGGTGAGGGAGACCGAGGCCATCGCCCCCTTGCCGGCGATCTTCGCCATCGCTTGGCCGCGGCGGGCGATCACCCTGGCGGCGTCGTCCAGGGAGAGGGCGCCGCTGATGTGGGCGGCGGCGATCTCCCCCTGGGAGTGCCCGGCCAGGAGCGCCGGCCTCACCCCGCAGCTCTGCCAGAGGCGGGCGAGGGAGACCATCACCGCAAAGAGCGCCGGCTGGACGATGTCCAGGCGCTGCATCCAGGCGCCCTCGGGGTCGGCGAGGACCTCGCTCAAAGACCAATCGACGAAGGGCTCGAGCGCCTGCTCGCACTCTTCGATGCGCTGGGCGAAGGCGGGCAGGGAGCGGTGCAGCTCATATGCCATCCGGGGGTGCTGGGCGCCCTGGCCGGCAAAGAGGAAGACCGGGCGGGGCTCGGCGCTTTGCTGGGTGCTCTGGCCCCTGCCCGCGGCGAGGGCGTCGAGCTCGCCGAGCAGCTCCTCGGGCTCGATGGCCAAGAGCACCGCCCTGTGGGGGAAGGCGCTTCTGGTCTTCGCCAGGGAGTGGGCGATGTCGGTGGGGTCCAGTTCGGGGTGCTCTCGCAGGTGGGAGGCGAGGCGGGCGGCGGCGTCTTGCGAGGGCGGGCTTCGATTTGGCCGAGAGCGGCAGCGGGACGGGGCCCTCAAGCAGGGGCCCTGCCTCTTCTCTGTCCTCTGCCTCAACGGGCGCCGGCGCTTCCTCCAAGATCACGTGGGCGTTGGTGCCCGAGATGCCGAAGGAGGAGACGCCGGCGCGGCGCGGCCTGCCGTTTGGCTGCCAGGGCTCCTGCTCGGTCAGCAGCTCGACCTGACCCGCCTCCCAGTCGACGTGCGAGCTGGGCGCATCGACGTGGAGCGTCCGCGGCAGCAGGCCCTCGCGCAGCGCCATCGTCATCTTGATCACCCCGGCGACACCCGCCGCCGCCTGGGTGTGGCCGATGTTGGACTTGATCGAGCCGAGCCGCAGCGCTCCGTTCTCGCGCTCCTGGCCGTAGGTGGCGAGCAGCGCCTGGGCCTCGATCGGGTCGCCGAGGGTGGTGCCGGTGCCGTGGGCCTCGACCGCGTCGACGTCCTTGGGCTCCAGGCCCGCGTTTGCCAGCGCCTGGCGGATCACCCGCTGCTGGGAGGGGCCGTTGGGGGCGGTGAGGCCGTTGGAGGCGCCGTCCTGGTTGACGGCGCTGCCCCTGACCACGGCGAGGATCGGGTGGCCCTGGCGCTGTGCCTCTGAGAGGCGGGTGAGGACGAGCATGCCGACGCCCTCCGAGAAGCCGGTGCCGTCGGCCGCCTCGGCGAAGGACTTGCAGCGGCCGTCGGGGGCGAGGCCGCGCTGGCGGGAGAATTCGAGGAAGGCGCCGGGGGTGGCGAGCACGGTCACCCCGCCGGCCAATGCCATCTCGCACTCCCCTCCCCGCAGCGCCTGGGAGGCCAGGTGCAGGGCGACGAGCGAGGACGAGCAGGCGGTGTCGATCGTCATCGCCGGGCCCTCGAGGCCGAGGGCGTAGGCGACGCGGCCGGAGGCGACGCTGGCGACATTGCCGGTGATCCCGTAGCCGTCCACGCCGCTGGAGGGGGCTATCTGCTGGTAGTCCTGCGAGCTCATCCCCGAGAACACGCCGGTCGGAGTCCCTCCCAGCGAGTCCGGGTCGATCCCCGCGTCCTCGAGCGCTTCCCAGCAGGCCTCCAGCAGGACCCGCTGCTGGGGGTCCATCGCAACGGCCTCGCGCGGGGCGATGCCGAAGAACTCGGCGTCGAACTCGGCCGCCTCGTGCAGGAAGCCGCCCTCGCGCGTGTAGCTGGTGCCGGGGTGGTCGGGGTCGGGGTCATAGAGGCGATCGAGGTCCCAGCCGCGGTCGGCGGGGAACTCGCCGATCCCGTCCTCGCCCTGGGCCACCAGCTCCCACAGCCCCGCGGGGGAGGCGACCCCGCCGGGGTAGCGGCAGGCCATGCCGAGGATCGCGATCGGCTCCTCGCTCGCCTGGGCCCTGACCACGACCTGCCTGGCGGGACCGCCGGCGCTTGCCCGCTCGAGCAGGTAGGCGGCCAGCGCCTGCGGGGTCGGGTAGTCGAAGACCGCGGTGGCGGGCAGGTCGAGGCCGCTCGCCTGACCGAGGCGGTTTTTCAGCTCGACCGCGGCGAGGGAGTCGAAGCCGATCTCCTTGAACGCCCTGGCTGGATCGACCGCGGCGGGGGAGCCGTGGCCGAGCACAGCCGCCACCTCGGTCTGGATCAGCTCGAGGACGTATTCGGCGCGCTCTTGCTCGGGCAGGGTCGCGAGCTTTGCCGCAAGCTCGCCAGAGGATGCCGAGCGGCGCTTTGCCTCGGTGCGCACGAGACCCGAGAAGACCGGCGGCAGGACAGCGGCGCTTTGCATCGAGCGCAGCCCCTGGCGGTTCAGTCCGATCGCCAGGCAGAGGGGACGCGGGGAGCCGAGGCAGGCGTCGAAGAGCTCGAGGCCCTGCGCGTCGGTGAGCGGCTCGATCCCCGCCCGGCGCATGCGCTTCAGGTCGGCCTCGCCGAGCTCTGCGGTGAGGCCGCTCTGCTGCACCCAGGCGCCCCAGGCGATCGAGGTGGCGGGCAGCCCTTCGGCGCGGCGCCTTGCCGCGAGCGCGTCCAGGAAGACGTTGGCGGCGGCGTAGTTGGCCTGCCCGGGGGAGCCGAGGGCGCCGGCGGCCGAGGAGAAGAGGACGAAGGCGTCGAGCTCGGTGTCCCTGGTCAGCTCGTGCAGGTGCTGGGCGGCGCTTGCCTTGGGGGCGAAGACGGTGGCGAGGCTCTCGGGGTCGAGGCTCTCGAGCGTGCGGTCATCGAGCGCTCCCGCGGTGTGGATCACCGCCCCCAGGGGGTGGGCCGTGGGGATCTTGCCCAGCAGCGCCTTCGAGCGCTTTGGGATCGGAGACGTCGCAGGCGGCGAGCTTCACCTTCGGCGCCGAGCTCGGTGAGCTCTTGCTTCAGCTCCCTGGCCCCCTCTGCCCTTGCTCCCGAGCGGCTCGCCAAGAGCAGGTGCCTTGCCCCGTGCTCGCTGATCGAGGTGGCGGGAGATCTGGGCGGCCATCGCGCCGGTGCCGCCGCTGATCAGGATCGTCTTGCCGGGGTCCAGCGGGCGGGGGATCGTGAGCACGACCTTGCCCGTGTTGCGGCCCTCTCTGAGGTGGCGGAACGCCTGCGGGGCCCGGCGCAGGTCCCAGGCGGCGATCGGGGAGTGGGTGAGCTCGCCCGCCGCGAAGCGGGAGACGACCTCGGTGAGCATCTCCCCCATGCGCTCGGCGCCGGCTTCGATCAGGTCATAGGCGCGGTAGGTGACGTTGGGGTGGGCTGCCTCGATCTGCGCGGGGTCGCGGATGTCGGTCTTGCCCATCTCCAGGAAGCGGCCGCCCCTGGGCAGTAGCTCGAGCGAGGCGTCGACGTGGTCCTTGGCGAGCGAGTTGAGAACGACGTCGACTCCCTCTCCCCCGGTCGCCTCGAGGAAGCGCGTCCTTGAAGCCGAGATCGCGCGAGGAGGCGATGTTCTCCTCGGGGAGGCCGAGCTCGCGCAGCGCCTCCCACTTGGCGGGGCTGGCGGTGGCGAAGACCTCGGCCCCGGCCTGGCTTGGCGAGCTGGATCGCCGCCATGCCGACGCCGCCGGCGCCGGCGTGGATCAGGACCCGCTCGCCCCGCTTCAGCCCGGCCAGGTCGAAGAGGCCCATGTAGGCGGTCAGGTAGACGGTGGGGATCGCCGCCGCCTGCTCGTAGGAGAAGCCCTCGGGGATCCGCACCAGGGTGCGCTCCTCGCTCACCGCCACCGCTGCGAAGGAGTCGGGGACCATGCCCATCACGCGGTCTCCGGGGGCGAGGTCCTCTACCTCGGAGCCGACCTCCGATACGACGCCGGCGCCTTCGCCGCCGATCCTGCCCTTGCCCGGGTAGAGGCCGAGGGCGATCAGGACGTCGCGGAAGTTGAGCCCCGCGGCGCGCATCTCGATCCGCACCTCGGTCGGCCCGAGCGGCTCCGTCGCCCTCGGGTTGGCGACCAGCGAGAGCCCGTCGAGGCTGCCGGCTGCCAGAGGACTCGAGCCGGTAGGGGCCCGCCGGGGGCAGCAGCGAGTCGGCGTCGTCTTGGGCCGCCTGGAGGCGGGGGGCCAGCGCCCTGCCCTCGCGCAGGGCGAGCTGGGGCTCGGTGCTCTGGGCGGCGGCGTGGGCGAGCGCCTCGGCCGAGGCCTCGCTGCCATCGGTGTCGATCAGGACGAAGCGGCCGGGGTGCTCTGCCTGGGCGGAGCGCACGAGGCCCCAGATGGGGGCGAGGGAGAGCTCGGGGGACTCATCCTCGGTGGTCGCGATCGCGCCTGCGGTTGCGATCGCCAGCCTCTTGCCCTCGTTGTCGGCGTCGGCGAGGAAGCCCTGGATGCGCTCAAGGGCTTCCCGGGCGATCTCTTCGGCTGCCGCGGGCAGGCCCTGCTTTGGCTTCGGCCGCCAGAGCAGCGGCTCGTCCTCTCGGCCTTGCGCTTTGAGCTCGACCTCGCTCCAGCGGATCTCATAGGGGGTCTGGGCCCGCTGCTGGGTCAGCTGGTCTTTGGAGAGCGGTCGGGTGAGCAGGGACTCCACGGTTGCGACCGCGATCCCCGCCTGGTCATAGAGCTCGAGCGCGATCGCCCCCTCGCCGGCCGCGCTGAGGCGCACGCGCAGCTCGTCCGCTCCCTGGGCGGCGATCGAGACGCCGCTCCAGGCAAAGGGCAGGCGCAGGCTCCCCTCTTGCTCAGAGCCCAGCAGCATCGCCCCCGCGTGCAGGGCGGCGTCGAGCAGGGCGGGGTGGATCGCAAAGGAGGCCGCCTCTTCGCGTTGCTTGGGCGCAAGCGATACCTCGGCGTAGATCTCATTGCCCTTGCGGTAGGCGGCGCCGAGGCCCTGGAAGGCGGGGCCGTAGGCGAGGCCGAGGTCTGCGAGGCCCTCATAGAAGCCGGCCAGCTCGATCTCCTCGGCTCCTTGGGGCGGCCACTGGGCAAGCGGCGCGGGGGGCTCGGCGCTGTCCTCGGCGAGCGTGCCGGTGGCGTGCAGGGTCCAGGGCTGGGGCTCCCCCTCGGGGTCTGCCTCGGGGCGCGAGTGGATCGAGATCTCCCTGGCGCCCTCCCCGGAGGGCTCGGAGACGCTGAGCTGGATCTGCACCGCCCCCTGGGCGGGGACGATCAGGGGGGCGGCGAGGGTGAGCTCTGCCAGGCGCTCTGCCCCCGCCCTCTCCCCCGCGCTCAGGGCGAGCTCGGCGAAGGCCGCGCCGGGGAGCAGGACGTTGCCGGCGACCTCGTGCTCGGCCAGCCAGGGGTGGGTCTTCAGCGAGAGGCGGCCGGTGAGCAGCAGGCCCTCCCCTCCTTCGCCGGCCAGCTCGACCGTGGAGCCCAGCAGGGGGTGATCGGCGGGGGCCTGGCCGATCGCGGCCGGATCGGAGGAGCCAAGGCCCCCCTCCAGCCAGTAGCGCTGCCTTTGGAAGGGGTAGGTGGGCAGGGGGACGCGCTTGGGCGAGCGGCCCCTGAACAGGGCATCCCAGTCGAGCTCGACGCCGGCGGCGTGGGCCTCGGCCAGCGAGCGGGCAAAGCGCTCGGGGCCACCCTCCTCGCGGCGCAGGGTGGCGAGGATCTGGGCGTCGGTTATGCCGAGCGCATCGGCGCACTCGGTGGCGCCGAAGGCGAGCACGGGGTGCGGGGAGATCTCGATGAAGCCGCGCCTGCCCTCGTTCAGCATCGTGGTGAGGACGGGCTCGAGCAGGACGCTCTGGCGCAGGTTGCGGTACCAGTACTCGGGGCCGAGCTCTTTGCCCTCGACCTGCTCGCCGCTGACCGTGGAGCGCAGGGCGATCTCGGCCTCCCTTGGCTTGATCGGGGCAAAGGCCTCGAGCAGCTCGTCCTCAAGCGCCTCGATCTGGTGGGAGTGGGCGGCGTAGTCGACGGCGATCCGCTGGGCCCTGAGCCCCTCTGCCTCACACTGGGCAAGCAGCTGCTCGATCGCCTCGGGCTCCCCGGAGACGACCACCGAGGCGGGGCCGTTGATCGCCGCCAGCGAGAGGCTCTGGCCGTAGGGGCCGAGGCGCTCGGTGAGCGCCTCGGGGGCGAGGGAGACCGAGGCCATCGCCCCCTTGCCGGCGATCTTCGCCATCGCTTGGCCGCGGCGGGCGATCACCCTGGCGGCGTCGTCCAGGGAGAGGGCGCCGCTGATGTGGGCGGCGGCGATCTCCCCCTGGGAGTGCCCGGCCACAAGCGCGGGCCTTACCCCGAAGCCCCCCACAGGCGGGCGAGGGAGACCATCACCGCAAAGAGCGCCGGCTGGACGATGTCCAGGCGCTGCATCCAGGCGCCCTCGGGGTCGGCGAGGACCTCGCTCAGGGACCAATCGACGAAGGGCTCGAGCGCCTGCTCGCACTCTTCGATGCGCTGGGCGAAGGCGGGCAGGGAGCGGTGCAGCTCATATGCCATCCGGGGGTGCTGGGCGCCCTGGCCGGCAAAGAGGAAGACGGGGCGGGGCTCGGCGCTTTGCTGGGTGCTCTGGCCCCTGCCCTCAGCGAGGGCGTCGAGCTCGCCGAGCAGCTCCTTGGAATCGGTGGCCAAGAGCACCGCCCTGTGGGGGAAGGCGCTTCTGGTCTTCGCCAGGGAGTGGGCGATGTCGGTGGGGTCCAGTTCGGGGTGCTCTCGCAGGTGGGAGGCGAGGCGGGCGGCGGCGTCTGCCAGGGCGGGCTTCGATTTGGCCGAGAGCGGCAGCGGGACGCGGGCCCTCAAGCAGCGGCTCCGCCTCTTCTCTCTCCTCTGCCTCAACGGGAGCCGGCGCTTCCTCCAAGATCACGTGGGCGTTGGTGCCCGAGATGCCGAAGGAGGAGATGCCGGCGCGGCGCGGTCTGCCGTTTGGCCGCCAGGGCTCGGCCTCGGTCAGCAGCTCGACCTGACCTGCGGTCCAGTCGACCTTGGTCGAGGGCGCATCGACGTGCAGGGTCCTGGGCAGGGCGCCTTCGCGCAGCGCCATCGTCATCTTGATCACGCCGGCGACTCCCGCCGCTGCCTGGGTGTGGCCGATGTTTGACTTGATCGAGCCGAGCCGCAGCGCTCCGTTCTCGCGCTCCTGGCCGTAGGTGGCGAGCAGCGCCTGGGCCTCGATCGGGTCGCCGAGGGTGGTGCCGGTGCCGTGGGCCTCGACCGCGTCGACGTCCTTGGGCTCGAGGCCCGCGTTTGCCAGCGCCTGGCGGATCACCCGCTGCTGGGAGGGGCCGTTGGGGGCGGTGAGGCCGTTGGAGGCGCCGTCCTGGTTGACGGCGCTGCCCCTGACCACGGCGAGGATCGGGCGGCCCTGGCGCCTTGCCTCCGAGAGGCGGGTGAGGACGAGCATGCCGACGCCCTCCGACCAGGCGACTCCGTCGGCGGCCTCGGCGAAGGACTTGCTGCGCCCGTCGGGGGCCAGCCCCCTCTGGCGGCTGAACTCGGTGAAGATGCGCGGCGTCGAGATCAGGGTCACTCCGCCGGCCAGCGCCATCTCGCACTCTCCCTGGCGCAGCGCCTGGGCGGCCAGGTGCAGGGTGACCAGCGAGGACGAGCAGGCGGTGTCGACCGTCATCGCCGGGCCCTCGAGGCCGAGCGAGTAGGCGATCCGCCCGGAGACCACGCTGCCCGACATTCCCGTGCCGACGTAGCCTTCGACCTCGGCGGGGAGACGGTTGAGCCGCGTCCCGTAGTCCTGATACATCAGCCCCGAGAAGACGCCGGTCGGGGTCCCGCCCAGCGAGGCGGGGTCGATGCCGGCGTCCTCGAGCGCTTCCCAGCAGGCCTCCAGCAGGACCCGCTGCTGGGGGTCCATCGCGACGGCCTCGCGCGGGGCGATGCCGAAGAACTCGGCATCGAAGCCCGAGATGTCCTCCAGGAAGCCGCCCTCGCGCGTGTAGCTGGTGCCGGGGTGGTCGGGGTCGGGGTCATAGAGGCGATCGAGGTCCCACTCGCGATCGGAGGGGAACTCGCCGATCCCGTCCCTGCCCTGGGCAACCAGCTCCCACAGCCCCGCGGGGGAGGCGACCCCGCCGGGGTAGCGGCAGGCCATGCCGAGGATCGCGATCGGCTCCTCGCTTGCCTGGGCCCTGACCACGACCTGCCTGGCGGGACCGCCGGCGCTCGCCTGCTCGAGCAGGTAGGTGGCCAGCGCCTGCGGGGTCGGGTAGTCGAAGACCGCGGTGGCGGGCAGGTCGAGGCCGCTGAGGGCGCTGAGGCGGTTCTTCAGCTCGACCGCGGCGAGGGAGTCGAAGCCGATCTCCTGGAAGGCCCTGGCGGGGTCGATCGCCGCGGGGGAGCCGTGGCCGAGCACAGCCGCCACCTCGGTCTGGATCAGCTCGAGCACGTGGGCGGCGCGCTCTTGCTCGGGCAGGGCGGCGAGCTTTGCCGCAAGCGCTCCGCCCCCCGCCGAGCGGCGCTTTGACCCCGAGTGGATCAGGCCCGAGAAGATCGGCGCCAAAAGACCGGCATCGGCCTGGGCGCGCAGCCCCTGGCGGTTCAGTCCGATCGCCAGGCAGAGGGGACGCGGGGAGCCGAGGCAGGCGTCGAAGAGCTCGAGGCCCTGCGCGTCGGTGAGCGGCTCGATCCCGGCCCGGCGCATGCGCTTCAGGTCGGCCTCGCCGAGCTCTGCGGTGAGGCCGCTCTGCTGCACCCAGGCGCCCCAGGCGATCGAGGTGGCCGGCAGGCCTTCCGCGCGGCGCCTTGCCGCGAGCGCGTCCAGGAAGACGTTGGCGGCGGCGTAGTTGGCCTGCCCGGGGGAGCCGAGGGCGCCGGCGGCCGAGGAGAAGAGGACGAAGGCGTCGAGCTCTGTGTCCCTCGGTCAGCTCGTGCAGGTGCTGGGCGGCGTTTGCCTTGGGGGCGAAGACGGTGGCGAGGCTCTCTGAGTCGAGGCTCTCAAGCGTGCGGTCATCGAGCGCTCCCGCGGTGTGGATCACCGCGCCCAGGGGGTGGGCCTTGGGGACCTTGCCCAGCAGCGCTTTCAGCGCTTTGGGATCGGAGACGTCGCAGGCGGCGAGCTTTACCTTGGCGCCGAGGGCGGTGAGCTCCTGCTTCAGCTCTCTGGCCCCCTCTGCCTTTGCCCCCGAGCGGCTCGCCAGCAGCAGGTGCCTTGCCCCGTGCTCGCTGATCAGGTGGCGGGAGATCTGGGCGGCCATCGCGCCGGTGCCGCCGCTGATCAGGATCGTCTTGGCGGGGTCGAGCGATAGCGGCTGCTCTGCCTCTTCTCCAGGGCGCGCCCGGGCCAGGCGGGGGGCGAGCGCCCTGCCCTCGCGCAGGGCGAGCTGGGGCTCGGTGCTCTGGGCGGCGGCGTGGGCGAGCGCCTCGGCCGAGGCCTCGCTTGCGTCGGTGTCGATCAGGACGAAGCGGCCGGGGTGCTCTGCCTGGGCGGAGCGCACGAGGCCCCAGATGGGGGCGAGGGAGAGCTCGGGGGACTCCTCCTCGGTGGTGGCGATCGCGCCTGCGGTTGCGATCGCCAGCCGCCTGCCCTCGTTGTCGGCGTCGGCGAGGAAGTCCTGGATGCGCTCGAGGGCTTCCCGGGCGATCTCTTCGGCTGCCGCGGGCAGGCCCTGCTTTGGCTTTGGCCGCCAGAGCAGCGGCTCGTCCTCTCGGCCTTGCGCTTTGAGCTCGACCTCGCTCCAGCGGATCTCATAGGGGGTCTGGGCCCGCTGCTGGGTCAGCTGGTCCTTGGAGAGCGGGCGGGTGAGTAGGGACTCGACGGTCGCGACCGCGATCCCCGCCTGGTCATAGAGCTCGAGCGCGATCGCCCCCTCGCCGGCCGCGCTGAGGCGCACGCGCAGCTCGCTCCGCTCCCTGGGCGGCGATCGAGACGCCGCTCCAGGCAAAGGGCAGGCGCAGGCTCCCCTCTTGCTCAGAGCCCAAGAGCATCGCCCCCGCGTGCAGGGCGGCGTCGAGCAGGGCGGGGTGGATCGCAAAGGAGGCCGCCTCTTCGCGTTGCCTGGGCGCAAGCGATACCTCGGCGTAGATCTCATTGCCCTTGCGGTAGGCGGCGCCGAGGCCCTGGAAGGCGGGGCCGTAGGCGAGGCCGAGGTCTGCGAGGCCCTCATAGAAGCCGGCCAGCTCGATCTGCTCGGCTCCTTGGGGCGGCCACTGGGCAAGCGGCGCGGGGGGCTCGGCGCTGTCCTCGGCGAGCATGCCGGTGGCGTGCAGGGTCCAGGGCTGGGGCTCCCCCTCGGGGTCTGCCTCGGGGCGCGAGTGGATCGAGATCTCCCTGGCGCCCTCCCCGGAGGGCTCGGAGACGCTGAGCTGGATCTGCACCGCCCCCTGGGCGGGGACGATCAGGGGGGCGGCGAGGGTGAGCTCTGCCAGGCGCTCTGCCCCCGCCCTCTCCCCCGCGCTCAGGGCGAGCTCGGCGAAGGCCGCGCCGGGGAGCAGGACGTTGCCGGCGACCTCGTGCTCGGCCAGCCAGGGGTGGGTCTTCAGCGAGAGGCGGCCGGTGAGCAGCAGGCCCTCCCGATCGGTGCCGGCCAGCTCGACCGTGGAGCCCAGCAGGGGGTGATCGGCGGGGGCCTGGCCGATCGCGGCCGGATCGGAGGAGCCAAGGCCCCCCTCCAGCCAGTAGCGCTGCCTTTGGAAGGGGTAGGTGGGCAGGGGGACGCGCTTGGGCGAGCGGCCCCTGAACAGGGCATCCCAGTCGAGCTCGACGCCGGCGGCGTGGGCCCTGGCGAGGGCGGTGGCGAGCGTATGGGGCTCGGGCCTTTGCTCGCGCAGGGTGGAGATCAGGGCCGGGCGCTCCTTGGGCTCTGCCTGGGCCAGGCACTCCTCGGCCATCGGGGTGAGGGCGGGCTGGGGGCCGATCTCCACCAGGGCGCCTGCGCCCTGCTTTGCGAGGGTCGCGACCGCGTCGGCAAAGCGCACCGGCTGGCGCACCTGGGAGACCCAGTAGGCGGGGTCGGTGGCCTGCTCTTCGCTCAGCAGCCCGCCGCTCAGGTTGGAGACGATCGGGATCTGGGGCGGGTGGTAGTCGAGGCTTCCGGCGAGCTCGGCGAACTCCGCGAGCATCGGCTCCATCAAGCGGCGAGTGGAAGGCGTGGGAGACCGCCAGGCGCTTGCTCTTTCGCCCTTGCGTTGCCCAGGCGGCCTCGAGCTCTGCGATCGCCCCCTCCTTGCCGGAGAGGACCACCGAGGTGGGTGAGTTGATCGCGGCAATCGAGAGCTCTGCCTCTTTGCCCGCGATCGCCGCCGCTGCCTCCGCCTCCCTTGCGGCCACGGCGAGCATCGCGCCCTCCTTGGGCAGGGCGCCCATCAGGGCGCCCCTGGCGACCACGAGCCTTGCCGCGTCCGGGAGCGAGAGCACGCCGGAGATCTGGGCGGCGGCGAGCTCGCCGATCGAGTGCCCGGCGAGCAGTGCGGGCTTCATCCCGATTGCCGCCAGCGTGCGCGCGAGGGCGAGCTCGAGCGCAAACAGGGCGGGCTGGGCGTAGGTGGTGTCGTTCAGCTTCTCCTGGGCGGCCTCGCCCTTTGCGAAGACGATCTCCTTGAGCGAGCAGCCGAGCTCTGCGCTCAGGGGCTCACAGATCCGATCGAAGGCGGCGGCGAAGGCGGGGGAGCTCTCATACAGCTCCCTGCCCATGCCGGCTCTCTGGGAGCCCTGGCCGCTCAACAGGTAGGCGAGGCGGCCCGCCCCTGCGCTCTCGGTGGGGGTTGAGGGCCTGCCCTCGGCGAGGGCGTCGAGCTCGCCGAGCAGCTCCTTGGAATCGGTGGCCAGGAGCACCGCCCTGTGGGGGAAGGCGCTTCTGGTCTTCGCCAGGGAGTGGGCGATGTCGGTGGGGTCCAGTTCGGGGTGCTCTCGCAGGTGGGAGGCGAGGCGGGCGGCGGCGTCTTCGAGGGCGGGCTTCGATTTGGCCGAGAGCGGCAGCGGGACGGGGCCCTCAAGCAGGGGCTCCGCCTCTTCTCTGTCCTCTGCCTCAACGGGAGCCGGCGCTTCCTCCAAGATCACGTGGGCGTTGGTGCCCGAGATGCCGAAGGAGGAGATGCCGGCGCGGCGCGGTCTGCCGTTTGGCCGCCAGGGCTCCTGCTCGGTCAAGAGCTCGACCTGGCCGGCCTCCCAGTCGACCTTGGTCGAGGGCGCATCGACGTGCAGGGTCCTGGGCAGGGCGCCTTCGCGCAGCGCCATCGTCATCTTGATCACCCCGGCGACTCCCGCCGCCGCCTGGGTGTGGCCGATGTTTGACTTGATCGAGCCGAGCCGCAGCGCTCCGTCCTCGCGCTCCTGGCCGTAGGTGGCGAGCAGCGCCTGGGCCTCGATCGGGTCGCCGAGGGTGGTGCCGGTGCCGTGGGCCTCGACCGCGTCGACGTCCTTGGGCTCGAGGCCCGCGTTTGCCAGCGCCTGGCGGATCACCCGCTGCTGGGAGGGGCCGTTGGGGGCGGTGAGGCCGTTGGAGGCGCCGTCCTGGTTGACGGCGCTGCCCCTGACCACGGCGAGGATCGGGCGGCCCTGGCGCCTTGCCTCCGAGAGGCGGGTGAGGACGAGCATGCCGACGCCCTCCGAGAAGCCGGTGCCGTCGGCCGCCTCGGCGAAGGACTTGCAGCGCCCGTCGGGGGCGAGGCCGCGCTGGCGGGAGAATTCGAGGAAGGCGCCGGGGGTGGCGAGCACGGTCACCCCGCCGGCCAGCGCCATCTCGCACTCCCCTCCCCTGAGCGCCTGGGAGGCCAGGTGCAGGGCGACCAGCGAGGACGAGCAGGCGGTGTCGACCGTCATCGCCGGGCCCTCGAGGCCGAGGGCGTAGGCGACGCGGCCGGAGGCGACGCTGGCGACATTGCCGGTGATCCCGTAGCCATCCACGCCGCTGGAGGGGGCTATCTGCTGGTAGTCCTGCGAGCTCATCCCCGAGAAGACGCCGGTCGGAGTCCCGCCCAGAGAGGTGGGGTCGATGCCCGCGTCCTCCAGCGCTTCCCAGCAGGCCTCCAGCAGGACCCGCTGCTGGGGGTCCATCGCCACCGCCTCGCGCGGGGCGATGCCGAAGAACTCGGCGTCGAACTCGGCCGCCTCGTGCAGGAAGCCGCCCTCGCGCGTATAGCTGGTGCCGGGGTGGTCGGGGTCGGGGTCATAGAGGCGCTCGAGGTCCCACTCGCGGTCGGCGGGGAACTCGCCGATCCCGTCCCTGCCCTGGGCCACCAGCTCCCACAGCCCCTCCGGGGAGGCGACCCCGCCGGGGTAGCGGCAGGCCATGCCGAGGATCGCGATCGGCTCCTCGCTTGCCTGGGCCCTGACCGCGACCTGCCTGGCGGGACCGCCGGCGCTTGCCTGCTCGAGCAGGTAGGTAGCCAGCGCCTGCGGGGTCGGGTAGTCAAAGACCGCGGTGGCGGGCAGGTCGAGGCCGCTCGCCTGGCCGAGGCGGTTTTTCAGCTCGACCGCGGCGAGGGAATCGAAGCCCATGTCCTTGAAGGCCTTGGCCGAATCGACCGCGGCAGCTGAGCCGTGGCCGAGCACCGCGGCCACCTCACCGCAGACCAGCTCCAGGACGTATTCGGCGCGCTCTGGCTCGGGCAGGGTCGCGAGCTTTGCCGCAAGCGCACCCGAGGCGGCACTGGGTCGCCTCGCCTGGGAGCGGGCGATCAGCCCCGAGAAGACCGGCGGCAGAACGCCGGCGCTCTGCATCGAGCGCAGCCCCTGGCGGTTCAGCCCGATCGCCAGGCAGAGGGGGCGCGGGGAGCCGAGGCAGGCGTCGAAGAGCTCGAGGCCCTGCGCGTCGGAGAGCGGCTCGATCCCGGCCCGGCGCATGCGCTTCAGGTCGGCCTCGCCGAGCTCTGCGGTGAGGCCGCTCTGCTGCACCCAGGCGCCCCAGGCGATCGAGGTGGCCGGCAGCCCTTCCGCGCGGCGCCTTGCCGCGAGCGCGTCCAGGAAGACGTTGGCGGCGGCGTAGTTGGCCTGCCCGGGGGAGCCGAGGGCACCGGCGACCGAGGAGAAGAGGACGAAGGCGTCGAGCTCTGTGCCCTTGGTCAGCTCGTGCAGGTGCTGGGCGGCGTTTGCCTTGGGGGCGAAGACGGTCGCGAGGCTCTCTGAGTCGAGGCTCTCGAGCGTGCGGTCATCGAGCGCTCCCGCGGTGTGGATCACCGCCCCCAGGGGGTGGGCCTTGGGGACCTTGCCCAGCAGCGCTTTCAGCGCTTTGGGATCGGAGACGTCGCAGGCGGCGAGCTTTACCTTCGCCCCCAGCTCGGTGAGCTCCTGCTTCAGCTCTTTGGCCCCCTCTGCCTTTGCCCCCGAGCGGCTCGCCAAGAGCAGGTGCCTTGCCCCGTGCTCGCTGACGAGGTGGCGGGAGATCTGGGCGGCCATCGCGCCGGTGCCGCCGCTGATCAGGATCGTCTTGCCGGGGTCGAGCGGGCGGGGGATCGTGAGCACGACCTTGCCGGTGTTGCGGCCCTCTCTGAGGTGGCGGAACGCCTGCGGGGCCCGGCGCAGGTCCCAGGCGGCGATCGGGGAGTGGTCGAGCTCGCCCGCCGCGAAGCGCGAGACGACCTCGCTGAGCATCTCCCCCATGCGCTCGGCGCCGGCTTCGATCAGGTCATAGGCGCGGTAGGTGACGTTGGGGTGGTTTGCCTCGATCTGCGCGGGGTCGCGGATGTCGGTCTTGCCCATCTCCAGGAAGCGACCGCCCCCGGGCAGGAGCTCGAGCGAGGCGTCGACGTGGTCCTTGGCGAGCGAGTTGAGAACGACGTCGACTCCCTCTCCCCCGGTCGCCTCGAGGAAGGCGTCCTTGAAGCCGAGATCGCGCGAGGAGGCGATGTTCTCCTCGGGGAGGCCGAGCTCGCGCAGCGCCTCCCACTTGGCGGGGCTGGCGGTGGCGAAGACCTCCGCCCCGGCCTGGGTGGCGAGCTGGATCGCCGCCATGCCGACGCCGCCCGCGCCGGCGTGGATCAGGACCCGCTCGCCCCGCTTCAGCCCGGCCAGGTCGAAGAGGCCCATGTGGGCGGTCAGGTAGACGGTGGGGATCGCCGCCGCCTGCTCGTAGGAGAAGCCCTCGGGGATCCGAACCAGGGTGCGCTCCTCGCTCACCGCCACCGCTGCGAAGGAGTCGGGGACCATGCCCATCACGCGGTCTCCGGGGGCGAGGTCCTCTACCTGGGAGCCGACCTCCGATACGACGCCGGCGCCTTCGCCGCCGATCCTGCCCTTGCCCGGGTAGAGGCCGAGGGCGATCAGGACGTCGCGGAAGTTGAGCCCCGCGGCGCGCATCTGGATCCGCACCTCGGTCGGCCCGAGCGGCTCCGTCGCCCTCGGGTTGGCGACCAGCGAGAGCCCGTCGAGGCTGCCGCTGCCAGAGGACTCGAGCCGGTAGGGGCCCGGCGGGGGCAGCAGCGAGTCGGCGTCGTCTTGGGCGGGCGCCAGGCGGGGGGCGAGCGCCCTGCCCTCGCGCAGGGCGAGCTGGGGCTCGGTGCTCTGGGCGGCGGCGTGGGCGAGCGCCTCGGCCGAGGCCTCGCTTGCGTCGGTGTCGATCAGGACGAAGCGGCCGGGGTGCTCTGCCTGGGCGGAGCGCACGAGGCCCCAGATGGGGGCGAGGGAGAGCTCGGGGGACTCCTCCTCGGTGGTGGCGATCGCGCCTGCGGTTGCGATCGCCAGCCGCCTGCCCTCGTTGTCGGCGTCGGCGAGGAAGGCCTGGATGCGCTCAAGGGCTTCCCGGGCGATCTCTTCGGCTGCCGCGGGCAGGCCCTGCTTTGGCTTTGGCCGCCAGAGCAGCGGCTCGTCCTCTCGGCCTTGGGCTTTGAGCTCGACCTCGCTCCAGCGGATCTCATAGGGGGTCTGGGACCGCTGCTGGGTCAGCTGGTCTTTGGAGAGCGGGCGGGTGAGCATCGAGGCGGCCCCCAGCACGGGGGTGCCGGCGGCGTCGAAGGTCTCGACCGCAAGCGCCCCCTCCCCCGCCTCGCTGAGGCGCACGCGCAGCTCTTGTGCGCCTGCGGCATGCAGGGAGACCTGCCGCCAGGCAAAGGGCAGCCTCAGCGCCTCCTCGCCACTGCCCAGGGCATCCATCGCCCCCGCGTGCAGGGCGGCGTCGAGCAGGGCGGGGTGGATCGCAAAGGAGGCCGCCTCTTCGCGTTGCTTGGGCGCAAGCGATACCTCGGCGTAGATCTGCTTGTCCTTGCGGTAGGCGGCACCGAGGCCCTGGAAGGCGGGGCCGTGTTCGAAGCCGATGTCGGCGAGGCGGGCGTAGAAATCGGCGAGCTCGATCTGCTCGGCTCCGGGGGGCGGCCACTCGCCGAGCGGCTCGGGGGGCTCGGCGCCGGTGTCGGTGAGCGTGCCGGCGGCGTGGCGGGTCCACTCGGTCCTCTCTTCGGGCTCGGGAACGTCGGGGCGCGAGTGGATCGAGAGCGACCATCTGCCCGCTTGCTCGGTCTGGGTGGCCGAGACCTGGATCGCCACCGCCCCTTGCTCTGTGAGGATCAGCGGGGACTCGAAGGTCAGCTCGTCCACCTGCTCGGCGCCGAGGCGCTCGGCGGCCTTCAGCGCCAGCTCGACGAAGGCGGTCCCGGGGACGATCACCGCGCCGGCGGCGCCGTGGTCTGCCAGCCAGGGGTGGGTCTGGAGCGAGAGGCGGCCGGTGAAGGTGAGCTCGCCTCCCTCGGGGTCCTCGATCGCAGCGCCCAGCATGGGGTGCTCGGGGTCGGTCAGGCCGGCGGCGCTGACGTCGCCCCCGCCAAGGCCCCCCTCCAGCCAGTAGCGCTGCCTTTGGAAGGGGTAGGTGGGCAGGGGGACGCGCTTGGGCGAGCGGCCCCTGAACAGGGCATCCCAGTCGAGCTCGACGCCGGCGGCGTGGGCCTCGGCCAGCGAGCGGGCAAAGCGCTCGGGGCCGCCCTCCTCGCGGCGCAGGGTGGCGAGGATCTGGGCGTCGGTTATGCCGAGCGCATCGGCGCACTCGGTGGCGCCGAAGGCGAGCACGGGGTGCGGGGAGATCTCGATGAAGCCGCGCCTGCCCTCGTTCAGCATCGTGGTGAGGACGGGCTCGAGCAGGACGCTCTGGCGCAGGTTGCGGTACCAGTACTCGGGGCCGAGCTCTTTGCCCTCGACCTGCTCGCCGCTGACCGTGGAGCGCAGGGCGATCTCGGCCTCCCTTGGCTTGATCGGGGCAAAGGCCTCGAGCAGCTCGTCCTCAAGCGCCTCGATCTGGTGGGAGTGGGCGGCGTAGTCGACGGCGATCCGCTGGGCCCTGAGCCCCTCTGCCTCACACTGGGCAAGCAGCTGCTCGATCGCCTCGGGCTCCCCGGAGACGACCACCGAGGCGGGGCCGTTGATCGCCGCCAGCGAGAGGCTCTGGCCGTAGGGGCCGAGGCGCTCGGTGAGCGCCTCGGGGGCGAGGGAGACCGAGGCCATCGCCCCCTTGCCGGCGATCTTCGCCATCGCTTGGCCGCGGCGGGCGATCACCCTGGCGGCGTCGTCCAGGGAGAGGGCGCCGCTGATGTGGGCGGCGGCGATCTCCCCCTGGGAGTGCCCGGCCACAAGCGCGGGCCTTACCCCGAAGTCCCCCCACAGGCGGGCGAGGGAGACCATCACCGCAAAGAGCGCCGGCTGGACGATGTCCAGGCGCTGCATCCAGGCGCCCTCGGGGTCGGCGAGGACCTCGCTCAGGGACCAATCGACGAAGGGCTCGAGCGCCTGCTCGCACTCTTCGATGCGCTGGGCGAAGGCGGGCAGGGAGCGGTGCAGCTCATATGCCATCCGGGGGTGCTGGGCGCCCTGGCCGGCAAAGAGGAAGACGGGGCGGGGCTCGGCGCTTTGCTGGGTGCTCTGGCCCCTGCCCTCAGCGAGGGCGTCGAGCTCAGCCTGTAGCTCTTTGGAATCGGTGGCCAAGAGCACCGCCCTATGGGAGAAGGCGCTTCTGGTCGTCGCCAGGGAGTGGGCGATGTCGGTGGGGTCGAGCTCCGGGTGCTCTCTCAGGTGGGAGGCGAGGCGGGCGGCGGCGTCTGCCAGGGCGGGCTTCGATTTGGCCGAGAGCGGCAGCGGGACGGGACCCTCCAAGAGGGGCTCCGCCTCTTCTCTCTCCTCTGCCTCAACGGGAGCCGGCGCTTCCTCCAAGATCACGTGGGCGTTGGTGCCCGAGATGCCGAAGGAGGAGATGCCGGCGCGGCGCGGTCTGCCGTTTGGCTGCCAGGGCTCGGCCTCGGTCAGCAGCTCGACCTGACCTGCGGTCCAGTCGACCTTGGTCGAGGGCGCATCGACGTGCAGGGTCCTGGGCAGGGCGCCTTCGCGCAGCGCCATCGTCATCTTGATCACGCCGGCGACTCCCGCCGCCGCCTGGGTGTGGCCGATGTTTGACTTGATCGAGCCGAGCCGCAGCGCGCCGTCCTCGCGCTCCTGGCCGTAGGTGGCGAGCAGCGCCTGGGCCTCGATCGGGTCGCCGAGGGTGGTGCCGGTGCCGTGGGCCTCGACCGCGTCGACGTCCTTGGGCTCGAGGCCCGCGTTTGCCAGCGCCTGGCGGATCACCCGCTGCTGGGAGGGGCCGTTGGGGGCGGTGAGGCCGTTGGAGGCGCCGTCCTGGTTGACGGCGCTGCCCCTGACCACGGCGAGGATCGGGTGGCCCTGGCGCTTTGCCTCCGAGAGGCGGGTGAGGACGAGCATGCCGACGCCCTCCGACCAGGCGACTCCGTCGGCGGCCTCGGCGAAGGACTTGCTGCGCCCGTCGGGGGCCAGCCCCCTCTGGCGGCTGAACTCGGTGAAGATGCGCGGCGTCGAGATCAGGGTCACCCCGCCGGCCAGCGCCATCTCGCACTCCCCTCCCCTGAGTGCCTGGGAGGCCAGGTGCAGGGCGACCAGCGAGGACGAGCAGGCGGTGTCGATCGTCATCGCCGGGCCCTCGAGGCCGAGCGAGTAGGCGATCCGCCCGGAGACCACGCTGCCCGACATTCCCGTGCCGACGTAGCCTTCGACCTCGGCGGGGAGACGGTTGAGCCGCGTCCCGTAGTCCTGATACATCAGCCCCGAGAAGACGCCGGTCGGGGTCCCGCCCAGCGATGCCGGGTCGATGCCCGCGTCCTCCAGCGCCTCCCAGCAGGCCTCGAGCAGCAGCCGCTGCTGGGGGTCCATCGCCACCGCCTCGCGCGGGCCGATGCCGAAGAACTCGGCGTCAAAGCCGGAGATGTCCTCCAGGAAGCCGCCCTCGCGCGTATAGCTGGTGCCGGGATGGTCGGGGTCGGGGTCATAGAGGCGCTCGAGGTCCCACTCGCGGTCGGAGGGGAACTCGCCGATCCCGTCCCTGCCCTGGGCCACCAGCTCCCACAGCCCCGCGGGGGAGGCGGCCCCGCCGGGGTAGCGGCAGGCCATGCCGAGGATCGCGATCGGCTCCTCGCTCGCCTGGGCCCTGACCGCGACCTGCTTGGCGGGACCGCCGGCGCTTGCCTGCTCGAGCAGGTAGGCGGCAAGCGCCTGCGGGGTCGGGTAGTCGAAGACCGCGGTGGCGGGCAGGTCGATGCCGCTGAGGGCGCTGAGGCGGTTCTTCAGCTCGACCGCGGCGAGGGAGTCGAAGCCGATCTCCTGGAAGGCCCTGTGGGGGTCGATCGCGGCGGGGGACTCGTGCGCCAGCACCGCGGCGACCTCGCTTTGGATCAGCTCGAGCAGGTGGGCGGCGCGCTCTGTTTCGGGCAGGGCGGCGAGCTTTGCCGCAAGCGCTCCGCCCCCCGCCGAGCGGCGCTTTGACCCCGAGTGGATCAGGCCCGAGAAGATCGGCGCCAAAAGACCGGCATCGGCCTGGGCGCGCAGCCCCTGGCGGTTCAGCCCGATCGCCAGGCAGAGGGGGCGCAGTGAGCCGAGGCAGGCGTCGAAGAGCTCGAGGCCCTGCGCGTCGGTGAGCGGCTCGATCCCGGCCCGGCGCATGCGCTTCAGGTCGGCCTCGCCGAGCTCTGCGGTGAGGCCGCTCTGCTGCACCCAGGCGCCCCAGGCGATCGAGGTGGCCGGCAGGCCTTCCGCGCGGCGCCTTGCCGCGAGCGCGTCCAGGAAGACGTTGGCGGCGGCGTAGTTGGCCTGCCCGGGGGAGCCGAGGGCGCCGGCGGCCGAGGAGAAGAGGACGAAGGCGTCGAGCTCTGTGTCCCTGGTCAGCTCGTGCAGGTGCTGGGCGGCGTTTGCCTTGGGGGCGAAGACGGTGGCGAGGCTCTCGGGGTCGAGGCTCTCGAGCGTGCGGTCATCGAGCGCTCCCGCGGTGTGGATCACCGCGCCCAGGGGGTGGGCCTTGGGGACCTTGCCCAGCAGCGCTTTCAGCGCTTTGGGATCGGAGACGTCGCAGGCGGCGAGCTTTACCTTGGCCCCCAGCTCGGTGAGCTCCTGCTTCAGCTCCCTGGCGCCCTCTGCCTTTGCCCCCGAGCGGCTCGCCAAGAGCAGGTGCCTTGCCCCGTGCTCGCTGATCAGGTGGCGGGAGACCTGGGCGGCCATCGCGCCGGTGCCGCCGCTGATCAGGATCGTCTTGTCTGGGTCGAGCGATAGCGGCTGCTCTGCCTCATCTCCAGGGAGCGCCCGGGCCAGGCGGGGAGCGAGCGCCCTGCCCTCGCGCAGGGCGAGCTGGGGCTCGGTGGCCTGGGCGGCGGCGTGGGCGAGCGCCTCGGCCGAGGCCTCGCTTGCGTCGGTGTCGATCAGGACGAAGCGGCCGGGGTGCTCTGCCTGGGCGGAGCGCACGAGGCCCCAGATGGGGGCGAGGGAGAGCTCGGGGGACTCCTCCTCGGTGGTGGCGATCGCGCCTGCGGTTGCGATCGCCAGCCGCTTGCCCTCGTTGTCGGCGTCGGCGAGGAAGGCCTGGATGCGCTCAAGGGCTTCCCGGGCGATCTCTTCGGCTGCCGCGGGCAGGCCCTGCTTTGGCTGCGGCCGCCAGAGCAGCGGCTCGTCCTCTCGGCCTTGCGCTTTGAGCTCGACCTCGCTCCAGCGGATCTCATAGGGGGTCTGGGCCCGCTGCTGGGTCAGCTGGTCTTTGGAGAGCGGGCGGGTGAGCAGGGAGTCGACGGTCGCGACCGCGATCCCCGCCTGGTCATAGAGCTCGAGCGCGATCGCCCCCTCGCCGGCCGCGCTGAGGCGCACGCGCAGCTCGTCCGCTCCCTGGGCGGCGATCGAGACGCCGCTCCAGGCAAAGGGCAGGCGCAGGCTCCCCTCTTGCTCAGAGCCCAGCAGCATCGCCCCCGCGTGCAGGGCGGCGTCGAGCAGGGCGGGGTGGATCGCAAAGGAGGCCGCCTCTTCGCGTTGCTTGGGCGCAAGCGATACCTCGGCGTAGATCTCATTGCCCTCGCGGTAGGCGGCACCGAGGCCCTGGAAGGCGGGGCCGTAGGCGAGGCCGAGGTCTGCGAGGCCCTCATAGAAGCCGGCCAGCTCGATCTGCTCGGCTCCTTGGGGCGGCCACTGGGCAAGCGGCGCGGGGGGCTCGGCGCTGTCCTCGGCGAGCGTGCCGGTGGCGTGCAGGGTCCAGGGCTGGGGCTCCCCCTCGGGGTCTGCCTCGGGGCGCGAGTGGATCGAGATCTCCCTGGCGCCCTCCCCGGAGGGCTCGGAGACGCTG
Organism: uncultured Solirubrobacterales bacterium; assembly: GCA_963727465.1. Taxonomy (GTDB): domain Bacteria; phylum Actinomycetota; class Thermoleophilia; order Solirubrobacterales; family 70-9; genus VRUE01. The sequence goes on along the minus strand of CAVSGL010000012.1, from coordinate 22,635 downwards.
AGCTGGATCTGCACCGCCCCCTGGGCGGGGACGATCAGGGGGGCGGCGAGGGTGAGCTCTGCCAGGCGCTCCGCCCCCGCCCTCTCCCCCGCGCTCAGGGCGAGCTCGGCGAAGGCCGCGCCGGGGAGCAGGACGTTGCCGGCGACCTCGTGCTCGGCCAGCCAGGGGTGGGTCTTCAGCGAGAGGCGGCCGGTGAGCAGCAGGCCCTCCCGATCGGTGCCGGCCAGCTCCACTGCGGCGCCCAGCAGGGGGTGATCGGCGGGGGCCTGGCCGATCGCGGTCGGATCGGAGGAGCCAAGGCCCCCCTCCAGCCAGTAGCGCTGCCTTTGGAAGGGGTAGGTGGGCAGGGGGACGCGCTTGGGCGAGCGGCCTGCAAACAGGGCATCCCAGTCGAGCTCGATGCCGGCGGCGTGGGCCCTGGCGAGGGCGAGGGCGAGCATCTGGGGCTCGGGCCTTTGCTCGCGCAGGGTGGAGATCAGGGCCGGGCGCTCTTTGGGCTCTGCCTGGGCCAGGCACTCCTCGGCCATCGGGGTGAGGGCGGGCTGGGGGCCGATCTCCACCAGGGCGCCTGCGCCCTGCTCGGCGAGGGTCGCGACCGCGTCTGCAAAGCGCACCGGCTGGCGCACCTGGGAGACCCAGTAGGCGGGGTCGGTGGCCTGCTCTTCGCTCAGCAGCCCGCCGCTCAGGTTGGAGACGATCGGGATCTGGGGCGGGTGGTAGTCGAGGCTTCCGGCGATCGCGGCGAACTCCGCGAGCATCGGCTCCATCAAGGGCGAGTGGAAGGCGTGGGAGACCGCCAGGCGCTTGCTCTTTCGCCCTTGCGTTGCCCAGGCGGCCTCGAGCTCTGCGATCGCCTCCGCCTTGCCGGAGAGGACCACCGAGGTGGGTGAGTTGATCGCGGCAATCGAGAGCTCTGCCTCCCTGCCCGCGATCGCCGCCGCTGCCTCCGCCTCCCTTGCGGCCACGGCGAGCATCGCCCCTTCCTTGGGCAGGGCGCCCATCAGGGCGCCCCTGGCGACCACGAGCCTTGCCGCGTCCGGGAGCGAGAGCACGCCGGAGATCTGGGCGGCGGCGAGCTCGCCGATCGAGTGCCCGGCGAGCAGTGCGGGCTTCATCCCGATTGCCTCCAGCGTGCGCGCGAGGGCGAGCTCGATCGCAAACAGGGCGGGCTGGGCGTAGGTGGTGTCGTTCAGCTTCTCCTGGGCGGCCTCGCCCGTTGCGAAGACGATCTCCTCGAGCGAGCAGCCGAGCTCTGCGCTCAGGGGCTCACAGATCCGATCGAAGGCGGCGGCGAAGGCGGGGGAGCTCTCATACAGCTCGCTGCCCATGCCGGCTCGCTGAGAGCCCTGGCCGCTCAACAGGTAGGCGAGGCGGCCCGCCCCTGCGCTCTCGGTGGGGGTTGAGGGCCTGCCCTCAGCGAGGGCGTCGAGCTCGCCGAGCAGCTCCTTGGAATCGGCGGCCAGGAGCACCGCCCTGTGGGAGAAGGCGCTTCTGGTCTTCGCCAGGGAGTGGGCGATGTCGGTGGGGTCCAGTTCGGGGTGCTCTCGCAGGTGGGAGGCGAGGCGGGCGGCGGCGTCTTGGAGGGCGGGCTTCGATTTGGCCGAGAGCGGCAGCGGGACGGGGCCCTCAAGCAGGGGCTCCGCCTCTTCTCTCTCCTCTGCCTCAACGGGAGCCGGCGCTTCCTCCAAGATCACGTGGGCGTTGGTGCCCGAGATGCCGAAGGAGGAGATGCCGGCGCGGCGCGGTCTGCCGTTTGGCTGCCAGGGCTCGGCCTCGGTCAGCAGCTCGACCTGACCTGCGGTCCAGTCGACCTTGGTCGAGGGCGCATCGACGTGCAGGGTCCTGGGCAGGGCGCCTTCGCGCAGCGCCATCGTCATCTTGATCACGCCGGCGACGCCGGCGGCGGCAACCGTGTGGCCGATGTTGGACTTGATCGAGCCGAGGCGAAGCGGCCGCTCCCTCTCCTGACCGTAGGTGGCGAGCAAGGCCCCCGCCTCGATCGGATCGCCCAGAACCGTTCCCGTTCCGTGGGCCTCGACCGCGTCGACGTCCTTGGGCTCGAGGCCCGCGTTTGCCAGCGCCTGGCGGATCACCCGCTGCTGGGAGGGGCCGTTGGGGGCGGTGAGGCCGTTGGAGGCGCCGTCTTGGTTGACGGCGCTGCCCTTGACCACGGCGAGGATCGGGCGGCCTTCTCGTTCGGCGTCGGAGAGGCGCTCGAGGACGAGCATCCCCGCACCCTCTGCCCAACCAACTCCGTCGGCCGCCTCGGCAAAGGACTTGCAGCGGCCGTCGGGGGCGAGGCCGCGCTGGCGGCTGAACTCGGTGAAGACTTCCGGGGTGGCAAGCACCGTGGCTCCCCCCGCCAGCGCCATCTGGCACTCGTCTCGACGCAACGACTGGATCGCCAGGTGCAGGGCGACAAGCGAGGACGAGCAGGCGGTGTCGATCGTCATCGCCGGGCCCTCGAGGCCGAGGACGTAGGCAATCCGGCCGGAGGCGACGCTCGTCGCGTTACCGGTCAACTGATAGCCCTCCAGCTCGCCGGGCGACAGTCGCATGCCGGTCACGTAGTCCTGGGAGCTGATCCCCGCGAAGACCCCGGTCCTGCTCTCCTTCAACCGGGCGGGGTCGACGCCGGCGCTCTCGAATGCCTCCCAGGCCGCCTCCAGCAGGAGCCGCTGCTGGGGGTCCATCGCCAGCGCCTCGCGCGGGCCGATGCCGAAGAACCCGGCGTCGAACTCGCCGGCCTCGTCCAGGAAACCGCCCTCGCGCGCGTAGCTGGTGCCGGGACTGTCGGGGTCGGGGTCGTAGAGGCGCTCGAGGTCCCAGCCGCGGTCGGCGGGAAGCGCGGTGACGCCGTCGCGCTGCTCCCGCAGCAGAGCCCACAGCTCCTCGGGGGAGGCGACCCCGCCGGGGTAGCGGCAGGCCATGCCGACGATCGCGACCGGCTCGCGCTCGCGCTGCTCGAGATCTTTCACCCGCCGGTGCGACTTGCGAAGGTCGACCGTGACCTTCTCGAGGTAGCGGCGCAGCGTCGCTTCGTCGTTCACGACCCGAGCTCCTCGTCGATCAGCTCGAACATCTCGCGGTTCGACATCGCCCCCAGCTCGTCGGGGGCGAGCTCGGCGTCGGAGTGCTCCGCGCCGGAGAGGCCCGCGAGGAGGGCCTGTAGGCGGTCGCCTACTCCGTCTCGCAGCCGGCGATCGCCGTCGATCGACGCGAGCAGCGCTTCGAGCCGGCCAATCGCCTCGTCGACTTCCGTCTCATATGAAGTGCGCTCCGCAGACCCTCCGGAGGCTGCCTCTGCGAGCAGAAAGGAGGCGAGCGCCTGCGGGGTCGGGTAGTCGAAGACGACCGTGGCCGACAGGTCGAGACCGCTCGTCGCAGCGAGACGGTTTTTCAGCTCCACGGTGGCAAGCGAGTCGAAGCCCATCTCCTTGAACGCTTCGCCGGGGTCGACCGCAGTCGCCGAGCCGTGCCCCAGCACCACCGCCGCCTCTCCCGCGATCAGCTCGAGCAGGTGGGCGGCGCGCTCGCTTTCGGGCAGGGCGGCGAGCTTTGCCGCAAGCGCTCCGCCCCCCGCCGAGCGGCGCTTTGACCCCGAGTGGATCAGGCCCGAGAAGATCGGCGCCAAAAGACCGGCATCGGCCTGGGCGCGCAGCCCCTGGCGGTTCAGCCCGATCGCCAGGCAGAGGGGGCGCGGTGAGCCGAGGCAGGCGTCGAAGAGCTCGAGGCCCTGCGCGTCAGAGAGCGGCTCGATCCCGGCCCGGCGCATGCGCTTCAGGTCGGCCTCGCCGAGCTCTGCGGTGAGGCCGCTCTGCTGCACCCAGGCGCCCCAGGCGATCGAGGTGGCCGGCAGGCCTTCCGCGCGGCGCCTTGCCGCGAGCGCGTCCAGGAAGACGTTGGCGGCGGCGTAGTTGGCCTGCCCGGGGGAGCCGAGGGCGCCGGCGGCCGAGGAGAAGAGGACGAAGGCGTCGAGCTCTGTGCCCTCGGTCAGCTCGTGCAGGTGCTGGGCGGCGTTTGCCTTGGGGGCGAAGACGGTGGCGAGGCTCTCGGGGTCGAGGCTCTCGAGCGTGCGGTCATCGAGCGCTCCCGCGGTGTGGATCACCGCCCCCAGGGGGTGGGCCTTGGGGACCTTGCCCAGCAGCGCTTTCAGCGCTTTGGGGTCGGAGACGTCGCAGGCCTCGATGCGCACCTCGGCGCCCAACTCGGTGAGCTCCTGCTTCAGCTCTTTGGCGCCCTTTGCCTTTGCCCCCGAGCGGCTCGCCAGCAGCAGGTGCCTTGCCCCGTGCTCGCTGATCAGGTGGCGGGAGATCTGGGCGGCCATCGCGCCGGTGCCGCCGCTGATCAGGATCGTCTTGGCGGGGTCGAGCGGGCGGGGGATCGTGAGCACGACCTTGCCGGTGTTGCGGCCCTCTCTTAAGTGGCGGAACGCCTGCGGGGCCCGGCGCAGGTCCCAGGCGGCGAGCGGGGAGTGGTCGAGCTCGCCCGCCGCGAAGCGCGAGACGACCTCGCTGAGCATCTCCCCCATGCGCTCGGCGCCGGCTTCGATCAGGTCATAGGCGCGGTAGGTGACGTTGGGGTGGTTTGCCTCGATCTGCGCGGGGTCGCGGATGTCGGTCTTGCCCATCTCCAGGAAGCGGCCGCCCCCGGGCAGGAGCTCGAGCGAGGCGTCGACGTGGTCCTTGGCGAGCGAGTTGAGAACGACGTCGACTCCCTCTCCCCCGGTCGCCTCGAGGAAGGCGTCCTTGAAGCCGAGATCGCGCGAGGAGGCGATGCGCTCCTCGGGGACTCCGAGCTCGCGCAGCGCCTCCCACTTGGCGGGGCTGGCGGTGGCGAAGACCTCCGCCCCGGCCTGGGTGGCGAGCTGGATCGCCGCCATGCCGACGCCGCCCGCGCCGGCGTGGATCAGGACCCGCTCGCCCCGCTTCAGCCCGGCCAGGTCGAAGAGGCCCATGTAGGCGGTCAGGTAGACGGTGGGGATCGCCGCCGCCTGCTCGTAGGAGAAGCCCTCGGGGATCCGAACCAGGGTGCGCTCCTCGCTCACCGCCACCGCTGCGAAGGAGTCGGGGACCATGCCCATCACGCGGTCTCCGGGGGCGAGGTCCTCTACCTGGGAGCCGACCTCCGATACGACGCCGGCGCCTTCGCCGCCGATCCTGCCCTTGCCCGGGTAGAGGCCGAGGGCGATCAGGACGTCGCGGAAGTTGAGCCCCGCGGCGTGCATCTGGATCCGCACCTCGGTCGGGCCGAGCGGCTCCGTCGCCCTCGGGTTGGCGACCAGCGAGAGCCCGTCGAGGCTGCCGCTGCCAGAGGACTCGAGCCGGTAGGGGCCCGGCGGGGGCAGCAGCGAGTCGGCGTCGTCTTGGGCCGCCTGGAGGCGGGGGGCGAGCGCCCTGCCCTCGCGCAGGGCGAGCTGGGGCTCTGTGGCCTGGGCGGCGGCGCGGGCGAGCGCCTCGCCCGAGGCCTCGCTGCCATCGGTGTCGATCAGGACGAAGCGGCCGGGGTGCTCTGCCTGGGCGGAGCGCACGAGGCCCCAGATGGGGGCGAGGGAGAGCTCGGGGGACTCATCCTCGGTGGTGGCGATCGCGCCTGCGGTTGCGATCGCCAGCCTCCTGCCCTCGTTGTCGGCGTCGGCGAGGAAGTCCTGGATGCGCTCAAGGGCTTCCCGGGCGATCTCTTCGGCTGCCGCGGGCAGGCCCTGCTTTGGCTGCGGCCGCCAGAGCAGCGGCTCGTCCTCTCGGCCTTGGGCTTTGAGCTCGACCTCGCTCCAGCGGATCTCATAGGGGGTCTGGGCCCGCTGCTGGGTCAGCTGGTCCTTGGAGAGCGGGCGGGTGAGCAGGGACTCGACGGTTGCGACCGCGATCCCCGCCTGGTCATAGAGCTCGAGCGCGATCGCCCCCTCGCCGGCCGCGCTGAGGCGCACGCGCAGCTCGTCCGCTCCCTGGGCGGCGATCGAGACGCCGCTCCAGGCAAAGGGCAGGCGCAGGCTCCCCTCTTGCTCAGAGCCCAGCAGCATCGCCCCCGCGTGCAGGGCGGCGTCGAGCAGGGCGGGGTGGATCGCAAAGGAGGCCGCCTCTTCGCGTTGCTTGGGCGCAAGCGATACCTCGGCGTAGATCTGCTTGCCCTTGCGGTAGGCGGCGCCGAGGCCCTGGAAGGCGGGGCCGTAGGCGAGGCCGAGGTCTGCGAGGCCCTCATAGAAGCCGGCCAGCTCGATCTGCTCGGCTCCTTGGGGCGGCCACTGGGCAAGCGGCGCGGGGGGCTCGGCGCTGTCCTCGGCGAGCGTGCCGGTGGCGTGCAGGGTCCAGGGCTGGGGCTCCCCCTCGGGGTCTGCCTCGGGGCGCGAGTGGATCGAGATCTCCCTGGCGCCCTCCCCGGAGGGCTCGGAGACGCTGAGCTGGATCTGCACCGCCCCCTGGGCGGGGACGATCAGGGGGGCGGCGAGGGTGAGCTCTGCCAGGCGCTCCGCCCCCGCCCTCTCCCCCGCGCTCAGGGCGAGCTCGGCGAAGGCCGCGCCGGGGAGCAGGACGTTGCCGGCGACCTCGTGCTCGGCCAGCCAGGGGTGGGTCTTCAGCGAGAGGCGGCCGGTGAGCAGCAGGCCCTCCCGATCGGTGCCGGCCAGCTCCACTGCGGCGCCCAGCAGGGGGTGATCGGCGGGGGCCTGGCCGATCGCGGTCGGATCGGAGGAGCCAAGGCCCCCCTCCAGCCAGTAGCGCTGCCTTTGGAAGGGGTAGGTGGGCAGGGGGACGCGCTTGGGCGAGCGGCCCCTGAACAGGGCATCCCAGTCGAGCTCGACGCCGGCGGCGTGGGCCCTGGCGAGGGCGGTGGCGAGCGTATGGGGCTCGGGCCTTTGCTCGCGCAGGGTGGAGATCAGGGCCGGGCGCTCTTTGGGCTCTGCCTGGGCCAGGCACTCCTCGGCCATCGGGGTGAGGGCGGGCTGGGGGCCGATCTCCACCAGGGCGCCTGCGCCCTGCTTTGCGAGGGTCGCGACCGCGTCTGCAAAGCGCACCGGCTGGCGCACCTGGGAGACCCAGTAGGCGGGGTCGGTGGCCTGCTCTTCGCTCAGCAGCCCGCCGCTCAGGTTGGAGACGATCGGGATCTGGGGCGGGTGGTAGTCGAGGCTTCCGGCGATCGCGGCGAACTCCGCGAGCATCGGCTCCATCAAGGGCGAGTGGAAGGCGTGGGAGACCGCCAGGCGCTTGCTCTTTCGCCCTTGCGTTGCCCAGGCGGCCTCGAGCTCTGCGATCGCCCCCTCCTTGCCGGAGAGGACCACCGAGGTGGGTGAGTTGATCGCGGCAATCGAGAGCTCTGCCTCCCTGCCCGCGATCGCCGCCGCTGCCTCCGCCTCCCTTGCGGCCACGGCGAGCATCGCCCCTTCCTTGGGCAGGGCGCCCATCAGGGCGCCCCTGGCGACCACGAGCCTTGCCGCGTCCGGGAGCGAGAGCACGCCGGAGATCTGGGCGGCGGCGAGCTCGCCGATCGAGTGCCCGGCGAGCAGTTCGGGCTTCATCCCGATTGCCTCCAGCGTGCGCGCGAGGGCGAGCTCGATCGCAAACAGGGCGGGCTGGGCGTAGGTGGTGTCGTTCAGCTTCTCCTGGGCGGCCTCGCCCTTTGCGAAGACGATCTCCTCGAGCGAGCAGCCGAGCTCTGCGCTCAGGGGCTCACAGATCCGATCGAAGGCGGCGGCGAAGGCGGGGGAGCTCTCATACAGCTCGCTGCCCATGCCGGCTCGCTGAGAGCCCTGGCCGCTCAACAGGTAGGCGAGGCGGCCCGCCCCTGCGCTCTCGGTGGGGGTTGAGGGCCTGCCCTCAGCGAGGGCGTCGAGCTCGCCGAGCAGCTCCTTGGAATCGGCGGCCAGGAGCACCGCCCTGTGGGAGAAGGCGCTTCTGGTCTTCGCCAGGGAGTGGGCGATGTCGGTGGGGTCCAGTTCGGGGTGCTCTCGCAGGTGGGAGGCGAGGCGGGCGGCGGCGTCTGCCAGGGCGGGCTTCGATTTGGCCGAGAGCGGCAGGGGGACGGGGCCCTCCAAGAGGGGCTTCGCCTCTTCTCTCTCCTCTGCCTCAACGGGAGCCGGCGCTTCCTCCAAGATCACGTGGGCGTTGGTGCCCGAGATGCCGAAGGAGGAGATGCCGGCGCGGCGCGGTCTGCCGTTTGGCCGCCAGGGCTCGGCCTCGGTCAGCAGCTCGACCTGACCTGCGGTCCAGTCGACCTTGGTCGAGGGCGCATCGACGTGCAGGGTCCTGGGCAGGGCGCCTTCGCGCAGCGCCATCGTCATCTTGATCACGCCGGCGACTCCCGCCGCTGCCTGGGTGTGGCCGATGTTTGACTTGATCGAGCCGAGCCGCAGCGCTCCGTTCTCGCGCTCCTGGCCGTAGGTGGCGAGCAGCGCCTGGGCCTCGATCGGGTCGCCGAGGGTGGTGCCGGTGCCGTGGGCCTCGACCACGTCGACGTCCTTGGGCTCGAGGCCCGCGTTTGCCAGCGCCTGGCGGATCACCCGCTGCTGGGAGGGGCCGTTGGGGGCGGTGAGGCCGTTGGAGGCGCCGTCTTGGTTGACGGCGCTGCCCCTGACCACGGCGAGGATCGGGCGGCCCTGGCGCTTTGCCTCCGAGAGGCGGGTGAGGACGAGCATGCCGACGCCCTCGGCCCAACCGACCCCGTCCGCCCCCTCGGCGAAGGACTTGCAGCGGCCGTCGGGGGCGAGGCCGCGCTGGCGGGAGAACTCGGTGAAGACCATCGGCGTCGCCAGCACGGTCACCCCGCCGGCCAGCGCCATCTCGCACTCCCCTCCCCTGAGTGCCTGGGAGGCCAGGTGCAGGGCGACCAGCGAGGACGAGCAGGCGGTGTCGATCGTCATCGCCGGGCCCTCGAGGCCGAGGGCGTAGGCGACGCGGCCGGAGGCGACGCTGGCGGCGGTGCCCGTGCTCACGTACCCCTCGACCGCAGGAGGAATACGGTCGAGACTGCCGCCATAGTCGTGATGCATGACGCCGGCGAAGACTCCGGCCGGCGTGCCCCCGAGCCCGGACGGATCGACCCCCGCGTCCTCGAGCGCCTCCCAACAGAGTTCCAGCAGGAGGCGCTGCTGGGGGTCCGTGGCCGCCGCCTCGCGAGGCGAGACGTCGAAGAACTTCGCGTCGAATTCGGGCGCGTCGTGCAGGAAGCCGCCTTCGCGGCCGTAGCTGGTGCCGTGGCTCTCCGGGTCGGGGTCGTAGAGGCGCTCGAGGTCCCAGCCGCGATCGGAGGGGAACTCGGTGATCCCGTCCCCGCCCCCCGCGAGCAGCTCCCACAGCCCCGCGGGGGAGGCGACCCCGCCGGGGTAGCGGCAGGCCATGCCGACGATCGCGATCGGCTCCTTCGAGGCCTCGCGGAGCTTGCGGTTCTGCTGCCGCAACTGCTCCGCTTCCGTCAGCGAGACGCGCAGCGCCTCGGCGATTCGCTCGGGCGTGGCGCTCACGCTTCCTCACCCGCCCCGCCCGCCGCCTGCTGCTCGAGCGTCTGCTCGACCAGCTCGTCGATGTCCATCTCCCTGATTCGCCCGACCATGTCGTCGCGCGATTCAAGGGAATCCGCCTCGACATCTACAAGTTCCATCAGCGTGCCCATCACTCCGGCGTCGCGTAGACGGGAGATCGGAACGCGGGCGAGCGCCTCCCTGAACGCGGTCTCCCCCGACGCCTGCCTCGGTCCGCCCTCCCCGGCGGACACCTCGGCCGCCAGGTAGGCGGCGATCGCCGCCGGGGTCGGGTGGTCGAAGACGAGGGTCGCCGGCAGGCGCAGGCCGGAGGCGGCACCCAACCGGTTGCGCAGCTCGACCGCGGCGAGCGAGTCGAAGCCCATCTCCTGGAAGGCCCGCTCGGTCTCAACCGCCTCCGCGGTGCCGTGTCCGAGCACCGCGGCGACGTGGCCGCGCACGAATTCGAGTACCGCCGCCTGCCGGTCCGCCTCGGCCACTCCGGCGAGTCGGCGCGCCAGGGAGCCCGCCTGCGTGGGACGGCGCCCGCCCGTGTGCACGAGTCCGCTGAGCAGCGGCGGCAGAACCCCCGCCGCGGCGGCGGCGCGCAGCGCCGCCGCGTCGAACCGGACCGGCGCCAGCAGCGACGCGGTCGAAGCGCGAGCGGCATCGAACAGCTCGAGTCCCTGCTCGCCGGACAGCGCCGCGAAGCCGGTGCGCCGCAGCCGTGCCAGGCCGGCCTCGCCGATTCCCCCGGCCATCCCGCCCTCGTCGCCCCAGAGCCCCCAGGCGAGCGAGGTGGCGGGCAGCCCTCTGGCGCGCCGGTGAGCTGCGAGCGCGTCGAGGAACGCGTTGGCGGCCGCGTAGTTGGCCTGCGAGGCGTTGCCGAGGAGCCCGGCCGCGGAGGAGAACAGGATGAAGTCGGACAGCTCGAGCTCCTCGGTCAGCTCGTGCAGGCGCCAGGCGGCGTCGGCCTTGGGCTGCATGACCCGGCGCATGCGCTCCGGGTCGAGCGACTCGAGCAGACCGTCGTCCAGCACCCCGGCGGCGTGGACGACGGCGCCCAGTGGATGCTGCTCGGGCAGCTCGTCGATCAGCTCCTTCAGCCGCTCGCGCTCGGAGGCGTCGCAGGCGGCGACGGTCACCTCCGCTCCCAGCGCGCTCAGCTCCGCCTCGAGCTCGGCCGCCCCGGCGGCCCGCCTGCCGCTGCGACTGACGAGGAGCAGGTGGCGAGCGCCGTGGCGCTCGACCAGGTGACGGGCGAAGAGCCTGCCCAGTCCGCCGGTGCCGCCGGTGATCAGGATGGTCCGCTCGGGGTCGACCGAGGCGGCGTCCGGGTCCGGCGCCGGCTGTGCCTCGCCGGCGACCAGGCGGGGGGCGAGGAGCGCGTCTCCACGCACGGCGAGCTGGGGCTCGCCGTGCGCTCCGTCGAATGCGGCGCGCAGGGTGGCCGGCGAGGCGCCATCGCGGTCCAGGTCGACCAGGGCGAAACGACCCGGGTGCTCGGACTGCGCCGCCCGCAGCACGCCCCACACGGGTGCGACGACCAGATCGGGGTCCTCGCCGGCACCCACAGCGACCGCATTGCGGGTGAGGAAGACGAGGCGGGAGGCGCGCAGGGGCTCCGCGGCGGCCCAGTCCTGGGCCAGCGCGAGGGCGAGCTCGGCGGCGGCGCCCGAAGCCGCGGCGACGTCTGCGCCCGCCTCGTCGAGGAGGGCAGCCGACCCGAAACCCGCGACGACGACCTCGGGAACCGCGGCGCCCTCCTCGATGGCCCCCAGCAGGGCCGCGAGGTCGGCGTAGGGCTCGGCCCCGATGCCGGAGACGTCGGCCCCACCGAGCGCCACCGTGCGCGTCGGGTCCGACCCGTTCGCCGACGCCGGCGGCCCGGCGCTCGTCCACTCGAGCGCGTGGAGGGGCCTGGCCGTGCCGCCACGGCCCTCGAGCTGGCTCGGCTCCAGCGGCCGCATCGCAAGCGACTCGATCGCGACGACGGGGGCGCCGAGCCCGTCGGCGGCAAGCAGGCTGAAGCCCTGCGCTCCGCTCGCCACCCGCACCCGCAGCGAGGACGCTCCCGGCGAGTCGATGCGCACGCCGCGCCAGGAGAAGGGAAGCGGCAGCTCCGCCGGGCCGGCATCGGCGAGAGCGACGTCGAGCGCCGCGTGAAAGGCGCCGTCCAGCAGCGCCGGGTGTAGGCCGAAGAGCTTCGCGTCCGGCGCCCGCTCCCCGGCGAGGAAGACCTCGGCGTAGACGAACGCGCCGTCGCGCCAGGCGGCGGTGAGGCCCTGAAAGGCGGGGCCGTAGCCGAACCCGCGCTCGGCGAGGCGGTCATAGAGGGACTCGACCTCGATCGGCTCGGCGCCGGCGGGCGGCCAGTCGCCGAGCTGCTCCCGCTGCGCGGGCGCCCGCGCGGAGAGGACACCGGCGGCGTGGGCGGTCCATTCCCGGTCGTTTCCACCGGGCTCCTCGCCGCCGTCCTGGGGACGGGAGTGGATCGAGATCGCGCGGGCGCCGTCCTCGCCTGGAGCCGAGACCGAGACCTGTAGCTGTAGCGCCGTCGATGGAGGCAGCACCATCGGCGCCTCCAGGGTGAGCTCGTCGACCGCCTCGCAGTCTGCACGAGCGGCTGCCGCGAGCGCCAGCTCGAGGAAGGCGGTAGCCGGCAGGATCGGCGTCTCGAGGACGGCGTGGTCGGCGAGCCACGGATGGGTGGCGAGGGAGATGCTCCCCGTGAGGGTCAGTGCTCCGCTCTCGGGGTCCTCGATCGCAGCGCCGAGCAGCGGGTGATCCGCCTCAGCGAGGCCGGCGGCGCCGAGGTCGCCGGCGCCCGCCGAGGGAGCGAGCCAGAAGCGCTCGTGCTGGAAGGGATAGGTGGGCAGCGGGACCCGCCCTGCCCCCGTGCCGGCGAAGAAGGCATCCCAGTCGATGCCGGCGCCGGCGGCGTGCGCGGCGGCGAGCGCCGCGCTGAGCGCCCGGAGCTCGGGCCGACCCTCGCGCAGGGTGGCAACCGAGGCCACGCCGGCCTGCTCGCCGAGAGTCTCCTCCGCCATGCCCAGCAGCACCGGGTCGGGGCCGAGCTCGACCAGGGCGCTCGCGCCCTGGTCGGCAATGGTCCGAACCGCGTCCGCGAAGCGCACCGGCTGGCGCACATGGGAGACCCAGTAGGCCGGGTCGGCGGCCTGCTCGTCGCTCAGCAGCCCCCCGGTCAGGTTGGAGACGATCGGGATCTGCGGCGCGCTGTAGTCGAGGCCCCTCGCGACCTCGGCAAACTCGGCCAGCATCGGCTCCATCAGCGGTGAGTGGAAGGCGTGGGAGACGGCGAGGCGCTTCGTCTTTCTGCCCTCCGCCGCGAAATGGCCCTCGGCTTCCTCGATCGCCTCGGCGGCGCCGGAGAGGACGCAGGACGAGGGAGAGTTGATCGCGGCGATCGCGATCCGCTCCTCCCTGCCCTCGACCCAGGCGGCCACCTCGCGCTCGCCGGCCGCGAGGGCGAGCATCGCGCCGCCGCCCGGCAGCTCCCCCATCAACCTGGCGCGGGCACAAACCAACCGCGCGGCGTCGGGCAGGGAGAGAACGCCGGCGAGGTGGGCGGCGGCCAGCTCCCCGATCGAGTGCCCCGCGAGCAGATCCGGCCTCAGGCCGCGCGACTCGAGCGCCCTGAACAGCGCCACCTCGACCGCGAAGAGGGCGGGCTGGGCATAGCTCGTGCGATCGAGCCGCGTCGCCGCCTCCGCGCCGGCGGCGAAGACGACCTCGGCCAGCGGCTCGACCAGCTCGGCGTCGAGCTGCTCGCAGACAGCCGCGAAGGAAGCGGCGTAGACGGCGTCCGTCTCGCGGAGCTCGCTGCCCATGCCCAGGCGCTGCGACCCCTGGCCGCTGAACAGGAAGGCGAGCTTGCCCTGCCTTGCCCGGGCGCGCAGGACGTCCGGCGAGGGCTCCCCGGCGCTCAGCGCGGCAAGCGCGGCGAGCAGCTCCTTGCGGTCGGAGCCGATCGCGACAGCCCGCTGTTCGAATGCGGTCCTGGCGGTGGCGAGGGAGTAGGCGAGGTCGGTCGGGTCAAGACCGGGCTCCGCCTCGAGTCGGGTACGCAGGCGCTCGGCCGCAGCGGTAAGAGCGGGCTCGCTCTTGGCCGAAAGCGGAAGCGGAACCGGACCCACGAGGGGAGCCGTCTGCGCCGCGGGGCGATCCTCCGGGAGCGCCTGCTCGAGGATCAGGTGAGCGTTCGTGCCGCTGATGCCGAAGGAGGAGACGCCCACCCTGCGCGGGCGTCCGTTCTGCTCCCAAGGGAGCTGCTCGGTCAGCAGCTCCACCGCGCCCCTGCCCCACTCGACCTTGGACGAGGGGGTGTCGACGTGGAGCGTCTTCGGCAGGAGGCCTTCGCGCAGCGCCATCGCCATCTTGATCACCCCGGCCACTCCCGCCGCCGCCTGGGTGTGGCCGATGTTCGACTTGAGCGAGCCGATCCTCAGGGGCCGCTCCCTGTCCTGACCGTAGGTCGCAAGCAGAGCTCCGGCCTCGATCGGATCGCCCAGGGTCGTTCCGGTGCCGTGGGCCTCGACCGCGTCGACGTCCCGGGGCTCGAGCTCCGCGTTGGCCAGGGCCTGGCGGATCACCCGTTCCTGCGAGGGACCGTTGGGGGCGGTGAGGCCGTTGGAGGCACCGTCCTGGTTCACCGCCGAGCCGCGGATCGTGGCGAGCACTTCGTGCCCGTTCTCCCGGGCGTCAGCGAGGCGCTCGAGCAAGACAACGCCGACGCCCTCCGAGAAGCCGGTGCCGTCGGCGGCGTCGGCGAACGACTTGCAGCGCCCGTCGGGCGCGAGGCCGCGCTGGCGGGCGAACTCGGTGAAGATTTCCGGCGTGGCGAGCACCGTGGCGCCTCCCGCCAGCGCCAGCTCGCACTCCCCGCCCCTGAGCGCCTGGGCAGCCAGGTGAATCGCGACCAGCGAAGAGGAGCAGGCGGTGTCGATCGTCATCGCCGGGCCCTCGAGGCCGAGGGCGTAGGCGACGCGGCCGGAGGCGACGCTGGTTATCGCCCCCGTGAGCCTGTAGCCCTCGGTCTCCCGGGCGGCGGCGCCCGCACCGACCACGTAGTCCCGCGAGCTCAGCCCCGCGAAGACACCCGTGGCGCTCTGGGCGAGCGCGGCGGGGGCGATCCCCGCATCCTCTAGGGCCTCCCAACAGGTCTCCAGCAGAAGCCGTTGCTGGGGGTCCATCGCCAGTGCCTCGCGCGGGGCGATGCCGAAGAATTCCGCGTCGAAGCCGGCGGGGTCGGCGAGGAAACCGCCCTCGCGCGCATAGCTGGTGCCGGGCTGGTCCGGGTCTGGGTCATAGAGGCGCTCGAGGTTCCATCCCCGGTCGGCGGGGAAACCGGCGATCCCGTCGCGTCCCTCGGCGACCAGCCGCCACAACTCCTCGGGTGAGGCGACCCCGCCGGGGTAGCGGCAGGCCATGCCGACGATCGCGATCGGCTCCTCGCTCGGGGCGAGCCTGCGCGGGCTGCGCCTGCCGGGACTCTGGTCCAGCGCGATGGAGAGCAGGCGCTCCGCCAGGGCGGCGAGGTTGGGGTAGTCGAAAACCGCGGTCGCCGAGAGCGAGACCGCGGTCGCCTGCTCGAGGCGGCTGCGCAGCTCGACCGCGGCGAGCGAGTCGAAGCCCAGCTCCTTGAACGCCCTGGTCGGCTCGACCTGCATGGCGGAGCCGTGGCCCAGGACCGCCGCCACCTCGGCGGCGACCAGGGTTTCGACATGGCGCAGGCGCTCCGCCTCGGGCAGGGAGGCGAGCGTAGCCCCGAGCGCCCCGCCGGAGGCGCGGCGGGCGGGGGTGCGCACGAGGCCGGAGAAGATCGCCGGCAGGGAGCCGGCGCGGGCCTGAGCCGCGAGGCCGGAGCGGCTTACGCGGATCGCCAGGCAGAGTGGGTCGTCGCTGCGCAGGGCGGCGTCGAAGAGCTCCAGGCCCTGCTCGTCGGAGAGCGTCTGCACCCCGAGGCGCTCGAGGCGGCGCAGGTCCGCCTCACCGAGCTCCCGGGTCATCGCGCTGCGGGCGGCCCACAGGCCCCAGGCGATCGAGGTGGCGGGCCTGCCTTCGGCTCGGCGCCGCGCCGCCAGCGCGTCGAGGAAGACGTTGGCCGCGGCGTAATTGGCCTGGCCGGGGGTTCCCATCGTCCCCGCGATCGAGCTGAAGCAGACGAAGGCTTCGAGTGGCGCCTCGCCGGTCAGCTCGTGCAGGTGAAGGGCCGCCTCCGCCTTGGGGGCGAAGACAGCCTCGAGCTGCTCGCGATCCATCGAGGCGACGGTGGCGTCGGCGAGAGCGCCGGCGGCATGGAAGACGGCACCGAGGGGGCGCTCGGGATCGATCCCCGCGAGCAGGTCCTCGAGCTGTGCGCGGTCGGACACGTCGCAGGCCGCGATGCGCACCGTCGCCCCAAGCGCCTCGAGTTCCGCCCTCAGCTCCGTCGCCCCCTCGGCGGCCTCGCCCGATCGGCTGGCCAGGAGCAGATGGCGGGCGCCGTGCTCGGCGACGAGGCGTCGGGCGACGAGGGCGCCGAGGCCACCGGTGGCGCCGGTGATGAGCACGGTCTTCTCGCGGTCCAGGGGCTGGGGGATCTTGAGCACGACCTTGCCCACGTTGTGCCCCTCGCGCAGGTGGCGGAAGGCCTCGGGGGCGCGGCGGATGTCCCAGCTCCGGCAGGGCGCGTGGCGCAGCTCGCCCGCGGCAAATTGCGCGCTCACCCGAGCCAGGAGCTCGCCCATGCGATCGGCGCCGGTCTCGATCAGGTCGAAGGCGCGGTAGGCGACGCCAGGATGAGAGCTGGCGATCCGCTCGGGGTCGCGGATGTCGGTCTTGCCCATCTCGATCAGCCGGCCGCCCTCCCCCAGCAGATCCAGCGAGGCGTCGACGAACTCCCCCGCCAGCGAGTTGAGCACGACGTCCATGCCCTCGCCCCCACTGGCGTCCATGAACTCCTCCCTGAACGCGAGGTCGCGCGAGGAGGCGATGTGGTCGCGGTCCAGCCCGAGGCCTTCGAGCACCTCCCACTTGGCCGGACTGGCGGTGGCGAAGACCTCTGCTCCGGCGCGCTGAGCGAGGCAGATCGCAGCCATCCCCACCCCACCCGCCCCGGCGTGGATCAGCACCCGCTCCCCCTCCCGCAACGCCGCTAGATCGTGCAGGCCGTGGAGCGCGGTCAGGTAGACGGTGGGGATCGCCGCCGCCTGGGCGAAGCTCCACCCGGCGGGGATCGGGGTGAGCAGCCGGGCATCGGCGCGCGCCAGGGGACCGAGAGAGCCGAGGACCATCCCCATCACGCGGTCGCCGGGGGCGAGGTCCCGAACCTCCTCGCCGACCTCCACCACGACGCCCGCTCCCTCGCTGCCCAGCTCCGCCGTGCCCGGGTAGAGACCGAGGGCGATCAGGACGTCGCGGAAATTGACCCCGGCGGCGCGCATCGCCACCCGCACCTCACCCGCTCCGAGCTCGGCCGCCGCCTCCGGCCAGGGCTCGAGCGAAAGGCCCTCCAGGGTTCCCTCGGCGGAGGCGGCGAGGCGCCAGGGGCCGGCCGGCGGGACGAGCAAGTCCCCGGACTCCCCCGCCGGGGCGACACGCGGACGGAGCGCCGCCCCCTCGCGCAGGGCGAGCTGCGGCTCGGAATCGAGCGCGGCGGCGGCCAGGACGTCTTCGGAGGCCCCGACGCCGTCGCTGTCGACCAGGCCGAAGCGGCCGGGGTGCTCCGCCTGGGCGCTGCGCACAAGGCCCCAGAGGGCGGAGCCCGCCAGCTCGGGGGATTCCCCGGCCCCGGCGGCGACGGCGCGCTCGGTGAGGAAGACGAGCTTGGTTTGAGCGAGCGAGTCCTCGGCCAGCCAGGCCTGGATCAGCTCCAGGGCCCGCCCGGCGCCCTCGCGTGCGGCTCCGGCGGCCACCTGCGTCCCGGACGGAGCCCGGTGACGCCAGACGATCGCCCGCGGCGGGTCCTGGGCGCCGGCGATCTCCGCCAGCGCCCGCTCCCCGAGCTCCTCCACGGAGCCCCGTTCGCCCCGGGGCTCGGCAAGCTCGCTCGGCCGCCAGCCGAGCTCGAAGAGCTCGGAGGGGGCGTCGGGACCGCTCTTCAGCTGCCCCGGGGGGATCTCGCGCAGGGCGAGGCTCTCGACCCGGGCGACGGGAAGGCCCTCGCCGTCCCACAGCTCGAGCCGGACCGCCCCCTCCCCGGCGCGCGTCAGACGCACCCGCAGCCGGGCAGCCCCCGTACGCCCGATGCCGACTCCGCTCCAGGAGAAGGGCAGGCGCAGCGTGGCATCGGCCCCGCCCAGGTAGGGGATGGCGTGCAGAGCGGCGTCAAACAGCGCCGGGTGGGCGAGGTAGCGGGAGGCCGCCTCGCGCTGATCCTCCCCGAGCGCGACCTCGGCGTAGACCTCGCCGCCTCCCCCCTCCCACGCCTCGGTGAGACCCTGGAAGACCGAACCGTAGTCATAGCCCAGCTCGGCGAGACGGTCGTAGAGGAACTGAGCCTCGAGCTCGCTCGCCCCCGGCGGGGGCCACTCGCCCAGGGGCTCGGGCAACTGCTCGGGCGCGGCGGAGAGAGCGCCGCCGGCGTTTGCGGCCCACTGGGCCTCGCCCTTCCCGTCCGCGCCCTCGGCGCGCGAGTAGATCGCGATCTCGCGACGGCCGCGTTCGTCCGGGCCCGAGACGGCGACCTGGATCGAGGCGGCGCTCTGCTCGGTCAGGATCAGCGGCGTCCGCAGGGTGAGCTCGGCCACGCCCGGCGCGCCGCAACGCTCCGCTGCCGCCAGGGCCAGCTCGAGCAAGGCGGTGCCCGGCAGGAGGACGGTTCCGCTGACGGCGTGATCGGTCAGCCATGGATGCGTGGACAGCGAGATGCGCCCGGTCAGGGTGAAGCCCTCCCCCCGGGGCGAGGCGAGCGCCGCACCCAGCAGCGGGTGGTCCGCCTCGGCCAGGCCCGCGGCGGAGAGATCGCCCCGTCCCGAGGAGCCGGAGAGCCAGTAGCGCTCGCGCTGGAATGGGTAGGTGGGAAGGGGGATTCGCTTCGCGCCCGAGCCGGCGAAGAGCGCCTCCCAGTCGAGGTCGATGCCGCCGGCGTAGGCGGCGCCCAGGGAGAGGGCGAAGCGGCGAGCGGGGTCCTCGTCGCGGCGCAGGCTCTCGACCACGGCGACCGGCTCCCCCGCGACGCTCGCCTCGGCGCTCTCCTGGATGCCGAAGGCGAGCACCGGATGGGGGCTGATCTCGACGAAGCGGCGCCTGCCCTCGCCGATCAAGTTGGCGAGCGCCGGCTCGAACAGCACGGTCTCGCGCAGGTTGCGGTACCAGTAGGCGCCATCGAGGCTCTCGCCGGCGACCTGCTCGCCGCTGACGGTGGAGTAGATCGGGATCGCCGCCGGCATCGGCTCGATCGGGGCGAATGCCTCCAGGAGCTCCTCGCGCAGTCCGTCGATCTGGGGGGAGTGGGCGGCGTAGTCGACGGCGATGCGCTGGGCGCGGATGCCCTCCGCCTCGCAACGGGCCAGCAGCGCCTCGACCGCCTCCACCTCGCCGGAGACGATCTGCGAGGCGGGGCCGTTGATCGCCGCCAGGGAGAGGCGCGCGCCGTGGGGGGCGAGCAGGTCCCTCAGTTGCTCGACGCGCAGCGAGACCGAGGCCATCGTCCCCTTGCCGGCGATCTTCGCCATCGCGGCGGCGCGCGCGGCGATCGCCCGCGCCGCGTCCTCCAGGGAGAGGGCGCCGGCGACGTGGGCGGCGGCGATCTCCCCCTGGGAGTGCCCGAGCACGGCGGCGGGGGTCACGCCGCAGACCCGCCAGAGGCGCGCCAGGGCGACCATCACTGCGAAAAGGGCGGGCTGGACGATGTCGAGGCGGTCCAGCCAGGCCCCTTCCTCGTCGGCCAGCACCTCCCGCAGGGACCATGCGACGTGCGGAGAGAGCGCCTGCTCGCACTGCTCGATCGCCTCCCTGAAGGGAGGCGCAACCTCCAGCAGGCGGTGGGCCATGCGCGGGTGCTGGGCGCCCTGGCCGGCAAAGCAGAAGACCGGCGAGCCCTCCGCGCCGGCGGGGGCGCCGGTCAGGGCGGGGTGGGAAGCGCCCGTCGCGAGCGCCTCCAGGGCCTCGTCCAGCTCCTCGCGCCCGGCCGCGACGACGGCGGCGCGCCGGGGGAAGGAGCCGCGGGCGGTGGCCAGCGAATAGGCGAGATCCCGGGGGTCCGTCTGCGGGTCCCGGGAGATGTGGGCAAGCAGCCGCTTCGCCGAGTCCCGCAGGGCCTTCGGGCGATTTGGCCGAGAGGGGCAGCGGCAGCGCGGCGTCGAGCGGGGGCCCGGCCTGCCGGACGGCGCCCGCCCGCCCCGGCTCGATCGACGGGGCCTCCTCGAGGATCAGGTGAGCGTTGGTGCCGCTGATGCCGAAGGAGGAACGCCCGCCCTGCGCGGGCGGCCGTTCGGCTCCCAGGGGAGCTGCTCGGTCAGCAGCTCGACCTGCCCCTCTTCCCAGTCGACGTGCGAGCTCGGCGCGTCGACGTGCAGGGTCCTGGGCAAGGCGCCTTCGCGCATCGCCATCGTCATCTTGATCACGCCGGCGACCCCCGCCGCCGCCTGGGCGTGGCCGATGTTCGACTTGATCGAGCCGAGCCGCAGCGGCTGCTCCCGCCCCTTGCCGTAGGTGGCGAGCAGCGCCCCCGCCTCGATCGGGTCACCGAGCGTCGTGCCCGTTCCGTGCGCCTCGACCGCATCGACGTCCCCGGCGTCCAGCCCGGCGTTCGCCAGCGCCTGGCGGATCACCCGCTGTTGGGAGCGGCCGTTGGGGGCGGTGAGGCCGTTGGAGGCGCCGTCGATTGACGGCGCTGCCCCTGATCGTCGCCAGCACCGGGTGGCCCTTGCGCTCCGCCTCCGAGAGGCGCTCCAGGACGAGCACCCCGGCGCCCTCCGACCAGGCGACCCCGTCGGCCGCCTCGGCGAAGGACTTGCAGCGCCCGTCCGGGGCCAGGCCCCTCTGGCGGGAGAACTCGGTGAACATCGCCGGGCTCGACAGCACGGTCGCGCCGCCGGCCAGCGCCAGCTCGCACTCGCCTCCCCGCAGCCCCTGGACCGCGAGGTGCGTCGCCACGAGCGAGGAGGAGCAGGCGGTGTCGACGGTGATCGCCGGGCCCTCCAGACCGAGGCAGTAGGCAATGCGACCGGAGGCGACGCTGACCGAGCTGCCGGTCAGCCGATACCCCTCGAGCTCGTCCCCCGGCGCGTCGGCGTAGGCCTGCGCGCTGACCCCGACGTACACGCCGGTCGAGCTGGCGCCGAGAGCGGACGGGTCGAGCCCGGCGCGCTCCAGCGCCTCCCAGGAGGATTCCAGCAGCAGTCGCTGCTGGGGATCCATGCCCAGCGCCTCGCGCGGGCTGATGCCGAAGAACCCCGCGTCGAAGTCAGTCGCCTCGCCGACGAAGCCGCCTTCGCGGGCGTAGCTCGGCCGCGGCTCTTGGGGTCGGGGTCGAGAGGCGCTTCAGGTCCCAGCCGCGGTCGCTGGGGAACTCGCCGATCGCGTCGCGGCCCTCGGCGAGAGCTGCCACAGCTCCTCGGGCGATCCGATCCCGCCCGGGTAACGGCAGGCGAGACCGACGATCGCGATCGGCTCGTCGTGAGCGATGCCGGCGGCCCGATGCTCCGCAGCGCCGCCCTCCTCGTCGGCGCCGTCGAGCAGGTACAGGAGGAAGTCCGCGAGCCTCGACGAGGCGGCCTTGTCGAAGATCGCCATCGTCGGCAACCGCAGCCCGGTGGCGTGCTGAAGGCGCTCGCGGAGTCGACCGCCGCCGGGGAGTCGAAGCCGAGACCCTTGAACGCCCGGTCCACTTCGACCTTCTCGGCCCCCTCGTGGCCGAGGGTCGCGGCTACCTCGCCGCGAACCAGCGCGAGGACGGCCGCCCTGTGCTCGCGCACGGGAAGCGCGGACAGACGCTGACCGAGCGCCGTGACGGAGCCTCGTCCGCGTCCGGCGCGCCGACGTCGGGTGCGGCCTCGCCGGTGGACGCGCCGCGATCCGGGCCGAGCCGATCGGCACGTGCCCGATCGATCGCCTCGAGCCAGCAGCGACGGCGCTGGAAGGGGTAGGTGGGAAGGGCCAGCCGCCTCGCCCCGGCGGCGGCGAAGAAGCGCTCCCAGTCGGGCCCGGCGCCGGCGGCGTGGGCGGCGGCGACGGTCCTTGCGATCGCCTCCAGCTCGGCCCGGGAGGCGCGCAGAGTCGGGACCAGGGCCGCGCGGTGCCCGGTCTCGGCGAGCGTCTGCTCGACCATCTGGGCAAGCAGCGACTCGGGCCGACCTCGACGAAGACACCGGCGCCCTCGGCGAAGAGCGTCCGGATGCTCGTCGGCAAAGCGCACCGGCCGGCGCACGTGGGAGACCCAGTAGTCGGGGTCGGCGGCCTGCTCGGAGCTGAGCAGCTCACCGCTTTGGTTGGAGACGATCGGGATCCGCGGCTCCCCGTAGGAGAGGCTGCGTGCGAGCTGGGCGAACTGCTCCAGCATCGGGTCCATGAGCGGCGAGTGGAAGGCGTGACTGACGGTGAGGCGCCGCTCTTGTCCTCCCGCGCCAGTGGACCTCCTGCTCGGCGATCGCCTCCATATCGCCCGAGAGGACGATCGCCGCGGGAGCGTTGACCGCGGCGATCGCCAGCCGTTCCTCCCACCCTCGATCGCCTCCCGCGCCTCCACCTCGGTCGCGGCAACCGCCAGCATCGCGCCACCCTCGGGCAGGGCGCCCATCAACCTGCCGCGGGCGACGATCAGCTTGGCCGCGTCGGGCGGCGAGAGGACACCCGCCAGCTGGGCGGCGACTATCTCTCCGACCGAGTGCCCGGCGAGCAGCGCCGGTTCCAGGCCGAGGTCGCCGAGAAGCTCGGCCAGGGCGATCTCGGTGGCGAAGATCGCGGGCTGCGCGTAGCTGGTGTGACCGAGCCGCTCGGCATCGGAGGAGAAGACGACCTCTCGCAGCGAGACGCCGAGCTTGGGCTCGATCAGCCCGCAGGTCCGATCGAAGGACCTGGCGTAGACCGGGTGGGCCTCATAGAGATCTCTGCCCATACCGGGTCGCTGGGAGCCCTGGCCGGTGAACAGGAAGGCCAGACGGCCCTGCTGAGCGCTGGCGGCGAGAACGTCGGCAGAGGGCTTTCCGCCGGCCAGGGCGTCGAGCGCCGCCAGCGCCGCCCGC
>CAVSGL010000011.1:0-46799 GCA_963727465.1 uncultured Solirubrobacterales bacterium | reverse complement strand
AGCGCCTTGGCCTCGTCTGTAGGTGCTTCGTATGCGCCGAGGCCAACCGCCATCGTGATCGGCTTCTCACCGGACTTGATCATCCGCAGCCTGGCCTGCCGTTGCTCCTCGGAGATGAACTGAGACACGGATTCAATGCCTGCGACGATGTTTCCCCAGCCTTGTCGATCCAAGCGGATCAACGACCAGCTCAGACAACGGTCGGTACGCACGTCGAAGCTGCCGACGATCAAAGCCTCCTTCGCCAGCTCGTCAAGGTTCTTAAACGCTTGCCAGCTCTCCGTATTGGCGAGTTGGCTGCGTGAACCGGCATTGTGGTCATAGCTCTGAATCGCCGGTTTGGTCGCTCGAAAGAACTGCTCGCTGGCGCCGCGTCGTGCTCCGCCGGTTGCCTTTCGGCCCTTGGCCAGCCAGGCGCCGCTCTCAAGCCCTCTGAATCGCCGGCCAATCGCCGGCCTGCTTGCTCCCCCGAACTCGCGGTGGAACTGGGTGACGCTGATTTCTCGCGTGTTCGACTCGGAGATGATCTCCAATCGAACATCATCTTGGAGAATCGGCGCGAGTCGTTGCGGAAAAGGGGCCAGCGGCTCTCGCTGGCACTCCAAGAGCTGATCGGCAAAAGTCGGCTGGACGGCGCCAGCCGGAGACTCGAAGGCAATCAGGAACACATCCGAGCGGATGAGTTCCTCACCACTGTGCAGGGCTCGGCGGCGGGCGTCCTCTTGCTCCTCGAAGAGGCGCGCGAACTGGCTGCTAACGGCCGCCGCCGCGCGTCTCCAGCCCTCCTCGTCGAGCAAGAAGCTGGTGCAGGTCAGCTCACGACTGAGGCTCACATCTTTCGCTGAAGATTCGAGATCGCCCTGCAATCTCGGCATGACCTGCTTGAGGAAGTTCCAGGTCGAGATCGCTCGCACAGAAAAGGGGACGAGCGCCCAGCTCTCGCTGTCGATGAAGGGCAGTTCCGTTGCCCGGTAGAAGTGCTCTTCAGCCCCGTGGCGGCTGCCCCCCGGCCCCTCGCTGCGGATGTATCTCAGCCAGCCCTCGTCAGCCAAGCGCGTGAAATTCTGGTTGACACGGCTGGGCGCCCCGCCCCCGAACTCCTCGTAGAACTGCCTGGCGCTCATTTCGCGCATGTACAGCTCAATGACGATCTTCATTCGGAGGGCGACGGCGAACACGATCGACAAGCGCCGCAATCGCTCCCGAGCGTTAACACCCATCGCGAGTCGGGCGGCCATTCGGGGCTCTCCTAGCGCTCCTGCCTCATTGAACGCAATAAGTCTATCTGCATATCAAGACGAAACCGTAGTAGTTCCCGATCACCTCTCTGGCTAGTTTTACTGAGGAAAATTAGTTCATATCGGAATGGGGAGGTGAACCATGAAGCTCGCAGCATGCGGCACGACGCTGCCTGTCGTTTCCATCAACAAGGCTGGCTAACCAAGCGGGATCAGGCTGCATGGGCCGGGCAAACGAGCCCGAGTCGCTCCGCCCGGCCTCATGCAACCCGCAGTCCCCAATCCCGAGCCAAGCTCCCTTTTAGTCATTACAGCGCGAATTGATCAAGTCACACCTCGCGCTTAGCTTTTCGTCTATGGAAAAGGGCGTAACACCGGAGCGCCGTTTGGGGCTCAGTTGCCGAAGGGCGGTGGGTGCATGGCGACCGAGCGATTCATCGGGATCGGTGTGAGCGCCGAGAACGAGACGTTCTGGGCCGCCCTGCCGCCGAAGGCGGGTGAGCACCCGCTGCGCGAACTCGTCGTTGAAGCGCTCTGGCGGACAGGAGAGGAGCTTTCGGCGCGGGTGGTGGTTGACGTGCTCGACGGGCACGTGACGATGTGGGAGGCGAATCACCATCTACGCGCCCTTGAGAGGCTTGGCGTGGCTGAGGCCGGGTCGCCCGAGGATCTGCCCCAGGCCGACGGCTTCGACGTGCCCTACCGCCTGGTTACGGAGGAGGGCAACGGTGGCTGACGATCGCCGCAGGCGCGACAACCCCGTTGCGATTCGGTTTGCGGGGCGCCTGAAGACTCGCCGGAAAGAAACGGGGCTTTCGCAGGAAGAGCTCGCTCGCCGCGCCGGTGTGCACCGCACCGAGACCAGCCTGCTTGAGCGGGGTCTGCGAGAACCGAGGCTGGGAACAATCGTCAAGCTGGCCGCTGTGCTCGGCGTCTCGCTCGGAGAGCTGTTGGGCGAGACGCGCTGGAGCGCCGAGGGTGGCTTCGAGTTCGGGGAGCGCCGGTGAGCAAAGCGACTGACGGATCGCCGTACGAGCGCGACCGGCGGCTCGAACTGGCGATCCTCTCGGAGATCGTCAGCCTGCACCCGGAGCGCCTAACGGTGGACGAGCTGGTTCTGCGGATGGCGAACGGACCCGACGAGGCTGACCGCATCGCGATCGGCGATCGCCTTCAGGAATTGAGACGCGATGGCCTGCTCCGCCTCAATGGCGAGGCCGTGGAACCGACACACGCCACCCTGCGCACCGCCGAGGTCTTCGGCGCATGACCTGGCGCGGTTCAAGTCGCCTGGCTCGTGCCGCGCCTTCGCCGCCTATCGTATTCGCTAGGTGGTCACATGCTTCCCCGGCGGGATCACCTCCCATGTTCCGCCGGGGAAGCATGTGACCACTACCGGCCGAGAGGCATCGCCCCGCCCTCTCCCTGCTCCGCCGACCTACCTGCGATTGAAGCGCCGGGAGGCCGGGCGTCAAGGGCGCTGCGCGCCCGACCCCTTCGGGGTTGACTCCCGGCCTCCCGGCGCTACTGCTGCGGGTAGGTCGGGGCGCGGGGACCCTGCCGGCAGCCTCCTGAGGTGTGGACGAAACCGTGGACCCTCAATCCACTGCCACACCGCTTGAGAGTGAGGTTTGAGGCAGAACTCGGCAGCCGACCTCGCCCGCGGCCGGGGTTGGCGGTTGCCGTGGTTCCTGCGTGATGCGACCAGCTCGCAGCAAAGCTCTCGATTCGAGCGCAAGCGAGAAACGAGAGCTTTGCCTCGCTCGAATGCCTGCGCATTCCTGAGCGAGCCGATCGCTGAGAGTTAGGCTTTGCCCTAGCTCGAAGCGCTCGCAGTACCCCCAACCCCGACCGCCGACACATTATGAACGGGAACACCCGTTCGCCCAATTGGCCGGGGCGCTGGGCGCCCGGCCCTGACGCCCTCCCCGTGGTCGGGGTCACGAAAATCCAACGCGGCAACGCCGGCTACTGGCTCGCCGCGGTCGCCGAAGGCGGCGAGGACTACTACACCAAACCCGGCGAGGCGCCGGGCGAGTGGGTCGGCGAGCTCGCCGAGAAGCTCGGCCTCGCCGGCCAGGTCGACCCCGACAGCTATAGCGCGATCCTGGACGGTCGCGATCCCGTCAGCGACACCCAGCTTCTCGACCGGCCCGAGACGCGCTACCGGATGCGCCCCGACGGCACAGAACAGCGGATCGAGCCGGTGCTCGGCTACGACGTGCGTTTCAGCGCGCCGAAGTCGGTCTCGATCCTCTACGCCCTGGGTGACGAGGCGACGCGCGAGCGCGTCGTGGCGATCATGGGCGAGGCGGTGCGCCAGGGGATCGCCCACCTTGAGCGCGAAGCCTGCTGCGTGCAGCGCGGCGAGGGCGGCGAGCGGATCGAGCCCGGGGCGGGCTTCGTCGGCATGGCCTTCCGCCACCGGATGAGCCGCGCGGGCGACCCGGCCCTGCACGTGCACGTCGTCATCTCCAACCTCACCCGCGCGCTCTCTGACGGCAAGTGGCTGAGCCTCGCCAGCCCCCAGGGACGCTCGCCGCTTTGACCCACGGCAAGTCGGCCGCGTCGTCTTTCAGGCCGTCCTGCGGGCGGAGTTCCTGCGCGAGTTCGGGCTTGGTTCGCGAGGTGACGCGCGGCCATGCCGATCTCGCGGGCTTCGACCGCGGCGCGATCGACGCGCTCAGCACCCGCTCCTAGGAGATCAAGCGTCGCTCGACAAGCACGGCCTCTCAAGCGCCGAGGCCGCCCAGACCGCCGCCTACCGGACCCGCGAGGCGAAGGACTACGGGGTGGAGGAAGACGAGCGCCGCGAGGAGTGGATCGCCGCGGCCGAGCCGCACGGGGTGACGCCCGAGGGGATCGGTGAGATGATCGCCGATGCCAGTCCCCGCGAGCCGCGCGCGGTGAGCCCAGAGGACATCGACGCCGCCCTGGCGCAGTTGGAGGGGACCTCTTCGCACTTCGACCGCCGCGAACTGCTCTGGGCGCTCTGCGACCAGCTCCCCGAAGGGGCCGATCGCGCCAGCCTCGTCGGCGCCGTCGATCACGTGCTCGCCAGCGAGGTGTCGTCTGCGTGTATGCGACCGGCGGCGCGCTCAGCCTCAGCGAGTACACGACACCCCGCCTCGCCGAGATGGAGCGGCGCTTCATCGACACCGCGCTCGGCGAGGCGGATGCCGGAGTCGGCCTGGTGTCGGGCGAGACCCTGGCGGCGGTGCTCGACCGCCACCATTACCTCGGCGCCGACCAGCGTGAGATGGTCGCCCGCCTGACCACCGGCGGCGAGCGGATCGTCGCCGTCGCGCCCTGCCCGGCACCGGCAAGACAACGGCGCTTGAGGCAGCCCGCGAAGCCTGGCAGGCCCACGGCCACACCGTGATCGGCTGCGCCACGGCGCGCACCGCGAGCGCCGAGCTGGCCTACGCCGGGGTGCGCTCGACCTCGATCCGCAGGCTCCTGGCAACGACCGACCGCCGCCGCGCCGAAGGAAGACGCCGCTGGCGCAGGGGACGATCATCCTCGCTGACGAGTCGAGCTGACCTCGACCCCTGACCTCGACGCGCTGCGCTTCCTCACCGTCGAGTGCGGCGGAAGCTCGTGCCGATCGGCGATCCCCGCCAGATCGGCGCGATCGGCCCCGGCGGCCTCTCGGGCAATTGACCCGCTCGGCCGAGCCGATCGCCCTTGAGACGTCCGCCGTCAGAACCGCCCGAGGATCGCGAGCTGGTCAAGCTCGTCCATGACGGGCGCGGCTCGGAGGCGCTCGACCTGCTGCGCTCCCAAGGGCGAGTCATCGTTGGCGACGACCTCGAATCGACCTTACGCGGGCAGCTTCTGGACTGGCACAACGATTTCGCGACCGGCACCGATGTCGTGATGATCGCCCGCCGCAACCGCGACGTCGATTATCTCAACGACGCCGCGCGTGAGCTGCGCCGCTCTGAGGGCGCGCTCGGCGAGGCCGAGGTGATCGTCGGCGAGCGCCCCTTCGCTGCGGGCGACCATGTCCTCACCCGGATCAACTCCGCCGAGGTCGCCAACCGCGAGCGCTGGGAAGTCAGCGCCGCCGACTCCGCCGCCCGCACGGTCGAGCTGCGCAACCTCGGCGGCGACGGGCGCGTCGTGACCTTGGACGCCGCCTACCTCGATCGGCGCACCGCTGACGGCGCCCCCGCGCTCGAATACGGCTACGCGCTGACCAGCTTCGGCGCCCAGGGCAAGACCTTCGACCGCGCCTACCCCTTCCTCGATGTCGGCGGGCACCTTGAGCAGCAGCTCGTCGCGATCAGCCGCGGCAGGGAGGTGGCGAACGTCTACGCCGTCGCCTCCACCGAGCTTGTCGATCCCGACCGGGGCCGGGGCGGCGCGAGGTCTCAGACGACCTGCACGACATCCGCAGCGCGATTGAGCGCGAGGGAGGCGACTACGCCGCCGCCGAAATCGCCCTGCGCAAGGAGCTGGCGCAGCTAGGCCCGGCCGCGCTCGCGCGCCAGCGCGCCGATCTGGCCGAGGCCGGGCGCGCCACGGACCCCGTCCTCGCTCGCCTCGATCAGCTCGATGGCGAGATCGAGGACGCCTCCAAGAGCCTCGCCGCCCTGGCGCGCGAGCGCGAGGCCGTCGAGGCCGCGGGCGAGGTGCCCGCCGAGACGCTCGCCCGTCTCGGCCGAGCCGAGGCCAACCAGGCCGATCGCCTCAGGCGCTGCACCGCCGAGCGCGACGGGCTGCCCGAAGCCACGCTCGCGGCCGAGCCCAAGCCGCTCGATCCGGCCGGGCGGCTCGAAGCCGTCTTGGTCGATCAGCGGATCGACCAGCTCGCCCGCCGCGACGTGCAGCAGGCTCGCCTCGAACCCACCGACGCCATCTACAACGCCCTTGGCCCCTACCCCAAGGACGATCCCGACAAGGCGTTGGCGTGGGGAAGGGGAGCGCACGAGATCGCCACCTACCGGCGCCGCCACGGCATCACCGACAAAGACGACGCGCTCGGCAAACAGCCCAAAGGCGCCGCCGAGCGGGCCGAGCGGGCCCGTGTGCGGCGGCGCGTTGCCGAGGCGCAGCGGCGCCTTGGCCGCGGTGGCGTCGAACGCAGCGCCGAGCGCGGCATCGGGCGCGAACTGTCGATCGGGCGCTGACTCAGGCGATTCGCATGTTGACCAGCGCCGCCCGGGCTCGATCCGACTTCGTAGGCGCATAGTGGCGCCGAGTCGTGGCGATGTCCTTGTGGCGCAGCACCTCTGAGACTACGTCGATCGGCAGTTCCTCATCGTTCAGCGCAATCGTCGCCCAGGCGCGGCGGTAGGCGTGCGGAGGCACGCGCGAGGTCTGCCCGCCGACCGCATCGCAGCGGCCCGTCGCCTTGCGCAGCCCGACCCCGGCGCGGATGCCGTGCCAGGTGACGATCTTGGTCACGCACTGGGGGCTCGTCCGCTTGCCGTGCTTCGTCAGCAGGACGTAGGCCGTCTCGGGGTCGCTCAGCGCATCGCGAATCGCCGGGTTGCGCTCTGCCTCGGAGAGCTGCCAACGCCGGTACAGCCGCAGCTCGCGCAGCAGGGGCGGCGCCAGGGCGAAGATGTCAACCTGATCGTTCTTGCCAACGACTTCCCAGGTGCCCTGCTCCAGGTCGATGTCCGGCCAGCGCGCATCTGAGAAGGTCGCGCGGCGCGATGGTGCGTAGAACATCCAGTGGGCCAGCAGCCGTCCCCTTGGCGACCCAGGCGCCTCCAACAGCCGCTTGATGTCCTCGCGCGTCGGCGTGTAGCCGCGTTTGTGGATGATCTTCGGCGACGCCTCAAGCGCCGCCGGGTTGAGATCGGGGAGGTCGTCCTCGGCCTGAAAGTGGCGGTAGAGGAACTTGATCGCCGACAGGTAGCTCTTCCGGTAGGAGGCCGACCAGCCTTCGGCGCCCCGCCCGTCCGGGTATCCCCTCACCTTGCACCACTCGCACCTCAGCCGCGACTCATGCGGGCGCGCGCCGCCGTGCTTTTCAAGGTGCCCCATGAACAGCCGGACGTGCTTGCGCTTGGCAGTGTAGAAGGTCGCGCCGTGGGCGCTCGCCAGGTAGTGGGCGAAGTGGACGAGGTGATCCCGATAGCGGCCGAGCGTCTTCTCCTTGCCGATCCCCGCGTGGTTGATTTCGATCGCCTCGGCGATCAACTGCTCGTTTGACATCTCCATGCGTAGCTCCTCGAATTGGTCGAGGAACCGGGCGGGGGCTGAATCGAACTGCGCGGCGGCGGCCTTGCGAGCAATGGTCACGGCCAATACGTCCGGCCGGGGAACCTGATCGCCCCGACCTAATCCCGACCGTGCCCGCTGCCCGCCAGGCGGGCGCCTCCATTTGGCTTTGCAGTGCCGAAAACAACCGATCGTCCGTTCCTCGATCTTCCCGAGCCGCTGCGTGTCTTTCGGTTCGAGCCGGGCGCCGGAGCGCTGGTTCGAGCCCAGCCGCGCCCATCGGACGAATCCCCTGCATCTAAACGGGATTCGGCAGCATTGATCTCCCTGGCGATGCTGAAGCTCGGCGGTCTGTGTCCGCCATTACCCGGCCGAGTCACGTGACTTCACCCACGGGAACGTCAATAGAGCCGCAAAAAGCAGTTGGCGTCAGGTTGGACAAGTCGCCTTCCGTCCTCGCGGGCGTTGCTCGATCTGTTCGAGTCCAGCAAGTTCTCCCAGTACCTGACGCTTCCGAGCGAGCGGCGTTTCATAGATCGCCAGTACGTACGGGCGATGGAGACTTTGGCCGACATCGCCGAGCATGGCGAAGGCGATCCTTCCGCCGAGAAAGCGCGCCATGCGCTTGAGGTCAACCGCCGGGCGCTAGAGCAGCATCGAAGCGCAGCGGCCGAGTGGGAATCGCCGGAGCTACAGGACTTCATGCACCGAGTTTTCGGCCCTCCAGACCCTGAGAACTAGATCGTCCGCGGCTGCCCGGGCGAGCGAAGATCGGGTCGGCCGAGCCCATCGCATAGATCAGCGCTATCACCATGCGGCCGGCCGGTCTTCGTCTCTGGCTGCGAGGTGCGGTACCCTGATTTCGTGGCCGCGACGCTCGACAAGGACAAGCTGCACGACGTGCTCGATCAGGCCGTGATCGTGATCGACGAGCAGGATCTCGAGCGCTCACGCCGCGATCCGCGGGTGCGTGCCTTTCATGAGAGCGCCGAAAAGCTCATGGCGGAGCTTGAGGCCGAAGGCGCGAACTACGACTGAAGGTTGAGCCACTGCCGGCGTAGCCGGCGATTGCCTGGCACCGGCTGCTCGGAGTCCTGAAAACCGAAGCGCCGGCGCCACATCCCGGCTGTGTCCTGGTCGAACGGGTCGACGACGAGCACCGTCGCGCCGACATAGTGAAGCGCACGGCGGGCGATGCCGTAGGCGTGCTGGAGCAGCTCATCGCCGATCCCCTGCGAGCCTGTCGACCGCGCGAACTGAGCAAGCAGGATCGCTGGCTGAGTACGGTAATGCACGCCGCCGAGCTGCGCGCGCTCCTCGCTGCTGAGCGCGACCTGCGCGGCGCATAGCGCGTATACGCCGGTGACCTTGCCGTGGCTGAGCCGGACGCGCACGGTCGCCTCCTGCGGCTTGCGCAGCGCCCGCTCGGCGAGCCATTCGGCGACGCTCTCGCCAGCGGGGCCCTCGGTCGGCTCAAAGGAGCGAATCGCCTCGCCCAGCTCGGGCAGCGTCGCGACAACCGTCTGATCGACTCGCAGATAGGCCCGTGCGCGCTCCAGGATCTCGGGCGAGAGTTGTGGGTCGGAAGGGCTCATGACGGCAGCGAAGCGTACTCGTCGCGGGCAGTCCTACCGTTTGCTGGTGATGCGCAAGAGCCGCCCGAAGGCGGCCCCGCATCTCAGCCGCCGAAGCGAACTGAGGGGGTAGCCGCAGTGTAGCTGGGCACCAAGTGCCCACGGCGAACAGGATCGAGCGCAAACTGCGGCAATTTCGCCGCTCAGAGAATCGGCGGAGGCAAGTGCTTCATTCCGCTTGGGAATGCGGTCTTGCGGGTGGTCTTCGGTGCTCTTTCGGGGCCTGCCTCACACGCGAGAGGTCGTTGGTTCGAACCCAGCCGCGCCCACTTACCCCTCACCGTCTGTCGGCAGGTCGCCGAAGTGCTTGTCGAACTCCGCGGGCGAAAGACGCCTGGCACCGGCGCACTCTAATCTCGCGTCGAGCGACGACCACTCTTTGCGCAGCAGCCGTAAACAGCGTCCCCGCCGTTTCGTCCCGCGTAGCTGACTGCTCTGACGTAGTAGCGCCGGGACCGCGCTGGTGCGGTCGATCCAGGCCGGCAGCTCGACATCGATAAAGCTGGCGACCAGCATGAGATCGGCGTATCGCGCGCCCGGCAGTCGATTCCAAATGCGCTGATGGTGCGCGAGGCGGTTTCTGAAATCGTGGAGCCGCGCGATTGGCTCCTCGACCGTCTCCCGCCGACGATCGGGGGCATTTGGGAAGCCGGCGGTCAAGTCCGGCCAAAGACCGGTCGATCGCCTTGCGAACAAGAATCGCCAAAAGCCAAAGCTCAGCTCGCTGATCATCTGGCCTTCAGTCATGGGCTTTCCCTTTTGCCGAACGCGCCGTCTGGCCATCGCAATCACCTCGCGCGCCCTGGGGCTCAGCTCTCGACAAGGATCGTCCAGCCAGGTGAGGGCTCTACCGAGTCGGAGGTGACGCGAGGCAAGTTGGCGGGCGACTGTGTTCCGCAATGCAACCTCGAGATGGCCAATCGGACCCCAAAAGGCCGCGGCGACTGCACCGTTCCACTGGTACATCTCCATCGCCGCAGGAAGGTCGTCTCCGCAGTGAGCCACGTAGGGCTGAAGTCGCTCGAGGCCAAACAGTCGTTCTAGCCGACTGCGCTCCTCAATCATGCGGCAACCACTCTGAAATCGCACGGGAGATGCGATATGCTGTCTGCGAAAGCCCCGGAACGGTCCCTGTGTAGCCTCCTCTTGGAGGCAGGCCAAACCGCCGGGGTTTCGTCTTTCTCGAAGCCGAACCGGCGGCGCACGCGGGAAATCTTCGTCGAGTACTTTTGTCTGAAAGACAGCACGCCTAGATGGTAGCGCGCTGCCGGGCGCAGTTGCCACGGCGTGACTAATTGGGCTGCTGGAGGACCGAGAGGGTGTTGCCGGCGGGGTCCTTGAACCAGGCGATCGAGGGGCCGGGGCCGCGGAGGATGGCCTTGTCGTCCTGGTCGAAGCTGTCGTAGCGCTCGAAGCTGACGCCCCTTGAGGCGAGGTCGTCGACGGCGGCGTCGATGTCGTCGACTTTGAAGTTGAGGACGGTGTAGGTGGCCGGGGCGAAGTCGGGTTTGGCGTAGACGAACACGTCGTGGCCCTCGGCGAGGTTGAGCGTGATCAGACCGTGCTGCTCGTCGATCACGGTCACCTTCAGGCCGAGCGTCTCGCCGTAGAAGCGCCTCGCCTCGGCGATGTCGTCCACGGCGAAGCTGCTGAAGGGTTTGGCGTCAACGAGCATGTCCCAAACTTTACCCGCTGGTTCGCGTCGAATCTCCGTAAAAATCCGGGACGCGACGGGTAGTAATCCCGTATTGCGTCGCGTTTTACTGAGCATAGTCTGCTTCGCATGATCTACATCACCGAAGTTCGCATGGGCAACGGCGGGAATGGGCACGAGCACATCGAGGCCGTGAGGTGGGAGCGCGCAGACAACCCGGAAACCGGGGAGTCCACCGTCGAGGAGATGGTCGACTGGATCGGCAGGAAGAAAGCGGGATTCGCCTATGTCCGGGGTGTGAAGGGGAACGAGGACGTTCCGGTCCGGGCGATCCACCCTTCGAACGCGCGTCCCCACATCAAGACCGAACCCGACGAAAAGGAGCTGAAGGACGATCTGCTCGATCTGCCGCGGTATGGCATACCGCCCGGCAAGGTCGCTTGAGCGACCGCCTGGCGTCAGAGCTCGGGGATGAACCGGCGCAGGTGCTCGTCGAGCGTGCGGCGGACCCATTCCTGGGTCGCGGTGTCGGCCATGCGGTAGCGGCCGAGCAGCATCTTCTGGTCGTCCAGCGGCAGGCCGGCGATCTCCCAGCGCACGGCGAGGCGCTCGAAGAGCATCTCCTGGCGGCGGCGCCAGGCGTCGTCCTGCGAGGTCGCCGCGGTCGCGGGGCCCTCGCCGAGCTTGGCGATCGTGCCGGCGCTCAGCGACTCGCGCAGGGTGAGGACGTTGCCCTCGCCGTCCCTGTAGTCGACCGTCAGGGCCTTCTCGCGCGGTCGCCTCTTCCTGCGCTTCGCCATCGTCGCGAGTCTCGCACCTACTCGTCCTCGGCCGCCGGGCGGCGACGCGCGCGCTTGCGCTCACCGGTGCGGCGCTTGCCTTCGAGCCGTCGCTCGCGCGCCGCCCGACTCGGCCTGGTCGGGCGCCGGCGGCGGGGGACGACGAGCGCCGCGGCGAGCTTCGCCGCCAAACGCTCCAGCGCCAGCTCGCGGTTGCGCGCCTGCCCGCGCGCCTCCTGAGCGACCGCGGTCACCACCGGACCGGCGCGGCCCAGCAACCGGTCCCGCTGCTCGACGTCGAGCGCCGTCGAGGCACGCACGTCGAAGACCGCTTCGACCCGCGAGGCGGTGACGTTGGCGTGCTGCCCGCCCGGCCCGGAAGAACGGCTCGTGCGCAGCTCGATCTCCCCGATCGGGATCGACAACCGCTCGTCGACTCTCAGATCATCTGCCACCAACTCACCGTAACCGCAATCCCGCCGAGCGCGGTAGAGGTTGTCGTCGCTATCCGGTGAAAAGCTCGACCGCGGTGGGGGAGGCCTAAGCCAACGCGTCGATCTTCGCGGCGAGCTCGAAGTCGGCGGCGGTGATGCCGCCGTCGGAGTGAGTGCAGAGGGAGACCGTGACGGTGTCCCAGGAGATCTCCAGGTCGGGGTGATGGTTCATCCCCTCCGCCGGCTCGACCAGGCTGCGGACGAAGTTGACCGAGCCGACGAAGTCGCCCCGCTTGAAGCTCTTCGTGATCGCCGAGCCGTCGCGCTCCCAGCCCGGGTGCTCGGACAGCCTCGCCTCGATCTCAGAATCTGCCAAAGGAGCCATCGTCCTTATGCTGCCACAAATCGGACTGTTCAAACTATGAGTGGAGCTGGGCGCAGCGGATGCGTCAACCGCCGATCGGCGCCCGCGGGTTGGCGCCGTAGAAGGCGAAGGTCCCGAGCATGCCGATGATGTGGACCATGATGATGTTGACGACCATCGATTTGGCCGTGGCCGTGCCGACGCCCACCGGCCCGCCGCTCGCCGTATAGCCGTAGTAGCAGCCGACGAGCACGATCACGGTCGTCATCACCATCCCCTTGGCGAGGCTGAAGAGCACGTCGACGAAGTCCTGGTAGGTCCAGAAGATCAGCAGGTAGCCGCCGGTGGAGACGTCGCCCACCTGGTCGACCACCGCCAGGTAGCTGGCGAAGTAGGCGACGCCGACGCCGACGAGGTAGAGGAACGGGATCGCGATCCAGGCGCCGAGCAGCCGCGTCGCGGCGAGGAAGGTGACCGGCTGGATGCCCATCACCTCGAGCGCGTCGATCTCGTCGGAGATCCGCATCGCGCCGAGCTCGGCGACGATCCCGGTCCCGACCTTGGCCGAGAGGATGTAGCCGAAGGCGTAGGGCAGGCCCTCGCGCAGGTCGCAGTAGGCGGAGAAGAGGCCGGCGAGCGACGGGGCCCCGATCGAACGGTTGAAGTAGGCGCCGATCACGCCGCACTGAAGGCCGAGGATGAAGACGAAGGCCCAGATGATCAGCGCCGAGCCGAGGATCAGGATCCCCGCCTGCCGCAGGCTCTCGCCGAAGTAGCGCAGCACGCGCCCCGAGTAGACGAGCCCGGCGACACGCGCGCCGAAGCGGGCGACCTCGCCGAAGGCGTCGACCCAGCCGCGCGGGACGTCGAGCCAGCCGGTCAACGCCCGGTTCACCGGATCGCCTGGAGTTCGGGGTTCGTCGCGAGCAGGACCGTGGTGAAGACGTAGAGGAAGGAGAAGACGCCCATGAAGGCGATCACCACGGCCTGGTTGACGGCGCGGCCGACGCCCGCCGGCCCGCCGGAGGCGGTCATCCCCTTGTAGCAGCAGACGACGGCGATGATCGCGCCGAACATCGAGCACATCGAGACCGAGGCGGCGAGGTCGGTGACCAGCGCGTTGGAGAAGAGGGTCGAGAAGAAGCCGCCGAGCGGCTGGTGGTAGAGCAGCTCGGCGGCGATGCCGGCGCTCATGCCGAAGACGACGGCGAAGATGTCGAGCAGCCCGGTGATCACCATCAGCGCGAGGAAGCGCGGCACGACCAGGTTCTTGATCGGGTCGACGCCGAGCACCTGGAGGGCGTCGAGCTCCTCGCGGATCTTGCGCGCGCCGAGGTCGGCGGTGATCGCCGTGCCGGCGACCCCGGCGACGACCGCCGCGGTGACGATCGGGCCGATGAAGCGCACCGCGGTGACGACGAAGAAGCCGCCGAGCCGGTCGAGGTTGCCGAACAGGGAGAGGATCCCGGCCGCCTGGAGCCCGGGCGCGCCGAGGCAGAGCGCGAAGGTCGAGATCGTCATCGGGAACCAGGAGAGCTTGAGCACGAAGAGGAACTGGCCGACCAGCTCCTCGCCGTAGGGGTAGGGCGGCCGCACGGCGGAGACGAGCGTCCGCGCGGTGAGGATCATCATGCTCCCCGTCTGCTCGAAGAACGAGCGCAGGGGAAGCAGCGCGCGCACTAGAGCCTGTGCCGCCACCAGCTCATCGCCTGCTCGAGGGGACTGGCGCCCTGCCGGCTGCTCGCGCCCGGCCTCGCGCGCCCGCTGCTCGGCCGCGTGCTGGGCTGCGGAGAGCTGGGCGATCAGGGTGTCGCGCGTCTGCTCCAGCTCCTCGACCCCGGCGATGTGGCCGCTGGCGCGGCGCGGCGCGGTCGGCAGGTCGCGCGGCAGGTCGGCCGGGTAGGAGGCGAGCTCGGCCTCGAGGCGGGCGATCTGGCGGCGCAGCTCGCGCCGCACGTCGATCGCCTCGCTCTCCTCGGCGAGGTCGGGCAGCTCGCCGCCCGGTCTCGAGGGCGTCGTTCTCGAAGCCGCCCGGCATGCCGGCGCAGGCGGAGGCGACGATCGCCAGCTCGCGCGGGCTGAGGCCGGCCTCGCGAGCGCGCCGCAGGGCGTCGGTCGCGATCTCCTCGAGCTGCGCGGCCGGCCTCGATCCCGTCGGCGACGAAGGTCCCCTGGCCGTGACGGCTGACGACCAGCCCCTCGCGCTCGAGCCCCGCGTAGACGGCGCGCACGGTGTTGACGTTGACCCCGGCCCAGTCGGCGAGGCGGCGAAAGCTCGGCAGGCGCTCGCCGGAGGCGAGCCGGCCGGTCGCGATCAGCGCCCGCAGGCGCCAGGTCAGCTGGAGGCCGACCGGCAGCTCGTCGCCGGGGTCGATCGCGAACGGATTCGGCTCATGGGTCGCCTTCTGTGCCATTTAGCATGACACAGTAAAGGGATTGAGTGTGTCAGTCAACTAGCACAGCGATACAGGCCCGCGCGGCCGGAATCGACGAGCCGCGGCCTGAACACCCCGCAGAGGCCGCCCGTCCAGCGGCCTTCGCTGCGGATCAGCATCAGGCCGTAGCGCCGGCCGGTGCCGTGCGGCAACCCGCAGGCAGCCGACTGCCTGGCGCTGCGCACCGAGACGACCCGGCCGCGCCGCAGACCCGCTCCGCGCTTGTAAACGCGCTGCACCCGATAGCGGTAATCGGCCCTGATGCGGCCGCGGGGAACCACCTTGACCAGCTTGCCGACGATCGCCGCATCGGCCCGCTGCATCGCTTGCGACGGTGGTCATGCGGGCGCAGGAGCACGCCTGGGCGCTCCCGGAGAAAGACCAGGGCGCCCAGGATGACGATTGCCGCCGCAATCGGGAGGCGCCTCAGAACCCACTCCCCACACCTTAGAGAGAAACGCCAGATTTCACAAATTAAGAATCGAATCGGTCCTCAGGGCGTGAGCACGATCTTCAGCGCTTCGCGCTGGTCGTAGAGCTCGTAGGCCTCGCTCGGCCTGTTCGAGCTTCATGTGGTGGGTGACGAGCGGCGAGGGGTCGAGCTTGCCCGCCTCGAGCAGACCGAGCACGCGATCGACGTGGGCGATCACGTTGGCGAGGCCGAGGCGCAGCGTCAGCCCCTTGAGCCAGGCGAGGCCGAGCGGCACCTCGCCCTTGCCGGCGTAGGCGCCGATCCCCGAGACGGTGCCCGCGTCGCGGGCGAGGCTGACCGCCATCGCCAGCGGCCCCGGGTCGCCGACCGCGTCGACGACCACGTCGACGCCGCGTGCCCGTCGGTGGCCGCGCGCACGGCGCGCTTCGGGTCGTCCTCGGTGAGGTGCAGCGGCTCGGCGCCGAAGCGCTCGGCCATCGCCAGCCGCGCTCCGCCACCGAGTCGATCGCGAAGACCTCGGCTGGCGCCCGGCGGCGGCGGCCGCCTGCACGGCGCAGAGCCCGACCGGGCCGAGGCCGAGCACGGCGACGGTGTCGCCGGCGCGCATGCCGGCGTGGGCGACCGCGTGGTAGCCGGTCCCCATCACGTCGCCGGCGAACAGCGCGACCTCGTCGGACATGCCCTCCGGCACGCGCCGCAGCGTCAGGTTGGCCCGCGGCACCAGCAGCTGCTCGGCCTGGGCGCCCTGAAGGTCGCCGAGCTTGGAGCCGTGGCCGAAGGTGTGGCCGTGCTCGCAGCGGTGGTAGTCGCCGCGCAGGCAGGACGAGCAGGTCGCGCAGGCGATGTGGAAGCAGCCGAGCACCCGGTCGCCGACGGCGACGCGCTCGACGTCCTCGCCCGCGGCGAGCACCGTGCCGACGAACTCGTGCCCGATCGTGAAGCCGGGCTCGACCGGCACCCGGCCGTGGAAGATGTGCAGGTCCGAGCCGCAGATCCCGCTCGCCTCGACGCGCACGAGGCACGTCGTCGCCGGCGAGCAGCTCGGGCTCGTCCTTCTCCTCGATCCGCACCTCGCCGGGCGCTTGAAAGGTCACCGCGCGCATCGACGCGAACCGTATCGCCCCCGCCGACGGGCCGATTTCCCCCCATATAGGCGTGTTTTCGTCCCGTCGGCGGAGTTAGCCGACGGAGACGCCGGCGACCTGGAAGCGGCCGGCGTCGACGCCGGGGCTCGCGGTCTCGGCGATCCGCGCCTCCAGCGCCAGCTCGCGCTCGAAGTCGGCCTCCTCGCCGTGGCGGAAGGAGATGTCGTCGCCCTCGAGCAGCTCGATGAAGACCTCGACGAAGCGCGCGTCGAGCTGCTTGCCGGCGACCCGGCGCAGCTCCTGGATCGCCTCGTAGCTGGAGGTCGGCGTGCGGTAGGAGTCGCGCGCGGTCATCACGTCGTAGGTGTCGGCGACGGAGATGATCCGCGCCAGCTCGGGGATGTCGTCGCCTTCGAGGCCGCGCGGGTAGCCCTTGCCGTCGATCCGCTCGTGGTGGGCGAGGATGATCTCCGCCACCGGGCCGTAGCCGTCGAGCGAGGAGACCACGCGGGCGCCCTGCTGGGGATGGCGGCGGATCAGCATCCAGTCTTCGTCGGTCAGCGGCACGTTCGCCTTCAGGATCCGGTCGGGAAGGATGAACTTGCCGATGTCGTGCAGCAGCGCGGCGATGTGGACGAGCTCCTCCTCGCGGCGCGAGAAGCCGGCGCGCTGGGCGATCGCGCGCGAGTAGCGGGCGACCGCGGCGCTGTGGCGGGCGGTCATCTGGTCCCGCAGGTCGAGCGTGCGCAGCAGCGCGCTCAGCATCCCGACCTGGAAGCTGGCCAGCTGCTTCGTCCGCACCTCGAGCTCGCG
Source organism: uncultured Solirubrobacterales bacterium (assembly GCA_963727465.1). GTDB lineage: Bacteria > Actinomycetota > Thermoleophilia > Solirubrobacterales > 70-9 > VRUE01. The sequence continues at coordinate 29,753 of CAVSGL010000011.1, read as the reverse complement.
GGCGCGTTCCTGCGACTTGATCAGCGCCCCGAGCAGGTACTGGAAGATCACCAGGACGATGCCGAACAGGGCGACCCCGGCGAGCCCGACTTCGTAGTAGATGAAGGCGACGCCGACCGCCATCAGCGCCGCCGCGAGCTCCGACGGCAGCAGCGGCACCATCACCGTGCGCACCTTCTCGACGAACGAGCTGCGCTCGAGGTAGCAGGTGTAGGCGCCGATCATCGAGAAGTTCATCGCCAGGGCGACGAGGAAGGCGCCGAAGACGAGCACGTAGAAGGTCGCGTCGGTGTTCGCGATGCCCGAGCTGTCGACGACTTCGTGGAAACCGATCCCGACGGCGAGCGGGAAGGTCAGGTAGGTGACCATGTTGACCAGCAGGTCGTTGCCGCTTTCGCGGAAGCGCAGCCAGCCGGCGAGGATCGAGATCGCGCCGATGATCGCCGCGGGCGTCCCGCCGAGCAGCACCATCGCGAGGACCAGCGCGAGGAAGTTGCCGGAGATCTTCAGCCGCGATTCGGTCTCGATCGACATCACGTCGCTGAAGATCGAGAAGCCCAGCAGGATGCCGAAGAGGGCGAGGTTCCAGTCGGCGAGCGGGGCGCGCCAGACCGCCACGACAACGATCGCGAGCAGGCCCAGGGCCAACAGGGCGTTGCTGAGGGGGGTGGGTCGCTGCTTTTCCATGGATTCGAGTCCCGAGCCCGGGCCGCTGCTCGGGCTCCCTGTCAGGAATTTCGCGCCGTTGCGGCGAATCCTGCGACTGGTACCCAGGCTTGCATCGACCGCAACCTGCGGAAACTCAAATTAGACGCTCGTCCGGGCCACGGCAACCCACCTAGACGACCTGGCCAAATCCTTGCAATTTGCGCAAAAGCCTGGTCAATAGGCCCAAAAAAGCGCGAAGGACGCCCAGGGCGCCCTTCGAACCTGCTAGGCAGACGGTCTGCACGTCTGCCTGTACTGCCTAAGGTTTCTTACCTTTTCCAGCCCATGAGAGCCATTCCTTTCGTCGAAGCCCGTGCGATCTCGCGCAAGTTCCGGCGAGAAACGAATTAGTTGCTGGCAAGTTTGTAGCACAAGTTGGCGAAAACCTGTGCATCTGCAACGAAACTTGTGCAAGAAACGTGAGGGTATTCGGGACGAAAAATGAGTAGCCCAGGCTTGAGAGACCCGCTGAAACGGCCGGCATTCCGCCGGCTCGCGCTCTCCTACGCGGTCAATGAGCTGGGTGACTGGCTGGGGATCATCGCCCTCTCGGTGCTCGTCTTCGAGCTCACCGAAAGCGCCCTGGCGACGTCGCTGCTGTTCATCGGGACGGGATTCCTGCCGGCCTTCCTCACGCCGGTCCTGGTCGCCCGGCTCGAGCGCCCCCCGCCCCGCTTCGTGCTGCCGACGCTGTACGCGGCGGAGGCCGCGGCCTTCGGCGCGCTGGCCCTGCTCGCCGGCCACTTCTCGCTCGCCGCGGTGGTCGCCGTGGCGACGGTCGACGGCGCCCTGGCGCTGACGGCGCGCTCGCTGACCCGGGCGGTCGCGGCGACGATGCTCGAGCCCGAGGGGGAGCTGCGCGCCGGCAACGCGGTCCTCAACGTCGCCTTCACCGGCAGCGCCGCCGTCGGCCCCGCGCTTGCCGGCGCCGTCGTCGCCACGCTCGGCGTGCAGCCGGCCCTGCTGCTCGACGCGGCCTCGTTCTACGCGATCGCCTGCATCCTGCTCACCGCGAGGCCGCTGCCGCAGGCCGAGCCCGAATCCGAAACGACCCTGGCGGAGCAGGTGCGGGCCGGCCTCGGCTACATCCGCCGCCAGGCGACGCTGCGCCGGCTGCTCACCGCCCAGGCGGCAGCGATCGTCTTCTTCTCGGCCGTGATCCCGGTCGAGGTGATCTACGCCAAGGACTCGCTCGGCGCCGGCGACACCGGATACGGCCTCCTGCTCGGCAGCTGGGGCGCCGGCATGGTGCTGGGCAGCGTCGTCTTCGCCACCCTGCGGCGCGCCCCGCTGCCGCTGCTGCTCTTCTTCAGCACGATCGCGATCGGCGCCGGCTACCTCGGCATGGCGGCCGCCCAGACCCTGGCGCTCGCCTGCGCGGCCTCGGCGGTCGGCGGGATCGGCAACGGCGTCCAGTGGGTCGGGGTTGTCAGCGCCGTGCAGGAGCTGACCGTCCCCGGCATGCAGGCGCGGGTGATCGGCACGCTCGAATCCGTCTCCTCGGCCGCGCCCGGCCTCGGCTACGTGCTCGGCGGCGTGATCGCATCGACCTGGGACGCCCGCGTGACGTTCTACGTCGCCGGGGCGGGGGTGATGGCGATCGTCGTCGCCTCGTCCGTGCTCCTGGGCAGGAATTGGCCTCTGGAGCAGGGAAAAGAACGTCCAGGGAACGTTGACGCCGCCGACGAGCTTATGGTGGAGTTAATTCCCGCAGAGGCGCTGTCCAGTCTAGATCGGAGGTCGTGACGTGAGGAAGCTGCAAGCAGCTCTAGGGATTGCCGTGCTGACGATGGTCGCCATCGGCCTGTCTGCGTGCGGCGGCTCGGGCGGCAAGGAAGGCGGCACCCTCACGGGCACCTACGCGGCCTTCCCCGAATATCTCGACCCCGCTCTGTCGTACGACCAGGAAGGTTGGACGGCGATGTACGACACCTATCTGCCGCTGCTCACCTACAAGCACGCCAGCGGCACGGAAGGCGCCGAAGTCGTGCCGGCGCTGGCGGAAAGCCTGCCCAAGGTGAGCAACGGCGGCAAGACCTACACGCTGACCCTGCGACAGGGGCTCAGGTATTCCGACGGCACGCCGGTCAAGGCGTCGGACTTCGCGAGCACGGTCGAACGCCTCTTCAAGCTCAACTCGCCGGGCTCCGGCTTCTACATGGACATCGCCGGGGCGGAAGAGTTCGCCGAAACCAAGAGCGGCGGGATCCCCGGGATCAAGACCGACGACAGGACCGGGCAGATCGAAATCGAACTGACCAAACCGCGCGGCACCTTCACCAACGAGCTGGCGATGCTGTTCGTCGCCGTGCTGCCGTCGGGCACCCCGGCGAAGAACCTGACGACCGATCCGCCGCCGGCCACGGGCCCCTACGAGATCGTCGACGTCGAACCGGGCAAGGCCTGGTCCTACGCACGCAACCCGCAGTGGGCCAAGAACAACGGCAAGGCGATCCCCGAGGTGCCGAGCGGCCACGTCGACAGGATCGAGCTCTCGGTCGTCACCAACCAGGCGACCCAGGTCAACGAAATCGAACGGAACAAGACGAACTGGATGCAGACCCTGGTCCCGGCCGACCTCTACAGCAAAGTCAAGAGCAAGTACGAAGGGACGCAGTTCCGCGTCGAGCACCCGATCAGCACCTACTTCTTCTGGATGAACACCCAGAAGGCGCCGTTCGACGACCTCAAGGTGCGCCAGGCCGTCAACTACGCGATCGACAGCGCGGCGCTCGAACGGATCTACGCGGGCACGCTCTCCGCCTCGCACCAGATCCTGCCCGAAGGGATGCCCGGCCACGAAGCGTTCGATCTCTACCCGCACGACATGGCGAAGGCGAAGAAGCTGTTCGCCGAAGCGAACCCGTCGGACCGCAACATCACCGTCTGGACCGACAACGAAAGCCCGAACGACAAAGCCGGCGCCTACTACGAAGGCGTGCTCAACGAACTCGGGTTCAACGCCAAGCTGAAGACGCTCGGCAGCAACTACTTCGGCGTCATCACCAACAGGTCCACGCCCGACCTGGACACGGGCTGGTCCGACTGGCTCCAGGACTACCCGCACCCGAACGACTTCTTCGAACCGCTGCTCGACGGCGAAAGCATCACGCCGACGGGGAACACGAACCTCTCCAACATGAACGACCCGCAGCTGAACGCGAAGATCGCCAAGCTCGGCAGCGAAGAGCTCGGGCCGCAGCAGGAAAAGGAATACGCCGCGCTCGACCGCGAATTCATGGAACAGGCGCCGATGGCCCCCTACGGCAGCATCACCACCTCGACCTTCGTCGACAGCGAAATCGATCTCGACAAGGTGATCTACAACCCGACCATGGGCCAGGACCTGACCAGCTTCCAGTTCAAGTAGATGGCCGGCCGCAGCCCCTGGTATCTGGCCTACCGGCGGCTGCGGCGCAACCGGCTCGCACTTGCCTTCGGCGGGCTCTTCGTCGCGATGGTCGTCTTCGTCCTCGCGGCGCCGCTGTGGGCGGACCAGGTCGCCCACACGACGCCGAACGCCAGCCACACGCTGGAGAAGGTCGAGGTCGACGGCGAACGGCGCGAAGTGGTGAACCCCGAAGGCAGGCCGGTCGGGCCGCTCTGGTTCGGAGCCGGCGGCAGGTTCTTCCTCGGCGCCGACGGCACGCTGGGGCGCGACGAGATGGTGCGGCTGATGTACGGCGGGCGGGTCTCGATCTTCATCGGGTTCGCCGCGACCCTGCTCGCCACGCTGCTCGCGACCGTGCTCGGCCTGCTCGCCGGCTACTACCGCGGCTGGACCGACGCGGTGATCTCGCGCACGCTCGACGTGATCTGGTCCTTCCCGGTCACCCTGCTGGCGATCGCCCTCGGCCTGGCGCTCGCCGTCGGCGGGCTGCGGATCGGGCCGCTGCACCTCTCCAGCGGCTCGCTCTGGATCACGATCCTGATCATCGGCTTCGTCTACACGCCCTACCTCGCGCGCCCGATCCGCGGCCGGGTGCTGTCGCTGCGTGAGCAGAAGTTCGTCGAGGCCGCGGTCGCCCAGGGGGCGGGCTCGCCGCGCGTGATGTTCGGCGAGCTGCTGCCCAACCTCGCCTCGACGCTGATCGTCTTCTTCGCCCTCGGCGTCGCCCAGAACATGCTGCTCGAGGCGACGCTCTCCTTCCTCGGCGTCGGCGTGCAGCCGCCCAACACCTCCTGGGGGACGATGATCGGCAGCGGCTTCGAGCTGATCACCACGGCGCCGCTGCTGACCGTGGTCCCGGGCCTGATGATCCTGCTCACCGTGCTCTCGGTCAACTTCTTCGCCGAGGGCCTGCGCGAAGCGCTCGACCCCGACGCGAAACTCCGCATCGAGGCTCACACCGGGGTGGCCGAGCCGCAGGGAAGCGTCGTCCAGTGAGCCGCTTCGTCCTCAGGCGCGCCGGCGGCGCCCTGGTCGTCCTCTTCGCCGTCTCGGTGATCGTCTTCCTGATCTTCAACGTGATCCCGGACTCCAACCCGGCCCAGAACATGGCCGGGAAAAACGCGACGCCGACCCTGGTCGCCAGCATCGAAGAGGAATGGGGCCTGAACGACTCGCTGCCGCAGCAATACGTGACGATGATGCGCAAGGTCTTCACTGGGGACCTGATCTCCTACGAAGGCCGGGAAAACGTCGACGAAAGGATCCTCGAAGGCATCCCGGCGACTTTCTCGCTCTGCATCGGGGCGGCCGTGATCTGGATGGTCCTCGCGATCGTCCTCGGCTACCTCTCGGCCCGGCGGGCCGGCGGGCGGCTCGATCGCGCGCTGACCGTCTTCTCGGCGATCGGGATCTCGGCGCCGGAATTCTGGCTGGGCGCGATCTTCCTCAACTACCTCGCGTACAAGCTCCAGCTCTTCCCCACCGGGGGGTATGTGCCGCTCACCGAAGACCCGATCGAATGGGCCTACCACCTGGTCCTTCCCTGGATGACGCTGTCGATTCTCTACATCGGCCTCTACAACCGGGTGCTGCGCGCGAGCATGCTCGAAGCCATCGGCCAGGACTACGTGCGCACCGCGCGGGCCAAGGGGCTGTCCGAACACCGGGTGATGACGCGGCACGTGCTGCGCAACTCGCTGGGATCGATCGCCACCCTCTTCGGACTCGATTTCGGCGCCCTGCTGGCCGGCGCGATCGTCGTCGAATACGTCTTCAACCTCGACGGCATCGGCCTCTACACCTACAACTCGCTGATCAACCAGGATCTGCCGCCGGTGATCGCCGTCGTGCTCTTCGGCGCCTTCTTCATCGTCCTCTTCAACGCCCTGGTCGACGTCTTCTACGCCCTTCTCGACCCGCGGGTCAAACTGGGGAGCGCGCCGCGGTGAGCGAGGCGCTGCTCAGGGTCGAGGACCTGCGGGTGGGCTTCGCCACCGAGGACGGCGAGGTGCAGGCCGTCGACGGCGTCAGCTTCGAGCTCGCGCCGGGCGAGGTGCTGGCGATCGTCGGCGAGTCGGGCTCGGGGAAGAGCGTCACCGCGCAGACGATCGTCGGCCTGACGCGGTCGCCCAACGCGCGCATCGAGGGGTCCGTCCGCCTCGACGGCGCCGAGCTGACCACAGCGGGCAAAAGCGAGCTACAGGAGGTCCGGGGCGAGCGGATCGGGATGGTCTTCCAGGAGCCGATGACCTCGTTCAATCCGGTCTACCGGATCGGCAGGCAGCTGACCGAGGCGATGCTGGCCCGCCGGCCGAAGGTCAGCAGGGGCGAGGCGCGGACGCGGGCGATCGAGCTGCTTGGCTCGGTCGGTCTGCCGAAGCCCGAGCAGCAGGTCGATCGCTATCCGCACGAGCTCTCCGGCGGCATGCAGCAGCGGGCGATGATCGCGATGGCGCTGATGCTCGAGCCGGAGATCCTGATCGCCGACGAGCCGACCACGGCGCTCGACGTGACGATCCAGGCGCAGATCCTCGAGCTGCTGCGCCGCCTCAACCGGGAACGCGACCTGGCGACGATCCTGATCACGCACGACTTCGGCGTCGTCGCCGAAATCGCCGACCGGGTGCTGGTCATGCACGAAGGCAGGATCGTCGAGCGCGGCGGCGTCGACGAGGTCTTCCACTCGCCGCGGGATCCCTACACGCGCAAGCTGCTCGACGCCATCGTGCGGCTCGACCAGGCGCCGCCGCTGCGGCCGAGCCGCGGCGAGGCGCCGCTGCTCGAGGTGAGCGGCCTGGTCAAGCAGTTCTCGGTCCGGCGGAGCCTCCTGATCGGCCGCGAGGTCGAAGGGGTGCGCGCCGTCGACGGCGTCAGCTTCAGCGTCGCCCGCGGCGAGACGCTGGGGCTCGTGGGCGAGTCGGGCAGCGGCAAGTCGACGCTCTCGCGCGCCGTCCTACAGCTGCTACGGCCGACCTCCGGCTCGGTCCGCTTCGACGGTCGCGAGATCGCCGGGCTCTCGCGGCGGCAGATGCAGCCCCTGCGTCGCGACCTTCAGATGGTCTTCCAGGACACCAGCACGTCGCTCAACCCGCGCAAGCGGGTCGGTCAGATCGTCGCCGAGCCCCTGCGGATCCAGAAGGTCGCGTCGGGGCGCGAGCTGCGTCGGCGCGTGCACGACCTGCTCGCCCGCGTCGGCCTCTCCGGCGAGCACTACCAGCGCTACCCCGGCGAGCTGTCGGGCGGGCAGCGCCAGCGGGTCGGCATCGCCAGGGCGCTGGCGCTCGAGCCGAAGCTGGTGATCGCCGACGAGCCGGTTTCCGCCCTGGACGTCTCGATTCGCGCCCAGATCCTCGACCTGCTGTCCGAGCTTCAGAGCGAGTTCGGCCTCACCTACATCTTCGTCGCCCACGACATCGGCGTCGTCCGCCACATCTCCGACCGGATCGCGGTGATGCACGAAGGCAGGCTCGTCGAGCAGGGACCGGCCGACGAGGTCTGCGAACGTCCCGCCGACGCCTACACCAGGACCCTGATCGCCGCGGTGCCCGTGCCCGATCCGCGCGCGAGCAGAGCGCGGCGCATCCAAGATTGACCACACCAGAGGGGGGTCAATCTTGGATGCGCCCAGAAGCGGCAAACTTGGCGGGATGAATCTCCCTCTCGCACCGCCGCTCAAGCCGCAGCTCGCGCTGACCCGCAAGGAGCTGCCGCGCGGCGAGCAGTGGGCCTACGAGCAGAAGCTCGACGGCTTCCGCGCGATCGTCTACGTCGACGGCGGCGACGCCCACATCCAGTCGCGCGGCGGCAAGGACCTGACCCGCTACTTCCCCGAGCTGAGCTTCGCGCCGAGGCGCTACGTGCTCGACGGCGAGCTGGTGATCCGCGACGCCGAGGGCAACCTCGAATTCGACGCGCTACAGCAGCGCATCCACCCGGCCGAGTCGCGGATCGCCCTGCTGGCGAAGGAGATTCCGGCCGGCTACGTCGCCTTCGACCTGCTCGCCGAGGACGACGAGGCGCTGCTGGAGGTCCCGTTCGGCGAGCGGCGCGAACGGCTCGAGGGGCTGGCGGAGCGGACCGGGGCCGAGCTGAGCGTGCTCAGCGCCGATCCCGCCCAGGCCGAGGAGTGGCTGCGCCACACCGAGGGGGCGATGGCCAAGCAGCTCGACGCCCCCTACCTGCCGGGCAAGCGCAGGGGGATGGCGAAGATCAAGCGCGAGCGGGAGATCGACTGCGTCGTGCTCGGCTGGCGGCCGGGCAAGGAGCAGGGCACCGTCGGCTCGCTGATCCTCGGTCTCTACGACGGCGAGGACCTGCGCCCGGTCGGCCACATCTCCGGCTTCAGCATGGACGCCAAACGCAACATGCGGCGACTGCTGGCGCCGCTGGAGACGGGCGAGCACGGGGCCGCCGAGCCGAGCCGCTGGACCGGCGGGCGCGAGCTCGAGTGGGTCGCGCTGCGGCCGGAGCTGGTGATCGAGGTGGGATACGACCATGCGGCCGCGGGACGGATTCGGCACGGGGCGCGGTTCAGGCGGTTTCGGGACGACAAAGACCCCAGGGAGTGCACGTTCGATCTGCTGGACGAAGGGTGAGAAGGGGCTAGAAGAGGGCGTCCTGGCCGGCGGGTCCTGTCGGGGCAGGGGACCCACCGCCCCCTGCGGTCGCTGAAGCGTCCTCGGAGGCGGTACCCCCTACCCCGCCACCCGCCGGAGGGACGTCTCTTCCAGACCGCCTCCTAGCGTTCCGATTCCGGCCCCAGCCCCGGACAGCTCGCGTCGCTCGCCTTCGCTGCTCGGGACGCAAGTAGGCGCGACCACCGGCGTAGAGCTGTTCGTACTTCGGGAGCAGGTCCGGGCGTTTGGTCTCCAGCCAGGCGAAGAAGACGTCTCTCACCTCATCGCGGAGGTGGAGGGCCACGCCGCCGAGGAAGGTGGCGCCGGCGGCTTTGGCGCGGTCGACGATCGGCTGGACCTGGGCGGGGTCGTCGTTGATGCCGGGCATCAGGGGGGCGATCAGGACGCCGGAGTCGATGCCGCGCGAGCGCAGCTCCGCGACCGCGTCGAGGCGGGCCGCGGGGCTCGGCGTGTGCGGCTCGGTCGCCCGCCAGGCGTCCTCGTCGAGGGTGGGGACCGAGAGGTTGACCGAGACCGGCAGGTGCTCCGCCATGCGCGCGTAGATCTCGATGTCGCGCAGCGCCAGCGGCGACTTGGTCAGCACCGAGACCGGCGTTCGAGCCCCCTCCAGCGCCGCGAGGATCTCGGGCATGAAGCGGTAGCGGCTCTCGACCCACTGGTAGGGATCGGTGTTCGTCCCCAGCGCGACCAGCTCGCGCCGCCAGCTCGGGCGCGCCAGCTCCGCCCGCAGCAGCTCCGGCAGGTTGACCTTGACGACGATCTCGCGCTCGAAGTCCCGCCCCGCGTCGAAGTCCAGGTATTTGTGCGTCCGCCTGGCGAAGCAGTAGACGCAGGCATGCGTGCAGCCCCGGTAGGAGTTGATCGTCCAGCCGAAGCCGTAGCGCCCGCCGGGGACCCGGTTCAGCGCCGACTTCGCGCGAACCTCGTGGAATCGAATGCCCAGGGCCTCCGGTGCATCGAAGGTACGCACCACCGTCCCGTCGCCGACTCCGGGCAGGCGCAGATCGTTCTCGACCTTCTGCTCGTCCCAGCGCATGCGAACATATGTTCGCATGCGCTCCGGCGGAGATCCGGGATCTACACGCTGGAGCCGGTCTCGTCCCGCTTGAAGGCGGCCAGCTGATCGATGGCCTGGGCGCGGGCCTTCGCGCGGAGCGGCGGCAGCAGGGCGACCAGATGGCCTTTGAAACCGAGCGCCTGGGCGGCCCAGCGATGGAAGTCGAACTCGTCGACGTGATCGGCGATCCTGCCGTCGGCGAAGCGGAAGCTCGCGCGGACGTCGTTGACCACCGAGCGGCCGGTGGCGGCGAAGGTGTAGCGCGCGATCCAGTGGGCCGAGCCTTCGTCCTCGCCGGCCTCGTGCTCGAGCAGCTCGACCTCGAGGTCGGTCGCGCGACTTGCCAGCATCCGCCACATTGCGCCGACGTCGGCTCCGTGCAGGTCGCCGAAGGCCGGATCGCGGAAGTGCGCGTCGTCGGCGTACTCGGCGGTCATCGCGGCGCCGTTGCAGGCGGCGAGCGCGGCGTAGAGCCGCTCGATCGCCGCGCGATTGGCCTCCGCCCCCACCGGACCTCAGCTCCCCCCGGGCAGCTTGCCCTCGATCGCGTAGCGCAGGACGGCGACGACCTGCTCGGGGGTGCGCGCGGTGCCCTGAGCGGCGCGGTCGACCTCCTTCAGCGCGTGGTCGAATTCCGGATCGTGCAGGGTGACGTAGGGCTTGCCCAGCGCGGCGGCACAGCCGGCGTCGAAGGCGGCGTTCCACTGGCGGTATTTGTCGCCGAAGCGGACGACGACGACGTCCGCGTCGCGGATCAGCGTCTGCGTGCGGATCGCGTTCACGCCGGCGCCCATGTGGTCGCGCCAGAAGGGCTCGCTCTCCTCGCCCAGCGTGCCGACCCCGGCGTCGTCGGAGGCGCCGTGGTCGGTGACCGGCGCCGAGAAGACGACCGGCAGGCCGGCGTCGCGCACGCCGGCTTCGATCCGCTCGCGCCAGTCGGAATGGATCTCGCCCGCCAGGTAGACGCTCCAGGTTCGCTCGGCCACGTCTCTAGGGTATTCGACGACCGTGGCAGGACAGCGATCGATCCGCGCCGGCGTCGCCGCCGACCACCCGCGCTACAAGTGGTGGGCGCTCTCCTGCACGAGCCTGGGGATGCTCCTCGTGGCGACCAACTCGGGCACGCTGGTGATCGCCCTGCCGGATCTCGAGCGCGCGCTCGGCACCAGCCTGCTCGAACTGGTCTGGGTGATCCTCGCCTACATGATCGCCTCGACCGTGCTCGTGCTGACCGCCGGCCGCCTCTCCGACCTGTTCGGGCGCAGGAGCGCCTTCGTCGCCGGCTTCGTCCTCTTCGGCGCCGCCTCGCTCGGCGCCGGCTTCTCCGCCGACGGCACGCAGCTGATCCTCTGGCGCATCGTCCAGGGAGTCGGCGGCGCCTTCATCTTCGCCAACGGGCCGGCGCTGGTCACCGACGCCTTCCCGAAGGAGGAGCTCGGCCTGGCGATGGGCACCAACACGATGGTCGCCGCGATCGGCCTCGTCCTCGGCCCCGTCCTCGGCGGCGCCCTGGTCGCGATCGCCTGGCAGTGGGTCTTCTGGTTCAACGTCCCGCTCGCCCTCGCCGGCGCCGGCTGGGGCTGGCTCGTCCTGCACGAGCTCTCCGAGCGCGACGCGGTCCGCGGGTTCGACCTGCCGGGCACGGTCGCCTTCGTGCTCGGCCTCACCGGGCTCGTCTACGGAATCTCGCGCGGCGGCATCTCCGGCTGGGACGACACGCTGGTGATCGGCAGCCTGACCGCCGCCGCCGTGCTGCTGCCGCTCTTCGTGCTGATCGAGCACCGCGGCAGGGCGCCGATGCTCGACCTCTCGATCTTCGCCAACAGGATGTTCGCCGCGGCGACGGGGGCCGCGTTCATCAACGGCCTCTCCCGCTTCGCCCTGCTCTTCGTCTTCGTCTTCTACTTCCAGGGCGCGCAGGGGGACGACCCGATCACGGCGGGAATCAAGCTGGCGCCGATGGCGCTCGGCATGCTCGTCTCCTCGCCGCTGGCGGGCATCTGGGCCGACCGCCACGGCTCGCGCGCCCTGGCGGCGCTGGGGATGCTGGTCACCGCCGCCGGGCTCGCCCTGATGACGACCCTGGAGGCCGACAGCCCCTACTGGCAGAGCATGGCCTGGCTGGCCCTGGTCGGAATCGGCTCGGGGATGTTCAACTCGCCCAACACCGCGGCGATGATGGGAACCGTGCCGGTCGAGCGCCGCGGGATCGCCGCCGGCGCGCGCACGATGCTCCAGAACACCGGCGCCGTCATCTCGATCGCCTTCGTGCTGGCGATCGTCACCGCCGCGGTGCCGAAACCGGTCCTCTTCAAGATCTTCTCCGGCCTCGCCTCCGGCCTCACCAGCGCTCAGCTCGACCCCTTCATCCACAACATGCACTCGGCCCTGTGGGTGCTCGCGGCGACCTCCGTCGCCGGCGCCGGCGTCTCGCTGCTGCGCCCGCCCCACGAGGTCTCGCCCATTTCTCACCCGCGTCCCGCCGAGGCCTTCGAGGAGGCGATCGCCGCGGAGGTCGAGGCGTCGCCGTGAGACGTCCTCAGCCGTCGGCGGGCGTCCCGGTCCTGGCCGCCTGCTCCTCGAAGTGCTTGCTGAGCATCGTCACCTGGCCCTGGTAATTGGAGCCCAGCTGCTCGCCATACAGGCGCTCGGCCGGGGCGCTGGTGCGCTCCAGGGCCAGCTTGCAGACCGGCTGGCGGTGCTCGACCATGAAGGAGACGTCGCGCGCCCGCACCTCGAGCGCCGCCCGGCTGCCGTGGCGGCCGCCGCTCGGGTCGTAGCCGAAGCCGGGATCGAAGAAGCCGGCGTAGTGGGTGCGCAGCTCGCCCGCGGTCGGGTCGTAGGCCATCATCTCGGCGGCGATCTGCGGCGGGATGCAGACCCCCTCCGCCGACAGCAGCAGGTAGAAGATCTCCGGCTCGAGCACTATCCGCCCGCCGGGCTCCGGGTAGACCGGGTCCCAGTAGTCGGTCCAGCGGTAGGCGCGGATGCGCGAGAGGTCGATCGGCAGGCTGTTTTTCTTCGCCCGGTAGCCGACGATCCTGTCGCTCGGGCCCGAGAGGTCGACGCTGAGGAAGAGACCCTCGGCCAGCGCCAGCTCCGACTCGCGCAGCGCGTGCGAGTCGAGGTAGAGCAGCGGGAACTCGTCCTGTAGGGCGCGGATGTCGACGTCGGAGAGGCGCACGTCGCCGCGCGAGAGCCGCAGCTGGTTGAGCGAGAGGCCGCTCTTCACCTGGATCGCGAAGGAGCGCGGCACGACCTCGAGGTAGAGGCGGCCGTGGTAGCCGGGGCGGATCTCGTCGAAGCGGTGGTGGCGGTCGGTGAGCACGCGCGTGAACACGTCGAGGCGGCCGGTGGAGCTCTTCGGGTTCGCCTTCGCGCGGACGTCGTCGGGCAGGGCGAGCTGCTCGACCAGGGGGACGAGATAGGGCCGGTCGCGCTCGAGCACCGCCCCATCGCGCAGGTCGACCCGCTGGAAGGCGAGCCCCTCGATCTTCTCCTCGACGGTCGAGTCGACGTCGGGCAGGAAGCTACAGCGCAGCGCCCAGGCGAAGTCGCCGAGGCGCAGGTCGATGCTGGCCGGCTGGATCGCCTCGGGGAGGATGCGGTACTCGCCGGAGCTGATCCACTCGGCCGCGATCGCCTCGCTGAGCGCCTGCGAGGGCAGCACGCCCTCTCCCGCCCAGCCGCGTGGCTCGGTTGCCGCGGCGCTCGCGGCTGCGCTCGGTTCGCCCGTCATCTACGCGAGATTATGCGGCGTGCTGCGGCGACGCCGAGGTACGGAGAAAGCGCAAACTCGGCAACTTCCGGGAACAAATCGTCCAAACGACCGGCTTCGCCGGCGAGCACGCGGCGCCCGAGCAGCGAGGCGATGCCCCCGACGACCGCCTCGTCGGCCGCCGGCGGCGGCCGCCGGGCGCTCGTCGCGACGGGCGCCCCCCTGCGCAGGTACGGGACGAAGTCGTCGACCAGGGCCTGGAAGCGGCCGCGCACCTCGGGACCGGCGCGCAGCCCCTCGACCAGCAGCAGATTCGCCTGCTCCGGCCTCGCAGCCAGGTCGGCGAGCGCCGCGCCGACACCGCAGCAGACGCGGTCGGCCCATCCATCCCCGTCGGCACAGGCCGCGTGCACCTCCCCCTGCAAACGCCCGATCGCCGCGTCGTAGGCGGCGACGAAGCAATCGTCCTTGGTCTTGAAGTGCGCATAGAAGTCGCTCTTGGAAACCCCCGCCTCGGTGGCGATCGCGGCGACGGTCGTGCCGTCGTACCCGTCGCCGTCGAGCACCGTGGCGACGGCAGCGAACAGCCTGCCGCGCTGGTGCTCGGCGATGTACTCCCGAGGCAGCCCGTGGCGACCGCGCGGCAGTGGTGTCATGCAGTACTAAAGTCTGCCAACGCTGAGCGCTTCTTGCAGGCCGACCGTGCTCAGGCGGACGTCAGGTACGGCGCCATCATGAACTCGGTCAGTTCCGGCAGCAGGTCCTCCGCCCGCTCGGCCTCGCCGCGGCGGATCTGCTGGTAGACGATCCAGGCGACCCCGCCGACGAGCGTCTCGGCGATCGTGTCCGGCAGCCGCTCGTCGTTCGGCAGCGCCTCGCGGGTCAGCTTGACGAAGCTGTCGAGGGCGTCCTCGTAGCGTTTGGTCGTCCGCGGAGTCGCCGACAGGGCCTCGATCATGCACATCCGCGCGACCGTCGGCTGCTCGGCGACGAACCCGAGGAAGGCGGCAAGGCCCCCCTCGATCCGGTCCTGCCAATCCTCGCCGTCATCGCCGCCTTCCTTGACCCGGCGCAGGACCTCGTCGCGGGCGGAGTCGAAGGCGGCGAGAAAGACCTCCTCCTTGCCCTCGAAGTTGTCGTAGAGGGTTTTGCGGGCGACGCCTGCGCGCCGGACGATGTCGGAGATCTTTGTCGCCTCGTAACCCTGTTCGGAGGTCAGCTCGGCGAGGGCGTCCATGATCCGCCGCTGCTTGTGCGCGGCGATGAACTCGCGCGGAAGCGCCGGGCGCGCGGAGGCCGCGGCGCCCTTGGACGCCCGCTTATCTCGTGCTCCCCCTTTGCCCGGTGACGGCATGGCGACAGGATACTCGTTCAGGCGGAAATTCCGTGCACGCCAGCGACTTTTCTGGTACCCTTTGGAAGGCCTGCACGTTTTCTAATACAAACGCGAAGGTTCCTTTATGGCGGACAAACCACCGGAGAGGGTCGTTCTGAGCAGGGAGAAGCTGGCCGGCGCGGTCGGGGACCGCTGGTCGGACGCCGAACTGAACGAAGCCGTGGCGCTGCTGACGCGCGCGGACGGGCGCTTCCCGGCCGGCGTGCGGACGCTGCCGTCGGAGCTGGTCAAGGCGGTGCAGCGCGAGCGGCTGCTCGCGGCGATGGTCGACGCCGTCACGGAACTCGGCTACAACGCGCTCACGGTCCAGAACGTGCTCACCCGGGCGGGCATCTCGCGGCCGACCTTCTACGAACAGTTCGAAGACAAGGAGGACTGCTTCCTCGCCGCCTTCGGCGCCGCGGCGGCAAGGATGAGCGACCGCCTCGAAGCCGCCGTCGGCGACGGCGGCCCCGATTGGCAGGGGCGGCTGCGCGACGGCCTCGCCGAGCTGCTCCGCTTCATCGTCGACGAGCCGAAGGAGGCCCGCCTGGTGATCGTCGAGGCGCGCGCCTCGAGCCCGGCCGGGCTGCGGCGACGCGACGAGCTGCTCGACCGCTACGCCGCCTGCATCGACGCTTTGGTCAGGGAGGGTCTGGACGAGGAGCCGTCGGCGATCGCCGCCGCCGGGGTCGTCGGGGGAATCGAATCGGTCCTCTACGCGCGCCTCCAGAAGGACGAAGCGGACGAGCTGGACGCGCTGCTGCCGTCGCTGATGTATTTCGCCGTCCTCGCCTACGCCGGCCAGGAGGTCGCGGGCGACGAGCTGGACGACGCGGCGCTCGCCTAGGAGCGCTTGCGGCGCTTGCCGGCGCGCTTGCCCGGGCGGGCGGCGAGCCGCAGCATGCGCTCGCCCTCCTTCTCGACGGCCTCCCCCATCGCGATCTGAAAAGCGGCGTGCAGCGCGCCGGCGGCCAGCGGCCGCATCCGCTCCAGCGCCTCGTTGATTCGCGGCCAGTCCTGCTCGGGGCGGCCGGCGCGGTCGAAGGGCTGCCATACCTCCTTGACGAAGAGGTCGACGAAGGCGCGCGCCACGCCGTCGGCGTGCCGGCGCAGCTTCTCGCCGGCGGCGAGCGCCCCCTCCGGGCTGATCCCGAGCTCGGCCAGCTCGGCCGCGGCGCGCAGCAGCCGCGGGCTGATCACCTCGATCCTGCCGTCGGGCAGAGCGCGGAAGAAGCCGAGCTTTTCCGCCCGCTGGCGCAGTTTCGGGTGTCCGGCATCCCCCCAGATCTCTTCCAGCTCCCCGACCTCGAGGATCTCGGGCGCCTCGTCTTCGAAGGGCACGCGCAGCGCCCGCGTGAAGTCGACCATCGCCGAGGCCGAGCCGTCGGCGCTGTCGAGGACGCGCCGGATCGCCTCCAGGTTGAGGCCGTCCGCCTGCATCTCCCGGGTCAGTTCGATCCGCGCAACGTGCTCGGGGCCGTAGTAGCCGGTGCGGCCGCGGACCGTTGGCGGCGGCAGCAGACCGCGCGTCTGATGGGCGCGGATGTTGCGCACGGTCATCCCGGTCCTCTCGGCCAGCTGGCGGATCGTCATCTCGCCCTCGGCCTGCTTGGATCCCTTGGAGCCCATCTCGTCAATGGTATGCGGGGGGAACCGTCTCAGGACGTGAGCGGCAGGCGCTGCCCGTTCATCTCCCGCGCCGCGTCGGAGCAGAGAAAGGCGATCGCGTCGGCGACGTGCTCGGTCGGCGTGAAGGACGAGAAGTCCCGATCTGGGTTTTCCTCGCGCATGCGAGCGGTGAGGATCGCGTCGACGACGACGATGTTCGCCGTCGCCGCGGTTCCGGCGAAGCCGTCGGCGAGCGCCAGGGTCCAGGCCTCGGCCGCGGCCTTGGCGGCGGCGTAGGCGGCGTTGGAGTTCGACGGCGCCTGCGCCTGCTTGGCGGAGACCAGCACGAAGCGCCCGTGGGGAGATTCGCGCAGGGTGTCGTGGAAGGCGCGGCTGGTGTGCTGGACGGTGCGGATCAGGAGCTCGTGCAGGAAGTCCCAGTCGGCGAGCGGCGCCTCGTGCAGCGGCTCTCCCCCGCGCCATCCCCCGACCAGGTGCAGCAGCCCGTCGACACGGCCGAAGCGCCCGGCCAGCGCCGCGCACCAGTCGCGCGCCGCGGCCTCGTCGAGCAGGTCGACCGCGCGCCCGTCCCAGCGCTCGGCCGGAAGCCCGAGCTCGGAGCCCAGCTCGTCGAGCCGTCCCTGGTCGCGATCGGTCCCCGCGACGACCGCGCCGGCAGACGCCAACCGCTCCGCGACGACCGGCCCCAGCCCACCGCCGATCCCGGCGATCGCGTAGACACGGCCGTCGAGGCTGTCGTAGCCGGTCCGGGTTGCCTTCATCATCATCATCGGCAGCTGCCCGGGAGACTATCCGCTCGGATAGTCTGTCCGTTCATTCCGTACACTTATGTACGGTGAATCCGTTCAACTATCAGGGTCCGGTCGGCCCCGCCCATCTGATCGACCGTCGCGCCGAGCTCGATGACCTACAGCGAGCCGCGGCCGACCGGATCGCCGTCCGCCTCGCGGCTCCACGCCGTTTTGGCAAGAGCAGCTTGCTGGATGCTCATACCTTCGCGATGCGCGAAGCAGGCCATCGCGCGGTACGCGTCGACTTCTCCAAGGTCGCAACGCTGGGAGATGTGGCAGCGCGCGTCGCGGGCTCTTTCAGCAACCTGCCAAACGATCCGGGACGCAGTGTTCGCCGCTGGGCGGCGCGTCTCGAAGTCGGCGCCTCTGTCGCCGGGCTCGGAATCAGCGTGACCGCGCGGCCGGCGCGCCCACCGGCAGACGAGGCACGCGCCGCGCTTCTCGAGCTGCTCGATGTCCCACGGGCGCTGCATGAAGCGGATGGCGAGCTCACGGTCGTCTGCTTTGACGAGTTCCAGGACGTCCTGGTCGCCGATGACGCGCTCGACGGCTTGATCCGCTCCGTAATCCAGCATCACGGCGAGGCCGCGGCCTATGTCTTTGCCGGAAGCCAACCGTCACTCATGCATGCGCTCTTCTCCGAGCACGAGCGGCCCTTCTATGGCCAGGCTCGCCCGCTCGAGCTTCCCGTCCTCCCCATCGCCGAGGCGGCGCACGACATCGAGGCGCTGCTCCTCGGCGACGGGCTCAACCCCGGCGGCGCCGTCGACGAGCTGCTCGCCTACACCGGCGGGCATCCGCAGCGCACGATCTTGCTTGCCCACCACCTCTACAACCTGCTTGAGCAGCCAGATCACTCGGACCCCGCGCCTGCGGCACTCGAGCTGGCGCTCGCGGAAACCCGAGATGCACACCAGGCGCTGTGGGATGGCCTCAACAGGAACGAACGCCTGGTCCTACTCGCGGTGGGCGACGGCCAAGCTCCCACCGGCAGCGTCGTCGCAAGCGAGCACCGCGTCGCGCGCTCCACGCTTCAAGAGGCACTGGAACGGCTGCTTGCCGATGAACAACACATCAAACGCGACGCCGGCGGTAAGCCGTACCTGCTCGACCCCCTGTTCGCCGAGTGGCTTAGACGCCGTTGAGTCGCTTCAGCCGCCTGGGGAGGACGGACTCTCGGCGGGGCTGCGATGGGGGAGAGAGGATTCGAACCTCTGTAGGCATAGCCAACTGGTTTACAGCCAGTCCCCTTTAACCACTCGGGCACTCCCCCGGGACGGCGACCGAGTCTACCGTCGCAGATCAGCTGCCGACGCCGAGGCGGGCGCTCATCTGCTCGTTGAAGGCGTTGATCGCCGAGAGCGGGCGCATGAAGACGGTCAGCTCCTTGATCAGGCCGTCCTCGTCGAGCTCGAGGAAGTCGATGCCCTCGAGCTCGCGGTCGCCGACGCGGGCCTTGAAGCGCAGGGTGACGACGCCGTCGCCCGCCAGCTCGTCGACGTAGCGGAAGTCTTCCAGCGTCGCGATCACGTGCGTCAGCACCCCGAGCACCATCTCGCGGCCCTCGAAGCCGCGGAAGAGGATCGGGCTGTGCAGGACGACGTCCTCGCGCAGCGTCGCCCTCGCGGCCTCCAGGTCCTTGGCCTCGGCAGCGGTTCGGAACGGATGCGCCACGATCAGCTCGCTTCGCGCAGCATCTGCGCCTCCGGCAGGTGCTGAAGTTTCTTCAGCGTGTTGTTCTCGATCTGGCGGATGCGCTCGCGGGTGACGCCGAAGGTGTTGCCGACCTCCTCGAGCGTCAGCGGTTCCATCCCGGTGAGGCCGTAGCGCAGCTCGATCACCTGGCGCTCGCGCTCGGGCAGCGCCGAGAGCGCCCTGCGCACGCCCTCCTTCTGTAGGTGTTCGCTCGCCTCTTCGAAGGGCTCGGCGACGGTGTCGTCGGCGACGAAGTCGCCGAGCTCGGAGTCGTCCTCGTCGCCGACCGGTTTCTCCAGCGAGACCGGCAGCTGGGCGACCCGGAGGATCTCGCGCACTTCGCCCAGCGGCCAGCGCAGCTCGTCGGCGATCTCCGCCGGCTCGGGCTCGCGGCCGAATTTCTGCACGAGCTGCCGCTCCACGTGAGCGACCCGGTTGAGCTTCTCGACCATGTGCACGGGGATGCGGATCGTCCGCGCCTTGTCGGCGATCGCCCGCGTCACCGCCTGGCGGATCCACCAGGTCGCGTAGGTCGAGAACTTGTAGCCGCGCCGGTAGTCGAACTTCTCCACCGCCCGGATCAGGCCCAGCGAGCCCTCCTGGATCAGGTCGAGGAAGCTGAGCCCGCGGCCCAGATAGCCTTTCGCGATCGAGACCACGAGGCGCAGGTTGGCCTCGACCATCTGCCGCTTGGCGATCATGTCGCCGCGCTCGATCCGCTTCGCCAGCTCGACCTCCTGGGCGGCGGTGAGCAGATCCACCTTGCCGATCGAGCGCAGGTAGAGGCGCAGCGAGTCGAGGCTCGGTTCGATCGTCAGGTCGAGCTCCTGTTTGCGCGCCGCGGCGCCGGCGCCGTTGGCCGCCTCGGCGCGCTGCTCCTTGTAAGCGCTGACGCCGTCCTCGGCGATCACTTCGACGCCGTTCTCGACCAGGTGCGCGTGCAGGCCGGCGACCTGCTCCTTGGTGACCTCGACCTCCTCGAGTGTGGAGGCGATCTGCTCGAAGGTCAGGTAGCCGCGCTCGCGTCCGAGCGCAACCAGGGACTGCAACTCCTGCGGCCCCGTCGGCTGCTCGGTTGAATCCTGATTCAGTCCCTGCGGGACCGTCTCCAACGGCTCGATATCTACTGCCTCCACTGCACCCTGTTCCCCTCCCGGGGGGCCGGCCCCAACGCTCCGGCCCACGGAAGTATACGGACGAAATCGCCTACGCTTGTTCTCCCGTGGCAATCCGCTCGACGACGACGCCCGCCCCCGCCTCGCCCGACGTGCAGTCGGGCACGCCGGCGACCCAGGTCAGCCTCTCGCGGGTCGGCGTGACCGGCGTCGAGAAGGTGATCCGGGTCAAGGCCGACGGCAGCGAGAACCTCTACAGCGCCGACTTCGAGTGCTTCGTCGACCTCAACCCGCGCCAGGCCGGCGTCCACATGTCGCGCTTCGAAGAGGTCGTCGGCGAGGCGATCGACGAGGTCGTCCTCGGCGAGGCCTTCCGCGCCGAGGTGCTGGCCGCCCACATCGCCCAGCGCGTGCGCGAGCGCCAGGGCGGGCTGCGGGCCGAGGTCTCGGTCACGGCGCGCTACCCGGAGACGGTCACGACCCCGGCGAGCGGCCAGCGCACGCAGGAGATCTACGTCCTCTTCGGCACCGCGGTCGACTCGCCGCGCGGCACGCGGACGCTGACCGGCGTGCAGGCGCAGGGGATGACCGCCTGCCCGTGCGCGCAGGAGATGGTCGGCGGCCTCGCCCGCGAACGGCTCGCCGAGCGCGGCTTCGACGCCGAGCAGATCGAGGCCGCGATCGAGGCCGTGCCGGTGGCCACGCACAACCAGCGCGGGATCGGCGCCCTGCACATCGGCTGCCCCGAGGGCGGCCCGGCCTGGATCGACGCGCCCGACCTGCTGCGGATCGTCGAGCAGTCGATGAGCTCGGAGATCTACGAGCTGATGAAGCGGCCCGACGAGCTCGCGGTCGTCGCCAAGGCGCACGCGCAGCCGCGCTTCGTCGAGGACTGCGTGCGCGAGATGGTGCGCCGCGTCGCCGGCGACTATCCCGACCTGCCCGGCGACGCCTTCGTCATGGCGCGCCAGGAGAACCTGGAGACGATCCACCGCCACAACGTCGTCGCCGAGCGCTACGGCACGCTCGACGACCTGCGCGCCGAGCTCGACAGCGGCGAGCACCAGCGCCGCCATATGACGATGCGCGAGTGGCTGGAGGCGCCGGCCAGCTAAACGCGCCGCGTGGCGCGCCGGTGCGCCTCGCGCTCCTGCTCCAGCCGCTTGCGCAGGCCGAGGAAGTAGTCGGCGCCGCTGATCACCGTCGCGGCGACCGCCAGGTAGACGAGCACGTCGACCCAGGCGGGCGCCGGGTTGGTCGCGATCAGGGCGATCACGGCGGCGATCTGGAGCACCGTCTTCAGCTTGCCCATCCAGCTGGCGGCGATCACGACGCCGCGCTCGGCGGCGATCGCGCGCAGCCCGGTGACGGCGATCTCGCGGGCGATGATCACCATCGCGACCCAGGCCTGGAGGCGGTCGAGCGAGACCAGCGAGACGAGCGCCGCGGTGATCAGCAGCTTGTCGGCGAGCGGGTCCATCAGCTTGCCGAAGGTGGTGATCGCGTCGCGCGAGCGGGCGAAGTAGCCGTCGAGCCCGTCGGTCAGCGCCGCCAGGGCGAAGACCGCGGCGGCGAGCGCGTCGCCGTTCGGCGTCTCGCCCAGCAGCGCCACGACGACGACGGGCACCGCGAGGATGCGCAGCAGCGTCAGCGTGTTGGCGAGGTTGAGCGGGAACACCGTCTACTCGGCCCTTGCGGCCGCGGCCGCAGCGTCGCGCCTGGCGAAGTAGGCCCGGCCCTCGATGCTGACGTGGGGCACGAAGCGGCCCGCCCAGCCCGGAAGCCACCAGGCGCGCCTGCCCAGCAGCACCATCACCGCGGGCACCAGCAGGCAGCGCACGAGGGTCGAGTCGATCGCTATCGCCACCGCCAGCCCGACGCCGAACTCCTTGACCACCGGATCGCCGTTGAGGACGAAGCTGCTGAAGACGCAGACCATGATCGCCGCCGCGGAGGTGATCACCCGGCCGGTGTTGGCCAGCCCTTCGACCACCGCGCGCCGCTCGTCGCCGGTCTCCTCGTAGTGCTCGTTCATCTGGGTCAGCAGGAAGACCTCGTAGTCCATCGAGAGCCCGAAGAGGATCGCGAACATCAGCAGCGGCACGAAGCTGACGATCGGGATCGCTTCGTCGAGCCCGATCAGCGAGGCGCCCCAGCCGAGCTGGAAGACGGCGGTCACGACCCCGTACGCCGCGGCGACCGAGAGCAGGTTCATCGCCGCCGCCTTGACCGGCACCAGCAGCGAGCGGAAGGCGAGCAGGAGGACGACGAAGCTGAGCGCGACGACGATCGCGATCATCAGCGGCAGCTTTTCGCCGATCTGCGTCGCGAGGTCGATGTAGCCGGCGGTCTGGCCGCCGACGTAGGCCGCCCCGGCGACCCCCGACATCGCCCTGGGAATGACGGTGTCGCGCAGGTCTTCGACCAGGTCGACCGTCGAGCCCTTCCACGGAGCCGACTTCGAGATCACGGTGAAGACGGCGACGGTCCCCTGCCCGTCGAAGGTGGGCGGGCCGACCTGGGCCACGTCCGCGGCGCCGCCGATCGCCTTCTGAAGGCCCGGCAGCGCCGCCTTCGCGTCCTGCGGAGAGTCGAATTCGGCGGCGATCAGCAGCGGGCCGATCAGCCCGGGCCCGAAACCTTCGTCGAGCGCGTCGTAGTTCTGGCGGGCCGTGGTGTCCTTGGGCAGGGCGCCGATGTCGTTCTGCCCCAGTTCGAGCTGGGTCACCGGTAGGGCGAGCACGACCAGCACCGCCAGCGCGGCGAGCGCGGAGCGCCATGGGCGCCTCGACACTCCCTCCGCCCAGCGCCGCCAGCCGTGCGGCTTCCTGTCGTCGGGATGGGTCTTGCCGAGCTTGACGCGCAGCGAGTCGATCCGCGGTCCCAACGCTCCCAGCATCGCCGGCAGCAGAGTGGTCGCTGCGCAGACCGCGGTTACGACGGCGATCGCCGCCGTGAAGCCGAGGGTGGCGACGAGCGGGATC
Organism: uncultured Solirubrobacterales bacterium; assembly: GCA_963727465.1. GTDB lineage: Bacteria > Actinomycetota > Thermoleophilia > Solirubrobacterales > 70-9 > VRUE01. The sequence continues at coordinate 6,650 of CAVSGL010000011.1, read as the reverse complement.
CCGGCGAAGGCGAGCGAGCAGAGCGCGATCACGACGGTGAAGCCGGCGAAGACGACGGCGCCGCCGGCGGTCGCGGTGGCGCGGGCCACCGACTCGCGCACCTCCATTCCTTCGCGCAGCTGGAGTTTGTGCCGGGTGACGATGAACAGCGCATAGTCGATGCCGACGCCGAGGCCGATCATCGTCGCCAGGGTCAGCGAGACCCCCGGGACTTCGACCACGTGCTCGAGCAGGCGGATGATCGAGAGCGAGCAGGCGAGGCCGAGGACCGCCGAGAGGATCGGCATCGCCATCGCCGTCACCGTGCCGAAGGCGAAGAGGAGGATGACGATCGCCGCCGCGATCCCGATCGCCTCGCTCTGCTCGGTCGCCGGTTTGGAGAGCTGCTGGCCGACGTAGCCGCCGACCGAGACCTCGAGCCCGGCCGCTTCGGCCGGCCTGCCGGCGTCGAGGATCTGCTCGGCCTTGCTCTCGGTCAGGTCGCCCGGGCTGATCCCGAGCACCACCGGCGTGTAGGCGATCTTCCCGTCGGCGCTGACCAGGTCCTTGCCCTTGCCCTGCGCGCCGAGCGGGTCGACGGCCGAGTTGACGCCCCCGATCGCTTCCAGTCGCTTGATCGTTTCCGAGATCGCGGCCTTGTACTTCTGCCCGCCGAGCGTGCCGCTCGGCACCTCGAACGCCATCGGGTTGGACCCGTAGGCCTGTTCGGGCAGGTTCTCTTCGAGCAGTTCGGTCGCCCTGGTCGAGCCGGTCCCGGGCAGCGTCAGGTTTTCGCTGGTCTGGCTGCCGGCTGCGGAGCTGAAGCCGACCAGGGCGACGACCGCGACCGCCCAGGCGGCGATCACCGGCCAGTGGTGCCGGGAGCAGAAGCGGCCGATCGCGTAGAGAGGCGCGGTCACCGCGCGATCATCCCCCAAGCGGCGGCAGCACGCCGAGGTGTTCCCCGTGGCCCGCGGCGAGCCAGGCGTCGAGCGTGCGCGGCGCCGGGGTATAGAGGTGCGCCGCCTGGTCCACGTAATCGTCGCGGGCGGCGCTCTCCAGTTCTGCCGCGAGCGCCAGGAACGCCGCCTGGCCCTTCACCTCGCTCAGATCGAGCACTTCCGCTTCGGCTTCGGTGTCGCCGCCGAGGCCGCGGATCGCCTTGGTGATCGCGTCGACGTATTCCCGCTGCTCGGCGCGAAGCCGGCGGACGATCGGGCGCCACCGCCCACGCAGCAGCCGGCGCCCCCCCGTATAGGCGTCGCGCAGGGTGAGCTCGCGGGTCAGCGCGGCGTTCAGGATCGCCGCGTCGGACCCCTTTTCGGGGTCGGTCTCGGCGCCGTGGCCGCTGCTCCCGCAGCCGCCGAGCGCGACGAGGACGGCGCTCAGCACGATGGACAGAAGGGCGGCGGCGCGGCCAAAGCCATGCCGCCGCCCGCAGCCACCTGCTGAGGAGTCGCCCACGGGCACAAGCCTATGGGCTGTCAGTCGAAGGCCGTGCCGGCGGAACTACTTCTTCTTGGCTTTGCCTTTCGCTTTTTTGCCAGACGCTTTCGCTTTGCGTTTCGGCAGCTTCTTCGCGGCGGTATCGGGAACCTCGTATCCCACCATCGCGACAGATGCCGAGATCGGCTCCTCTTTCGATTTCGCCAGCCGTTTACCGGCTTCGCCGTTGATCTTGAGCGCCTGCTTCAGCGTTTGGCCGAGCAGCTTCTGAAGCTCCCCCCAGCCCTTCTCGTCCAGCATCAGCGGCGTCCAGCTCAGGTGACGGTCCTCGCGATCGTCGAACTTTTCCTCCTCCATGGAGGCGACGACGTCGTCGACGACGGCCTGGAACAGGTCGGCGCTCATGCCGACCCGAACCGACTCGGGCAGCTCGTGCCAGTCGCGATCGGTCAGGTAGGCGCGCGACGTCGCCCGGTAGTAGTGCTCCACCGCACCGCGCCGCGGCTCGGTTTTCACCAGGGTGATGACCTTGTAGTCCTTGAGGACTTTGACGTGGTAGCTGACCTGGCTCAGGCCTTCGCCGAGCTCCTTGGCCAGTTCGTTCGGGCTGGCCATCCGTTCGTTGAGGATCGCCAGGATCTCGGCCCTGAGTTCATGGGCGAGCGATTTGACCAGCGCCTGGTTCACACCTCTCTTGCTTTTTCCCCTGCCTTTTTTACTGCGTTTTGCGGACTTGGTTTTTGCGGGCAAAGCGACTCCTCCGATCGTTGCTGGGTGGCTTAACCACTCCATCGTATTGACCACAAAGGCTGTTTTCTAGCCCAAATGTCGACTATTCGCTTCGTGTTGGCGAAATAGTGGAACTTTTTCCAGCATTTAACGGTCAGTCAGGGGCGCTCACAGAGGTGGCGCAGGGAGAGAACGAGACGGGTTGGGAGGGGGTGAAGCAGATGAAGATCGCCACGTCACAGGCAGTCGTCCCGATGCTCTCGGTTCACAAGTTCGGCTGAGCGCTCAGGCAGAGCTCCTGGCTTCGCGAGCCCCGCCCACCGCACGGGCGGGGCTCGCCATGATTCAGTCCCCGGCGTGGATTCCCTCAACCGGCTGAACGACGAGGTGCGCGCCTGCCGGCGCTGCCCCCGGCTGGTCGAGTGGCGCGAGCAGGCGGCCGCGGAGCCGCCGCGGCGCTTCCGGGGCGAGGACTACTGGGCGCGACCCGTGGCCGGCTTCGGCGACCCGGACGCGCGGCTCGCCATCGTCGGCCTCGCTCCCGCCGCCCACGGCGCCAACAGAACGGGGCGGATGTTCACCGGCGACCGCTCCGGCGACTGGCTCTACGCGGCGCTGCACCGGGCCGGCTTCGCCAATCGGGCGGAGTCCGTCAGCGCCGGCGACGGCCTGCGCCTGCGCGACGCCTACGTCACCGCCGTCGTCCGCTGCGCGCCGCCGGCCAACCGGCCGGCGCCGGCCGAGCGAGACAACTGCGTTCCCTACCTGGAGCGCGAGCTGGCGCTGCTCGAGCGGTGCAGGACGATCCTCGCGCTCGGCTCCTTCGCCTGGGACGGCGCGTTGCGGGCCCTGCGCGGCCTCGGCAACGACGTCCCCCGCCCGAAGCCCCGCTTCGGGCACGGCTGCGAGGCCGAGGTCGGAACCTGGCGGCTGCTGGGCAGCTATCACCCAAGCCAGCAGAACACGTTCACGGGCCGGCTCACCGAGGGGATGCTCGACCGCGTCTTCGAACGCGCCCGCGAGCTCAGCGAGGCAGCCGCCTAGGGAGATCCGGCGCCGCCGGGGTCGCGCCCGGCGCCGCCGGCCGGCGTCTCGAACCCCGCCATCACCACCTCGACGGGGACCGGCGACTCGGAGGACCCCTCACAGCGCTTCGCCGCGCGCTCCTGAATCGTGCGCAGCCGATCGAGCGTGCCCTGGAGAGTCCGGGTCAGTTCCTTCCAGCCGCGCTCGTCGACCGCGACCCAGGTCCGGCTCAGGTGTCGATCGCGCGCATCGAAGGAACCGGCCTCGAGGGCCTCGATCAACCCCTCGATGATCCCCCGCAGGAGGTCCGCGCTGAGCGACGAGCGAATCGCGGCCGGAATCCTCATCCAGTCGAACTCGTCGAAATCGAGCGCGGGCCCGCTCGGCTCGTAGAAATGCTCGTCGAAGCCGCGGCGCTGCTCGGTCCGCACCAGACGTATCAGGTCTTTCTTGCGCAGTTTTCGAAAGTGGTAGCTGACCTCGGTTACGTCGAGGTCGAGTTCGTTGGCGATTTCAGTCGGGCTGACGATGCCCTTTTCGCAAACTGTCACCCACACGTGACTGCGCAGCGGGTGCGTGAAGGCTTTCGCGAGTGTCGGGTCGATGACCTGTTTGAGCTTCTTCCCCTGTGAGCCGGCCATGCGGCGCCTCCATTCCCGTAGCAGTGTTGTCGGCGATTCGCACCAGCCTAGTACCGGTACCGGACCGCACTTGGCCTTAAGTTAATCGCTGAAACTTATTAAAGCAATCCCCCGGTCTCCTGCCCCGACTTTCGACCAAGGGAACGGGTGACATGACCAGACCACGGATCAAACGGACGACCGAGCAGATCGAGGCGCCCAACGGCGACCTCTACCTGATGCGCCCCAGCGCCGGCGCCGACATCCAGATAGAGGACCCCGACGCCGAGGGACGCCAGCTGCTCGCCGCGCTCGACGGCAGCCTCGAGCACAGCGAGCTCGAGGCGCGCTTCGGCGCGGAAACAGTCAACGACCTGCTCGCGCAGCTCGAGGAGCTGGGGCTGGTCGAGGACGCGGCCGACGACGACCTGATCCCGGCGGCGACCGCCGAGCGCTTCGACCGCCAGATCCGCTACTTCTCCGACATCACCACGGGGCCGGCGCCGTCGCAATGCCAGGCGCGGCTCGAAAGCGCCCGCATCGTCGTGCTCGGCGTCGGCGGCCTCGGCGGCTGGTCCGCCCTCTCGCTCGCCTGCTGCGGCGTCGGCGAGATGCTGCTCGTCGACGGCGACCGGGTCGAGGAGAGCAACCTCAACCGGCAGGTGCTCTACACGGAGGCGGACATCGGCCGGCTCAAGGTCGAGGTCGCGGCGGAGCGGCTCGGCGCGTTCAACTCGCGGATGCGCCTGGAGACCGTGCCCGAGAAGGTCGACAGCGAAGCGGCGGTCGCCGCGCTGATCGGCGGCTACGACCTCGTGATCGACGCCGCGGACTGGCCGGCGCACGAAATCGAGCAGTGGTGCAACGGCGCCTGCTTCGCCGCCGAGGTCCCCTACATAACGATGAGCCACTTCCCGCCGATCGCCCGCGTCGGGCCGCTGTACGTGCCGGGCGTCACCGGCTGCTTCGCCTGTCAGGTCGCGGCCTACCGGCGCAGCTACCCGATGTTCGACATCGCGATCGAGCAGCGCCGCGCGAAAGCCTCTCCGGCGGCGACCCTGGGACCGGCGTGCGGGCTGATCGGCGGCCAGGTCGGGCTCGACGTCATGCACCACCTGACCGAGCTGGCGGAGCCCTCGACCCTGGGGGTCGGGCACATCTACGACCTGCGCACGATGGAGGTCGAACGCGAGCCGGTCGTGCCGGAGCCGGACTGTCCGGTCTGCGGCCACCTGCCGACCGCCACGCCGCGCGGTCAGGGAGAGACGAAGGCCGGGCGCAAGTAGGCGCCGGCACCCACATGCGCGGTCGAGGTTTTCACCGCTATGCGAGCGTAACCTCGACCGCGGCCGGTTAGATTGGGGGGATGCCCTGTCCGGCTCGACTCTTCCTCGCCGCCGCTGTCTGCGCGGTCGCGATCGCGGGCTGCGGCTCCTCCGGCGATTCGAGCCAAACCGGCGGCGGCGAACCGACCGCCAGGGCGACGACGCCGAGCGCACCGCCGGGCGCCGCCGCACGAACCTGCAAGGGGGCGGCCCCGGGCGCCGGCCAGGTCCGGGTGACCGGCGTCGGCTGCCGGACCGGCCGCGCCGTCGTCACGGCCTGGACGAAGAAGACCGCGTGCATGCCGGAGAGCGGCGGTTCGCGCTCGTCCTGCTCGGTCGGCGACGGCTACCGCTGCCTCGCCGCCGTGGCCGAACGGGGCGTGGCCGTGAGCTGCTCGGCCCCCGGTCGCTCGGTCTCATTCCTCGCCCGGCGGGGCTGAGCGGGCGGCCTGCCCGGGTCGCAGCCGGCGGCCGACCGGATCGGCGAACAGCGCCAGCCAGAAGAACGGGGCGACGCCGGGGCTCACCAGCGCCACCGGAATCGAGGCCAGGAAAACCGCCGCCACCGTGATCGAGCGGCGGCGTCCTTCCCGCGCCTCCCGCGCCGACATCCGCGACAGCCCGGCCCTGCGCGCGTCCTCGGACATCGACATCCCGACCAGGGTGATGCCGGAGAGGTTGATCGCGTAGAGGACGATCGCGCCGGTATCGCCGCCGTGATCCCCGAGCACCTGGGCGCTGAAGGGGAAGAGCGCCACCCAGCCGAGGTAGAAGAGGTTGAGCGCCAGCAGCCGGCCGTCGAAGCCGACGACGCTGGAAAAGAAGCGGTGATGAACGAGCCAGAAGCGGCCGATCACGGCGAAGGTGATCACGTAGGCGAGCAGGTCCTGCCACTGTTCGAGCAGGACCTTCGTCAGGTCGTCGCCGGCGACGTGCTCGGGCACCCCGAGATTGAGCACCAGCAGCGTGATCGCGATCGCGAATACCCCGTCGCTGAAGGCGACGATGCGCGAGAACTCGACCTCGTTCTCCTCTCGTCGCTGGATGCTGCGCCGCCTCGACACAGCCCCATCATCGAGACTCGGCGCGACGGAACCGCGCCACCTAGAATGGGACCGAGCGCCGGCGTAGCTCAGTTGGTAGAGCACTTCATTCGTAATGAAGGGGTCCCCGGTTCAAGTCCGGGCGTCGGCTCTGAAAAGCCCAGCAAATAGCCATATTTGGCAAGTGACGCTACTGGGCTAGACGAAAATATGTCCCGAATATGTCCCGAGAGGGCGCTAAGGTGTCTGCATGGTGCCTGCTCGCAAAGCCCCTCCGCGGCCCCCTTCGGGACACGTCTACCGGGTCGAACGCAAGCGCGGCCCCCAGTGGTACGCCAAGTACCGGCTGCCTGACGGCCGCCAGGTGCAGCGCAGGGTCGGCCCGGCCTGGACCGAGCGCGGCCGGCCCGGCTCGGGCTACTTCACCAAGCGCACGGCGGAAGCCTGGCTGCGGGACGTGCTGGACGAAGCGCGGCGCGGGA
>CAVSGL010000010.1:0-33734 GCA_963727465.1 uncultured Solirubrobacterales bacterium | reverse complement strand
CGCAGGGTCCGGTGAGCAAACCTCGCAAAGAGCAGGAATGTTCGCGCAGGTGGGGGGAGAGATCGTTCCGCTGGGACCTTGACCTGTCGTGACCGTGCCCGAGTCAGGAGTCCGCGCCGCCTCGCAGGAGCTGATCGAGGAGCTGATGGGCGCCGTCGTCGCGGTTGACTTCGTGCTGACGACGCTGATGGGCCTGCCGGCGGATGCGCTTCCGGGGGAGGACAAGGCCGAAGCGATCCGCGAGCTGTTGACCACGAGCGCGTGTCGAGACGTGGAAGCGGTCGGGGAGGAGGCCTGCCGCGCGGCGACCGCACTGATCGAGACGGTCGTCGACCGGATCGCAGACGAGGCTCACGCGGCTGCGCAGTTGGCACAGGTGGCTGGGCATCGCCCATGTTGAGACCATCAGCGCAGCCGGCGGTAGACCGTCCCGCGCCTCTCCGCTCCGCCTGGAGCACAGACCGTACTGAGGACTCTGGCCCGCTCCTTCCTGTCGATGGCGCTTGACGACGCCGACCGTACTGAGTGGCACAAGTCGTCGTTGCCCTGAGGGGCAGGCCGGATGCTCCGGCGATCGTGAGGCAATGGCGGACGTCATGAACCACGACGCCAATATCGATCCCGCGACTGAGAGAGTCCTCGCCGGCATCGAGGACGAAGCTCTCGCTGTTCGCTATCCGGACCGGCGCACTTCATCTCTGCCGACAATCCCCATCAGGGCGAGATGGCCACGCGTGCGCTGTTCGAGGGCGATCCAGTCGTGATCGTCTACCCAGACGGGCACGAGCTGCTCGTGACCTCGTGGGCGGAAAGGGTGTACCGTCACTGATAGACAAGATTCCTCTTTTGGAATGATTACGTCTAAACAAAACGGTACGCAGAACAGTCTGTGGCTTGGCCGGGGTGGTTCCGATGGGTGACCGCGCCGCTCCCCGTGTCGGGGTCGAGATCGGGGATGTCCACGGTAGCCAGCTGGTCATCGGCGACCACAACACGATTCAGACCCCCGAGGGAACGCAGGTGACGGTGTTGCAGGTCGGCGAGCGCCCGGTCCCGCGGCTGCGGCGGCTGCCGGTTTCGCGATTGCCCGAGGAGACCGAGCTCTTTGGCCGCGAAGGCGAGCTGCGACTGGTCGCCGAAGCGGACGCCGGGGCGCCCGTGCAGTTCTTCGCCCCCAGCGGGACCGGCAAGACCGCCCTGCTCAAGGCCGCTGCGGGAAAGCGCGCGCCGGCGGCGGAGGGCGTCGTCTTCCAGGCGGTGCGCCGCCGGGCTCTCGATGAAATCCAGGCGAAGCTGTACGCGGCGTTCTGGGAATGCGACACCCCGTTCGTCCCGGCTCCCGCCGAAGTCGGTGACTTCCTCGCCGACCGCGAGGCGCTGCTGCTGCTCGACGACTGCGAGCTCGATCGCGACGATCTGGACACGCTGCTCGAAGGCGTTCCCCGATGCGTGGTCGTGCTCGCCTCGGAGGCGCGGACGCTCTGGGCGCGCGGTACCGCAGGAGAGCTGGGGGGGCTGGATGCGGCAGCCGCCCTGAAGCTGTTCGAGCGCGAGTTGGGGCGCCAGCTCGAGTCAGAGGAGCGCAACCAGGCAGAATCCGCGGTCGCGCAGGCCGGCGGAAATCCGCAAGCGGTGATCGAAATGGCGGCCTCCGTCGCCGAAGGGCGCGAATCCCTCGCCGATCCGGACGAGGCCGAAAGGCGGGTGTTGGCGATCCTCTCGGCGCTCGACGGGGCGGCGCTCGGCACCGAGCACATCGAGGCCGTTGCGGGCATCGCGGATGCGTCGCCGCTGCTGAAGGCGATGCAGCGGCGCGGCTGGGTGAAGGCGGCGAGCCCGCGCTACCGGATCGCGCGCCCGTTCTCCGGAGCCGTGCCGCCGGCGGGGGATCTGCTCGCGCACATGACGGGCTGGAGTCGGAAGGCCTCGCCGTCTCAGCTCGCCGACGAAGCGGAGGGCATCGAGGCCGTGCTCGACTTCGCGGTGGCCGGCAGGCGCTGGAGAGAGACCCTAGACCTGTCCCTTGCAGCCGAGGCTGGCCTGACCGTCGCGGCCGCTTGGGCGAGTGCCCACAGGGTGCTCAAGTCGGGCCTGCGGGCGGCGCACGCAATCGACGATCAGGCCGCACGCGGCTTCGTCCTCCACCAGATGGGCAGTCAGTCGCTCTGCCTCGGCCAGCGTTCCGCCGCGGCGACGGAGCTCACCCAGGCGCTCCAGATCCGCGAAAGCCTCGGCGACGCAAAGGGGGCGGAGCTCACCCGGCACAACCTCGACCAGATCGGCGGCGGTGGAGGGGGAGGCCGCAACGGGAGCGGCAACGGCGGAGGCGGCCCGCGGTTTCCGAAGATGGCGATCGCGCTGGCGGCGCTGGCCGGTGTGGCCGGAGTGCTGGCCGCCCTGGCGCTGAGCAACGGCGGCGAGAAGACCGGCACCAAGGTCCCGACCGGCAGTGGAACCGGGTCGACCGGCCACACGACGACCACCACCGTAAGGCCAACCGACAGCACCGGTTCCACCGAATCCCCCACCGTCTCGACCGTCGGCCCGGTGACCGCGCAACCGCCCAAGCCGCCGGCCGGGAGGCCGCCTGAAATCCTGATTCAGCGCCCCGCCCGCGAAGAAACCTTTGTGGAGGGAGACGGCCCGATCACCGCCGCCTTCACCTGCGTGGCCGCCGAGGGCGCCGAGCTCAAGACGTGCAAAGGAGTCGTTGACGGCGTCGCGGTCCCGCCCGGCGGCGAACTGCCGATGGATGCAGGCCCCCACGCGCTCGTCGTCACTGCGACCGATAACCACGGCCTCGGACGGAGGCGGAAAGTCACCTACACGGTGGAAGCCCCCAAGGACACCAAGAATCGCCCGCCGGAAATCAGGTTCTCGATTCCGGACGAAGGCAGCGAATACGCTCTCAACCAACGCGTCTTCGCGCAGTACGAATGCCCGGACCCCGATGGGGAAAAGGTGGTGGAATGCATTGGCTCGGCTCACCCGGGGGCTGAAGTTCCCCCGGGGGCTCCGCTCGGCACCGAAGTGCCCGGTTCGTTCACGTTCACCGTTCGCGCGCGCGACGAACGCGGCAAGAAGAAAGAAGCGACGGTCACCTATACGGTGAGCAAAGAAGAAGAAGGAACCGAATGATGATGTCTGGCGACGGCGAAGCCGGCAAGTACCGGATCGACATCGGCAGCGTGACCCACAGCCAGGTGACCGTGGGCGATTACAACGAGGTCAGCCAGACGGTCGGGCTCTCGCCCCAGGAGGCGGCGGAGCTGCGCGCGGTCTTCGCCGATCTGCGCGGCGCGGTCGGCGAGCAGGCCCCGCCCGCGCAACGCGAGCAAGCCCTGGCCGAGGCGGCGGAGCTCGAGAGCGCGGTCGTGGCCGGGCAGCCGGACGCGAATCGCGCCCGCAAGGCGCTCCGCTGGTTTCGGGACAACGCGCCGCAGCTCGTCGGGACGGTCGTCGCCACGCTCGTCAACCCCGTCGTCGGCAAGGTCGTCGAAAGCGCCGGCGAGCTGGTCGCCGGGCAGTTTCGCGAACTCGCCGAGGAAGAGCGCTGAGCGCGGCGGACTGCGCCCGCCGGCGCCCTGTCGATCCCCTCAGCCGGCTTTCTGCGCGACCACCGCGACGTAGTAGAGCGGCTCGCCGCTGACCGAGACCCGGTGCCGGTAGCGGTGACGCGCGTGCTCGACCAGGTCGCCGCTCTCGAACATGCGCTTGAGCAGGCGGGAGAAGCCGCTGGAGTCCCCGTTTTCGAGGAACTGGTCGCGGATGTTGAAGGCGATCCAGCCGCCCGGCGCGACCAGGTCGTAGGCGGCCTGGAAGGCGTCCGGAGGCAGGTCCCCGAAGCCGAGCGCGGCGACGCAGGTGAGGCAATTGAAGCCACGCGCCTCGAGCTCGCGGCGCACGTCCGGGTCGAGCTCGGTCAGGTTGAGGGCGTGGTAGGCGTCGTAAAGGCCCGGGCGATCCCTTTCCGCCGCCTCCTTGGCCTCCTCCAGCAGGTCGACGCCGACGATCTCCTCGGCGCCGATCCGGTCCAGCTCTTCGGCCACCATGCCGTTTCCGGCGCCGAGGTCGACCGCGCGCAGCTCGTTCGGGTCGGCATCGTTCTGCTCCAGCGTCTCGTCGAGCAGGTCGACCACGACCTGGGGCGAGCGGCAGCTCAGCACCTCCGCAAAGATCCGCTCGTATAGACCGGGAACGGAGTAAATCTCGCCGTAGTCGTGACAGCGCAGGCGGCGGCGCTCGCCGTTCTCCTCGATCTCAAAGAACTCTTCGTCCTGGTCGAGCCCGAATGCGCCCGCTCGCGGCAGATGAACCTGGAGGTCTTCCTCAGATACGGGGGACATGCGCTCCTCTTTGTCGTTGCGTCGCCGGAGGCGACTCCTTCAGATGCGTGCCACGCCGGACGGCGGACGCGAACCACGCCCGGCGACGCAACCGTGACGTCAAGGCCACCGAGCGCCGAGCACGCTATCGAGATTCGACCAGGCGTGCGCCGCCGCCTACCTCTACCCGGCCCGCGCCGATCGGTAAACAGCGCACCACCGAGCCGTGGCCCTGGTGGATGACGAGCGGCCGCGAGAGCCTCGCGCAGAGCCCGATCGCGGCCGAGCCGGTCGCCTCGTCCTCGGCGATGCCCGCCTGCGGGACGAAGGAGCGCGCACGGATCGTCCCCGCCGCCTCATCGATCCAGGCCCAGGCGTAGGTGTTCTCCTTCGCGGCGCCGGCTTCCAGCTCGCGCACTTCGGCGGGTGAAGCGAGCCGCCGGAAGGCGAACGGCGGCGCCCACTCGGGCCGGGCGGCGACGTAGGCGTCGCCGCCCTCGTAGCGCACGCCGACCTCGCCCGCCGGCGTCCGCAGCGCATCGACCGGCGAGCCCTCGCGCGCCAGCAGCCAGGCGACGCCGACGGCGGGGTGGCCGGCGAACGGCAGCTCGACCTGCGGCGTGAAGATCCGCACCCGGCCGCTGCCGCGGTCCTCGACGAAGACGGTCTCGCTGAAGCCGAGCTCGGCGGCCACGTCCTGGCGCTCGCCCTCGGGCACGTCGTGACCGTCGAGGAACACCCCCAGCGGGTTGCCCCACTCGCCGTCCTCGTTGACGAAGACACGGAGAATGCGCAGCTCCGGCATCGGTCGATCCTAGACTTGGCGCGGTCTTCTGGGCGAGAATGCGCCCGCGTGTGTCCGCCCATTCATGGAGAGGAGCTGAAGTGCCAGAGCAACGAGAGGTGAAACGAGCCCGGAGGCGGCGCCTGCCGGCCCTGTTGGTCGTGTTGTCGATCGGAATCGCCGGGGTCGCCTGGGCCGGCTGCGGCGGCAGCAGCGAAGACAAGAGCGTGAGCGAAGCCGAAGAACGGGTCGAAAAGGGCCTCGAAGAAGCGAAGCAGGGGATCGAAGAAGGCAAGAAGGAACTGAAGAAGGGCTTCGAAAAGGCCGAAGAAGAAGTCAAGCAGGGCGTCAACGGCGGCTCCGCCGAGGCCAAGAAGGGCATTGAAAAGGCGCAGAAGGAAGCGCAGAAGGGCATCGAAAAGGGCAAGGAAGAAGCCCAGAAGGGGATCGAAGAAGCCGAAAAGTACTCGCAGGAATACGCGCCCTAGGCGGAAAGGGACGTGGGCCGCGCCTCTTCGGCGAGGTCTTCGGCGAGGGCCTCGACGATGCGCGGATCGAACTGACTGCCGCTATGGCGACGCAGCTCGGCCAGCGCCTCGTCGGGGCCGACCGGCTCGCGGTGAGACTGCCGCTCGGTCATCGCCGCGAAGGCGACCGCGACCGCTATCAGCCGCGCCCCGAGAGGGATGTCCTCGCCGGCCACTCCATCGGGGTATCCGCTGCCGTCGAAATGCTCGGCGCTGGCGCGGAGCAGGCGGGCGACGCCGGCCAGGCCCGGGGCGGCGCTGACGATCCGCGCGCCCTCCGCCGTGTGACTGCGCACCATGGCGCGCTCGGCTTCGTCCAGCCGGTCCTTTTCGAGCACGGCGTCGGGGACCGCGAGCAGGCCGATCTTCTGGAGCTCCGAGGCCAGGGCGATGTCGTCGATTTCCTCCCGGTCGAGCCGCAGCCGGCGCGCGAGCGAGATCGCGCGGTACGCGACCACCCGCAGCTGGCCGCGCAGCTCCGGCCGCCGTGCGTCGAGCGCGGCCATCAGCACGGAGTGGGCCTGGCGCCTTGCCGAGCGCTGGCGGCGCTGCCGGTGCGCCGACAGCCGCCTGCCGGCGATCTGAAAGGCAAGGTCGGCGTCGGTCGCCTCGGCCGGGATCGTCACCTCGCCATAGGAGCGGCCGGTGAGCGCGCCCGCCCCCTGGCCCTGCGCGCCGGTGGCGGCGAGGACGATCTCACCGAGCTGGCGATCGCCGACCGGCACGAGCACGGCGAGCCTGCCGGCGGCGATCCGGTAGCCGATTCCGCCGAGCGGCACCACGGCCTCGGTCAGCCCTCGGGCCGCCTCGCGAAGCACCGCGTCGCCGGCCTCGTAGCCGAGGCGGTCGTTGCGCGCCTCGAGGCCCTCGAGCTCGAGCAGCACGAGGACCCAGCCGGAGCCCGCGGCCGCCGCCGCGGCGATGTCGGCTTCGAGGCTGGCCCTGTTGCGCAGGCCGGTGACGCGGTCGTTGACCGCTTCGCGCCGTTGCTGGGCGAGCTCGCGCGACTGCCGCCGGTTGGTTTCGAGCATCCGCGCGAAGACCGTGACGATCAGCCCCAGGGTCAGCCAGAAGACGAGCGCGGGCACCCGCTGGTTGAGGTGGTCATAGACCAGCAGCGCGATGCCGACCACGGCGAAAACGAGCGGGCCGACGATCGAGCGCCAGCCGCTCGGTCCGAGAACGGCTTGCCAGACAGGCCGCAGGCGGTGCATGTGCACAGACATCGACCCGCATCGGCGTGCGCACAAGCCCCGCGGACGATTAATCGAAGGTGTCCGGAGTGAGGCTCGGGCGGCTCCACCTCTTCGTCGCCTTCTCGTTCACGGTGATGGCGGACCCCGTCTCTTCGGTCGCCTACGCGATCGAGGCGGCCCTGCGGGCGCTCGACGGCGATCCTGCCAGCCTGGTGGCGACGATGGCGCTCGTCGTCGGCATCATCGTCGTCGTCGCCGCGACCTATCACCAGCTGATCGGGCGGTTTCCATCCGGCGCCGGCGGCCCCAAGGCCGTGGCCACCGCGTTCGGCGACGACTGGGTGTTCCTGCCGCTGGGCGCCCTGCTGGTCGACTTCACGCTGACCGTCGCCGTGAGCTGCTCGGCCGGCGCTGCCGCGGCGATCGCCTACGTGCCGGGACTCGAGTCGCTGCGCCTGCCGATCGCCCTCGCTCTCGCCGCGCTGGTCGCGGCCGGCGTTCTGCTCGGACACCGGGGCCGGATCGGCTTCGCGATCGCCACGCAGGGCTTCCTCCTGATGGCCGCCGCGGTGCTCGTCGCCGGCCTGTTCGCCGATCCGGCGGCCCCCGCAGCCGGCGGGGAGCCGGTCGGCGGACCGCTGCTGGCGGATGCCTCGCTGGCCGCGGTGCTGACGGCGCTGCCGCTGGGAATGGCGCTGGCGACCGGGGTGGAGGCGCCGTCCGACGCGATCGCCCAGCTGCCGCAGCTCGGCGACGGCGCCCGGCGCCTGTTCGGGCGCCTGACGCTGTGGCTGATGGTGGCGATAGTCGGCGGCCTCACCCTCTGCTTTGCCGCGCTCGCCGTGCGCCTCGACGTGCCGCTGCCGGGCGCCGACTCGACCCTGCTGGCGGAGATCGCCCGCCAGGCGGTCGGCGGCGGCCCGCCGCTGGCGACCTTCCAGGCGCTGAGCGCGCTGCTGCTGCTCGCCGCCGCGGCCTCCTCCTACCTGGCCGGCTCCGGAGTGCTGAAGGCGCTGGCGGCGCTCGCCCGTGAGGGGGAACGCGGCCTGCTGCCGGAGCCGTTGCGGCGCGAGAACCGCTTCCTCGTCGCCCATTGGGGGGTTTTCGCGGTCCTCCTGGTTGCCGCCGCGATGATCGTCGGCGCGGGGGGAGATGAGCAGGAGCTGGTCCATTTCTACGCCGTCTCGGTCTTCGCCAGCTTCCTCGCCGCGACGCTCGGCTGCGCCCGCATGTGCCACCGGGACGGCCGCCGCGCCGGCATGCTGCTCAACCTGCTCGGAGCGGCGCTCGTCGCGCTCGTCCTGGCGCTCAACCTGACGCGGCTCGATTCGGCGATCGCGCTGCTCGCCTCGGGGCTCGTCGCGCTCTACCTCTGGTCGGCCTGGGTTGCCCGCGGGCGACCCGACGGGATCTTCGGCTGACCGGTCGGAGGCATCTCAGCGAACCGTGCAGTCGCGGGTCAGCGTGGTGGCGATCGTCCTGCCGCCGGCGAAGGCGAAGGTGCCGCGGGTGAAGGAGAAGATCGCTCCGGGGAAGCCGTGGGGAGCCGCGCAGCGGGCGCTGAGGAAGCTGTAGCGCCGTCCCCGGTATCTGTAGCGGCGGTCGAAGGTGAGCGAGATGTCGCTGACGTAGCCGAGGTCCGAGGCGAGCTTCGGGACCTTGGCCGAGAGCACCGTGCCGAAGCGCCCGCGGCGCGGATGGCGAAGGGTGAAGGGGAGCACGATCGTGACGTCGACCGGGGTCGAGCCGTAGATGTGGAGAAGGACCGCCGGGCGGCCGTGCAGCGTGCCGTTGAAGGCCAGCACCCGCCCGTGCACCGGGATCGATTCCTGGCCGGGGAATTCGACGTTTGCGTTGAAGCCGCCGTGGCCGACGAGGGCGCGCCGGCAGCGCTCCAGGGCGGTCGCGGAGCTGGTCGAACTCGAGCTCGGCGGCGGCGCACGAGGGCAGCCCCCTGGTGCGGATCCGCCCGTAGCGGTTGACCCTGAAAGAGATCCGCCGCAGGCGCGGCGGGCGGCTGCCGTCGCTGGTCTTGATCGCCGTGCTGAGCCTGACCGTCACGGGAACGTCGCGGTCGCGCGGCAGCGATCTGGGGGCGAAGCCACCGTTGAAGCTGACCAGCAGGCCGCCTTCGCCGAAGATCTCCGCGCGGGCTCCCGCGGCGCCGAGAAGCGCCACGGTGAGCAGCAACCCGATGACGGCAAGGCGCTTCATCCCGACTCAGGGAAATTCTAGGTGGGCGCCCGCGGCGGTCCGTGCAGGTTCGGTTAAGAACCTACTTCGCGAGCACGCCCGACATCGCCTTGAGCCCGAGGTCCATGCCGCGCCAGAAGGCGCCGCCGTGGAAGGGCTCGCCGCGGCCGAAGCGCCACGGCACCGAGTGCCCGAGCATCTTCTTGCCGGCGCGCCAGGCCTTCGAGCTGCCCACGCGGTAGTCGCCGTTCGCGTCCGGGCGCACCTCGATCGGCCTTGCCGGATCGCCGGTGAGCCGCAGCGGGACCTGGGCGAAGGTCGCCTTGTCGAACTGCTCCATCACGCACATGCTGACCGGGTCGAAGTCGAGCTCGGGCTGCTCGCCGAGCAGCTCGGCGGCGAGGTGGGAGGCCGCCGCGTCGGCCTGGAGGAAGGCGAGGAAAGCCTGCTTGACCGGGAAGTCGCCGGCGTCGCCGACGGCGAAGATCTCGGGGTGGCGGTGCAGGCGGCGGCTGCCGAGCTCGGTGGCGAGGAAGCCGCGATCGTCGGCCTCCAGCCCGGCGAACGGGGTGGAGGCGATGTAGGGCGGGAAGGCGACGAGCAGGTCGTACTCGCGCTGCTCGCCGTTGGCATAGCTGGCGGCGCCCGGCTCGACGCGCTCGACCACCCAGTCGGTGTGTCCCTCGATCCCGCGGCGCTCGAACTCGGCGGCGGCGACCTCGTGCAGGCGCGGCCCGAAGGCCTGGATGTAGCTGCTCTCGAAGGTGGTCCAGGTGATCTCGACCCGCTCGCGAGCGCCCTGGCGGCGCAGCCAGGTGTCGAGCATCAGCACGATCTCGTACAGCGGCCCGGCGCACTTGTTGTTGGGCGGGATGACGAAGAGCACGCGTTTGGCCCGGCCCTCGCCGTTGCCGCCGAGCAGGTCCTGGAAGCCAGCGCGCAGGCGCAGCATCTCGTCCGGGGTCCAGGGGCTGATCCCGTGCTCGCCGAGGCCTGGAATCTCCTCGGCGCGCATGTCGGCGCCGGTGGCGACGACGAGGAAGTCGTAGCCGACCGAGCGGCCGTCGAGCTCGACCTTGCGCGCGTCCGGGTCGATCGCGTGGGCGCGGGCCTGGACCAGCTCGATCCCCTTGCGTGCCGCCGGCTTCGCCAGCGGGACCTTCAGCTTCTCCGGGTCCATGCCGAACGGGACGTAGATCGAGTTGGGTTTGAACAGGAAGTGGTCGCTGTCGGAGACGAGCGTGATCCGCGCCCGGTCGCCCGCGAGCAGCTTCAGGTCGAAGGCGGTCTCGAGACCGCCGAAGCCCCCTCCGAGGACCACCACGTGACCGGCGTTCATGCCGACAAGGTCGCAAGCGCCGAGCGGCCGCGCATCGGGCGCCCGCCGCGCACCTCGTCCGTGGTTTACCGCAGCGATCTCAAGCCGGCCCGTCGGAAGGTCGATGTCAGCAGCGATGTACCGGGACGACTCGATAACCCCGCCGCGCGAACTGGAGCGCACGCCGCAGGAACGCAACCGGCTCTATGTCGCTCTGCGCCTGAAGCTGTTCGCGGTCCTCGCCATCGCGCTCGTCTGGGCGGGACTCTCCCTGTGGATCGCGCTGCCCTGGATCGAGGACCTCGGCGAATCGATCACCCTGCCGCTGGCCGTGGCGGTGATCGGGGGGATCGCGATCGTGCCGGGGTATCTCAACGCGAACCTGATCGCCTCGCTGCTGATCGACCGCCCGCCGCCGCTGCGCTTCGATCTCGAGTTTCCCGACCTGACCGTGGTGATCGCCTGCTTCGAAGAGGAGGATGCGATCGAGGAGACGATCGACTACGTGGTCAGGCAGGAGTACCCGGGTGGTCTGCGGGTGATCGTCGCCGACGACGGCTCGGCGGACCGGACCGCCGAGCTCGCGCGGCGCCGGGCGGCGGGCGATCCCCGGATCTCGGTGCTCGAGCTGCCTCACGGGGGCAAGGCGCAGACGCTGACCGCGGCGCTGAAACGAGTCGAGACGCCGCTCCTCGTCACCGTCGATGCCGACACGCTGCTGATGAAGGGGGCGCTCGAGCGGATCGTCGCCCGCCTGCTGATCTCACCGCAGGACACCGTCGCCGTGGCCGGTGCGGTGTTCGTGCGCAACTCGCGCGGCAGCCTGCTCACACGGGCTCAGGAGTGGGATTACTTCCTCGGCATCGCATCGGTGAAGCGCCAGCAGGGCCTCTTCCAGGGGACGATGGTCGCCCAGGGCGCCTTCAGCGTCTACCGAACCGCGGCGCTGCGGCGCGTTGGCGGCTGGCCGGACCGGATCGGCGAGGACATCGTGCTGACATGGGCGATGATGCGCGACGACGGCCGGGTCGGGTACGAGCGCACCGCGATCGCCTTCACGGGCGCCCCGGAGGGCGCGCTCGGCTTCGCCCGCCAGCGCCGGCGCTGGGCGCGCGGGATGATCGAGGGCCTGCGCGAGCACGGCGGCGCGCTGCTGGCCGGTCGTCGCGCCAACGCCCACGCCGTGCTGGTCGACTTCGTCTTTCCCTACGTCGACCTGGTCTACTCGATCGCCTTCCCGGTCGGGATCGTCCTCGCGCTCTTCGGCAACTTCGCGATCGTCGGGCCGATGACGCTCGCGGTGCTTCCGCTCAACGTCTGCCTCTCGCTGATCATGTTCCGCCTCAGCCGCAGCTCGTTCGACGAGGTCGGGCTCAAGGTGCGCCGCAACCGGCTCGGCTTCCTCGGCTACCTGCTCACCTATCAGCTGTTCATGTCTCCGATTTCGGTGGCCGGCTACGCGCAGGAGCTGTTCGGCGCAAGGCGGCGCTGGTAGCCCGGATCGCGGCTAGTCTCCCCGCATGGAACCGGGGGATCTCCGGGTCGAGCTCTCCGCCGGCGATGTCTTCGCCGGCTACCGGATCGAGCGCAGCCTCGGTCGCGGCGGCATGGGTGTGCTCTACCTGGCGATCGAGCCCGGCCTCGAGCGCCGTGTGGCGCTGAAGCTGATCGCCCCCGAGGCCGCCGCCGACGAGGTCTTTGCCAGGCGCTTCGCCGAGGAGTCGAGGATCGCGGCCTCGATCGAGCATCCGAACGTCGTGCCGATCTACGCCGCCGGCGAAGAGGCCGGGATTCCGTTCATCGCGATGCGCTACGTCGCCGGCTCCGACCTCGGCCGGCGGCTGGCGCGCGAGGGGCGGCTCGAGCCCGGGGTGGCGGCGGCGCTGATCGCCCAGGTCGGCAACGGGCTCGACGCGATCCACGCGGCGGGGCTCGTCCACCGGGACGTCAAGCCGGCAAACGTGCTGCTAGGCCAGACCGGGGGGGACGACCATGCCTACATCACCGACTTCGGCGTCGCCCGCAACGTCGCCACCGAGTCGGGCCTGACGCAGACCGGGCGCTTCGTCGGCACGCTCGACTACGTCGCGCCGGAGCAGATCTCCGGCGGCCAGGTCGACGCCAGGGCGGACGTCTACGCGCTCGGCTGTCTGCTGTTCAAGCTGCTCACCGGCGAGGTGCCGTTTCCGCGCGACGCCGAGGCGGCGCGGCTGTACGCGCACCTCAACGACCCGCCGCCGGCTCCGTCCCTGCACGCGACCGCGGTGCCGATGGCGCTCGACGACGTCGCGATCCGGGCGATGTCCAAGCAGGCCGAGGACCGCTACCCGTCAGCGGGCGACCTGGGCCGCGCGGCGGTTGCGGCGCTGAGCGGCTCGCGCCCGGACCTGCCCGAGCGCGCCGTGGCCACCGGCGCGGCGGCGACGCGGACCGCTGAGACGCGGTCGATCGAGTCCGGCGGAGGCGGGCGTAAACGGCTGGCGCTGGCCGGCGGATTGTTCGCGGTCGCAGCCGCCGTCATCGCAGTCATCGCCCTCGCCGGCGGCGGCGGGGGGGATGGGGGGAAGGCGACGACCCAGGCCAAGCAGGCCTCGGTGGCGGGCGGCGCCGCCGACGCCAGGCAGACCACCAAGCCGCAGACCCTGAGCAGGTCCGAGCTGATCGCCAGGGCGGACGCGATCTGCGCCGACAGCCAGAGCGCCTTTGCCGAAGCGAGAGCCGAATTCCCCGAAGCCAAGAGCGAGGAATTCCCCGACGTCGCCTATTCCGAAGCGCTGGTCGCGATCTCCACCCCGGCGGTGAAGCGCTTCCAGGCGCTCGACCCGCCGGCGAGCGTGCGCGGGCCCTACGAGGAATACGTGCGCTCCCAGCAGCAGGTCCACCGCTACGACGTGCAGGCGCTGCGGGCGGCGCGGGCGGAACACGGCGGCGAATACCTGGCGGCGCGCGAACGCCGCGACAACGGGCAGCGCGAACGCTACGAACTGGCCCGCGAGATCGGCCTGAAGACGTGCAGCGCCAGCCCCGGCTGAGCGCTCGCTACTCGCCCATCGCCTTGATCGCCAGGCGCTTCGGCCGGCGGCCGTCGAACTCGCAGTAGAAGACCTGCTGCCAGGGCCCGAGGTCGAGGCGGCCGCCGGTCACCGGCACGATCGCCTGGTGGTGGACGAGCAGGTTCTTCAGGTGGGCGTCGCCGTTGTCCTCGCCGCTGCGGTGGTGCCTGTAGTCGCCGCCCTCCGGGAGCAGTTCGGCGGCGCGACTTTGTCGAGCCACTCGATCCCGGCCTCGTCGACCGCCGCCTGCACCTCCTCGGCGGTGTGCGACTTCATCGATCTCCTCCCTGTGCTTCGTCAGCCGAAAGCGGCTGGCCCGGCCAGAACGGCCACTCCTCGAACTCGCGGCAACGACCGTCGGCGTCAAAGCGGATCAGCCAGAGGTCGCGGTACTCGGCGCCGGTGCCGTATTCCACTTGGATCCGCGCCACGGCGACGTCCCCGTCGATCGCGACCACCTCGCTGCGCAGCTCGAACTCCTCGTCGGCCCCGACCCGCTCCCCCTCCCAGAGCTCGCCGATCGCATCCAGTCCCCGCGCCGGCTCCTCATAGGGCGACATCCGGTAGGCGGCGTCTTCGCTGAACAGCTCCGCGAGCGCCTTCGTCCCGGCGGTCCGCCAGGCTCGCTCATAGGCCCCGATCCAGGTCTCGACAGCCACGCGATCGATCATCGTGCAAAGGCTACGGCCCCGCCCGCGCCAGCAACCCCGCCACCGCCAGCTCACGGTCATAGCGCTCGCCCCGCCCCAGCGAGCGCAGCGCCCCCGGGAGAACCTCGCCCCCCGCGGCGCGATTGCGCTCCCGAAGCTCCGAGGCGCTGCCGCAGGCGGGGGAGGGGACCGCGGGCACGACCCTTCCGTCGGGGCGGCGGAAGACGAGCGAGCCATCCGCCTTGCGGGCGACCCCTTGGGCGCACACCCGATCGGCGGTTTCGCGCTCACAGATCGCCTCCTTGCCCGCTTCCATCGCCTTCAGCAACAGAGCCCCGTCCTCGGGCGCCAGGCGGCCGCGGATGAGCAGGCTGCCGTTCTCATCCCATTCGCAGGCGAGGAAGCGATCGCGGTGGGCGGCCTCGGCGCTCTCGAGCGATACCGCCCGCCGGTAGCCGCGCACCAGCCGCTCCAGCTGGGCGGCTGTCGCCCAGCGCGCCATCTCCAGCAGCTCGGATTCGTTCTCGGGCGTGGTTATCCGCGTGATCGCCCGCACCTTGGAGTAGCTCAGCTCGCCGCGGCCAAAGCACTCCCTGACCGCCTCCAACCCCTCGAGCGCCCGGGCAACCCGCACGTGCTCTCGCGCCGAGCGCGGGTCCAAAGCGCAGCGCCAGGCGATCCAGGCCCCGCAGGAGTGAAAGCCCCAGGCCTCGTGCGCGCCCCTGCGGTCGAACTCGGCGACCAGCTCCAGCCAGCGACAGGTGGCGGCGGCGATCTGCGCCGCCAGATCGCCGATCTCGCGCTCCAGCCAATCGGTCGGCGCCTCGGCCAGCTCTTCGCGCCTTCCCTTTGTTGAGCGAACTGGGCTGCTGCCTCCCTCTACGAACATGTGTTCGATAGTAGATCCGCCCGCGGACGGAAAGCTGCGGAAACCCGCAAATTGCGGAAGTCCCAAGGCGGTTCCGCGGGGCCGGTAGAACGTCGACCGGTGTTGAATGCCGGGGCACCGATGGCGAACGGCACGCAGGTGAGCAGTCCGGAGCTGGTCATATTCGATTGCGACGGCGTCTTGGTCGACAGCGACCGGATCTCGCTGCGGATCCAGGCGGAATGGATCTCGGCGCTTGGTCTGCAAATGAGCTATCAGGATTGCATCCGTGACTTCCTTGGCTTGGGCATGCCGGCGACGCTGCAGATTCTCACCGATCGGTTGGGACGACCGCTGCCGCCCGGGTGGGAGAAAGGTCTGGAATCAGCTGTCAATGATGCGTTCCGGGCAGAGCTGCAGCCGATCGCGGGGATCATCAATGCTCTCGAGCGAATCAACGTGCCCACCTGTGTCGCTTCCAGCGGGAGTCACGAAAAGATGCGTCTTACGCTTGGACTGACCGGCCTCTGGAATCACTTTGCCGGGCGCATCTACTCAGGCGATGAAGTCGAGAACGGAAAGCCGGCACCCGACTTGTTCCTTCACGCGCGGGCTGCTGGCATGTCAGTGCTCGGCTATGCACCCACGGACGGTGGAACGCGACTGATCGAAGAGGGCGCCCGGGTCTTTAAGTCGATGGTGGGGCTATCCGAACTGCTCGGGATGGGCTAGACAGAGCCGCCTGTCGGGGGTGGCGGGGGTCGTTACTCGTCGCCATCGCGGTTGCCCACTTGCGTCACCCGTTCGGCTCGCTGGCGGACTTCTTGGACGGCCTCGCGGGTGGTCGCGATCGCCTCTTCGGAGGCCGCGGTGAGACCCTCGCTGGGCTTGCCGCCGACGATGTCGCGAAAGGCGTTCTTGAAGCGCTCGGTGTGGCGGTCGGGCTTGAAGCGCTCCTCGGCCGCCGTCTGCTTCGCCGGGTTGCGCTCGCCGTAGCGGCGGCGGGCCCAGGCGGAGCCCGGCTTGCCGAGTCGCGCGGCGCCGTAGATCGCGAGCGGGGCGAAGAAGAAGCCGATCGTGCCGTGCAGCACCCGCTGCTTGAGGAAGCAGAGCGCGACGAAGAGGAAGGCCAGCGCGATGCCCACGATGCTGCCGATCGTCGCGGCGGCCGAGCTGGTGTCGAGGCTGAACGGGCTGAAGCCGAGCAGGATCAGCATCATCCCCGCCGCCGCGATCACCGTCGCGTCGATCGAGGAGCGTCCCTCCTCGGCCCAGTAGACGTCGTCGAGGTAGACCCAGAGGGCGAACTCGTCGATCGTCAGGCCGGCGCCGACGCCGAAGGCGAAGGCGCAGAGCTCGGCGTAGGGGCTCTCGCCGAGCGCCATGAAGCCGAGCGCGCCGGCGATCATCATCGTCACGATCCCGAAGACGAGGTGGTGCAGGTGGACGCCGCTGTCGCTGACCACGCTGCCCGGCCACCAGGACACCTTCGGGCTGCGCATCAGCCGCGTGCTCATGCGGATGAAGCCGAAGGAGAGGATGAAGCCGACGAGGACCAGGAAGAGGCCCTGTTTTTCGTTGGCGAGGATCTGGTCGTTCCAGAAGTCGCTGAATATCGATGCGGCGATCATCGGCTCGGTCGCGAGTGTAGTTGCGGGCCGGCGCCCTCCTTCGCGAAGATCAGGTCGACCGCGAGCAGCACGCAGGCGACCGCGACGAAGGGCGTGGCGACGACGTTGGAGAGCGACTCGGCCAGCCAGTCCGCCCAGAGCGTGTGGCCGAGCAGCGCCTGCGATCCGGCGTCGGCGAGCGCGCCGAACCCCTCGCTGAGGATCTCCAGCGGCCAGAGCACCGCGAAGACGAGCCAGAACCGCCCGCGCACCAGGCGGGCGCTGCGCGCCAGCGCTTCGCCGGCGCCGCGGCGTTCGATCTCGACCACCGCACCGGCCAGGCCGAGGAACACGTAGGCGACGACGCCGGGGACGAAGAAGAGGACGAACCCGAGCCCGACGACGACGGCGTAGATCAGGTCGACGGCGATCAGGCGGCCGTAGGCGAGCCGGCCGGCGATCTCGCGCGGCGTCGGCGGCCTGCCGGGCTGCCCGTCATGGGTGAGCGAGACCGCGACGACGCCGCTGAAGAAGATCTCGCCGAAGAGCGAGGTGCCGACCACCGCCAGCACGGCGACGAGCGCGCCGACGACCACCAGGCCGCTGCCGAAGTCGAGCGATTCGACCCGGGCGGCGAGGGGGAGGGCGCTGAGCAGCCCCAGCGGAACGAAGATCAGGCAGGCGAGCGGCAGCAGCGTGCCCGCCCAGGCCCGGTAGACCCTCCAGGTCTGCTTGTAGACGGCGCCGACGCCGGCGATGCCCGGGCTGTCGGGCATCTAACGCCGCCGCCGGCCGGACGGGTGGCGCCCGCGCTGCTCGAGCTTCGATCGCGAGGACTGCGAGGCGGGCACCTTCTTCGTCTCGCGCAGGTCCGGCAGCAGCAGCTCTTCCGCGCAGCGGCGGTGCCAGTGATGGTGTTCGGTGCCGCCGAGCCGCAGCACGTACTGGACGACGGTGTGCTCGGTGCCGATCGGGATGTCGCCGTGGCAGCCCGGACAGCGGTAGAGCTTCTGGCCGAAGCTGCGGATCAGCCAGACCTCGTTGCCTTCGTCGTCGTAGCCGCGCAGGCTCCAGCGTTTGCTGGGCAGCCCGCCGCCCGTCATCGCCTCGAGAGCCAGGCGAAGCCGCCGGCCATTGCGAGGTTCGCGAGCCCGGCCAGTCGCAGGCCGAGCTTTGCGCCGGGCCGGCTGACCGCCGGCGACTCCGACCAGAGCGCGTCGGTGGCGATCTCGGTGCCGCGCAGCCAGGCGAGCGCCCACCAGTCCCGCTGCTCGCCGCGCAGCTCGGCGACCGCGTGCGCCGCGGCGAAGGTCAGCCAGATCGGGCCGCAGCGGCGGAAGAGATGAGCGGCGTCGGGAGAGGGCTCGTCATGTCCCAGCACCCGCAGGGTCGCCTCCGGCGCCGCGATCGCCGCCGAGCCGAGGAGGAGATCGAAGCCGATCATGTTGCGGTTGGTCAGCCGAAGCGCCTGCTCGAGAGTCATTTTCAACCCCCATCCAACCAGATCGGAAGGGAAAGCATGGGGACCGGCGAAATGGACGGCCGTGACCAAGACCGCAACCAAAAACCCTCAGCTCAAGAGTCTTTCCGAGTACATCCAGGAGCGCTTCGACGAGTTCTCGCGCTCGCAGAAAGACGTCGCCCGCTACATCGTCGACCACCTCGACGAGGCAGCCTTCCTCACCGCCGAGGAGCTGGCCAGGAGAGCGAGCACCTCCTCATCGACGGTGGTGCGCTTCTCCCAGGCCCTCGGCTTCGAGGGCTATCCCGAGCTTCAGCAGGCGGCGATCGAGGAGTACCGCAACACCGCCGTCGGCGGCGGTGGCGGGACCAGCACGACCGCCGGCGGCGCCGCGCTCTTCTCCTTCGACCACTCCGAGCTCGAGGGCTCGCTCAGCGCCGACTACTCGAACCTGGAGGAAACCGCGCGCAACCTGACGCGCGAGCAGATCGAAGGCGCCGTCGCGGCGCTGGCCGAGGCCCAGCGCGTGGTGATCGTCGGCGTCGACCAGATGGCCTTCTTCGCGAGCTACTTCCGCCACATGCTCAGCCTGCTCGACATCCGCGCCGAAATCGTCGCCAGCACCGGCGGCGAGTCGTTGCAGCGGCTCGGGCGGATCGACGAGGACACGCTGGTGATCGTGCTCTCCTGCGGCCGCGCCCACCCGCTCCTGCTGCGGGCGATGAAGCTGGCGCTGCACCGGCGGGCGCGCACGCTGGCGGTCTCCGACGCCTCGATGTCCGAGGTCGGCGAGCACGCCGAGCAGACGCTCTACTTCTCCTCCAACAGCCCCTCGTTCGCGCGCTCCAACACCGCCCTGATGGCGCTGATCCAGGGTCTCGCGCACGGCCTGTACGCGCGCGACGAAGCCGTCCACAAAGACCGGATCCGCGCGTACAAACTGAAGTAGGGCCGCGCCCACGTAATATTGGCCCTGATGGCCGAGAGGGCAACTTTCCGGGTGAAGACCGGCCTCGCCGAGATGCTCAAGGGCGGGGTGATCATGGACGTGGTGACGCCCGAGCAGGCACGGATCGCCGAGCAGGCGGGCGCCTGCGCGGTGATGGCGCTGGAGCGCGTGCCCGCCGACATCCGCCGCGACGGCGGCGTCGCCCGCATGTCGGACCCGGCGATGATCAAGGGGATCCAGGAGGCGGTGACGATCCCGGTGATGGCGAAGGCGCGGATCGGCCACTTCGCCGAGGCCCAGGTCCTCGAGGCGCTCGAGGTCGACTACATCGACGAGTCCGAGGTGCTGACGCCGGCCGACGAGACCAACCACATCGACAAGCTCGCCTTCGAGGTTCCCTTCGTCTGCGGCGCGACCAACCTCGGCGAGGCGCTGCGGCGGATCGGCGAGGGCGCGGCGATGATCCGCTCCAAGGGCGAGGCCGGGACCGGAAACGTCGTCGAGGCGGTTCGCCACATGCGCGAGATCGTCTCCGGGATCAAGCGGCTCGCCCAGCTCGGCCCGGAGGAGCTCTCCGCGGCGGCCAAAGAGCACCGGGCGCCGCTCGAAGTCGTGCACGAGGTGGCCGCCCAGGGCCGGCTGCCGGTGCCGCTCTTCTGCGCCGGCGGGATCGCGACGCCGGCCGACGCAGCGCTGATGATGCAGCTCGGCGCCGAGGGCAACTTCGTCGGCTCGGGGATCTTCAAGAGCGACGATCCCGAGCGGCGCGCAAAGGCGATCGTCGAGGCGACCACGCACTTCGAGGACCCCGAGCGCGTCGCCGCGGCTTCGGTCGGGCTCGGCGGGGCGATGCCCGGGTTGGAGATCTCCGAGCTGGTCGCCGCCGACGCGCTGCTCCAGGACCGCGGTGCCTGACGGCCCGGCGCTGCGCATCGGCGTCCTCGCGATCCAGGGCGGCTTCGCAACGCACGTCGCGATGCTGCGCGGGCTCGGCGCCGAGGCGAGCGAGGTTCGCGTCGGGGCCGAGCTGGCGAGACTCGACGGCCTGGTGATCCCCGGCGGCGAGAGCACGACGATCGTCAAGGGGATCGAGTCGGCCGGGCTCGAGGGCCCGATCCGCGACCACCACGACCGCGGCGGGGCGATCTTCGGCACCTGCGCCGGGATGATCGTCTGCGACGACGCCCACCTCGGCCTGCTGGACGCGACCGCGCGGCGCAACGCCTTCGGCCGCCAGCTACAGAGCTTCGAGGCCGACCTGGAGGTCGAGGGAATCGGCTCCGAGCCCCTGCGCGCCGTCTTCATCCGCGCGCCCTGGCTGGAGCGCTGCGGCGCCGGAGTCGAGGTGCTCGCCTCCTACGACGGGCACCCGGTGGCCGTGCGCGAGGGCTCGCTTCTCGCCTGCGCCTTTCACCCGGAGCTGACCGACGACTCGAGGCTGCACGCGCTGTTCATGGCGATAACGACCAAGGCGCGCAGCGGCGCGCCGGAAGGGGCGGGGACGTGAGGGATCCGAGAGCGGAGCGACTGGCGAAGATCCTGGTCGGCTACTCGACCGAGGTTAAGCAGGGGGAGGTCGTCGCGATCGACGGCGAGAGCGCCGCGGCGCCGCTGCTGCTGGCGGTCTACGAGGAGGTGCTGAAGGCCGGGGCGAATCCGGTCATGAACGTCTCGCTCGACGGCCAGGGCGGGGGGGTGAGGTGAAGGGGGGAGGAGCGGCCCTTGCTGTGGACATCAAAGAGCGTGCGCGAGCTGGCCAAGGCGCTGCGCGAGCTCGGGCACGAGGTCAGCTACCGCACCGTGGCGCGGCTGCTGCACGAGCTGGGCTACAGCCTGCAGGCCAACCGCAAGACCAAGGAGGGCTCCCAGCACCCCGACCGTGACGCGCAGTTCCGCCACATCAACGAGAAGGTGGCCGCCGCGATCGAGGAGAACCGGCCCGCGATCTCGATCGACACCAAGAAGAAGGAGCTGGTCGGCGAGTACGCAAACGGCGGGCGCGACTGGCGGCCCAAGGGCGAGCCGGTCGCCGTCAACGTGCACGACTTCCCCGACAAGACGCTCGGCAAGGCGATCCCCTACGGGGTCTATGACATCGGCGCCGACAAGGGCTTCGTCAACGTCGGGATCACCAAGGAGACCGCCGCTTTCGCGGTCGCCTCGATCCGCAGCTGGTGGCAGCAGCTGGGCAAGGCGCGCTACCCGCGGGCAAAGTCCCTGCAGGTCACCGCCGATTGCGGCGGCGGCAACGGCAACCGCACACGCCTGTGGAAGACCGAACTGCAACGCCTGGCAGACGACACCGGCCTCGAGATCGACATCTGTCACTTCCCGCCCGGCACCAGCAAGTGGAACAAGATCGAGCACCGCCTCTGGAGCTTCATCTCCAAGACCTGGCGCGGCCGCCCGCTGGTCAGCCACGAGGTGATCATCAACTCGATCGCGGCCACCACGACGAACACCGGCCTGGAGGTCTACGCCCAGCTCGATACCCGCGACTATCCCCAGGGCGTCGAGGTCAGCGATGCCCAGCTTGCCGCGGTCAATCTCGTGCGCGACGACCTCGTCTGCGACCTGCGACTCGGCGGCAGGCTCGAAGTCGACGGCGAGGTGATGCAGGAAGACGGCAGGTTCGTCGTCTAGCGGTTCGGAATGGGGGAACCGGCGAGCAGGAAGAACCAGCCGAGGAAGACGAGCACGGCGAGCAGGACCGAGCCCATCATCACCGCCTCGACCACGGTGGTCGTGCCGGGGCCGCCGCCGGTGTCGCGCATGCTCTTCAGCCAGCTGGGGCGCATCGGGGCGAGCCGGTTGGTGCCGGTGACGTGGACGTAGAGGGCGTTGAGGCGGCCGATCAGCCAGGCGTCGACGAGGATCGTGACGATGATGCCGACGGCGACCACGGCGTAGGGGCCCTCGGCGGGAAACTGGGTCTGGGCGACCTTCGAGCCGATCCAGATCCAGCCGACCGGAATCGCCGTCCACAGCGACAGGGCGGCGAGCAGCATGAGCACGAAGATCGCGCTCCCGGTCATTCCCCTGATCGGGCTGATGCTGTGCCGCTCGGTGGCCGTTTCGGGGCTCATCTCCCTAATTCATAGAATGGCAAACGCATGTCCGGACATTCCAAGTGGTCGTCGATCAAACACAAGAAGGGCGCCGCCGACGCCAAACGCGGCAAGCTCTTCACCAAGCTGGCGCGCGCGATCACCGTCGCCGCGCGTGACGGCGGTCCCGACCCCGAGGGCAACGCGGCGCTGGCGACCGCGGTGCAGAAGGCGCGCGACGCCTCGATGCCCAAGGACAACATCCAGCGGGCGATCGATCGCGGCTCCGGCGTCGGCAGCGACGCCGCGGCAATCGAGAGGGTCGTCTTCGAGGGTTACGGGCCGGGCGGCGCCGCGGTTCTGGTCGAGGCGCTGACCGACAACCGCAACCGGACCAGCGCCGAAGTGCGCCACGCCTTCAGCAAACGCAACGGCAGCCTCGGCGAGCCGGGCTCGGTCGCCTGGATCTTCGAGAAACGCGGCGTGCTTGCGGTCGACGGCGCCCGCTACGGGGAGGACGACCTGATCGCCGCGATCGACGCCGGCGCCGAGGACGTCAGCGACGAGGGCGACCTGCTGCGGGTGCTCTGCGAGCCGGCCAGCCTGAGCACCGTGCGCGAGGCGCTGGAGGGCAACGGCGTCGAGATCCAGTCCTCCGACGTGACGATGGAGCCGAAGAGCACGGTCGAGGTCAAGGGCAACGAGGCGAAATCGCTGCTCGGCCTGATCGAAGACCTCGAAGACGACGACGACGTCAACGAGGTCCACGCCAACTTCGACATCCCCGAAGACGTCTTGGAGAAGCTCGCCGCCTCACCCGCCTGACGAAGGCATCCGAGCGTTCTCCCAGAATCATTCCCCATGCAAGTGGTGATGGGGATCGACCCCGGCGCGGCCAACCTCGGCTTCGGCATCGTCCGGGTCGAGGGCAACCGCATGGTCGCGCTCGACGGGGGTGTCGTCGAAACGACCGCGGGGGTGCCGATGGAGCGCCGCCTGGAGCGGATCCACGGCGAGCTCAGCGAGCTGCTGGCCTGGCACGAGCCGCGCGCGGTGGCGGTCGAGGACGTCTTCTTCGGCAAGAACGCGCAGACCGCGATGACCGTCGGCCGCGCCAGCGGCGTCGCGATGCTGGCCGCCGCCCAGGCCGGCGTCGAGTGCTTCTCCTATACGCCGCAGGCGATCAAGATGGCCGTCTGCGGCAGCGGCGCCGCGGGCAAGAAGCAGGTGCAGCGGATGGTCGCGACCCTGCTCGGGCTGCCCGAGCTGCCGACGCCCGACCACGCCGCCGACGCGCTGGCGGTGGCGATCTGCCACGGCGGCGGCGCCGGTCACCGGCAGGCTGCCGAGCTGGCCGAGGGGGCGGCATGATCGCGGCCGTGCGCGGCGAGGTGATGGTGCGCCGCCCGGACCACGTCGTGGTCGAGGCCGGCGGCGTCGGCTACAGGCTGGCGGTCTCGTCGGAGACGCTGAAGGCGGTGCCGGCGACCGGCCGCGAGGCCTTCCTGCACACCGAGCTGGTCTCGCGCGAGGACTCGCTGGCGCTGTTCGGCTTCGCCTCCGAGGAAGAGCGGGACCTCTTCTGCCAGCTCGTCTCGGTCAGCGGGGTGGGACCGAAAGTCGCGATCGCCGTGCTCTCCGGCGGTCCGGCGCGCGAGCTGCTGCGGGCGATCGCCAGCGGCGACGCGAAACGCTTCCAGGCCGCCCCGGGGATCGGCAAGCGCACGGCCGAGCGGATCATCGTCGAGCTGCGCGAGAAGGTGGCCGGGACCCTCGAGGAAGAGGTCGTGCTGGGCGAGGACGGGGACGACGATCCGCGGGCGCTTGCCCGCGACGGCCTGGTCAACCTCGGCTACGCGCCGCTGGAAGCCGAGCAGCTGCTCGACGGGGTCGACGGCGGCGACGCCGAGGAGCTGCTGGCGCTCGCCCTGCGCAGGGCCGGCGGCGGGAGGAAGGCGGCGTGAACGAGAAGCGGATTCGCACGCCGGGAATCGACGGCGAGGAGGCGGTGCCGCCGGTCGATGCCGAGATCCGCGTCCACGACGCCAGCGCGGATTCGCCCGACGAAGACCTCGACCGCTCGCTGCGGCCGCCGACGCTGAGCGACTTCGTCAACCAGGAGCAGGTGACCGAGCAGCTCGGCATCTTCATCGAGGCGGCGCGGCGGCGCGGCGAGCCGCTCGACCACGTCCTGCTCGCCGGCCCGCCGGGGCTGGGCAAGACCTCGCTCGCCCACATCGTCGCCGCCGAGATGGAGGTGCCGCTGGTGCAGACCGCCGGGCCGGCGCTCGAGCGCAAGGCCGACGTCGCCTCCTTCCTCACCGCGCTCGAGCCCGGCAGCGTCTTCTTCGTCGACGAGATCCACCGGCTCGGGCGAGCCGTGGAGGAGACCCTCTACCCGGCGATGGAGGACGGCGAGCTCCCGGTGGTGCTCGGCCAGGGCGCCGGCGCCCGCACCGTCACCCTGCCGCTGCCGCCGTTCACGCTGATCGGGGCGACGACCAGGGCCGGCCTGCTGACCACGCCGCTGCGCGATCGCTTCGGCGTCGGCCACCGGCTCGAGCACTACAGCCCCGAGCACCTGGCGCAGATCGTCGAGCGCTCGGCCGGCATCCTCGAGGTCGAGATCGACGGCGAGGGAGCGCGGATCATCGCCGCCCGCTCGCGCGGTACGCCGCGCGTCGCCAACCGGCTGCTCAAGCGGGTGCGCGATTTCGCCCAGGTCAAGGGCAGCGGCCAGATCGACGGCGGTGTCGCCGCGGCGGGCCTGGAAATGCTCGAGGTCGACGCCGGCGGGCTCGACCGCAGCGACCGCAACCTGCTCGACGTCGTCGCCAGCAAGTTCGGCGGCGGGCCGGTCGGCCTCTCGACCCTGGCCGTGGCGATCGGCGAGGAGCAGGACACGATCGAAGACGTGCTCGAGCCCTATCTGCTCCAGGAGGGCTTGCTCAAGCGCACTCCGCGGGGGCGCGTGCTGACCGCGCGCGCCTACGAGCACCTGGGGCTGCCGGTGCCTGAGAGAGCAACCAGCCTGTTCTGAGTAACCTGAGCGGGGGATGCCTTTCTTCATCTGCCCCAACTGCGGGAACAGGGAGCTGAGCAACGACCGGACGGCCGGTTTCAGCACCCGCCCGAAGGGCTGCTCGAAATGCGGCTTCGGCTTCGTCTTCGAGCTGCTCGACGACTACTACCCGGCGCCGAACGCGGCGTTCTTCGTCTGCGACCAGCAGGCCCGCGTGATCGACGCCGGGCGCGGCAGCTTCGAGCTGACCGGCCTCACCGACGAGGACGTGATCGGGCGTCCGGTCAAGGAAGTGCTCGGCCTCCAGTGGATCGATCGTGGCGACGGCGGCGAGAAGGCCGACCTCGACGGCGACGGCGTCACCGACCCGATCGAGACCTCGCTCGAGTGGGGCGTGCGCTCGCTCGGCAAGAAGGTCTCGGTCAACGCCGAGGGCGACCTGCCCGCCGAGGCGGTCGCCGACGTGTTTCCCGCCTACGACGACGACGGCGGTCTGCTGATCGTCCTCACGCCGGAGACCTGAGCCGATGAGACGACGCCGCAACGCCTTCGTGCTGCTCTTCGTCCTGGCGCTGATCGTCGTCTCGGCGCTCGTCGTCGCCAACAAGCAGACGCGGCTCGGGCTCGACCTCAAGGGCGGCGTCCAGCTCGTCTACCAGGGCACGCCGACCGGCGAGTCGAAAGAAGTCAGCGGCGAAGACATCGACCGCTCGATCGAAATCATCCGCGAGCGGATCGACAAGCTCGGCGTCTCCGAGCCGGAGGTCTCGCGGCTCGGCACGACCGAGATCTCGGTCAGCCTGCCCGACGTCACCAACGCCGAGCGGGCGATCGAACAGGTGGGGACCACCGCCCAGCTGCACATGTACGACTGGGAACCGAACCTGATCGGCCGCGAGAAGGCGATCGGGGGCAATCCCGGCCAGGAACCGCCGGCGAAAGCCAGCGAAGAAGCGAACAAGGAATGGCAGGCCGCCGGCCGGCCGGTCTCGAACGCGAAGAACGGCCAGCTCGCCGGCGCCGGCGCCTATCCGACCGCCTGGGGAGCCGTCAACCTCGCCGCCGAACAGAAGCCGGTCGCGAACTGCACCACCTGCTCGACGACCAAACCGCGCTACTACCTCTTCTCCAAGGACAGCACGCACAAGCTGCTCGCCGGGCCGGAGTTTTCCGAAGAAGACCTGTTCATCACCGCGACCGGGCGCAAACGCTCCCACAACGGGATCGTGAAAAAGGTCCCGGCGGGGACGATCGTCGTCTCCGAGCAGCCCTCGGACTCGAACGGGAAGGTGATCGAGGGGATCTCGAACGCCGGCTGGTTCGCGCTCAAGGACAACCCGGCCCTCTCGGGTACCGAGATCACCAACCCGAAGCAGGAAACCGACGAACTCGGGCAGCCCAACGTCACCTTCCAGTTCACCGGCAAGGGCCGCGAGGCCTTCCAGGAAGTCACCCGCCGGATCGCCCAGCGCGGCCAGGCGCGGGCGATCGGCCCGGCCTCGGGAGAACAGGCCGAACAGCTCTCCGGGCGCTTCGCCGTCGTCCTCGACAACGAAATCAAGACGGCGCCGATCATCAACTTCGCCCAGAACCCGGACGGGATCGACGGCCGCACCGGGGCGCAGATCTCCGGCGGCTTCACCAGCATCCAGGAAGCGCAGGACCTGGCGACCTTCCTCCAGATCGGCGCCCTGCCGGTCAACCTGAAGCTGATCAGCCAGACCCAGGTCTCGGCGACGCTCGGCAGTCAGGCGCTCGACGCCGGGATCAAGGCCGGGATCATCGGCCTCGCCCTCGTCGTCATCTTCCTGCTCGCCTTCTACCGCTTCCTCGGCCTGATCGCGGTCCTGGCGCTCGGCGCCTACGGGGTGATCTTCTTCGCCCTGATCAAACTGATCCCGATCACGCTGACCCTGCCGGGGATCGCGGGACTGGTGCTGACGATCGGGGTCACGGCCGACTCGAACATCGTCATCTTCGAGCGGATCAAGGAGGAGGTGCGCGCGGGCAGGCCGATGGCGAGCGCGATCGCCGCCGGCTACCGGCGCGGGATCGGGACGATCGTCGACGCCAACGTCGTCACCCTGCTGACCGCCTTCATCCTCTTCGTCCTCGCCACCGCCGGGGTCAAGGGCTTCGCCTTCGTGCTCGGCGTCGGCACGATCGTCTCGCTGCTGACCGCCGTCGTCTTCACCCAGGCGCTGCTGCTCAGCATGAGCCGCTCGCGCATCCTGCGCTCGCCCAGCGCGCTCGGCGCCACGAACAAAGGCGTGCGCTGGCACTTCGACTTCATGGGCGCCAGCCGCTGGTTCTTCTCGGTCTCCGGCGCGATCCTGATCGTCGGCGCGCTGGCGCT
The DNA here is from genome assembly GCA_963727465.1 of uncultured Solirubrobacterales bacterium. Lineage (GTDB taxonomy): Bacteria > Actinomycetota > Thermoleophilia > Solirubrobacterales > 70-9 > VRUE01. The sequence continues at coordinate 6,374 of CAVSGL010000010.1, read as the reverse complement.
GGCGACCCAGCAGCTCAACTTCGGCATCGACTTCGAGTCCGGCACGCGGATCAAGGTCGCGCTGAACAAGCCCACCGACGAGGAAGGCGTGCGCGACTCGCTCGACGCGGCCGGCATCTCGACCGAGGAGATCCAGCAGGTCTCCGACCCCGAATTCGGCGACAACGTCTTCCAGGTCTCCGCCCGCGAGCTCGGACCGAGCCAGGTGGCGAAGGCCCAGAACGCGCTCGAAGGGGAATTCGGCGTGGTCCAGAACGGCTTCGACAGCACCAGCGTCGGCCCGACCTTCGGCGAACAGGTGGCCGACAGCGCGCTCAAGGCGCTGATCTTCTCGCTGCTTGTGATCTGTGCCTACGTCGCCTTCCGCTTCGATCCCAAGTTCGCCGTGCCGGTGTTGATCGCGATCTTCCACGACATCCTGATCACCGGCGGCGTCTACTCCCTGACCGGGAAAGAGGTGACCAGCGGCACGGTCGCCGCCTTCCTCACCATCCTCGGCTACTCGCTCTACGACACGATCATCGTCTTCGACCGAATACGCGAGAACCTGCCGCGGATGCCGCGGGCGGCCTTCTCGCAGATCGTCAACCGCTCGATGAGCGAGGTGCTGACCCGCTCGCTGGCGACCAGCTTCACCACCCTGCTCGCGGTCGTCTCGCTGCTCGTCTTCGGCGGCGCGACCCTTCAGGACTTCGCCTTCGCGATGCTGGTCGGGATCATCTCCGGTACCTATTCCTCGATCTTCATCGCCTCGCCCGTGCTGACGGCCTGGAAGGAACGCGAGCCGGGCTTCGCGCGACGCCGCGAACGGATCGCCGAGGTCGACGGCTCGGTGCCCGCCTTTGCCGACGACGTCGCCCTGGCAAGGCTGGGCGACGACGATGAGACCGACGAGGAGCGGGCCGCGGAGCTGGCCGCGGTCGCGGTGGCCGAGCGACCCGGCGACAACGGCGGCGACCCGGCGCCGGCGGCGCAGGAGGAGCCCGTTCCCCCGAGCGAGCCGGACCCGGCCGCCCAGGAACGCCGCGAGCGCAACGAGAAACGGCGCGAACGGCGCAAACAGCGCCGCAAACACGGGAGGAATCGTTAGGTGGCGCTGATCGTCTGGTTCACGATGGGGATCGCCCTCTGGCACTTCACCGTCTTCCTGCCCGATCGCTTCTGGCAGGGGATCGTCGGCGCCTTCCTCGGCTCGACCATCGGCGCGGTCGTCTTCGGCGCGGTCGTCGAGGTCGCCTCCGGCCGCGGTCTTGGGGAGACCGACGTGCTGACGGCGCTGACCGCGATCCCCGGGGTTGCGATCGGGCTGGCGGTCGTCTGGCTCCTCGGGGTTCGCGCCGAGCAGGCCCAGGCCTGAACAGGCCGCAGTTTGCGCACCGGTGCGGCCGCTTTGCCGCCGCCGCGCCGCCTAGCTTGATCGTGTGCCGGAGAGCGTCCGCGTATATGAGGCCGAGCCCTATGCCTACGCCGAGGTTCGGGCGCTGTGCGAGGAGCTCGGCCTGAGCGAACCCGTGGCGGTGACGCTGGTGCGGCGCGGCTACCGCACCCCGGAGGCGGCGCGCGAGTTCCTCGCGGCCGACGAGTCGCACCCGCCGGGCGCCTTCGGCTCGATGCAGGCGGTCGTGGCGCTCGCCTCGACGGCGATCCGCGAGGGCCGCCGGATCACCGTTCACGGCGACTTCGACGTCGACGGCGTCTGCGCCACCGCGATCCTGGTCGGATCGCTGCGCGAGCTCGGCGCCGAGTGCGACTGGCTGATCCCCGACCGAATCGAGGACGGCTACGGCCTCTGCGCCGCGAACGTGGAGAAGCTGGCGGAGCGAGGGACCGAGCTGCTGATCACGGTGGACTGCGGAATCACGTCGGTCGAGGAGGTGGCGCTTGCCAAGAAGCTCGGCATGGACGTGATCGTGACCGACCACCATCAACCGGGTCCCGAGCTGCCCGACTGCCCGATCCTCCATCCAACCGTCGACGGCTATCCCTTCGAGGAGCTCTGCGGCACTGCGGTGTCGTGGAAGCTGGCCTGCGCGCTGCGCGAAGACAACGGCGAGGTGGACCTCGACCTCGTCGCCCTGGCGACCGTCGCCGATGTGGTGCCGCTGGTGGGGGAGAACCGCAGCCTTGTGCGCAGGGGGCTGGAGGAGGTCAGGCGAGCGCGGCGGCCGGGGATCCGAGCCCTGCTGGAGGCGTCGAAATGCGAGCCGACGCAACTCGACGAGGGCGATCTGGCATTCAGGCTGGCGCCGCGGATCAATGCCGCCGGGCGGCTGTATCGGGCGGACGCGGGGGTGGAGCTGTTCCTGACCGAAGACGAGGCTCGGGCGCAGGAGATCGCGGCGGAGCTGGGCCGGGCGAACAGCGAGCGGCGGGCGACCGAGCGCGAGGTCGACGCGGCGGCCGAGGCGGCGCGGCGCGAGCTGCCCGACGAGCTTCGCGAGGCGCCCGGGCTCGTGCTGGCCGGCGAGGGCTGGCACCCGGGCGTGATCGGGATCGTCGCCTCGCGCCTGGCCGAGCGCCACCACCGCCCCGTTGTGGTCGTTTCGCTCGACGGCGAAGGGCGAGGGCGCGGGTCCGGGCGCAGCATCCCGGGCTTCGACCTGCTGGCCGCGCTGGAGGCCTGCGCCGAGCACCTCGAGGGCTTCGGCGGGCACCGGGCGGCCGCCGGCCTTCAGCTGCGCGCCGAGAACCTCGACGCCTTCCGCACCGCCTTCGCCGCCCATGCATTGGCTGTGCTGGGTCCGGAGGCGCCGCGACGCAGCGAGCGGATCGACGCGATGGTCGGCGGCGCCGGGCTCGGTCTCGACCTGGCCGAGGAGCTCCAGCAGCTGGCCCCGTTTGGGATGGGCAATCCGGGGGTGCGGTTGCTCGTCCCCGCGGCGAGGGTGCGCGACGTGCGCACGATGGGCGAAGGCAAGCACGCCCGCTTCAGCCTGCACAGCGGCGCCCACCGGGCGCTCGGGGTCGCCTTCGGCCGCGCCAGTCTCGGGGTCGCCGAGGACGACCCCGTCGACGCGGCCGTGCGGCTCGAGGTCAACCGTTGGAACGGCTCGGTCGAGCCGCGCGTGGTCCTGCGCGAGCTCTATCCACACGAGCCCACGAGCGCCGGCGAAGCAGCCGAGGACGAGTGGTGGCAGCGCTTCGAGTCCGAGTTCGCCGCCGACCCCGCCGCCCCCCCGAGCGCGGTCGAGGTTATGACCGCATAGCGGAGAAAACCTCGACCGCGCTTGGGGGGCGGGAGGTCGTGCGGCCACGCAGCTCGGCTGCTGCGGTGGTGGCGGAGCTGGCCTCGTGCGGGGCGGGGGAGGTGCTGGCGGTTGTCGCATGCCGGGAGCGGCGTGCGGCGCTCGGCGGCGACGGGGTCGTGCTGGCCGACGCCGCGCTGCTCGAAGCCGAGCCGGAGCTCGCAGCCCGCTTCGCGCACGTCGTCCTCGTCGACCCGCCGCAGTTCGCCCACGTCGAGCAACTGGCGATGGCCGGAGAGGGGTACGCGCACCTCGCCTGGGGCGAGCCCGAGCATCGCTTCGCCCTCGCCATGCTCGACGAGCAGCTGGCCCGCCGCGACGTCCTGATCGCTCTGTTCCGGGACCTGCGGGACGCCGGCGAGACGGAGGGCGACGAGCTGCGCGAAGCGCTGCGCGGGGGCGGGCGCTTTCCCCGCGCGCCGGAGACCGCTGCCCGCTGTCTGCGCGTGCTGGATGAGCTCAATCTCGTTCGGGGCGCGCCGGGGAAAGGAGCAGGCGGCGTCGGCGTCGTATCCTCAGAGGGGACAGAACTCGAGCGCTCCGCCGCCTACCGGGCCTACGGCGCTCGCCACCAGGAGGGTTTGCGATTCCTCGAACGACGAAAGAGTCCCTAGCGCAGCGCGAGCTTCTCGCCGACCTCCTCGCCGTGGTCGAGGAGTTCGACTCGGCGCCGGAGATCGATCGCGAGGCCCTCACCCGCGCCTTCGACTTCGCCTGCGAGCGCCACGGCGACCAGATGCGCCGCTCCGGCGACGAGTTCATCACCCACCCCGTCGGCGTCGCCCAGATCTGCGCCGGGATGCGGCTCGACACCGAGACCCTCTGCGCGGCGCTGCTGCACGACACGGTCGAGGACACCAGCGCCAGCCTCGAGGAGATCCGCGCCGAGTTCGGCGAGGAGGTCGCCCTGCTGGTCGACGGCGTCACCAAGCTGACCGGGATGACCTTCGAGAGCCGCGACGAGCGTCAGGCCGAGAACTACCGCAAGATGATGGTGGCGATGGCCACCGACGTCAGGGTGATCCTGATCAAGCTGGCCGACCGCCTGCACAATATGCGCACGCTCGGCGCGCTGCCCAAGCAGAAGCAGACCGCCAAGTCACGCGAGACGCTCGAGATCTACGCGCCGCTGGCCCACCGGCTGGGGATCCACGCGATCAAATGGGAGCTCGAGGATCTCGCCTTCGCGACCCTGCACCCGCGCAAGTACAAGGAGATCAAACAGCTGGTCGCCCAGCAGCGCGACGAGCGCGAGGCCTTCGTCAACCAGGCCGGCAGCTTTCTCGGCGACGAGCTACAGGCGGTCGGGATCGAGGCCGAGATCTCCGGCCGCGCGAAGCACTTCTACTCGATCTACACGAAGATGACCAAGAAGGGCCGCGAGTTCAACGAGATCTTCGACCTGACCGCGATGCGGGTGATCGTCGGCTCGGTCAAGGACTGCTACGGCGCGATCGGCGTGATCCACTCGCTCTGGAAGCCGCTGCCGGGACGCTTCAAGGACTTCGTCGCGATGCCGAAGGCCAACATGTACCAGGCGCTGCACACGACCGTGATCGGCCCCGAGGGCAAGCCGCTGGAGATCCAGATCCGGACCAGGGAGATGCATGACCTGGCCGAGTACGGGATCGCCGCCCACGTCGCCTACAAGGAGGGCGGCGCGGCCGACCCGAAGCGCGAGAAGATGACCTGGCTGCGGCAGCTGGTCGAGGCCGAGGGCGAGCAGGATCCGACCGAGTTCCTCGAATCGCTCAAGGTCGACCTGTTCGAGGACGAGGTCTTCGTCTTCACGCCGAAGGGCGAGGTCAAGAACCTCTCGGCCGGCTCGACCCCCCTCGACTTCGCCTACGCGGTCCACACCGACGTCGGCCACCGCTGCGTCGGCGCCAAGGTCAACGGCAACATCGTGCCGCTGCACTACCAGTTGCGCTCCGGCGACATCGTCGAGGTCCTGACCGCGAAGCAGAACCGCGGGCCGTCGCGCGACTGGCTGAAGCTGGTGCGGACGAGCCGCGCCCGCAACAAGATCCGTGCCTTCTTCAAACAGGAACGGCGCGAGGACGCCGAGAAAAAGGGCCGCGACGCGCTCGAGGGGGCGCTGCGCAAGCGCGGCCTGCCGATGCAGAAGCTGGCGATGTCGCCGCTGCTCGCGCAGGTGATCCGCGAGATGGGCTTCCACAAGGCGACCGAGTTCTACATCGCCCTCGGCCAGGGCAAGATCGCGACCAAGGCGGTCGCCAACAAGTTGATGCAGCGGCTCAAGGAGGGCGAGTCGGTCGAGGACGAGCAGCCGGTCGGCCTCGAGGGCCCGCGCGAGGACACCGCACGGCGGACCAAGGACGCCTCCAACTACGGCATCCGCGTGAAGGGCGCCGACAACGTCGCCGTGCGGCTCGCCAAGTGCTGCCGCCCCGTCCCCGGCGACACGATCGCCGGCTACGTCTCGCTCGGCCGCGGGATCACGATCCACCGCGCCGACTGCAAGAACGTCAAGGCGCTGATGAAGTCGCCCGAACGCTTCGTCGAGGTCGCCTGGGAGGGGGACAACGAGTCCTCCTACCGGGTCGAGCTACAGATCGACGCCTACGATCGCACCCGTCTGCTCGAGGACCTCTCGCGCACCTTCTCCGAGGCCGGCATCAACATCCTCGGCGCGAGCTGCATGACCAAGCACCCGATGGTGAAAAACCGCTTCGTGGTCGAGGTCGGCGACACCGAGCAGCTCAAGCAGTGCATCTCGCGCCTGCGCAACGTCGAGTCGGTCTTCGACGCCTACAGGATCACGCCGACGAGCTGATCAGGCGACGACCGTGAGTGCGCCCGGGCTGACCGCGAGGCGGATCTCGGTGCGCTCGCCGATGTAGTCGCCGTCGACCTGGACCGGGAAGGGGCGGGGTATGCCGTCCTTGGTCTCGGAGGTCGAGGCGATGCTCGCCTCGGTGACGCCTTCGAAATGCTCGACCTGGCGGTGGCGGGCGGCGGGGCGCTGCTCGCTGAACAGGCGCGGGATCAGGGTCGGCATGTCGCGCTGGCGGGCTCGCCTGAGGACGCCGAGCGAGAGCGAGCCATCGTCTATCGCGATGTTCTCGCAGACCCGGATCGGACGGCTGGCGAAGTAGGTGAAGGGGT
>CAVSGL010000009.1:0-40234 GCA_963727465.1 uncultured Solirubrobacterales bacterium | reverse complement strand
CGCAGGGCGTCGACATCAACGACAAGCACATCGAGCTGATCGCGCGGCAGATGCTGAAGAAGGTGAAAGTCGAGTCGAAGGGCTCGACCGAGCTGCTGCCCGGCCAGCTCGAAGACCGCGGCGCGCTCAAACGGCTCAACAAGCAGGTCAAGTCCGACGGCGGCACGCCGGCGAAAGGCGAGGAAGTCATCCTCGGCATCACCAAGGCCTCGCTGGCGACCGAGTCGTTCCTCTCGGCGGCCTCCTTCCAGGAGACGACGAAGGTGCTCACCGACGCGGCGCTCGAGGGCAAACGGGACAAGCTCGTCGGCCTGAAGGAGAACGTGATCATCGGCAAGCTGATCCCGGCCGCGACCGGCCTCAAGCACTACCGCACGCTCGCGGTCGAACCGGCCGTGCCGATCGAGCCGCCCTCCGACGAGGACCTGCTCGACGAGGAGGAGCTGGCGGCGGAGCTCGGCGTCGACGGCGACGACACTCCCGTCGAGAGCTTCGGGCCCTCCTTCGCGGAGGAGCTCGAGGAGCTCGCGCAGGAGATCGAGTCCAGCGGCGGCGGCGAGGACGCCAAACCCTCTTAGAGCTGGACGAACGGGCATGGGCCGCATGGCCCATGCCGTGGGCAATTAGCGCCTAACTCCCCCTTGGGTCAACTACGTTGGCCGGAAATTTGACCCGGCCGTGTTGGCCTGCCTGAAAGGGAGTTGCATCTTGGAGTCAGCAGTCAGTCGTTTCCGTGTCGCAGTAGCCAGTTCGCTGCTTGGATTGGCGTTGCTCGCCCTCGCTGGAGCCGGCGTCGCCCGCGCGGCGACGATCGATGGCGACCTGCTCGATATCCATCTCGGCGAACAGGGGAATGTCCAGGTCCTACAGTTCGGGCAGAACTCCTACAGCTTCTACCCGGAGGACGAAACGTACGGCGACGCGGGCTTCTTCATCGGCGTCCCCGGAACGGGGGAAACCTACGGGCCGCCGATCAGGGCCGGCTCGACGCCGAACGAGTACCAGGCGGTGAGCTCAGGCGGCGTGACCGGCGCGGGCACCCAGGCCAGCCCGCTCCAGCAGGTCACCAAGTATGAAATGCCGGGGGTCGCCGAAGTCACCCAGACCACCACCTACGTCAACGGCGCGCGCAGCTTCAGGCAGCGCTTCGACGTCAGCGCCTCCGTGTCCTACCGCGCATCGGTCGCCGCCGACCTCTACCTCGAGGGCAGCGACGCCGGCGTCGGCTTCTTCAATCCCGGGCCGCCGCGGATGGTGGGGGGGCTGAGCGAAGCGACCGGCCGCGCCGGCGGCCTGCGCGAGATCACCCCGTGGAGCGCCTACCAGGAGCTCCCCTGGCCGGACATCTGGGAAACGGTCTTCGACCCCTCCGGGCCCGGCTTCAACAACTCGATCGACGCGAGGCTCATCGACAATGCGATCGGCGTCCAGTGGAACAACGGCGGCAGCACGGCCAGCTACGAAGTCGAATGGCAGTTCGGCCTCTCCGGGCTGACCGCCTCTCCGGCCTCGGCGCTGCTCGGCACCGGCAGCTTCCATGAGGTCACGATCACGGCGACCGACGCCAACGGCAACCTGATCAGCGGCGGCACGATCCGCTACGAGATCAGCGGGGCGAACCCGAGCAGCGGCGTCGAGACCACGGCCGGCAACGGTCAGGCCAAAGTCGGCTGGGTCGGCAACAACGCCGGCACCGACACGCTGACGGCCTACCTCGACGAAGACGGCAGCGAAAGCCACGATCCGGGCGAGCCCGAGACCTCGGCCAACGCCGTCTTCGTCGCCCCAGAGCAGGGGCCGCAGACCAGTGAACCGCCGGTCCTCGGCGCGCCGCCCCTGGTTCTTCAGGGCCGGCCGATCTACCAGAGCGGCACCACGACGCTCGTCCTCGTCGTCCCGTCCGCGGGCCGACTGCACGTGCAGCAGGCGTTCGGCAGGGGAACCGCCAGCTCTTCGGCCGCGAAGCACCACAAGAAGGGCAAGGGCAAGGGCAAGGGCAAGAAAGGCAAGAAGCGCCGTCGTCCGCTGGTCAGGCCCATCACCCTCAAGCCGAAGAAGGCTGGCCCGGTCAGGGTCAAGCTCAAGCCGACGAAGAAGGGCAAGAAGGTTCTGGCCAAGCGCGGCAAGCTGACCGTCAAGGTGCGGATCTCCTTCACGCCGCGCGGCAGCAAAGACACCCAGACCCTGGTCCGCAAGGTGACGATCAAGAAGCACGTGGGCAAGAAGGGCAAGAAGAAGGCCCACCGCGGCAAGCGCAACTCGAAGCGTTAATCCCACGAAAAGGGCCGGGCGCCTTCCGGCACCCGGCCCTTTCGGTCCCAGATGAAGCCTTGTGCCCCCTCTGGGGGGGCACAAGGCTTCAATATCGCCGGGGTCAGCTCAGGCAGTAGGCGAACACCTTGAGCGAACTCGCGCTGCCGTTGTTGTTCTTGGCCTGGTAGAGCCAGCCGTTGCCGCTGCGGAGCGAGGAGGTCATCTCGACTCCGAAGTTGGCGGGCTGGGCGCCGCCGCTGATCACGGTGGTGCCGGCCGGGCATTGGACCGAGACTCCGCCGGCGGCGCCGGCGGCGATCCCGGTCGTGTTCGTGACCTGGATGATCGGACCGAGCTCGGAGGAGCGGACCGAAGCGGCCTGGAGCTCGCTGGAGCCGACCGAGCCGGCGGCGAGGTCGTCCGCCGTCAGCGAGTTCGGCGCGACCTCGGACGAGGTGACCGCGTTGTCGGCGATCTTTTCGGAGCCGACCGCGTCTTTCGCGATCTCATCCGAGCCGACCGCGTCTTTGGCGATCTCGTCGGAGCCGACCGAGTCGGTGCCGAGGTCGGCGGCGCCGACCGTGCCGTCGGCGATCTTGCCGGACCTGACCGCTTCGCGGTGCAGGTCCGCGGTGCGGACCGCGCCGTTGACGATCTGGCGCGAGCCGACGGTGTTCTTGGCCACCGCGAAGGCGGAGCCGGTGAATGCCAGGAACAGCGCCACGCAGCTGATCGCGAGGGCGGGGGAGGGGCGGAACTTGCTCTTGCTGGTCATCGGGGGTCTCCTTTCGTAGTTGTCGTTCCCGATGCCTCCAGCCTCGGCCGGATCGGCCGCTGCGACTACGGACCCCAGGGGTGAACCCGCTCACCCCTGAAGCAGACTCAGCTGAGCCAGTTCTCGACCGTGAGCTCGCGAATGCGGTCGAAATGCCGGCTATTGCCGGTTACCAGGGTGAGGTCCCTGGAAAGGGCGATTGCAGCGATTCGCAGATCCGGCTCGGCGAGCGGTTCGCCGTCGGACTCGAGACGCGCTCGCAGGGGGCCGTAGACCTCGGCGGCCGCCTCGTCGAAGGGGAGAATCGTCAGGGCGCCCCGAAGGAGATCGCGAATCTGTTCGTTCAGGCGCTTGCTGTCCCGGCGCGCGGCTCCGTACAGCAACTCCCCCGTGGTGATCGCCGTCGTGAACTGATCGGTTGGTGGCACCTGCGCGAGACGTCGGATCAAAGGCAATGAAGGGTCCCGACGGATGGTGGCGCTGAGGACGTCCGTGTCGAAGCAGTACACGCCGCTCAGCCCAGATCGGGCGCGGGGCGGTCTTCGCTGTTGCGTCGCGTCGCGTAGATATCGGCGACGACGTCGCCCAGCTCGTCCCACTCGGCAAGCGCTCCGGCGATGGCCGCAAGCCCGGTGGGCGCTGGGCTCGGTTCCTCGAGGAGCCTTGGCTCCGGGGGGACGAGCGCCACCACCGGGCGGCCGCGCCTGGAGACGACGAAGCGCTCGCCATCGCCGACACGGTCGACTAGCTCCGAAAAGCGCCGCTTTGCGTCCGCAGTGCTGACGCTCTCAGCAGGTCTGGATGTTTCCGGCCCTGAAGTCATTTGATTGACAGCATGTCAGATAATGGCAAAAGTGTCATCTGGCGAGACTCTGAGGTTAGATAGATTGGCTGGGTGGCCAGGGCAGAGAAGGTCTGCATCGTCGGCGCCGGCAGCTCCGGGCTGACCGCCTGCCAGGTGCTGGCCGCGCGCGGGATCCCCTTCGACTGCTTCGAGAAGGGTTCGGCGATCGGCGGCAACTGGCGCTACGAGAACGACAACGGGACCTCCTCGGCGTACCGGTCGCTGCACATCAACAGCGCCCGCAAGCTCATGTCCTACCGGGCCCACCCGATGCCCGACGACTACCCCGACTACCCGAGCCACTGGCAGGTCGCGAAGTACTTCGACGATTTCGCCGCGCGCTTCGGCCTGCTCGAGAAGATCGCCTTCAACACGGAGGTCGTCAGCGCCCAGCCGGTCGACGGCGAGCGCGGTCGAGGTTATGACCGCTATCCGAACAAAACCTCGACCGCGCTCTGGGAGGTGACCGTCGAGGACGCCGACGGGAAGCGGCGCAGCGAGCGCTACCGGGCGGTCCTCGTGGCCAACGGCCATCACTGGAAGCCACGCTGGCCCGAACCGCCCTTCCCGGGGGCCGAGGACTACGAGGGCGAGCAGATGCACGTCCACCACTACCGCGAGCCCGACGTGCTCGAGGGCAAGCGCGTGCTCGTGCTGGGGATCGGCAACTCGGCCGTCGACATCGCCGTCGAGTCCTCGCGGATCGCCGAGAAGACCTTCCTCTCGATGCGGCGCGGCGCTCACGTGCTGCCGAAGTTCCTCGGCGGCAAGCCGATCGACGAAGCCGCGCCGGCCGCCGCCAGCTACCTGCCCCTGCCGGTGCAGCGCTTCTTCTTCAACCGGATGCTGAAGACGGCGGTGGGCGAGATGACCGACTACGGGCTGCCCGAGCCCGATCACAGGCTGCTCGAGGCGCACCCCACGGTCTCCTCGGAGCTGCTGCCGCGGATCGGGCACGGCGACATCGCGGTGAAGCCGAACATCGAGCGCTTCGCCGGCGGCCGCGCGGTCCGCTTCGCCGACGGCAGCGAGGAGCAGATCGACCTCGTCGTCTACTGCACGGGCTACGAGATCGCCTTTCCCTTCCTCGACGAGGGGGTCTTCGCCGCGCGCGACAACCGCATGCCGCTCTACCGGCGCGTCGTCTCGGTCGAGAACCCCGGCCTCTACTTCATCGGCTTCATCCAGCCGCTCGGCCCGATCATGCCGCTGGCGGAGGCGCAGTCCGAATGGGTCGCCGAGCTGTTGAGCGGCCGCGCCGCGCTACCGCCGGCGGCGGAGATGCGGGACGAGATCGCCGCCTACGAACGCTGGCTCGACAGGCGCTTCGTCAGCTCGAAGCGTCACACGATCGAGGTCGACTTCCATCCCTATCTGCGTGCGATCCGGCGCGAGCGAAAGCGGGTCAGGCAGGTCGCCTGAGGTGGGGAGGCGTGGGGGCGCCCCTCCGCCTTGCTGGATTTTTCGCGCGCTGAGGCAGCGGAACTCGCCGAGTCGGTGGGCGAAAAATGGGACGCCGCTGCGGTGGAGGGGCACCCCCACGCCTCCTGATCGCTCCGGCACCTCCTGGGAGATGGTGGGGACCACGCGGGCGCGGTTGGCGGCGCCAGCGGTTGAAGCCGGTGCCGGGGTCCTCGGCGCTGTCGTCCTCGGTCTCAGGGGCCTTGCTCGCCCACCAGACGAGCCAGAGCGCGCCGAGAACCGGGATCTTGAGCACGACGAGGAGGAAGAAGATCGGCAGGAACCCGTCCATCGGCTCAGTGTAGCCAGGCCCGTTCGCTGTTTGTCGCCCTCAGCGATACAAACAGCGAACGGCCGCCGTCAGACGCCGGCGGCCCAGGCGGTCAGCGCTTCGACCTGGACCTCCTCGAGGCCGAGGTGCGGCTCGGTCGGCACCAGCAGGGTCGGCTCGTCGCGCCCCCGCGCCCACTCGTAGCAGCTCTCGTCGAAGCTGTCGTCGATCCAGGCCAGGGCACGGCCCTTCCCGTATTCCTCCAGCGGCGCCAGCTTCCAGTGCGCCGAGCCGAAGCGGGCGGCGCCGTCGAAGCTGAGGAAGGGCAGCTCGGGCAGGCCGAGGATGTTGGGCAGGTAGTCGTTGGCTTTGTCCTCCCAGCCGGAAGCCCAGACCAGGTCGTAGACCTCGCCCAGGCGCTTCACCCGCTCGCCGGCGAGCAGGGAGATGCAGTGCACCATCCCGTCGATCAGCTCGAAACGCGCCTCCGAGCGCTCGGGCGGGTCGTCGAACCCGAACAGGGAGATCACCCCGTCGACGTCGACGGCGAGGATGGGTCTGCTCATGTTTAGACCTTAGAGAGAGGCCTACCAGCGGTAATGAGCAAAGGCCTTGTTGGCCTGTGCCATGCGGTAGATGTCGTCCTTGCGCTTCCAGGCGCCGCCCTGCTGCTGTAGCGAGTCGAGGATTTCGCTGGCGAGGCGCTCGGACATCGAGTACTCGCGGCGGTTGCGGGCGAAATCGACCAGCCAGCGCACCGCGAGCGTGCGGGCGCGCCGGGCCGGAACCTCGACCGGCACCTGGTAGGTGGCGCCGCCGACGCGGCGCGAGCGCACCTCGAGCACCGGGGTCAGCTGTTTGATCGCCGCCTCGAGCGTCTCGACCGGGTCCTCGCCGGAGCGCTCGCCGACGATCGCCAGGGCGTCGTAGACGATCCGCTCGGCGAGCGACTTCTTGCCGTCGCTCATCACCTTGTTGATCGTCTGCTGGACGAGCCTGTTGCGGTGGCGGGCGTCGGGCTCGACCGGACGGATCTGGGCAGCGGAACGGCGCGGCATGCCTAGGAGGCCTTGACCCCGTAGAGAGAGCGCGCCTGCTTGCGGTCGGAGACGCCGGCGGCGTCGAGGGTGCCGCGGACGACCTTGTAGCGGACGCCGGGAAGGTCCTTGACGCGGCCGCCGCGGACGAGCACGACGGAGTGCTCCTGGAGGTTGTGGCCCTCGCCGGGGATGTAGGTGGTGACCTCCATCCCGTTGGTCAGCCGCACACGGGCGATCTTGCGCAGGGCGGAGTTCGGCTTCTTCGGCGTTACCGTGGCGACGCGGGTGCAGACACCGCGCCTTTGCGGCGCCGCGACCCTCTTCTTGCGCCCCTGGCCCGACTTGAGGCCCGGCGTCGTCGTCTTCTTCTTAGGGCGCTTGCGGCCCTTGCGAATAAGTTGGTTCGTGTTCGGCACGGCCGCGCATGGTAGCGGGCCGCCGCATTCGGGGCGAGCACGAGCAATGCGCCGCCCAGCATCAGCCCGGCCGCGGCGGCGATCTCGGCGTAGAAGCCGTCGTAGAGCACGGCCTCGGCGCCGGAGAAGCGCGAGGCTTCGGCGCCGACATCGAGGCCGGCGGGCAGGTCGACGAGGAGAATCGTCGCGAGGCTGACCAGCCCGAGCCCGAAGACGATGCGGCCGACGCCGCCGCGGCGCTCGTTGCGCGCCGCGACCAGGGCTAGCAGGCCGGCGAGCAGCGCAAGCGGCGCCAGCAGGTAGGCGTGCGCCTGGCCGGCGGTCTTGGCGCCGACGGTGGGGGCGCTGGCCGCCGGCAGGCCGGCATAGGCACCCTGGCCGATCTCGACCGCGCGGTAGTCGACGAACTGGGCGGCGAGCAGGCAGCCGGCGGCGGCGAGGATCGCGAGGCAGATCGCCCGCGAGGGCGTCAGCACGGCGCTCGCCGCGGTCGAGAACCGCCGCGCCCGGACCCCGAGCGCCAGCAACAGCCGTTCGAGCCGGCCCATCGCGCGGAAGAGGAGGATCGCCGCGGGCCGCAGTCGCCGCGCCGTCGTTCGGCCCAGGCGAACCGCCAGCGTTCGCGCCCGGCGGCCGGCCCGGGCGAGCGGCGCCCAGGCTCGCACGAGCAGCCCGTTGGCCCACGCGTCGGCCCGTCTGGGCGCGTTTTTGACGGTATGCGTGAGAAACGCGCCCAGCGAACGCTTGCGCCGCCGCTTCGCTGCTATCATCGCGCGTCGCTCAGGCTTCTTTTTCGCAGTTCGTTTCGCCGGGCCCGCGAGGGCCTTTTTCATGCGCCGATCCCGGCGGCTCTTGCGGGAAGGCCCAGACTTCTCAGATTTCTCTCGTCCCCACTTCACGAAATTCAACGCTCTACCTTAGGACCATGGCACGCAATTTCCCCCTAGAGAAGACGCGCAACATCGGGATCATGGCGCACATCGACGCCGGCAAGACGACGACGACCGAGCGCATCCTCTACTACACCGGCCGCACGCACAAAATGGGCGAGGTCCACGAGGGCGCCGCGGTGATGGACTGGATGGAGCAGGAGCAGGAACGCGGGATCACGATCACCTCGGCCGCGACCGCCTGCGAGTGGCAGAGCCACCGGATCAACATCATCGACACCCCCGGCCACGTCGACTTCACGGTCGAGGTCGAGCGCAGCCTGCGCGTGCTCGACGGCGCCGTCGCCGTCTTCGACGCCGTCGCCGGGGTCGAGCCGCAGTCGGAGACCGTCTGGCGCCAGGCCGACAAGTACGGCGTGCCGCGCTTCGCCTACATCAACAAGATGGACCGCACCGGCGCCGACTTCTTCAACTCGGTCGAGACGATGAAGGACCGGCTCGGCGCCAACCCGCTGCCGATCCAGATCCCGATCGGCGCCGAGGACGATTTCAAGGGCGTCGTCGACCTGGTCAAGATGAAAGGGCTGATCTGGACCGACGAGCTCGGCGCCGCCTACGACGAAGTCGAGATCCCCGAGGACCTCGCCGCCCAGGCCGAGGAATACCGCAACCAGCTGATCGAAGCCTGCGCCGATTACGACGAAGAGCTGATGGAAGCCTTCCTCGGCGAGGAAGAGATCGCCGAAGAGAAGCTGATCGCCTCGCTGCACGCGGCCTGCCTCTCGACCGAGATCACGCCGGTGCTCTGCGGCAGCTCGTTCAAGAACAAGGGCGTGCAGCCGCTGCTCGACGCGATCGTCGAGCTGCTCCCCTCGCCGCTCGAGGTTCCCCCGGTCGAGGGCCTGGTCCCCGCCGGCAAGGGCGAGAGCGAGCCGACCGAGGACACGCGCCCGGCCGACGACGACGGCCCCTTCGCGGCGCTCGCCTTCAAGGTGATGACCGACCCCTACGTCGGCAAGCTGACCTACTTCCGCGTCTACTCGGGAAAGCTCGAGAAAGGCGGCCGGGTGCTCAACGTGAAAACCGGCAAGACCGAGCGGATCGGGCGGCTGCTGATGATGCACGCCAACAGCCGCGAGGAGATCGACGAGTGCTACGCGGGCGACATCTGCGCCGGCGTCGGCCTCAAAGACACCGGCACGGGCGACACGCTCGCCGCCCCGGACGCGCCGATCGCGCTGGAGAGCATCGAGTTCCCGGAGACGGTGATCGCGGTCGCGATCGAGCCGAAGACCAAATCCGACCAGGAGAAGATGGGCACCGCCCTCCAGCGGCTCGGCGAGGAGGATCCGACCTTCAGGATCGAATCCGACGAGGAAACCGGCCAGACCCTGATCCACGGCATGGGCGAGCTCCACCTCGAGGTGATCGTCGACCGGATGCTGCGCGAGTTCAAAGTCGACGCCAACGTCGGCAAGCCGCAGGTCGCCTACCGCGAGACGATCCGCAAGGCCGTGCCCAAGGTCGAGGCGCGCTTCGTCCGCCAGACCGGCGGCCGCGGGCAGTTCGGCCACGTCGTGATCAACGTCGAGCCGGCGCCCGAGGAGGGCTTCGTCTTCGAGAACAAGATCAAGGGCGGCGTGATCCCCAACGAGTTCATCGGCCCGGCCGAGGAAGGCATGCGCGAGGCGCTCGAGAACGGGATCAAGGCCGGCTACCCGATGGTCGACGTCAGGGCGGAACTGATCGACGGCTCCTCGCACGACGTCGACTCCTCGGAGATGGCCTTCAAGATCGCCGGCTCGATGGCGATCCAGGACGCCGCCCGCAGGGCAAACCCGGTTCTGCTCGAGCCGGTGATGGCGGTCGAGGTCGTCACGCCCGAGGAGTTCCTCGGCGACGTGATCGGCGATCTCTCGCGC
This sequence comes from uncultured Solirubrobacterales bacterium, assembly GCA_963727465.1. Classification (GTDB taxonomy): domain Bacteria; phylum Actinomycetota; class Thermoleophilia; order Solirubrobacterales; family 70-9; genus VRUE01. Next base: position 30,362 of record CAVSGL010000009.1, on the reverse strand, counting down.
CGCCGCGGCAAGGTCCAGGGCCAGGAGCAGCGTGGCAACGCGCTCGCCGTGCAGGCCTTCGTGCCGCTCGGCGAGATGTTCGGCTACGCGACCGATCTGCGCTCCTCGACCCAGGGCCGCGCCACCTACACGATGCAGTTCGAGCGTTACGAGGAGGTCCCCGGGAACATCGCCGAGGAGATTGTCGAGCACCGCTCCGGCGAGCCGGTGGGAGCGACCTCGTGAATCTGGCTATATTTCCCAGGTTCGCCCGCAGGCAGGCGGAGATGTCCCGCTGCCGAGCAGTTGCAACACTGAATCAACCAGACCAGACAGAACCCGACTTCGAAAGGTAGAACGGAGAGCGATGTCAAAGGAGAAGTTCGAGCGCGATAAGCCGCACGTGAACGTCGGCACGATCGGTCACATCGACCACGGCAAGACGACGCTGACGGCCGCGATCACCACCACGCTCTCCGGCAAAGGCGAGACCGAGGCGAAGAGCTTCGCCGAGATCGACAACGCCCCGGAGGAGAAAGAGCGCGGGATCACGATCGCGACCTCGCACGTCGAGTACGAGACCGAGAACCGCCACTACGCCCACGTCGACTGCCCCGGCCACGCCGACTACGTCAAGAACATGATCACCGGCGCGGCGCAGATGGACGGCGCGATCCTGGTCGTCTCGGCCGCCGACGGCGTCATGCCGCAGACCCGCGAGCACATCCTGCTCGCCCGTCAGGTCAACGTCCCGCACGTCGTCGTCTTCCTCAACAAGGTCGATCAGGTCGACGACGAGGAACTGATCGAGCTGGTCGAGGAGGAGGTCAAGGAACTGCTCGACGAGTACGACTTCCCCGGCGACGACACGCCGATCGTCAAGGGCTCGGCGCTGAAGGCGCTCGAGGGCGACGAAGACGCGCAGAAGGCGATCTACGAACTGGCCGACGCGCTCGACTCCTACATCCCCGAGCCGGTGCGCGAGCTCGACAAGCCGTTCCTGATGCCGATCGAGGACATCTTCTCGATCACGGGCCGCGGCACCGTCGCCACCGGCCGCGTCGAGCAGGGCATCGTCAACACCGGCGACGAGGTCGAGATCGTCGGCATCACCGACACGACGACGACCACGGTCACCGGCGTCGAGATGTTCCGCAAGATGCTCGACCAGGGTCAGGCCGGCGACAACATCGGCGCGCTCCTGCGCGGCACCAAGCGCGAGGAGATCGAGCGCGGCCAGGTGCTCTGCAAGCCCGGCTCGATCACCCCGCACACCAAGTTCAAAGCCGAGGTCTACTGCCTGAAGAAGGAGGAGGGTGGCCGTCACACGCCGTTCTTCTCCGGCTACCGGCCTCAGTTCTACTTCCGCACGACCGACGTGACCGGGATCGCCAACCTCCCCGAGGGGACGGAGATGGTGATGCCGGGCGACAACGTCGAGATGACGATCGAGCTGATCCAGCCGATCGCGATGGACCAGGGCCTGCGCTTCGCGATTCGCGAGGGCGGCCGGACCGTCGGCTCGGGGGTCGTCTCGGAGATCATCGAGTAAGCAGTACCCGGGGCGGGCGCAGGCCCGCCCTTTTCGCTGCCGGCGGCGGCGAGACAACCGAAAAGGACATACGACCGGGGCGGCGCCCCACCACCAAGGGGCGGCGCCCTTTCCGCGCGGTAAGGCCGCGCGGGGAAGGAACAAGAGAGAGACAGAACCGTGGCGACGATCGCGGCCCAGAAAATCCGGATCCGACTGAAGGCGTACGACCACGACGCCATAGATCGGGCTGCCCGCGAGATCGTCGAGACCGCGGAGCGCACCGGCGCCTCCGTCTCCGGCCCGGTCCCGCTGCCGACCGAGAAAAACGTCTACTGCGTGATCAAGTCCCCGTTCAAGGACAAGGACTCGCGCGAGCACTTCGAGATCCGCACCCACAAGCGGCTGATCGACATCCTCCAGCCCTCGCCGAAAACGGTCGACTCGCTGCAGCGGCTCGACTCGCTGCCGGCCGGCGTCGACATCGAGATCCGCCTCTAGGAGCCATGATGGCGGCGATCCTCGGCAAGAAGCTCGGCATGACGCAGGTCTTCCGCGAGGACGGCGAGGTCGTGCCGGTGACGGTGATCGAAGCCGGCCCCTGCAAGGTGACCGCCGTGCGCGACAGCGAGCGCGACGGCTACGCCGCCGTGCAGCTCGCCTTCGGCGAGGTCGGCGAGGCGAAGCTGAGCAGGGCCGAGCTCGGCCACCTGAAGAAGGCCGGCGCGCCGCCGCTGCGCCACCTGGCCGAGTTCCGCGACGAGGACCTGGGCGCCGAGGAGGCCCCCAAGGTCGGCGACGACGTCACCGTCGCCGCCTTCGAGGCCGGTCAGCTGGTCAAGGTCTCGGGCACCTCGGTCGGCAAGGGCTTCCAGGGTGGGATCAAGCGCCACAACTTCGGCCGCGGCCCGGTCAGCCACGGCTCGCACAACGTGCGCGCGCCGGGCTCGATCGGCGCCAGCGCCTTTCCCGGCCGCGTCTTCAAAGGCCAGAAGATGCCCGGTCAGATGGGCAACAAGCGCACGACCCAGCGCGGCCTCGAAGTGGCCGACGTCGACGCCGAGCGCAACCTGCTGCTGCTCAAGGGGTCGGTCCCCGGCTCGCGCAACGCGGTGGTCGAGGTGAGGACCGATGGCTAAAGCGACCGTGCTTGGGAAATCGACCAAAGCCGACCTGCCGAAAGAGCTCTTCGCCGAGCCCTTCCACCACTCGCTGGTGCACGAGACCGCGCGCGCCGACATGGCCGCGCGCCGGCGCGGCACCGCTTCGACCCTGACTCGCGGCGAGGTCGCCTTCACCACGGCCAAGGCCTGGCGCCAGAAGGGCACCGGCCGCGCCCGCGCCGGCACGCTCGGCGTCCCCAACCGCTTCGGCGGCGGCGTCGCCTTCGGTCCCAAGCCGCGCCACTACACGGTCAAGGTCAACCGCAAGGCACGCCGCAAGGCGATGCGCGCGGCGCTCTCGGTGCACGCCGAGCGCGGCAGCGTCGCGGTGCTCGACGCGAGCGCCTTCGAGACGCCGTCGACCAAGGCGGCCGCGCAGGCGCTCGAGAAATGGGGCGCCAAGCGGCCGACGCTGGTCGTGCTCGACGCCGAGGAGACCGGCGCGCTGAAGAGCTTTCGCAACATCGACCGGGTCACGGTCGCCGAGGTCGGCGCGATCGGCGTCGCCGACGCGATCGGCGCCGCCTCGATCGCGATCTCCGAGAAGGCGCTGGAGACGCTCAAGGGGAGGCTCGCCTGATGGACGCGCGAACCGTGCTGATCCGCCCCGTGGTCTCCGAGAAGAGCTACGCTCTGATCGCCGAGGGCAAGTACACCTTCAGGGTCGACGACCGCGCCCACAAGACGCAGATCGCCAAGGCGGTCGAAGAGGTCTTCGACGTGGCCGTCGCCGAGGTGCGGACCGCGAAGGTGCGGCCGAAGCCGAAGCGCCGCGGCCTGGGCAAGGGCCGCACGCGCGGCTGGAAGAAGGCGATCGTCCAGCTGATGCCGGGCGAACAGATCGAGCTGTTCCAGGGCGCCGAGACCGCGTAGGAGACAAGGAATGCCAAACCGCAAAACGAAACCGACCAGCCCCGGGCGCCGCTTCGCCACCTACCCGCTGCGCGAGCAGCTGACCGCCGGCGAGCCGGAGCGCAAGCTGACCGAGGGCCTGCGCAAGAGCGGCGGGCGCAACGCCAACGGCCGCGTCACCGCGCGCCATCGCGGCGGCGGCGCCAAGCGGCGCTACCGCAAGATCGACTTCAAGCGGCGCAAGGACGGGGTGCCCGCCAGGGTCGCCGCGATCGAGTACGACCCCAACCGCAGCTGCTACATCGCGCTGATCCACTACGCCGACGGCGAGAAGAGCTACATCCTCGCGCCGGCCAACCTGGGGGCGGGCGATACCGTCCAGTCGGGCGAGGGCGCCGACGTCAAACCGGGCCACGCGATGGCGCTGGGCGAGATGCCGACCGGCACGATCGTCCACAACGTCGAGCTGACCCCCGGCCAGGGCGGCAAGATGGGCCGCGCCGCCGGCACCGCGATCCAGCTCGTCGCCAAGGAGGGCGAGATGGTCACCCTGCGCCTGCCCTCCTCGGAGATGCGCATGGTGCGGGCCGAGTGCCGCGCCACGGTCGGCCAGCTCTCCAACGCCGAGCACCAGAACGTCAAGGTCGGCAAGGCCGGTCGCAACCGGCACAAGGGCAAGCGCCCGCAGACGAGGGGCGTGGCGATGAACCCGGTCGACCACCCGCACGGCGGCGGCGAGGCCCACCACACGCCCGGTGGCCACCCGGTCACGCCGTGGGGCAAGCCGACGCTCGGCTACCGCACCCGCAAGAAGAGCAAGTCCTCCGACCGCTACATCGTGCGCGGCAGGCGCCGCGGAAAGAAGAAGCGTTAGGGGTGACTGACTAGATGGGACGCTCGACGAAAAAGGGCCCGTGGGTGGAAGCGACGCTGATGAAGCGGATCGCGGCGATGAACGACTCCGGCCAGAAGCAGATGGTCAAAACCTGGTCGCGGACCTCGACCATCTTCCCGGAGATGGTCGGCCACACGATCGCCGTCCACGACGGCAAGAAACACGTGCCCGTCTTCATCTCCGAGTCGATGGTCGGCCACAAGCTCGGCGAGTTCGCGCCGACGAGGACCTTCCGCGCCCACTCCGGGACGGGCAAGGGCGAGTAGCGATGGCACTCGAGAAGAAACAGCGCGACCCGAACTCCAAAAAAGGCGGCGGCAAAGAGGAGAAACCGAAGAAAGCGCCGCCGAAAAAAGCCGCGGCGAAAAAAGAGGGCGCGAAAAAACCCGCCGCCAAAAAAGAGACTGCGAAGAAAAAAGCTCCGGCGAAAAAGGAGGCGGCGAAGAAAGCCGAGCCGAAAAAAGAGAAGCCGCAGCCGAAACCCGCTCCGCTGGTGGTCCGGGCCAGCTCACGCTACGTGCGGGTCGCGCCGCGCAAGGCGCGGCTCGTCGCCGATCAGGTTCGCGGCCTGGAGATCGAACGGGCGCGGGCGCTGCTCCAGTTTTCCCCGCGCGGCGCCGCACGCGACATCGGCAAGCTGATCGAGTCCGCTGCGGCCAACGCGGAGAACAACCACGACCTCGTCGCCGACGAGATGCGGGTCGCCGAGATCACCGTCGACGAAGGGCCGACGCTGCGCCGCTACCGGCCGCGGGCGCTGGGCCGGGCGACCCCGATCAACAAGCGAACCAGCCACATCGCTGTGGCCCTGAGCCCCGAAGAGGAGATCTGATGGGACAGAAGATCCACCCCGGTGGCTTTCGGGTCGGCTACATCCAGGACTGGAAATCGAACTGGTTCGACGAGAAGGGCTTCGCCGACGTGCTCGAGGAGGACCTGGCGATCCGCAGCCACATCGAAGGCAAACTGGCCCACGCCGGACTCTCCAGCATCACGATCGAGCGGCGCGGCGAGGTCTCGGTGGACATCCACACGGCCCGCCCGGGCATCGTGATCGGCAAATCGGGCAGTGAAGTCGACGCCCTGCGCAAGGAGCTGCACAAGCTCACCGGCAGTCCCGTCAAAGTGAACATCCGCGAGGTGAAGCGGCCCGAGCTCGACGCCAAACTGGTCGCTCAGTCGATCGCCGAGCAGCTCCAGAACCGGGTGGCCTTCCGGCGAGCGATGAAACGCGCCCTGACCTCAGCGATGCGCTCCGGCGCGAAAGGCGTGAAGCTCCAGGTCTCCGGCCGCCTCGGCGGCGCCGAGATGGCGCGGACCGAAAGCTACTCCGACGGCCGTGTGCCGCTGCACACGCTGCGCGCCAACATCGACTACGGCTTCTACGAGGCGCGCACGACCGCGGGCCGGATCGGCGTCAAATGCTGGATCAACAAGGGCGAGGTGATGCCCGAGGGCTTCCGCTCCGACCAGGTCCCCGCCGACGGCGAGGCCCAGGGCGGCGGGCGCGGCAAACGCCCGGGCGACCGCGCTGGCGGCAGGAGCGGGGGAGGACGCTAGCCATGCTGATGCCGAAGCGGGTCAAACACCGCAAACAGATGCGCGGCCGGATGCGCGGCAACACCAAGGGCGGCAGCCACGTCGCCTTCGGCGAGTACGGGCTGAAGGCGCTCGACCGCGGCTGGATCACCAACCGCCAGATCGAGGCCGCCCGTGTCGCGATGACGCGCAAGATCAAACGCGGCGGCAAGGTCTGGATCAACATCTTCCCCGACAAGCCCTACACCAAGAAGCCCGCCGAGACGCGGATGGGCTCGGGCAAGGGCAACCCGGAGGGCTGGGTCGCCGTGGTCAAGCCCGGCAAGGTGATGTTCGAGCTCGCCGGCGTGCCCGAGGAGCTGGCCCGCGAGGCGCTGCGCCTGGCCGGCCACAAGCTTCCGGTGAGGACCAAATTCGTGATGCGCGAGGGGGTCGAGCACTGATGAAGGCCGCCCAGGCGCACGACATGAAAGACGACGAGCTGGTGGCGAAACTGATCGACGCGAAGCAGGAGGCGTTCAACCTGCGCTTCCGCCACGCGACCGGCGAGCTGGAGAACACCGCCCGGCTCGGTCAGGCGAAGCGCGACGTGGCGCGGCTGCTGACCGTCGCCAAGGAGCGGGGGATCGACGTGCAGCGAGAGCTGAGGAAATGATGGCTGAGGACGAGACGAAAAAAGACGAGAGCACCGAAGAGACGCCGCAGGACGAGGCCTCGCAGGACGCGGGTCCTGTCGAGTCAGGGGACCCACCGTCTCCTGCGGTAGCTGAAGCTTCCTCGGAGACGGTCCCCCCTGACTCGCCACCCGCGTCAGACGAGGATTCATCTGACGACGAGCAGGCTCCGGCCGAAGAGGCGGACGCCCCGGCGGCTGAGTCGGCCGATGCGGCTGAGAGTGAGCCGTCGGAGGAGGATCAGCTTCCCTGGAAGGAGCGGCGCAGGTTGCAGCGGTCGCGCCGTCCGCACGACCCGAAGCCTCAGCAGACTCCCGAGGAGCGCACGGCCGCCCGGGCGGAGGCGCGCAAGCGGAAGGCTGAGGAACGGCGCAAGGAACGGGCCGCGGCGAAGAAAGACCGGACCGCCGGGACTGGGACGCCGGTGGCGGAGAAGGACTCCAACGCGGCCAAGGTGCGGCAGGGGATCGTCGTCTCCGGCAAGGCGGACAAGACGATCACCGTCCGGGTCGACATCGTCCGCCGTCACCCGACCTACGAGAAGGTGATCCGCCGCTCGCGCACGCTGCACGCGCACGACGAGCGCAACGAGGCCGGCGAGGGCGACACCGTGCGCGTGGTCGAGACCCGGCCGATGTCGAAGACGAAGCGCTGGCGCCTGGTCGAGGTGCTGGAGAAGGCGAAGTAGGAGCGGATCGTGATCCAGCAGGAGTCGAGACTGAAAGTCGCCGACAACTCGGGTGCCCGTGAGATCCTCTGCATCCGCGTCAAAGGCGGCTCGCACCGTCGCTACGCCGGCGTCGGCGACGTGATCACGGCGACGGTCAAACAGGCCAGCCCGCAGGGCGGCGTGCGCAAGGGCGAGGTCGTCCAGGCGGTGATCGTTCGAACAAAGAAGCAGCTCGGCCGCTCCGACGGCACCTACATCTCCTTCGACGAAAACGCCGCGGTGCTGATCGACCCGGGCTCGAACAACCCGCGCGGCACCCGGATCTTCGGACCGGTGGCGCGCGAGCTGCGCGAGCGCAACTTCATGAAAATCGTCTCGCTGGCTCCGGAGGTGTTGTAGCGATGCCCAAGCCGATGAAGGTCAGGGCCGACGACACGGTCAAGGTGATCGGCGGCAAGGACGCCGGCAAGACCGGGCGCGTCACGCGCACCGAACCGAAGCGCGAATTCGTCTACGTCGAGGGCCTCAACATGGTCAAGCGGCACGAAAAACCGCGGCCGGTGCAGGACGTGCAGAAAGCGGGCCAGCAGCTCGGCGGGATCGTCGACAAGGAGGGCCCGATCCACGTCTCCAACGTGATGGTGCTCGACCCGAAAGACAACAAGCCGACGCGCGTCGGCGTGCGCCGCGACAAAGGCGGCAAGCGCGAGCGCTACGCGAAGCGAAGCGGGGTGAGCCTCTGATGGAGGCCGCGACGACCCCACAGTCCCAGGCCGCGCCGCCGCCGCGCCTGCGCGAGCGCTACGAGCAGGACGTCGTGCCCGCGCTGACGCGCAAATTCCGCTACTCGTCGGCGATGCAGGTGCCGCGCCTGGAGAAGATCGTGCTCAACATGGGCCTCGGCGAGGCCAAGCAGAACGCGAAAATGCTCGAGGCCGCGCAGGAGCAGTTGGCGATGATCGCCGGCCAGTACCCCAACGTGCGCCGGGCGCGCAAGTCGATCGCCTCGTTCAAGGTGCGCGAGGGGATGCCGGTCGGCCTCTCGGTGACCCTGCGGCGGGCGCGCATGTGGGAGTTCCTCGACCGCCTGACCTCGATCGCCGTGCCCCGGATTCGTGACTTCCGCGGGCTCAACCCGCGCTCCTTTGACGGCCGCGGCAACTACTCGATGGGCGTCAAGGAGCAGCTGATCTTCCCCGAAATCGACTACGACTCGATCGACGAGGTGCGCGGTCTCGACGTTACGATCGCGACCTCGGCGCCGACCGACGAGGAGGCGTTCGAGCTGTTGCTGGGGCTGGGCATGCCGTTCGCCAAAGAGGGCCGTCCCGGCGGTGCGGCGGAGGCCGAGGCCGAGGCCGAGGAGGAGCAGCGCAAGGAGGAGGCCCGCCAGCGGGCCGAGGCCGAGCAGGCCGCGCTGGAGCAGTTGAAAGAGGAGAACCCCGACGCGTACGCGACGCCGGAGCCCGAGGCCGAGGAGGGCGAGGGCGGCGACGAGGGCGAGGGCGAGGGCGACGAAGCCGACGGCTCAGCCGGCGAGGAGGATTCTGAAGATGGCTAAGACTTCGATGAAGGTGAAGCAGGGCCGCAAGGCCAAGTTCAAGTCGCGCGAGTACAACCGTTGCCGGCGCTGCGGGCGTCCGCGCGGCTACTTCCGCAAGTTCGGCCTCTGCCGGATCTGCCTGCGCGAGGCCGCCCACGAGGGGTACGTCCCCGGAATGACCAAGTCGAGCTGGTAGGCGGGACTGAGAGCATGCTGAACGACCCGATCTCCGATTATCTGACCCGGCTCCGCAACGCGCTCGGCTCCGGCCACGACGACGTGCGGATTCCGGCCTCGCGACTGAAGGAGGAGATGACCCGCATCCTCAAGGAGCAGGGCTACATCACCGACTTCGCCCGCAGGCCCGCCAAGGTCGGCGAGGCGCTCGAGATCCGGCTCAAGTACAGCGAGGACCGGCTGCCGGCGATCGCCGGCCTCGAGCGGATCTCGCGGCCTGGCCGGCGCCGCTACGTCGATCACAGGGAAGTGCCGCGCGTGCACGGCGGCACCGGCACGGCGATCATCAGCACCTCGGTCGGCGTGATGACCGGCCACGAAGCGACGCAGAAGGGCGTCGGCGGCGAGGTCGTCGCCTACGTCTGGTGAAGAGGAGCCGATGAGCCGGATTGGCAGAAAACCGATTGCGGTCCCCGAGTCCGTCACGGTCGACGTCGCCCCCGGGCGGGTCGCCGTCAAGGGCCCGAAGGGCGAGCTCGCGCAGAGCTTCGACGCCGAGATGAAGGTCGAGCAGGAGAACGGCACGGTCACCGTCAGCCGCCCGACCGACCGCGGCGAGCACCGCGCCCTGCACGGGCTCACCCGCAGCCTGATCGCGAACATGGTCGAGGGCGTCGTCGACGGCTTCGAGCGCAAGCTGGAGATCCAGGGCGTCGGCTACCGGGCCCAGCTCAAGGGCAAGACGCTGGAGCTGGCGCTCGGCTACTCGCACCCGGTCTCGATCGAGCCGCCCGAGGGCATCGAGTTCGAGGTTCCGCAGCCGACCGAGGTGATCGTGCGCGGGATCGACAAGCAGCTCGTCGGCCAGGTCGCCGCCGACATCCGCAAGCGCCGTCCGCCGGAGCCCTACAAGGGCAAGGGAATCCGCTACAGCGACGAGCACGTCGTGCGCAAGGTAGGAAAGAGGGCCTGATATGACCGTCATGACCAAGCCACAGCAGCGCCTGCGCCGGCGCCGCCGCGTCCGCGCCCGCATCGTCGGCAGCGCCGAGCGCCCACGCCTCTCGGTCTACCGCTCCAACCGCGGCATCTTCGCCCAGCTCGTCGACGACGCCGCCGGCCACACCCTGGCCGCGGTCAACTGGACCGAGCCGGAGCTGCGCAAGCTCTCCGCCGAAGCCCAGGCGAAGAGGGCGGGCGAGCTGCTCGCCGAGCGGGCCAAGGCTGCCGGGGTCGAGAGCTGCGTCTTCGATCGCGGCGGCTACAGGTTCCACGGCCGGGTCAAGGCCCTGGCCGAAGGCGCCCGCGAGGGAGGGCTGAAGTTCTGATGGCCCACCGCGCATCGTCCAGCCAGCTACCCTGTCCGGTCCGATGAAGGGCATGGACATGACGAATGTGGAGACGGTGTCCCCGCGCGGGCTCGATCTCCAGGAGCGCGTGATCGAGATCAACCGCGTCGCCAAGGTCGTCAAGGGCGGCCGCCGCTTCTCCTTCACCGCGCTGGTCGCCGTCGGCGACGAAGAGGGCGTCGTCGGGATCGGCTACGGCAAGGCCCGCGAGGTCCCGCTGGCGATCCAGAAGGCGGTCGAGAACGCGCGCAAGAGCTTGATCCGGGTGCCCAAATACGGGCAGACGCTGACCCACAAAATCATCGGCCGCTACGGCGCCGGCCACGTCGTCCTGCGCCCGGCCAGCCCCGGTACCGGCGTGATCGCCGGCGGCGGCGTGCGCGCCGTGCTCGAGCTGGGCGGGGTGCGGGACGTGCTGACCAAGAGCATTGGGACGCAGAATCCGATCAACCTGGTCAAGGCGACGATGGACGGGCTCGTGCGGTTGCGGCGGCCTGAGGAGGTTGCCGAGATTCGCGGATTGACGGTTGCCCAGGTGCTAGGGGTGCAAAAGACCAACGGTTCAACCGCGGGTCCTGTCGGCGCAGGGGACGCGAGCGAGTCCTCGCCGGCGGGTCCTGTCGCCGCAGGGGACCCACCTCCCCCTCCGGTCGCTGAAGCGTCCTCGGGGGAGGTCCCCCCTACGGCGCCACCCGCCGGAGAGGCCGATGCCGCGAAAGCTGAGCAGGCCCCGGCTGAAGAGGCGAGCGCCCCGGCGGAGGAGCCGAAAGCTGAGGAAAGCTCGTGAGCGGGGTCAAGGTCAAGCAGGTTCGGTCCGCGAACGGGGCCAATCCGTCGCAGAAAGCGACGCTCTATGCGCTTGGGCTCGGGAAGATCGGGAACTCGGCGGAGAAGAAGGACTCGCCGCAGTTGCAGGGGCAGCTGAAGGTCGTCTCGCACCTCGTGGAGGTCGATGGTGGCTGAGAAAGGCTCCAAAGCCTCCAAGGAGACTCCTCGCAGCGATGAGATCGGGCTGCACAATCTGCGGCCCAAGCCGGGGTCGCGGCGGCCGCGCAAGCGGTTGGGCCGCGGCGAGGGCTCGGGGCTGGGGAAGACCTCCGGCCGCGGGCACAAGGGCTACGGCTCGCGCTCGGGCTCGAAGCGCAAGGCCGGCTACGAGGGCGGGCAGAACCCGATCCACATGCGGATGCGAAAGCTGCGCGGCCCGCACAAAAAGCAGTCGATGCCGTTCGAGAACTTCCGCACCTCGACCCAGCCGGTCAACGTCGCCGACCTCGAGAGCCGCTTCGACGCCGGCGCCGAGGTCAACCCGGGGACGCTGAAGGAGAAGGGCCTGGCGAAGGGCTCGGACCCGGTCAAGATCCTCGCCCGCGGCGAGATCTCGAAGAAACTGGACGTCCACGCGCACGCCTTCAGCGCGGCCGCCAGGGAGAAGATCGAGGCAGCCGGCGGTTCCTGTCACACTCTGGAGTCGTAATGCTCAGGACTATTGCGAACGCTTTCGCCGTCGCGGACATTCGCAAGAAACTCGCGTTCACGGCGGCGATGCTCCTGCTCTACCGGCTCGGTGCCTACATCCCGGCGCCCGGAGTCGACGTCGCCGCGGTCAAGGAACTCTCGGAAAACTTCGCCGGCAGCAACATCCTCGGCTTCCTCAACCTGTTCTCCGGCGGCGGCCTCTCGCGGCTCTCGCTGTTCGCGCTGGGGATCATGCCCTACATCACGGCCTCGATCATCCTTCAGCTGCTGACCGTGGTCGTGCCGTCGCTGGAGAAACTTCAGAAAGAAGGCGAAGTCGGGCAGCAGAAAATCACCCAGTACACGCGCTACCTCACCGTCGGGCTCGCCTTCGGGCAGTCCTTCGGCTACGTCTTCCTCTTCCGCTCCTTCGGCAACGAAGCGGGCAACAACTTCCTCGGCTCGCTCGGCGGCGCCAAGATCCTGCTGATCGTGATCTGCCTGACGGCGGGCTGCACGCTGCTGATGTGGCTCGGCGAGCTGATCACCCAGCGCGGCATCGGCAACGGCATCTCGCTGATGATCTTCGCCTCGATCGTCTCCGGCCTACCCGGTGGCATCCAGGCCTGGTGGACCAACCCCGACCAGGTCTTCGTCGTGATGATGCCCTTCATCGCATTGGCGGTGATCGTCGCGATCGTCTTCGTCCAGGAGGGGCAGCGGCGCATCCCGGTCCAGTACGCGAAACGCATGGTCGGCCGCAAAATGACCTCGGGCGGCTCCACCTACCTGCCGCTGCGGGTCAACATGGCCGGCGTCATCCCGGTCATCTTCGCCGCCTCGATCATGGCCTTCCCGCCGACGATCGGTCAGCTGCTCAACACGCCCGCCGCGCTCGACTTCGCCGCCTTCTTCAGCCCCAACGGCTGGGCCTACGTGGTCGGCGAGGTGTTCTTCATCATCATCTTCACCTACTTCTACACGGCGGTCACCTTCAACCCGGTTGACCAGGCCGACAACCTGAAGAAATACGGCGGCTTCATACCCGGCGTGCGTCCCGGCCGGCCGACGGCCGAGTACCTCGACCGCATCCTCTCCCGCCTGACCTTCCCCGGCGCCCTCTACCTGGGCGCGGTCGCGGCGCTGCCGACGATCCTGATCAGCCAGACCTCGGCCAACTTCTTCTTCGGCGGGACCTCGATCCTGATCGTGATCGGAGTAGCGTTGGATACGGTGAAGCAGTTGGAGGCACAGCTGATGATGCGCAACTACGAGGGCTTCCTCAAATAGAGCTCAATCTCGTACTTCTCGGCCCGCCCGGCAGCGGCAAGGGCACCCAGGGCGAGCGGCTTCAGGAAGACCTGAAGCTGCCCTACTGGGCGACCGGCGACATCCTGCGCGCCGCGGTGCGCGAGGAAACCGAGCTGGGGAAGACGGCGAAGGAGTACATGGACCGCGGCGACCTGGTGCCGGACGAGGTGATCGTCGGCGCGATCGCCGAGCGGATCGATTCCGCCGAGGCGGCCGACGGGTTCATCCTCGACGGCTTCCCGCGCACGGTGCCGCAGGCGGAGGCGCTGGCGGCGAAGCTCGACGAGCTCGGCCGCGGCCTGACCGCGGTCCTGTTGATCGACGCCAGCGACGACGAGGTGATGCGGCGGCTCGGCGGGCGCCGCACCTGCACCGAGAACGGCCACGTCTTCCACGTCGAGCTCAACCCGCCCGAGAAGGAGGGCGTCTGCGACGTCGACGGCAGCGAGCTGATCGTCCGCGACGACGACAAGCCCGAGGTGATCCGCCACCGGCTCGGCACCTACCACGAGAAGACCGAGCCGCTGATCGAGTTCTACGACCACCTCAGCCTGCTGCGGCGGATCGATGGCGCCGCCCCACCGGACGCGGTCGCCGACGAGCTGCGCCGCACCCTGTCGACGCTCAAACTCGAAGCCGACCAGACCGTCTAGGCGGCTTCGGCGGGCGGCTAGCGTGTACCGGATGATCATCCGCAAGACCCCCGAGCAGGTCGAGAAGATGGCCGCCTCGGGCCGGATCCTCGTGCGCTGCCTGCGCATGCTCGCCTCCAAGGCGCGCGCGGGCGTCACGACCAAGGAGCTCGACCGGGCGGCGGAGAAGTTCATCCGCTCGCAGGGCGCCGAGCCGGCGTTCAAGGGCTACCGGGGCTTCCCCGGCTCGATCTGCTCCTCGCCCAACTCGATGGTCGTGCACGGGATCCCGGGGCCGTACGAGCTGAAGCGGGGCGACGTGCTCTCGATCGACGTCGGCGTGATCAAGGACGGCTGGGTCTCCGACGCGGCGATCACGCTGCCGATCGGCTCGATCTCGCCCGAGGCGCGCAAGCTGCTCGACGTTACGAAGGGTGCGCTGTTCGCCGGGGCGGAGCAGATGCAGCCGGGCAATCACCTCGGCGACGTCTCCGCGGCGATTCAGAAGGCGGTCGAGATCGAGGGGCTCTCGATCATCCGCACCCTGGTCGGCCACGGGATCGGCCGCGACATGCACGAGGACCCGCAGGTCGCCAACTTCGGCGAGCCCGGCAAGGGGCCGGAGCTGGAGGAGGGCACCGTGCTGGCGATCGAGCCGATGGTCAACGCCGGCGGCCCGCTCGTCCGCATGGGCGACGACGGCTGGGCCGTCTACTCCCAGGACGGCTCCCTCGCCGCCCACTTCGAGTTCACCGTCGCGGTCACCGCCGACGGGCCGCGCATCCTCACCCCCTGGCACGAAGAGGACTGAGCCCGGCCTCCGCCGCTCGACGGTATGCGCTTGTTCTTGCCGCTGAGGTATGGATGCCACCTAACGCCGAGTGGTCGATTGACCCACCTATACGGGGGCAAATCGAGCAATCGATGCCGCGCGTTGCGACCGCTATGGTCGGGCCCATGGATCGGTGGGCCGAGGTCGATGAGTTCGTCTCCGATTCGCTGGGGCTGGAAGACGAGGTTCTCGCAGCGGCGGTGAAGGCCGGTGTCGATGCCGGAATGCCGGAGATCCAGGTGTCGCCGCCGCAGGCGCGGATGCTGGAGATCTTGGCGCGGGGGATTGGGGCGCGGACGGTGTTGGAGTTCGGGACGCTGGCCGGCTACAGCACGATCTGGCTGGCGCGGGCGCTGCCGGAGGACGGGCGGCTGATCACGCTCGAGGCGAGTCCCGAGTACGCCGAGGTGGCGCGGGGGAATCTCGAACGCGCCGGCGTCGCCGGGATCGTCGAGCTTCGCGTCGGGTCCGCGCTCGACGCCCTGCCAGGACTCGGAGCCGAGGGAGCTGGCCCGTTCGACCTCGTCTTCATCGACGCCGACAAGGTCAACACGCCGGAGTACTTCAGCTGGTCGGTGGAGCACGTCAGGCCGGGCGGGCTGATCGTCGCCGACAACGTCGTCCGCGACGGCACGCTCGCCGAGGCGGACAGCGACGACGCCACGATCGAAGCGCAGCGCCGGCTCCACACGACGATCGCGGCGGATTCCCGGGTGACCGCGACGACGATCCAGACCGTCGGCGGCAAGGGCTACGACGGCTTCACCCTGGCAATCGTGGATGGTCCTGCTGCTTTGCTTGACGGATAGGATGTTGTTGTCTACAGTAACTCAGCGAGATGCTTAAAGCCGATTACGAGAGCCGCGTCGACACGATCCAGATCGAACTGGAGGATGTCGACCACCTATCCGGAGGCAGCGATGTTGTCGAAGACGGTGCGGTGATCGTCGGGTTTTGCGACGGTCGCCCTGCCCTGATAGATGTGATCGGCACTCGAAAGCACGATTTCGAGAAGCCGCTTCAGATCGCCGCCGAGCGCCATCAGTTGGACGCCGAAGCTCTGATCGCGATTTCCCAGGCGACGCTCGCGGCCCCCGATCGGCCTGTGCGGCTTGAGTTGGGCCCGCGCATCACTGATTGACGCTCATCCTAAGGTCCGGTTCATCCCCGCTCTCGTCGGCGGCTCCGGCGGTCAGTTTGGCTGATCCTCGCCGCAAATAGGCGCATTGCGGGGGAGAGCTTCTCGCTCTCAGCCCTTGGGCATGCATGCGTCTCACTCGGCATGCCAAGAACGAAGCGCGGAGGCTTCGGGTGTCGGTCGCTGACATTGAACGCGTAATCGAAGCTGCTGTGCGAATCGATTGTGACGAGAAAGCGCGCCCGCGATACACCGGCTATGTCCGGGGTATCCGAGTCCGCGTAGTCGTCGCTCTTGAGTCGCTCTTGACGATCCGGAGCTTATTGTCACAATCCACGAAAGGCGAAACTGATGCGGGCCGATTACGACAGCGAGGGCGACACGATTCGAATTGACTTGGCCGAGCTCGACCGGCCGGCATACGGGGAGGACGTCGAAAATGGCGCGGTGATCGTCAGCATCCACGATGGTTGTCCGGTGGCGATCGATGTGATCGGGACTCGCCAGCTGGACTTCGAGAAACCGCTTCGGACTGCGGCACAGATTTATCGCCTGGATGCCGAATCATTGATAGCGGTCGCTCGCGCGGCGATCGCCGCCCCGGACCGCCCGGTCCGCCTCGACGTAGGCGCTCGAATCCCCGCCTGACCCCCCGTCCCTTCCCAGCTCCCGCCAAGCGCTTCGGGGCGCCGTTTGGCAGGTCGGTGTGGTTCTCGGGGGAATGTCGCGAAGCGGCGAAATGCAATCTGTCAAATGCGCGGCGCAGCCGCGCTCTGCATTCCACCGCGCAAAGCGCGGTGGCCAATTCCCCCGAGGACCACGCCGTCCTGCCCCACCAAGCAGGTCCCGAAGCGCCTCCCCTGCTATCTTTCCCGGTCGGCCCACAGGGCCGTTTGTGCCTGCCTGTCCGATTCATGGGGCGGGCGGGAGTCCTGTAGTCAGACGAACCCCGGAGCAATGAAGGTCCGAGCTTCCGTAAAGCCGATGTGCGAAAAGTGCAAGGTGATCCGCCGCAACGGGGCGGTCCTTGTGATCTGCTCGAATCCCCGCCACAAGCAGAGGCAGGGTTAGATGCCTGCCTCCCCGACCAAGCACACCCGGATGACCCGCCTGGCACTTCGCATCTCTGCGTCCTCGGGCTTGCCTTTGCAACCAGCAAAGGCTGCGCCCTGCGTCCTTGATCTGCTCGGCCAGTCGGCCCCCCGGGCGCACTCGGCCAGGAAGGCAGGCATCTAGATGGCGCGCATCGCGGGCATCAACATCCCGGTCGACAAGCGGACCGAGATCGGCCTCACCTACATCTTCGGCATCGGTCGCTCCACCGCGCAGGAACTCGTCGGCGAGGCCGGCGTCGACCCCAACACCAAGGTCAAGGACCTGACCGAGGAAGAGGTCGTGAAGCTGCGCGAGGCGGTCGAGCGGCGCGAGGTCGAGGGCGACCTGCGGCGCGAGCGCTCCCAGGACGTCAAACGGCTGATGGAGATCGGCTCCTACCGCGGCCTGCGCCATCGGCGCGGCCTGCCGGTGCGGGGCCAGCGGACGAAGACCAACGCGCGCGGCCGCAAGGGCCCGCGCCGGATGAGCATCGCCGGCAAGCGCAAGGCGCCGTCGCCGAAGTAGGGGGAGAGATGGCAGCCGCGAAAAAACCAGCAAAAGGCCGCGCGCGCCGGCGGGCGAAAAAGAACATCGCCTACGGCCAGGCGCACATCAAGACCTCCTTCAACAACACGATCGTCACCCTGACCGACACCCAGGGCAACGTGATCGCCTGGGAGTCGGCCGGCTCGGCCGGGTTCAAAGGCTCGCGCAAGTCGACCCCGTTCGCCGCGCAGGTAACCGCCGACGCGGCGGCGAAGAAGGGGATGGAACACGGGCTCGAAAAAGTCGAGGTCTTCGCCAAGGGCGCCGGCTCGGGTCGCGAGACCGCGATCCGCTCCCTCCAGGCCGCCGGCCTCGACGTGACCACGGTCAAGGACGTCTCGCCGCAGGCCCACAACGGCTGCCGCCCGAAGAAGCGGAGGCGGGTCTAATGGCACGCGATACCGGCGCACAGTGCAAGCAGTGCCGCCGCGAGGGCCAGAAGCTCTTCCTCAAGGGCGAGCGCTGCTTCACCGACAAGTGCGGTGTCGAGCGCCGCTCCTACCCGCCCGGCGAGCACGGCCGCGGCCGCATGCGGCAGTCCGAGTACCGGGTGCAGCTGCGCGAGAAGCAGAAGACCCGCCGCTACTACCAGGTGCTCGAGAACCAGTTCCGCGCCTACTACGAGAAGGCCTCGCGCCAGGACGGCGTCACCGGCGAGAACCTGCTGCGACTGCTGGAGTCCCGCTTCGACAACGTCCTCGTGCGGCTCGGCTTCGCCGCCTCGCGCCGCCAGGCCCGCCAGCTCGTCCGTCACGGGCACTGGCTGGTCAACGGCCGGCGGGTCGACGTGCCCTCCTACCAGGTGCGCCCCGAGGACGTGATCTCGATCAAAGTCGAACTCAGCGGCAACCGACACGATTCGCAAAGCGACCGAGCTCGTCTCGACCGTGCCGGCCTGGCTGCAGGCCGACCACGACTCGCTCACCGCCAAGGTCCTGCGCTATCCCGAGCGCGCGGAGATCTCGGCGCCGGTGCAGGAGCAGCTGATCGTCGAGCTGTACTCCAAGTAGTCCGGACCCGATTCTGAAACACCCATACGCAAGGAACTCATGACCACTGACTTTCAGGTCCCTCGTATCACCGCAGAGAAAGCCGACGACCGTCGCGGCACGTTCACGATCGAGCCGCTCGACAAGGGCTTCGGCTACACCTTCGGCAACAGCCTTCGTCGCGTCCTGCTCTCCTCGCTGGGCGGCGCCGCCGTCACCAGCGTCCGCATCGAGGGCGTCGCGCACGAGTTCTCCAGCGTGCCGGGCGTCAAGGAGGACGTCACCGACATCGTCCTCAACCTGAAGGACCTCGTCGTCCGCATGCACACCGATGCCGACGAGGTCGAGGCGCCGCTGGTGGCGACCGGCCCGGGCGAGGTCAAGGCGAAGGACATCGACCTACCCTCCGGCGTCGAGATCCTCAACCCGGACGCGCCGATCGCGACGCTCGAGAAAAAAACCAAGCTCGAGGTCTACCTGACGATCGGCCGCGGTCGTGGCTACTCGCCCGCCGAGGAGAACAAGTCCGACGACCAGCCGATCGGCGTGATCCCGATCGACTCGATCTTCTCGCCGATCCGGCGCGCCTCCTACTCGGTCGCGACCGCCCGTGTCGGCCAGCGGACCGACTTCGACAAACTGACCCTGGAGCTGGAGACCGACGGCTCGATCGAGCCGGCCGCGGCGCTGCGCGAGGCCTCCGAGATCCTGATCAAGACGCTGGCGATCTTTACCGACGCCGAGCGGGTCGAGGAGCTGACCGCGCGCGAGGCGATCGCCCCGGCGCTGCCGGGCGGCGACGGCCTCTCCGCCGTCGGCGGTGACGGCGGCAACGCGGCGAACAACGGCCTCGACGAGATCCTGATCGAGGAGCTCGAGCTCGGCGTGCGCTCCTACAACTGCCTCAAGCGCGCCGGCGTGCAGACGGTCGGCGACCTGGTCCGCAAGACCCGCTCGGAGCTGAACGCGATCCCCAACTTCGGCTCGAAATCGATCGAGGAAGTGATCGAGACCCTCCAGGCGCGCGGTCTCGATCTCTCCCAGGACTAGCGAGGGGACGGGCGAGCGAGAATCCGATGCGCCACCGCAGGAAGCGAAACAAGCTGAGCCGCGACGCGGCGCATCGGGAGTCGTTGCTCGCCAACCTCTCCAAGCAGCTGATCGAGCACGAGCGGATCAAGACCAGCCAGGCGAAGGCGAAGGCGGTCAAGCCCGAGGTCGAGCAGCTGATCACGCTCGCCAAGCGCGGCGACCTGCACGCGCGCCGGCAGGCGCTCGCGACCCTGCACAACGACAAGTTCGTCGTGCACAAGCTGTTCGAGGAGGTCGCCCCGCGCTACACGGAGCGGCCCGGGGGCTACACCCGCATCGTCAAGTTGGGCCCGCGCCGCTCGGACTCGACCGAGATGGTCTACCTCGAGCTGGTCTGACGTCGCAGTAGGGGAGGCCCAGGGGGTGTCCCCGCGTTGCTGGGTTTTTCGCCGGGAGACGTTTGAAGCTGGCGCCCGCAGGTGGTTGGGGCGAAAAAGAGGACGCCGCTGCCGCGGGGACACCCCCTGGGCCTCCCCTTCAGCCGTAGGCCACCGACTCGAGGTACAGCCCGTGTGGTGGCGCCGTCGGCCCGGCGGCGGAGCGTGGCGCCCCCGTCAACAGCTTCTGGAAGCCTTGTATCCCCTGGGGGGGATCGGATGCTTCCCTAAGCATCGTGCCGACGAGGACGCGGACCATGTTGCGCATGAAGGCGTCGGCGGTGATGCGGAAGCTGAGGACGTCGCCGTCGCGGGTCCATTCGGCGGCGAGGACGTCGCGGTCGAAGCGGACGTGGTCGGTCTGGGTGGGGGTGAAGGCGGTGAAGTCGTGGGTGCCCGGCAACGCCGCGGCGCAGGCTTCGAGCGTCTCCAGGTCGATGCGGTGCGGCCACCAGAGGGCGCGGCCCTGCTCGAATGGGCTCGGAGCCGAGCGGGCGAGGACGCGGTAGAGGTAGCTGCGCGATTTCGCGTCGCGGCGCGCGTCGAAGCCGTCCGCGACCGGCATCGCGGCCGTCACGGCGATGTCAACCGGTCCGACGCCGTTGAGCCGCCGCGCCAGGTCGCCCCTGACCTCCGCCTCGGTGCCGAAGCTCGCCACCTGACCCAGCGCGTGCACGCCCGTGTCGGTCCTGCCGGCGACGGTCAGCTGCACCGGCTCGCGCAGCACGGTCGCCAGCGCCGCCTCCAGCTCGCCCTGCACCGTCCGCTGTCCCGGCTGGGCGGCCCAACCCCTGAACCCGCTCCCGTCGTACTCGATGTCGAGCCGGACGGCGGTCAAGCGAGCAGGGCGCGCAGGCCGGCTTCGTCGAGGATCTCGGTCTCGAATTTCTCCGCCCTGGCCAGCTTCGAGCCGGGGTTCTCGCCGGCGACGACGTAGTCGGTCTTCTTCGAGACCGAGTTGACGACCTTGCCGCCGGCGGACTTGATCAGCGCCGCCGCCTGCTCGCGGGTCAGCTCGGGCAGGGTGCCGGTGAGGACGAGGGACCTGCCTTCCAGCGGGCCGCCCTCGGCGCGGCGTTCGTTCTCGTCGGCCTCCAGCCGCAGACCCCTGTCCTTCAGCTTCTCGATCAACTCCCAGGTCGGCTCGTCGGCCAGCGACTCGGCGATCTGCACCGCCATGATCGGCCCGACGCCCTCGACCTCCTCGATCCGCTCCGGATCGGCCTCGTGCAGGGCGTCGATCGAGCCGAAGTGGTCGGCCAGCGCCTCCGCGGTGACCGAGCCGACGCCGGGCAGGCCGAGCGCGTAGAGCACCCGTTTGAACGGCCGCCCGCGCGAGGCGTCGATCGCCGCGACCAGGTTGCGGGCGGAGACCTCGCCGAAGCCCTCGAGGCCGGCGAGCCGCTCCTCGTCGAGCTCGTAGATGTCGGCGACGTCGGCGATCAGCCCTTCTTCGAGGAAGCGCAGCGCCTGCTTCTCGCCCAGCCCGTCGATGTCCATCGCCCCCCTGCTGACGAAGTGCTTGACGTGCTGGAAGGACTGGCCGGGGCAGCCGGAGCGGTTGGGGCAGATCGTGAACACGGCGTCCTCGGGCTTGACCGTCGGCGTGCCGCAGGCCGGGCACTTCTTCGGCGGCCGGGGTCGCCGGGCGCCCTTCTTGCGGCGCTGGATCAGCGGCGCGACGACCTGCGGGATCACGTCGCCGGCCCGCATCACCACGACCTCGTCGCCGACGCGGACGTCCTTGCGCGCCAGGTCCTCCTCGTTGTGCAGGGTCGCGGTGGAGACGGTGACGCCGCCGACGTGGACCGGCTCGAGCATCGCGAAGGGCACCAGGTGGCCGGTGCGGCCGACGTTCCAGACGACGTCGAGCAGCTTCGTCGTCGCCGTCGTCGGCGCGAACTTCCAGGCGATCGCCCAGCGCGGCTCGCGCCCGACCACGCCGAGCTCGCGCCACAGCGCCCGCTCGTCGATCTTGACGACGACGCCGTCGATCTCGTAGTCGAGCTGCTCGCGCCGCTCCTCCCACCAGCGGCAGCGCTCGACCACCGACTCGATCTCCTCGTGGTGGTCGGTGTCGGGATTGACCTTGAAGCCGCGCTCGCGCAGCCACTCGACCTCCTCGCGGTGGCTGCCGGGGTCGAGGCCGCGCATCGCGCCGAGCCCGTAGCACCAGATCGAGAGCGGCCGTTCGGCGGCGAGCGCCGGGTCGAGCTGGCGGATCGAGCCGGCGGCCGAGTTGCGCGGGTTGGCGAAGGTCGGCTCGCCGGCCTCGGCGCGGCGCTCGTTCAGGGCTTTGAAGTCGGCGATCGGCAGGTAGACCTCGCCGCGCACTTCGACCAGCTCGGGCGCGTCCTCGATGCTCAGCGGGATCGCGCCGATCGTGCGCAGGTTGCGGGTCACGTCCTCGCCGATCCGCCCGTCGCCGCGGGTCGCGCCGCGGGTCAGCACGCCGTTCTCGTAGGTCAGGGCGATCGCCAGGCCGTCGATCTTCGGCTCGGTCGTGTAGCTGAACTCGGCGCTGTCGATGTCGAGCCGCTTGAGGTGGTTGCGCACCCGCGTCTCCCAGGCGCGCAGCTCCTCCTCGTTGCGCGCGTTGGCCAGCGAGAGCATCTGCTCGGGGTGCTCGACCTGCTCGAAGCGGTCGAGCGGCGGCGCGCCGACGCGCTGGGTCGGGGAGTCGGGCGTGCGCAGCTGCGGGTGCTCGGCCTCGATGTCGCGCAGCTCGTCGAGCAGCGCGTCGTACTCGTCGTCGCCGATCAGCGGGTCGTCGAGGACGTAGTAGCGGTGGTTGTGGCGCGCCAGCTCGCGGCGCAGCTCCGCCGCCCGTTTCTCGTCGGCCGCGGCGCTCACACCGAGGAGGGGGCGATCGCCGCCAGCATCCGCTCCAGCGGCCAGGCGCGCAGGCGGTCGAGCTCGCCGTGGTCGGTGAGGTCGAAGTGGATCGGCGTGACCGCGATCCGGCCCTCGGAGACCGCCATCAGGTCGGTCTCCTCGCGCTCCTCGAAGCCCGGCTGCCAGCCGTAGATCTCGTAGTGGCGCCTGCCGTCCTCGTCCTCGGAGACCAGCTTCAGCTCGTCGTTGTAGACGCGTTTGCCGAGCCTGGTCACCTCGATCCCGCGTCGGCTCGCCGGCGGGGCAGTTGACGTTGACCAGCGTCTCCGGCGGCATCGGCTCGTCCTTCAGCGCGGCGACGAGCTGGGCGAGGAAGGCCGCGGCGACGGAGAAGTCGAAGCGGCCGCGAGACGTAGCCCATGCCGCCGCCCGAGGACTGCTGGGAGATCGCGACCGCGGGGATGCCGAGGACGATGCCCTCGAAGGCCGCGGCGACCGTGCCCGAGTAGGTGATGTCGTCGCCGAGGTTGGCGCCGTGGTTGATCCCGGAGACGATCAGGTCCGGGCGCTCGCCGACCAGCCCGAGCTCGGCGAAGCGCACGCAGTCGACCGGCGTGCCGTCGGTGGCGAAGCCGCGGTCGCCGTCGCCGAACTCGACCTCCTCGACGCTCAGCGGCGAGCGCGTGGTGATGCTGCGCGCCGTCGCGCTGCGGTTCGAGTCCGGCGCGATCACCTCGACCTCGACCCCGTCGATCTCGCGCAGCGCCCGCCGCGCGGCCTGTAGCCCGGGGGCGGAGATCCCGTCGTCGTTGGTCAGCAGCACGCGCACGGGGCCGATTCTAGGTGCCGGGTCCGGCGGCTGGTGGCGTGCGCGCGATTCGGCTCAAAAGATTTTGCCTCTCGGCACATTCAGCGCGCCACGCGCGCGTCCGGGGAAGGCACGATCGGCGCATGCCACTCGCTCAGATCGGCCCACTGACCTCGTTGGTCGAGGGTACTGCTGCGGCGGTGGGCGCCGGGATGCTCCTCGGTGGATTCGTGATTGGCCTCCGTGGAGTCTTGATGAGGCATTCTCGCCCGGCGCTCGAAGGCCAAGCCCTAAGAGGTGCATATTTGGGCGGGGTTGGCGGAGGACTGGCGATCATTGCAGACATCACAATTCGCTATCTTGTCTGATCTGAGATGTGAACCTGAGAAACGCGAACATCAGCGCCCTGGTTGGGGCGATCATCCTTTTCCCTGGTGTCTTCATTTTCCGGCACGCGGGCGAAGGCGTGCTGCAACTGGTCCTCGTGGTCTCATGGGTCGCGATGTTCGGAACCCTGATCTACCTCGACAGGCGAGAGGAACGGCGCAAGCGCCGCGGTCAGTAGGAGGCGACGGCGGCGGCGATCTTGTCCTGCTCGTAGTGGGCGAGGGTGAGGTCGCTGACGCTGTTCATCAGGATCGAGAAGATCATCGTGCGGCCGCTGCGGTTCTCGCAGATGCCGGAGAGGGCGCTGACGCCGGTCAGGGTGCCGGTCTTGACGTGGCAGCGGCCGTAGGCGGCGGTGCCGTGCATGCGTTCGTCGACCGTGCCGCTCTTGCCGGCGACGGCGAGGTCGCCGATCAGCTCCTCGCCGACCCGCGACCGGCGCATCGCCTGCAGCAGGCGGGCGACCTGGAACGGCGAGGCGCGGTTGCCGCGGGTCAGGCCGGAGCCGTCGACCGCGTGGACGCCGGAGCCGTGGGCGCGGGCGAAGCGCTCGACCACCTGGCGTGCCGGCCGCGGTCGTGCCGGCGCCGCCGAAGTGGGCGCCGAGCAGCTTGACCAGCATCTCGGCGAAGAAGTTGTTCGAGTAGACGTCGGTCGCGGCGACGATCTGCGACATCGTCGGCGAGCGCACGCTCGCCAGCGCCTGGGCGCCGGGGGGCGTGACGCCGTGGGCGACCTGCGTGCGGACGGAGACGCCGCCGCTGCGCAGCGCCCGCGCCAGCTTGCTCGCGGCGAGCTTCGCCGGGTCGGAGGCAAAGCCCTGGGAGATCGAGCCGCGGTAGCCGGAGTCGAAGGAGAGGCCGGAGAGCGGGCCGATGTAGGGGCTGGTGGCGTAGCCCGAGTCGGCGACGCCGCGCAGGCGGTCGAAGACGCTGTCGTCGTCGTAGAGCCGCCCGGTCACGCGCCGCACGCCGGCGCGCCGCAGCTGCGCCCTTCAGCGCGAGCAGGTTGGTGCCGAGGCCGCCGCCGTAGCGGTCGTAGAAGGAGGGCACGCCGAGCGTCGGGTCGCCGGCCCCCTGCAGCCAGAGGCTGCCGTGCAGGACGCCGCGCGGGTCGAGCGTGCCGTCGCTGAGCAGCTTGGTGACGATGCGGTACCTCGGCCCGAAGCGAGTCAGCGCGGTCGAGGTCGTGAACAGCTTCGTGTTCGAGGCGAGGATCCGCGGCCGCTTCGCCGCCCGCGCACAGACCGGCTTGCCGGTATCGGCATCGAGCACGAACAGCCCGCTGGCGGCGCCACCGCCATAAACCAGGCGTCGCTTCATTTCCTGGCAGCCCTTCCCAGCCCCACTCGCCGTCGCGGGCAGGAAGAGGAGCAGGAGCAACAGCAGGCAGAGCGCGACTCGTCTCATCCCAGTTACCAACACGGAAATCCTGCGCAAGGTAGCGGGGAGACAGGCCCGCCCGATGCATCTGAGATAATCCGTGTTTATGGGCAAGGTTGTCGACATCGAGTCGCCCGCCCGCCGCAAGGTTCGCGGCAAAAGCCGCAAGCGGCCGTCGAAGACCGCCCTGGTGCTCGGCGGCGGCGGCTTCACCGGCGGCGTCTACGAGATCGGCGCCCTGCGGGCGCTCGACCTGCTCGCGGTCAACAGCACGGTCAACAACTTCGACATCTACGTCGGCACCAGCGCCGGCTCCTTTGTCGCGACGATGCTCGCCAACGGGGTCACGCCCGACGAAATGATGCAGGTGATCAACGAGCGCGAACCGTCCGATCTCGAGGACCTCGACCTCGGCAAGGCGCTCAGGTTCAACTACCTCGGCTTCCTGCAGAAAGCGGCGCTGCTGCCGCTGCGCACGCTGGAGCTGATGCGGCGCCTGGTCGCGATGGGCGACTTCTCGGCGATCGACATCGGCGTCGGCCTCGCCGAGGCGCTGCCCACCGGCCTCTACTCGAACAAGGGGATCGCCGAATACGTCGAGGGGGCGCTGACCGACGCCGGCCGGGAGAACGACTTCCGCCTGCTCGACAAAGAGCTCTACCTGACCGCCACCGACCTCGACACCTGCGAGCGCCTCGTCTTCGGCGAGCCGGGCTGGGACGACGTGCCGATCTCCAAGGCGATCGCCTGCTCGACCGCGCTGCCGGTCGTCTACAAGCCGGTCGACCTGAAGGGCCGCCAGCTGGTCGACGGCGGCATCCGCTCGACCACCAACGTCGACATCGCGGTCGAGAAGGGGGCGAAGTTCATCCTCGTCGTCAACCCGCTCGTCCCCTACGTCAACGACTTCGAGCAGACGATCCCCACCGTCTTCGGCACCCGCGTGCGCCGCGTCGCCGACATGGGCCTGCCGGCGATCGCCAACCAGGTCTTCCGCCTGATCGCCCACGCCCGCCTGCACCAGGCGGTCGAGCACTGGCAGGAGAAATACAAGGGCGTCGACATCGTCCTGATCGAGCCCGAGCCGAACGACGAGCTGATGTTCGGCACGCCGATCATGGACTACTCGCGGCGCCTGCAGATCGCCCGCCACGGCTTCGAGTCGGTCACCGCGACGCTGGCCCAGGACTACGACCGCTACAAGGAGATCGCCGAGCGGCACGGCCTGGAGATCTCGCAGCGGCGCGTGCGCCGCGCGGTCGAGCGCGACGAAGAAGCTCAGCTCGCGTAGAGCTGCTCGATCTCGCCCTGGTGCTTGTCGGCGACGACGGCGCGCTTGACCTTCAGCGTCGGCGTCAGCTCGCCGCTCTCCTGCGAGAGGTCCTCGGGGAGGATCGCGATCTTCTTCACCTGCTCGACCCGGGCGAATTTCTCGTTCACCTTCGCCAGGTGGGCCTCGATCGCCGCCCGCACCTCGCCGTTGCCGGCGAGCTGTGCCGGGTCCTCCGGCAGGCCGTGCTCGGAGGCGTAGGCGACGGCTTCTTCGGGGTCGAGGGTGACCAGGGCGACCAGGTAGGGCTTGCGGTCGCCGACCACCACGCACTGCGAGACCAGCGGGTGCTGCTTGATCTCGCTCTCGAGGTTGGCCGGGGTGATGTTCTTGCCGCCGGCGGTGATGATGATGTCCTTCTTGCGGCCGGTGATCGTGATGAAGCCGTCCTCGTCGATCGAGCCGAGGTCGCCGGTGTGCAGCCAGCCGTCCACGATCGTCTCGCGGGTCGCCTGCTCGTTCTTGTAGTAGCCCTGGAAGACGTTGGGCCCCTTGACCAGGATCTCGCCGTCCTCGGCGATCCTCACCTCGCAGCCGGGGAAGGGTTTGCCGATCGTGCCGATCTTGAAGTCCTCGGGGGTGGAGATCGTCGCCGCGGTCGAGGTCTCGGTCATCCCCCAGCCCTCGAGCACGAGCACCCCGGCGGCGTCGAAGAAGCGCAGGATGTCGGGGCTGATCGGCGCCGCGCCGGAGACCGCGAGGCGCAGCTGGCCGCCGAACAGGCCGCGGATTTTCGCCAGGACTTTCTTGTCGGCGAACTCGTACTGCTTGCGCAGCAGGAAGCCCGGCTCGCGCCCGGCCCGTTCCAGCTCGCGCACCCTGCCGCCGACCCGGATCGACCAGTCGAAGACCGCCTTTTTCAGGCCGCCCTCTTTCTCCATCGCGCTGGTCGCGAGGGTGTAGATCTTCTCGAAGATGCGCGGCACCGAGGGGAAGTAGGTCGGCCTCACCTCGGCCAGGTTGGGCATGATCTTCAGCGGGTCGCGCTCCCAGTAGGCGATCGTCGCGCCGAGGTCGAAGCTGCCGAGCTGGATCAGCAGGGCGAAGGAGTGGGCGAGCGGCAGGTAGAGGTAGGTGACGTCTTCGCCCTCGATCACGCTGTTCTGGTTGACCATGTCGAGCATCGCCCGGTAGTTGCCGTGGCTGATCACGCAGCCCTTCGGCGGCCCGGTCGTGCCCGAGGTGTAGATGAAGGTGCAGATGTCCTCGGGCGTGACCGCCTGCCAGAGCCGCTCCCACTCGGCGGCGTCGCGGCCGGCGCCGCGCGCGGCGAGGTCGTCGAGCGAGATCGCGTCCTCGCTCGAGCCGGTCATCCGCACGACGTGCTCGAGCAGCGGCAGCCGGTCGCGGACGGCGCGGATCTTCTCGATCTGCTCGTCGTCCTCGACCACGACGACCTTGGCGTCGGAGTTCTCCAGCACGTACTGGCACTCCTCGGGCGAGTTGGTCTGGTAGATCGGCACGACCGTGGCGCCGATCGAGAGCGCGGCGAAGTCGCAGTAGGTCCACTCGGGCCGCGTGTTGGCGAGGATCGAGACTTTGTCGCCCTTGCCGACGCCGAGCTCGACCAGGCCGAGGGCGAGCCCGCGCACCGTCTCCTCGACCTCTTTGAAGCTGCGCTTGACCCAGGCGTCGTCCTGCTTGAACATCGCCGCCGGGGCGTCGCCGTACATCCGCGCGGCGCGCGGCAAGAGGTCTGCAAGCGTGGTCGAATGGGTTCCCCGCTCCTCCACGGCGGCGAGTCTAGTGAAACTTTATTTTTTTTTTTCTCTTCTTTTCTTTTCCCTCTTTCTTTCTCATTTATTACTCTTATATCTTCTTATCTATCCTCCCTTTTAATATCTTCACATACATCTCCACTCATTTACCTATCACCTCCTCCCTCTTCATTCTCATCTCGTCCACAAACTCTCACCCCCTCAGTTCATTCTCCACTTCTTACCTCCCAAGTAATCCAATTATTTATTCTTAATTTATTTCTTTTGCAATAATGGGCGGAATGTCCGAAGCAGCAGCGACCCCGATTCCCCGCCGCGGCCGCCTCTGGGTGATCCTCGTTCTCGGCCTGGCGCTCTTCGCCCTCGGCTACGCCGTGGTCCAGATCTCGACCCGCAAGCCGGACAGCAACGTCGTGCGCGTGGAGGGCATCGCCAACGCCCAGGAAATCTTCGGCGGCGTGCCGCAGGAAGAAGAGCGGCTGGGGTCCTCCGACGCGCCGGTCTCGATCCAGGTCTTCAACGACCTGCAGTGCGGCAACTGCCGCGAAGACTTCCTCGAAACGATCCCGCCGCTGGTCAACGGGGCGGTCCGCGCCGGCGACGTGAAGCTGCTGATGCGCCATTACTCGGTCGCCGAAAACCCGCTCGAGCTCGGCTTCTTCGGCGCCGAAGCGGCGGCCCAGCAGGGCTACGGCTGGCAGTACACCTACCTCTTCTTCCGCAACCAGGAAGAGGCGCGGCGCTTCGGCGTCGACAACGAGTTCATGGCCTCGATCGCCGGCTCGATCGGCGAGCTCGACGTGCCCGAATGGCAGGAATACCTCGACGAACACGGCGGCTCCGGCGGCGCGATCGCGAAGAAGCTGGAAGCCGACGAAGAACTGGGGACGAGCCTCGGCATCCGCACCGGGATCGCGATGATCGTCAACGGCCCGCGCGGCACCCGCACCCTGCAGGACGGCCCGTCGCTCAAGCGGATCGAACGGGCGATCGAAGCGGTGAGCTGAGCGCCAGGCGGCTCGCCTCGAGCGCGCTCGCCCAGGAGACCTCCGAGAGCAGGCCGGGCGCGGCGACCATGTCGCCGGCGAGGTAGACGCCGTCGCCGCGGTCGATCGCCGGCCGGTCGCGCCAGCTCGTGCCCGGGTAGTCGAGCGGGCCGCTGCGGGCGGTCATCCGCTGGCGCCGCCGCCAGGTCTCGCGCTCGCGCCATCCGGGCAGGCCCGCGTCGAGCAGGCGGTCGAGCCGCAGCGCCGCGGCATCGGCGCTCTCGCCGGGGCGGACGGGCAGCTGCGCCTGGACCAGCTCCTCGCCCTCGGGCGCCAGCGACGGGTCGGCGGCGCTGAAGCGCTCGATCCAGCCCGCCTCGTCGAGGTCGGAGACGACGAACGGGTCGCCGCGGCGGCGGCTCAGGCCGAGGTCGAGGCAGAGCGTGTCGCCGGCCGGCCAGTCCAGCGAGTCGTCGCCGAGCAGCTCGCGCGCCTGGGCGAGCTCGGTGGCGACGATCGTCGGGCGCCCGGCAGCGAGTCGACCTGGCAGCCGGTCTCGACCTCGACCCCGAGCTGCCGCAGGCGGCGCTCGAGCGAGTCGATCAGGGCGCCCCAGCCGCCGATCAGGTAGCGGGCGGCGGGCGGCGGGCTGAGCAGCACGCGCACCGTGTGCTGCCAGACGAAGGCGGCGGAGAGCTCGCCGGGGTCGTGGTGGAAGGAGTAGACGCCGGCGGCGGCGGAGAGCATCGCGGCGGTGCGCTCGTCGCTGTGGGCGGTCGCCCAGCTGCGGAAGTCGACGTCGACCGGCGCCTCGCGTCCGCGCAGGCGCAGGACCGAGGGGACCGTGCCGAGCGGCGGCGTGCGCCGCGCCTTGCCCTGCCAGCGGAAGCGAATGCCGGAGAGCGGCGGGCCGGCGTAGGCGGGGAGCAGGTCGCGCTCGGCGAGCCAGTCCCAGAGAGGGCCGTCCTTGTAGATGACGTGGGGGCCGAGGTTGGCCTTGTAGGGGCCGTTCTTGCTGCGGGCGCGGCCGCCGAGCCGCTCGTGCGCCTCGAGCAGGCGCACCGGGGCGCCCCC